>NZ_JBVJDW010000005.1:0-128352 GCF_055582085.1 Streptomyces sp. NPDC042259 | reverse complement strand
GGTTTTTTTGCTACCCCCCTTTTGGGGGGGTGGTTTTTGGGTTCCCCTTGCCGTCGCCCCGAGAAACCCCCAAGGGGGGGCCCCCCCCCCCGCCCCCCTTCCCCCCCAGGGCCCTCTCCTGTGTGTGGGGGATGCTCGGGGAGGACGGGGGGCGGCTCCGCGCGCTCAGCTCGCGGCCGAGCGGTGGCAGACGTAGGCGAGGGTGCCCAGCAGCAGCCGGGCCTGCGGGGGCCGGCCCGCGGTGTCCAGGGCCGGTGGGCGCAGCCAGCGCATCGGCCCGAGGCCCGCGAAGTCGGAGGGTGGCGCGGTGATGTGCGCACCGGCCCCCAGGCAGCGCAGATCGAGCCGGGCGTCGTCCCAGCCCATGCGGTAGAGCAACTGGGGGAGTTCGGCGGCGGCGCCCGGGGCGACGAAGAACAGCGCCCGGCCGTGCGGGGTGAGGGCCACCGGGCCGAGCGGCAGGCCCATCCGCTCCAGCCGCACCAACGCGTGCCGGCCCGCCGCCTCCGCGACCTCCAGCACGTCGAACGCGCGACCCACGGGCAGGAGTACGGCCGCGCCCGGTACCTCGGCCCAGGCCGTCGTGGCATCGTCCAGCGTGGACCCGGCCGGGACAGGTGAGGCGAATGAGAGTGGATGGGCGCCTGGGGCGGGGCAGTCGGCGGCGCCGCATGAACACGTGACGCTCCCGCCGCGGGCCGCCCGGGCGCCGGGCACGACGTCCCACCCCCAGAGGCCGGTGTACTCCGCTACCGTCGTCGCGCACTCCGACGCGCGCCACCGGCGCCGAGAACTCGAGCGCAGATCCCGGATGCCGCCGATTGTGAAGCCCATACCCCCTCCAACGGGTCGTGCTCGCAGATGGTTACGTCTCGGAGTGTCTCGAACACGCACGGTCGCCGACGCCTGCTCCGTGGCGGCGTGACGGTGCGCGACGGGTGGTGCGGCTCGGTCTGTACGCCCTGGCATGCATCAACCCGCCCCCTCCTGATCGTTCCCCTGTCAAGTCAATCGCGTTGTGACGTGGAGGAGTTCATTCGATGGGGTGGCGAATGGTGGCGATTACTGGACTCTCCTCGCCGAAGCCGTGATCGTAGGATTACTTTCGGTACGCGAACCCCGGAGACGCACCTGCTGGCGGGTATGCCGGAGGCATTGCTCCTTCCCGGTGCTCCTCGTCTCGCGACCGTTTATTACCGGCCGAGATGGTGCATCACCGGACAAGCAGCCGCAACGGGCGGCATGCTGTGGGCGGTTCGAGCGCAGAGCAGAGTTCCGGATGGGGGCGTTCCAGTGGGCGGCAACGGCAGCGGCATCGGTGGGGCCGACCAGCCCGACAAGGGCGAGAAGCGCCCCAATGAGCAGTTGGGTTCATGGTTCCTGCGCAGTGGCCTGTCGAAGGGCGAGCTGGCCCGCCAAGTCAACCGCAGAGCACGGCAGTTGGGCGCCCATCACATCAGCACGGACACCTCGCGCGTACGGCGCTGGCTCGACGGCGAGCAGCCGCGTGAGCCGATCCCGAAGATCCTCTCCGAGTTGTTCTCCGAGCGCTTCGGCTGCGTGGTCGGCGTCGAGGACATCGGCCTGCGCACCGCGCACCAGTCGCCGTCCGTGTCGGGGGTGGACCTGCCCTGGGCGGGGGCCCAGACCGTCGAGCTGATCAGCGAGTTCTCCCGCAGTGACCTGATGCTGGCGCGGCGCGGCTTCCTCGGCACCTCGCTCGCCCTGTCGGCGGGGCCCGCGCTGATCGAGCCCATGCAGCGCTGGCTGGTGCCCGTCCCGGCGGGCCGTGAGCCCGAGCGGCCGGCCCAGGCGGACGGCGGACGCCGCGGCGCCAAGCTCTCCAAGCCGGAGCTGGATCTGCTGGAGTCCACGACGATGATGTTCCGGCAGTGGGACGCCCAGTGCGGTGGCGGGCTGCGGCGCAAGGCCGTCGTCGGGCAGCTCCACGAGGTCACCGACCTGCTCCAGGAGCCCCAGTCGGAGGCCACCTCCAAGCGGCTGTTCAAGGTCGCCGCCGAACTGGCCGAGCTGGCGGGCTGGATGAGCTACGACATCGGTCTGCACCCCACCGCGCAGAAGTATTTCGTGCTCGCGCTGCACGCCGCCAAGGAGGCCGGGGACCGCCCCCTGGGCTCGTACATCCTCTCCAGCATGAGCCGCCAGATGATCCACCTCGGGCGGCCGGACGACGCGCTGGAATTGATCCACCTCGGGCAGTACGGCTCCCGGGAGACGGCCACCTCGCGGACCCAGGCGATGTTGTACGCGATGGAGGCCCGCGCCTACGCCAATATGGGCCAGCCTGCCAAGTGCAAGCGCGCGGTGAACATGGCGGAGGACTGCTTCGGCGACTGCCTGCCGGGCGACGGGGACCCCGATTGGATCCGTTTCTTCTCCGCCGCCGAACTCAACGCGGAGAATGCCCATTCCTACCGGGATCTCGCTTATGTGGCCGGCCGCAGCCCCACCTACGCCTCGCTCGCGCGGCCCAAGATGGAAACCGCCGTGGAACTCTTCGAGCAGGACACGGAGCACCAGCGGTCGTATGCGCTCAACCTCATCGGCATGGCCACCGTGCATCTGATGGAGCGGGAGCCCGAGCAGTCCACGGTGCTCGCCGGACGGGCCCTCAAGATCGCCAAGCAGGTGCGTTCGGAGCGGGTCAACAACCGGCTGCGCAAGACCGTCGACACCGCCGTGCGCGACTTCGGCGATGTCGCCGAAGTCGTCGACCTGACCGAGCAACTCGCCCTTCACCTGCCGGAATCCGTGGAGGCCGCCCACGCGGTCTGACCCCTCCGGCCCCCCGAACCCGGCCGCGACGACCCTCCCGTACAGCCCGACTCGGCTCCCCCCACGCCAGGTCACTTCGGTTGGTCGTCGCGGTCGGCCTTTTCCTCACCGGCCTGTCGCGGCCGGTCGCCCGCAGGATGGCGGCCGCCCTGGGGGCCGGCCGGCCGAGGACGGCGGTTCACCGGGGTGTAACACTCCGGCCGCCTTCGTCACTGGCGCGAAACAATCGACGGCATCGGCTGAAATCGCGCTGCGTCAGCCTCGAGGCCATACCGGCCCACCGCATTTCCCGCCCGCACGGGTGTACGGGTCGCCGCTTCGAGGGGACGACGACATTGAATGGCGCAGATACCGCATTCGTATTGATCAGTGCCGCACTCGTGATGCTGATGACACCAGGCCTTGCCTTCTTCTACGGCGGCATGGTGCGGGTGAAGAGCACGCTCAACATGCTGATGATGTCCTTCATCTCGCTCGGTATCGTCTCGGTGCTCTGGGTGCTCTACGGGTACTCGCTCGCTTTCGGTGACGACCTCGGCGGCGGGCTGCTGGGCGACTTCGACCACCTCGGCCTCAAAGGCATCGGCCCCGAGACCCTGACCGGCGGCAAGGAAGGCATCCCCGTCCTCGCCTTCGCCCTCTTCCAGCTGATGTTCGCGGCCCTCACCCCCGCGCTGATGAGCGGAGCCCTCGCGGACCGGGTGAAATTCAGCGCCTGGGCGCTGTTCATCACCCTCTGGGTGACCGTCGTGTACTTCCCGGTCGCGCACTGGGTCTGGCAGGCCGACGGCTGGCTCTTCAAGCTCAAGGTGATCGACTTCGCGGGCGGCACGGCCGTCCACATCAACGCCGGCGTCGGCGCGCTCGCCGCCGTCCTCGTCGTCGGCAAGCGCATCGGCTTCAAGAAGGACCCGATGCGGCCGCACAGCCTGCCGCTGGTGATGCTCGGTGCGGCCCTCCTGTGGTTCGGCTGGTTCGGCTTCAACGCGGGCTCGGCGCTCGCCGCCAACGGCGTCGCCGCCAACATGGCGATGAACACCCAGGTGGCCACCGGTGCCGCGATGCTCGGCTGGCTCGCCTACGAACGCGTCCGGCACGGTGCCTTCACCACCCTCGGTGCCGCCTCCGGCGCCGTCGCGGGCCTGGTCGCGATCACCCCGGCCGGCGCCGCCGTGAACGCCTTCGGCGCGATCCTCATCGGACTCGTCGCCGGCGCCGTCTGCTCCTGGGCCGTCGCCCTCAAGTTCAAGCTGGGCTTCGACGACTCCCTCGACGTGGTCGGCGTGCACCTCGTCGGCGGTGTGATCGGCACCCTGCTCGTCGGCGTCCTCGCCACCGACGGCGTCGGCGGCGTGACCCAGCTCGGCCGGCAGGCCGCCGGGGCGTTCGCGGTGATGGGGTACTCCTTCGTCGTCTCCTGGCTGCTGGCCAAGGGCGTCGACAAGACGATCGGCTTCCGCGCCACCGAGGACGACGAGGTCGGCGGCATCGACCAGGCCTACCACGCCGAGAGCGCCTACGACTTCAGCGCGGTCGCCGGCGTCTCCTCCCGGCGGGCCACCGCGCCCGACCCCGTATCCGACAAGGCGCTGCACAAGAAGTCGCACAAGAAGGTGGACGCATGAAGCTCATCACCGCGGTCGTCAAGCCGCACCGGATCGACGAGATCAAGGACGCGCTGCGGACCTTCGGCGTCCAGGGCCTGACCGTCACCGAGGCCAGCGGCTACGGCCGTCAGCGCGGCCACACCGAGGTCTACCGCGGCGCCGAGTACGAGATCGACCTCGTCCCGAAGATCCGCATAGAGGTGCTGGTGGAGGACGCCGACGCCGAGGACGTCGTCGACGTCGTGGTCAAGACGGCCCGCACGGGGAAGATCGGCGACGGCAAGGTCTGGGTCGTCCCCGTCGAGACGGTGGTGCGCGTACGGACCGGGGACCGCGGCCCGGACGCGCTCTGAGCCACCGCCAGGAGCGAGCGTGAACGAAGGGGAGCGCCAGAGTTGACCGAGATCACGGCGGACGGAACCGGCCCCGGCGGCTACGCGGCGGCCCGGCTGCGCCTCCTGCGCGAGGAGGCGCCGGCCGGGCCGCCGCGCCGCGCCGCGCTCGCCCGCGCCACCGACGAGTGGCTGGGCGGGCTGCTCGGCCCGGCGCGCGGCGTCGCGCTGGTGGCCGTCGGCGGCTACGGGCGCGGCGAGCTGTCACCGCGCAGCGACCTCGACGTACTGCTGCTGCACGACGGGTCGGCCGACGCCCCCGCCCTCGCCGCCCTCGCCGACCGGGTCTGGTACCCCGTGTGGGACCTGGGCCTCGACCTCGACCACTCCGTCCGCACCCCCGCCGAGGCGCGCAAGACCGCGGCCGCCGACCTCAAGGTCCACCTCGGTCTCCTCGATGCCCGCCACATCGCCGGCGACCGTTCCCTCACCGCCGGCCTGCGCACGGCGGCCTACGAGGACTGGCGGGCCCAGGCGCCCGCCCGGCTGCCGGAGCTGCGCGAGCTGGGGGAGGACCGGGCCCGCCGCCAGGGAGAACTGCGGTTCCTGCTGGAACCCGACCTCAAGGAGGCGCGCGGCGGGCTGCGGGACGCCGTCGCGCTGCGGGCCGTCGCCGCGTCCTGGCTGGCCGACGCACCCCGCGAGGGCCTGGCCGGGGCCCGGGCCCGGCTGCTCGACACCCGCGACGCGCTGCACCTGGCCACCGGCCGGGCCACGGACCGGCTCGCCCTCCAGGAACAGCACCAGGTCGCCACCGGGCTCGGGCTGCCCGGCGCGGACGCGCTGCTGCGCGAGGTGTACGAAGCGGCCCGCACCGTCTCCTACGCCGCCGACGTGACCTGGCGCGAGGTGGGCCGGGTGCTGCGGGCCCGGTCCGGGCGGCCGCGGCTGCGCCGGCTCCTCGGCGGCCGGGGCGGCCGGGGCGGCTTCGTGGAGCCCGAGCGCACCCCGCTGGCGGAAGGCGTGGTCGAGCAGGACGGCGAAGCCGTGCTGGCCCGCGCCGCACGACCCGAGCGCGACGCCGTCCTGCCGCTGCGCGCGGCGGCCGCGGCGGCGCAGGCGGGGCTGCCGCTGTCCCGGCACGCCGTCCGGCGTCTCGCGGGCGCCGGGCCGCTGCCGGTGCCCTGGCCCGACGAGGCCCGCGAGCAACTCGTCACCCTCCTCGGGGCGGGCGAGTCCACGGTCGCCGTCTGGGAGGCCCTCGAAGCGGAGGGGATCGTCTCCCGGCTTCTGCCCGAGTGGGAGCACGTACGCTGCCGCCCGCAGCGCAACCCCGTCCACCGCTGGACCGTCGACCGGCACCTGATCGAGGCGGCCGTCCGCGCCGCCGCCCTCACCCGCCGCGTCGGCCGCCCCGACCTGCTGCTCGTCGCGGCCCTCCTGCACGACCTCGGCAAGGGCCTGCCCGGGGACCACAGCGTCGCGGGCGAGACCATCGCCCGGGAGGTGGCGCCCCGGCTGGGCTTCGGCCCGGACGACACCGCGACCCTCGCCACCCTCGTCCGCCACCATCTGCTGCTCGTCGAGACCGCCACCCGCCGCGACCTCGACGACCCGGCCACCGTCCGCGCGGTCACGGACGCCATCGGGCACCCCGGCACCCTGGAGCTGCTGCACGCCCTCACCGAGGCCGACGCCCTCGCCACCGGCCCCGCGGCCTGGAGCGCCTGGCGCGCCTCACTGGTCGCCGACCTGGTCCGCCGTGCCTCCGCCGCCCTCGCGGGCGGCGTGAGCCAGGACCGCGCCAGGACGGCGGCACCGACCGTGGAGGAGGAGCGGCTGGCGATCGAGGCGCTGCGCACGTCCGGCCCGGTCCTCGTCCTGCGCACCCGGCCGGAGGACGGCGGAGACCCGGCGGGCGCCGACACCCCGGCGCCCGTCGGTATCGAGCTGCTCGTCGCCGTACCCGACCAGCCGGGCGTACTGCCCGCCACGGCCGGCGTCCTCGCCCTGCACCGCCTGACGGTCCGCGCGGCGGAACTGCGCGCCATCGCCCCGGACCCCGCCGTCGACGGCAGCGTCCTGATGCTGAACTGGCGGGTGGCGGCCGAGTACGGTGCGCCCCCCGAGGCGGCCCGCCTGCGGAACGATCTCGTGCGGGCCCTGGCGGGCACCCTGGACATCGCGGGCCGGCTGGCCGAGCGCGAGGCCGCCTACGGCAAACGACGCCGCGGCACCGGTCACGCGCCACCCCGGGTGAGCGTGGTCGAGGGCGTCTCGCGGGCCGCGACCGTGGTGGAAGTGCGGGCACACGACGCCCCCGGGCTGCTGCACCGCATCGGCCGGGCCCTGGACGCGGCGGGGGTGTGGGTGCGCAGCGCCCATGTCTCCACGCTGGGAGCGAACGCCGTGGACACCGTCTACCTCACCCGGCGGGACGGCTCCCCGCTGGCGGAGGCGGACGCCGTCGCACTGGCCGAGGCGGTGGAGGACGCCCTGCGGTGAACGGCGCGGGCGGCCCCGAGGCCGCAGGGCCTCCGGCCCGGCCCGTTCCGGCCCCGCTCCCGGGCATCCCCCGTTTGTGCCCCGGGCATCCCCTCTTCGTCTCATATCCGGCGGGCGAGGTCACCTGCTCGGCGCGGCCGGATACCCTGGGAGGCGATTGACTCTGCCCCCCGACTCCGAGGACCTACGAGCGCCGTGTTCGATACCCTCTCCGATCGCCTTTCCGCGACTTTCAAGACCCTCCGGGGCAAAGGACGCTTGAGCGAGGCGGACATCGACGCCACGGCGCGCGAGATCCGCATCGCGCTGCTCGAAGCGGATGTGGCCCTCCCCGTCGTCCGGGCCTTCATCAAGCAGGTCAAGGAGCGCGCGCTCGGGGCCGAGGTCTCCAAGGCCCTCAACCCGGCCCAGCAGATCATCAAGATCGTCAACGAGGAGCTCATCGGCATCCTCGGCGGCGAGACCCGTCGTCTGCGCTTCGCCAAGACCGCGCCGACTGTGATCATGCTCGCCGGTCTCCAGGGTGCCGGTAAGACCACCCTCGCCGGAAAGCTCGGCCACTGGCTCAAGGGGCAGGGCCACAGCCCGCTGCTCGTGGCCTGTGACCTCCAGCGTCCCAACGCGGTGAACCAGCTCGGCGTCGTCGCCGAGCGCGCCGGCGTCGCGATCTACGCGCCCCAGCCGGGCAACGGCGTCGGTGACCCGGTCCAGGTCGCCAAGGACTCCATCGAGTACGCGAAGACCAAGGTCCACGACATCGTCATCGTGGACACCGCCGGCCGCCTGGGCATCGACCAGGAGCTGATGCGCCAGGCCGCCGACATCCGCGACGCGGTGCGCCCGGACGAGATCCTCTTCGTCGTCGACGCGATGATCGGCCAGGACGCGGTCAACACCGCCGAGGCCTTCCGCGACGGCGTCGGCTTCGACGGCGTGGTGCTCTCCAAGCTCGACGGCGACGCCCGCGGCGGTGCCGCCCTGTCGGTCGCGCACGTGACCGGCAAGCAGGTCATGTTCGCCTCCAACGGCGAGAAGCTGGACGACTTCGACGCGTTCCACCCGGACCGCATGGCGTCCCGCATCCTCGGCATGGGCGACATGCTCAGCCTGATCGAGAAGGCCGAGCAGACCTTCAGCCAGGACGAGGCCGAGAAGATGGCGGCCAAGCTGGCGAAGGGGCCGAAGGAGTTCACGCTCGACGACTTCCTGTCCCAGATGGAGCAGGTCCGCAAGATGGGCAGCATCAGCAAGCTGCTCGGGATGCTGCCCGGCATGGCGCAGATGAAGGACCAGATCAACAACCTCGACGAGCGCGACGTGGACCGCACCGCCGCGATCATCAAGTCGATGACCCCGGCCGAGCGCCAGGACCCGCACATCATCAACGGCTCGCGCCGCGCCCGTATCGCCAAGGGTTCGGGCGTGGAGGTCAGCGCGGTCAAGAACCTCGTGGAGCGCTTCTTCGAGGCCCGCAAGATGATGTCCCGCATGGCCCAGGGCGGCGGTATGCCGGGCATGCCGGGAATCCCGGGCATGGGCGGCGGCCCCGGCCGGCAGAAGAAGCAGCAGAAGCAGGCCAAGGGCAAGCGCAAGAGCGGTAACCCGATGAAGCGCAAGGCCGAGGAGCAGGCCGCGGCCGCGCGCCGCGAGCAGGGCGACAATCCGCTGGGGCTGCCCGCTCAGGCTCCGCAGAACTTCGAACTGCCCGACGAGTTCAAGAAGTTCATGGGCTGAGGCCGGGCCGTCGGCCGGCGCCGGTGAATCGCCCGTCACGGTGGACCGTGGCGGGCGATGTCATCGACCGGGCCGGGGGAGGGGTGCGGGCGCCTCAGACGCGCGCGATGAGATAGCGGAAGACATTCGGCATCCAGACGGTCCCGTCCCGGCGCAGATAGGGGTGCAGGGCCTCGACCAGTTCCTTGGTCACCTGCTCCTCGTCCGTCGCCCGTGTCGCCGCGTCGAACGCCCCCGTCGACAGCAGGCCGCGCACCGCGCTGCCCATGTCGGCGTAGCCGTAGGGGCACGACACCCGCCCCGAGCCGTCCGGCACCAGCCCGGCCTGACGGGCCAGGTCCTCCAGATCGTCGCGGCCACTGGGCCGCCAGCGGGCAGGCGCGCACATCGGGTCCGCGAGCCGGGCCGCGACCCGAAGCGCCCCGGAAGCCGCGCAGCGCTCCTGCGGCCCCCAGCCGGCCAGCACGACCGGCGCGCCGTGCCCGGCACAGGAGGCGGCCCGGGCCAGCGCCTGTGCCATGCCGCGGGCGCTGCCGCCCGCGCAGTACAGCGGGTCGAAGGCCGTGATGAGGTTGAACGCCGGAGCGCCCGGTTCGACGACGGACTCCGGGCCGCCGTGGCCCAGCCGCGTCCCGTCACCGCCGGTGTCCTTGGGTATCAGCCGTTCCCGGGCCAGCTCCAGCCGGCGCCCGTCCTGGTCGACGCCGCAGACGGCGGCCCCGCGGGCGGCCGCCATCAGCAACGCCAGGCCGGAGCCGCAGCCGAGACTGAGCAGCCGGGTGCCGGGACCGACCTCGAGCCGTTCGTAGACCGCTTCGTAGAGCGGCACCAGCATCCGTTCCTGGATTTCCGCCCAGTCGCGGGCCCGGGGATCGGGCGACGTGGAGGACGGCCGGTGCCGCCGTACGAGCGTTGGTGTCATCGAAAGCGCCCCAATCCGCCGAGAGACGTGATCTGGTCCTGCTTGCCGCCCCCGTGTGCTGCTGTGCGCGCCGCTGTGAAATACCCCCGACAGCCAGAGAACTCCGCTTCCGTCCCCGAGTCCAGAGGGCCGGTGCCAGAACGTTCCCGTCTGCCCACGATGGCATGTGCCGGGTGTCATCGCACGGAGAGGATTCCGTTCGGGAGCCGGCCGGAAACCCCGGCGGGTCAAGGGACCGAACGGGTGAACCGGTACCGGGATCGGTGCCCCGACCGGAGCGGGCCCGGGGCCGGGACGGGGGATTCACGCTCGGCCCCGAGCGCCCCGTACCATTCGCACCATGGCAAAGGCTCCCATTCTCACCCCCCAGGCGGAAGATTTCCCGCGCTGGTACCAGGACTTGATCAACAAGGCCGAGCTGGCCGACAACGGCCCGGTGCGCGGCACCATGGTCATCCGCCCGTACGGATACGGGCTCTGGGAGCGCATGCAGCAGGAGATGGACGCGCGCATCAAGGACGCGGGCGCCCAGAACGCCTACTTCCCGCTCTTCATCCCGCAGTCCTACCTGACGAAGGAAGCCGAGCACGTCGAGGGCTTCGCCCCCGAGCTGGCGGTCGTCACGCACGGCGGCGGCAAGGAGCTGGAAGAGCCGGTCGTCGTCCGGCCGACCTCCGAGACGATCATCAACGAGTACTTCTCCAAGTGGGTGCAGAGCTACCGCGACCTGCCCCTGCTGATCAACCAGTGGGCCAACGTGGTCCGTTGGGAGATGCGCCCGCGCGTCTTCCTGCGGACGAGCGAGTTCCTCTGGCAGGAGGGCCACACCGCCCACGCCACGTACGAGGACGCCCGCGACTACGCCGCCCGGATCCACCGCGACGTCTACGCCGACTTCATGGTCAACGTCCTCGGCATCGATGTCGTCCTGGGCCGCAAGACGGCCAAGGAGCGGTTCGCCGGTGCCATCAACACCCTCACCCTCGAGGGCATGATGGGCGACGGCAAGGCCCTCCAGCTGGGCACCAGCCACGAGCTGGGCCAGAACTTCGCCAAGGCCTTCAACACGCAGTACCTGTCCAAGGGCGGCCAGCAGGAGCTGGTCTGGCAGACCTCCTGGGGTGTGTCGACCCGTATGGTCGGCGGTCTGATCATGTCGCACGGCGACGACAACGGACTGCGCGTCCCGCCGCGGCTGGCGCACGTCCAGGTCGTCGTCATGGCGATCAAGGGCGACGAGGCCGTGGCCAAGGTCCGTGAGCTGGGCGACCGGCTGAAGGCCGCGGGCATCCGGGTCCAGGTCGACGACCGCGTCGACACCCCCTTCGGCCGCCGCGCCGTGGACTGGGAGCTCAAAGGCGTACCGGTCCGCGTCGAGATCGGCCCGCGCGACCTGGAGAACGGCACCGCGATGCTGGCCCGCCGGATCCCCGGCGGCAAGGAGCCGGTGGCGATCGACGCGCTCGTCGACCTGCTGCCGAAGGTCCTCGAAGAGGACCAGGCGCAGCTGCTGCGCGAGTCCCGCGAGCGCCGTGAGGCCCGTACGACCGACGTCACCACCCTCGAGGAGGCCGCCGAGGCCGCCGTCGCCGGTGGCTGGGCCCGCATCCGCTGGGCGGACCTGGGCCCCGAGGGCGAGGCCAAGCTCGGCGAGCAGGCCGTCTCCGTGCGCTGTCTGGTCGCCGAGGACGGCTCGGTGCCGGACGCCGACGACGCCCCGGGCACCCTCGCCATCGTCGGCCGCGCCTACTGACCCGGCCCGGGGCGCCCGCGGGCGCCCCGGCCCCCAAGGGGCACGCCCCCCGGCGCGCGCCGGGGGGCGTGCCCCTTACTCGTGAGTCAGTACGTCCACTCTTGCGAACGGGTGCGCGGGTTCTCCATAGATCTGCGCACCCGCCCTCGTCAGGACGCATGAGCGTGAAACTGACTGGTACGTGCAAATTATTTGGGATGGCCCGGTATCGGAACACCGGGCCTTCCTTGCTCGTTGTCACGACGTGAGCACGACACCACCTGTTCTCGCCGCAGAGCTGGCGCAGGCGTGGGCCGACATTCAGCGGTACCACCCCGAGCTGCCAGATCTCGCCGCGCCCGAATCGTTGATCGGGGAGTCGTCGTCCGCCTGCGGCGCCGAACTCTCCTTCGAACGGCTGCTGCACGAGGCTGTTCACGGCATCGCGGCCGCCCGCGGTATCCGTGACACCTCACGCGCCGGCCGCTACCACAACCGCCGGTTTCTCGCGATCGCCGAGGAACTGGGGCTCGACCACAGCGATGAGCCGCATCCCAGCAGCGGCTTCTCCCTGGTCGTGCTCAACCCGGAGGCGCGCAAGCGCTACCGGCCGACGATCGACAGACTCCAGCGCGCCCTCAAGGCGCACACGGTCGCGACCGCCGCCGACACCTCGCGCACCTTCCGGGGCCCGGCCGCGCGGCACGGCTCCTCCGGCGGAGGGGTGCGCGTGAAGGCGGTGTGCGACTGCGGCCGTAATGTCCGAGTCGTCCCCTCCGTGCTGGCCCAGGCGCCGATCATGTGCGGCGGCTGCGGCAAGCCGTTCCGCATCCCCGAGGCCGTATCGGTCGGCTGACCTGGAGCGGTGTGGCACAATGGGACGCTGTACTCGACAGTCGCATAGGACCCCTCTCTCCTCCGGCTGACGCGTCCATCGGGCACCCGAGTACCGCAACCCCACGTGGCATCTCATGTGCCCAACCACGTCAAGACCAGGAGACACCACTCCAGTGGCAGTCAAGATCAAGCTGAAGCGTCTGGGCAAGATCCGTTCGCCTCACTACCGCATCGTCGTCGCCGACTCCCGTACCCGCCGTGACGGCCGGGCCATCGAGGAGATCGGTCTGTACCACCCGGTGCAGAACCCCTCGCGCATCGAGGTCGACACCGACCGTGTCCAGTACTGGCTGAGCGTCGGCGCGCAGCCGACCGAGCCCGTCATGGCCATCCTCAAGGTCACCGGCGACTGGCAGAAGTTCAAGGGCCTCCCGGCCCCGGCTCCGATGCTCCTCCCCGAGACCAAGGAGGACAAGCGTCGCGCGTTCGACGAGTTCACCAAGGGTCTCGAGGCTGGCGCCGCGAAGGGTGAGGCCATCACCCCGAAGGCCAAGAAGTCGGAGAAGAAGGACGAGGCCGCCGCGGCCGAGTCCGCTGAGTCGACCGAGGCCTGAGGATGCTCGAGGAGGCCCTTGAGCACCTCGTAAAGGGCATCGTCGACAACCCCGACGAGGTGCAGGTCGCTTCACGCGACCTGCGTCGTGGTCGCGTGCTCGAGGTCCGGGTGCACCCCGATGACCTCGGCAAGGTGATCGGCCGTAACGGCCGCACCGCGCGCGCACTGCGCACCGTCGTGGGCGCCATCGGCGGCCGTGGTATCCGCGTCGACCTCGTCGACGTGGATCAGGTCCGCTGAGAAGCGATAGAGCACCGGCACGGGCCGGGAAGGGTTACGGCCCTTCCCGGCCCGTTGTCGCGTTCGTACGCAAAAACCGCGTCCGCGGGCGGAAGCCCTACGCGGAAGCAGAGAAGGATTCACAGTGCAGCTGGTAGTCGGCAGGATCGGCCGCGCCCATGGGATCAAGGGCGAGGTCACGGTTGAGGTGCGTACGGACGAGCCCGAGCTGCGGCTCGGCCCCGGCGCCGTTCTGGCCACGGACCCCGCCGGGGTGGGGCCGCTGACCATCGAGACCGGCCGGGTGCACAGCGGCCGGCTGCTGCTGCGGTTCGCCGGCGTCAAGGACCGCACGGGCGCCGAGGCGCTGCGCAACACCCTCCTGATCGCCGAGGTCGACCCCGCGGACGTCCCCGAGGACCCCGAGGAGTTCTACGACCACCAGCTGATGGACCTCGACGTCGTCACCGTCGACGGGATCGAGATCGGCCGGATCACCGAGATCTCCCACCTGCCCTCGCAGGACCTGTTCATCGTGGAGCGCCCCGACGGCAGCGAGGTGATGATCCCCTTCGTCGCCGAGATCGTGCCGGAGATCGACCTGGAGGCACAGCGCGCGATCATCGACCCGCCGCCGGGCCTGATCGACACCGACCAGGCCGTGATCGCGAGCGCCCGGGCCGCCGAGGCGGCCGACGAGCCCGCCGACTCCTCTCCGGCCGCCGAGCCCGGCACGGCGGACGACGACGAGAAGGGTGACGTGTAATGCGGCTCGATGTCGTCACGATCTTCCCCGAGTACCTGGAGCCGCTGAACGTCTCGCTCGTCGGCAAGGCCCGGGCCCGTGGCCGGCTCGATGTGCGCATCCACGACCTGCGGGAATGGACGCACGACCGGCACAACACCGTCGACGACACCCCGTACGGCGGCGGCCCCGGCATGGTCATGAAGCCCGAGCCGTGGGGCGAGGCGCTCGACGCCGTCATCGAGTCCGGGGACGGCGAGACCCGCCCCGTCCTGGTCGTCCCGACGCCCAGCGGCAAGCCCTTCACCCAGCAGCTCGCCGTGGAACTGTCCGAGCAGCCGTGGCTGGTCTTCACCCCCGCCCGCTACGAGGGCATCGACCGCCGCGTCATCGAGGAGTACGGCGACCGCCTCGACGTGCGCGAGGTCTCCATCGGCGACTATGTGCTGGCGGGCGGCGAAGCCCCGGTCCTGGTGATGGTCGAGGCCATCGCCCGGCTGCTGCCCGGTGTGCTGGGCAACGCCGAGTCGCACCGGGACGACTCCTTCGCCCCCGGCGCCATGGCCGACCTCCTGGAAGGCCCGGTCTACACCAAGCCTCCGGAGTGGCGCGGCCGCGGCATCCCGGACGTCCTGCTCAGCGGCCACCACGGCAAGATCGCCCGCTGGCGCCGCGACGAGGCATTCCGGCGCACGGTGGAGAACCGGCCCGACCTGATCCGCCGCACCGACCCGGTCGCCTTCGACAAGAAGGACCGCGAAACCCTCTCGATCCTGGGCTGGGCGCCGGGGCCCGACGGCCGATTTGGGCCACTGGCCCCGGACGTGGAAGAATAAGCCGTTGCCTTGCGTCCGGCGCGCGCCCCTGCCACAGGGGGAACGACGTTCGCCCGACGTTTCGGCACACCCCCATCATCATGACTAATTTCCGCTGATGACCTGTGGCATCGGCGAGGAGAGCAGACGGCTATGAACCTTCTCGACAACGTCGACGCCGCGTCGCTGCGCACGGACGTCCCGAACTTCCGCCCGGGTGACACCGTGAACGTTCACGTTCGCGTCATCGAAGGCAACCGCTCCCGCGTGCAGCAGTTCAAGGGTGTCGTTATCCGTCGCCAGGGTGCGGGCGTCCGCGAGACCTTCACGGTCCGCAAGGTCTCCTTCTCCGTCGGCGTCGAGCGCACCTTCCCGGTGAACTCCCCGATCTTCGAGAAGATCGAACTGGTCACCCGCGGTGACGTGCGTCGCGCCAAGCTGTACTACCTCCGTGAGCTCCGCGGCAAGGCCGCGAAGATCAAGGAGAAGCGCGACAACTGAGCTTCTGTCGGGGGTTCTGGCCGGGCCGGATAGGCTTTCGGCTCGATGGACACCGACGCACAGCTTTCGGAGCGCGACCGCTCTCCAGAACCCGTCAAGGGGGAGGAGCAGGGGTCGCGCTCCGCGCGTATTTCCGGGGACTCCCCGGCCGGGCCCGACGAGCGTGCACACGGGAGCCCCGAGGGTTCGGCGGCCCCTTCCGGACGTTCTCCCCTCGCCGCCGTGGGGCAGTGGCTGACCGGCGGCGGACCGCTGCGCCGGGCGGGGCTGCTGCTGACCGCCTGCATGGTCTTCCTGCTCCTGGTCAGCAGCTATCTCGTGCAGCCCTTCCTGATCCCCTCCGGCTCGATGGAGAACACCTTCCGGGTCGGCGACCGGGTGCTGGTCAACAAGCTCGCCTACCGCTTCGGCGACGAGCCGCGCCGCGGTGACGTGGTGGTCTTCGACGGCACCGACTCCTTCATCCAGGGCAGACCGGCCGAGAACCCGGTGGCGGCACTGGTGCGCGAGGGGGCCTCGGCCGTCGGACTGATGCGGCCGGCGGAGACCGACTACATCAAGCGGGTCGTCGGGACCGGCGGCGACCGGGTCCGCTGCTGCGACCGGCGCGGCAGGCTCGAAGTGAACGGCACGCCGGTGCTCGAGGACTACCTCCACCCCGGCGACGCCCCCTCCCAGGTGTCGTTCGACATCGTGGTGCCGGAAGGCAGGCTCTGGGTGATGGGCGACCACCGCAGTGACTCCCGTGACTCCCGTGACCACCTGGGCGAGCCCGGTGGCGGCACGGTCCCGGTGGACCGGGTCATCGGGCGGGCGGACTGGATCGGCTGGCCCTTCGGCCGGATGACGTCGGTGAAACGCCCCGACGCCTTCGCCCGCGTCCCGGAGCCGGGGCACGGAACGCCTGGGCACGGGGTGCCTGGGAATGGGGCGCCGGGGCACGGCGGGAGCCCGCATGGGTAGCCGGGGCCGTACGGAGCCGGCTCCGGGCGGGCGGGCCGCGCGGCGGAAGGCGGCACGGCGAGTCAAGCGGCGGCGGCGCCGGTCCGCGGTCAAGGAGGTGCCGATCCTCATAGCGGTGGCGCTGCTGATCGCGCTGGTGCTGAAGACGTTCCTGGTGCAGGCGTTCGTGATCCCCTCCGGCTCGATGGAGCAGACGATCCGGATCGGTGACCGGGTGCTGGTGGACAAGCTCACGCCCTGGTTCGGGTCCCGGCCCGAGCGTGGTGACGTCGTGGTCTTCAAGGACCCGGGCGGCTGGCTCGACGGGGAGCCGAAGGCCGGGCCCGATCCGGTGGTCATCAAGCAGGGAAAGCAGTTCCTGACGTTCATCGGCCTGCTGCCGTCCGCCGACGAACAGGATCTGATCAAGCGGGTCGTCGGGGTCGGCGGCGATACCGTCAAGTGCTGCGACGAGGACGGCAGGGTCACCGTCAACGGGACGCCGCTCAATGAGCCGTATCTCAACCCCGGCGACGTTCCCTCGCAGTTGAAATTCGAGGTGAAGGTGGCGCCCGGCCGGATTTTCGTGCTGGGTGATCACCGCTCGGATTCGGCCGATTCGCGCTATCACCTGGACGAGCCGGGGAACGGCACGATCGCCGAGGACTTGGTGGTGGGACGCGCCACGGTCATCGCCTGGCCGTTCGGCCACTGGCGGCGGCTGGCCGAGCCGAACACCTTCGCATCGGTCGGCAACGCGCCGGGTACGAGGACGTCGGCGCGCGGTTCGCCGAATAGTGTGTCCCTCATGGATCGGCAAGGATTGATCCAGCTCCCGAGCCCTGCGGAACTCCCGCTCGTTATGGGAGTGGTGGGCCTGCGTCGTATGTACGACAGGCGGCAGCGCGGAGTGAGGAGTGGATGTGGGGGATTTGGCGGTAGGCGCCCGTTCCGGTCACGGAGAGCCGGAAAAGCGGCCCGGGGAAGCTGAGCAGCCGCCCGTGGGCGAGGCGCCGGAGGCGGCCGCGTCCCAGGCGTCCCAGCCGACCCAGGAGCCTCAGACCTCGCAGGCGCCCCATTCTTCGCAGGAATTGACGGGTGGACCGGTGGATGGACCGACAGGCGGATCGCCGGGCGCGGACCCCGGCGATGTGACGCCCGAGAGCGACGCGCGGCAGGACGACCGGCGGGCGCCCAAGAAGCAACGATCCTTCTGGAAGGAACTGCCGATCCTCATCGGCATCGCCCTGCTGCTCGCCCTGCTCATCAAGACCTTCCTGGTCCAGGCGTTCTCCATCCCCTCCGACTCGATGCAGGACACCCTGCAGCGGGGTGACCGGGTACTGGTGGACAAGCTGACGCCGTGGTTCGGCTCGAAGCCCGAGCGCGGCGAGGTGGTGGTCTTCCACGATCCGGGCGGCTGGCTCGACGAGACGACGACGGCGGACCCCGGCCCCGTCGCGGGCGGGATCCAGAAGGTCCTGAGCTTTATCGGCCTGATGCCCTCCGCGGAGGAGAAGGACCTGATCAAGCGGGTCATCGCGGTCGGCGGGGACACCGTGGAGTGCAAGGGCAACAACGACCCGGTGACGGTCAACGGCAAGGCCCTCAAGGAGCCGTACATCTTCCCGGGCAACACCCCCTGCGGTGACAAGCCGTTCGGCCCGATCAAGGTCCCCGAGGGCCGGATCTGGGTGATGGGCGACCACCGTCAGAACTCCCTCGACTCGCGCTACCACCAGGACCTGGACAAGTTCCAGGGCACGGTCTCGGAGGACGAGGTCGTCGGCCGCGCGATCGTCATCGCCTGGCCGGTCAACCGCTGGTCCACCCTGCCCGTCCCGGACACCTTCGACCAGAAGGGGCTCGGCGCGGCCGTGGCGCCGCCGGCCCTCGGGCTCGCCGGCGCGGTACCGCTGGTGCTCTGGCGCCGGAACCGGACGGCCAGGAAGGCCGTGCCGAAGGGCTGACCCGCGTCCGTACCGCCGGGTAGTGTGCGATTCCATGCCCCCGGGCATGGAATCCGATCTTCTACACGGCGCGGGGGCAGGGGATGAGCCAGACGACAGGGACGACCGACGGCCACGGCCGCACGGGCAGGAGACTGTCCGGGCTGGCCGTGGCCGTCGGTCTGCTGCTCTTCCTCGGCGGGTTCGTGGCGGGGGCCATCCTCTACCGGCCCTACACCGTGCCCACCAACTCGATGTCGCCCACCATCGGCATCGGCGACCGGGTCCTCGCCCAGCGGATCCACGGTGCGGACGTGCGGCGCGGGGACGTCGTCGTCTTCGAGGACCGGCTCTGGGCCGACCAGCCGATGGTCAAGCGGGTCGTCGGCGTCGGCGGCGACAAGGTCGCCTGCTGCGACCGGCGGGGCCGGATCACGATCAACGGCGAGCCCCTGGAGGAGCCGTACGTGCCGGGCCCGGGGCCGGCCTCGCCGACCGGTTTCGCCGCCACCGTGCCCGACGGGCAGCTCTTCCTCCTCGGTGACCACCGGGCCGGCTCCCTGGACTCCCGCACCCACCTGACCGACGCCGGCCAGGGGTCCGTGCCGCGCACGGCGGTCAAGGCGCGCGTGGACGCCACCGCATGGCCCATGGCCGGCTGGGGCATGATCGACCGGCCCGCCACCTTCGCCGCGCTGCCGGGCGGCACCTCACGGCCCGGACCGCTGCCGCTCGTGGTGACCTCCGTCGTCGCCGGGGCCGCGCTTATCCTGGGCGGTGCGGCGTACGGACCCCTCGCACGCCGGCTGAGCAGGAACGGAAGGGCGATGGCGGTAGCGCATGGCTGACGGCGTGCGCAGGGCGGCGCGGGTCATCCTGCTCGACGCGCGGGACCGCGTCCTGCTGCTGAACGGCTTCGAGCCGGCCGATCCCACGAGCACCTGGTGGTTCACCCCGGGCGGCGGGCTGGAGGGCGACGAGACCTGGGAGCAGGCGGCGCGCCGGGAGCTGGCCGAGGAGACGGGGATCACAGAGATCGAACTGGGCCCGGTGCTCTGGCGCCGGTTCTGCTCCTTCCCCTTCGACGGGCGGCGCTGGGACCAGGAGGAGTGCTACTTCCTGGCCCGCACCGGGCAGGCGGGGCAGTGGACCGGCGGCGGGACCGAACTGGAGCGCCGCAGCGTCACGGGCCTGCGGTGGTGGACCTGCGAGGAACTCCTCTCGGCCCGTGAGACGGTGTATCCGACCAGGCTCGGCGAGCTGCTGCGTACGCTGCTCGACGAGGGACCCCCGAGTACGCCGGTGCTCCTGGAGACTGAGCGCGCCTGACGCACAATGGGGGGACGCACGGCTGAAGGGGAACATGCCATGAGCGCCGAGGACCTCGAGAAGTACGAGACCGAGATGGAGCTGAAGCTCTACCGGGAGTACCGCGATGTCGTCGGTCTGTTCAAATACGTGATCGAGACCGAGCGTCGTTTCTATCTGACGAACGACTACGAGATGCAGGTCCACTCCGTGCAGGGCGAGGTCTTCTTCGAGGTCTCGATGGCCGACGCCTGGGTGTGGGACATGTACCGCCCGGCCCGGTTCGTGAAACAGGTGCGGGTGCTCACGTTCAAGGACGTGAACATCGAGGAGCTGAACAAGAGCGATCTCGACCTTCCGGGTGGCTGAGTTATCCACAACCGACGGGTTATCCACCAAGATCCAATAGTTGGGGGCGGGCGCGGCACAGTCGGTGCCGGAGGTGGTGCCCGTGAACGCCCGAGGAGCGCTGGGCCGCTACGGCGAGGAACTGGCCGTGCGCCGTTTGGCCGAGGCGGGGATAAGGATCCTGGACCGCAATTGGCGGTGCCGGGAAGGTGAGATCGACATCGTGGCGTCCGACGGCGACGCCCTGGTGATCTGTGAGGTCAAGGCGCGCCGCGCGGGGCCCTACGAACACCCGATGGCCGCGGTGCGGACGGTCAAGGCCGAGCGGCTGCGGCGGCTCGCCGCCCGCTGGCTGGAGCGGCACGGCGGACCGCCACCGGGCGGGGTGCGCATCGATCTGGTGGGAGTGGTCGTCCCCGACCGGGGCGCCCCCGTCATCGAGCACGTCAAGGGGGTGGCCTGATGGGCTTCGCCCGAACGTGCTCGGTGGCCCTCGTCGGTGTCGAAGGGGTCGTGGTCGAGGTCCAGGCCGATCTGGAGCCGGGGGTCGCGGCCTTCACCCTCGTCGGTCTCCCCGACAAGAGCCTCGTCGAGAGCCGCGACCGGGTCCGCGCCGCGGTGGTGAACTCCGGAGCGGAGTGGCCGCAGAAGAAACTGACGGTCGGTCTGAGCCCGGCCTCGGTCCCCAAGGGCGGCAGCGGCTTCGACCTGGCGGTGGCCTGCGCGGTGCTGGGAGCCGCCGAGCGCATCGACCCGCGCGAGATCGCCGATCTGATGATGATCGGTGAGCTGGGCCTCGACGGCCGGGTCCGTCCGGTGCGCGGCGTCCTCCCCGCGGTGCTCGCCGCCGCCGAGGCCGGCTACCGCCAGGTCGTCGTCCCCGAACGTACGACGGCCGAGGCCTCCTTGGTGCCCGGCGTCTCGGTGCTCGGTGTCCGCAGCCTGCGCCAGCTGATCGCGATCCTGACGGACGAGCCGGTGCCCGAGGAGGAGGACCGGCCGCGCGAAGGCAGCCCCGACCCGATGCTGGCCGGGCTGTCGGTGCCGGGGGTGGGCATCGGGGCGGCTGCCATCCTCGGCGAGCGCCGGCCGGATCTCGCCGAGGTCGCGGGCCAGAGCAGAGCCCGCCGGGCGCTGGAGGTCGCCGCGGCCGGCCGCCACCACCTCTATTTCCAGGGCCCGCCGGGGGCCGGCAAGACCATGCTCGCGGAGCGGCTTCCCGGTCTGCTGCCGCCGCTCACCCCGCAGGAATCCCTGGAGGTCACCGCGGTGCACTCGGTGGCCGGGGTGCTGCCCGCCGGTCAGCCGCTCGTCGAGCGGGCACCGTACTGCGCGCCCCACCATTCCGCGTCTATGGCCTCGCTCGTCGGCGGCGGTTCGGGGATGCCCCGCCCCGGGGCGGTGTCGCTGGCACACCGGGGCGTGTTGTTCATGGACGAGGCCCCGGAGTTCTCGGGGCGGGTGCTCGACGCCCTCCGACAGCCCCTGGAGTCGGGGCATGTGATCGTGGCCCGCTCCGCGGGGGTGATGCGACTGCCCGCCCGGTTCCTTCTCGCCCTGGCCGCCAACCCCTGCCCGTGCGGACGGCACGGACTGACCGGTGAAGGGTGCGACTGTGCCCCGCAGACGGTCAGACGGTACCGGGCGCGCCTGTCCGGGCCCCTCATGGACCGCGTCGACCTGCGGGTGACGGTCGAGCCGGTGGCCCGGTCCGAGCTGGTCGGCCTGGGCGCCGGGCACGGGGCGGAGTCGACCGCCGAGGTCGCCGCGCGCGTCCGCGCCGCCCGGGACCGGGCCTTGTGCCGGTACGCGGACACCCCCTGGCGCACCAACAGCGAAGTACCCGGGCACGAGCTGCGGACCCGCTGGCGCGCCGCCCCGGAAGCCCTGGCCGAGGCCGAACGCGACATGGAGCGGGGGCTGCTGACGGCACGTGGCCTCGACCGGGTGCTGCGGGTGGCCTGGACGCTGGCGGACCTCGCGGGACACGACCGCCCCGAGGCGGTGGACGTCAACCACGCGCTCGAACTGCGGACGGGCTTCCAGCGCGGCGCGGCCGCCCTCGCCGGAGCCCCGGCATGACGGGCCCCGCCCCGGACGCCGTCCCCGGCTCCCCGCCGGGCCGCGTCCCGGACGGCGAACGGCTCGCCAGGGCCGCGCTGACGCGGCTGACCGAGCCGGGGGACGAGACGGTGGGGCGTTGGGTGCGGCAGCTGGGAGCCACCGCCGTGGTCCGGGGGCTGACAGGGGAGGGGCAGCCGCCCAAGGGCGCGCGCGAGGAGCGGCTGGCGGGGTGCCGGGCTCGCGCCGCCCGCCTCGACCCCGCGGGCGACCTCGATGCCGTGGCCCGGCTGGGAGGCCGCTTCCTGTGCCCCGGCGACGGGGAGTGGCCCCGGCAGCTCGACGACCTCGGGGACGCCCGGCCGCTGGGCCTGTGGGTCCGCGGCCGCCCTCATGTGCGGCTCTGGGCGCTGCGCTCCGTCGCCGTGGTCGGTGCCCGGGCCTGCACCGCCTATGGATCGCATGTGGCGGCCACCTTCGGGGCCGGGCTGGCCGAGCGCGGCTGGGTGGTGGTCTCCGGTGCCGCCTACGGCGTCGACGGCGCGGCGCACCGCGGGGCGCTCGCCGCCGGCGGGGCGACGGTGGCCGTGCTGGCCTCGGGGGTGGATGTGCCCTATCCGCGTGGACACACCGAGTTGATCGACCGCATCGCGGAACAGGGTCTCGTCCTCGCGGAGTTGCCACCGGGCGGTCATCCCACCCGGAGCCGCTTCGTGCTGCGCAACCGCGTCATCGCCGCGTTGACGCGGGGGACGCTGGTCGTGGAGGCCGAATACCGCAGCGGATCCCTGGTCACGGCGCGCCGCGCACGGCACCTGGGCCGGTACACCATGGGCGTTCCGGGGCCCGTTACCTCCGGACTGTCGGCCGGTGTGCACGAACTGCTGCGCGAGGAGGCGACCCTGGTGACCGACGCCGACGAGGTCGCCGAGTTGGTCGGCGACATCGGTGAGCTGGCGCCCGAGCGACGCGGGCCGATCGTGGCCCGGGATCTGCTGGAGCCCACGGCGGCCGCGGTGCTGGAGGCCGTGCCCGGGCGGGGCGGCGGCCACCTCGACGACATCGCCCGGGACGGGGCCCTGAGCCGGGACCGGACGCTCGCCGGGCTCTATGAACTCCAGGCCCTGGGGTTCGTCGAACGCCGTGGTGATCTCTGGCAGTTGGTCCGGCCGCCGTCAACATCCGGCACCCCCAAGCCCCCCGGACGACGCCCGACTGTGCGGCGAGGCGGTACTTGACCTGGGGCGATCGGGTGAAAAGGTTAAGGCGATGACCGAGGCAGCCGATGCGGCGAGCTCCGTTCGGCCGCCGTACCACCAGGCGGCCGCCCTGCCGGGGCGCGGACGGCGGAGCATATCCGCGCATCACCGAAGGAGTTCCCTTCGCTGACCGCGACGTCTCAGTCACGCTACGCTCACGGGAATCCGGCCATTCGTACCCCCTCGATCCACGTCACACCAGAACGGCTCAAGACGACGCATGCCCCAGCACACCTCCGGGTCCGACCGCGCGGCCGCGCCGCCCGCAGCCCGCGGCGCCGCGCGCCCTCCCGCGCCCTCGACGCTCGACGAGCTGTGGCGGTCGTACAAGGCCTCGGGCGACGAACGGCTGCGGGAGCAGCTGATCCTGCACTACTCGCCGCTGGTGAAATACGTGGCGGGCCGGGTCAGCGTCGGGCTGCCGCCCAACGTCGAGCAGGCCGACTTCGTCTCCTCCGGGATCTTCGGACTGATCGACGCCATCGAGAAGTTCGACCCCGCGCGGGCCATCAAGTTCGAGACCTACGCCATCACCAGGATCCGGGGGGCGATGATCGACGAACTGCGCGCGCTGGACTGGATCCCCCGCTCGGTCCGGCAGAAGGCGCGCGCCGTAGAGCGCGCCTACGCCACGCTGGAGGCCGAGCTGCGCCGCACCCCCTCCGAGGCGGAGGTCGCCGCCGAGATGGGCATCGCCCTGGAGGAACTGCACGCCGTGTTCAGCCAGTTGTCCCTCGCCAACGTGGTGGCGCTGGAAGACCTGCTGCACGCCGGTGAGGAGGGCGGCGAGCGGCTCAGCCTGATGGACACGCTGGAGGACACCGCCGCCGACGACCCGGTCGAGGTGGCCGAGGACCACGAGCTGCGCCGGCTGCTGGCCCGGGCCATCAACACCCTCCCGGAGCGGGAGAAGACCGTGGTCACCCTGTATTACTACGAGGGACTCACGCTGGCGGAGATCGGGCAGGTGCTCGGTGTCACCGAGAGCCGGGTCAGTCAGATCCACACCAAGTCGGTGCTTCAGCTGCGGGCCAAGCTGGCGGATGTCGGACGCTGAATCGTCCCTCCAGCGTCGTCCGTGACGGGGTGGGTCCGTAGAGTGGACGCGTGCCCAGGATTCGAGCGGCCTCCGTGGCCGAGCACCGGACGATGCAGCGCGGCGCCCTGCTGGACGCCGCCCGCTCCCTGCTGTCCGAAGGCGGTACGGAGGCGCTGACCTTCCCCGCACTCGCCGAGCGCACCGGACTCGCGCGGTCCTCGGTCTATGAGTACTTCCGCTCGCGGGCGGCGGTCGTCGAGGAGCTGTGCGCCGTCGACTTCCCCGTCTGGGCGGCGGAGGTCGAGGCCGCGATGGACCGGGCGGACACGCCCGAGGCGAAGATCGAGGCCTATGTGCGGCAGCAGCTCGCGCTCGTCGGCGACCGCCGTCACCGTGCCGTGGTCGCCATCTCGGCCGGCGAGCTGGACGCGGGCGCGCGCGAGAAGATCCGCGCCGCGCACGGCGGGTTGATCGCCATGGTCGTCGAGGCCCTCGTGGACCTGGGCCACGAGCAGCCGCGACTGGCCGCCATGCTCCTCCAGGGCGTGGTGGACGCCGCGGTCCGCCGGATCGAGCTGGGCGCGGCCGAGGAGCCGCACCGGATCACCGAAGCCGCCGTCTCCATGGCCCTGCGCGGCGTCCGGGGCTGACCCCTCCGCCTCGGGCACTGCGGCCTCCTTGGACGCCTTGCCCCTCCGGCTCCTATGACCGCTACGGCCTCTTCGGCGGACGCCACCCCGAAGGCATCGGCATCGATACGCCGCCCCCGCCTCACGGAGGAAGCGGCGGGAAGGCGCCGGTCAGCGGGAGCAGACGGGACGGGCCGCGGCGGAGTATTTCCGGCGGCAGCAGGCTCAGCGGATCGAGATAGGCCTCACCGCGCCGCAGCCCCCAGTGCAGACAGCCTGCCGGGGAGGGGGCACCTCCCACGCCGTTCCGGCAGTGGGAGAACAACGGCCCGCCCGCCAGCGTGCCGATCACCTCTCCCGCCGCCACCCGGTCGTCCACCCGCGCCGTGGCCCGTACCGGCTCGTACGTCGTGCGCAGTGGCGGGGCGCCGGTGCCGGACAGCTCCACCACCAGCACCGGGCGCCCGGCGACCGGCCCGGCGAAGGCGATCGTGCCCGGCGCCGCGGCCCGGACCGGCTGCCCGGTGACGGCGGCGAGATCCACCCCGCGGTGGCCCGCCTTCCAGGGCTCCGGAGGCGGGTCCCAGCCCCGCACGACCAGGGGCCGTGCCCCGCGCGCCCCGCCGACCGGCCAGGCCCGGTCGCCGGCCGCCCGCCCCGCGCCGTCGGTGGGTGCGGCAGTCCGGCCCGGTGGGGGACGGCCGCCCGCCGCCTCCCCTCGCGGGCCCGGGGCCGGACCCCTTCCCGGGCTCGCCGCCCCCGGGCCCGCCCCCGGACGCGCGGCCGGACCCCTCGGGAAATCCGCCGCCGAAACCGCGGCCGAAGCCGTGCCGCACAGGATGATGGCCGGCAGCGCCCAGAGGGTGAGGGCTCGCACGGCCGTGCCGAGTCGTCGCATGCCGTCACCGTCCCGCACTGCGCCGTCCGGTGGGGATCTTGACCCGGATCTGTGGACTACTCGCGGGTTGTGGACATCGCCGTCACCCGGGCCTTCACCGGTCCCGTACACTTCTCATGGCGATCCGGGTCACCGGATCGACTTCGCACGCCCCGCCACTGGCGCGTCAGTCCCTTTCGGGCAGCACGGTGGCCGTGTCTCTCGGTCCGTGGAACGGCTTCTCGCAAGAGCGCCCTCCCGGCGGGCACGCCGGGGCGTCAGGAGCGGCGGCCGCCCGGCCGCCGTGGAACCGAGCAATACGAGGAGCGCGGCCATGGCCGTCGTCACGATGCGGGAGCTGCTGGAGAGCGGCGTCCACTTCGGTCACCAGACCCGTCGTTGGAACCCGAAGATGAAGCGTTTCATCTTCACGGAGCGCAACGGCATCTACATCATCGACCTGCTCCAGTCGCTGTCGTACATCGACCGCGCCTACGAGTTCGTCAAGGAGACCGTCGCGCACGGCGGCTCCATCATGTTCGTCGGTACGAAGAAGCAGGCCCAGGAGGCCATCGCCGAGCAGGCGACCCGTGTCGGGATGCCGTACGTCAACCAGCGCTGGCTGGGCGGCATGCTCACCAACTTCTCGACCGTCTACAAGCGCCTGCAGCGCCTGAAGGAGCTCGAGCTCATCGACTTCGAGGATGTGGCCGCGTCCGGCCTCACCAAGAAGGAGCTGCTCGTCCTCTCCCGCGAGAAGACCAAGCTCGAGAAGACCCTCGGCGGCATCCGCGAGATGCAGAAGGTGCCCAGCGCCGTCTGGATCGTGGACACCAAGAAGGAGCACATCGCCGTCGGTGAGGCGCGCAAGCTCCGCATCCCGGTCGTCGCGATCCTCGACACCAACTGCGACCCCGACGAGGTCGACTACAAGATCCCGGGTAACGACGACGCGATCCGCTCCGTCACGCTGCTCACCCGCGTGATCGCCGACGCCGTCGCCGAGGGCCTCATCGCCCGTTCCGGTGCCGCCACCGGTGACGCCAAGGCCGACAAGGCCGCCGGCGAGCCGCTGGCCGAGTGGGAGCGCGACCTGCTCGAGGGCGACAAGAAGTCCGACGAGGCCGAGAAGCCGGCCGAGGCCGCCGCCGAGGCGCCCGCCGAGGCCGCTGCCGAGGCCCCCGAGGCCCCGGCCGCGGACGCCGAGCAGGCCTGACCACTCAGTCGCGGTAGATGACGGGGTCGGCGCGGAACGCGCCGCCCCCGTCGTGCACCGTAGTCACAACGACTTTCGAGAAGAGATTCACGAAAATGGCGAACTTCACCGCCGCTGACGTCAAGAAGCTCCGTGAGCTCACCGGCGCCGGCATGATGGACTGCAAGAAGGCGCTGGACGAGGCCGAGGGCAACGTCGAGAAGGCCGTCGAGATCGTTCGCGTCAAGGGCCTGAAGGGCGTGGCCAAGCGCGAGAGCCGCACCACCTCCAACGGTGCCGTCGTCTCCGTCATCGCCGACGACAACACCTCGGGTGTGCTGGTCGAGCTGAAGTGCGAGACCGACTTCGTCGCCAAGGGTGACAAGTTCGTCACCGTCGCCGACGCGCTCGCCGCCCACGTCGCCAAGACGGCCCCGGCCGACATCGAGGCGCTCATGGCGTCCGAGATCGAGTCCGGCAAGACCGTCCAGGCGTTCGTGGACGAGGCCAACGCCACCCTCGGCGAGAAGATCGTCGTCGACCGCTTCGCGCGCTTCGCCGACGGCTTCGTCTCCGCGTACATGCACCGCACGGCCGCGGACCTGCCGCCGCAGGTCGGTGTCCTCGTCGAGCTCGACAAGGAGAACGCCGAGGTCGCCAAGGACGTCGCGCAGCACATCGCCGCGTTCGCGCCGAAGTTCCTCTCGCGTGACGAGATCCCGGCCGACGTCGTCGACAACGAGCGCCGCGTCGCCGAGGCCACCGCTCGCGAGGAGGGCAAGCCCGAGGCCGCCCTGCCGAAGATCGTCGAGGGTCGCGTCACCGGTTTCTTCAAGGAGAGCGTGCTGCTGGACCAGCCGTTCGCCAAGGACAACAAGAAGACCGTCCAGAAGATCCTGGACGAGGCCGGTGTCACGCTCAAGCGCTTCGCGCGCATCCGCGTCGGCGCCTGAGCCGTCAGCAGGACGCGAATGACCTGCGACCCGCTAGGGTCGTACGCAGCCGACCGTCCACCGGCCGGCCGCTGATGTGACGAGGAGGCCATTGCCGTACAGGGATCTGATAAGGACCCATCCGGCAATGGCCTTCTTCGTATGTGCACGAGGAGATCTCCAATGAATCAGGGTGCGGACGCCCCACAGGCCGCCGACGACGAGAGCACCGACCGCGGCAAGCGCCGTCGGTTCATGCTGAAACTGTCCGGCGAGGCCTTCGCCGGCGGCGGAGGGCTCGGCGTCGACCCCGATGTCGTGCACGCCATCGCCCGGGAGATCGCGGCGGTCGTCCGCGAGGGCTACGAGATCGCCGTCGTCATCGGCGGCGGCAACTTCTTCCGCGGCGCCGAGCTGCAGCAGCGCGGCATGGACCGGGCCCGCTCGGACTACATGGGCATGCTCGGCACGGTCATGAACTGCCTCGCCCTCCAGGACTTCCTGGTCAAGGAAGGCATCGAGACGCGGGTGCAGACCGGCATCACCATGGGCCAGGTCGCCGAGCCGTTCATCCCGCTGCGCGCCGTGCGCCACCTGGAGAAGGGCCGCGTCGTGATCTTCGGCGCCGGCATGGGCATGCCCTACTTCTCCACCGACACCACCGCCGCCCAGCGCGCCCTGGAGATCCACGCCGAGGCGATCCTGATGGGCAAGAACGGTGTCGACGGGGTCTACGACTCCGACCCGAAGAAGAACCCCGCCGCGGTGAAGTTCGACGCCCTCGAATACGGCGAGGTCCTCTCCCGCGGCCTCAAGGTCGCCGACGCCACCGCCATCACCCTGTGCATGGACAACAAGCTGCCGATCCTCGTCTTCGAGCTGCTCGCCGAGGGCAACATCGGGCGCGCGGTCAAGGGTGAGAAGATCGGCACGCTGGTGAGCGACCAGAGCACGCGGGCCTGACGGGCTCGCACAACCGCCCGGACCGGCCAGGTGCCGGCACGGGCGGCAACTCCGGGCCGCGGGAAGACCTCGGCACGGGGATGGACAACTGCCTGCCGGTCGGACACCGTGCAGGAGAAGACGCGCGCAGGGGCGAGGCTCTGCTTACTGATAACACCAGGAGCAAGTGGTGATCGAAGAGATCCTCCTCGAGGCCGAGGAGAAGATGGAGAAGGCCGTCGTGGTCGCCAAGGAGGACTTCGCGGCGATCCGCACCGGGCGTGCGCACCCCGCGATGTTCAACAAGATCGTGGCGGACTACTACGGTGCGCTGACGCCCATCAACCAGCTGGCGTCGTTCTCGGTCCCCGAGCCGCGCATGGCCGTGGTGACCCCGTTCGACAAGAGCGCGCTGCGCAACATCGAGCAGGCCATCCGCGACTCCGACCTGGGCGTCAACCCCAGCAACGACGGCAACATCATCCGGGTGACCTTCCCGGAGCTGACCCAGGAGCGCCGCAAGGAGTTCGTCAAGGTCGCCAAGACCAAGGCCGAGGACTCCAAGATCTCGATCCGCTCCATCCGCCGCAAGGCCAAGGAACTCCTCGACAAGCTCGTCAAGGACAAGGAGTCCGGCGAGGACGAGGTGCGTCGCGCGGAGAAGGAGCTCGACGACACCACCCAGAAGTACGTCGCTCAGGTGGACGAGCTGCTCAAGCACAAGGAATCCGAGCTCCTCGAGGTCTGATGAACGACGCATCCTGGGGGGCCCCGCCGCGCGTCGGTTTTGCAGGGTCCACCGACCAGGGACCCGCCGGTTCGGCGGGTCCTGTGCACGAGGCGGCCTACGCGGCGCAGACTCGCCCCATGCCCATCGTGCCCGACGCAGGCGGAGACCAGGACGACCGTGATCAGGGGGCCGCTGACTTCGGCGGCCCCCTGTTCCGCGACGAACAGGAGCCCGACATCCGGCCGCAGGAGCCCGCTGCCCCTCAGACGGCGAACGCGGCGAAGAAGAGCGCCGGGCGCGATCTGCGGGCGGCGATAGGGGTGGGTGTCGGCCTCGGTGCCGTCATCCTCGCCTCCCTGTTCGTCTACAAGCCCGTCTTCCTCGGCGTCATCGTGGTGGCCGTGGTCGTCGGGCTGTGGGAGCTGACCTCCCGGCTGGCCGAGAAGAAGGCCATCCGGGCGCCGCTCGTGCCGCTCGCGGTCGGTGGCGCCGCCATGGTCGTCGCCGGCTTCGTGAACGGCGCCGAGGGCGCGTGGGTGGCCATGGCCTTCACCGCGCTCGCGGTGCTCGTATGGCGTATGACGGAGCCGCCCGAGGACTACCTCCGGGACGTCACGGCGGGCATCTTCGCGGCCTTCTACGTGCCCTTCCTCGCCACGTTCGTGGCGCTGATGCTGGCCGCGGACGACGGCGCCTGGCGGGTCCTGACCTTCCTGCTGCTCACGGTGGTCAGCGACACCGGTGCCTACGCGGTGGGCTGGCGGTTCGGCAAGAAGAAGCTCGCGCCGCGCATCAGCCCCGGCAAGACCCGGGAGGGGCTGCTCGGCGCGGTGGCGTTCGCCATGGTGGCGGGCGCGCTGTGCACGCACTTCCTGATCGACGGCGGGCAGTGGTGGCAGGGTCTGCTGCTGGGCCTCGCGGTCGCGGTCAGCGCCACGCTGGGCGACCTCGGCGAGTCGATGATCAAGCGGGACCTGGGCATCAAGGACATGGGCGCCCTGCTGCCGGGCCACGGCGGGATCATGGACCGGCTGGACTCGCTGCTGCCGACCGCCCCGGTGGTGTGGCTGCTGCTGGTCGTCTTCGTCGGCAGCACCTGAGCCGCGGCGGGGTCTTCCTCGTCCAATGGCCTGACCTGCGGTTTTTTCGGTGAGGGGCACGTTGTCCACAGGGCGGCGGGCCCCTCTCCGTATGTCTGCGACACTGGTAGGACCATGCCTGCACCCGGAGAACTCACTTTCGTCGCGCCGCGCGGGGCCAAGAAGCCCCCGCGGCACCTTGCCGACCTCACCCCCGCCGAGCGCCGCGAAGCCGTCGCCGCGATCGGCGAGAAGCCGTTTCGCGCGAAGCAGCTGTCCCAGCACTACTTCGCCCGGTACGCGCACGACCCGGCGGCATGGACGGACATCCCGGCGGCGGCCCGCGAGAAGCTCGCGGCCGAGCTGCTGCCGGAGCTGATGAGCGTCGTACGGCACATCTCGTGCGACAGCGACACCACCCGTAAGACCCTGTGGCGGCTGCACGACGGCACGCTGGTCGAGTCCGTGCTCATGCGTTACCCCGACCGGGTCACCATGTGCATCAGCTCCCAGGCCGGCTGCGGCATGAACTGCCCGTTCTGCGCCACCGGCCAGGCCGGGCTGGACCGCAATCTGTCGACCGCCGAGATCGTGCACCAGATCGTCGACGGCATGCGCGCCCTGCGCGACGGCGAGGTGCCCGGCGGCCCGGCGCGGCTTTCCAACATCGTCTTCATGGGCATGGGCGAGCCGCTCGCCAACTACAAGCGCGTCGTCGGCGCGATCCGCCGTCTGACCGACCCCGAGCCGGACGGCCTCGGGCTCTCGCAGCGCGGCATCACCGTCTCCACCGTCGGCCTGGTGCCCGCGATGCTGCGCTTCGCCGACGAGGGCTTCAAGTGCCGTCTCGCGGTCTCGCTGCACGCCCCGGACGACGAGCTGCGCGACACCCTCGTGCCGGTCAACACCCGGTGGAAGGTCCGCGAGGTCCTCGACGCCGCCTGGGAGTACGCGGAGAAGTCCGGCCGCCGGATCTCCATCGAGTACGCCCTCATCCGGGACATCAACGACCAGGCGTGGCGTGGTGACCTGCTCGGCCGGCTCCTCAAGGGCAAGCGCGTGCACGTCAACCTCATCCCGCTCAACCCGACCCCGGGTTCGAAGTGGACCGCCTCCCGGCCGGAGGACGAGCGGGCGTTCGTCCAGGCGATCGCCGCGCACGGCGTGCCCGTCACCGTGCGTGACACGCGCGGCCAGGAGATCGACGGAGCGTGCGGTCAGCTCGCCGCCGCCGAGCGCTGATACTGTCCACTCGCCCAGGCGAACACCTCGCACAAATGAACATCCGACAGGGGAGCGCGCACAGCGCTGAGAGTGCGGCACGGGCCGCAGACCCTCGGACCTGATCCGGGTCATACCGGCGTAGGGAGTCAACCCACTCATGAACACCACCCTCCGGCGTGCCGTCGGCGCGGCCGTCATCACCGCGCTCGGCGTGCCCGTGCTGGCCGCCTGCGGCGGTTCGGACGACTCCGGCGCCGGCTCCAAGACCGTCACGCTCGTCTCGCACGACTCCTTCGCCGCGTCGGACGCGGTGCTCAAGGAGTTCACCCGGACCACCGGGTACAAGGTCAAGGTGCTCAAGAGCGGGGACGCCGGGACGGCCGTCAACCAGGCCGTCCTCTCCAAGAGCCACCCGCAGGGCGACGTCTTCTTCGGCGTCGACAACACCCTCCTGTCGCGGGCCCTCGACAACGGCCTGTTCACCCCGTACGAGGCCAAGGGCCTGGACCGGGTCCCCAAGGCGCTCCAGGCCGACGCCGCCGAGCACCGGGTCACGCCCGTCGACTTCGGCGACATCTGTGTGAACTACGACCGCGCGTACTTCGCCGGCCACAAGCTCAGCCCGCCGGCGTCCTTCGACGACCTGATCAAGCCGGAGTACAAGAACCTCCTGGTCACCGAGAACGCGGCCACCTCGTCCCCCGGTCTCGCCTTCCAGCTGGGCACCGTCGCCAAGTACGGCGACGCCGGCTGGCAGGACTACTGGAAGAAGCTCAAGGCCAACGGCGTCGAGGTCGTGGACGGCTGGGAGCAGGCGTACAACGACCGCTTCTCCGGCTCCGCCGCGGGCAAGAAGGCCAAGGGCGACAAGCCGCTCGTCGTCTCCTACGCGTCCAGCCCGCCCGCCGAGGTGCTCGGTGCGAAGCCGCTGCCCAAGGAGGGGCCGACCGGTGTCGCGACCGGCACCTGCTTCCGGCAGACGGAGTTCGCCGGCTTGCTGAAGGGCGCGAAGAACACCGAGGGCGGCCAGGCCCTGATCGACTTCCTGCTGGGCAAGAAGTTCCAGGAGGACATGCCGCTGCAGATGTTCGTCAACCCGGCGAACCAGGACGCCGCGCTGCCCGAGGAATTCACCCGGTTCGGTGCCAAGATCACCGATCCCGCGACCCTCGCCCCGGAGAAGATCGCCAAGAACCGCGACCAGTGGGTCAAGGCATGGTCCTCGCTCGTCCTGAAGTAGCCGCCCCGAAGCGACCGAAGGGGCTCTCCCGGCAGACGGCGGTCCGGCTCGGCCTGATGGCCCTGCCGGTCGCCTTCTTCGGTCTGTTCTTCGCCTACCCGGTCTCCGCCATCGTGGCCCGGGGGCTCAAGGACGGCGGACGGTGGCAGTTCGCCCGCGTCGGCGAGGTGCTCGGCGACGAGCGGATCGGCCACGTCCTGTGGTTCACCACCTGGCAGGCCCTCGCCTCCACGGCCCTGACCCTCGCCCTCGCCCTGCCCGGCGCGTATGTCTTCGCCCGCTTCGACTTCCCCGGGAAGCGACTGCTGCGGGCCGTGGTCACCGTCCCCTTCGTCCTGCCGACCGTCGTGGTCGGCTCGGCCTTCCTGGCCCTGCTCGGACGCGGCGGCCTGCTGGACGAGCTGTGGGGGGTGCGCCTGGACACCACGGTCTGGGCGATCCTGCTGGCCCATGTGTTCTTCAACTACGCCGTCGTCGTCCGGACCGTCGGCGGCCTCTGGGCCCAGCTCGACCCACGCCAGGAGGAGGCGGCCCGGGTCCTGGGCGCCGGGCGCCTCGCCGCCTGGCGCCGGGTGACGCTGCCGGCGCTCGCACCCGCCGTGGCCGCCGCCGCCCTCATGGTCTTCCTCTTCACCTTCACCTCCTTCGGCGTGGTCCAGATCCTCGGCGGCCCCCGCTACGCCACCTTGGAAGTGGAGATCTACCAGCAGACCGCACGGCTGCTCGACCTGCCGACGGCCGCCGTGCTCACCCTCGTGCAGTTCGTGGCCGTGGGCCTGCTGCTGGGCGTGCACGCCCGGACCGTCCGGCGGCGGGAGTCCGCGCTGAAGCTCGTCGACGCCTCCCACACCTCCCGCCGCCCGCGGGGGGCGGCGCAATGGGCGCTCCTGACGTCCGTGCTGGCCGTGGTGGCGCTGCTGATCCTGGTGCCGCTCGTCGTGCTCGTCCTGCGCTCCTTCGACGGGTCCGACGGCTACGGCCCGGCGTTCTACCGCGCGCTGGCCTCGGCGGACGACAACGGCGGCACCTTCGTCGTCGCCCCCCTGGAAGCCATCGGCAACTCCCTGGCCTACGCGCTGGCCGCCACCGGCATCGCCGTCGTCGTGGGCGGCCTCGCCGCGGCCGCGCTGACCCGCCGGGCGGGACGGCTCGTACGGGGCTTCGACGCGCTGCTCATGCTGCCGCTCGGCACCTCCGCGGTGACCGTCGGCTTCGGCTTCCTGATCACCCTGGACGAGCCCCCGCTGGACCTGCGCTCCTCCTGGATCCTGGTCCCGCTGGCCCAGGCCCTGGTGGGCGTGCCCTTCGTCGTCCGGACCATGCTGCCGGTGCTGCGCGCGGTGGACGCGCGGCTGCGCGAGGCGGCGGCGGTGCTCGGAGCGTCCCCGCTGCGCGCGTGGCGCGAAGTGGACCTGCCGCTCGTCGGACGGGCGCTGGCGGTCGCGGCGGGGTTCGCCTTCGCCGTGTCGCTGGGCGAGTTCGGGGCGACCGTCTTCATCGCCCGCCCCGACAACCCCACCCTGCCGGTGGCCGTGGCCCGGCTGCTCGGCCGCCCCGGGGAACTCAATTACGGCCAGGCCATGGCCCTCAGCACCATCCTGATGCTGGTGTGCGCGGCGGCGCTGCTGGTACTGGAGCGCGTGCGCACCGACCGTTCGGGAGAGTTCTAGATGTCCCCGTCGCACCAGGACCTGCTGCGCCTGGACAACGTCACCGTCCGCTTCGGCGGGCGGACGGCCCTGGACGCGGTGGACCTGGCGGTCGCCGAGCACGAGACGGTCTGTGTGCTCGGGCCGAGCGGCAGCGGCAAGTCCACGCTGCTGCGGGTCGTCGCGGGGCTGCAGCCCGCGGACGGCGGGCGGGTCCTCCTCTCCGGCGCCGACCAGGGCGGCGTGCCCGTCCACCGGCGCGGGGTGGGCCTGATGTTCCAGGACCACCAGCTCTTCCCGCAGCGGGACGTCGGCGGCAACGTCGGCTTCGGGCTGCGGATGCGCAAGGTCGGGCGCGCGGAGGCGGAGCGCCGTGTCGCGGAGCTGCTCGACATGGTGGGCCTGCCGGGCGCGCAGCGGCGGTCCGTCGCGGCGCTGTCCGGTGGCGAGCAGCAGCGGGTGGCCCTGGCGAGGGCGCTCGCGCCCCGGCCGCGGCTGCTGATGCTCGACGAGCCGCTCGGCCAGCTCGACCGCGGTCTGCGCGAGCGCCTCGTCGTGGAACTCCGGCAGCTCTTCGGCCGGCTCGGCACCACGGTGCTGGCGGTCACCCACGACCAGGGCGAGGCCTTCGCGCTCGCCGACCGGGTGCTGGTGATGCGCGACGGGCGGATCGCCCAGGCCGGGACGCCGCTGGAGGTGTGGCAGCGGCCGGCGTCGGAGTTCGTGGCCCGTTTCCTCGGCTTCGACAACGTGGTCGGGGCGACGGTCGGCGGTGAGCGCGCCGACACCGTGTGGGGGAGCGTGCCCGTGCCGGCCGGGTCACGGCAGGGCAGGTGCAGGCTGCTCGTGCGCCCCGCCGGGGTGCGGCTGCTGCCCGCGTCGGAGGGCCTGCCGTGCACGGTCACCGGCCGGACGTTCCGCGGCGACCACGTGGTGGTGCTGCTGCGGCCCTCCGCCGGGCCGGAGCTGGAGGCGGCGTGCGACCTGCGGGGCGCTCCGGAGCCGGGCGCCCGCGTGGGCGTCGGCTTCGACGTGGACGAGGTGGTGGTGCTCGGCCCCGCCGAGGACGGCACCGCCGACTGAGCCGGAACGAGGCCCGTCCCAGCCGGGACGAGAGAGCCCCCCGCGCCGTCCCGAGGACGGCGCGGGGGGCTCTCTCATGACGGTGACCGCAGCTCAGCCCGTCTTCGTGGGGGCCGGTTCCGCCGGGGCCGGTGCGAGGTCCCGCGCCGCGGGTCCGGGCTCCGGGGCCACCGCGCTCTCCGGTTCGCCGTACCAGGCGACCGCGACCGCGCCCGCCACGGCCAGCAGGAAGCCCGTGACCGCCATCCAGGCGAGGCCGTCACGGGAGCTGTCACCGAGCATCAGCACCCCGATGATGCCGGGCAGAACGGTCTCGCCGACCACGAGGGCGGCCGTGGCACCGTTGACCGAGCCGATCTGCAGGGCGACCGTGTGCAGGTACATGCCGATGGTGCCGGATATGAGGATGGCGTACAGCGCCGGGTCGGCGATCAGCGTGGGCAGGTCGAACGGGTCGATGCCGTCGAGGATGCGCACGCCGACGCCGATGGCGCCGAAGCCCAGGCCGGACAGCAGACCGGCGAGGATCGCGGACTTCGACCCCAGCAGACGGACGGCGATCGTGCCGCCGATCATCAGCACCAGCGAGATGATCAGCAGCCACCAGTGGGTGGACCGTGCGGCGTCGCCGTTGCCCTCGTGGCCCGCGGCGGTGGCCAGCAGGACCAGCGCCGAGCAGACGACACCGATCGACAGCCACTCGGGCTTGGTCAGCCGGATGCCCAGGAGCTTGATGCTCAGTACGGCGGTGACGACGAGATTGGCGCTGATGACGGTCTGGGAGAGGAACAGCGGCAGCATCCGAGCGGCCAGCGCGCCGAGTCCGAAGCCGAGGAAGTCCAGCACCGTACCGACCATGAACTCCCACGTCACCGCGGCCTTGGCGGTGGAGGAGAGACTGGGGCCGCCATGCTGCGTCGTACCCGTCGTGGAGGCCGCCGCGGCCTCCCGGCGGGCCGATTTGCGCGATCCCACGGCTTGCAGGACCGAGCCCGTGCCGTAACAGGCCGAGGCCGCGACAGCCGTCAGAAGGCCGATGATCACCAATAGCTCCGTTCGCCTGATAAACCGTCGTGCTCCTGAAGCAGACGCGTTTTTCCGCGCGGAAGTTGCCTTGGGTCAAGAAATAGTCAAGGGCTTGTGGTGCGCGGGAGCACGGCGGGCCACCGTCGGCCACGCCCGCCGCGCACCCCCCGGCCCCGCTCGCCCCTCGCTCGCCCCGGCCCGTTCAGCCCTGCTGCGCCGTGAGCCGGGCCAGTGCCTCCGGTGCCTCGTCGACCGAATCGACCAGCGCGATGCGCCCGGCCATCGGCCGCCCGGCCGCCAGCGCCTCCAGCAGGGGCCAGGCCGGCAGCTCCCGCGTCCAGTGCGCGCGGTCCACGAGCACCATCGGGGTCGGCTCGCCGCGCGACTGGTAGTAGTTGGGCGTCGCGTTGTCGAAGATCTCCTGCACGGTGCCCGCCGCGCCCGGCAGGAACACCACTCCGGCGCTCGCGCGGGCGAGCAGACCGTCCTCACGGGTGGCGTTCGCGAAGTACTTCGCGATGTGCGAGGCGAAGGCGTTCGGCGGCTCGTGTCCGTAGAACCAGGTGGGGATGCCCACCGAGGGCCCGCCGCCGGGGAAGGCCGACCGCACGGTGAACGCGGCGGCCGCCCACTCGGCGACCGAGGGGGTGAAGTGCGGGACGCCGGCCAGCAGCTCCAGGGCCTCGTCCAGCACGGCGTCCGCCAGGGGCGCGGCGTACGCGCCGAGGTTCGCGGCCTCCATGGCGCCCGGCCCGCCGCCGGTGGCGACGGTCAGACCGGCGCGGGCCAGCGACCGGCCGAGCCGGGCCGCCCCGGCGTACCCGGCGGAGCCGCGCTGCAGGGCGTGACCGCCCATGACGCCCACCACGCGCTGCCCGGCCAGTTGCTCGTCCAGCGCGTCGGACACGGCGTCGTCGTGGATGCTCCGCAGCATCGAGGCGAATATGTCACCGTCCGACTTGGTCCTTTCGAACCACGCGTAGGCGAGGGCGTCCGGGGTGTTCTCGTAGCCCTTCTCCAGGCCCTCGAACAGCTCCTGCGGGCGGTAGAGCGCGGCCCGGTAGGGGTTGAACGGCAGGAAGGGCACGGGCGGGAAGACCAGTGCGCCCCCGGCCCGTACCTTCGCGGCCGCCTCGGGTTCCATCGGGCAGCCGAGGAACACGGCCTCCATGGTGTCCACGGCCGCCAGCTCGGCCGTACGGGCCGTCAGGTCGACGGACTGCACGCGGTATCCGCCGAGCGAGCCCGCGGCGACGGCCCGGTCGAACTCCTCCAGGGTCTCGATCTCACGGTCGGACCCCAGAGGGGAGTCGGCGGGGGAACCAGCTGGGGAAGGGGTGTTCGGCTGCATCCCGCCATGCTAGGTCCTGGCCCGGGGCCCCTTCCGGCCTTCCCCGGCCGGGGCGTCGCCACGTCGGCCCGCGCTGTGCGGCCCGTCCCGCCTCACCGGGTCAGCGGCATGGCCGCCAACTCCCCGACCACCCAGGTCAGCGGGGCCATCACGGCCACCAGCGCGCAGGTGCGCACGGCGGCCGCACCGCGCAGCAGCGAGGCGGGGACGCCCAGCCGCAGCAAGGTCGCCGCGACATCGGCGCGGGACTGCCGGGTGTCCAGGGCGGCGGTGAGCGCCGTGGCCGTGACGCAGGCCATGACGAGCGCCGCGCCGAGGCCGGTGAGCGGGCCGAAGGGACGGGCGCCGGAGGGCTCCCAGGCCGCCCCGTACAGCTCGACGGCGGCCAGGGCCGCCGAGGCGACCGCGCACAGCACGCCGAGCGGCCGGCCGAGCCGTGGGGCGGCGTCCTGCAGTATGCGCCCGGCCAGCAGGCGTACGGGTCCGGGCCGGCCGGCCGACAGCAGCACCCCGCACCAGTAAGTCAGCCCCGGCCCGGCCAGACAGAGGCCGAGACATACCAGCAGCCAACCGCCGACGAGACCGGGGGAGGCGCCGTCGCCCTGTCCGGGCAGGTTCAGCAGCGCCTCGGCGGGGGGTGCCGGTCCGTCACTCGCGTAGGACTCCAGGGCGAGTCCGGTGGCGATCACGGCGACGCCCCAGGGCAGACCGCTGTGAGCGCGCTTCGGCCCGGGAGCCTTGGCGGCGGGGGCGGTGGCGTCGGCCGCGAGGCCCTCGGGAGTCCGCTCACCGGGGCGTACCATGACCGCGCACGCCGCGGCGGCCAGCACCGGCACCACGGACAGCAGGGTCAGGGCCGCGGCCCAGGGCAGTGGCTCGCCCCCGTCCAGCGGCTTGGCCGCGGAGCCGCCCAGCGGCGTCAGATGGAGGTCGCCGCGGAGTTCGAGGTAGCCGAGCAGCGCGACGCAGCTGCCGACCGCGCAGGACAGCGCCGTCGACGCGGCGGCCAGCAGCGACAGCGCCACGGGCCCGAGGCCGACGGCGTCCAGGCCGTCCCGGGGACGGGTGGCGGGATCCGTACGGGCGACGGCGACGGCGAACTGCACCGCCGCCGCCAGCGGCACCACACACCACAGGAGCCGTACGAGCGAGCCTTCGGGCTCCTTGGGGTGGGCCACCGCGTACCCCAGGGTGCACAGCAGCAGGAAACCGACTCCCGACGCGGCGGCGGCGACCAGCAGCCGGCGCAGCAGGACGAGCGGGTGCGCGCCGCGCGCTAGGCGGAGACTGAGCACGCGGCCCTGCCCTCTCCACCGGGCGACTCCGGAGCCGGGATCGCACCGCCCCGGCGGCCGTCGGTCAAGGTGACCGTACGGTCGGCGAGGGTGGCGCTCTCGTCGTCGAGCGTGGCGAGGACGACCGTGATCCGGTGCGAGCGCGCGGCCGTGGTCAGGGTGCGCAGTACCTGGGCCCGGTCGGTGGTGTGCAGCGGGGCCGTCGGCTCGTCCGCGAAGACCACCGTCGGCTCGCCCGCCAGCGCCCGGGCGATGGCGATCCGCTGGCGCTGCGCCTGGTGCAGGGACCCCGGGCGCTTGCGGGCGCAGTCGCCGACGTCGAGGCGCTCCAGCCACTCCCCGGCGGTCCGCTTGGCGGCACGGTGGCCGACGCCGCGGGCCAGCAGGGGCAGGGCGGCGTTCTCCCAGCCGGTCAGCTCGGGCAGCAGGTGCGGTTCGCTGCCGATCCAGCCGAAGCGCTCCCGGCGCAGCCGTTCCCGTGCCGAGCGGGAGAGGGTGTGCACGGGCGCGCTGTTGAACCACACCTCGCCGGGGTCGGGCAGGAGCTGGCCCGAGAGGCACCTCAGGAGTGTGGTCTTCCCGGAGCCGCGCGGCCCGGTGACGGCGAGGATCTCGCCTTCGCGGACGCCGATGGAGACACCGGCGAGAGCGGGGGAACCGCTGTAGGCGTAATGCAGACCGCGTGCCCAGAGCACGTCGTTGTCCGGCGGGGCCACCATGTCGAGCACCTCGGGTCGCTGAAGGGTCCGTTCCCCTGTCCGGGTGAACGAACCGGGAGGCCATTGGGTCACTGGCACCGTACGGAACGGGGATCCTAGCCTCCGCCCAGGCTCGACGCGGGAGCGGCCCAGTTTCCTCCGGTCGGGCTCATCCCGGAGGGTCGTTTTTGAGCCGGAGCCCGTCGGAGCGCATCCGCGCGGCCCGCGCGAGCGGAGGTGCGACGGCGCGTGAGCCGGGCCGGTCCCGGCCGCCCGGGGCCGCCGGGGCGAGGGAAAACCGTGGTCCCCCGCGCGCGTGGTGGGGTGTGGGGGTGCGCGCGGGGAACCACGGCCGGGGGACGGGCCGGTGGGCCGCCCGTCGGGTCCCGTTCAGGGCGCCGACGCCCGAGGCGCCGTCAGATCTTCGTCCAGGCCTCGGTGAGGACGCCGCGGACGATCTGCTCGATCTCGTCGAACGTCGACTGATCGGCGATCAGCGGCGGCGAGAGCTGGATGACCGGGTCGCCGCGGTCGTCGGCCCGGCAGTACAGACCGTTCTCGAAGAGCTTCTTCGATACGAAGCCGTAGAGCAGCCGCTCGCACTCCTCGGGGGTGAACGACTCCTTGGTGGCCTTGTCCTTCACCAGCTCGATGCCGTAGAAGAAGCCGTTGCCCCGGACGTCGCCGACGATCGGCAGGTCGTGCAGCTTGGACAGGGTCGACAGGAACGCCGACTCGTTGTCCAGCACGTGCTGGTTGAGGCCCTCGCGCTCGAAGATGTCGAGGTTGGCGAGCGCGACCGCCGCGGAGACCGGGTGGCCGCCGAAGGTGTAGCCGTGCAGGAACGTCGCGTCGCCCCGGTAGAACGGCTCGGCGATGCGGTCGGAGACGACGGTGGCGCCGAGCGGGGAGTAGCCCGAGGTCATGCCCTTGGCGCAGGTGATGATGTCCGGCACGTAGCCGAACTTGTCGCACGCGAACATCGTGCCGAGGCGGCCGAAGGCGCAGATGACCTCGTCCGAGACGAGCAGCACGTTGTACCGGTCGCAGATCTCGCGCACCCGCTGGAAGTAGCCGGGCGGCGGCGGGAAGCAGCCGCCCGCGTTCTGCACGGGCTCCAGGAAGACGGCCGCGACGGTGTCCGGGCCCTCGAAGAGGATCTGCTGCTCGATCTGGTCGGCGGCCCAGCGGCCGAAGGCCTCGGGGTCGTCGGCGTGGATCGGCGCGCGGTACAGATTGGTGTTCGGGGCCTTGTGGGCACCGGGGACCAGCGGCTCGAAGGGGGCCTTCAGCGCCGGCAGGCCGGTGATGGACAGGGCGCCCTGGGTGGTGCCGTGATAGGCGACGGCCCGGGATATGACCTTGTACTTCGTGTGGTTGCCGGTGAGCTTGTGGTACTGCTTCGCCAGCTTCCAGGCGGTCTCGACGGCCTCGCCGCCACCGGTGGTGAAGAAAATCTTGTTGAGGTCGCCGGGGGCGTAGTGCGCCAACCGCTCGGCCAGCTCGATCGCCTTGGGGTGGGCGTAGCTCCACAGGGGGAAGAAGGCCAGCTCCTGCGCCTGCTTGTTGGCCGCCTCGGCGAGTTCGGCGCGGCCGTGGCCGGCCTGGACCACGAAGAGCCCGGCGAGACCGTCGAGGTAGCGCTTGCCCTTGTCGTCGAAGATGTAGGCGCCCTCGCCGCGGACGATGGTCGGCACGGGGGCGTTCTCGTACGACTGCATGCGGGTGAAGTGCATCCACAGGTGGTCGTACGCCGTCTGGGAGAGGTCCTTGCTCACGGCTATCGGGTTCCCCATGTGTAGGTCTGCTTGCGGAGCTTGAGGTAGACGAAGCTTTCGGTCGAGCGCACGCCCGGGAGGGTCCGGATGCGCTTGTTGATCATTTCCAGGAGGTGGTCGTCGTCCTCGCAGACGATCTCGATGAGGAGATCGAAGGAGCCCGCGGTCATGACGACGTACTCCACCTCGTCCATCGCGGTCAGGGCGTCGGCGACCGGATCGAGGTCGCCCTCGACGTTGATGCCGACCATCGCCTGCCGCCGCAGCCCCACGGTGAGCGGGTCGGTGACGGCGACGATCTGCATGACGCCCTGGTCGAGAAGCTTCTGTACGCGCTGCCGGACCGCGGCCTCGGAGAGGCCGACGGCCTTGCCGATCGCCGCGTAAGGGCGGCGGCCGTCCTCCTGGAGCTGTTCGATGATCGCCAGGGAGACGGCATCGATCGGCGGCGTGCCGTGCACGCCTTTTGGATCTGCGCTACGAGTGGCCACGAGCACCACTGTGCATGGGACTCGGCCGTCTCGCAACCCTGGAGCAATGAAATTCGTTGCGAAAGCGATGCGATTTAACTGAATCCGTCGTTCACCGCTGACGGGTATGTCGAAAGCGTTGCCCCAGTGACTAGGCTGTGTCTCATCCATCGGACATCAGACAGGAGGGGTGGCACAGTGACCACCGAGCTGCGCCGTTTGCGCAACTACATCGCGGGGGAGTTCCGGGACGCCGCCGACGGCCGCACCACCGAGGTGGTCAACCCGACCACGGGCGAGGCGTACGCCACCGCCGCGCTGTCCGGTGCCGCGGACGTCGACGCGGCCATGGCCGCGGCCGAGGAAGCGTTCCCGGCCTGGCGGGACCTGGTGCCCGCGGAGCGGCAGAAGGTCCTCCTCAAGATCGCCGACGCCTTCGAGGCGCGCGCGGAGGAGCTGATCGCCGCCGAGTCCGAGAACACCGGCAAGCCGATCGGGCTCACCCGCAGCGAAGAGATCCCGCCGATGGTGGACCAGATCCGCTTCTTCGCCGGTGCCGCCCGCCTGCTGGAGGGCCGCTCCGCGGGCGAGTACATGGAGGGGCTGACCTCCATCGTCCGGCGTGAGCCGATCGGCGTCTGCGCGCAGGTCGCGCCGTGGAACTACCCGATGATGATGGCCGTGTGGAAGTTCGCCCCGGCCCTCGCCGCGGGCAACACGGTCGTCCTCAAGCCCTCGGACACCACCCCGGCCTCCACCGTCCTCATCGCCGAGATCATCGGCGGGGTGCTGGAGGAGCTGGGCCACCCCAAGGGCGTCTTCAACGTCATCTGCGGTGACCGCGAGACCGGCCGGCTGATGGTCGAGCACCCCGTGCCCGCCATGGCCTCCATCACCGGTTCCGTACGGGCCGGCATGCAGGTCGCCGAGTCCGCCTCCAAGGACCTCAAGCGCGTCCACCTGGAGCTGGGCGGCAAGGCGCCGGTCGTCGTCTTCGAGGACGCCGACATCGCCAAGGCCGTCGAGGACATCGCGGTCGCGGGCTACTTCAACGCGGGCCAGGACTGCACGGCCGCGACCCGGGTGCTCGTGCACGAGTCGATCCACGACGAGTTCGTGACCGCGCTGGCCAAGGCCGCCACGGACACCAAGACCGGACAGCCGGACGACGAGGATGTGCTGTACGGCCCGCTCAACAACGCCAACCAGCTCAAGCAGGTGAGCGGCTTCATCGAGCGGCTGCCCGCCCACGCCAAGGTCGAGGCCGGTGGCCACCGGGTCGGCGAGAAGGGCTACTTCTACGCCCCGACCGTCGTCTCCGGGCTCAAGCAGGACGACGAGATCGTCCAGCACGAGGTCTTCGGACCGGTCATCACCGTCCAGCCCTTCACGGACGAGGCGCAGGCCGTCACGTACGCCAACGGCGTGGAATTCGCCCTGGCCTCGTCGGTGTGGACCAAGGACCACGGGCGCGCCATGCGGATGTCGAAGAAGCTCGACTTCGGCTGTGTGTGGATCAACACCCACATTCCGCTGGTCGCCGAGATGCCGCACGGCGGCTTCAAGAAGTCCGGCTACGGCAAGGACCTCTCCGCCTACGGCTTCGAGGACTACACCCGCGTCAAGCACGTGATGACGTCGCTCGACTGATCCCCTCCGGGGGTGTCGGGGTGTGACGGGCGGTGGCCCCACCGGGACCTCCGGTGGGGCCACCGCTGTTTCCGTGCTCGGCGGACTTTTGGCTGCGGGCCGGTTCGTGCCGCCTGCGGCGGCGGGCGCCCTGCGGGCGCGTCCTCAATCGCCGGACGGGCTCAATGGGCATCTCCAGGCCGCCGGCCTGCTGCTGTGCCCGGGCGTCGGCAACGGCCTCGTCCTCGGTATCATCGACGCCCGGGCGATGAGCCTCCTCGTACTCCGGTCGGCCGCCGCCCTGTGCGCCCCGAGCGCGCTCGTCGTCCACACAACCGCTCCCGCCCGGCCCTCCCGGACAGGCCGTACCTTGTCCGCGAAGATCCGACCGACCCTCCTGCCGGAATGCGAGTGAACGCCGTGACGTCCCTGACCCGCCGGTCCCTGCTGCGCACTCTGGGCGCCGGCGCCGGAGGCGCCGCGCTCGCCGGCTGCGGCGTACCGGCCGCGTATGTGCGCCCCGGGGACCGGGCCGCGGCGGACCGCTCCGGCAGCGACAAGCGGCTCGTCTTCGCCAACTGGCCGCTCTACATCGACACCGACGAAGAGGACGCGGAGGTCCGGCCGACCCTGGCGGAGTTCGAGAAGGCCAGCGGCGTATCGGTGAAGTACACCGAGGAGATCAACGACAACGACGAGTTCTTCGGCAAGGTCAGCCCGGCCCTGATGAACCACCAGGACACCGGCCGGGACCTCGTCGTGGTCAGCGACTGGATGTGCGCGCGCTACGTCCACCTGGGATGGGTGCAGGAGATGGACCGCTCCCGGCAGCCGAACGTCACCCGCCATCTCGACCCCCTGCTGCGCGAGCCCCCCTTCGACCCGGGGCGCAAGCACGCCGTTCCCTGGCAGTCCGGCATCACCGGCATCGCCTACAACCGCAAGAAGCTCGGCCGCGAGATCCGGCACACCTCGGACCTGTGGAAGGACGACCTGCGCGGCCGGGTCACCCTCCTGGCCGGGCTGGACGAGGCGTTCTGCCTGCTCATGCAGGGCAACGGCGCCGATGTCACCCGCTGGACCGCCGACGACTTCCACACCATGACCGACCGGCTGCGCCGTCTCGTCCGCAAGCGCCACATCCGCCGCTTCACCGGCAACGACTACATCAAGGACCTGTCCTCCGGTGACGTCCTGGCCTGCCAGGCCTATTCCGGTGACGTCATCCAGCTCCAGGCCGACAACCCCGACATCGAGTTCGTCGTCCCGGAGGAGGGCGCGGAGCTGTGGGCCGAGAGCCTGATGATCCCCAACCTCGCCCGCCACAAGCGCAACGCGGAGCGGCTCGTCGACTACTACTACCGGCCCGACGTCGCCGCGCGACTGGCCACCGCGGTCAACTACGTCTGTCCCGTACCGGCCGCGCGGGACGTCCTCGCCTCGTCGCAGGACAAGGAACTCGCGGAGCTGGCGGAGAACCCTCTGGTCTTCCCCAGCGACGACATGCGCAAGCGCCTGGCCACCGCTCGCGACATGACCTCCAAGGAGCGCCCCGGCTTCACCAAGGAGTGGAACGAGATCGTCGGTCTGTGAGACCCGGGGGCCAGGCCGTGCGCTGCCTCAGGCGGGCAGCAGCGAGCGCAGGGTACCGATGCGGTTCGTGGTGATCGCGTCGACACCGGCGGCCAGCAGCCGGCGCATGGTGAACCGGGTGTCCGCCGTCCACGCCGAGACCAGCAGTCCCAGGGCGTGGTCGCGGGCGACCAGCTCCCGGCTCACCAGCCCGAAGCGGTAGTTGAGCCAGCGCGGACGCAGCTCGGCGAGCAGCGTGGCGCGGGGCGGGGCGACGGTGGTCCAGGTGAGCGCGGTCTCCGCCTCGGCGTCCGCGCGGCGGACGGCGCGCATCGAGGCCGGGCCGCCGCAGTAGTACACGCGGTCGGCGGCACCGGCGGCGTGCACCTCGGCGACGGTCTCGTTGGCGGCCGAGGCGTCCGGCAGATCGATGAACAGCCGGCCCGGGCCCGGTTCGGCGAGCGCCTCGCGCAGGGTCGGCACCTCGCCGCCGGTCAGCTCGCGCAACTCGGCGGCCGACACCGCGCAGAGGCGCACGTCGTGGCGCCACAGACGCCACAGGTCCGCGTCGTGCAGCAGGACGGGCACGCCGTCGCGGGTCAGCCGGACGTCGATCTCCACCGCCCCGGCCCCGGCCCGCAGCGCCGAACGGATCGAGGGGAGGGTGTTCTCGCGATGGACGTAGGGGTCGCCGCGGTGGGCGACGGCGGTGAACGCCCCGGCGGGGACGGCCGGTCCGGCGCCCGCCCGCGCCACGCCGATGCTCCCGCGCTCGTCCTCGGTGCCGGTGTCCTTGGTGTCCGTGATGGCCATGGGTCCATTGTGGCGGGAGTCAGGTCGGGGCAGGGCGGTCCGGCACGCCGGCTCGCGCCCCGCTGCCCGCCCCGGCCGGTCAGCTTCCCGAGAGTGCGGTGTAGGCGTCGATCTCCTTGGCCAGTGCCGCCTTGCCCGCGGGGTCCATGAAGGACGCCTCGACGGCGTTCTTCGCGAGGGCCGCGACACCGGTCGCGTCGAGGTCCAGCAGCCGGGCGGCGACCGCGTACTCCGTGTTGAGGTCCGTGCCGAACATGGGCGGGTCGTCACTGTTGATCGTGACCAGCACGCCCGCCGCGACCATCTCCTTGAGGGGATGCGCGTCCAGGTCGGTCACCGCGCGGGTGGCCAGGTTCGAGGTCGGGCAGACCTCCAGCGGGATGCGCCGCTCCGCGAGATGGGCCAGCAGCTTCGGGTCCCGCGTGGCGCTCGTGCCGTGTCCGATGCGCTCCGCGCGCAGGTGGACGAGGGCGTCCCAGATGGTCTGCGGCCCCGTCGTCTCCCCCGCGTGCGGGACGCTGTGCAGCCCGGCGGCGATGGCCCGGTCGAAGTAGGGCTTGAACTGCGGCCGGGGCACACCGATCTCCGGGCCGCCCAGCCCGAAGGAGACCAGGCCCTCGGGCTTCAGGTCACAGGCGATCCGGGCCGTCTCCTCGGCCGAGCGCAGACCGGCCTCGCCCGGAATGTCGAAGCACCAGCGCAGCACCACACCCAGTTCCGCCTCCGCGGACTTGCGGGCGTCCTCGATGGCCTCCACGAACGCCGCGTCGGGGATGCCGCGCCGGGTCGAGCTGTAGGGGGTGACGGTGAGTTCGGCGTAGCGGATGTTCTGCCGGGCCATGTCGCGGGCGACCTCGTACGTCAGCAGACGTACGTCCTCCGCGTCGCGGATCAGGTCGACCACGGACAGATAGACCTCGATGAAATGCGCGAAGTCACGGAAGGTGAAGAAGTCCGCGAGGGCCTCGGGATCCGTCGGCACCGGCGAGTCCGGGTGGCGGGCCGCCAGCTCGGCGACGATGCGCGGGGACGCGGAGCCGACATGGTGGACATGCAGCTCGGCCTTCGGAAGCCCGGCGATGAACGAGTCGAGTACGGACATGCACGGCCTCCAGGGCGGTTCGGTAGGTGCCGATCATCGTATGCGGGGCGGGCGACGCCGCCGTGCCCAGGCCTTAGCATGACGGGATAACGACAGGGGAGGGACATGTCCGACAAGGACGCGCAGCCGGAGCCGCGGGGCACAAGCCCCTGGGCCCCGCCGGAGCACCGTGTGCCGCTGGAGAAGCCGGACCCCCGGCCCGCCGGGGAGCCGCCGACGGCCGCCGCCGCGCCGCCCGCACCCGCCTTCCCGTCGCAGCCCACCCAGACGGCCGTGCCCGCCGCCGCACCGGCCCCCGCTCCCGCCGAGCCGGCGTCCGGCGGGGTGCCGCCCGTGCCGCTCGCGCCGACCGGCCCGGGGACGCCGAGCGCGTACCCGGGCGGCAGCGCCTACGGCCAGGCCCCGTACACCCCGTCCGGCTACCCCCAGCCGCCCGTGCCGCCCTACGGCGGGCAGACGCCCTACGGGCAGCCGCCGTACGGGCAACCCCCGTACGGTCAGGGGGACTACGGCTACCCGCCGGCCGCCGCCTACGGGCAGGGCTGGCAGGCGCCCCGGATGACACCCAACAACGGCCTCGGCGTCGCCGCCCTCGTGCTCGGCATCATCGGCACGGCCCTGTGCTGGACGCTGGTGTTCAGCTTCATATGCGGGGTGCTCGCGATCGTCTTCGGCGCGATAGGCCGCGGCAAGACGCGCTCGGGGGAGGCGACCAACGCCGGGCAGGCCCTCGCGGGGCTGATCCTCGGCGGTGCCGCGCTCGTCGCCACCGCCCTGATGGTCGTCGTCTACATCAACATCGACGACGAGGAGGACGACACCCGGTACGCCCCCGACGACCCCGACGCGACCTACGGCGCCTATATGCCGGCGCCGCCCGGACCCGCCTCGCTCACCTTCCCGGCGCCCGCCAGCCGCTGACGGGCCTCCATCAGCGCGAAGCCCAGCAGATTCTCCCCGAGCCACCGGTCCGGGTCCGCCGCCCGCTCGTCGTCGGCGGCCAGCCCGATGCCCCAGATCCGGTCCAGGGGACTGGCTTCCACCAATACCCGGTCCCCGGTGCCGAGCAGATAGGCGCTCAGCTCCGGGTGCTGCGCGAATTTGTGGACACTGCCCTCGACCACCAGCGCGTAGCGGTGCCGCCGCCAGATGTCCTCGTCGAATCCGCGCACCGAACGGCCCGCGTCCTTGGCCTGCTTGGGGTGGCCGGCCGCCAGCACCCGAGCCTCCGCCTCAAGGTCGCCGAAGAGGCGGGCCTTGCCCGCCATCATCCAGTGCTCGGCCGTGGCATAGGCGACGCCGTCCACCGAGAACGGCGATTCCCACCACTGGCTGAAGCAACTCGGCCCCACGCTGCCGTCCCGGCGCGGCCGGTGTCCCCAGAAATACACGTACTTGACGCGCTCGCCCCGCGCGAGGGCCGCCCGCAATTCCGCGACCGAACGCGGACCGTCGGCGACCGCTTCCGCCGCCGGGGCCGACTCGTGTCCGCTCCCGTTCCGCACGCCGCTACCCCTGTTGTCGCCCCCGTTGTCACTCATGCCGTCATTCTGTCACCCGGCACCGACAGCGGAACGTGGCTGACTCCGTGTGATCTCTGGCCATAGCATTGCCCGACGCCATTTCATGGAGGAGCCCACCATGTCCGATTATCAGCAGAACCCTTACGCGACGCCCCAGCCCCCGCAACAGCCGCCCACCCCGTCGCAGCCGGGTTACGGCTATCCGGCGGCCACCAACTACCCGGCGGCGCCTCCGGTCCAGCCCTATGCCCAACAGCCCGTCGGCTACCCCGGGTACCCGATGGCGGCGCAGCCGCGCAACGGCATGGGCACCGCGGGCCTGGTGTGCGGCATCGTCGGCGCGGTGTGCGGGCTGACCGGCATCCTGTGGTTCTTCGCCTTCGTCCTCGGCATCCTGGCGATCATCTTCGGCGGCGTCGGCCGCTCTCGGGTGACCAAGGGCGAGGCGTTCAACCGTGGTGCCGCCACCGCCGGCCTCGCGCTCGGCATCACCTCCCTGGCGCTTCCGCTCATATGGCTCGCGCTGGCCGCGAGCCTTCTGGGATCCCTCGGGGCGCTCTCCTAAGAGTTCGGCTTTCCCAGGGGGCGCCCCAGGGGTTCGAGGGCTCCCGCCGAAGGCGCTCCCCGGGGCTCGCCCCCTTGCCGACTGATTGCGGCACAGCTCACTGATTCCGTCGCGGACCCAAAACGCCGCGACGGAATCCCTTGTTGTGAGCTGGTACCTCTGCCAGGATCGACATCCGATACCGGTTGGAGCTACGCCCGTCCCAGGTCATCGCGGTCGGCGGAGGAGTGCGCCATGAGTCAACGGTTCGACGCCACGGAACGGTTCGCCGAGGGCGCCCAGTACATCGGCGGCAGCGCGCGGGCCGGGACGTCCGGCCGGCGGCTCGCGGTCGTCGACCCGGCGACCGGGGAGGAGATCCTCGGCTACGAGCCGGCCGGGGAGGCCGACGTCGACGCGGCCGTGGCCGCCGCCGAGCGGGCCTTCCCCGAGTGGGCGGGCGCCACCCCGGGCGAGCGTTCGGACGCGCTGACCCGGTTCGCCGCCGTGCTCGCCGAGCGGGCCGGGGACTTCGCGCGGGCCGAGTCGGCGCAGTGCGGCAAGCCGATCAGGCTCACCACCGAGTTCGACGTGCCGGGCACGGTCGACAACACCGCCTTCTTCGCGGGCGCCGCCCGGTATCTGGAGGGCAGGTCGGCGGGGGAGTACAGCGCCGACCACACCTCGTACGTACGGCGGGAGCCGATCGGTGTCGTCGGCTCGATCACCCCTTGGAACTACCCCCTCCAGATGGCGGCGTGGAAGGTCCTGCCGGCGATCGCGGCGGGCAACACCATCGTGCTCAAGCCCGCCGAGACGACCCCGCTGACCTCCCTGATGTTCGCCCGGGCGGCCACCGACGCCGGAATCCCGGACGGGGTGGTCAACGTCGTCAGCGGGACGGGGAAGGGCGCCGGCGAGCGTCTCGTCGGCCACCAGTCCGTCGCCATGACCTCCTTCACGGGCTCCACCGCCGTGGGCAAGCGGGTCGCCGAGATCGCCACCGCCACCGTCAAGCGGATCCATCTGGAACTCGGCGGCAAGGCCCCCTTCGTCGTCTTCGACGACGCCGACCTGGAGGCCGCGGTCCACGGCGCGGTCGCGGGCTCGCTCATCAACACCGGCCAGGACTGCACGGCCGCGACCCGCGCGTATGTGCAGCGGCCGCTGTACGAGGCGTTCGTGCGCGGCGTGGCCGATCTGATGGCCACCGTCCGGCTCGGCGACCCCTTCGACGACCGGACCGATCTCGGTCCGCTGATCTCACGTGCCCAGCGGGAGAGGGTCGCGGGTTTCGTCGACCGGGCCCGCTCGTACGCCACCGTCGTCACCGGCGGCGAGGCCCCCGGCGGCGAACTGGCCAAGGGCGCCTACTACCTCCCCACGCTCATCACGGGCGCCCCGCAGGACAGCGAGATCGTCCAGGCCGAGATCTTCGGCCCGGTCCTGGTCGTGCTGCCCTTCGACAGTGACGACGAGGGCATCGCCCTGGCCAACGACACCCCGTACGGACTCGCCGCCTCCGCCTGGAGCCGGGACGTCTACCGCACGGGCCGTGCCACCCGGGAGCTGCGGGCCGGCTGCGTCTGGATCAACGACCACATTCCGATCATCAGCGAGATGCCGCACGGCGGCCACCGGGCCTCCGGTTACGGCAAGGACATGTCGGCCTATTCCTTCGAGGAGTACACCCAGCTCAAACACGTCATGTACGACAATACGGCGGTCGCGCGAAAGGACTGGCACCGCACGGTGTTCGGCGCCCGCTGAAAACCGCCGACGAAAACCCTTATGCCGGCCGGCCCCGGGCCGGCCGTAATTCCGCACGGCCTTAGTCCGCACGGCCAAAGGGCGATAAGCGCTGCCCGGCCCGCCACCCGCGCTCGAATGCCGCGGGAGCGGACCGTTCCCGGATATCGGGGCCCTGCCCCCGCCGGTGCGCCGCGCCCGGCGGGAACGCCGTCGTGCGCGTCGTCGCACCGCCTGCCGGTATTTTCTGATGGTGCGCGGAAATCCCCGGCTTTTCGCGCGGGTGGACGCGCCCGCGCGAGGGCTCACCGAATCGGTCGCGTAATCAAAAGGCAACAACGGAATCCCTTGTTCAGGGCGAATGGCTCTGTCAGGATCCTCGTCCAAAGCCCGTTGGAGCTACGGAAAGGGCATTCCGAATGGAGCGCTACCAGCCACGTGCGGCGTTGACCCGGCGGTCCCTTTTGCGGTCGGGCGGCGCCGGAGCGCTCACGCTCGGCGGCCTCGGCGCGCTGGGCGGCTGCGGTATCCCGCCCGCCGGACGCACCGGGACGGACGACGCGTCCGAGGACCGCTCCGCGGCGGAGAGAACGCTCTCCTTCTCCAACTGGACCGAGTACATCGACGTCGGTGAGGACGGCAAGAGCCGCCCCACCCTCGACGACTTCCGGCGGCGCACCGGCATCCGGGTCGACTACACCGAGGACATCAACGACAACGTCGAATTCTTCGGCAAGGTCAGCAAGCAGCTCGCCGCCGGCCAGGGCATCGGCCGCGACCTGATCTGCGTCACGGACTGGATGGCCGGCCGCATGATCGGCCTGGGCTGGGCGCAGCGGCTGGACGCCGCCAACCTCCCGCACGCCTACGCCAACCTCGCCCCCGGCTTCCGCACCCCCGACTGGGACCCCGGCCGCGCCCACTCCTACCCCTGGACCGGCATCCCCGCCGTCATCGCCTACAACCGCAAGGCGACCGGCGGCCGCACCGTCGACTCCGTCTCCCAGCTCCTGGACGACCCCAAGCTCAAGGGCCGCGTCGGCCTGCTCTCCGAGATGCGCGACACCGTCGGTCTCACCCTGCTCGACATGGGCAAGCGGCCCGAGCACGTCACCGCCGACGACTACGACGCCGCGATCGACCGGCTGCAAAAGGCCGTCGACCGCCGGCAGATCCGCCGCTTCACCGGCAACGACTACACGGGCGACCTCAACAAGGGCGACATCGCCGCCTGTATCGCCTGGGCCGGGGACCTCGTGCAGCTCCAGGCCGACAACTCCGACATCCGGTTCGCGGTCCCGGACGCCGGCTACATGCTTTCCAGCGACAATCTTCTGGTCCCGCATCACGCCCGCCACAAGAAGAACGCCGAGCGTCTCATCGACTACTACTACCAGCCCGAGGTCGCGGCCCGGCTCGCCGCTTCCATCAACTATGTGAGCCCGGTGGCGGGCCTCCGCGAGGAACTCGCGAAAATCGACAAGGACCTGGCCGACAACCCCTTGATCATCCCCAGTGAGGCGATGGCGGCGAAGGCACACGCCTTCCGCTCGCTGTCCGCCGCGGAGGACAAGGCGTTCGAGGGCAGGTTCGCCGAGCTCACCGGCGCCTGACAGCCCGTACCCGCTCACCCCCGTCCCCCCCGTACGCGGCCGACCTCCCCCGGCGCCCTCCGACACCCCTGGACCGACACCCATGACAGCAACCGCCCCGACCGAGCACACCGGCACCGAGGTCCGGCTCACCGGCATCAGCAAGAGCTACGGCGCCTTCACCGCCGTCCACCCGCTCGACCTGACCGTCCCCGGCGGCTCGTTCTTCGCCCTCCTCGGCGCCTCCGGCTGCGGCAAGACCACCACCCTGCGCATGATCGCCGGTCTCGAGGACCCCAGCACCGGCACCGTCGAGCTGGCCGGCGCCGACGTCACCGCCCTCCCCCCGCACAAGCGGCCCGTCAACACCGTCTTCCAGAGCTACGCCCTCTTCCCCCACCTCGACATCTACGAGAACGTCGCCTTCGGGCTGCGCCGGCGCGGCATCAAGTCCGTCAAGAAGCAGGTCGGCGACATGCTCGACCTCGTCCAGCTCGGCGACTTCGCCCGCCGCAAGCCCCAGCAGCTCTCCGGCGGCCAGCAGCAGCGCGTCGCCGTCGCCCGCGCCCTGATCAACCACCCGCGGGTGCTGCTCCTCGACGAACCCCTGGGCGCCCTCGACCTCAAGCTGCGCCGCCAGATGCAGCTCGAGCTCAAGCGCATCCAGACCGAGGTGGGCATCACCTTCATCCACGTCACCCACGACCAGGAGGAGGCCATGACCATGGCCGACACGGTCGCGGTGATGAACGGCGGCCGGGTCGAGCAGCTCGGCGCCCCCGCCGACCTCTACGAGACGCCGCGCACCACCTTCGTCGCCAACTTCCTCGGCACCTCCAACCTCATCGCCGCCGACGTCCTCGACGCCTCCGGCAGCGACCTCGTCCTCCAGGCCGCGAGCACCAAACTCGCGCTGCCCGCCGAGCGATGTACGACCGTCCCCCGCACCGGCGGGCGGCTGCTGATCGGGATACGGCCCGAGAAGATCAGCCTCACCCACGCCGACGACGCCGGCACCGTCCCCGACGGCCGCAACCGCGTCACCGGCCGCATCGCCACCTCCAGCTTCATCGGCGTCTCCACCCAGTACCTCGTCGACAGCCCCGTCACCGCCGGTGCCGCGCCGCTGGCCGTCTACGAGCAGAACATCGAGCGCGACCACCGGCTCGTCCCCGGCGCCGAGGTCGTCCTGCACTGGAACCCCGGCCACAGCTTCGGTCTCGACGCCGCGCAGAGCATCGAGGCGGGCACGGACGCGGGGGAGGGCACCTGATGGCACACCCGCAGGCCCCCGCCCCCGACCGGGCCGCCGCCCCCGAGGCCCCGCCCGCGCTGCGCGCGGCGGCCCTCCGCAAGCGGCGCGTCCCCTACTGGCTGCTGCTGCCCGGCATCCTCTGGCTGCTCGTCTTCTTCGCCGCGCCGCTCGTCTACCAGGCCTCCACCTCCGTGCAGACCGGCTCGCTCGAAGAGGGCTTCGAGGTCACCTGGCACTTCGCGACCTACTGGGACGCGGCCACCGAGTATTACCCGCAGTTCCTGCGCTCGGTCGGCTACGCCGCCACCGCCACCGTCGGCTGCCTCGCCCTCGGCTACCCGCTCGCCTACCTCATCGCCTTCAAGGCGGGCCGCTGGCGCAACGTGCTGATGATCCTGGTCATCGCCCCGTTCTTCACCAGCTTCCTGATCCGCACCCTGGCCTGGAAGACGATCCTCTCCGACGGCGGCCCCGTCGTCTCCACCCTCAACTCGCTGCACGTCCTCGGCCTCACCGACGCACTCGGCATCACCGAGGGCCACCGCGTGCTTGCCACCCCGCTGGCCGTCGTCTGCGGGCTGACCTACAACTTCCTGCCCTTCATGATCCTGCCGCTCTACACCTCCCTCGAACGCATCGACCCGCGGCTCCACGAAGCGGCCGGCGACCTCTACGCCAAGCCCCTGACCACCTTCCGCAAGGTGACCTTCCCGCTGTCCATGCCGGGCGTCGTCGCGGGCACCCTGCTCACCTTCATCCCCGCCACCGGCGACTACATCAACGCCGAACTGCTCGGCTCCACCGACCAGAAGATGATCGGCAACGTCATCCAGTCCCAGTTCCTGCGCGTCCTGGACTACCCGACCGCCGCCGCGCTGTCCTTCATCCTCATGGCCGCCATCCTCGCCATGGTCACGCTCTACATCCGCAAGTCCGGGACGGAGGACCTGGTCTGATGACTGCTCCCTCGGGCCCGTCACGCGTGCTGCGCGTGCTGCGCCGCAACCTCGTCGTGATCGCCGGGCTGGCCACGCTCGCCTATCTGATGCTGCCCAACGTCATCGTGACGGTCTTCTCGTTCAACAAGCCCAACGGCCGGTTCAACTACGAATGGCAGCGCTTCTCCACCGACGCCTGGGCGGACCCTTGCGGCGTCGCCGACCTGTGCGGCTCGCTGTCCCTCAGCCTCCAGATCGCCGTCTGGGCGACCATCGGCTCGACCGTCCTCGGCACGATGATCGCCTTCGCGCTCGCCCGCTACCGCTTCCGGGCCCGCTCCTCGGTGAGCACCCTGCTCTTCCTGCCGATGGCCATGCCCGAGGTCGTCATGGCCGCCTCGCTGGCCACCCTCTTCCTCAACATGGGCGTCACCTTCGGCTTCTGGACCGTCCTCATCGCCCACATCATGTTCTGCCTGAGCTTCGTGGTCACCGCCGTCAAGGCGCGCGTGATGAGCATGGACCCCCGGCTCGAACAGGCCGCACAGGACCTCTACGCCACCCCGCTGCAGACCTTCCTGCGCGTCACCCTCCCGATCGCCGCCCCCGGGATCGCCGCGGGCGCGCTGCTCTCCTTCGCCCTGTCCTTCGACGACTTCATCATCACGAACTTCAACGCCGGCTCCACTGTGACCTTCCCCATGTTCGTCTGGGGATCCGCGCAAAGGGGCACACCCGTTCAGATCAATGTCATCGGAACGGCGATGTTCGTCATCGCCGTGCTGTGCGTGCTCGTCGGTCAGCTGGCCGGCGGACGCCGCAAAAGGAGCTGAGAACATGGCCGCTCGTGCCATGAACCCTGTCCAATCACTTTCCGACGCCGCGCCGCGCCCCTACTGGCTCGACGACCCCGCCCGGCCGGCCCCCCTCCCCGCGCTCGTCGGCGACGAGCACTGCGATCTGCTCGTCGTCGGCGGCGGTTACTCCGGCCTGTGGACCGCGCTGAACGCCAAGGAGCGCGATCCCGCCCGGGACGTCGTCCTCATCGAGAGCCAGGAGGTCGGCTGGGCCGCCTCCGGCCGCAACGGCGGCTTCTGCTCCTCCTCCCTCACCCACGGCTGGGCCAACGGCCAGTCCCGCTGGCCCGGGGAACTGACCACCCTGGAGCGGCTCGGCCGCCGCAACCTCGACGAGATCGAGGCCGCCCTCACCCGCCACGGCATCGACTGCGACTTCGAACGCACCGGCGAGATCGACATCGCCACCGCCCCGCACCAGGTGCAGGAGCTGCGGGAGGCCGCCGACGAGGTCACGGCCCTCGGCCTCCCCGACTACGAGTTCCTCGACCGCGACGCCCTGCGCGCCGAGGTCGACTCCCCGACCTTCCTCGCCGGGCTCTGGGACCGCACGGGCGTGGCGATGCTCCACCCCGCGAAGCTCGCCTGGGGCCTCAAGCGCGCCTGCGTGGACCTCGGCGTGCGGATCTACGAACAGACCCCCGGTACCGAGCTGTCCTCGCGCAACGCCGGGGTGGCCGTCCGCACGCCCTACGGCCGGGTCTTCGCCCGGCACGCGGCGCTGGGCACCAACGCCTTCCCCTCGCTGGTCAAGCGGCTGCGCCCGTACATCACCCCGGTCTACGACTACGCGCTGATGACCGAGCCGCTCAGCGCCGGGCAACTGGCCGCCGTCGGCTGGAAGCGGCGGCAGGGGCTCGGTGACGCGGCCAACCACTTCCACTACTTCCGCATCACGCGCGACAACCGCATCCTGTGGGGCGGCTACGACATCGTCCATCACTACGGCGGTGGGATCCGCTCCGAGTACGACCACCACCCCGCCACCTACCAGAAGCTCGCCGAGCACTTCTTCCGCTGCTTCCCCCAGCTCGAAGGCGTGCGCTTCACCCACAACTGGGGCGGTGCCATCGACACCTGCTCGCGCTTCTCGGCGTTCTTCGGCACCGCGCACGGCGGCCGGGTCGCCTACGCGCTCGGCTACACCGGTCTCGGTGTCGGCGCGAGCCGCTTCGGCGCGGACGTCATGCTCGATCTGCTCTCCGGCGAGCGCACCGAGCGCACCGAACTGGAGATGGTCCGCAGCAAGCCGCTGCCGTTCCCGCCCGAGCCGGTGCGATCGGTGGGGATCGGCATCACCCAGTGGTCGATGACCCGGGCCGACGAGAACGGCGGCCGCCGCAACCTCTGGCTCAAGGCCATGGACAAGGTCGGCATGGGCTTCGACAGCTGATCCGCCGTCGCGAGGGGCGGGGCGCGACCACGCGCCCCCGCTCACGCCCGGCGCGTGGCCCCTCGGCCCAGTGCGCCCTTCACCACCCGATCATGCGGAAATTCCGCACGAACCCGCGTAATGATCCGCCCCGAACGGCCTCTCATCCGTGAACGCAGAACGAGACAAGCGGACACGGAGCGGAGGAACCCTCTATGAGTGGCGACGCGGGGGCGCGGAACGCGGTGGAGTGGCTGGCTTCGGCGGCACCCGACCCCGAGACCTGCCGGTGGGAGTGGGAGCGCGGTCCCCTGGGGGTGGCGCTGCTGCCCGCGGGCCGGCTGTGGGACGTGCTCATCCTCCCCGGCGGGCTCGGCCATCCCACCCTGGACGTGCTGTGCCGACGGGCCGGACGGCCCGGCCCGGTGCTCGCCGACAGCCGCGTGGGTTTCTTCGTCCCGCCGGGCACGGCCGCCGGCTGGGTCGCCACCGGTGTCAGGGCGGCCGGGCACGGTGCGTGGATCGTCGTCCCCCACCCGGCGCGGCCCGTGAGCGGGCTGCGCTGGATCGTGCCGCCCGACGGGTCGGGCACGCTCAACGACCCGGCGGTGCTGGAACTCGCGATGCACGAGGCCGTGGCCGGGCCCGGCCGCGCCGGCCCGGGCCGCTGAGCAGCAGGGCCAGGGCCCACAGCAGCATCCCCGACAGACACCAGGCACCCACCACGTCCAGCGGCCAGTGGTAGCCGCGCCGCACCAGTCCGAGACCCACGCCGGCGTTGAGCAGTACGCATCCGAGGACCGTCACGGTGCGTACGCGGGACGGCGCCGGCGGGGCCCGGTGCAGCAGGAGCAGCACCGCGGCGCCGTAGGCGACGCACGCCGTGGCGGTGTGGCCGGAGGGGAAGAAGCCGTCGTGCGCGCCGGGCGGCATCCCGGGCGGCCCGGGGCGGGCGACCGCGTTCTTGACCGGGACGACCAGGGCCGGCACGAGGCCCATCGTGAGCGCCGCGGCGAGCGGGGGCAGCCACCGGCCGGGTGCCCGGGACCGCACGGCCGACGCGATCATCGCGGCGGCCAGCACGGGCAGCGCGACCGCCGTGTTGCCGAGGTCGGCGAAGAACTCCGCGACGGCCCCCGGGACGGCCGAGTCCACCACCGCGCGGCCCAGCCGCTCGTCGAGGGCGCGCACCGGTCCGCGAGCGGTGATCTGCCAGGTGACCAGGGCGAAGAGCACCGCGCACAGTGCCGGGAGGAGAACGGCGGGTGACGTCACCGCCGCCGGGCGCGAAGTCGGCGGCCCCGGAACAGGGGGGGTGGTTCCGAGGCCGCCGTGGTGACCGGTGGGCCGCGCGCCCCGGGGGGTATGGGGCGGGCGGTCATCCGATCGGTGAGGATGCCCGGAGCCATGGGCTCCGGTGGTGTGCGCGATGGCACGACCGGGTCGGCACTGGGGAAGCACCGGCTCGGCATCGCCCGCAGTCCCCTGCGGGCGGGGTGTTTCACTCATCTGAAGAAACCGTACGGCAGGTAGGGCGGGCCGGACACCCGGATCACCCCTCCACCACCTGCCCCGCACATGTTCTTCACTCCGCGTGTCCACTCCCCGTGGTCACCCCCGTGACCACGGGAGGAGATCACAGACGGTCGAAGGCGGCCTCGATGATGTCCAGACCCTCGTTCAGCAGGTCCTCGCCGATGACCAGCGGCGGCAGGAAGCGCAGCACGTTGCCGTAGGTGCCGCAGGTGAGCACCAGCAGGCCCTCCGCGTGGCAGGCCTTCGCGAGGGCGCCGGCGGCCGCCGCGTTCGGGGTCTTGGTGCCCGGCTCGACCAGCTCGATCGCGATCATCGCACCGCGGCCGCGGATGTCACCGATGACGGCGCCGTTGTCCAGCTTGTCCCGCATCTCGGCGAGGCGGCCCTTCATGACCTCCTCGATGCGCTTGGCCTTGGCGTTCAGGTCCAGCTCGCGCATCGTCTCGATGGAGCCGAGCGCCGCGGCGCAGGCCACCGGGTTACCGCCGTAGGTGCCGCCGAGGCCACCCGCGTGGGCCGCGTCCATGATCTCCGCGCGGCCGGTGACGGCGGCGAGCGGCAGACCGCCCGCGATGCCCTTGGCGGTGGTGATCAGGTCCGGGACGATGCCCTCGTCCTCGCACGCGAACCACTGGCCGGTGCGGCAGAAGCCGGACTGGATCTCGTCCGCGACGAAGACGATGCCGTTGTCCTTGGCGAACTGGGCGATCGCGGGCAGGAAGCCCTTGGCCGGCTCGATGAAGCCGCCCTCGCCCAGGATCGGCTCGATGATGATCGCCGCGACGTTCTCCGCGCCGATCTGCTTGGTGATCTGGTCGATGGCCTGGGCGGACGCCTCCGCGCCACAGTTCTCCGGACCGGTCGGCCAGCGGTAGCCGTACGCCACCGGCACCCGGTAGACCTCGGGCGCGAACGGGCCGAAGCCCTGCTTGTACGGCATGTTCTTGGCGGTGAGCGCCATCGTCAGGTTCGTCCGGCCGTGGTAGCCGTGGTCGAAGACGACGACCGCCTGGCGCTTGGTGTACGCACGGGCGATCTTCACCGCGTTCTCGACGGCCTCGGCGCCCGAGTTGAACAGCGCCGACTTCTTGGCGTGGTCGCCGGGGGACAGCTCGGCGAGCTGCTCACAGACCTCCACGTAGCCCTCGTACGGGGTCACCATGAAACAGGTGTGGGTGAAGTCGGCGAGCTGCGCGGACGCGCGGCGCACCACGGCCTCCGCGCTGGAGCCCACCGAGGTCACGGCGATGCCGGAACCGAAGTCGATCAGCGAGTTGCCGTCCACGTCCTCGATGACACCGCCGCCCGCGCGCACGGTGAACACCGGCAGCACCGAACCCACGCCACCGGCGACCGTCTGAAGACGGCGGGCCTGCAGCTCCAGCGACTTCGGGCCGGGGATCGCGGTGACGACACGGCGCTCCTGGGGAAGGGACGGGCCTCCGGTCAGTTCGGTCATGAGGTGCGCTCCAGTGAGAGAAAGAGGCGGCGAAAGGGGCTTTTACGTCGCAGGCTAGGGCGGGGGGAGGGGCCTCGGCATGTTCCGTTCGGGAGCAGTGCGCGCGTCGCCTTGTCCGCCACGGACATGGCGGCCCCGGGCGGCCGTCCGCGCGCACCCTCCGAGTGATCATGCGCACGCTACGGGCGTGGCATCGCCGGGGACGCTGAACTCCCGTCGTACGGCCACTAGATTGAGCGACGACGGCACGCACCCGCGGCGGCGGACGCGGGCACGGCGGCAGGACGGCTGGTCGGGGGCAAGGGGCAGCGATGGACACCGAGGACACTTACGGCGAACCGGGCACCCGAGGCGACTGGACGCTGCCCCGGCCGGCGGACCCGCCGGCCAAACCCCCTGCCCTGCCCCCCGCCCCGCCCGTACCGCCGGCACCCCTGGCACCTCTGGCACCCCTTGTTCCCCCCGCCCAGCCGGCCCCGGCGCCCGCCGCCCCTCCCGCGCCCCCGCGCCCCGTCGCCCTGCCGCCGCGGGGCACGGCACCCGCCGCACCCGCCGCAGGCGTCCCCGCCGCCCCGCCGCCGGGATCGGCCTTCCTCGCCTGGCTGCGCACCCCGCGCCCGGCGACGGCCCCCGGCATCTGGGCCTTCGGCCACCGGCCGAGGCCCCCGCACGAACCGGACCGGATCGCCGGGCGACCGCTGGTCAGCGGGGCGGTCATCTCCTTCCTCTGCGGCTGGCTGCTGTGGTCCCTGATGTGGAACGGCTACCTCGGCCCGTTCTGGATCTGGCCGCTGTACGCCCTCACCCCGGACGCCTGGCACCAGGGCATGGTCGCGGTGTGGACGGTGTACGTCTACTACGCCCTCGTCATCGGCGTCCTGCTCGTCGTCTTCGGCCGCCTCGGCCGCTGGGCGCAGGTCTGGCGCCGTTACGCCGCCCCCGCCCTGCGCCGGCTGTGGGACGACTCCGGCACCCCGGCCCCCGCCGCCCCCGCCCCCCGCGAGGACCCCGCCCAGTGGCCCCGGCTGCGTGCCGCCGGGGCGCACGACGCCGCCGACCGGCTGACGGCCGACGCCCGGCACGGGCTGATGAACGACGTCGACCACGCCCGCATCGCGCACGCGTGGGAGTCGACCCGGGCCCGGCCCGGCGGCCCCGCCTCCTTCACCGACACCGTGCTGCGCCACGGCGCCGCCGCGTGCGCCCACCCCTCCGGCTCCCGCGATCTGCCCGTACGCGCCGCGCAGCACGATCTCGTCACCCGGCAGGTGCGCATCGGCACCGCCGCCGACGACGACCGCAACCCCTACGACCACCGGGGCGCCGGCTGCGCCCTCGACCCGGGGCTGCTGGGCACCTCGCTCCTCGCCGTCGGCCCGCCCGGCTGCGGCAAGACCGCACGCCTGGTGCGCCCCGTCCTGGAATCGCTGTGCCTGCAGGCACTCGCCGGGCGGAGTGCGGTCGTCGTGGTCGGCGCCGCGGGCGCCGGGCTCGCACCGGACGAGTCCTTCGACATCGTGGTGAAGATCGGGCGCCCCGACTCCGCCTACGACCTCGATCTGTACGGGGGCACCGACGACCCCGACGAGGCCGCCGGAGTACTCGCCGAAGGACTCGTCGGCGATGTGACCTCCAGCCTCCCCAGCGGGGACGCCCGGCGCGCCGTCACGGCGCTCGCCCAGCTGCTGGGCCCCTACCGCGCCGCCCACGGACGCTTCCCGTCCGTACCCGAACTGCGGGAACTCCTCGACCGGTCCGCCGACGCCGTCACCGCGCTGCGCACCGCCCTGCGGTCCGCGGGCCTGGACGCGCACCTGCGGGAACTCGACGCCCGCGAACGGCAGGCGCAGCGCCCCGACGACCCCGGGGCGTTCCTCGCCGACCGGCTCGCCCTCCTCGACCGGCCCGCCTTCGCGCGCTTCTTCGACACCACCGCCCCCGGCCGCACCTTCTCGCTGCGCAGCCTCGAACACCCGCTGCGAGTACGGATCGACCTGCCCGAGCGCGGCCACGCCGAGGCGTCCCGGCTGCTGGCCCGGCTCGTCCTCGCGCAGTTCACGGAGTCCGCCGTCGGCCGCGCCGACCGCTCCCTGTTCACCTGTCTGGTCCTCGACGACGCCACCCATACGATCACCGCCGAGGCCGTCCGCGGGCTGCAGCGGCTGCGCTCGGCCAATGCCGGGGCCGTGCTCACCCTCCGCACGCTCGACGACGTGCCCGAGGCGCTGCGCAGCGCCCTGCTCGGCTCGGTCGGCTGCCGGATGGCCTTCTCCGGCGTCACCACCTGGGACGGCGCGCGCTTCGCCGAGGTCTGGGGCAAGGAATGGGTCGAGACCCGCGACATCACCGACCGGCAGGTCATCGCCCACGAGCCGCTGACCCGCGCCAGCCACGTCGTACGGCGGGTGATCACCGGCCGCGCGGTCACCGCCCAGTCGGTCACCGTCCGCAAGGTGGAGCGGGAACGCTGGTCCGCCTCCGAGCTGGCGCACGCCGTGCCCGCCGGGCACGCGGTGCTGTCCGTGACGTCCGTGCAAGGGGGGAGCGCGCCGCCGGTGCTGGTGGACCTCCGGAAGTGAGCGTTGGCCGCGGAATGCTCCACTGAGGCAGAATCGGTCACAGCCGTTCATACGGGACGGCACAGTCATCGAGACGCCCCTTCCGAAGGTGCCATGCCCCCTACGCTCGCCTCACTCGTCCACCACTCCGCGCTCAAGCTCGCCGTGCTCGCGGGGGAGGACCGGCTGGACACCCCCGTCCGCTGGGCGCACGTCAGCGAGCTGGCCGACCCGGTGCCGTGGATGGACGGCGGCGAGCTGCTGCTGATCACCGCGATGAAGATCGACGCCGAGGACCCGGAGGCGATGCGCGGGTATGTGCGTCGGCTGGTCCGCGCCGGGGTGGTGGGGCTCGGCTTCGCCGTCGGCGTCAACTACGAACAGGTGCCGGAGGCGCTGGTCGCGGCGGCCCGGGCGGAGGGGCTGCCCCTGCTGGAGGTACCCCGCCGCACCCCCTTCCTCGCCATCACCAAGGCCGTCTCCGCGGCCATCGCCGCCGACCAGTACCGGGCGGTGACCGCCGGTTTCGAGGCCCAGCGCGAGCTGACCCGGGCCGCGCTCGGCGCGGACGGGCCCGCCGCGCTCCTGGCGAAGCTCGCCGCGCACCTGGGCGGCTGGGCCGCGCTCTACGACGCCTCGGGCGCGGTCGTGGCCGCCGCCCCCGACTGGGCCGAGCGCCGCGCCGCCCGGCTGGGCGCCGACGTCGAGCGGCTGCGGGAGCGGCCCGCACCCGCCAGCGCCGTCGTCGGCGCGGACCCCGGGGACGAGGGGGCCGACCGCGTCGAACTCCAGTCGCTCGGCACCGGCCGCCGTACCCGTGCCGTCCTCGCCGTCGGCACGGACGCGCCGCTGGGCACCGCCGACCGCTACGCCGTGCACTCCGCCGTCGCGCTCCTGACCCTCACCACCGAGCGCTCCCGGACCCTGCGGGACGCGGAACAGCGGCTGGGCGCGGCGGTACTGCGGATGCTGCTGGCGGGCGAGCCGGAGCACGCGCGGAGCGTCGCCGGGGAGCTGTACGGCGGGCTGCTCGACGCGCCCTTCCGGGTGCTGGTCGCCCAGGCCTTTGCCGACGGGTCCGGCGAGGCGGAGGCGGCGGAGCCGCGCGAGGCCCGCTCGACTCCACCCGACCCGCTCGGCGCCCTCGCCGACGCGCTGGAGACCGCGGCGAGCCGGGTGGCCGAGCCGGTGCTCGTCGTCCCCGACGACGGCCGGCTGATCGTCCTCGTACCGGACGGCGGCGCGGCCGTCGCCGCCTGTGCCGAGCACGCGCGGGCGATCGAGGACCGCCGCGGTGCGGCGAAGAACCGCGCGACCGCGTCGCGCACCCCGCGCGAACGGGTGGCTCCCGCCGCCGACGACGGCAGCCTCGACGTGGTCCTCGGCCTGTCCGCCCCAGCCGTCGCGATCGCCGCCGCGACCGCCTTCCACCAGGCCGAACAGGCCCTGACCGTGGCCCGCCGCCGCGGCCGGGTCCTCGTCGAGCACGAGGAGGTCGCCGCCGGCTCCGTCCTCCCGCTCCTCGCCGACGAGGCGGTCCGGGCCTTCGCCGACGGCATGCTCAGGGCCCTCCACGACCATGACGCGACGGGCCGCGGCGACCTGGTCGCCTCGCTCCGCGCCTGGCTCTCCCGACACGGCCAATGGGACGCGGCCGCCGCCGACCTGGGCGTCCACCGCCACACGCTCCGCTACCGAATGCGCCGCGTCGAGGAGATCCTCGGCCGCTCCCTGGACGACCCGGACGTCCGCATGGAACTGTGGCTGGCCCTCAAGGCCACCTCGAAGTAACCGCCCCGGGCGCCGGGCGCTGCCGCGCTTCGGGCTACGCCTCCGCCGAGAGACCGGAACGGCTCCCGCCGGGCGCCCGGCGGGAGCCGTGTCGGGGGCGGCGCGCCCGCTGGGCCGGGGCGCGCCAGGAAGCGGCTCATCCGCCAGGCGGCCCGGCAGTCCCCGCTGCGGGCCCCTCGCGGTAGCGCGTGCATGCCGGGACGGCCCCCCGCCGGGCAAGGGGGGCCCGCGCGCGGGCAGCGTGAGTGCGCCAGGAGGCGGCTCGCCCGTCGGGCGGCCCGGCAGCCCCCGCTGCGGGACCCCGCGCGGCAGCGCGCATGCGGGGGCGGCCCCGCCGGGCAGGGGGCCCGCGCGGCCAGCGCAAAGGCGTTGGGAGCCGGCTCACCCCGCCATTGCGGCGCGCCAGCGCCCCCGTGTGCGCCATCTCGGACAATCGGTCCCCGGCCGTGGCGCACCTACGGTGGGGGAGCCAATCATCAGCACCACCTGGAAGGGCCGGGATTGTGACTGCTCCCCACGCGTTCTGGCTGGCCGGCCGCGAGGCCACCGGCGAGGACACCTTCGACGTCACGAACTCCTGGGACGGCCGTCTCGTCGGCACCGTGAGCGTCCCCACCGAGGAGCAGGTCGAGGAGGCCGTCGCCGCCGCGCACGCCGTGCGCGAGGAGTTCGCGGCGACCCCCGCGCACGTCCGGGCCGCGGCCCTCGACCACGTGTCGAAGCGGCTGACCGAGCGCACCGAGGAGATCGCGCAGCTCATCTCCGCCGAGAACGGCAAGCCCATCAAGTGGGCCCGCGGCGAGGTCGGCCGCGCCGTCTCGGTGTTCCGCTTCGCGGCCGAGGAGGCCCGTCGCTACAACGCCGGTGACGCCCAGCGGCTGGACACCGACGCCGGCGGCGTCGGCCGGCTCGCGCTGACCCGCCGGGTCCCGCGCGGCACCGTGCTGGGCATCGCGCCGTTCAACTTTCCGCTCAACCTGAGCGCGCACAAGGTCGCCCCGGCCATCGCCGTCGGCGCCCCGATCATCCTCAAGCCCGCCCCGGCGACCCCGATCTCCTCGCTGATCCTCGGCGAGCTGCTGGCCGAGACGGACCTGCCGGCCGGTTCGTGGAGCGTGCTGCCGGTCCCCAACGACCGGATGCCCGCCCTCGTCAAGGACGAGCGGCTGCCGGTCATCTCCTTCACCGGCTCCGGCCCGGTGGGCTGGTCGATCCTCGACTCCGTGCCGCGCAAGCACGTCACCCTGGAGCTGGGCGGCAACGGCGCCGCCGTCGTCCTCGCCGACTGGTCCTCCGAGGCCGACCTGGACTGGGCTGCGCAGCGCATCGCCACCTTCTCCAACTACCAGGGCGGCCAGTCCTGCATCTCCGTGCAGCGCGTCATCGCCGACGCCTCGCTGTACGAGCGGCTCCTGCCGAAGGTCGTCGCGGCCGTCGAGGCCCAGGTGACCGGCGACCCGTCGGACCCGGCGACCGAGGTCGGCCCGCTGGTCAGCGAGGACGCCGCCAAGCGCGTCGAGTCCTGGGTCGACGAGGCCGTCGCGGCCGGCGCCAAGCTTCTCGCGGGCGGCAAGCGCGAGGGCGCCACCTACGCCCCGACCGTGCTCGCCGACGTCCCCGCCGACGTGACGATCGCGTGCGAGGAGGTCTTCGGGCCGGTCCTGACGATCACCAAGGCCGACGACGAGGCCGCCGCCTTCGCCGCCGTCAACGACTCCCCCTACGGCCTCCAGGCGGGCGTGTTCACGCACGACCTGCAGACCGCCTTCCGCGCGCACCGCGCGCTGGAGGTCGGCGGCGTGGTCGTCGGCGACGTGCCGTCCTACCGCGCGGACCAGATGCCGTACGGCGGTGCCAAGCAGTCCGGCGTGGGCCGCGAGGGCGTCCGCTACGCGATGGACGACTACACCTACGAACGGGTGCTGGTCATGACGGGCCTGGACCTGTAAGCACCAGATCCGCCAGACGGACGGCCGGGACGCACCACGGGTGCGGCCCGGCCGTCCGCCGTTCTCCCCGCGCCGACGGGCCCCGGAAGCCCATGGCCCGATCCTTGCGCGAAGTGGCAGCACGGCCAGTCGCCGGGGGACTTCCGCTCCGGCAGCCTGGAGGCAACGAACGGCACCACCGCGAGGAGAAACCCCATGTCCGACGCCACCACCTCCACCCCCGGCACCCCTCGCCGCATGCGCGCCATCCAGCAGAAGAAGGCGGGCGGCCCCGAGGTGCTGGAGCTGGTCGAGACCGAACGCCCCGAGCCGGGGCCGGGGGAGGTCCTGGTGCGGGTCCACGCCGCCGGGGTCAACCCCGTCGACTGGAAGACCCGGGCCCGCGGCCGCTTCTACACCGGCCACACGCCGCCCTTCACCCTCGGCTTCGACGTGTCCGGCGTGGTCGAGGAGGTCGGTGACGGCGTGACCGTCCACACCGTCGGCGACGAGGTCTACGGCATGCCCCGCTTCCCGGCCCCCGCCGGCGCCTACGCCGAGTACCTGACGGCCCCCGCCCGCCACCTGGCGCCCAAGCCGCACGGCATCGAGCACGTACGGGCGGCCGCGCTGCCGCTGGCCGCGCTCACCGCCTGGCAGTCGCTCGTCGACACCGCCGGTGTGCGGGAGGGACAGCGCGTCCTGATCCACGCCGCGGCGGGCGGCGTCGGCCACCTCGCCGTGCAGATCGCCAAGGCCCGCGGCGCGTACGTCATCGGCACGGCGAGCGCCGCCAAGCACGCCTTCCTGCGCGGCCTGGGCGCCGACGAGGTGATCGACTACCACGAGCAGGACTTCGCCGAGACCGTCGGTGACATCGACGTCGTCCTGGAGTCCGTCAGCGGCGACTACCCGGCCCGCTCGCTGCGCACCCTGCGCCCCGGCGGCATCCTCGTCTCGCTCCTCCCGCTGGAGGAGTCGGTGTACGCCGAGGCCGGTGCCCGCGATGTCCGCGCCACCCGCCTGATGGTGGAACCGGACCAGGCGGGCCTGCGCGGCATCACCGAACTGGTCGAGTCCGGACGGCTCCGGTGCGAGATCGCCGCCGTCCTCCCCCTGGAGGACGCCGCCAAGGCCCACGAACTCGGCGAGACGGACCGCACCTCCGGCAAGATCGTGCTCACCGTGCCCGTCTGACGGACCGAGCGGCCGACGCCGGGTCGTGGTGTCCGCAAGCGCCGGACGGGCTCGATTCGAGCCCGCTGGGGGTCCCCCCCCAGCGGTAGCCGGGGGAGATTGAGGACGCGCCCGCGGGGCGCCCGCCGCCGCGGGCGGCCAGGACGGCCCGGCGGCCGGCCACTACGCTGCCGCGATGCTGACGCCTCAAGCCCTGACGCGGCGGATGGTCCAAGCGCCGCGCGCCGCGCTGGACGTGCCGCTCGCCGTCGGGTTCACCGTGGTCGCCCTGCTGCTGGGAAGCGAACGGCCGCCCGTGGGCTGGCGTTCGCTGGACGGGGCCGGCGTCGCGCTGACCGTCGTGACCAACATGCTGCCGGCGGGCCGCAGACGGATGCCGGTCACCGTCTTCACCACCCTTGGCGCGCTGTACCTCGTCCACGTCGCCGTCGGCTACTGGCCCGTCGTCCAGGCGCCCGCCGCGATGCTCGCGTTCTACACCGTCGCCGCCGCCCGCCCGCCACGCACCACCGGACCGTGCGCGGGCGGGCTCGTCGTGCTGTGGGTGGTGTCCGGGCTGTCGAACCCGCACGGGAACATGTGGACCGTCGCCGCCCAGAGCCTCGTGACCCCGGCCGCGCTGTGGTGGTTCGGCAACAGCGCCCGCCGGCTGGCCCGGCGCAACGCCCAGCTGTCCGCCGTCACCGAGCAGCTCCGCCGCGAACGCGACGGCAACGCCCGCCGCGCCGTCGCCGAGGAACGCGTGCGCATCGCCCGGGAACTGCACGACGTGGTCGCCCACCACATGTCCGTCATTTCCGTGCAGGCGGGCCTCGCCCACTACGTCTTCACCACCGACCCGCACACCGCCCGGCAGGCCCTCGGCACCATCTCCTCCTCCAGCGGCGAGGCCCTGGAGGAACTGCGCCGCCTGCTCGACGTGCTCCGCGTCGGCCCGGAAGGGCCGGAAGAGGGGTGCGACGGCGACGGCCCCGACCAGCCCGCCCCCGGCCTGGACCGGCTGGAGGAGACGGCCGAGCGGGTACGGGCCGCCGGGGTGCCCGTGACGCTGGAGGTCGTGGGGGAGCGGGCACGGCTGCCCCAGGGACCCGACCTGTGCGCCTACCGCGTCGTGCAGGAAGCGCTCACCAACGTCATCAAGCACGCCCGGCCCGCCACGGCCACCGTCCGCGTGGAATTCCGGCCGCACCGGTTGACCGTGTGCGTCAGCGACGACGGGGGACGGCGGGTTCCGGCCATCCCGGCATCGCCGGGCGGCCACGGGTTGATCGGCATGCGCGAGCGCGCCAGGATCTACGGGGGAAGCCTGACCGCCGGACCGCGCGAGCACGGTGGGTTCGAGGTCCGGCTGACGCTTCCCCTGCCGCCCGCCGCCCGGTCCGAGGGAGCGGCCGGAGCCGCACGGGAGAAGGACGGGCCGGGGCAATGACGGCAAGCGCTGACGGGGCGGCGGACGTCCGTGTCCTCGTCGTGGACGACCAGGTCCTCATCCGGGCGGGTGTCGCGGCCCTGCTGCGCGCCGCCCCCGGCATGACGGTCGTCGCCGAGTCCTGTGACGGGGAGGAAGCCGTCGCGGCCGCCGCCGAGCACCGGCCCGACGTGATCCTCATGGACATCCGCATGCCCGGCCTCAGCGGCATCGCCGCCACCGAGCGGATCCTGGCCGCCGCCGCGCGGGACGGCGTGCCCGCCCCGCGCGTCCTCGTCCTGACCACCTTCGACCTCGACGAGTACGTCTACGAGGCCCTGCGCGCCGGGGCCGCCGGCTTCCTGCTCAAGGACGCCGGCCCGCACCGGCTGCTGGCCGCCGTCACTGCCGTCGCCGGCGGTGACACGCTCTTCGCCCCGACCGTCACCCGCCGCCTCGTCGAGGCCTTCGCCCACCGGCTGCCCGCCCCCGTCCCGCCGCGGATGGGGGCGCTGGAGGCGCTCACCGGCCGGGAACTGGAGGTGCTGCGGCTGACCGCGCGCGGCCTGTCCAATACGCAGATCGCCACCGAACTGGTCATCAGCGAGGCCACCGTCAAGACCCATCTGAACCGGGCCATGGCCAAGCTGGGCCTGTGCAGCCGCGCCCAGGCCGTGGTGGTCGCCTACGAGAGCGGACTCGTCACCCCCGGCGCGGGACGCTGACCCGCACGCCCTCGCTCCGCGCCGGGGCGCACACGCCCGGCCGCCCCACCGATCCGGCCCCCGCGGCGGGCCGGATCATTGCGCGCGCTCTGGTAGAGCCCGGAGGGATCGGGTAGGTACATACGGACGAGTAGCACCGGTCGGTAGTCGACCGGGACAACCGCCCCGACTTCAAGCGGCGAGGTGCCTGATGTCCGCACCATCCGTACGACCGGTCTCCGAGCGAGAAGCCCGCCAGGTCGCCGAAGCGGCCCGCGAGCAGGACTGGAAGAAGCCCAGCTTCGCCAAGGAACTCTTCCTCGGCCGGTTCCGGCTCGACCTGATCCACCCGCACCCTTCTCCCGCGGCGGAGGACGTCCGGCGCGGCGAGGAGTTCCTGTCCAAGCTGCGCGACTTCTGCGAGACCCGGATCGACAGCGCCCGGATCGAGCGCGAGGCCCGGATCCCGGACGAGACGATCGAGGGGCTGAAGGAACTCGGCGCCCTCGGCATGAAGATCGACACCAAGTACGGCGGCCTCGGTCTGACCCAGGTCTACTACAACAAGGCCCTCGCCCTCGTCGGCTCCGCCAGCCCGGCCATCGGCGCGCTGCTCTCCGCCCACCAGTCCATCGGCGTCCCCCAGCCGCTCAAGCTCTTCGGCACCCAGGAGCAGCGGGACACCTTCCTGCCGCGCTGCGCGCGCACCGACATCTCGGCGTTCCTGCTCACCGAGCCGGACGTCGGCTCCGACCCGGCCCGGCTGGCCACCCTCGCCGTGCCGGACGGCGACGACTACGTCCTCGACGGCGTGAAGCTGTGGACCACCAACGGCGTCGTCGCCGACCTGCTCGTCGTCATGGCCCGGGTGCCCAAGAGCGAGGGCCACAAGGGCGGTATCACCGCCTTCGTCGTCGAGGCCGCCTCCGAGGGCATCACCGTCGAGAACCGCAACGCCTTCATGGGCCTGCGCGGCCTGGAGAACGGCGTCACCCGCTTCCACCAGGTCCGCGTCCCCGCCGCCCAGCGCATCGGCCCCGAGGGCGCCGGTCTGAAGATCGCCCTCACCACCCTCAACACCGGCCGTCTCTCGCTGCCCGCCATGTGCGTCGGCGCCGGCAAGTGGTGCCTGAAGATCGCCCGCGAATGGTCCACCGTCCGGGAACAGTGGGGCAGGCCCATCGCCCGGCACGAGGCCGTCGGTTCGAAGATCGCCTTCATCGCCGCCACCACCTTCGCCCTCGAAGCGGTCGTCGACCTCTCCTCCCAGATGGCCGACGAGGACCGCAACGACATCCGCATCGAAGCGGCCCTCGCCAAGCTCTACGGCTCCGAGATGGGCTGGCTCATGGCGGACGAGCTGGTGCAGATCCGCGGCGGCCGCGGCTTCGAGACCGCCGCCTCCCTCGCCGCCCGCGGCGAGCGGGCCGTCCCCACCGAGCAGATCCTGCGCGACCTGCGCATCAACCGCATCTTCGAGGGCTCCAGCGAGATCATGCACCTGCTGATCGCCCGGGAGGCCGTCGACGCCCACCTCTCGGTCGCCGGCGACCTCATCGACCCGGAGAAGACCCTCGGCGACAAGGCCCGGGCGGGCGCCCGCGCCGGCGGCTTCTACGCCCGCTGGCTGCCCAAGCTCGTCACCGGCCCCGGACAGCTGCCGCGCACCTACACCGAATTCCACCCGCCCGGCCACCGGGACCTCTCCGGCCATCTGCGCTTCGCCGAGCGGTCCTCGCGCAAGCTCGCCCGCTCCACCTTCTACGCCATGTCGCGCTGGCAGGGCCGGCTGGAGACCAAGCAGGGCTTCCTCGGCCGGATCGTCGACATCGGCGCGGAACTCTTCGCCATCAGCGCCGCCTGCGTCCGCGCCGAGGCCCTGCGCGCCGAGGGCGACCACGGCACCGAGGCCTACCAGCTCGCCGACGCCTTCTGCCGCCAGGCCCGCATCCGCGTCGAGGAGCTGTTCGGCCGGCTGTGGACCAACACCGACGACATCGACCGCAAGGTCGTCGCCGGTGTGATGTCCGGTGGCTACGCATGGCTGGAACACGGCATCGTGGACCCCAGCGGCGAAGGCCCCTGGATCGCCGACGCCACCCCCGGCCCCTCCAAGGCGGAGAACGTACACCGGCCCCTCCATTAGGCCGTGCCCGGCGGTGTCCCCAAGCGCCGCGGGCTGCTGTGCTCTGTCCTCAAGCGCCGGACGGGCCTGAATCAGGCCCGTCCGGCGCTTGAGGACGCGCCCGAAGGGCGCCACCGCCGCGGGCGGACCGGCACCGGCAGGGGGCTCCCGGTCCGCCTTCCGGACGGAAGAGGCAACAATGGAGCCCATGACGGACTCCCTCGCTGACCCGCATCTGCGCTACGCCGCGCCCCCCGCCTCCGGTGGCCCGCGCGAGATCGTGATCCTCGGCTCGACCGGCTCGATCGGTACGCAGGCCATCGACCTCGTGCTGCGCAACCCCGACCGGTTCGTGGTGACGGCCCTGTCGGCCGCCGGCGGCCGGGTGGCGCTGCTCGCGGAGCAGGCCCGGCGGCTGCGGGTGCAACGGGTCGCCGTCGCCCAGGCCGACAAGGTGCCGGCCCTGCGCGAGGCGCTCGCCGCGCAGTACGGCCGCGAGCCGCTGCCCGACATCCTGGCCGGTCCCGACGCGGCCACGGAACTCGCCCGCGGCGAGTGCCACACCGTCCTCAACGGCATCACCGGCTCGATCGGTCTGGCGCCCACCCTCGCCGCCCTCAAGGCCGGCCGGACGCTGGCCCTGGCCAACAAGGAGTCGCTGATCGTCGGCGGCCCGCTGGTCAAGGAGATCGCCGCGCCGGGGCAGATCATCCCGGTGGACTCCGAGCACGCCGCGCTCTTCCAGGCGCTGCTGGGCGGCACCCGTGCCGAGGTCCGCAAGCTCGTCGTCACCGCCTCGGGCGGGCCCTTCCGCGGCCGGACGAAGGCGGAGCTGGCCTCCGTCACCCCCCAGGACGCCCTCGCGCACCCCACCTGGTCCATGGGCCCGGTCATCACGATCAACTCCGCGACCCTGGTCAACAAGGGGCTGGAGGTCATCGAGGCGCATCTGCTCTACGACATCCCCTTCGACCGCATCGAGGTCGTCGTCCATCCGCAGTCCTACGTCCACTCGATGGTGGAGTTCACCGACGGCTCGACCCTCGCCCAGGCCACCCCGCCGGACATGCGCGGCCCGATCGCCATCGGCCTCGGCTGGCCCGAGCGGGTCCCGGACGCGGCCCCGGCCTTCGACTGGTCCAAGGCGTCCAGCTGGGAGTTCTTCCCGCTCGACGAGGAGGCGTTCCCCTCGGTCGCCCTCGCCCGGCACGTGGGCGGCCTCGGCGGCACCGCGCCCGCGGTCTTCAACGCGGCGAACGAGGAGTGCGTCGACGCGTTCCTCGCCGGCCGGCTGCCGTTCAATGGCATCGTGGACACCGTCGCCGAGGTGGTCGCCGAACACGGCACACCTGCCGCGGGAACCCACCTCACGGTCCCGGACGTCCTGCAAGCGGAGACCTGGGCACGCGCCCGGGCCCGTGAACTGGCAGGTCGGACGGCATCGGCGGCCCGTACGGCTCAAGCGACCTCGGAGGCCCGCGTATGACGACACTGATGACCGTCCTGGGGATAGTCGTCTTCGTGGTGGGCCTGCTCTTCTCCATCGCCTGGCACGAGCTGGGGCACCTCTCGACCGCGAAGATGTTCGGCATCCGGGTGCCGCAGTACATGGTCGGCTTCGGCCCGACGATCTTCTCGCGGAAGAAGGGCGACACCGAGTACGGCCTCAAGGCCGTGCCGCTCGGCGGATACATCCGCATGATCGGCATGTTCCCGCCCGGCGCGGACGGGAAGATCACCGCCCGCTCCACCTCCCCGTGGCGCGGCATGATCGAGGACGCCCGCTCGGCCGCCTTCGAGGAACTGCAGCCCGGCGACGAATCCCGGCTCTTCTACACACGCAAGCCGTGGAAGCGCGTGATCGTGATGTTCGCGGGACCGTTCATGAACCTGGTCCTCGCCGTGGTGATCTTCCTCGGCGTGATGATGTCGTTCGGCATCAACACCCAGACCACGACCGTCTCCACCGTCTCGGACTGTGTCGTCTCGGCCAAGGCCAAGACCGACAAGTGCCCCACCGGCGCCAAGGACTCCCCGGCCAAGGCGGCCGGTCTGCGGCCCCGCGACAAGATCGTGGCCTTCAACGGCCACCGCGTGGGGGACTGGGCCACCCTCCAGAAGGACATCCGCAAGACCACCGGCCCGGCCACGGTCACCGTCGAGCGGGACGGGCAGCGCAAGACGCTGACCGCGGACCTCATCTCCAACGAGGTGCAGAAGTACGACGGCAAGGGAACGCCCGTCAAGGGCGAGACGGTGACGGCCGGCTTCCTCGGCTTCACCCCCGCCACCGGTGTCGTCCCGCAGACCTTCGGCCAGTCCGTCGACCGTATGGGCGACATGATCCAGTCCGGAGTCGAATCGCTGATCGCTCTGCCGGGCAAGATCCCCGACCTGTGGAACGCGGCCTTCGACGACGGTGAGCGCAAGCCCGACTCCCCGATGGGCGTCGTCGGCGCGGCCCGGGTCGGCGGCGAGGTCTTCAACCTCGACATCCCGCCGTCGCAGCAGGTCGCGACCATGCTCTTCCTGGTCGCGGGCTTCAACCTCTCGCTGTTCCTGTTCAACATGCTGCCGCTGCTGCCGCTGGACGGCGGACACATCGCCGGCGCGCTGTGGGAGTCCGTCCGCCGGGCCTTCGCCAAGGTCTTCCGGCGCCCCGACCCGGGCCCGTTCGACGTGGCGAAGCTGATGCCGGTGGCCTATGTGGTGGCCGGGATCTTCATCTGCTTCACCCTGCTCGTCCTGATCGCGGACGTCGTGAACCCCGTGCGCTTGACCTAGGCCGTGTCCGGCGGATTTTCGCCTACCGGCCGTCTTTGCCGGCTGCGGCGGCGAGCGCCCTGCGGGCGCGTCCTCAAGCTCCCCCGGCTACCGCTGGGGGCCCCAGCGGGCTTCATACAAGCCCGTCCGGCGATTGAGGACACCGCCGCGCAGCGGTGGTGCGGACGTCACGGGCCGTGTCCGCCCACATGATCCGCCGGACACGGCCCAGGGGCCCCGGCGAAAAAGTCGGGCACCTGCCCAAGTGTGACGGCCGGACGCGCTTTGTGTCCGGCCGTCCGGCTTTGCGTGGTCTTCGCGGTGGGATGTGCCGTGAGGCGATCCGGTGCCGTAATCTCGAATCCCGGAGCCCGCCGATCTCGGGACCTTGATTCATACCTTGGGGTTGCTCGCCACATGACTGCGATTTCGCTCGGAATGCCGTCCGTCCCGACCAAGCTCGCCGACCGCCGGGTCAGCCGCAAGATCCAGGTCGGGTCGGTGGCCGTCGGCGGTGACGCGCCGGTGTCGGTCCAGTCGATGACGACGACGCGGACGTCGGACATCGGTGCGACGCTGCAGCAGATCGCGGAGCTGACGGCGTCCGGCTGCCAGATCGTGCGGGTGGCCTGCCCGACGCAGGACGACGCCGACGCGCTGGCGGTCATCGCGCGCAAATCGCAGATCCCGGTGATCGCGGACATCCACTTCCAGCCGAAGTACGTCTTCGCGGCGATCGACGCCGGATGCGCGGCGGTGCGGGTGAACCCGGGCAACATCAAGCAGTTCGACGACAAGGTCAAGGAGATCGCCAAGGCGGCCTCCGCCGCGGGTACCCCGATCCGGATCGGGGTGAACGCGGGATCGCTGGACGCGCGGCTGCTGCGCAAGTACGGCAAGGCGACCCCCGAGGCCCTGGTGGAGTCGGCGCTGTGGGAGGCGTCGCTGTTCGAGGAGCACGGCTTCCGCGACATCAAGATCTCGGTCAAGCACAACGACCCCGTCGTGATGGTCAACGCCTACCGGCAGCTCGCCGCCCAGTGCGACTACCCCCTGCACCTCGGCGTGACCGAGGCGGGCCCGGCGTTCCAGGGCACGATCAAGTCCGCGGTCGCCTTCGGCGCGCTGCTCTCCGAGGGGATCGGTGACACGATCCGGGTCTCGCTGTCGGCGCCGCCGGCGGAGGAGATCAAGGTCGGGATCCAGATCCTGGAGTCCCTCAACCTGCGCCAGCGGCGGCTGGAGATCGTCTCCTGCCCGTCCTGCGGCCGGGCCCAGGTGGACGTTTACAAGCTCGCGGAGGAGGTCACCGCGGGTCTGGAGGGCATGGAGGTCCCGCTGCGGGTGGCGGTCATGGGCTGTGTGGTCAACGGTCCCGGTGAGGCCCGTGAGGCCGACCTCGGAGTCGCCTCGGGCAACGGCAAGGGACAGATCTTCGTGAAGGGCGAGGTCATCAAGACCGTCCCGGAATCGAAGATCGTGGAGACCCTCATCGAGGAAGCGCTCAAGCTCGCCGCCCAGATGGAGAAGGACGGCATCGCCTCCGGCGAGCCCCAGATCAGCGTCGGCTGACACCTCCCCCCCCCACGCGTCACCCGCCCCTGACCACGACCCCGCCCCGCCCGCGCGGCGGGGCACGGCGGCCACCCCCGAGGTCAGGGGAGGTGTACGAAGGGGACGGAGAGGTACAGTGCCAAGACCTGTTCCCATGGCCTCCGGCCCGCGACGGTGAGGCAATCCCACACGTGTTGACGACGACCACCACCAAGGTCCTGGGGCCCGGCGACCTCGACGAGGCCCTCGCCGTCCTCGACCGCGACCCCGTCGCCAACGCCTTCGTCGCCGCCCGGGTACAGGCCGCGGGTCTCGACCCCTGGCGGCTCGGCGGCGAGATGTGGGGCTGGTACGCGGCCGGCCGCCTCGAAGCCCTCTGCTACGCCGGTGCCAATCTCGTCCCCATCTGCGCCGGACCCGAGGCCGTACGGGCCTTCGCCGACCGCGCCCGCCGCTCCGGCCGCCGCTGCTCCTCCATCGTCGGCCCCGCCGAGGCGACCACCGAGCTGTGGGCCCTCCTCGAACCCCACTGGGGCCCGGCCCGTGAGGTCCGCGCCCACCAGCCCCTGATGGTCACCCGCGCCATGCCCGCGGACATCGCCCCCGATCCGCTTGTGCGCCGCATCCGCAGGGACGAGCTGGACGTGGTCATGCCCGCGTGCGTGGCGATGTTCACCGAGGAGGTCGGCGTCTCCCCGCTGGCCGGGGACGGCGGGCTGCTCTATCAGGCCCGTGTCGCCGAGCTCGTCGGGGCCGGGCGTTCCTTCGCCCGCATCGAGGACGGCCGTGTCGTCTTCAAGGCCGAGATCGGCGCGGCGACGGCCCTCGCCTGCCAGATCCAGGGCGTCTGGGTCGCCCCCGAGCACCGGGGCCGGGGCCTGTCGGAGACCGGCATGGCCGCCGTCCTCGGATACGCCCTGCGCGAGGTCTCACCCGTCGTCAGCCTCTACGTCAACGACTACAACACGGCCGCGCGCGCGGCGTACCGACGGGTGGGCTTCGAGGAAGTCGGCGCGTTCACGAGCGTGCTGTTCTGAGTTGTCGCGGGCCCCGCACAAGCGGCCGCCGCCCGGGTAGCCTCCGGGCATGGATGACATCGTGGTCGGACCGCTCGACCTCGCCGCGCGGGTCGACGACGCGCTCGCCGTGCAGGCCCTCGCCTTCGGGCTCACCGACGACGAGATCGGCGTACGGCGGCACATCGTGCTCCGCCACCTCGGCTGCCGCGGCGCCCGCGCCCTGGGGGCGACCACCGAAAGCGGCCGGCTGGTCGGCTTCGTCTACGGCATGCCGAACGACCGCGCGCACTGGTGGTCCACGGTCGTCGAGCCGTATCTGCGCGCCACCGGCTCCGACGGCTGGCTGGACAACGCCTTCGTGATCACCGAGCTGCACGTCCATCCCGCCTACCAGAACCGGCGGATCGGCCGGTCGCTGATCACCATGATCACCGCGAGCGCGCAAGAGCCGCGCAGCATCCTCTCCGCCATCGACACGGAAAGTCCGGCGCGGGCCCTCTACCGCAAGCTCGGATACCAGGATCTGGCCCGGCCGGTGCACTTCCCCAGCGCGCCCAGGCCGTACGCCGTGATGGGCGCGCCGCTGCCCCTGCGGGACTGACGGGGCGGGCCGCGGCCCCCGCCGGGGGGACGTAAGTCGTTTCGTGACCGTTGTCCCCTGCCGCTAATCTCCTCGCATTCCCACTACGCAGCAGGAGACCACGATGGCCCACGTCCAGCGCATGTCCACGACGATGATCAAGACACTGCGCGACGACCCGGCCGACGCCGAGACCGCCAGCCACAAGCTGCTGGTCCGCGCCGGGTACGTCCGCCGTACGTCCGCGGGCGTCTGGACCTGGCTGCCGCTCGGCAAGAAGGTGCTGGACAACGTCTCGCGCGTGGTGCGGGAGGAGATGGACGCGATCGGCGGCCAGGAGGTCCTGCTGCCCGCGCTGCTGCCCAAGGAGCCCTACGAGGCGAGCGGCCGCTGGGAGGAGTACGGCGATCTCCTCTTCCGGCTCAAGGACCGCAAGGGCGCCGACTATCTGCTCGGGCCCACGCACGAGGAGATCTTCACGCTCACGGTCAAGGACCAGTGCACGTCCTACAAGGACCTGCCGGTGATCCTCTACCAGATCCAGACGAAGTACCGCGACGAGGCGCGTCCCCGCTCGGGCGTGCTGCGCGGCCGCGAGTTCCAGATGAAGGACTCGTACTCCTTCGACACCACCGACGAGGGCCTCGCCGAGTCCTACCGGCTGCACCGCGAGGCCTACACGCGGATCTTCGAGCGGCTCGGCCTGGACTACCGCGTCGTCTCCGCCGTCTCGGGGGCGATGGGCGGTTCGGCTTCCGAGGAGTTCCTGGCCCCCGCCGGGGCCGGCGAGGACACCTTCGTCGACTGTCCGGCCTGTGACTACGCCGCCAACACCGAGGCGGTCACCGCGGTCGTGGCGCCCGCCGACGCCTCGGCCCACGGCCCCGTCGAGGAGCTGGACACCCCCGACACCCCCACCATCGAGACCCTCGCCGCGCACCTGGGCGTGCCCGCCTCGGCGACCTTGAAGAACCTCCTCGTCAAGGTCGACGGCGAGATCACGGCCGTCGGCGTACCGGGCGACCGCGAGGTGGACCTCGGCAAGCTCGGCGAGCACCTGGCGCCCGCCGTCGTGGAGTTGGTGACGGCCGAGGACTTCGTGGGCCGGCCCGATCTCGTACGCGGCTACGTCGGCCCGCAGGGCCTCGGGGTGCGTTACCTCGCCGACCCCCGCGTGGCGCCCGGTACGGCCTGGGTCACCGGTGCCAACAAGGCGGACACGCACGCCCGCAACGTGGTGTGCGGCCGTGACTTCGAGGTCGACCAGTACCTCGACGTCGTCGTGGTCGAGCCCGGCGACCCCTGCCCCCGCTGTGGCGCGGGCCTGGAGATCGGCCGGGCGATCGAGATCGGCCACATCTTCCAGCTCGGCCGCAAGTACGCCGACGCCTTCGGCCTCGACGTGCTGGGCCGGCAGGGCAAGCCGGTCCGGGTCACCATGGGCTCGTACGGCATCGGCGTCTCCCGGGCCGTCGCGGCGCTCGCCGAGCAGACGCACGACGAGTCCGGTCTGTGCTGGCCGCGCGAGGTCGCCCCGGCGGACGTGCACATCGTCGCGGCGGGCAAGGCCGCGCAGACGGAACTCGCCCTGGAACTCGCCGAGAAGCTGGGCGTCGCGGGCGTCCGGGTCCTGGTCGACGACCGCGCGGGCGTGTCGCCGGGCGTGAAGTTCACCGACGCGGAGCTGATCGGCGTGCCCACGATCCTGGTCGTCGGCCGCGGTGCCGCCACCGGCGTGGTCGAACTCAAGGACCGCCGCACCGGCACCCGCGAGGAACTGCCGGTGGACGAGGCCCTGACCCGCCTGACCGCACTGGCGAAGGTCTGACACGGGTTCGCTCGGCGCTCGGCCAAGACCGGTATCCGCCCGTCGGGGTCGGCTTCCGCTCGGCGGTGACGCCGCCGACGGCCGGCCTTCGGCCGGGGCCCGTCGGGGACTCGGGCCCCCGACCCGTGGCGGCTGGACCCCGGCACGGGCGGCTTCGCTTGTGCTCGGCCGAGCCGGGGTTTGCCCGTCGGGGTCGGCTTTCGCCGGTGGGTGACGGCCCGTCGGCCGAGCACTCGGCCGGGAGGCCCGGCTCGGGCCCGGCCGAAGCCGGCCGGCTTTCGGCCGACGGCCGGGGCTTGTTGGGGTCTTGGGTCCCCTCACCCGTTGTGCGCCGGGCTCCGCCCGGAGGCGGGAGCCGCCCGTCTGGGTCGGCTTTCGCCGACGGGTGACGGCCGTCGGCCGGACACTCGGCCGGGAGGCCCGGCTCGGGCCCGGCCGAAGCCGGCCGGCCTCCGGCCGTCGGTCGGGGCCTGTTGGGGTCTCGGGTCTCCCGACCCGTTGTACGCCGGGCTCCGCCCGGAGGCGGTGGCCTCCTGACAGCGGCACCGGTATGGGTGGCTTCGTTTTGTGCTCGGCCGGGGCGGGGTCTGCCCGCCGGCCGAGCCCTCGGCCGCGAGGCCCGACCCCCGCCCGGCCGAAGCCGGCCGGCCTTCCGCCGACGGCCGGGGCCTGTTGGGGTTCTGGGCCCCCTAACCCGTTGTGGCCGGGCTCCGCCCGGCGGCGGGCTCCGCCCGTCCGGGGCGGCTTTGCGCGGTGGGTGACCGCCGTCGGCCGGACACTCGGCCGGGAGGCCCGGCTCGGGCTCGGTCGAAGCCGGGCGGGGTGGCGGCAGCCGCAGCCCCGGGGCGGCCCGGGGCAATCCGGTCACCCCGTCAGGCGAGCGCCCAGCGTCACAGCAGGCCCGCGAATTCCAGGAGGAGTTCGCCCGCCGGGCGGGTGCCTTCGGAGAGTTCGCGGATGCCCGCTTCCACCGCCCGGAAGACCGTCCAGCCGCGCAGGCGCTCGCGGTCGACGTCCAGGGAGTCCGCCAGTTTCGCCACCCGGCGCCGTGCCGCGGCGGGCGCGCCGGGGGCGGCCAGCAGGGTGTCGAGCCGGTCGCGGACCAGCCAGGCCACGTCGTACGCGCGCTCGCCCACCAGGGGGCGCGGGCCGATCGCCAGCCAGGGCGACCGGTCGCCCGCCAGGACGTTGCCCTGGTGGTAGTCGCCGTGCAGCAGGGACGGCGACGCGTCACCGGCAGCGGCGTCGGCCGTCAGGCCCTCGCGCAGGTCCAGCGCCTCGTCGATCATCGTGCGGACATCCGCCGCCCACGGCTCGGCACAGAGTTCGCGCAGGGTGGCCGCCCGTGCGGCGGTGTGCTCCGCGACGCCCGTGAACGGGTGCCCCTCGGCCGGCGGCACCCACAGGCGTTGCAACGTCGCCGCGGCCTCCAGCAGCGCCTTCGCGTCCGCCAGGGAGCGCAGGCTCACGTCTCCGTGCAGCCGCTCCAGCAGCAGCGCACCCGCGTCCGGGTCGGCGCGCAGCGGGCGCACCGCGCCCCGGCCGTTCCAGTGGGTGAGCGCCGCGTGCTCCACCGCGATCGCGCCGTCCGGCAGGCCGAGCTTGAGCGCCGCGGGCGTGCCGTCGGACTGCCGGACGAGAACGACCATGCTGCTCCGGCCGCCCGGCGTCTGGACCCGTTCGGGCGTCAACTCCCAGCGCGCCAGGTACTCCCGCGCGCTCTCGGGCAGGCCCGCGAGCCATCGCCGCGCCGCCGCGCCGCCCCCTTCGCCTTCCCGGTCCGCACGGCCCAGGGCGCGCACCAGCCGTTCCGGCGGTTCGAGGCGGTCGTTCGCGTTGGCCATGCCTGCGCTGTCCTTTTCGTCCGTGCTGGTCAGCGGCGCTTCGACGCGCCGTCCGGCGAACTGCCGGGCCCGGTTCGGGGAGCCCGCTCGACGAGCCCAGGGAAGGCTACGCTGCCGCCCCGCCAGCGCACCGCCCGCACCGCCGCCTCACGCAGCGCCGCCGCGGCCTCGCGGCGCCGGGCACCGGTGGCGGCCCGTACGAGATCGGCGTAGACGGCGGCGATCCGGCTCTCCAGCTCCGCCGCGAGCCGCACGGCCGCGTCCTCGTCCGCCACGGGAAACGGCAGCGCGTACGCGGCGGACGCCGCCTCGGGCGTGCCGCCCAGTGACCGGACGGAGCGCCACATCGCGTCCCGCCGGGCCCGGTGCGCGTCATGCGCCTCCCGGGCCTCCGCCCGCCGCGCCTCCCCGACGCGCGCCCCGACGACCCCGTACCCGTACACGGCGGCGTGCTCGGCAGCGAGTGCCGCCTGTGCCGCTTCCAGCGCCGCACCGTGCTCCTGGGAGCCGGGGGAGGCGCTCACACGACACCGCCGAGGAGGTAGGCGTGGGCCGCGCCGGAGGCCGCGACCGAGGCGAGGACGCGGGCGAGTCCGGGCGGCGCGGCGGCCAGGGCCGCGGTGTGGGCGTCGGCGGTGCGCCGCTCGGCGTCCGCGAGGGCGGCCAGCGCCGCCTTCGCGTCCTTGGAGACCGCGGGGGCGGCCTGCGCGGAAGGAGAGGCGGAGGACGGGCGGGTTCCGAGCGCCGCCGCGTGCCGGGCGACCTCGTCCCGCAGCGGCCGCAGCCGGTCACCGAGCGGGGCGTGCGCGCCGATCGTCGCGTCGTACCGGGCCAGCAGCGCCGCCGAGTCCCGGCCGGCGCGTACGCGCAGCCGCTCCTCGGCCGCCGGGCCGCCGTCGCGGGATCCGGGACCGCCGGAACAGCCGGTCAGCAGGGCGCCGCCACCCGCCAGTACGGCCGCCGCGCCGCCTGCCAGTACCCTGCGTCTGCGCGGGTCGCCGGCACCCCGCGTCGTCGTCGTGCGCGACACGATCCTCTTTCCGCATGGTCGGGTCATGATCACCGCATGTGAGCGTACCGGCGCGCGGTCACCCGACCGGGGAGCGGGCACCGAATCGTCAGTCGGCTGCCGGAACAGATAGGCTTTGACCAGACACGCGACATTCCCACAACAGCACACGCGGCCGAGGAGTCACCCGGATGAGCACCACCCAGAGCGAGAGGCTGCGCGAATTGCTCGCCCCTCTCGTCAGCGCGCGAGAGCTGGATCTGGAAGAGGTCGAGGTGACGCCGGCCGGCAAGCGCCGTGTGCTCCGCATCGTGGTCGATTCCGATGAGGGTGTGCAGCTGGACGCGTGTGCGGAAGTCAGCCGTGCCATCTCCGAGAAGCTCGACGAGACGGACGTCATGGGTGGGACCCCCTATGTGCTGGAGGTCACCTCGCCCGGCGCCGACCGCCCCCTGACCGAGCACCGCCACTACGTACGGGCCACCGGCCGCCTGATCAAGGCGCAGCTGACCGAGGGCGGCGAGCTGGTCGCGCGCATCGTCGCCGTCGACGACGAGGGGCTGGACCTGGAGGTACCGGGTGTGAAGGGCCGCAAGCCCACCACCCGAAGGCTGGCCTTCGCGGAGATCACGAAGGCCCGCGTGGAGATCGAGTTCAACCGGAAGTCCCCGCAAGAAGCCGACATGGCCGAGGACGAGACCGACGAGAGTCAAGAGGAGGCGTAGCCGTGGACATCGACATGAGTGCCCTGCGGGGTCTGGTGCGAGAGAAGGAGATCTCTTTCGACCTGCTGGTCGAGGCGATCGAGTCGGCCCTCCTCATCGCGTACCACCGTACCGAGGGAAGCCGCCGCCGCGCCCGCGTCGAGCTGGACCGCGCGTCCGGCCACGTCACGGTGTGGGCGAAGGAGGACCCGCAGGACCTCGCCGAGGGCGAGGAGCCCCGCGAGTTCGACGACACGCCTTCCGGCTTCGGCCGGATCGCCGCGACCACCGCCAAGCAGGTCATCCTCCAGCGTCTGCGCGACGCGGAGGACGAGATCACTTTCGGTGAGTTCGCGGGCCGTGAGGGCGACGTCGTCGCGGGCGTCGTCCAGCAGGGCAAGGACCCCAAGAACGTCCTGGTCGACATCGGCAAGCTGGAAGCCATCCTGCCGGTCCAGGAGCAGGTGCCGGGTGAGGAGTACAAGCACGGCACGCGTCTTCGGACGTACGTCGTCCGGGTGGCGAAGGGTGTCCGCGGCCCGTCCGTGACGCTGTCGCGTACCCACCCCAACCTGGTGAAGAAGCTTTTCGCCATGGAGGTCCCGGAGATCGCGGACGGTTCGGTGGAGATCGCCGCCATCGCCCGTGAGGCCGGTCACCGCACCAAGATCGCCGTCCGGTCCACCCGGTCCGGCCTGAACGCCAAGGGCGCCTGCATCGGCCCGATGGGCGGCCGGGTCCGCGCGGTCATGGCCGAGCTGCACGGCGAGAAGATCGACATCGTCGACTGGTCGGACGACCCGGCGGAGCTGGTGGCGCACGCGCTGTCCCCCGCGCGGGTGAGCAAGGTCGAGGTCGTGGACCTCGGCGCGCGCTCCGCCCGGGTGACCGTGCCGGATTACCAGCTCTCCCTGGCCATCGGCAAGGAAGGCCAGAACGCCCGCCTCGCGGCGCGGCTGACCGGCTGGCGGATCGACATCCGCCCGGACACCGAGCAGGAGGGCCAGTCGGACCGCGGTGAGCGGTCCGAGCAGCCCTACCGGTCCGAGCGGGCCGACCGCTACCGCGGCTGACCAGCGGGAAGACGGCGGGTCGGCAGCGGCCCGCCGCCCGGACCGAGTGACATCCGGAGCCGAATCCGGAAGCGGCCCCCAAGGGTGGCCGAAATCCATATGTGCCCGATCATCGCCCCACAGGGGTGAGGTCGGCGCGGGGAGGTAGACTTAATCAGTGTCTGGCCGGACGCATGCCCGCGCATGCCCTGAGCGCACCTGTGTGGGGTGCCGGGAGCGAGCGGCCAAGGGCGATCTGCTGCGGATCGTGGTGATCGAGGGCGAGTGTGTCCCCGATCCTCGCGGTACGCTGCCCGGCCGGGGTGCCTCCGTGCATCCCACACTGGTCTGCCTCGATCTGGCGGTCCGCCGCCGGGCGTTCTCCCGGGCCTTCAAAAGCCAGGGACCGTTCGATGCTTCGGCGCTTCGGCACTATGTCGATCAGGCCGAGCGGCACCGCCAGGCAACACCGTAAGAAGAACGGCACGGGAAACCGTGCGGTCAGGTACCTCGCGAGTTGGAAGTAGGTCGAGATTGCGATGAGCACTCGATGAGTACGCGATGAGTACGCCCATGAAGTAGCGACGGTCCGGTGGACAACCCGGACCTAGAAGGAGCGATGTGGCTAAGGTCCGGGTATACGAACTCGCCAAGGAGTTCGGTGTTGAGAGCAAGGTCGTCATGGCCAAGCTCCAAGAACTTGGTGAATTCGTCCGTTCGGCGTCCTCGACGATCGAGGCGCCTGTAGTCCGCAAGTTGACTGACGCTTTGCAGGGGCCCGGCGGCAACGCCGGCAAGTCCGCTGCCAAGCCCGCGGCGCCGCGCAAGGCAGCGCCCGCCAAGCCGGGTGCCCCCACTCCGGGTGCCCCGGCCCGTCCCGCAGCCCCGGCCCCCAAGCCGGCCGCGGAGACTCCCGCGACGCCCAAGCCCGCGGGTGGCGCGCCGACCCCCGGCCCGCGCCCGGGTCCGAAGCCCGCCCCGGCGGCTCCGGCCAAGCCCGCGCCGGTCACCCCGGTGCCCGCCGCGGAGTTCTCCGCGCCGGCCCCGGCCCAGCCGAGCCAGCAGGCCCCCGCCGGCCCGCGCCCCGGCGCCACCCCCGGCCCGCGTCCGGCCCGTCCGGCGCCCGCCGGTCGTGACGGCGGTCAGCGCGAAGGCGGCCGCCCCGAGCGTGCCCCCCGTCCGCAGGGCCAGGGTGCCCCGCGTCCCGGTGGCGCCCGTCCGGCCGGTCCCCGTCCGGGCAACAACCCCTTCACCTCCGGTGGCTCCACCGGCATGGCCCGCCCGCAGGCCCCCCGTCCCGGTGGCGCCCCGCGTCCCGGCGGCGACCGGCCCGGCCCCGGCGGTCCCCGTCCGCAGGGCGGTCCCGGCGGTGCTCCCCGTCCCCAGGGTCAGGGCGGCGCCCGTCCGAGCCCCGGTGGCATGCCTCGTCCGCAGGGCGGTCCCGGTGGCGCTCCGCGTCCCGGTGGCGCTCCGGCGGGCAACCGCCCGAACCCGGGCATGATGCCGCAGCGTCCGGCTGCCGGTCCCCGTCCGGGTCCCGGTGGCGGCGGTCGCGGTCCCGGCGGCGGCGCGGGTCGTCCCGGCGGTGCCGGTCGTCCCGGCGGCGGCGGCTTCGCCGGCCGTCCGGCCGGTCCCGGTGGCGGCGGTCGTCCCGGTGGCGGCGGCGGTTTCGCCGGTCGTCCCGGTGGCGGTGGCGCTCCCGGTGGTGGCGGCGGCTTCGGCGGTCGTCCCGGCTTCGGCGGTCGTCCCGGCGGTCCCGGTGCCCGTGGTGGCACGCAGGGTGCGTTCGGCCGTCCCGGCGGTCCGGCGCGTCGTGGTCGCAAGTCGAAGCGGCAGAGGCGCCAGGAGTACGAGGCCATGCAGGCCCCGTCCGTCGGCGGCGTGATGCTGCCCCGCGGTGGCGGCGAGACCATTCGCCTGTCCCGTGGTGCCTCCCTCACCGACTTCGCGGAGAAGATCGGCGCCAACCCGGCGTCGCTCGTCGCCGTGATGATGAACCTCGGCGAGATGGTCACGGCCACCCAGTCGGTGTCCGACGAGACGCTGACGCTCCTCGGCGACGAGATGAACTACCAGGTTCAGATCGTCAGCCCCGAGGAGGAGGACCGCGAGCTGCTCGAGTCGTTCTCCATCGAGTTCGGTGAGAACGAGGGCGGCGAGGAGATGCTCGTCTCCCGTCCGCCGGTCGTGACCGTCATGGGTCACGTCGACCACGGTAAGACCCGACTGCTGGACGCCATCCGCAAGACGAACGTCGTCGCGGGTGAGGCCGGCGGTATCACGCAGCACATCGGTGCGTACCAGGTCGCCACCGAGGTCAACGGCGAAGAGCGCGCCATCACCTTCATCGACACCCCGGGTCACGAGGCGTTCACCGCCATGCGTGCCCGTGGTGCCAAGTCGACCGACATCGCGATCCTCGTGGTGGCGGCCAACGACGGTGTCATGCCGCAGACGATCGAGGCGCTGAACCACGCCAAGGCGGCCGACGTGCCGATCGTGGTCGCGGTCAACAAGATCGACGTCGAGGGTGCCGACCCGACCAAGGTGCGCGGTCAGCTCACCGAGTTCGGTCTGGTGGCCGAGGAGTACGGCGGCGACACCATGTTCGTCGACATCTCCGCCAAGCAGGGTCTGAACATCGACTCCCTGCTGGAGGCCGTCGTCCTCACCGCGGACGCCTCGCTCGACCTGCGCGCCAACGCGGAGCAGGACGCGCAGGGTATTGCGATCGAGGCCCACCTCGACCGTGGCCGCGGCGCCGTCGCCACCGTGCTCGTCCAGCGCGGTACCCTCCGCGTCGGTGACACGATGGTCGCCGGTGACGCCTACGGCCGTGTCCGCGCGATGCTCGACGACAAGGGCCAGAACGTGGAAGAGGCGGGTCCCTCGACCCCGGTCCTCGTCCTCGGTCTGACCAACGTCCCGGGCGCCGGCGACAACTTCCTCGTCGTCGACGAGGACCGCACGGCCCGCCAGATCGCCGAGAAGCGCGCTGCGCGTGAGCGCAACGCCGCCTTCGCCAAGCGCACCCGCCGGGTGTCCCTCGAGGACCTCGACAAGGTGCTCAAGGCCGGTCTGGTCCAGGATCTCAACATCATCATCAAGGGCGACGCGTCCGGTTCGGTGGAGGCTCTCGAGTCCTCGCTGCTCCAGCTCGACGTCGGCGAAGAGGTCGAGATCCGCGTGCTGCACCGCGGTGTGGGTGCGGTCACCGAGTCGGACATCAACCTGGCGACCGGCTCCGACGCCATCGTCATCGGCTTCAACGTCCGCGCCGAGGGCCGTGCCACGCAGATGGCCGAGCGCGAGGGCGTCGACGTCCGCTACTACTCGGTCATCTACCAGGCGATCGAGGAGATCGAGGCGGCCCTCAAGGGCATGCTGAAGCCGGAGTACGAAGAGGTCGAGCTGGGTACGGCGGAGATCCGCGAGATCTACCGCTCGTCCAAGCTGGGCAACATCGCGGGTGTTCTCATCCGCTCCGGCGAGGTCAAGCGCAACACCAAGGCTCGCCTCATCCGCGATGGCAAGGTCATCGCCGAGGACCTCACGATCCAGGGTCTGCGCCGCTTCAAGGACGACGTCACCGAGATCCGCGAAGGCTACGAGGGCGGTATCAACCTCGGAAACTTCAACGACATCAAGATCGACGACGTCATTGCGACGTACGAGATGCGCGAGAAGCCGCGCGGCTGATCTGCGTAGAGCGACCGGGGCCGGTCGGCGGAATATTTCCGTCGATCGGCCCCGGCCGTTGCATGTACGGTTCTAAGAGCTCGTACAAACAGCTGCCTCCCGGCCACCGCCGGGGGTACCCCACACGCCTCCCGGGTGGGCTTCACCCGTAACGCATGTATGTAGGGACACTGTCCTTCGACCTCCTCCTCGGCGACGTCCGGTCGCTGAAGGAGAAGCGCTCCGTCGTCCGTCCGATCGTCGCCGAGCTGCACCGCAAATACGCGGTGAGCGTGGCGGAGGTCGGCGACCAGGACCTCCACCGCAGGGCCGAGATAGGCCTGGCGGCGGTCTCGGGGGACGCGGCGCACCTCATGGACGTTCTCGACCGCTGCGAGCGCCTCGTCGCCGGGCGGCCGGAAGTGGAACTGCTGTCGGTACGACGGCGGATCCACGGCGACGACGACTGATGACTGAACCGAAGAAGAAAGAAGTAGGCGCATGACCGACAACGCGCGGGCGCGCAAACTGGCCGACCGCATCCGGGTGATCATTGCGGAGACCCTCCAGCGCCGGATCAAGGACCCGCGGCTCGGCTATGTGACCATCACCGACACCCGGGTCACGGGCGATCTGCAGCAGGCCACCGTGTTCTACACGGTCTACGGCGACGACGAGGAGCGGGCCGCCTCGGCGGCCGCGCTGGAGAGCGCCAAGGGCATCCTGCGCTCCACGGTCGGCCGGGAGACCGGGGTCCGCTTCACGCCGACCCTGACCTTCGTCCCGGACGCCCTGCCGGACAACGCCCGGACCATCGACGACCTCCTCGCCAAGGCCAAGGCCAAGGACGCGGAGGTCCGTGAGGTGTCCTCGGGCGCCCAGTACGCCGGTGACGCGGACCCGTACCGCAAGCCCGGCGAGGACGAGGACGGCGTCGACGACGCCGGTTCGGACGGCTCGGACAGCAAGGGCGCAGCCTCCGAATGAACGACCAGGCAGCAAGCGAGCGTCCGGTGACCCCGGCGGCCGACGCGGGCGCCCGGCCCGCCGCCGAGCCCGCCCGGGCCGCCGAGGCCGCGGAGGCCGCCGAGCCCAAGGGGTCCGCGGCCCGGCCGGAGCGCCCGAAGGCGAAAGGCCCCCGCAAGGCCTGCCCGGACGGTCTGGTCATCGTCGACAAGCCCGCCGGTTTCACCTCGCACGACGTCGTCGCCAAGATGCGCGGCATCGCGCGGACCCGCAAGGTCGGCCACGCCGGCACCCTCGACCCGATGGCGACCGGTGTGCTCGTCCTCGGTGTCGAGCGGGCCACCAAACTGCTCGGTCACCTCGCACTGACCGAGAAGGAGTACGTGGCCACCATCCGTCTCGGGCAGAACACCGTGACGGATGACGCCGAGGGCGAGATCACCTCGTCCGCCGACGCCTCCGAGGTCACCCGCGAGGCGATCGACGCCGGGGTCGCCAAGCTCACCGGCACGATCATGCAGGTCCCGTCGAAGGTCAGCGCGATCAAGATCGACGGCAAGCGGTCGTACGCCCGGGCCCGCGAGGGCGAGGACTTCGAGATCCCGGCCCGCCCGGTGACGGTCTCCTCCTTCGCGGTGCACGCCGTGCACCCGGCCGAGGCGGCGGACGGCACCCCGGTGCAGGACCTCCTCGTCTCCGTCGTCTGCTCGTCGGGGACGTACGTCCGGGCCCTCGCCCGCGACCTCGGCGCCGACACCGGCGTCGGCGGCCACCTCACGGCGCTGCGCCGCACCCGGGTCGGCCCCTACGCGCTGGGCGAGGCCCGCACGCTGGACCAGCTCCAGGAGGAGCTGACCGTCATGCCGGTCGCCGACGCGGCCGCCGCGGCGTTCCAGCGCTGGGACGTGAACGAGGAGCAGGCCCGCCTGCTCGGCAACGGCGTCCGGATCAAGGTCCCGCTCTTCGACACCACGGGACCGATCGCGGTCTACGGCCCGGACGGCCGGTTCCTGGTGCTGGTGGAGAACCAGGGCGGCAAGGCGAAGAGCCTCGCGGTCTTCGGCTGACCTTCCGCCACCGGGCCGAGCTTCCGGTACGGCACAGAGGGCGGGCGCACTGCGCCCGCCCTCTGTCGTGTTCGGCGCCGTCGTCGCGCCGCACGCGATACCCCGGTCCTGCCGTCTATCCATCCGGCACGGCGGATTCACCCCAATGGGCAGGCGCTCGAAGTGAACAACGGGGGTGGAGGGGGGCGCGTTCGGCTTGTGATCTGTCCCGCCGATCATCCGCTGCCTACGGTCGGAACGAACCGGCATGGCGGGGAGGTATCGGCGGATGAGTCTTCGGCGGGCCGATGCGGACGAATCGTTGGTGCGTATCCGCGATCTCGCCGGGCGGCCACGCGGCACGGGTTTCGTGGCCGACGACCGCGGCACCGTGATCACCAGCCACGAGGCGGTCGACGGCCTGGCCCGTCTGGTGCTGCACGCGCCGGGCGAGCGCACGTGCCTGGTCGGCGTCGAGGCGGTCACCCCCCTGCCCGGCGCGGACCTCGCCCTCGTCCGCACCGAGGGCCTCCGCGTCCCGCCGCTGCCGGTCGCGGGCACCGAGTGCGTCGAGGGCGGCACGAAGGTCCGGCTGCGGGCGGGCCGCTGGCAGACCGCCCAGGTCGTCGGCGACGCCCTGGTGATCTACACCGCGACCGACCGCTTCCATCTGCTCGGCGCCGCGCTGGAGCTCTCCCTCGGCGAGCGTGACGGGCTGCGGCTCGGCGAGGAGGCCACGGGCGGCCCCGTCATCGACGCCCGCACCGGTGCGGTCGTCGCCGTCCTCGGTACCGCGCTCCACACCGAACAACGGGCCGGCGGCTTCGCCATCCCCCTGCGCGCCGCCGCCGCGACGGCCCCGGACGGGCCCCTGGCCGAACTCCTCCGCCGCAACGCGGCCACGGTCCCCGCGTACGGCCCCGAGCTGAATCTCGCGGGCGGCCTGCAGCTCACGGCGACCTCCCTCGGCCCGGCCACGACCTCACTGGCGTGGAGCGAGCCCGTGGCCCGCCCGGAGGCCGAGCGGGAGTTCGCCCGGTTCCTGAGCGAGGACGACGACACCACCGCGAGCGAAGGCCCCGGCGGGCGGAACGACGGTGCCGGCGCGGGCCGGGGAGGGCCCGGCGAGGACTCGGCGGCATCGTCCGGAGGCTCCGGGGACGCCGGACCGGGCAGTGATCAGGGGAGCCGCCCCCGCGGTGGCGGGGGCGGCCGGGCCGACGGCCTGGCGCCGGAAGCCGGCGGGACCCGCCGGGGTGACGGCCCCGAGCCGGACGACGGCCCGCCGGGCCGTCCGGGTGCCCGGAGCCGCGAGGCAAGCGTGCTGGGACTGGTCGGCGACCCCGGCACGGGGCGTACGACCGAGCTGGCGGCGCTCGCCGGGCGCCGGACGCGGGGGGACGAGCCCGCGCCGACCGTATGGCTGCGCGGCGCGGACCTGCGGACCGGGGACGAGAGCGTCCGGGACGCCGTCGCGCGGGTGCTGGAGACCGCGGGACGGATCGTCGCCGCCTCGGCCGGCGCCGACGGCACGGTGGGAGACCCCGCCGACGCCACCCCGGAGGCCGTCGCGGAGATGGCGCACCAGGTGGGCCGCCCGCTCCTCGTCCTCCTCGACGGCCCCGAGGAGATGCCGCCCGGCCTCGCCCACGCCCTGCCCGCCTGGACGGCCGCGACGGCGGACTGGCTGGAGAAGACGGCCACCCGGCTGATCGTCGCCTGCCGCCCGGAGCACTGGGAGAGCGCCGGTGCCCACTTCCCGCGCGCCGCGCTGCACGTGCCGTCACCGGCGACCCACCTGCGCACGCTGCCGCCCTGCGTCCTGCTCACCGACCTCGCGCCCGGTCAGGCCGCCGAAGCCCGTGCCGCCTACGCCATCGCCCCCGACGCGGTCTCCCCGGCCGATGCCTGCCACCCCCTCGCCCTGCGGCTGCTCGCGGAGGTCCAGGCCGCGCTCCCCGGCGGCAGGGCGGCCGGCGACGCCGGGGACCGGGCCCCCGACCGGTGGGACGTCTTCTCCGCCTACCTCGATCTGGTCTGCCTGCGGATCGCCGTCCGGCTGGCCGCCGCACGCACCCCGCCCCCGCGCGGTGCGGCGGTGCGGCGGCTCGCCACGCGCGTCGCCGGGCAGGTGCACGAGGCCGCGCGGCGGTGCCTGGGGCCGGGCCAGGGGGAGCTGGAACGGGAGGCCTTCGAGGAGCTGTTCCCCTGGCGCACCGGCTGGGCCTCCGCGGTGCTGACCGAGGGCCTGCTCGTACCGGCCGGCACGGGCTACCGCTTCGCGCACGAGGAGTTCTCCGACTGGCTCCAGGGCGCCCACCTCGACCTCGACACCGCGCTGCACGCCCTGGTCCACCACTGGTACGAGCCCGAGGGCACCCCCGGGACGGCCACCGCGCGGCTGCCGTCCCGGCGGGAAGAGGAGCCCGCCCCGACGCCGGCGGCCCGCCGCCGCGCCCGGCGCGGCGGCGACACCGGGCGGAAGCCGTCCCGGCCGCTGCCCGTCCCGCGCCACCGCATCGGCCCGGTCCTCCAGGCGCTGTTCCTCCTCGCCCGCCGCTCCGGCCCCGCCGAACTCTCCCGCCGCCTCGGCGCGCTGGTCCACGCCGTCGAGACGCTCCCGCTCCGGTCCATGCCGGCCCCCGAGGAGGAAGGGCCGGAACCGGACGCGGGAGCGACGCCGCCGGAGCCGCCGCCGGCCGACGACCAGGCGCCCCGGACCGTCCCCGACCCCGTCTGGTGGGCCGCGCACCTGCTCGGCGAAGCGTTGCTGCGCGTCCCCGACGCCACCCCCTACCTCGACGTCCTGCACCTGCTCGCCGAGCGCGTCACCGCCCGCTCCCTCGCCCACGGCGGCTTCGACGGCGGGGCCACCCGCACCTTCGGCGGCCTCGCCGAATTCGGGCCGTGGTTCTGGCTCCGGCTGCCGCTCGGCACCGCCGACCGCCTCGACCTGCTGCGCGTGCTGCTCCCCGCCGACGGGCCGCCCCCCGGCACCGCCACCGTCCCGCAGCGGCCCGCGCCGCAGCCCGACCGCTTCCTGACCGCCGTGGCGACCGTGCTCACCGACGACCCGTGCACGGCACAGCCCCTGCTGTGCCGCTGGTTCGGCGACGACCGCCCCCTCCAGACCGCGCCCGACGGCGGCGCCCCGTGCTTCGGGGTGCGCCCCACCGTCTCCACCGCCGCCCAGGCCCTCCTGCACACCCACCGCGGGCGCGCCGTCGACGACCTGGCCGAGGCCCTCGTGGACGCCGCGCACCCCCGCGCCGACGAGCTGCTGTCCGCCCTCGCCGAGGACGAGCCGTCCGCGCTGTGCCGGGCCGTCGACCGCTGGGCCCACCACGACCGCGTCGAACGGCACGTGGCCGCCGCCGCGTACGCCCTCAAGGCCGCCCCGAACGTCACCACCGAGGCCGACCGGCAGCTGCTGCGCTACTCCGCGCTCGCCCTGCTCGACCGCCCCGCCGAAGGCACCCTGCACGGAGCCGCGCTCGCCCTCCTCGTCCGCGACCGGCAGACCCGCTCCAAACATCTCCCGCAGGCCATCGCCCGCTTCACCGCCGGCGACCCGCACCTGCCGCCCGGTGCCCTCGCCGCCGCCCTGACCACCCACCCCGAGCCCGTCCTCGCCGCCTTCCGCGCCCGGCTGTACCAGCCGGGGGAGGGGCCCGGCGACGTGCTGCGCACCCTCGCCGAGGTCACCACGCCCGCCCTCGCCCGCCGGGCGGCCGCGCTCGTGCGCGAGCACCTGGAGCACCACCCCGAGGGTGCCGGGCACGCCGCCGCGTTCGTCGACCGGCGGCTGGAAGCGGGCCCGGCCGGCCGGGCCGTCCTCTTCCCGCTGGTCGCGGATCTGCTGCGGACCCACCCGGCCCAGGTCCGCCGGGCGCTCGCACCGGTACTGGCCGCCCCCGGTACGCCCGTGTCGCGCCCGCTGCGCCAGGAGCTGCTGGAGGTGCTGCTGGAGTGCGAGCAGTACGGGCCGCACGAGCGGGACGTCACCGTCCTCGACACCCTCCTGCGGGCGGTGGTGGGCGGGTCCGGCGAGCGCAGCGCACGGACCCGGGACCTCGTCCACCGCACGGGGCTGCTGATGGCCCGTACGCCGGAGGGAGCCGCCTGCTTCGACCGGCGGCTCACCCAGCTCGCCCGTGACGTGCCGGCCTTCGGCGCCCAGGTGCGGGGGTGGCTGCGGACCGCGCCGGCGCAGTGGGCGATGGTGGTGAGCCCGGGCGTGCGCGTCAGGCTGACGGCCGAATCGCCGGACGCTGACATTCCGGATTCCGCGGCCGACGCGGCGGACCCGGTGACGGCGGCGGACCCGGCGGCCGGTGCCCCGGCCGATGCGGACCGCCGTCTACCGGCATGGCACTCTTAGTCCTGCGTAATCACAGACAAAGGTTCGGGTTCGGGCGAGGAGCGGGCAGAGTGCAGCGCTGGCGTGGCTTGGAGGACATCCCCCAGGACTGGGGGCGCAGCGTCGTCACCATCGGCTCGTACGACGGCGTGCACCGCGGGCATCAGCTGATCATCGGCCGTGCGGTGGAGCGGGCGCGTGAACTGGGCGTGCCCTCGGTCGTGGTGACCTTCGACCCGCACCCCAGCGAGGTCGTCCGTCCGGGCAGCCACCCGCCGCTGCTGTCCCCGCACCACCGGCGCGCGGAGCTGATGGCGGAACTCGGTGTGGACGCGGTGCTGATCCTGCCGTTCACGGCGGAGTTCTCGAAGCTTTCGCCCGCCGACTTCGTGGTGAAGGTGCTCGTCGACAAGCTGCGCGCGCGCCTCGTCGTCGAGGGCCCGAACTTCCGCTTCGGCCACCGCGCGGCCGGTGACGTCGGCTTCCTGACGGAGCTGGGCGGCACCTACGACTACGACGTCGAGGTCATCGACCTGTACGTGACCGGCGAGGCGGGCGGCGGACTGCCGTTCTCCTCCACCCTGACCCGGCGTCTGGTCGGCGAGGGCGACGTGGCGGGTGCCATGGAGATCCTCGGCCGTCCGCACCGGGTCGAGGGCGTCGTGGTGCGCGGCGCGCAGCGCGGCCGCGAGCTGGGCTTCCCGACCGCCAACGTGGAGACGCTGCCGCACACCGCGATCCCGGCGGACGGGGTCTACGCGGGCTGGCTGACCGTCGGCGACGAGTCGATGCCCGCGGCGATCTCGGTCGGCACGAACGTGCAGTTCGACGCCACCGAGCGAACGGTCGAGGCCTACGCCATCGACCGGGTCGACCTCGATCTGTACGGGCTGCACGCCGCCGTGGACTTCCTCGCCTATCTGCGCGGGATGGAGAAGTTCGCGTCGATCGAGGAACTGCTGGACCGCATGGCGGACGACGTGAAGCGGGCCCGGGAGCTGGTCGCGGCCCACGACAGCGCCGCCGCGGTCGGCTGACGCCGCCGCGCGTCCCGCGTACGAGGGAAACGAAGGGCCCCGGGCTGCGACGCAGCCCGGGGCCCTCTCGCGTCCGCCGGGATTACCGCTGCGGGGGGTACTGCTGGGGGTAGCCGTAGTCACCCTGCGGGGGAGGCTGCTGCCAGCCGCCCGGCTGCTGGTACGGGCCCGGCTGCTGGTGGGGCTGCGGATGCCCGCCGTAGGGGTTGGGGGCCGGGGGCGCGCCCTGGCCGGGGTACCCCGCCGGGCCGCCCTGGCCGGGCTCCGGGGCGTAGCCGCCCGGCACCGGCGGGGCCAGCTGCGGCGGCTGGTTGCCGCCGTGCGAGGTCCACAGGCCCTGCTGCTGCTGCGCCCGCACGAAGTCCTCGGCGACCATGGCGGACAGGTTGAAGTACGCCTCGCGGGTCTTCGGCCGCATCATGTCGAGATCGACCTCCGCGCCCGCCGCCAGGTGCTCGTCGAACGGCACGACGACGACACCGCGGCAGCGGGTCTCGAAGTGCGACACGATGTCCTCCACCTTGATCATCTTGCCGGTCTCCCGGACCCCGGAGATGACGGTGATGCTGCGCGAGACCAGCTCGGCGTAACCGTGCGCGGAGAGCCAGTCCAAGGTGGTGCTCGCGCTGCTCGCCCCGTCGACGGACGGGGTCGAGATGATTATCAGCTGGTCGGCGAGGTCGAGAACGCCGCGCATGGCGCTGTAGAGCAGACCGGTGCCCGAGTCGGTGAGGATGATCGGGTACTGCTTGCCCAGGACGTCTATCGCCCGCCGGTAGTCCTCGTCGTTGAAGGTCGTGGAGACCGCCGGGTCCACGTCGTTGGCGATGATCTCCAGACCGGAGGGGGCCTGCGAGGTGTAACGGCGGATGTCCATGTAACTGTGCAGGCCCGGGATCGCCTGCACGAGGTCCCGGATCGTCGCCCCGGTCTCACGGCGCACCCGGCGCCCGAGCGTTCCGGCGTCGGGGTTGGCGTCGATCGCGAGGATCTTGTCCTGGCGCTCGCTGGCCAGCGTCGAACCGAGCGCGGTGGTGGTCGTCGTCTTGCCGACACCGCCCTTGAGGCTGATCACCGCGATGCGGTAGCAGGACAGCACCGGCGTCCGGATCAGCTCCAGCTTGCGCTGCCGCTCGGCCTCTTCCTTCTTGCCGCCGAACTTGAACCGGCCGTTGCCGCTCTGCTTCCTCGGCTTGGGCTTGTTCTTGAGCAGCCGCTCCGAGGACAGCTCCACCGCCGCGGTGTAACCGAGCGGCGCCCCGTGCACGGACCGCTGCCGCTGCTCGGGCGTCACGGCCGGCCAGCCGCCGGTCCGCGGGTCGACGGGGGCGCCGGGCCGCGCCGGGTCGGGCATCGCGCCGGGCGGCACCGGGGACGCGGCGGGCGGCAGCGCACCGGGCGCCGCGTAGGCGGCGTGCGGGGCCTGCGGCGGGCCCGGCTGAGCCGCCGGGTACGGGCCGGGCTCCACGGGGCCCTGCTGTCCGGGCACCGGCTGCCCGGGGACGGCGGCCGGGGGCAGCGCCCCGGGCCGGTCGTACGAAGGCTGCGGGGCGGCGGGGCCGTGGCCCTCCGGCAGCGGGTAGCCGTAGCCCTGGGGAGCCGGGGCGGCCGGCGGCGCGGTGGGGGCCGGGGCGCCCGGCGCGTCCGCGCCCGGGTAGCCGTAGCCGCCCTGCGGCGGTGCGGGAACGGCGGCGGGAGCGTCCTGTGCGTCGGGGCGCGGGTAGCCGTAACCGCCCGTGCCCTGGCCTTCCTCGCGCGCCGCCGGGGCCGACGCGGCGGCGTGCGGGGGCTGCGGCTCCGGCTCGGGGGCGGCTTCCGCGTCCGTACGCGGGTAGCCGTAACCGCCGGTCGGCGCGGGGGAGTCGGCCTCGGGCGCCGCCGGAGGGTTCTCGGCGGACGAAGCACTCGGCAGCGGCCGTCCGGTGGGCGCGGACGCGGCCTCCACGTCGGGGCGCGGGTAGCCGTAACCGCCCTCGGGAAGAGCGGGGGCGGGAACGGCCGGGGGTGCGGGGGGTGTCGCCGGGGCCGGGGCGCTCGGCGCGTCCGGGCCCGGGTAGCCGTAACCGCCCTGCGGTGCCGCCGGGTTGGGCGGCGCGGGGAAGGACTGCGGGGCCGGCTGGGCGGCCGGCGGCGGCGTCGGCGCCTCGGGGCCGGGGGCGGGCGTGGCGGCGTCCGGTGCCGGCGAAGGCCACGCCTCCGGGCTCGCGGGCGGGAAGTTCGGGGGGAGCGGCGGCAGCGAGATCCGCGGGAACGACGGCGGATCCCAGGACTGGGCTGCCGGACCGTCCGTGACACCCGAGCCGTCCGGGGTACCCGGGGTGTCCGGGGTACCCGGGGTGTCCGAGTCGTCCGAGGTGGCGGAGGCCGCCGGAGCGGGGGCCGTGGGAGCCTCGTCCGTACGGGCCTCGGCCTCGTGGGACGGACGCGCCGCGGTATCGGCTTCGGCACCCTGGGCACCCGCGCCGTCCGCGACGGCCTTCGCCCGGTCGTCGGGGCCCGCGGCCTCGTCCGGGGCGGGCGGCCACGGCAGCGGGGCACCGGTGGGCGGCGGCGGAACGTCGTCCGCCCCGTCGGGCTCGCTCACGGCGGCAAAGGCGCCTTCGGCGGAAGTGCCCTCGGCGGTCTCGGTCGCGGGGGCCGCCGCCGGGGCCGGGGCGGGCGCCGGGTTCTGCGTGTACCAGGCGGGCGGCGAGTAGTCGATGGTGAACTCGCCGGTGTGCTCGTAGTCGTGCCCGGCGTCGGACCGGTCCTCGCCGGCTGTGTCCCCTGCCGCGCGGATCTCGTTCCGATCGCTGCCCACAATTCCTCCTGCTGCTGGTTTGGTCCGGCGCCCGATTGATCCGCCTGTCGGGGCCGACCGTTCGCGTCGTCCGCCTGCCCGGTCCCCCATGGGTGACGCGAGGGGCCCGGCGTCGGGTTCTCCCGTGCGTACGCACACCAAGACTAATCGTCATCCGCATCGCCACGGCAGGCCCGTCCCCGACCCATCAGCCGCCCCCGCCGTCACCTGCCCGCCGGCACCCGTTTTCGGCGTCCCGGCCGTCTCCCCGGCATACAGGCGCACGCCCACGCGGAACGTACGCACGGCGGCCGCTTCCTGACATGTCCCGTTATCTGCCGCGTATTTCATGGGGGACCGGCGGTTTTCCCGGGGAACCGGCGGCCAGGGCCCGTCCCTCAGTCCATGCGGCGCTCGGCACCGAGCAACCCCGCCTCGGGCTCGGTCGGTCGCGTGGTGACATACATCCGCGACCGGGGATTGCACCACAGGGTGACACCGTCCGGGAGCGTGGACAGCGCGTCCACATCCTTGTGCGGCAGCCCCATGACGCGGCCCGCCTGCCGCGCCTCCTCCGGCGAGACACGCTGGACGCCGACGAGGTCCGCGCTCCCCATCAGCCGCTCGGCGACGGGACTCAGATAGGGCAGCAGGGTCAGCACGGACTGCCAGGGGGCGGGTCCCACGCGCCCCCGGGGCGGTCGCGCGCCGCAGTCACGGACGACCAGCACGGGGCTGTGCACCGACGGGCCCTGCGGCGGCATACGGCCCACGTCGTGCAGGGTGACGCACTGCTGCCCGCTGTTGGCGGCCTGCGCGAGCCCCGTCCACAACGGCCGGCGCCCGGTCTCGACGGCGACCCGGGCCCCGGTGGCGACGGAACGCACGGCGATGATCTGCGCCGTCCACGCCCCGCCGACCAGGACCACGTCGAAAGGGCTGGGACGGCCGAGGCCGAGGACCGCGGGGGCGCCCTGCGCGTCGGAGCCGATGACGACACCGTCGTCCCCCACCGGCAGCGCCAGTGCGTCGAACTCCTCCGCCGACAGCTCGTGCCGCCCGCGACGGGGCCCGGGCAAGCCGAACCCGAAACGCGGCCGACGGGCCGCCGGGGCGGGAGCGGGCGTCGCCGCGGGCACCGGCGGCGGGAAGGGCGTGGTGGGATGCGTCAACGGGTCCCTCCCAGCGGCAGTGTGGCGAGGACACCCGGCACCTGCTCGCGGTCCAGCCGGACCAGTCCGGCCTTCACCGCCCGCGCGATCCGCTCCATCTCCCGGCCGAGCGCCGCGAGTTCATCGGCGCCGCGCCCGGTGATCCGCACATGCCCCGTCACCGTCGGCGCGTGCCGCCCGCCGCGCGTGCGGCCGCGGCCCAGCGTCACGCTCAGGGTCGTCGCCAGCGCGGGCAGGGCGGTGAGCAGCGCGGCCAGCTGCGGCAGGGGAGTCGCCGCCGGGCCCAGCCGTGGCCAGCGGCCCACCCCGTACGTGGTGTGCCACCGGTCGTCGCAGCGCCAGGCGCGGGCGGTCTCGGCGGTACGGCGCACGGCCGTCCCCGTGCGCCCCGCCTGGGCCGTGGCCATCGGATTGACACTCGCGGCCGTGGCGATCGCCGCCGTCAGCTCCTCCTCCGACAGCACCACGGCGCTGAAACCGGCGCCGTGCAGCCGGCTGGCCAACTGGTCCGCCGCCCGCAGCACACAGCGTCGCGCGCCCGTCGCGCCGCCGCCGCGCGCGGCGACGGCCTCCGGGCACAGCTCCGGGTCGAATTTGAGCGCCACCCAGGTCAGCCGCACGGCGGGGGAGCCCGTCAGCGCCTGCAGCGGCGCGTAGCTCCGGGCGGTCAGCGTCTGGGCGGGCAGATGCGGGGCGGGGGACGGCAGGGTGCTCTGCACGACCTGGACGGACTCCAGCCGGATGCCGTCGACGTCCATCGCGTCCCGCAACAGGGCCAGCGGCAGAGCCTTCTCCGCGCGGTGCGCGCGCAGCGGTGCGTCCACGGCCTCGATCCGCAGCACCGCCGTCAGGAACGTCCCGTCCCCGACCAGGCCCACCACGCGGCGCTCGCGGGCGGTGAACGCCTCGGTACGCAGCGCGGGTTCGCACTCCACGACCGGCGCGAGCCGGGGATCCGTGCCCGGCGCGGCGGGCTCCGCCGCGCGCCGCGTCCGCCGCCGCAGCGCCAGACCCGTGGTCAGCCAGTCCACGACCGGCCGATGACCCCGCCGCAGTACCGCCAGGAGCAGCAGCGGCACGGCGAGCACCGCCGCTACCACCAGCGCCGCCCGGCCCGCGGCCCACCCGAGCAGCACGACGGCCACCGCCATCTCGACGAGCACGAGCTGCCGCAACGGCGACGACCCGGCCCCCCGTGCGGGGCGCGGGAGCACCGCACCACCCGAAGGCGCCGGAGGGGTGGCGGAGTCCGGCCGGGGCGCCGGCCCCGGCCGGCCCGCCGTGCCTCCCGCCGCCCGTACGCGCGTCGCGGCAGCCATCCCCGTCAAAGCCCCCTCGTATATACCGAAATGCACCGGCAATACCCGCGCCGAAATCGTGCACCATCCCTTGCGGGACAGATCCCCGACGTCGGGCTTCCCTCGCCTACGGGCATAGTAGAGGGTCGGTACGACACCGGGGCCGAGGGCGGCGCCCGTCAACCGAAGCCGAATACTGGGGAGAAACGGCGCAACATGGCATCACGGCGGGATGAACTCAACGCCTACACTTTCGCGAAGAAACGGACAGTTGCCGCCTTTCTGCGACCCTCGCCCAGCGGAACGGAAGAGGGAGCGCCGCGCCCGCTGCGCACCGTGCTCCCCGGCATCGTCGTCGGCGCCCTGCTCGTGGCGGGCTTCGGCGCGTGGGGCATGTTCAGACCCACCGCCCCCAAGGGCTGGGACACCCCCGAGGCCCACGTCATCGTCGGCAGCGAGTCCACCACCCGCTACGTCGTCCTCATGACCGACGGCAAGAAGCAGCTCCACCCGGTGCTCAACCTGGCCTCCGCCAAGCTTCTGCTGACCCCTGACAAGGCATCCGTCATCAAGGTCCGCGAATCCGAACTCGACAACGGCCATATTCCGCGCGGGCCGACTCTCGGCATTCCCTACGCGCCGGACCGTATGCCCAGTGCCGGTCAAGCGGGCAAACAGAAGCAGTGGGCGGTCTGCCAACAGCCCGGCGGCAACGGGAAAACCACTCAAAAGGCGGTCTTCCTTTTCTCGGACCGTGACCCGAAGGGGAAACGGCTGAACGGATCCCAACGGCTGCGGGGCGGCCAGGCCCTGTACGTTCAGGGCCCGGACGGCGCCCGCTATCTCATCGACCCCAAGGGCACCAAATACCTCATCGGCGGCCCCGACTGGCGCACCGCCGACACCGCCGAACACAACCTGCTGCTCCGCTCCCTCTTCCGCGACGGCGCGCACCCGCAGCCCGTCACGAAGGACTGGCTCGGCACGTTCAACGACGGCACGCCCATCACCTTCCCCAAGGTGCGCGGAGCCATCGGCGAACCGGCCGGCGTGCCCACGCTCGGCACCCGGGCCAACCGTGTCGGCACCATCCTCCAGGCCCCGGCCGGCACCGGCACCCAGCACTACGTCGTCCTGCCCGGCAAGGTCGCGCGGGTCTCGGAGTTCGTCGCCAAACTGCTGCTCAACAGCAAGGGGCTCGCCTCGCTCGGCCAGGCCGGCACGCCCGAGCGGGTCAGCGCCGCCGACTTCACCCCCGATGCCGAGGAGTTCTACGGCACCTCGCACTGGCCCGACCTGGTGCCGCGCCAGGCCAACTCCGTCGACGCCGGCGCGGGCGGCCACGACACCGTGTGCAGCCTGTTCGGCGGGATGAGCGCCAAGGGCACCCTCGACCTGGGCACCTGGGCGGGCACCGACTACCCCGCCACCATCCCCGACGGTGCCACCAGCGCCTACGTCACCCCCGGCTCCGGCCTCCTCTACCGGCAGGTCACCGGGCGCCAGACCAGGAGCGGCGCGGTCTTCCTCGTCGCCGACACCGGTCTGCGCTACGCCGTGCAGTCCAACAACGACAGCGCCAAGGACGCCTCGCGGATCGGCCGGAACCCCACCCCGGGGCCGGCCGAGGAGGCGGACCCCGCCGAAGCCGCCCCCGAGGCCGGCCGGCAGCAGCCCGACGAGGCCCGGACCAGACTCGGATACCGGGACGTCGACCCCGTGCCGGTGCCCGCGAACTGGTCCGCCTTCCTGCCGACCGGACCGCGCCTGGACTCCAACAGCGCCAAGCAGCCCCAGGGTTCGTAGCCTGATGAAGACCACACCCATGACCGCGACCCTGCTGGCGGCCCTCCTTATGACGGCCCTGAGCGGGGCCGCCGGCCCCCTGCCGGCCGCTGCCGGCCCGGCCGCCGAGGCGGCCCCCTGGACCCTGTCGGGAAGCGGCCAGTGCACGTACCCCGCGAAGCCCATCAAGGGCACGCCCTGGTCACTGCAACGCGTACTCCTCGACCAGCTCTGGCAGCACACCAAGGGCAAGGACAGCCACGGCCGCCCGGTACGCGTCGCCGTCATCGACACCGGCGTCGACACCAGGAACCCCCAGCTCAAGGACGCCGTGGACGTCGGCAGCGGCGCCGATCTGCTCACCGAGGCCAAGGACCGGGCCGCGAGCGCGAACAAGGCGGATAAGACAGACAAGGCAGGCAAGACAGACAAGGCTGGTAAGGCCGACAAGAACGGGCGCCGGAGCGAGGCCCGGGGCGGGAACGAGGGCGGAAACGACGGCGGGAACGAGGCCGCGGGCCAGGGAGCCACCGTCGACACCGTCGGCCACGGCACCAAGGTCGCCGGCATCATCGCCGCCCGCCCGTCCCCCGCCAGTGGCTTCGTCGGCCTCGCCCCGGAGTCCGTCATCATCCCGATCCGGCAGAACGACGAAAAGGGCACCGGCACCTCCCGGACCCTCGCCCAGGGCATCAAGAAGGCCGTGGACGAGGGCGCCCGCGTCATCAACATCTCCCAGGACACCACCGACCGGCTGGACCCCGACTCCGATCTGGAGCTGGCGGTCGAGGCGGCCCTCGCCCGCGACGTCGTCGTGATCGCCTCGGCGGGCAACGACGGGCAGGACGGCAAGTCGAAGGCCACCTACCCGGCCGCCTACCCGGGCGTGCTCGCCGTCGGCGCCTCCGACCGCAACAACGAACGCGCCCCCTTCTCACAGTCCGGCCCGTTCGTCGGCGTCGCCGCACCCGGCGTCGAGATGGTCTCCACCGTGCCCGGCGGCGGCCAGTGCGTCGACAACGGCACCAGCTTCTCCGCGCCCTACGTGGCCGGGGTCGCCGCCCTCATCCGGGCCAAACACCCCGACTGGCGACAGCACCAGGTCGTGGCGCAGATCGAGCAGACCGCCGAACGCGCCGCCGAAGCCCGCGACCGGCACATCGGCTGGGGAGTCGTCGACCCCGTCCGCGCCCTCACCGACGACGAGCACCCCATCGACCGCGTCACACCTCACCAAGGCCCCGCCCGCACCGTCGCGGCCCCACAGCCCGCAGCCCTGCCGCCGGGGGAGACACCCCAGGAACGTAAGGTGCGGCTCGCGACGTACGCCCTGGGCGGCACGGCCGTCCTGATCGCCGTGATCGCGGGCTCGGCCATGGTCGTAAGAGACCGCAAGCGCCGCCCCTCGCACCAGGCGGCACCGGCACGAAGGAACCCATGACTCAGCCACTTCCCCCACACGACGCGCAGCGCCCGCCCCGGCCCTGGGGCCCCTCCCCCGACCAGGCCCCCACGGCGGCACAGGGCTTCGGCCCGGCGCCGGAGCCGTTCGGCCCGGCCCCGGCCGGGAACGGCGGGCCGCCCTCGGGCGCCTCCCGCACGGGCGCACGCCGCAAGGGCCTTCTCATCGGGCTCGCCGTGCTGCTCGTCGCCGGAGCGGGCACGGGCGGCTGGCTGCTGTGGGGCAAGGGCGACGAAAAGGCGGCGCCCGAGGCGAAGCCCACCCGGTCCGTCGACGCGAAGCTCGACTGGATCGTCCCCATGCCCTCCCCGGACAAGGACCACGCCGACCGGGTGGCCCCGCTGTGGTTCGCCAAGGGCAACGTCGTGATGAACACGAAGAAGACGGTGACGGCCTACAGCGCCGCCACCGGAAAGCCCAGCTGGACCGTCCCCGTCCCCGGCTTCGCCTGCACGCGCTCGGCCAAGCCCGACGACGGCATCGCCGTGATCGTGTACGGCAAGGCCGAGTTCGAGTGCGACAAGCTGATGGCCGTCGACATCGAGCGCGGCCGTCAGCTGTGGACGAAGGACATGGTCAACGCGCAGGGCAACAAGGACATGCGCGGCACCGCCAACATCGCCATCAGCCGCGGCACGGTCAACGTGGCCGAGGTGGGCGAGGCCCTGGTCTACGACGCCAAGAGCGGCGCCAAGCGCAAGCCCCGCGACTACGGCTGCATGGAACGCGGCACGGCCGTCGAGGGCGACCGGCAGCTCACGGTCGCCCAGTGCCAGATCTTCGGGCGGCAGTTCGTGATGAACGTGGACCCGAAGACCGGCGTGGAGAAGTGGACCTGGAAGGTCATGGACGGCATCGAGGTGCACAACGTCCTCTCCGTCGACCCCCCGGTGCTGGCGGTGGGCCGGGAGAACGACAACTCGCCCTCGGACATCGTGACGCTGGACGACAAGGGTCATCTGAAGGCCCTGATATCCATCTCGGCGGGCCCGTACCACTTCGAGGAGTGCCGAAAGGGACAGCTGGCGTCCTGCGAGAGGACGGTGACCGACGGCAAGACGCTGTACCTCTCCACCCGCAGCGACAGGACGGACGACGACGGGGTGAGCGTCACCGCCATCGTCGCGCTCGACCTGGCCACGGGCAAGAAGCGCTGGACCGCCCCCCTCGGCGGCAACCGCGCCAACCGGCCCGTCGCCCTGCGCGACGGACGTCTGCTCGTCTACCAGATGGCCACCAAGGACGAGGGCGGCAAGCTGCTCTCCCTCGACCCGGCCGACGGCACCCCGACCGTCTACATGAAGCTGCCGCAGGAATCCGCCGAGCGCGAGTACTGGCTCGCCCGCCGCGGGACCGCCTACTTCCGTGACGACCGCCTCTACCTGGTCCCGGAAGAGGGCATGAGCGACCCCTCGATGATCATGTCGTTCCACTGACCCGCCCCTGTCAGCCCCGCCGAGCCACCAGAACCAGAACGCAGGAGTCCAGTCAGTGACGCAACCACCGAGCTACGGCTATCCGCACCAGCCGCCATCGGCGCCGCTGCCCCCGATGACACCGCCCTCCGGCCCCTCCGGCCCTTCCGCGCCCTCACCTCGCAGCGGTCCGCCCGCCTGGCGCAAACCGGCTCTCATAGGCCTGGTGCTCGCCGTCCTGCTCGCCGCGGGCGGCGGCGCCCTGTGGGCGTTCACCGGTGACGACTCGTCCGGTGCGAAGAAGCCCGCCGCCACCGCGAACGGTCCCGCCGCGGGCCGGGTCGCGTGGATGGCCAAGGCCCGCACCAAGCCGGAGAAGGACGCCAGGGAAGCGCTGGGCACCTGGTTCACCTCCTCGCTGGTGGTCAAGGCCGAGCCGGACATGGTCACCGCCTACAACATCAAGACCGGCGCGAAGAAGTGGTCGTTCCTCCTCCAGGGCCAGCTGTGCTCGGCCTCCCGGGAGTCCGAGGGGAACGTCGCCGTCATCGCCGCCAAGTTCAGCGGCGCCTGTACGCACCTGATGGCCGTCGACCTGCGCGACGGCCACCGGATCTGGGAGGAACTCCTCGTCCCGGAGAAGGACGCGGGCGATTCCCTCACGCCCGGTAAATGGGGCAAGGCCTCCCTCGAACTCGCCCTCCACGACAAGCACGTCTACGCGATCTGGGGCAACGGCGAACAGACGCGGCGCCTCAAGGACGGCAAGCGGGTCGAGGAGGAGAAGCGCGACGGCTGCGAAATGGTCGACTCCGCGGGCGGTGACCGGCTGATCGCCCTCACCTATTGCGGATCGGACACCATCAAGATCCGCTCGATCAACCCCGAGAAGCTGGAGAAGTCGCGATGGAGCCGCACCATCAAACGCAATGACGGCTACCTCTCCATCATCTCCACCAACCCGCTGGTCCTCTCCCAGGCCCCCGGCAACGGCGGCCCCGACAACCAGTACGACTTCATCGTGCTGGACCCGGAGAACGGAAAGGAAAAGGCCCGCGTCGCCTACAACAACCTCTGGGTGCGGGGCACCTGCTTCCTCGCCACATCCGGCTGCACCGGCGCTCTGGTCGACAAGACGACCCTCTACGTCGCCGGCCGCGGCGCGACCATGGCCTACGACCTCGCGACCGGCAAGGAGCGCTGGACCTTCAAGGCCGACGCCAACCGCCTGACCATGCCCGTATCGGTACGCGACGGCCAGCTCGCCGCCTACACCTTCGCCACCCCGGACCGCCCCGGCCGGCTCTCCTACGTCGCCACGTCCAGCGGAAAGGCGGTACGCGCCGTCGACCACACGGGCACGTCCGAGGACCTGAAGAACGAATCGGCCATGGCGAAATCCGAGGGCTTCCCCCGGCTGCGCAACGAACGCCTGCTCCTCGTGAACGACGGCGGGTTCGGATCCGAGGACAGCGGAATGGTCCTCGCGATCAGCGAGCCGGACCCCCGGTGAGTACGGCTACTCAGATCCACTGAGTAGCACAACTCAATGACTACTCAAATGAGTTGGAGGAGTCACCGCATGTGACTAGAGTGATGCGGTGGCACGGCCAACGGGGCGAATCCCAACAAGGAGACGGTGAATCATGTCCGGCAAGCTCAGTACGCATGATGAAAAGCTCAGGAAGGCCGTGGGCGACCTCGACGAGGTCAAGACCATGCTGGGCGACACCGTCCGCAACCTGACCACCGTCGTGGACGGCATCAGCTCCCACTGGCGAAGCGACGCCCAGGTGCAGTACGCCGAGCTGCAGCGGCGGGTGAACGACGACGTCCGGAAGCTCAACGAGTACCTGGACTTCACCCGCGAAGCCCTTCAGGCGAGCCGTGACGGGTTCAACCAGAACGAAGCGGACCGGCTGAACAGCTTCAAGATCGACGGCGGTGCCGGCAGCAGCGGTGTCCTGTCGCGCTTCAACGTCACCTCGTAGCACTCGCCCACGACGCAGCAGGACAGGGAGTTCCGATGGAAATCACATACGAAGGCGTCATCAACGCCTCCGATTCGGTGAAGAAGTCCGCCACGACGATGGCGCAGCGCCTCGGGGACCTGCAGTCGCAGGTCAAGAATGTCGTCGACGACTGGGACGGTGAGGCCAAGGAGGCCTTCTACGCCCGCCAGCGCGGCTGGGACGCCACGGCGCAGGACCTCACCCAGACCCTCCAGAAGATCGGCGACCTCCTCCGCGAGGCCACTCACAGCTACCAGGCCGTGGACAAGAAGAACGCGGGCCGCTTCTAGCGGTTCCGGTGACCTGATGCGGGGCGTGCCGGACGGACTGCCGTCCGGGCACGCCCCCTCCGCGTATCAGGGCTTGAGATCGAACTCGCCGTCCCGCACCCCGAGCACGAACGCGCGCCACTCGCCCTCGGTATAGCGCAACACGGTCTCGGGCTCGGCGGACGACCGCATGGCCACGGCCCCGTTGGCCAGATAAGCGATCTCGACGCGTTCCTCGGAGGTATCCCCGGGGGCACTGAGCCACTCGGCGTCGGAAATGTCCATGGCGTACAGCTCGGCTTTTTCTTGCTCGTCAGCCATTGTCGGGTTCTCCTTTGGTTTTCAGGTTACCTTTTGGAAGGTTTCGGGGAGATTGGCGGCGCCGAGGCAGCCGAGCTGCCGGGCTACGCTGCGCGCGGCGGCGTTGAGAACATGCATCCGGGCGCTTCGGCCTGCTTGGCCTGTGAGTTTGGTGTTGGCCGTCCAAAGGTCTCCTCGCAGCACCTTTGCGCTTTTCGGGCGACCGCCTTCGCGGCATGTGAAATAAACGGCAGCACCATCTGCATCGGCTTCGGCGCGCAATCCGAGTGGGTAAAGGGTCAGCTCTCCCGTACTCGTCTTTCTGTCTGTTTCGCGGCGTGATTTGGCCACTTCGGTGTCACTCCATGAGAAGGCCACGGAGACGACCAGTCGCTTCTTCCTTCCCCCTGCGTCAATCTTGGTGATAAGTCGGCACAGTTCCCGCTCCTCCCACCCCTCCGGTGCCAGTTCAGAGGCGCGCAGCGCAGCTGAAAACCTTTTGGTTCCTGCGTAGGTATCCTCGATGAATTCCGTTTGACCGGCAAGGGTTTCCAAATTCCTCGCCGCTGCTTTCGTGAGTAGCGAGCCGCAGGCGTCCGAAGCGGACACGTGCAACGGTTCCTCCTGTGGACGGTTGCCGCCTGAGCAGCCCAGGGGTGCCAGGGCGAGGATCGTGCACACTGCTACCTTTCTGGGGGCGTCCACGGTGGTTATTCCTTTTCGTGAGGTGCGTGCCCCAGGTGGTCATCCATATCGGCACCCGAGCCGCCGTACCTGTTCTTGATGTCTTGTGCCAGGTCGGCGTCGCTGGCTCGCTGCTGGAACTCCTTGTGGTTCCTCAAATAGGCGTAATAGGTATCCGCGATATCGTTCTCGCCTGCGCGGTAAAAGCGGTTCTCGTCCACCTTGGCGGCCTCATCCGGCCGCATCTCCACCGCCTCGGCCGCCCTGTCGAACCGCTGCCCCACATACGTGTTCACCATCCCGCCCGCCGTCTCGCCCGCCAGCGGAACGACCGACGCACCCACCGCCGCCGCGCCCGGCACCGGCAGGACCGCCACCCCCGCGCCGATCGTGGCTCCCACGACCCACTTCTTCCACTCCGTCGACCGGGCCAAGCTCTTGTTGTTCTCCTCGGCATCGTGCGCGTGCTCCGCCGCCGCCTGTTCCACCCGGGCGTGGTCGAGGATGCCGCGTACCTCCGCCTCCGCCAGCAGCGCGCTCCGGCCCCGGCGGTAACCCGCCTCGTCCGTCGCCGGGTTCGCGTCCAGCGCGCTCAACGTATGCAGGTGCTCGGCCCGGGACACATACCCGTGTGCCGTCTCGCTCTGACCCAGTGTGCTGAGGAAGCCGATCGCCCCGTAGCGGCCGAACTCCGCCCGGCCCTCGTACTTCGCCGGGAAGGCCACCGCGTCCCGGCCGACGCCGTGGTCGCCGATGCCGGAGACGGCGTAGTTGAGGTCGTCGATGTACGCCGCTCCCATCCTGCCGAGGCTGTCGGCGATGCCCGGCTGCCGGTGGATCAGGGAGTTGTCGCCGCCGTAGACGTACGCGACCTGTTCCATCACCCTCGCCGCCGCCCCGCTCCGACGGTCCGCGCCCGCCGGGGCGTCGTACGGGCTGCCCGTCGTCGCCGACTCCAGCGCGTGGCCCAGCGCGTTGTGGCCCGCGATCCTGCCGGAGTCACCGGTGAAGGTGACGTCGGGGTGCCAGTGACGCTCCTTGGCGAGGTACCAGAGGTTCTTGTTGACCTCCGACTCCTCGTCCACCGGGCCCGATACGCCCGCCGGCCGCGCGAAGAACCGCGCCGCGCCTTCCGGGCTGTGGCCCAGGGCCTGGAGGAAGCCCGTCATCGGGTCCTGGCCGCGGTCGTTCCTGCCACCGTGGTAGGTGAGGTCCGCGGTGTTGGCGGGGTTCGTCCAGAAGGACAAGGCGCCGCTGTCGACCTTCTTGTCCATGCGCAGGAGGGCGTCGCCGTACGCGGTGAGGAACTTCCCGTCGTACGCGCCGTGCCGCATGAGGTTGCTCATGACCTGGAAGCCCCACGGGTTTCCCCCGGCATCGGTGCCGATCCGCTTCCCGCCCGCCTCGATGACCCCCGCCTTCCAGGAGTCCATGGCCTTGCCCTCGACCCGTGTCGCCGAGGCGAGGGTGACACCGAGGTGCTCCTGAAGCGTCCGCAGCAGCTCCGGCCGGCCCCGGCCCGGGCCGACCTGCCGGGGGTCGGCCATGCCGGCCCAGAACCGGAGCACACCCCCGGGACCGAGCGAGGTGGCGATGCGTTCGCCGAAGAGCGGGTCGTCGCGGTGGGCCCCGAGCAGCGCGTTGAGCCGGGACAGCTCCGCGTCGCTCATGCCGGGCCCCTTGGCGGCCAGTTCCAGGGCGCGGCCCGCGTCCCGCTCGGCCTGCCGCCGGCCGTCCCGGTCGTAACCGTCCCGGTTGAAGCCCACGTCCCGGGAGCCGTTGGGATCCTGCAGCAGAGCCCAGTAGAGGTCGTCGTCGGCCTCCGTCGCGGACCGCAGGGCCCGCGCCACCGCCTCGTTGTGCGCGGTGACCGTCTCCTGGTAGCCCTTGGTGAGGGCGGAGGAACCGGTCTCGGCGTACACGCGCCCGTCCTCGTTCTGCCTCAAGTGCCCGTCCCGGGCCACCGCTTCGGCGACCTGGTCCAGCGCCCTGCGGGCCGCGCGGAAGCGGCCGAGCGCGTGGTCGAGAACGGTGTGGACGTCCCGGGCCTCCTCGGCCGCCGCCAGCAGTTCCGTCCGTGTGCGGGCCAGGGTGCGGAAGCAGGCGGTGGCCGCCTCGCCTTCCCAGTCGCAGGCGTACAGCGGATTCTCGACCTCGTGGCCGAACTTGTCGCCCACGCCCTGGATTCGCTTCGGCAGGGCCTGCCACGCCTCGACCGCCGCTTCCAGGGCGGCCAGGTCCGCGTCTCGTAAGGTCCGGTAACCCAACATGATCTGTGCGAGCCCTTACCTGTCAGCCCTGTCAGCCCTGTCAGCCCTGTCAGCCCTGTCGGGCCGGCTGAACCTGTCGAGCGTGCCGCGCGTCCGCTGGTCGTCGGCGTGGAAGTCACGAGCCGCCGCGCGCAGCGGAGCCGCGACCTCGTGCCGCAGCGAGCGCTCCAGCCCGCTCATCCGCTGCCGCCAGCGGTCGAGGAAGACCGCGAACGCGGGGGAGGAGCGGAACCCCTCCAGGCCCCGGGCGGCCGAAGCGGTGCTTCCGTCGCCGGCCACCGCGTCGTCGGTCTTTCCGAAGGCGGCCCGGACCTCGTCCGCCTTGCCCGCCCTGTCCCGGAGGAAGGACGGGGAGACCCGTAAGCACCGTGGCCCCGCCGGCCCGCTCGCTCCCGTCGCGTCCTTCGAGCTCGCGAGCCGCATCGCCGCGTCCGTGAGCTTCCCGGAGCCGTCGTAGCGATGCGGATTGAAGCGGCGGTCCCACTCCTCGTCGAGCACCATGTCCCCTCCCCGGCACAGACATCGGCAGGTGGTACGACGCTAGCGCCCGGCACCGGCACCCGGAACCGTTTCCGTGGATCTTCACCGGTGCCGTGGTACCCGCCCCGCCCTCACTCCGTCGGCAGCCACCCCGTCTGGATCAGCGCGGCACCTTCGCGCCGCGAGACGAACACACCGCGGCCCGGCGGCAGGGGTCGGGCCTTCATGTCGCCCAGCAGCTCGCCCTCGCCCGGGTGGCCGGAGAGCAGGACACCCTGGGCGCCCAGCTCCTTGAAGCGCTGGATGAACGCCTCGTACGACGAGCGCCCGGCGCCCGCCGTATCGCGGGCCAGGATGATGTTGACGCCCGCGTCGCGCGCGAAGGGCAGATTGTCGAGCAGCGCGCTCATGGGGTTGCCCGACGAGGAGGAGACCAGGTCGTAGTCGTCGATCACGATGAACGCCCGCGGCCCCTGCCACCAGCCGCGCGTACGCAACTGCTGCGGTGTGACGTCGGGTCCGGGGATCCGGCCGGCGATGAGGGCGTTCATGTCGCCCATGTACTTCTCCAGCGCGTTCTGCGTGGTCGCGTACCCCACCAGATACGGCTCCGGGACGCACTCCAGCAGCCCGCGCCGGTAGTCGCCGACGCAGAACAGTGCCTCGTCCGGCGTGTACCGCTCGGTGAGCTGCTTGATGAGCAGCCGCAGCAGCGCCGTCTTCCCCGCCCCCGACTCGCCGAAGACGGCGAACAGCGGCTGCCGGTCGAAGTCGACGAAGAGCGGCTCCAGGTTCATCTCGTCGATACCGATGGCGACACCCCGGTCGGGGGCGGCGTTGCCCGCGGGCAACGACTCGGCCGCCAGCAGGCGGGGGAGCATCCGTACCCGCGGCGCGTGCGGGCCGTGCCAGTGGTCCGCCACCGAGCGGACGAAATCGGCGGTGGCCTCCGCGAGGTCCTCGCCGCCGCCCGGCAGGCCGTCCACGCGCGGCACCGCGCCCAGGAAGTGGAACGTCTCGGGGGTGATGCCGCGCCCCGGGGCGTTCACGGGGACGTTCCTGGCGCTCTTGCGGTCGAGTTCGGAGTCGGTGGGGTCGCCGAGACGCAGTTCCAGACGGCTCAGCAACTGGTCCTTCAGCGCCGCGCGCATCTCCATGTAGCGGGCGGCGGTGATCACCAGGTGCACGCCGAAGCCGAGGCCCCGGGCGGCGATGTCGGTGATGACGGGCTCGAGGTGCTCGAATTCCGTGCGGAAGGACTGCCAGCCGTCGATGAGCAGGAACACATCGCCCCACGGCTCGTCCGGCAGCTGCCCGGCCGCGCGCCGGCGCCGGTAGGTGGCGATGCCGTCGATGGCGTGGTCGCGGAAGAATGCCTCCCGCCGGTTCAGCACCCCAGCGACCTCGGCGACCGTACGCCGTACCTTGTCCGCGTCGAGCCGGGAGGCGACGCCGCCCACGTGCGGCAGCCCGTCGAGGGCGGCCAGGCCGCCACCGCCGAAGTCCAGGCCGTAGAACTGCGCTTCGGCCGGGGTGTGCGTGAGCGCGAACGCGCCGACCAGCGAGCGCAGCAACGTCGACTTGCCCGAGCGCGGGCCGCCCAGGACCAGCATGTGGCCCGCGGCGCCCGAGAAGTCCCGGTGCAGCACGTCGCGTTTCTGCTCGAACGGCTTGTCCACCAGGCCCAGTGGCACGACCAGCCCGCCCGGGCGGCCGTACCCGTCCGCGCTCAGACCGCGCCCCTCCACCGGGGCGAGCGGCGGGAGCAGCTGGTCGAGCGAGGGCGCCTCGTCCAGGGGCGGCAGCCAGACCTGGTGGGCCGGCGGCCCCTGGCCGTCGAGGCGACGGACGATGACGTCGAGGACCGTGTCGGACAGGGCGTCGTCGGACGGGCCGTCCCCCGGGGCGGGGGCCGCCGGGTCCGGCGCGGCGTAGGTGACGGGCACCGGGGCGGCGGTGAACAGCACCGGGCGGCGCTCCACCGGCAGGTCCGCGCCCGCCGGACCGGGAGAGCCCGTGCGGTAGGGCGCGGAGACGTACGCCGCCTTGCAACGCGTCATCTCGTCCGTGCCGAACTTGAGGTAGCCCGAACCGGGAATGGACGGCAGGTGATACGCGTCCGGCACGCCCAGCGCCGTCCGGGACTCGGCGGCCGAGAACGTCCGCAGGCCGACGCGGTACGACAGATACGTCTCCAGACCGCGCAGCCGGCCCTCCTCCAGCCGCTGCGAGGCCAGCAGCAGATGCACACCCAGGGAACGGCCGATGCGGCCGATCTGGATGAACATGTCGATGAAGTCCGGCTTGGCCGTCAACAGCTCGCTGAACTCGTCGATCACCAGGACGAGTGAAGCGAGCGGCTCCAGCGGGGCACCGGCCGCCCGCGCCTTCTCGTAGTCGTGCGTATTGGCGAAGTTGCCCGCCGAGCGCAGCAGCTCCTGCCGGCGCTGGAGTTCACCGGTGAGGGAGTCCCGCATCCGGTCGACCAGCGTCAGGTCGTCCGCCAGGTTGGTGATGACCGCGGCGACATGCGGCAGCCGGGACATGCCCGTGAAGGTCGCGCCGCCCTTGAAGTCCGCGAGGACGAAGTTCAGCGTCTCCGAGGAGTGCGTCACCGCCAGCCCCAGCACCAGGGTGCGCAGCAGCTCGGACTTGCCCGAGCCGGTCGCGCCGACGCACAGCCCGTGCGGGCCCATGCCGTCCTGCGCCGCCTCCTTGAGGTCGAGCATGACGGGCGAGCCGTCCTCGCCGACCCCGATCGGCACCCGCAGCCGCTCCGCCGCCGACCGCGGCCGCCAACTGCGCGAGGTGTCCACCGAGCCCGCGTCGCCCAACGCCAGCAGGTCCGTGAAGTCGAGATGGGCGAGCAGCGGTTCGTCATCGTCGCCGCCGCCCATACGCAGGGGCGCGAGCTGCCGGGCGAGCGCCTCGGCGGCCTCCGGGGACAGCGTGTCCGGCTCTCCTTCGTACTCCGCGACCTGCGACTGGAGCAGCAGCCGGCCCGGAGTGACGACCACCGACAGCCCGCCGCGCTCCTCGTCCAGCTCGCCGGGGACCACCTCCACGACGGTGACGCCCTGCAGGCCCTCGGCGGCGGCGAACGCGGAGTCCGGCGGCACCGCGGCACCGTCCAGGACGACCACCACGTGCGGCTGGTCCAGCAGCGGCTGGCCGTCCCGGCTGAACCGGGTACGCCCCTCCAGCCGCGGCGCCAGCAGCTCCTCCAGCTCCCCGAGGTCGTCACCGATGGCCCGCCGGGCACCCGCGCCGTCGATCCGGCCCGGCACCTGAACGTGCGGCAGCCACTTCGTCCACTCCCACCGCTCGGCCGCACCACGCCCCGCGACGACCGCGACGACCAGGTCCTCCGGCGAGTGCAGCGTGACGAGCTGCGCCAGCAGCGCACGGGCCGCGCCGTGCACCGTCTCCGGCTCACCCGAGACGGTCACGTGGTAGAAGGCCCGCAGCGACACCGCCACCGGCATGCCCTCCAGCGAGCCGTGCGTGGCCAGGAACCGCTGCATCGCACCGGCCGTCAGGGGCTCCAGCTCGTCCATCGGAGCCGTCTCGGGGGCCACCAGCGGGGTAGCGAGCTGCTGCGCGCCGAGCCCTATCCGGGCCTGCCCGAAGTCGTCGTCGCTCACCCGCCGCTCCCACACCCGGCTCCCCTCGGCGACCACCGACCACAGCTGGTCGGGGGCGGGGTGCGTGAAGAACTGGGCGTCGCGCTGCGCGCGGGCGGTCCGCCGTACGGTCCTGCGCGTCTGCGCGAGGTACTTGAGGTAGTCGCGGCGCAGGTCCGCCAGCTCGCCCTGGGTGCCCTGCCGATGCCGGACGATCATGGTGATGGTCATGCCGAGCGTCGAGACCATCATCAGGACGCCCATGACCTTCATCATCGGGGCGGCCCCCGGCATGAAGAAGTACACCGCCGACGAGGCCATGCCCAAGGTGGGCAACAGCTGCATCAGCATGCCCTCCTGACGGCCGCGTGGCAGCTCGGGAGGGGACTCCAGCCGTAGTTCCGCGCTCGGCACCTCGGGCGGGAGAGCCCGCGGCTGGCGCTTGACGACGACCTGGCTCACGGACTGCCTCAACCCCTCGGCGCGGCGGGAAAGTTCCCTGCGCGGTGCCCCCGTGGCCCCGGCCTCCGCCGCGAGACGGTGATCCTATCGGCGTACGGACGTTCTCCCCGGGTAGGGTGGCCAGCCGTCCGTATGCACGAGCGAAGCCCGGCCGCCGCAGTCGCGCGGCGAAAGCCGCACCCGCGGACAACCGGGGCGAACACGGCCACGCACGCGAAGCAGTACCGCGAACCAGCGCGAACCCAGGGGGACACCAAAGGTGAGTACGTCCGCTACGACCGGCTTCTGCAGGGTGACCGTCGTCGCGCCGGACAGCCGGATCGACGTCGCCCTCCCCGAGGACATCGCCGTCGCCGACGTCTACCCCGAACTCCTCCGGCTGACCGGACAGACCCAGGCCCCGGGCACTCCCACCGGCTACCACCTCGTACGCCGCGACGGCACCGTCCTCGAAGGCGCCCGCACCCTGGCCGCCCAGCGCGTCCTGGACGGGGAACTCCTCTCCTTGCGCCCCTTCGCCGCGTCACTGCCGCCCGCCGTCCACGACGACGTCTCCGACGCCGTGGCCGCCGCCGTCACCCGCGACCGCGCCCTCTGGGACGACCGGCTGCTGCGCGTCGGCGGGCTGTGGGGCGGCGCGGTCCTGCTCGTCCTGCTGGCGTTCGCCCTCTGGTCCGCCGACCCACTCGGCCACGACACGCACGGCCTGCCGGGCATCGTCGCCGCCGCCGTCGGCCTCTTCCTGACGGCGTTCGCCGCCGTACGGGCCCGGGTCTACGACGACCGCGGCTCCGCCCTCGCCCTCGGCCTGGCCGCCCTGCCGCACCTGATGGCCGCCGGAGCCGGCGTGCTGCCCCCGGCCGCGGGCGAGGGCGTCGGCCGGCTCCAGTTCCTCCTCGGCTGCGTCGCCGTCCTCCTCGGCTCCGTCGTCCTCGCCGCCGCGCTGCCCGCCGGCGACGCCCCCTTCGTCGCCGCCGTCGTCGCCTCCGCCACCGGCACCCTCGCCACCTTCTGCGCGATCCTCACCGAGGCCGGGCCCACGGCCGTCGCCGCCGTCTGCGCCACCGTCGCCCTCGGCGCCGTCGCCTTCCTGCCGGGCCTCTCCGCCCGCGTCGCCCGGCTGCCCATCGGCTACGCCGCGCCCCGCACCACGGCCGGCGACGGCCTCGACACCCCGTCCGGCGACCACACCCCCGAGCCCGTCGACGCCGAGCGCATCGCCGCCCAGGCCCGTCGCGGCCACGAACTGCTGCTCGGCCTCGTCGGCGGCTGCTCGGCCGTCGTCGCCGGCGCGGCCGCCGTCCTCGGCTTCTCCGCCGACCCCTGGGCCCAGGCCCTCGCCCTCGCCGCGGGCTCGGCGACGCTGCTGCGCGCCCGTCTCTTCCGCTACACCGCGCAGGTCACCACGGTCCTCGTCGCCGGTCTCGGCGCCCTCGCCCTGCTGGTCCTCGGACTGTCGCTGAATCCGCCGGCCGCCGCCGTCCGTGCCCTCACCGAGCACGACGGCGGCCCACTCGGCATCCGGACGGTCTGGCTCGCCGCCGCCGTCACCGCCGGGGCCGCCCTGCTCACGGGCATCGCGCTGATCGTCCCCAGCAAGGGGCTGTCACCCTTTTGGGGGCGTCTCTCCGATATTTTTGAGAGCGCCCTTCTGCTCTCCCTCGTCCCGCTGACCCTCGCCGTCCTTGACGTGTACGCCACAGTGCGGGGACTGGCCAGCTCCTGAGGGGCACCACGCGGGACCGGGGCGGGCCCGTCCGGTGCCGCCGGGCGCGGCTGGTACTGTGTGTAGTGGCCGTTTGTGTACGCGCCTCCGGACCGCCGCAAGGCGTCTGGGGACAGCGCCCAGCGGACCTCGCCTCCCGAGTCACGGAAGCTCCCCTGAGATCAAGACCAGGGGCACTCGGCGGCTGAGAACTGAGAATTTGAGGAGTACGCGTGTCGCTCGACGCCGCTACGAAGAAGCAGATCATGACCGAGTTCGCCACCAAGGAGGGCGACACCGGCTCCCCCGAGGTCCAGGTCGCGATGCTCACCCGCCGCATCTCGGACCTGACCGAGCACCTCAAGACGCACAAGCACGACCACCACTCCCGCCGTGGTCTGCTGCTCCTGGTCGGCCAGCGTCGCCGCCTTCTGCAGTACCTGGCCAAGAAGGACATCACGCGCTTCCGCGCCCTGGTCGAGCGCCTCGGCATCCGCCGCGGTGCCGCGGGCGCCAAGTAGGACATCGTGAAGGGAGCGGTTCCCACCTCTGGGGGCCGCTCCCTTCGCGTATCTCGTGGGACCCGGAAGCTTTGTAGTCTGGTCCCACAACGGAACAACGAAGAACGAGCATGACGGAGGAGGCGCCGGCCTCGCCGCCGGTCCTCGGTAGTGGCCCCCGGAACAGGGATTCCGGGCGCTTCGATCGAAGACCGGCCCGCACAGAGCAAGCCGCGGCGCCCCTCCACCAACGTCCCCGCCACACGGGCAGGGACGCAGACGAGGAGATATCACTGGTGGAGAACGAGACCCACTACGCCGAAGCCGTCATCGACAACGGCACCTTCGGCACCCGCACCATCCGCTTCGAGACGGGCCGCCTGGCCAAGCAGGCCGCCGGTTCCGCCGTGGCGTACCTGGACGACGACACCATGGTGCTGTCGGCCACCACCGCTTCGAAGAAGCCCAAGGACCAGCTGGACTTCTTCCCCCTGACGGTCGACGTCGAGGAGCGCCAGTACGCGGCCGGCAAGATCCCCGGCTCGTTCTTCCGTCGTGAGGGCCGCCCCTCCGAGGACGCGATCCTCACCTGCCGCCTGATCGACCGCCCGCTGCGCCCCTCCTTCAAGAAGGGCCTGCGCAATGAGATCCAGATCGTCGAGACGATCATGGCGCTCAACCCCGACCACCTCTACGACGTGGTCGCGATCAACGCCGCTTCCTGCTCCACGCAGCTCGCGGGCCTGCCCTTCTCCGGTCCGATCGGCGCCACCCGCGTGGCCCTGATCAAGGGCCAGTGGGTGGCGTTCCCGACCCACACCGAGCTCGAGGACGCCGTCTTCGACATGGTCGTGGCCGGTCGCGTCCTCGAGGACGGCGACGTCGCGATCATGATGGTCGAGGCCGAGGCCACCGAGAAGACCGTCCAGCTGGTGGCGGACGGCGCCGAGGCCCCGACCGAAGAGGTCGTCGCCGCCGGTCTCGAGGCCGCGAAGCCGTTCATCAAGGTCCTGTGCCGCGCCCAGTCGGAGCTGGCCTCCAAGGCCGCCAAGCCCGAGGGCGAGTTCCCGGTCTTCCTCGACTACCAGGACGACGTCCTGGAGGCGCTGACCGCGGCCGTCCGCCCCGAGCTGGCCAAGGCGCTCACCATCGCCGGCAAGCAGGAGCGCGAGGCCGAGCTGGACCGCGTCAAGGACGTGGCCGCCGAGAAGCTGCTCCCGCAGTTCGAGGGTCGCGAGAAGGAGATCTCCGCCGCGTACCGCTCGCTCACGAAGTCCCTGGTGCGCGAGCGCGTCATCAAGGACAAGGTCCGCATCGACGGCCGTGGCGTCACGGACATCCGTACGCTCGCCGCCGAGGTCGAGGCCATCCCGCGCGTGCACGGCTCGGCGCTGTTCGAGCGTGGCGAGACCCAGATCCTGGGCGTCACCACCCTCAACATGCTCCGCATGGAGCAGCAGCTGGACACCCTCTCCCCGGTGACCCGCAAGCGCTACATGCACAACTACAACTTCCCGCCGTACTCCGTCGGCGAGACCGGCCGCGTCGGTTCGCCGAAGCGCCGCGAGATCGGCCACGGCGCCCTGGCCGAGCGGGCCATCGTGCCCGTGCTGCCCTCGCGCGAGGAGTTCCCCTACGCGATCCGTCAGGTGTCCGAGGCCCTCGGCTCCAACGGCTCGACCTCCATGGGCTCGGTCTGCGCCTCCACCATGTCGCTGCTGAACGCCGGTGTGCCCCTCAAGGCCCCCGTCGCCGGTATCGCCATGGGCCTGATCTCCCAGGAGATCGACGGCAAGACGCACTACGTCGCCCTCACCGACATCCTCGGTGCGGAGGACGCGTTCGGTGACATGGACTTCAAGGTCGCCGGCACCAAGACCTTCGTCACCGCGCTCCAGCTCGACACCAAGCTCGACGGCATCCCCGCCTCGGTCCTGGCCGCCGCGCTGAAGCAGGCCCGCGACGCGCGCCTCCACATCCTCGACGTGATGAACGAGGCCATCGACGTCCCGGACGAGATGTCCCCGAACGCCCCGCGGATCATCACCGTCAAGATCCCGGTGGACAAGATCGGTGAGGTCATCGGCCCCAAGGGCAAGATGATCAACCAGATCCAGGAGGACACCGGCGCCGACATCACGATCGAGGACGACGGCACCATCTACATCGGTGCCGCCGACGGCCCGGCCGCCGAGGCCGCCCGCGCCACGATCAACGGCATCGCCAACCCGACCATGCCGGAGGTCGGCGAGCGCTACCTGGGTACGGTCGTCAAGACCACCACCTTCGGTGCCTTCGTCTCCCTCATGCCGGGCAAGGACGGCCTGCTGCACATCTCGCAGATCCGCAAGCTCGCCGGTGGCAAGCGCGTGGAGAACGTCGAGGACGTGCTCGGCGTCGGCGCCAAGGTCCAGGTCGAGATCGCCGAGATCGACCAGCGCGGCAAGCTCTCGCTGATCCCGGTCATCGAGGGCGAGGACGGCGACGAGGCTAAGGACGAGTCCGCCAAGTGACGTCCCGTAGTACACGGAAGACGGCCCGCACCTCTTCGGAGGGGCGGGCCGTCGCCCGTACCCAAACGCTTCTCAAGGGCGAGAACGGCATCGGCACCGTCCGCAGGACCACCCTTCCCGGCGGCCTGCGCATCGTCACCGAGACCCTGCCGTCCGTACGCTCCGCGACCTTCGGCATCTGGGCCAACGTCGGCTCCCGCGACGAGACCCCGACCCTCAACGGCGCCACGCACTACCTGGAGCACCTGCTCTTCAAGGGCACCTCCAAGCGCAGCGCGCTCGACATCTCCTCCGCGATCGACGCGGTCGGCGGCGAGATGAACGCGTTCACGGCGAAGGAGTACACCTGCTACTACGCACGTGTCCTCGACACCGATCTGCCGCTGGCCATCGACGTCGTCTGTGACATGCTCACCGGCTCGCTCATCGAGGCCTCCGACGTCGACGCCGAGCGCGGCGTGATCCTCGAAGAGATCGCGATGACCGAGGACGACCCCGGCGACTGCGTGCACGACCTCTTCGCGCACACCATGCTGGGCGACACCCCGCTGGGCCGCCCGGTGCTCGGCACGGTCGACACGATCAACGCCCTCACCCGCGATCAGATCGCCCGCTTCTACAAGAAGCACTACGACCCGACCCACCTGGTCGTGGCCGCCGCGGGCAACGTCGACCACGCCAAGGTCGTCCGCCAGGTGCGCGCCGCGTTCGAGAAGGCCGGTGCCCTCTCCCGGACGGACGCCGTGCCGGTCGACCCGCGCGCGGGCAGCCGCACGATCCGCACCGCGGGCCGGGTGGAGCTGCTGGGCCGCAAGACCGAGCAGGCGCACGTCGTCCTCGGCATGCCGGGCCTGGCCCGCACCGACGAGCGCCGCTGGGCGCTCGGCGTGCTCAACACTGCGCTCGGCGGCGGCATGAGCTCGCGGCTCTTCCAGGAGGTCCGGGAGAAGCGCGGACTCGCCTACTCCGTCTACTCCTACACCTCGGGCTTCGCCGACTGCGGCCTCTTCGGCGTCTACGCCGGCTGCCGCCCGAGCCAGGTCCACGACGTGCTCAAGATCTGCCGCGACGAGCTGCACAAGGTCGCGACCGACGGGCTCGGCGAGGAAGAGATCACCCGCGCCGTCGGGCAGCTCTCCGGCTCCACGGTCCTCGGCCTGGAGGACACGGGCGCGCTGATGAACCGCATCGGCAAGAGCGAGCTGTGCTGGGGCGAGCAGATGTCGGTCTCCGACATGCTGACGCGCATCTCGGCCGTCACCCCGGACGAGATCCGGGAAGTGGCCCGCGATGTACTGGGGCAGCGTCCCTCGCTGTCCGTCATCGGCCCGCTGAAGGACAAGCAGGCGGCCCGGCTCGACGCGGTCGTGGCCTGAGAGCCCGGCCGACCACAGGCCGGGCCCGAGAGAAGGAAGCACCAAGGATGAGCAAGCTGCGCGTGGCGGTCATCGGCGCCCAGGGCCGGATCGGCTCCGAGGCCGTACGAGCCGTGGAGGCCGCCGAGGACATGGAACTGGTGGCCGCGCTGGGCCGGGGCGACAAGCTGGACGCGCTGACCGGGGCGGGCGCCCAGGTCGCGGTCGAGCTGACGCACCCGGACTCGGTGATGGACAACCTCGAGTTCTGCGTCGCCCACGGCATCCACGGCGTGGTCGGCACCACCGGCTGGACCGAGGACCGCCTCGCGAAGCTGAACTCCTGGCTCGACGCGTCGCCCTCGACGGGTGTGCTCATCGCCCCGAACTTCTCCATCGGGGCCGTGCTGACCATGGCCTTCGCGCAGCAGGCGGCCCGCTTCTTCGAGTCGGTCGAGGTCGTCGAGCTGCACCACCCGAACAAGGCCGACGCCCCCTCCGGCACCGCCACCCGCACCGCGCAGCTCATCGCGGCCGCGCGCCGGGAGGCGGGCTGCGCCCCGCAGCCCGACGCCACGACCACCGCCCTGGACGGGGCGCGCGGCGCGGACGTCGACGGGGTACCGGTGCACTCGGTGCGGCTGCGCGGGCTGCTGGCCCACCAGGAGGTGCTGCTCGGCGACACCGGCGAGACGCTGACCATCCGGCACGACTCGCTGCACCACAGCTGCTTCATGCCGGGCATCCTGCTCGGCGCGCGCCGCGTGGTGAACACCCCGGGCCTGACCTTCGGGCTGGAACACTTCCTGGATCTGGGCTGAGAACCGTGCGCGCAAAGATCGTCTATTTCGCCCTGGCCGCCGTCCTGGTCGCCTACTTCGTCCTGGTCGGCAGCCGTGGCGTCATGCTCATCCAGCAGGGCACGGTGATCACGGTCGCCTTCGGTGTCTCCGTGCTGGTCCTGCCGTTCATCGGTGCCTGGTTCCTGTACCAGACCACCAAGTTCGCCCGCGCCGCCGACCGGCTGGCGCGGGAGCTGGACGCGGAGGGCGGTCTGCCCGTCGACGAACTGGTGCGGACCCCGAGCGGCCGTATCGACCGTGACTCCGCGGACGAGGTCTTCGCCCGCCGCCAGGCCGAGACGGAGGACGCCCCGGGCGACTGGCGCTCGTGGTTCCGCCTGGCCGTGGCCTACCACGACGCCCGCGACACCCCGCGAGCCCGCAAGGCCATGCAACGGGCGATCGCCCTGCACGACGGAAAACCCCTCCGCGCCGAGGCGTAGCCCTTACGGCGACGCGGCGGTTGTCCTCAATCGCCGGACGGGCTGCTGTGCTCTGTCCTCAATCGCCGGACGGGCTGATTTCAGCCCGTCCGGGCTGGCTGCGGCCGGGCCCAGCCAAATCAAGCCCGTCCGGCGATTGAGGACGCGCCCGCAGGGCGCTGAGCCGCCGCAGGCGGCAACGACGGCCCGCAGCCGAAGAGACCGCCGGCCAGGCGAGAGGCTCGCCGCCGCAGGCGGCAACGACGGCCCGCAGCCGAAGAGACCGCCGAACCCTCAACCCCGATACCCGGCGACGAAGTCGCCCACGGCATCGACCGCGACGGCGAACGCCTCCGGACGGCCGAGGAAGTCCCCGCTCCGGTCGGTGACCACCACGGGAAGCGATCCGCCCCCTGCCAGGTCGACGATCAGGGCCTGCCCCTGCACCGTGCGCGGCAGGCCCAGCCAGCGGACCGGCTGCTGGGCCGTCCGTACGCCCGCGACCTCCGACCACGCCACGGTAGTGACGGACGCCAGCCGCAGCTGCCGCAGCCCCCGCGGACTCACCCAGAGCCCCACGCGCACCAGCCGCACCGCGACGGTGATCATGAGTGCGGCGACGGCGAGGCAGATTCCCGCGCCGGGCAGTGAACCGGCGAGCGCGATGATCAGGGTCGAGAACAGCACGTACGAGGCGAGCAGCAGCACCAGCGCGGCGCCGCCGACCCGCCAGGGGCCGGGGCGGTAGGCACGCCGCCAGCGGTCGAGGTCGTCATAGGGCAGGTTCTCGCCGGACGCGGCGGCGGGCGCGAGGGCGTCGCGATCGACGGTCAAGAAGGGCAGGGGCACGACGGTTCCTCACGTACGAGCACGCTCCACTGGCTGTGCCCGGTGAGGTTATCGATGCGTACGGGGGCCCGACCACTCCAGGGTGGGTGGTCGGGCCCCCGTACGTTCGATCAACGGCCGTCGGACGCTTCCGACTGCTGCGCGTGGTGCGTGTTCTGCGGACCCGTCTCAAGCGACGGCATGCCGAACAACAGCGCCCCGACGAGCCCGGTCGTGACCGTCAGCCCCACGAGCACCCGGCCGGCTATCTGCGACCGACTCGCGCGATCTCGGGGCGGCGGCGTGACGTTGCTGCGGTAGCGCTCGGCCTCGGCGACGAAGGCGAACGGCACGGGCTCTCGCCGGCGGAACATGAAGACCTCTCCTAGCAACCTCGAAGTCGGCTGTTACCTATAAGGACGTTCGTTCGGCCCGGTGGGTGCCCGTTTCCGACAACTTCTGTGAAAAATCTCAACCGGGGACCCGCTTCCCCCACCCGTGCTGCTCGGCCGGCCGCACTCGGCGGCACTCGGCGGCGTTGCCAGCGCGTCAGGCCGGACCGGGTGTCAGTGGCGGCCCGTAGGCTTGTCGCCGCCCGAGCATCGCAACTGGAAGGACCCCGTCGGTGACCGACAGCCCCACCGAGACCGCCAAGCCCGGATTCCTCAGCGACGTGACCGTCGAGCTGGTCAAGCACAGCGCCGCCGACTCCGACGTGCTGTGGGCGGCTCGCGTCTCCACCGCCGGCGAGCAGTCCCTGGAAGAACTCACGAAGGACCCCGAGCGGTCCAAGGGCCTCATCAATTACCTGATGCGGGACCGCCACGGCAGCCCCTTCGAGCACAACTCGATGACCTTCTTCATCAGTGCTCCGATCTTCGTCTTCCGCGAGTTCATGCGTCACCGCGTCGGCTGGTCGTACAACGAGGAGTCCGGCCGCTACCGCGAGCTCCAGCCGGTCTTCTACGTTCCGGGCCAGGACCGCAAGCTGGTCCAGGAGGGCCGCCCGGGCAAGTACGTCTTCGTCGACGGCACCCCCGAGCAGCACGAGCTGACCAGCCGCGTCATGGAGGACTCCTACCGCCGGGCCTACGAGGCCTACCAGGAGATGCTGGCCGCCGGCGTCGCCCGTGAGGTCGCCCGCGCGGTCCTGCCGGTCGGTCTCTTCTCCTCCATGTACGCCACGTGCAACGCCCGCTCGCTGATGCACTTCCTCGGGCTGCGCACCCAGCACGAGCTGGCGACCGTCCCCTCGTTCCCGCAGCGGGAGATCGAGATGGTCGGCGAGAAGATGGAGGCCGAGTGGGCGAAGCTCATGCCGCTCACCTACGCCGCCTTCAACAAGAACGGCCGCGTCGCCCCGTAAGGGCGAGTGCGCTCGCACCGCGTCACGGCCGCCCACGCGGGCGTGACGTGATCATGTGACGCACTGATGTACGGCCCGGTAGGCGAAGTGTCCGTATTGCGGCATTTCGTCACCTTCATCTACGCTGAACAAACGGACCCGGCACTGCTTGAACCCCCGAGCAGGCAGTGCCGGGATCCCTTTCGCACTCCCCGAGGGAGCACCTCACGGTGAGCAACGAGTAGCGTGGCCCCCATGGCTCCGACCTCCACACCGCAGACGCCCTTCGGGCGGGTCCTGACCGCGATGGTGACGCCCTTCACGCCCGAAGGTGCCCTCGACCTCGACGGTGCCCAGCGGCTCGCCACCCATCTGGTGGACGCCGGCAACGACGGCCTCGTCGTCAACGGCACCACCGGCGAGTCGCCCACCACCAGCGACGCGGAGAAAGCCCAGCTCGTACGGGCCGTGGTCGAAGCCGTCGGAGACCGAGCCCACGTCGTCGCCGGAGCCGGCACGAACGACACCGCGCACAGCATCGAGCTGGCCCGCGCCGCCGAGCAGGCCGGAGCGCACGGACTGCTCGTCGTCACCCCGTACTACAACAAGCCGCCGCAGGAAGGCCTCTACCGGCACTTCACCGCGGTCGCCGACGCCACGGGCCTGCCCGTGATGCTCTACGACATCCCCGGCCGCAGCGGCGTCCCGATCAACACCGAGACGATCGTCCGGCTGGCCGACCACCCCCGGATCGTCGCCAACAAGGACGCCAAGGGCGACCTCGGCCGCGCCAGCTGGGCTATCGCGCGGTCCGGCCTCGCCTGGTACTCCGGCGACGACATGCTGAACCTGCCGCTGCTCTCCGTCGGCGCCGCCGGTTTCGTCTCCGTCGTCGGCCACGTCGTCGCCCCCGAGCTGCGCGCGCTGCTCGAAGCGCACCGCTCCGGGGACGTCACCAAGGCGACGGAGATCCACCAGCGACTACTGCCGGTCTTCACCGGTATGTTCCGTACCCAGGGCGTGATCACCACCAAGGCCGCTCTGGCCCTGCAGGGCCTGCCCGCCGGCCCGCTGCGACTGCCGCTCGTCGAGCTGTCGCCGGAGGAGACCGAGCAGCTCAAGCGCGATCTTTCCGGCGGTGGGGTACAGCTGTAACCAGGGGCCGTTCCCCGCATAGCGGGACCGGAACTCCACAGACTTCACAACTGAACACCGAAAACAACTGCAAGTGCACCAATGTCACGCGCGCCATGTGCCCCAGAGGCATGTGGCGTGCGTGGTGAGGAGAGTCTTTTGAGTCACCCGCACCCTGAACTCGGTCCCCCGCCGAAGCTGCCCGAGGGCGGCCTGCGCGTCACCCCGCTCGGTGGCCTCGGCGAGATCGGCCGCAACATGACGGTCTTCGAGTACGGCGGCCGTCTGCTGATCGTCGACTGCGGAGTGCTCTTCCCCGAGGAGGAGCAGCCCGGAGTCGACCTGATCCTGCCGGACTTCACGTCCATCCGTGACCGTCTGGACGACATCGAAGGCATCGTGCTCACGCACGGCCACGAGGACCACATCGGTGGCGTCCCCTACCTGCTCCGCGAGAAGGCGGACATCCCGCTGATCGGCTCGAAGCTGACCCTCGCGCTGATCGAGGCGAAGCTCCAGGAGCACCGGATCCGCCCCTACACCCTCGAGGTCAAGGAGGGGCACCGCGAGCGCATCGGCCCCTTCGACTGCGAGTTCGTGGCGGTCAACCACTCCATCCCCGACGCCCTCGCGGTCGCCATCCGCACCCCGGCCGGCATGGCCGTGCACACCGGCGACTTCAAGATGGACCAGCTGCCGCTGGACCGCCGCCTCACCGACCTGCCCGCCTTCGCGCGGCTCGGCGAGGAGGGCATCGACCTGCTGCTCTCGGACTCCACGAACGCCGAGGTCCCCGGCTTCGTCCCGCCCGAGCGCGACATCTCCAACGTGCTGCGCACGGTCTTCGCCGGTGCCCAGAGCCGCATCATCGTGGCCAGCTTCGCCAGCCATGTGCACCGCATCCAGCAGATCCTGGACGCGGCGCACGAGTACGGCAGGCGGGTCGCCTTCGTCGGCCGCTCGATGGTCCGCAACATGGGCATCGCCCGTGACCTCGGCTATCTGCGGGTTCCGGCCGGCCTCGTCGTGGACGTCAAGACCCTCGACGACCTTCCGGCGGACGAGGTCGTGCTGGTCTGCACGGGTTCCCAGGGCGAGCCGATGGCCGCGCTGTCCCGGATGGCCAACCGCGACCACCAGATCCGGATCGTCCAGGGCGACACGGTCATCCTGGCCTCGTCCCTCATCCCGGGCAACGAGAACGCGGTCTACCGCGTGATCAACGGCCTGACCCGATGGGGCGCCAACGTCGTCCACAAGGGCAATGCCAAGGTCCACGTCTCGGGCCACGCCTCCGCGGGCGAGCTGCTGTACTTCTACAACATCTGCAAGCCGCGGAACCTCATGCCGGTCCACGGCGAGTGGCGTCACCTGCGCGCCAACGCCGAACTCGGCGCGCTGACCGGGGTGCCGAAGAACCACATCGTGATCGCCGAGGACGGCGTCGTGGTGGACCTGGTGGACGGTGCCGCGAAGATCGTCGGCAAGGTCCAGGCGGGCTATGTGTACGTGGACGGCCTCTCGGTCGGTGACGTCACCGAGACCTCGCTCAAGGACCGCCGCATCCTCGGGGACGAGGGCATCATCTCCGTCTTCCTCGTCGTCGACAGCGCGACGGGCAAGCTCGTGGGCGGCCCGCAGATCCACGCCCGGGGCTCCGGCATCGACGACGCCTCGTTCTCCGCGGTCGTCCCGAAGATCGAGGAAGCCTTCGCCAAGTCCGCCTCCGACGGCGTGGTGGAGCCGCACCAGCTCCAGCAGCTGGTCCGGCGTTCCGTGGGCAAGTGGGTGTCCGACACCTACCGTCGGCGTCCGATGATCCTCCCCGTGGTCGTCGAGGTCTGACGTAGCGTCACCCGTATGGGACGGCCGCGCCGGTGCCGATTTGCATCCGGGCGCGGCCGTCCAGTACGTTTACGTCTCCGCCGCAACGGGAACCCGCAACGCTTCGTGCGTAAGGGATCTTCCGGAAGGCAGGTGGAAATCCGGCCCAGGGAAACCTGATAAAGTCGGAATCGCCGGAAAGCGAAAGCAAGAAGGCGAAACCCCTTTCGACGGGGATCGGAAACGAATTCGAGCCGGGAACGGCACGGAAAAGGATCTGATAGAGTCGGAACACGAAATACCGAAGGGAAGCGCC
>NZ_JBVJDW010000004.1:743789-746034 GCF_055582085.1 Streptomyces sp. NPDC042259 | reverse complement strand
CGGCCAGCCCGGCCACGCGCCCCACGGTCCAGTGACCTTCCACGGCACCGACTATGCAGCCTGACGTCACGTGAGGGTCAAGAAACCGCACTCACGGCCCGCAAGAACCGACGCGAAGCCGTAGCCGCACGCCGCGTTGCTGTCAAACGGTCCTTCGGCCGAGCAAGACCAAAGATGGCGGTCCGGTGATCACGAACCTGCGGTTCGGTCCTCAGCCCGTCCGGCGCCCCGAGGACACCGCCGCGCGGAATGTCAGTGGTGTGGGTCACAGTAGGGGGAGACACGGGCGCACGTGGCGGCCGTGGCATCAAGGGGACGTCCGATGGGTTACGCGATCCAGGCGGAAGGCCTGGTGAAGAGCTTCAAGGAGACCCGCGCCCTGGCCGGCGTGGATCTCGCCGCCCGCACCGGCACCGTGCTCGGCCTGCTCGGCCCCAACGGGGCGGGCAAAACCACCGCCGTGCGCGTCTTCGCGACGCTGCTCACTCCCGACAGCGGATGGGCGCGCGTCGGCGGCCATGACGTCGTACGGGAAGCGGGCCTGGTCAGGGCCATGATCGGGCTGACCGGGCAGTACGCCGCAGTCGACGAGAAGCTGACCGGCACCGAAAATCTGCTGATGATCGGCCGACTGCTCGGCCTGGGCCGGGCCGAGGCCCGGAGCCGGGCCGGCGAGCTGCTGGAGCGGTTCCACCTCGAAGAGGCGGCGGGCCGGGCCGCCAAGACGTACTCGGGCGGCATGCGGCGGCGGCTGGACCTCGCGGCGAGCCTCGTGGGCCGGCCCCGGATCCTCTTCCTCGACGAGCCGACCACCGGCCTCGACCCGCACAGCAGGGGAGAGCTGTGGGACATGCTGCGCGTCCTGGTCGCGGAGGGGGTGACCGCCCTGCTCACCACCCAGTATTTGGACGAAGCGGACCGGCTCGCCGACGAGATCGTCGTGATCGACAAGGGCCGGGTCATCGCCGAAGGCACGCCCGACCAGCTGAAGTCGCAGGTCGGCGGGCAGGTGCTCCAGCTGCGGCCCGTGCACCCGGCGGATCTGGCCACGGCTCACGCGCTGGTCAGGGAGGCGGCCGGGCAGGCCAGGATCGAGGGCGAGGAGATCACCGCCCCCGTCAACGACCGGGAGCTGCTGCCGGCCGTGGTACGCCGTCTGGACCAGGCCGCGATCCCGGTCGGCGAGCTGACGTTGCGCCGCTCCTCCCTCGACGAGGTGTTCCTCGTCCTGACCGGCCACCGCGCCGAACCACAGCGACCCGACCGGCACCCCCCGGACGTGGCCGAGCGGACGAAGGCGGGAACCCCGTCATGACCGCCGCCACCGCCACCGCCGCCCCCCTGGGCGGACAGGGCAAGGTGCGCCCCCTGGCCGCGCTCCGGCAGACCGGCACGATGGCCTGGCGCAGCCTGGTGTCCGTCAAGCACAATCCGCTGGAGCTCGTCGACTACAGCGTGACGCCGATCATGTTCGTGTTCCTCTTCACGTACGTCTTCGGCGGACAGATGGCCGGGACGCCCAAGGCGTACCTGCAGTACGCCCTCTCGGGGATCATCGTCCAGAACACGCTGTTCATGAGCATGTACACCGCCATGTCGCTGAACACGGACCTCACCAAGGGCGTCTTCGACCGGCTGCGCAGCCTCCCGATAGCCCGCTCGGCGCCGCTGTTCGGCCGGATCGCGGCGGATCTCGCCAAGCAGCTCTGGGCGATGCTGCTGATGATCGGGCTCGGCTCCGCGCTGGGCTTCCGGATCACCGGTGGGCCGGGCGGCTTCCTGGGCGCCACACTGCTGTTGATGGTCTTCGCGGCGGCGGTGGCGTGGTCCGCGGTGCTGATCGGCATGCTCGCGGGCGACGTCGAGAAGGTGCAGGTCTTCGCGTTCGTGCTGATCTTCCCGCTCACGTTCACCAGCAGCGCGTTCGTCCGCGTCGACACCATGCCGGGCTGGCTGCGGGCCTGGGTGGACGTGAATCCGGTGACGCATCTGTCCGACGCCTTCCGCAGTCTGCTCCTCGGCGGCGGGGCGGCCCGCCCGGTGCTGTGGTCCCTGCTGTGGGCCGTGGGGATCGCGGCGGTCTTCATACCCTTGGCGATGCGGGCGTACCGGTCCCGGGCCTAGGCCCGGGCGGGCCGGGTGGTGCCCCGCACCACCACCGCTGCGCGGCGGTGTCCTCAATCGCCGGACGGGCTGAAATTCAGCCCGTCCGGCGATTGAGGACAAGCACGCCGGATGTCCACTG
>NZ_JBVJDW010000004.1:609156-743779 GCF_055582085.1 Streptomyces sp. NPDC042259 | reverse complement strand
CGCCCCTATTGTTTGTTGGTTCCCCCCCTCCCTGGACTGTTTGAGCTCCCCCCCGTCCGGCGATTGAGGACACGCCCGCGGGATGCCCGCGGCGGCGGGTCCCCGGGTCAGGAATCGCTGGGGCGGCAGCGACGTACGTAGTAGCCGTAGGTCAGTACCAGCACCAGCGGCCCCCACAGCATCCCCGGGGTGATGCACACCTTCGCCAGCGTGCTCCACCACTCGTTGGCGTACCCGGCCGGTTCCAGGCCGAACGCGCCGAACCAGGAGAGCAGCGTCGGCGCCCAGAAGGCCGTCGCGCACAGGCCGCCGATGGTGGCGATGGTGATCACGACGCGGGGCCGCAGGTGCTTGCCGCCGATGACCGGGAGCCACGAGGGGGCGACCTCGCCCCAGCCACGCACCAGCCCGAAGCAGAGCAGCGCCAGCCCTTCCGTGAGCACGCTGAGCCCGAAGACGTAGGGGATGGAGATCCACGGCGACGGCATCTCCCCTTCGACGTTCAGCCCCATTTCGAAGTCGAAGGCGAACGGCAGGCGCCACAGGCACTGCGGGAGCAGCAGGAGGGGAATCGCGTGGGCGGTGAGGTTCGCCCATCTCGGGACGGGCCGCTCGGTGCGGAGGGGGGTCCCGGCCGGCTTGCGTGCGCTGATCGTGGTGGTGGTCACGGGACCTATCCTGTTCGGTTCCCGTCGGCCGGGCGTCGGCTCCACGGGCGATCCGCCTCCCCCATATGGCGGAGGCCCCGATCACTCCCCGGGAGCAGGGATTCCGCCGACCGCCGGGGCACGGCCCCCGGCCTCGAACCGGTCCAGCGCCGGCCCCTTAGCCCGGAGGAAGCGGCACCGCCGGAGGCCGTCAACCGCCCGCGCACGACCGCCCGCCGACCTCCGGCGATCTCCAACTCACCTGCCGGGGCGGCCTATTGGAACAGCTCAGGCGGGCGGTACGGCCTTGACACCCCCATTGGTACAGTCCAATATCCCGATTGTCCCGTCCCGTTCTCGCGGGCACCGGCACCATCGGAGGTATCCACCCATGCTGTCCCACGGGCGCGGCGGACGACTGAACCGGCTGACGCACGCGGTGCTCCAGCCCGGCTTCGAGGGCACCGAGGCCCCGGACTGGGTCCGCCGCCGGATCGCCGACGAGGGCCTGGCCGCCGTCGTGCTGTTCGGCCGCAACATCCGCGACCCCGAGCAGGTCGCCCGGCTGACCACGGCGCTCCGCGCGGAGAACCCGGACCTGATCATCGCGATCGACGAGGAGGCCGGGGACGTCACCCGCATGGAGGCGTGGACGGGCGCCTCCCGCCCCGGCAATCTGGCCCTCGGCGCGGTGGACGACGTGGCGCTGACCGAGACCGTCGCCCATGACATCGGACGCGAGCTGCACGCGGCCGGCGTCTCCCTCAACTACGCGCCGAGCGCCGACGTCAACTCCAACCCCCGCAACCCCGTCATCGGCGTACGGTCCTTCGGCGCCGCCACCGACCTGGTCGCCCGGCACACCGCCGCCTGGGTCCGGGGCCTGCAGTCCGCCGGTGTCGCCGCCTGCGCCAAGCACTTCCCCGGTCACGGCGACACCGCCGTCGACTCCCACCACGACCTGCCGCGCGTCACGGCCTCCGCCGAGGAGATCGCGGCGACCGCCCTGCCACCGTTCACCGCCGCGATGGAAGCGGGCGTCCGGGTCGTGATGACCGGCCATCTGCTCGTTCCCGCCCTCGACCCGGAACTCCCGGCGACCCTCAGCCCTCGCATTCTGGTCGACCTGCTCCGGGGCGAACTCGGCTTCGACGGCCTGGTGGTCACCGACGGCATCGAGATGAGCGCGGTGACCGGCCGCTACGGCATCGACGGTGCGACGGTGCGGGCCCTGGCGGGCGGCGCCGACGCCGTGTGCGTCGGCGGCGAGAGCGCGGACGAGACCACCACCGAACTCCTCGCCTCCGCCCTGGCCGAGGCCGTGCACGACGGCACCCTGCTGGAGGAGCGGCTGGCGAAGGCGGCGTCCCGGGTCGCGGAGTTCGCCGCCTGGTCCGGCGGACGCTCCCGGTCCGCCGCGACGGCCGACGGGGTGCGCTCCGACATCGGCCTGATCGCGGCCCGCCGCGCCCTGCGCGTCTCCGGCCGCCCGGACACCCTGCCGCTGCCGGCGGACCCGCACGTGGTCGAGCTGGCCCCCACCTCGACCCTGGCCATAGACCGGCGGACCCCGTGGGGCGTGGCGGGCCCCCTGCGCGCCCTGCGCCCCGGCGCCACGTCGGTCCGGCTCACCCAGCCCGACCTGACCGCCGACGCGGCCGTCCTGGACCGCACCGCCCTGACGCCCGCGACCGGCCGCCCGCTCGTCGTCGTGGTCCGCGACGCCGCCCGGCACGCGTGGATGTCGGAAGCCCTGACCCGCCTGCTGGCCGGCCGCCCGGACGCCGTCGTCATCGAAATGGGCGTCCCCGGCACCACGACCCCCGGCGCGCTCCACCTCACGACCCACGGCGCGACCCGCGTCTCGGGCCAGGCCGCGGCGGAACTCCTCGCCGGAGCAGCCGATTTCGCACCCGCCGAGAACTGACACCGACCGGCTGCGCAGGCCGGTCGCCGCCTCTCAGCTGCCGGCGGGCGGTGCGTCGACGGTGAGTGCGATGTCCAAGGTCACGCCCTCCGGCGTGGTGAGGCGGAGGGTGTACGTCCCGGGATGCGCGTCGGTGTGGATTTCCGGCAGGACGAGCACGCCGTCGGCGCCCGGCGGAGAAAGCGTGAGGCTTCGCACCGGAGTACCGCCGCTGCCCGCGCCCGTGAAGTAAGGGCCCACGGGGCTCTCCGCCGGGTTCTCCTTGCTGACGATCACCGTGGCGGTGACCCTGGTCCCGGCCGCGGGCTGCCCGTAACGGGTCGCCTTGACGCGCACGGCGTCGGAGAACGAGCTGCCGCTCGGCGCATGCGGAGGCTGCTCGCCGACCAGCTTCAGCGTGTCGGCCGTGGCAGTGGGCGACAGACGCAACGTCACCCGGAACTCGACGGCCGGGGCGGGCTCGCCCGGCACGCTCGCCTTGATGCCGAGGCTGCCGGGCTTGGCGCCGGAGAGCAGCAGTGGTGCGACGGCGATGCCCTGGGCGTCGGTGGTGACGGTCACCACCTGGGCTCCCTTGGGGAACCGTGCGCGGGTCTCGCCCACGATCTCGTAGGTGACGCCCTTCCGGGCGACGGCTTGACCGGCGGCGTTCGTGGCCCGGACCTGAAAGCGCCGGCCGAGCTCCTGCTCCGTATCGGCCTGAAGGTTTCGTCCACCGACCGGTTCGAGATACCGCACGAGGCGTGGGTCCGGCTTGGGGGCGGGCTTGCCGTCGGGCTTCGGCTTGACGGCTCCGCCGGGGCCCGGTTTCTTCCCGGTGACGGGTGACGTAGCCGTCGGCCCGCCAAGACGGCGGACGGTGGCTCCCCCGGTGACCGGGACCCTGTTCGTCCGGGAGACGATCGGCAGGGGATGCGCATCGGCGGCCGGGTCGGGTCGGTAGGGGGTCGCCGGGGTGTCGTCGGGAATGGCGGTGGCCTTGCCGCCTTCGTAGGTGTGCATCCAGTCCAGCACGGCGTTCACGTACTCGCGCGAGTTGTTGTAGCTGAGGACGGCCTTGTCGAGGTCGCCCGCGACGGCCAGGTCCCTGTCCCCCGCGCAGAGGTAGCGCCCGGTGCCCAGGGCGGCATCGTAGATGTTGTTGGGATCCTTCACCCCGTCACCGTTGCCGTCGGCACCCCAGGTGGCCCAGGTGGAGGGGATGAACTGGGTAGGTCCAACGGCCCGGTCGTACTCGGTGTCACCGTCCCAGCGACCGCCGTCGGTGTCGCGGATCAACGCGAACCGCTGACCGTCGAGGCGAGGCCCACGGATGGGCTTGGCCGTGGAACCGTCGGACCGCAGACCGTAGCCGGAGGCGTGGACGGACTCGATCCGGCCGATGCCCGCCACCAGCTCCCACGGCAGGTGACAGACCGGCTGGCTCGAGGTCACTGTCCGTGCGGCCTTCTTGTAGGCGTCCAGCGCGGTGGCGGGGATGCCCGTGACCTCGCTGGACGGTGCGTCGCCGACGCTGCTCTTCCGCAGGTCGGGCAGGCTCAGATTCGGCACACCACGGGGCCGGGCCCCCTGCGAACCGGCACCCGCGTCGCTGGCGTCGGCGGTGAGCGGACCACCCACGGCCGCCGTGGACAGGGAAGCAACGAGGACGATCCCGCACAACCCCTGCCGGGTGCGGCTGACAAGGCGGGCGGGGACGAGCTTCATAGGGGTACGGGGTCCTTGGTTCGCTACGGACAGGGGTGTGGGGGCCGACGCCCGAAGGTGTCGGCCCCCACGGGGAATCAACCGGCTCAGCCGACGAGCTGCACCTCGCCGTGCGTACCCTCCGCGTCCACGCCCGGGTAGTAGCTGACGTTGCCGTCGTTCCACCGGATGAGGATGTCGTTGGGTCGGACGTTGGCCGCGAAGGCACCCACGGTGAGTACCTGACCGTTCTTCCACGCGGAGTCCACCGGACGGATCCGGGTGCGGCCGTGGTACCCGGCGGTGTCGACGCCGGGGAAGACGGTCGTGTCGCCGTCGTTCCAGCGGATGACCAGATCGGCGGTCTTCTTGCCGGTGAACTCACCGGAGCTGATCTGTGCCGCGTTCTGCCAGCCCTTGTCGGCGTTGGTCAGCTGGGACTCCTTGCGGACACCGTTGGTGTCGGTGTCGGAGTACATCGAGGTCGATCCGTCGTCCCACAGGACGAGCAGGTCGTCGCGGAGCGCGTTGTCGGTGTAACGGCCGGCCGTGATGAGGCGGGCGCGCTTCCAGGTGTCGCTGTAGGCGAGGGTCTTCTCGTCGTGGACGCCGTTCTGGTCGACGTGGGTGTACGTCGACAGCTTGCCGCTGGCCCAGCGCACGGTGATCCCGTCACTGCCGCTGCCGGTGAAGCCGCCACCGGTGACGGCTCGGGCGTCCTTCCAGTAGCTCCCCTTCTCGGCAACCTTGTACTCGGCGGAGAAGGGGTACTTGGGGTCGTTGTGGTCGGCACCCTGGTAAAGGCTGGCCGAGCCGTCGGCCCAGACGACGAACAGGTCCATACGGCGCTTCCCGCCGGCCGAGCCACCGGTGAAGTAGCCGGACGCCATGTGGGTGGCGTTCTTCCAGTTGGCGCGGGCGAGGAGGGTGCGGGAGGAGGTTTGCTGGACCCAGCCGGCGACATCGTCCACGCGGGCGTCCACCGCGCTGGTACGGGTCTCGGTTTCATCCGTGCCCCAGCAGCCACCGTGCGAAGAGGTGATGTTGACGCCGGCCAGCTCGACCCGGCCATCCTTCTCCCGGAACGCCGGCCCGCCGGTGTCACCCTTGCAGACGGCCGCGTCGGCAGAGCTACCGGCCATGTCGAGCGTGGTGTCCGACGTGGATCCCACCGTGAACGCGCCGGTGTGCAGGCGCTCGGGTGCCCACTCATCCTTGGTGCGGCCGAAGCCGGTGACGCGCAGCTCGTCCCCCTGCCTGGGTGCGGCGTCGCTCACAGCCACCGGGATGACACCGGTGACCGGGCTGGCGAGCTTGACCATCACGAGATCGCGGTCACCGCGCGGTACGAGTTCGACGGCGTCCACCACGGAGCCGGACCCGGTGCTGAGATCGGTACGCCCCACGGTCACTGCGGTCTTCTGCTTGGGCGCCCCGCCGGTGATCCGGAAGCCCTGCGAGGGGTCGTCCGCGAAGCAGCTGGCAGCGGTGAGCACCCACTGCTGCTCGACCAACGCACCGGTGCAGCTGCGTTTGCCTCCACCGATGTCGACCTTCGCCGTGAAGGCGTACTGCCCGCTCTTGGCCTCGTCGCCGACGACGGCGTGCGCCTGCGTACCGGTCAGTACACCGGTCGCGACGGAGCTTGCGAGAAGTCCTGCTATCCACGCGGTACGCGGACCCTTGCCAGACATGTTGTTTCCTCGAGAATTCTTGGTCGAGCATCCGAGACGCGGATGGGCGTCTCCTGCGGAACGGCTGGTGTCGCTACTTGTTGGCGACGATCTCCAGGAGGGTGAAGTCCCGCTCCTTACCCGGATCTGAGGTCTCCCCGACCGGTGTCCAGGTGTTCTTCTTGAGGTTCCAGGACTTCTCTTCGGCATCCGTGACCATGTTGACGCGCACTGAGTAGTCATTGCCCTTGGCCCCATAGACCGCGGGAACCTCCAGGCTCAGGTAGCCCTGCTTTCCGGTGACGCGGAAACAGAAGATGCCCTTCCCCTTCTTCTCCTCCATGTCCCGCGCTCGCACCTCGATCAGGCCCGGGCGGCTGCCGCATTCGGCGAGCACTATGTGCCCGTCACCCCTCTTCAGCTTGATTCCGCGCTCTTCGAGGATCTTGCCGGCCTGCGGGTATTCGAAGTCCTCCACAGCCGACGACTGCGCGGCAACCGGGGGAGTGTCCTTCCCTTCGACGGCGACTGCGGTGGTGGTTCCGGTCAGCGCCGTGGCACTGACGACTACTCCGGCGGCAGCGCCTGCGGCAAGCAGTCGAGAAATCAACCTCATGGGTTCTTCGTCCTCGTAATCAAAGCAGTGGGAAACGCGCATGCGGAAACGCGCACGCATGCCTGCCCGGCGAGGAACCGGGGTCGCGAGGCTCCCCGGTCGCCGTTGTCTGTATCTGACGGCGCGGTAACTGCCCCGAGGTTCGGACTGGCGGAGCTATTGATATCACTTGAGACGGTGTGTCCGAAAAATGGAGCTGACACGCCATCACTTCCAAGAAGACCGGAAGCGTCACGTCCGACCGAATGGAGACGATCAACGAGTATCAATACCACAAAGATGGATGCGACACCTAAAGCACCTTTAGTTGATCTTGCACCCTTCAGGCGGATCGCTTCAAAGCTCCGTGATGCCCGTTTTCGCGATATATGATCAACCGGCGTGTCGGCAGCAACTGCCGTCGCATGACGGATCCGTAGTGGTCCGGCGTAGCTTCGAGGGAAAATGATCAATAAGAGAAAGACGTCGCCCCGTGCGGCTAGAGCGCGTTCCACGGGCCTGATATCCACGGCCCTCGCGCTCGCCACGGGAGTACTGGCCACATCAGTCATGGGAGCGGCCCCGGCCACGGCCGAGCCTGCCGATCCGACCACGACCAGCGAACGGGCCCAGACCCTCGAACTGTGGCTCACCGGAGGCAGAGCCACCAAGGCGGCTGCGGAGAAGGCACTCGTCGGCTCGGACGAACAGGTGAAGGACTTCCTGAACAACAGGAAGAAGGTCGTTCTGGAAGAAGACGACCGAGTCGCGGTCATACGGCTGCTGGGCGAAAGCGGAAAGGGAGTCCGGACTGCTGCGGAGAAGGCCCTTGACGGTTCCGCCGAGGATCTGCGGAAGTTCCGGGAGTCGGGTTGGAAGGCTCCTTGGGAGGATGACCTGCGAGTCTCCGTCCTGACCCTCATGAACGTAGGGGACCGGGGAGTCAAGCGCGCCGGCCAGAAGGCGATGGACAAGGGCACCGTCGACGCGCTGCGGGATTTCATCCTGGAGGGTCGGGGCAAGGCTCAGGAGGAGGATGACCGCGTCACCGCACTCAAGATCATTTCCTCTGGTACTCCGCAGGTGCAAAAGGCCGGCGAGGAAGCCCTCGACGGTTCCCCGGCCGACGTCCGCGAGTTTCTGGACAACGGCCAGCACCTCGCCCGCGCGCGGGACAAGGAGCAGATGACGATCGCCCAGCTCGCCGACGCGGCCAAGGCGGCAGGGAAGAAGGCACGCGAGGAGACAGACGCGGCGAAGGAGGCCGCAGCGCGCGCGGTGGCCTCGGCGAAAGCGGCGAAGGAAGCCGCGCTGCGAGCGGCTGCGGAAGCCAAGCAAGCCAAGAATTCATCGGAGCGGGCAGCGGACGCGGCCGGTCGGGCGGCGGACGCCGCCAGCGCGGCCGCCGATGCCGCGCAGACCGCCATCGCGGCGGCCAACGAGGCCCACTCCGCGGCCAGGGTCGCCGCGAACGCGGCCTCCGCCGCGGCATCCCTCGCTGCGGCCGCGGGCGAAGCCGCATCACGCGCCTACCAGTCGGCGAACGCGGCGGCTGCGGACGCAGGCCAAGCCGGAGCGGCACGTCAGGCCGCCAAGGAAGCCCGTGACGCGGCCGCCAAGGCAGAAGACATGATCGAGGTTCTCGGGCAGACCATGGCGGCGGTGGGTGAGTCCATCCAGGCGGCCAAGTCGGCTGCCAGTGCCGCGGCCCACGCCGCCGGCGCCGCCGAGGCGGCCGCGGAGGCCGGGGGTTACTCGGAGGCATCGGGAGCAGAGGCACGCCGCGCCAACGCAGCCGCCGCCCGAGCCCGCGAGGCGGCCGCCACAGCCAACAGCGCCGCGAATTCCGCCGAGTCTCTGGCGAGCGAAGCCGCCTCCGCAGCCCGCGAGTCCCGCGAGGCGGCACGCGACGCCGCCGCGCACGCCCGGGCGGCGGCCAAGGCGGCCGACGAGGCGGCCGAGCATGCCGGGCAAGCCGCGAAGGATGCCAAGAAGGCGAACGAGCACGCCGACGCGGCCGCCAAGGCAGCGGATACGGCGGCCGGTGCGGCCAAAAAGGCACGTGACGTCGAAGCGACCGCGCGCAAGACCGAGGCCGCGATGCTGGAAGCCAACAAGGCCAAGGCAGTCCAGGCGGCGACCGCGCTGCGCAAGGAGTTCGAAGAGCAGCAGTCCCTGGCCTCCGAGGACCAGGCCGAAGCCGTCCGGATGGACGCTGAGACGCAGAAGCTGCTCGGCGACGCCGTCAAGCCCGGCACCGACACGAAGGCAGCCGTGGCCATGGGCCGGAAGGCGGCCTTGCGACTCGCGAGCGTCGGCGGCCCGTGGACCCAGGAAGCCGCATCCGCCGCGCTGGCCGGCACCGACGCCAACGTCCAGGAATGGCTGCGCAACGGACAGCAGCTCGCTGCCACCGCGGACGACCGGGCCCGTGTGGCGCACATGGCCGACTCCGACAAGCCGAAGCTGAAGAAGGCGGCGTCAGCTGTGATCGCCGGCACCGGCAAGGAGGTTCAGGAGTTCCTGCGCAACGGCCAGTACGCGGCTCAGGCCGACGACAACCGGGCCGCGATCCTGAAAATCATGAACACGGGCGGCCGGGCCCTGCAGAAGGCCGGCAGCGCCGCGATCGACGCAGACACACCGGAGGCGTTCGAGGAATTCCTGCGGTCCGGTCAGTACAAGGCGTTCGAGGAAGACGACCGCGTCGCGACCCTCAAGCTGTTGAACAGCGGCGGCCCTTATGTGAAGGCATCGGCCGAGATCGCACTTGCGGGGCCACCTCCCCTGATGCGTTCGTTCGTCGCCGTGGGCCAGTACAAGGCCGCCAAGCGGGACTATGAGACGGCGGTCCACGTGGCCGGAGTCCAGCGCCTCGTCGCCGACGCCGCCCGCTCCGCGTCACTGGCACGGCAGAACGCGGCCAAGGCCGCTGAAGCCGCCGCCATTGCCAGCGGTGCGGCCAAAGACGCGGCGGGCTACGCCGAACAGGCGAAGAACTCCGCCCAGGAAGCGCAGGGTTACGCCGACAAGGCGCTTGAGTCGGCCAACCAGGCTGACGCCTCGGCCGAAAGCGCGGCCCGGTCCGCCAAGCAGGCACGCAGTGCCGCCGACGCCGCCGCGAACGATGCCAAGGAAGCCAGCGATTCTGCGGCCTGGGCCGACTACTCGGCCAGCAAGGCTGCCGCATACGCGAGTGACGCCTACTCTTCCGCGGCCAGTGCGCAGAGTTCGGCCGTCGCCGCAGGTAAGGACGCCCAGGAAGCGGCCAAGGTCGCGACTCAGGCCGTCACTTACGCCCAGGAGAAGATGTTCAAGGAGTTCTTGGCCCTCTTCGGCGGCAAGGGAACGGATGGGGTATCCATCACGGGCAAGGGGAATTCCAAGCCTGCCAGCGACCAGGCCGACGAGGTCAAATATGGCTCGGCCGGACTCTGGGACCGCTTCTGGAACACGGAGTCCATTGCCAAGGAGATCGGCTTGGCCGAGGTCGGCGCCTGCGGCGGCGGATTCCTTCCGCTGAGTTGCGGCCTCTTCACGCACTGGGTCATGCAGTCCGGCAACACGTACAGGCTGGACTCCGGAGACATGGGGAAGATATATAACAACCCTGGCTTCAAGAACGTAATCAACGGAAACCTCGCCTACTTCGCCGAGGAAGCAGCCAAGAAGTGCACGGGCGGCGCAGGTTCGACGTGCAGCCTCAACGTCGACTCCCTGTGGAAGTCACACAGCTTCCCGAGGTCGAGTGGAGATTTGTTCTTCGCTCTTCGCGGTCTGAACTACCGAGTGTCGGGAAACCTCAAGGGCACTGTGGGGAACGACGGCAAAGTCAAGCTGAGTGGCGACTACCGCCTCGACGTCGACAAGCGCTACAACTTCGATTCCGACGAGAGCTTCCCCCTTGTCGCAGGGGCACGGCTCTCCCTGGGCCCCTTTGCGCGAGCACCGAAGTACAATCTGGGCCGCCACTTCAACATCCAAGGCAGCAAGACGGCGCACCTCGACTAGATCCGGCTTTCGCCGGATCCGACCTACCGGCCAAGGCCGCCGATCCACCAAGGAGAAACCATGCGGGCATGGCCCCCGGCACCATCGGGAAGGACTCGGCGAACCCGTAAGGCAGGAGCCGTAGCGGCCCTGTCCGTCCTCTCCGCCATTACCCTTGCCGGGTGTTCACAGGGTGAGAAGGACTCCAGGGCGTACCCCGGCAGCCCTGCCGGGGAAAGCCTGGAGGAGGTTCTGAAGTCGTTCGATCTCAAGCTGCCGACATGTGACGTACAGAAAGTCGGATTCTCGGGTTCCGCACAGCGCGGGGAAGAGAGCCTCAGTCTGAGCTTTCGCGCCCCGCAGGCTTGCCTCGACCGTTTCCTCAAGGAATACGATATCGATGTCAAGAATCCGTCACATTGGCCTTTTGGCGCCTGGGCCAACACCCAGGACGGCCAGAAGATCTCACCGACCGAGCCGCCATTTCTCGAAAAGGATATGAAGCGGTTCGGCTGGAAGCTCGATCCGAATAAGCAGTATGACTTCTTCGGTGATGCCACATCACCGAACGGTGCTCGATTCCAGGTTCTGGTGGATCGTCGCGTAACACCGCAGACGATCTATATGAAGTCCACGTCTACACCACAGTGACGAACGGATACTTCGGAGTCCGTTGAGGCCCTCCGCCCCTTCGAGGAGGAGGGCCTCACCGCCGGAGGCGCTGCCTACGTCGCAGCCGCTAGGGTCAAACGCGCGTCCCGTTCAGTCCATGGCATGGGTGCAAGAATGATCATCTCTTACCGGAATTTCAACGCAAAAGACTTGCGGGGACGTTCGCTGGGAGAACTGCTCGTCCACATCGAAGCGGACATGAGGATCACCGATGGTGATCGTGTGATCTACTCTGAATCGCTCTTTCCCGTGGCCGAGCTGGCCATGGAGTTGGCCACCTGGCTCATGCAGTCAAGCCATGGGGATTTCGACTTCGATTCGATGTCCTTCGAGGAGATCGGTTCGGTTCGCATCACAGAACGCCAGGGAGGGCGGTCCGTGGGCTCCATTTTCGAGCCTGAATCATGGAGCCGCCCTGTGGGGTGGGAAACTCTCACGGGCGAGATCGACCGCTTCGTGAGATCTGTGCGGAACGACACCGAGGCGATGGGGATCGACGCGGGCTTTATCCCCGACACAAGTCGCACCCAAAAGCCTACATAAGAAGCGTGATCGACCGATACATGAAAAGGAACTCGGTGACACAGGGCATTGAGTACGTCTGCCGCGTGTGCGGTTACGCCTACGCCGAGCCGACATGGGCCCACGGAAGCGGAAGTCAGGACCTCTGCCTCTGCTGCAACGTCCAATTCGGCTACGAGGACGGTTCGCTGGAAGCCGTTCGGGAGTACCGGAAGCTATGGACGGCCAAGGGCCATCAGTGGGCCTATCCATCGAAGCAGCCGCCCGGCTGGGACATGCGGAAGCAGTCGGAGAACATCCCGGCCGAGTGGCGATGACCAGCGCTTCCGAGGACGTCTGCCGCGTCTGCGGATACTCCGACGGTGGAACCTTCCGGGAGGACGGCTGGCCCGTCGGCACCATCTGTAACTGCTGTGGCACCGAGGCCGGCATCGGGGACACGACGCCGGAGCAGGTCCGCGAGATACGTGAGCACTGGGTGGAGCACGGCGCGCAGTGGTGGGCGCCGAAGTACCGGCCCGAGGGCTGGAAGCGGGAGCGGCAGGCGTCCGCCCTCCCTCCCCAGTGGCGTTGACGACGACGTTGCCATACCGATATGCGGACAGGGGGTGACGCCCAGTAGCACCCTCCCCTAGATTCCCTGCGCATCACGCAGTGATCACACAGGGGGGAGTCACCACATGACGGAACCACCAACCGAACCACCCGCCGAACCCGCCGAGCCCGCCGGGGCACCCGCGCACGTGCCTCAGCAGTCGGCGACGTCACCGGAGTTCGGACACCAGGGCGGCCGTACGGCAACCGCCGTCACCGTGCCCATGGTCGTCGCGGGGGTGTGCCTGGCCATCCCCTTCGGCGCGATGCTGTGGGTCGACTCCTACTCCCGGCTCACTCCCACCTTCATCGGCATGCCGTTCTTCTACTGGTACCAGATGCTGTGGGTCATCCTCTCGACCGTGCTCACCGTCGTCGCGTACGTGATCGTGCGGCGCCAGGAGCGCGTCCGCAAGGGGGGTGAGCGGCGGTGAAGGACGGCGTGAACGGCGTGGCACTCGCCGTCTTCCTCTTCTTCTTCCTGGTCGTCACGGTCATGGGCTTCGTCGCCTCCCGGTGGCGGCGCGCGGAGAACGCGAACAATCTCGACGAGTGGGGGCTGGGCGGGCGCTCGTTCGGCACCTGGGTGACCTGGTTCCTGCTGGGCGGTGACCTCTATACCGCGTACACCTTCGTCGCCGTCCCGGCGGCGATCTACGCGGGCGGCGCGGCGGGCTTCTTCGCGGTGCCGTACACCATCCTCTGTTATCCCCTGGTCTTCACCTTCCTGCCCCGGCTGTGGTCGGTCGCGCACAAGCACGGCTACGTGACCTCCTCGGACTTCGTGCGCGGCCGGTTCGGGTCCAAGGGGCTGTCGCTGGCCCTCGCGCTCACCGGCATCCTCGCGACGATGCCGTACATCGCGCTCCAGCTGGTCGGCATCCAGGCCGTGCTGGACGTGATGGGCGTGGGCGGCGGGTCGAACTGGTTCATGAAGGACCTGCCGCTGCTGATCGCCTTCGGCGTGCTGGCGGCCTATACCTATTCCGCCGGGCTGCGGGCGCCGGCGCTGATCGCCTTCGTCAAGGACGCGCTGATCTACATCGTGATCATCGTGGCGATCGTCTACATCCCGATCAAGCTCGGCGGCTTCGACGACATCTTCGCGAAGGCGGGCGAGGCGCTCGCGGCCGAGAACCCGGCGACCGGCAAGCCGCGCGGCTCCCTGGTGACCGGTCCGCAGGCGCAGTGGGCGTACGCGACGCTCGCCCTCGGGTCGGCGATGGCGCTCTTCCTCTATCCCCACTCGGTGACGGCCGTGCTCTCCAGCCGGAGCCGTAACGTCATCCGCCGCAACACCACGATCCTGCCGCTGTACTCGCTGATGCTCGGGCTGCTGGCGATCCTCGGCTTCATGGCGCTCGCCGCCGGGGTCAAGGTCAAGAACGGCCAGCTGGCCATCCCGCAACTCTTCGAGAACATGTTCCCGGACTGGTTCACGGGCGTCGCGTTCGCCGCGATCGGGATCGGCGCGCTCGTCCCGGCGGCCATCATGTCGATCGCCGCCGCGAATCTGTTCACCCGCAACATCTACAAGGACTTCATCAAGCCGGACGCCACGCCCGAGCACGAGGCGAAGGTCTCCAAGCTCTCCTCGCTGCTGGTGAAGGTCGGCGCGCTGGTCTTCGTGCTCACCATGGACAAAACGGTCGCGATCAACTTCCAGCTGCTCGGCGGCATCTGGATCCTGCAGACCGTCCCGGCCCTGGTCGGCGGGCTCTTCACCCGCTGGTGCCACCGCTGGGCGCTGCTCGGCGGCTGGGCGGCCGGAATGGTCTACGGCACCTGGCGGGCCTACGCCACGCCGAGCGCCACGCAGGACCACTTCGGCAACACCAACCTCATCCCGCTGATCGGTGAGAAGGGTTACATCGGCCTCACGGCCTTCGTCCTCAACGTCCTCGTGGTGATCGTCCTCACCTTCGTGCTCAGAAAGCTCGGCGCGCCGGACGGTGTGGACGAGACGAAGGCGTCGGACTACACCGCCGACGCGGGCGACCCGGGCGTGGTGGAGAAGCTTCCGGCGGCCACCGCCGGAGCCCCCGGCGGCCACTGACCCCGACGCCCCCGACCGCGCCTCTGAGGCCGCCGCTCCCCGACGAACAGGGGGGCGGCGGCCTTCGCCGTGCGGGCGCCGCCGAGGCGCTCGCAGAGGCCCTCCGGAGGGCCTTCGCGCGGGGCCGCGAAGGGCCGTGACGGGGGCTCACGCCAATAGGGATTCGAGGTCCAACACCCGGGCGCTCTAGCACATTCCGCACCCAGCTCATTACCGCGCGACACAAGATGTGGGGGCGCGTACGAGTGGCAGCACTAGATGTATGCTCGTCCTCGCTGTCGCCGCAGGGGAATCCGGTGGAAATCCGGAACTGTCCCGCAACGGTGTATGTGTGCGGTTTTACGTACCCAAGAGTCCGAGGACCTGCCGACAGCGCGCCCGCCTCCGAGCCACCACTCGGAACAGGGCGTCGAATTCGTCCGGGTCTCGCGGGTTGGGCCGGTGGACGCTGCGTGGCATGCCCTGGTGCAGGGGTGCGCCCGTACGCGCCCGTCGCGCCCGCCCGCCCGGCCCACACCACTGCCGAGCGAGGGAGAGCCCCACGTGACCATCGCGCCCGCCGATCCGGTCTCAGCGACAGCGGAAGCGACCGGCGGCCCCGGGACCGCGCTGCTGCGCACCCTGACCGACCTCACCGCCGATCTGCCCGCCACCGACCCCGGCAAGGTCGCCGCCGCCGCGCTGCGCGGCCGGCACCCGGGTTCGGACGAGGCCGAGCTGCGGTCCCTGGCCACCGAGGCCGCCGCCGGGCTCATCGCCGAGGAGCCGGAGTACTCCCGGCTCGCCGCGCGACTGCTCACGCGGGCGATCGCCGACGAGGCGGCCGGACAGGGCGCCCTCTCCTTCTCCGCCTCCGTCGCGGTCGGCCACCGCGAGGGTCTGATCGCCGACGAGACGGCCGCGTTCGTCGTCACCCACGCCGAGCGCCTGGACGCCCTCGTGGACGCCGCGCTCGCCGACGGCGCCGACGACCGCTTCGGCTACTTCGGCCTGCGCACCCTGCACAGCCGCTATCTGCTGCGTCACCCCATCACCCGCCAGGTCGTCGAGACCCCGCAGCACTTCCTGCTGCGCGTGGCCTGCGGCCTCGCCGAGGACCAGTCGACGCGGGCCCTGGACGACGTGGCCGAGCTGTACCGGCTGACCAGCACGCTCTCCTACCTGCCGTCCTCCCCCACGCTGTTCAACTCCGGTACCCGGCACCCGCAGATGTCCTCCTGCTACCTGCTGGACTCGCCGCTGGACGAGCTGGACTCGATCTACGACCGCTACCACCAGGTGGCGCGGCTGTCGAAGCACGCCGGCGGCATCGGCCTGTCCTACTCGCGCATCCGCTCGCGCGGCTCGCTGATCCGGGGCACCAACGGCCACTCCAACGGCATCGTGCCGTTCCTGCGCACGCTGGACGCCTCCGTCGCCGCCGTCAACCAGGGCGGCCGGCGCAAGGGCGCGGCCTGTGTCTACCTGGAGACCTGGCACGCGGACATCGAGGAGTTCCTGGAGCTTCGCGACAACACCGGTGAGGAGGCACGCCGCACGCACAACCTCAACACCGCGCACTGGATCCCGGACGAGTTCATGCGCCGCGTCGAGGCGGACGCCGACTGGTCGCTGTTCTCCCCCGCCGACACCCCCGAGCTGGTCGACCTGTGGGGCGACGCGTTCGACGCCGCCTACCGCAAGGCCGAGGCCGACGGCAAGGCGATCAAGACGATCCCCGCGCGCGTGCTGTACTCCCGGATGATGCGCACCCTCGCGCAGACCGGCAACGGCTGGATGACGTTCAAGGACGCCTCCAACCGCACCGCGAACCAGACCGCCGAGCCCGGCAAGGTCGTCCACTCCTCGAACCTCTGCACCGAGATCCTCGAGGTCACCGACGACGGCGAGACGGCCGTCTGCAACCTCGGCTCGGTCAACCTCGCGCAGCACCTCGGTGCCGACGGCGAGATGGACTGGGAGAAGCTCGACCGCACCGTCCGTACGGCCGTGACGTTCCTCGACCGCGTCGTGGACATCAACTTCTACCCGACCGAGCAGGCCGGGAACTCCAACAGCCGCTGGCGCCCGGTGGGCCTCGGCCTGATGGGCCTCCAGGACGTCTTCTTCCGGCTGCGGCTGCCCTTCGACTCCGCCGAGGCGAAGGAGCTGTCCACCCGGATCTCCGAGCGCATCATGCTCGCGGCGTACGAAGCCTCCGCCGACCTCGCCGAGCGGCACGGCCCGCACCCGGCGTGGGCCGCGACCCGCACCGCGCGCGGTGTGCTGCACCCCGACCACTACCCGAACGCCGAGCAGCGCTGGGCCGACCGCTGGGACGCGCTGCGCGCCCGGATCGCGAAGACGGGCATGCGCAACTCGCTGCTGCTCGCCATCGCGCCGACGGCCACTATCGCCTCCATCGCGGGTGTGTACGAGTGCATCGAGCCGCAGGTCTCCAACCTCTTCAAGCGCGAGACGCTCAGCGGTGAGTTCCTCCAGGTCAACACCTACCTGGTGGAGGACCTCAAGCAGCTCGGCGTGTGGGACCGCACCACGCGGGACGCGATGACGGACGCCAACGGCTCGATCCAGGACATGAACTGGATCCCCAAGGAGGTGCGCGACCTCTACCGCACCGCCTGGGAGATCCCGCAGCGCGCCCTGATCGACATGGCCGCGGCCCGTACGCCGTACCTGGACCAGAGCCAGTCGCTGAACCTCTTCATGGCCTCGCCCACCATCGGCAAGCTCAGCTCGATGTACGCGTACGCCTGGAAGCAGGGCATCAAGACGACGTACTACCTGCGCTCGCGTCCGGCGACCCGGATCGCCCGCTCGGCCGGCGCCGCCGCCACCATCCCCGTCCAGCAGGCCCCGGCGCCCGACGCCGACGCCGTCGCCTGCTCCCTTGAGAACCCCGAGTCCTGCGAGGCATGCCAGTAATGTCGTCCGAACAGAAGAACCTGCTCGACCCGGGCTTCGAGCTGACGCTGCGCCCGATGCGGTACCCGGACTTCTACGACCGCTACCGCGACGCGATCAAGAACACCTGGACGGTCGAGGAGGTCGACCTCCACTCGGACGTCGCCGACCTCGCCAAGCTGTCCCCGGGCGAGCAGCACATGATCGGCCGCCTCGTCGCGTTCTTCGCGACCGGCGACTCGATCGTGGCCAACAACCTCGTCCTCACGCTGTACAAGCACATCAACTCCCCCGAGGCGCGGCTGTACCTGTCGCGGCAGCTCTTCGAGGAGGCCGTGCACGTCCAGTTCTATCTGACGCTGCTGGACACCTACCTCCCCGACCCGGACGACCGTGCCGCCGCCTTCGACGCGGTCGAGAACATCCCCTCGATCCGCGAGAAGGCCCAGTTCTGCTTCAAGTGGATCAACGAGGTCGAGAAGCTGGACCGGCTGGAGACGAAGGCCGACCGCCGTCGCTTCCTGCTGAACCTGATCTGCTTCGCGGCCTGCATCGAGGGCCTGTTCTTCTACGGCGCCTTCGCCTATGTGTACTGGTTCCGCAGCCGCGGTCTGCTGCACGGCCTGGCGACCGGCACCAACTGGGTCTTCCGCGACGAGACCATGCACATGAACTTCGCGTTCGAGGTCGTGGACACCGTCCGCCAGGAGGAGCCCGACCTCTTCGACGACGAGCTCCAGCAGCAGGTCACGGACATGCTGCGGGAAGCCGTCGAGGCGGAGCTGCAGTTCGGCCGCGACCTGTGCGGCGAGGGCCTGCCGGGCATGAACACCGAGTCCATGCGCGAGTACCTCCAGTGCGTCGCCGACCAGCGCCTGCAGCGTCTGGGCTTCGCACCGGTCTACGGCTCGGAGAACCCGTTCTCCTTCATGGAGCTGCAGAACGTCCAGGAGCTGACCAACTTCTTCGAGCGCCGCGCGTCCGCGTACCAGGTGGCGGTCGAGGGCTCGGTCGCCTTCGACGACGAGTTCTGATCAAAACCAGCCTGTCCGGCGATTGAGGACGCGCCCGCAGGGCGCTCGCCGCCGCAGGCGGCAAAGACACGACGAGGGCCCCGCTCGGTAGGAGCGGGGCCCTCGTCGTGCTATCAGTCGTTCGGAACGATCTCGTAGCGCGGCGTGCCCTCGGCCATCTGCTGGAGGGCATCCTTGCGCTCGCGCTTGGAGAGGCGGTCGATGTAGAGCCGGCCGTAGAGGTGGTCGGTCTCGTGCTGGAGGCAGCGGGCGAAGTAGCCGGTGCCCTCGATCGCGATCGGGTTGCCCTTCGCGTCCTGGCCGCGCACGACCGCGTAGTCGGGGCGGGCCAGCGAGGCGTAGGCGGTGGGGACCGACAGACAGCCCTCGTTGGAGTCGTCCAGGACACGGCGGTCGGCCGGCAGCTCGTCGAGGACCGGGTTGCAGATCACCCCGGTGTGCCGGACGCCCTCGTCGTCGGGGCAGTCGTAGACGAAGACCTTGAGGTCCACACCGATCTGGTTCGCGGCCAGGCCCACGCCCTCGGCGGTCCGCTGGCTGGCGAACATGTCGTCGATCAGCTGGGCGAGCTTGTCGTCGAACTCCGTGACGTCCTTGCACTCCCGGTGCAGCACGGGGTTGCCGACGACGGTGATCGGACGGGAGGTGCCGCGCTCACGGTACGCGAGCTCGCGCGCCTCGCAGTCCTCGGTGTCCACGATGAACTCGCCGTTCACCGGCTGCTCGCTCTCATGCTGCGCCATGTTGGCCGTATGCCTCTCTCAGAACCCGGAAAACTCGTATCCCGCAGGATCCCTACAGAGTACGGGGGTCACGACGGGCGCCGGGGCCCACGGCGGGCCTCCGCTCAGCAGACCTCTTCGAGATCCCGCCATTCACGGGAATCGGGACTGTCGGCGACCCAGCCGTCCAGCAGGCCGCGCACCAGCCCGGCGGGGGCGGCGATCCCGGCCTCGCGCTCGGGCACCCACAGCGAGCCGGAGCCCGCCGTGCGGTGGCCCAGCGGGCCCGGGTGGCCCGGCTCGCTGTGGTCGTGCGGGTCCAGGTGCTCCCCGTCGCCCTCGTCACTGGGCATCCGGCTCTCCGAGCAGGTGCGGCACAGCAGCCGCACCGAGGAGGACCAGTCCTCCGCGGCGAAGCCCGCGTCGGCCGCGAGCCGCTCCAGGGCGTCCCGGTCGGCCTCGGTCGCGGCCTCCAAGAGCACCACCCAGGTGGGTACGGGTGAGGGGGCCCACAGCTCGATCTCGTCGAAGACCGGGTAGGAGGGGCCCGCCGCGGTGACGCGCTCACCGTGCGGGACACCGTCGTGCAGCACGACCTCGCCCCAGCGGCGGCCGGAGGACGGCAGCGGGATCGACAGGACCTCCATCCGGGCCGGGTCCAGCCGGCGGCCCCAGACGACCTCGGCCTCGCCCTCGGGGGAGAGCCGCACGGCCGCGCTGCCCAGCTCCATGCCGACCGGCTCACCGGCCGGGCTGCCCTCGCCGGGCACCCGCAGCCCGTACGCCTGCCAGGCGCGCCGGGCCAGCGGCCAGTCCTGGAGCGCCGTCGCGGCGATGCCCACGTTCCACCAGTCGGGAGCGCCCGTCTCGCGGTCGAGCAGCGCCACGGCCCGCAGACCCGCGGCGCGGGCCTGCTCCCAGTCGTGCCGGAACTTGTGGAGCAGCGCGAGGTTGAACCAGGACTCGGACAGCCACGGCTCCATGTCGGCGGCCCGTGTCAGCAGCGCGCCCGCGTCCTCGTACCGGCCGTCGCCGATGAGTGTGAACGCGCGGTCGGTGGCCTGCCGCCACGAGGCGGAAGGCCGGTGCCGTACCTTGCCGAAGATCCTCACGATTCCCGCCTGCCGGTTTCTGCGTGCAACCACGCCGGATCGCCCTGGTGGCGGCCGCCGTCCTCCCTGACGACAACCTGCCACACCTCATGTGCCGCGGGGAGCGGCGCCCATCAGACCTCCTTGCCGACGGCGGCGCACACGACACCCCCCGGTCCCGCTTTTTCTTCGTCTCTCGCATCCAACCATGCCCCTTTGGACGCTCGCTCATTACCCGTGGGTTCAGCGGGCTAGTCAAGGTTTGCCGGACTATCGGGGGCCGGCGGATGCGGGGGCGCGCCGCGCGAGCACCCGGGCGAGCGCCTCCACCACCCGGGGCTCGTGGTCGTACGCGGTGGCCAGCCGGAGCCGCTCCAGCGCGCGCAGGGGCCCGCGCGCCCGGTCACCGGTCGGATCGTCGCAACGGTCACTCCTGCCGGAGGGGCCGGAGGGGCTGTGGGGGCCGGTGGGGTCGGAGGCGTCGTAGCAGTCGTAGGTGTCGTCCCGGTCGTAGGTGTCGTACGCGCCGACGGTGGTGACGATCCGGGCGGCGAGCGGCTGGGCCCGGTACGGCTCCCCCAGGCTCTCCAGCGCCGCGGCGACCTCGGCGGGCACCTCGGCCCGTCGGGCCACGGCCCCGGCGAGCAGTGCGGCGCGGCGCCGCTCCGCGGGCGGCGGCGGGCCGGGCAGGGCCAGCCCGCCGACGTCGCGGAGCAGGGCCGTGTGCTCCACCACCGCGAGCTGCGCCGCGCTCAGACCCAGCTCCCGTCCGACGGCCCGGCCGAGCGCCGCGACCCGGTGGGACCGTCCGGCGGGGACGTGGCCCGCGATCTCCGTGGCCCGGGCGAGGGCGGCGACACTCTGCTGCCGGACGGCCCGGACGGCTTCCTCGCGACGGGCCCCGAGCTGGGCGAGCAGCAGCGGCGGGCCCAGGAGCGGCAGCGTCCACAGCCCGGCGGTCCCGACGGCCGCCGCGATCACCACCCCGGTCGCGTGGATCGCGGCGCCCGGGCCTCGCACGGCCCGCAGCTCGGCGCGCAGGGCCCGGCCGTACCGGCCGCCGGTGCGGGCCCGGGCGAGCGCGGCGGCGAGCACGGCGTCCCCCAGGGTGCCGAGCGCGAGGAGCGACAGGAGGTAGAGCACGTAGGACGGGCCGTGGCCGGGCCACCGGTCCAGGGCGCCGGTGTGGTGCGGCGGCTGGAAGCACACGGCGGTGAAGGCGGTGGTCAGCACGCGGCGGGCCAGTTCGTCCAGCTCGGGCGGCCGCCCCGCCGTCCCCGCGAGGGTGGCGGCGAGCACGACGGCGACGACCTGCGGGACACCGTGCGCGGCGGCCCGGCTCCCGACCTCGCCGAGCAGCGCGTACGCGAGGGCCCCGGCGGCCCCGACGGGCGCGGGCCGCCGGGGCGGTGCGGTCTTCCCCTCCCGGTGCGGCCGCCACACCGCCTCACCGAGCGCGATCAGCGCCCCGCACGCGAGCGCCACCCGTGGCTGCGCCACCCCGTGCCACGCGGTCCACCCCACCGCCAGCACGGCGACGGCCCCGGCGACGGCGTGCACCCCCCGCACGAACCGCCGGCCGGCGGAGGTGGCGCGCTCGGCGGGTGCGGCGGGCCACAGCCGCTGCCGGGCCCACGGCCCGTCGGCCCCGGGCGGCCACGCGCCCGCCGCGCTCCGGCCCGTCGCACCGGGCCGTGTTCCGCCCGTGCCCCTTACCGGCGGACCCTCCGGTTTCGGCCGTGTCCCGCGTCCGCCGGGGTCCGTCGGGGCGGGCGCGGAGAGACGCGGCGGCCAGGGCGCCGCTTCCCCGGGCGGGGACGGATGGCCGGCCGGGGCCGTCGTGCCCTCCACGTCGGCCGGGTGGACGCCGGTGCCCGGGCCACGGGCCCCGCGGCCGGTCACCGCCGGCCCCCACGTCCCATGGCCGGATCCGCACTACAGGCCGAAGGGACGTTTCGGCTGGTGGAAAAGGCCAGGTCGGAGAGCTCGGCAGCGGCGATGGGGCGCCGGCCCGGGCGGTTCAGGGCGCGGGTGAGGGCGGCGACCATACGGGGATCGAAGTGGGAGCCCGCGCACCGGTGGAGTTCGGCCAGGGCGACGGGGACCGGGCGGGCGCGGCTGTAGCCGCGGTGGGAGGTCATCGCGTCGAAGGCGTCCGCGACGGCGACGACCCGGGCGAACTCCGGGATCTGATGTCCCGTCAGCCCGTGCGGATAACCCGTGCCGTCCAGCCGCTCGTGGTGGTGCAGGATCGCCGCCCGCGCCTCGTCCAGGAAGGCGATGCCGCGCACGAGTTCGTGGCCGTACTCCGGGTGGAGTTCGATGACGCGGCGCTCCTCGGGGGTGAGCGGCCCCTCCTTGCGCAGCAGCCGGGTGGGGACGCCGATCTTGCCGATGTCGTGCAGCACCCCCGCGAGACGCATCGCCTCCAGCCGTTCACCGGTCATGCCCAGCTCGCGGGCGATCAGCACCGAGGCCCGCCCGACGCGCTCGCAGTGGGCCCGGGTGTAGCGGTCCTTGAGGTCGACGGCCTGCACCAGCGCCCGGACCGCGGCCTGCTGGGCGGCGCGCTCCCGCCGGCCACTGTCCAGGAGCCGGCCGGAGAGGGCCATGGGCAGCAGCACGAGCGGGGCCGCCGCCGGCCCGTACGGTCCGTGCCACAGGATCACGGCCAGCAGCGCGGCCGGACCGTGGAAGAGCGCGGGCCCGAGCGTGCCGGAGACCAGGCCGCGCCAGGCCTCGTGCGGCGGGCGGTGCTCGGCGGTGTTCCGGATCGCCCCGTCGAGGACGGTGACGACGAGAGCGCAGACCAGGGCGGCGGCGAGAGCGGGCGGCAGCGCGTACGGCCCGGGGGGCCCGGGCCGGGCGAAGACCGGGGAGGCGGTCAGCGCGGCGAAGACGTACGAGGCGGCGCTCGCGGCCAGCGCGTGCTGGGCCGCGTGCCACAGGCGGCGCGTGGTCACGGGGGGCCGCTCGACCCGGCCGGCGAGCGCCCCCGGCACGGCGACGAGCGCGGCGGCGGCCGGCGGCAGCACGAACGCCGCGGTGAGCAGGGCGGGCAGGACCAGGGACCGGCGCGGCAGCCGCTCGGCGGCCACGCCGACCACGGCGAGCAGGGCGACCGCCGCCCAGGGCACGTCGGCGCCGGCCCGCGTCGCGGGGGCGGCGCACAGTGCCGCGGCGAGTACGGCGCCCGTGACCAGGGCGCGCGCCGTCGCCGGAAGTGCCCACATGGCGCGTCCTCCCCGTCCACTCAGGCTTGCCCGTGGATGGGGAGAATAGGCGCGTATACGGCCGGAGAACGGCGCAACGGGGGATTGCCCGGCCCGTATCCGCCGGATGCACACCTTCGGGTGATGATCCCCGGCGTGGGGGTTTGCCCGGCGGGCCGTGGTGGTGTGCTCCGTCCCGGTACGGGCACGAAGCGGAACGCGATCCGGACGGGGAGCGGGAGGGGCGCGGGAAGGGGAGCCCACCGGTCGCCCGAGGGGGGTTCAGTCCCGCGAGACCGCGTCCGCGGCGGCGGCCTCGGCCTCCCGGGCCTCGGTCACGACGTCCTGTTCGGGCAGGGTCTCACCGGCGCGGATCATCTCGATCCGGCCCATGACCTTCGACCGGAGGTCGGCCGGGACGTCGTCGTGGCCGCAGCAGCGCTTGACGAGCTTCTTCACGGCCTGCTCCAGCCCGTACTTCTCCAGGCACGGTGAGCATTCGTCGATGTGCACCTCGAATTTGGCGCAGTCACCGTCGGGCATCTCGTGATCGAGGAACTCGTAAAGATGGTCGAGGACTTGAGAGCAGTCCGTCTCGTGCGGGTCTCCGCAGCTCATGAGTCCGAGCCTTTCCGATTGTGCGACTCGTCGGAGCCCTTCGCTCCGGGGGTGGCCCCGGCCGGGACCAGTCCCCGCTCGCGGGCGTAGTCCTCGAGCATTCCGCGCAGCTGACGACGGCCCCGGTGCAGCCGGGACATGACCGTACCGATGGGCGTACCCATGATGTCCGCGATCTCCTTGTACGCAAAGCCCTCCACGTCCGCGAGGTAGACCGCTATGCGGAATTCCTCGGGGATGGCCTGGAGGGCCTCCTTGACATCGGAGTCGGGAAGGTGGTCGAGCGCCTGGGACTCGGCGGAGCGCAATCCGGTCGACATATGCGACTCGGCGCGCGCGAGCTGCCAGTCCTCGATCTCCTCGGAGGCGCTGCGCAGCGGCTCACGCTGCTTCTTGCGGTACGAATTGATGAACGTGTTGGTCAGAATGCGGTACAGCCACGCCTTGAGGTTCGTACCGTCACGGAACTGGTGGAACGAGGCGTAGGCCTTCGCGTACGTCTCCTGGACCAAGTCCTCCGCGTCAGCGGGATTGCGCGTCATGCGCAGGGCGGCCGAGTACATCTGGTCGAGGAAGGTGAGGGCATCCCGCTCGAAACGGGCATTGCGCTCGACAGCGCTCTCCGTGGGCTGCCGCTCCTGGCTGTCATCCGTCCCCGCGTCGGTCCCAGTGACCGGACCCACCTCCTCCAGCACAGTGGCGGAACCGGATACGGACCCGCTCGAATCGGAGAATAGACGACGATCCGGTGCGCCCGCCGCTCCAGCCAGGGCCGGACGGGCCACGCGCAGCACCGACCATTCGAGGTCGGCCGACTGCGGGCGGGACGGGCAAGCGATCGAACCCATGCGGGGAACTCCCAATCCTCTGCTCTACCGGTACGTGACTACGACTGGCACAACAGCGACAACGGATGTCGCATTCCCACCGGCCCGTACATGGTGGATCTTTGAACGATCTTTGCCGATCGCTCGGTCCGTCAGCCGACGACCGGTCATCGACCACCCGTTCCTCAGCGCGGCAGCCCGTCCAGCCACGCGCCGACGGCGTCGGTGATCACCGCGAGCGCGTCCTCCTGGGTGAGGTCCGCCTTCTTCGGGACCGCGAAGCCGTGGTCGCCGAAGGGCACGGCGACGGGCTCGGTGCCCGGCGGGAATTCCTCGGGCCGGCCGAAGGGATCACGGGCGCCCTGGACGACGAGCGTCGGCAGCCCGGCCCCCGTCAGCTCCTCGGCGCGGGACTTCTCCGGCTTGCCCGGCGGGTGCAGGGGGAAGCTCAGCGCGAGCACGGCGACGGATCCCAGCTCCGCGCCCGTGCGGCAGGCGACGCGGGCCCCGGCGCTCCGGCCGCCCGCCACGACCGGCACGCCCGGCGCGGCGAGCGCGGGCCACAGCGCGACCCAGGCCGCGTCGAGTGCCTTCGGGGCGGGTGCCACCTTCTTGCCCGCGACCCGCCAGGGCTGCTCGACGAGCGCGACGCCCACCCCCCGGCCGGGCAGCGCGGCGGCGAGCGCCCGCAGGTCACGGGCCTCGACGCCACCGCCCGCGCCGTGCCCGAGGGCGAGCGTGAACCGCGCCCCGGGCGCGGGGTACCAATGGATCCGGGCGTCCCCCGCCGGGGTCGGCACTGTCTCGACAGTCGCTTCGGCCACTGGGCCCTCCGTGGTCTCTTCCGTCACCGAGTCGATCGCCGAATCGGCCACCGGCCATCCTGCCGCCCGCCGCCGCGATCCCTCACGCGCCCCGGCCGCCTCTCGGAACGCCGCCTGTCAGAACAGCGTCGTCTCCTCCGGCGCCTCCAGCTCGGTGAGCAGCTCCGGCCCGTTGTTGCGGACGTCGCTGACCGCCGTCGCCACCGGGTAGGCCCGGACGAGACCGGCGGGCGGCGGTGCCAGCAGCGCGCGCAGTTCGGCGGGGTCGGTGCGGGCCGGGTCCAGCCACGCGTCCCACCGGTCCGGCGGCAGCACCAACGGCATCCTGGGGTGGATCTCCGCCAGTGAGCGCGGCCCGGCCCCGGCCGCCGGGCCGCCGTCCGCGAACGGCTCCGGCTCGGCCTCCGTCGTTATCACCGAGCACGTCACCCACCAGGCCCCCGGATGGTCACCGGGCAGCGCCGGGTCGCGCCAGAATTCGTACAGTCCCGCCAGGGCCATGACCGAACCGTCCGCCGGGGTGACGAAGTAGGGCTGCTTGCGGGACCTCTTCTTACGGCCCTTCTCCTCCAGCTCGCGCTCGGCGGCCCCGGTGACCCACTCGTAATAGCCGTCGGCCGGGAGCAGACAGCGCCGCGACGCGAAGGCCCGGCGGAAGGACGGCTTCTCGTGGACCGTCTCCGCCCGCGCGTTGATCATCTTCGCGGCGCCCTCCGGCGACTTCGCCCACGACGGCAACAGACCCCACCGCATCGCCCGCAGCTGCCGAACCGGACGCCGGTCCGCGGCGTCCTTCACAGGACGCTCGAGCACCGCGTGGACGCTCTTGGTCGGTGCCACGTTCCAGTCCGGAGCCAGAGTCTCCGTCGGTTCCCATTTCTCCACCCCGAAGAGCCCGACCAGATCCTCCGGCCGCCGGCTCGCCGCATATCGCCCGCACATGAGTGCCACACTGCCACGACGACCCGAGGAGCCGCGCACATATGGACAGCACGCACGCCACCGACCTGTGGGACCGCGTCGTCGGCACCCAGCCCGACCCGTCGATGTGGCTGGTGGTGTTCACCGCCGTCGTGGCGCTCGCGGCGGTCGTCCCCTACGGACTGTGGCGGGTGACGCGCAACGCCGTCACCATCGCCCACGAAGGCGGTCACGGGCTGGTGGCCCTGCTCAGCGGCCGCCGGCTGGACGGCATCCGGCTGCACTCGGACACCTCGGGCCTGACCGTCTCGCGCGGCAAGCCGACCGGCATCGGCATGATCCTGACCGCCGCCGCCGGCTACACCGCCCCCTCGCTGCTCGGCCTGCTCGGCGCCTGGCTGCTGGCCGCCGGGCACATCACGGCCCTGCTGTGGGGCGCGACCGTGCTGCTCGCCGCGATGCTGGTGATGATCCGCAACGCCTACGGCGTGCTGACCGTCGTCCTCGCCGGGGCGGCGTTCGTCCTCGTCTCCTGGCTGACCGGCCCGGCGGTCCAGGCGGCGTTCGCGTACGGAGTGGTGTGGTTCCTGCTGCTGGGCGGTGTCCGGCCGGCCTTCGAGCTCCAGCGCAAGCGGCGGCACGGCGGCGCCCCGGACTCCGACGCGGACCAGTTGGCGCGGCTCACGAACGTACCGCCGGTGATCTGGCTGGGCTTCTTCCACATCGTGTCGCTGTGCTCACTGACCGGCGGCGGGCGCTGGCTGCTCGGACTGTGACCCGAACGAGCCACTAAGGTAAAGGCATGACCGAGAGCCCCGCGCCCACCGATCTCTGGCCCGCCCCGACCGCGACCGGAGCAGTCGACGCGACCGTCACCGTGCCCGGCTCGAAGTCGGTCACCAACCGCGCCCTCGTACTGGCCGCCCTCGCCGCCGAGCCCGGCTGGGTCCGCCGGCCGCTGCGCTCGCGGGACACCCTGCTGATGGCCGAGGCGCTGCGCGCCATGGGCGTCGGCATCGAGGAGACGGTGTCCTCCGCCACCGCCGACTCCGAGGGCGAGGCATGGCGGGTGATTCCCGCCCGGCTGCGCGGCCCGGCCACCGTCGACGTCGGCAACGCCGGCACGGTCATGCGTTTCCTGCCGCCCGTCGCCGCCCTGGCCGACGGCCCGATCCGCTTCGACGGCGACCCGCGCAGCTACGAGCGCCCGCTGCACGGCGTGATCGACGCGCTGCGCTCCCTCGGCGCCCGCATCGACGACAACGAGCGCGGCGCGCTGCCGCTGACCGTGCACGGCGGCGGTGCCCTGGACGGCGGGCCGGTGGAGATCGACGCGTCCTCCTCGTCGCAGTTCGTGAGCGCGCTGCTGCTGTCCGGGCCGCGCTTCAACCAGGGGGTCGAGGTGCGCCACACCGGTGGTGTGCTGCCCTCGATGCCGCACATCCGGATGACCGTGGACATGCTGCGGATGGCCGGTGCCCAGGTCGACACCCCGGAGTCCGGCGGCGAGCCGGACGTCTGGCGGGTCTCCCCCAGCGCCCTGCTCGGCCGGGACATCGTCGTGGAGCCCGACCTGTCCAACGCGGCGCCGTTCCTGGCGGCCGCCCTGGTCACCGGCGGCAAGGTCACCATCCCCGACTGGCCCGAGCACACCACCCAGCCGGGCGACGCGCTGCGGGAGATCTTCACCGCCATGGGCGGCAGCTGCGAGCTGACCGAGGCCGGTCTGACCTTCACCGGCACCGGCCGGATCACCGGCATCGACGCCGATCTGCACGAGGTCGGCGAGCTGTCGCCGGTGATCGCGGCGGTCGCCGCCCTCGCCGACTCCGAGTCCGTGCTGCGCGGCATCGCCCATCTGCGGCTGCACGAGACCGACCGGCTCGCGGCCCTCGCCAAGGAGATCAACGAGCTGGGCGGTGACGTCACCGAGACCGAGGACGGCCTGCACATCCGCCCGCGCGCCCTGCACGGCGGTGTCTTCCACACCTACGAGGACCACCGGCTCGCCACCGCGGCCGCCGTCATCGGCCTGGCCGTCGAAGGCGTCCAGGTGGAGAACGTGGCCACCACCGCCAAAACCCTCCCCGACTTCCCGGCCCTGTGGACCGGCATGCTCGGGCCGGTCGCCGGGGCGGCCCCGGCAGGCAGAGTCTGAGAGAGCGGAAGAGCACCATGCGCCGCTACGGCAAGAACCCCGACGAGGACGACATCCGCGTCCGCCCCAACCGCAAGGGCAACCGTCCCCGCACCAACATCCGCCCCAAGCACGAGGACGCCTCCGAGGGCTTCGTCCTCACCGTCGACCGGGGCCGGCTGCACGTCCTCGTCGAGGACCGCACCATCATCGCGATGAAGGCCCGCGAACTGGGGCGCAAGGGTGCCGTGGTGGGCGACCGGGTCGCCGTGGTGGGCGACCTGAGCGGCGCCAAGGACACCCTGGCGCGGATCGTCCGGGTCGAGGCGCGCTCCTCCGTGCTGCGCCGTACGGCCGACGACGACGACCCCTACGAGCGGGTCGTCGTCGCCAACGCCGACCAGCTCGCGATCGTCACCGCCCTCGCCGACCCCGAGCCCCGGCCCCGGCTCATCGACCGCTGTCTGGTCGCGGCGTACGACGCGGGGCTGGAGCCGCTGCTCGTGCTGACCAAGTCGGACCTGGCTTCGCCCGACAAGCTCCTGGAGTCCTACGGGGCACTGGGCGTGCCGTACGTGGTGACCAGCCGTGCGGAGCTGGCCGAGGGAGCCGCCGCCGAGCGGGTCCGGGAGCGGCTGACGGACCGGGTCACCGCGTTCGTCGGACACTCGGGCGTCGGCAAGACCACCCTCGTCAACGCGCTCGTCGAGCGGCAGCGGGCCACCGGCCACGTCAACGCGGTCACCGGCCGCGGCCGCCACACGACGACCTCGGCGCTGGCCCTGCCCCTGCCGGGCGACACCGGCTGGGTGATCGACACCCCGGGCGTCCGCTCCTTCGGACTGCACCACGTGGACCCCTCGCGGGTCATCCTCGCCTTCCCCGATCTGGTGCCCGGCACGGAGGAATGCCCGCGCGCGTGCAGCCACGACGAACCGGACTGCGCCCTGGACCAGTGGGTGACGGACGGTCACGCCGACCCGCAGCGGCTCTACTCCCTGCGGCGGCTGCTCGCGACCCGGGAGCGGCGCGAAGGCGATTGATCGCCTACGTTTGCGAGTGACCGCCGGCGGCAAGGGCATGCTGAGCACCGGAGAGACGGCGCGGGTCGCGGATACGGGAGGCAATCTGATGGCGTGGCTGCTGGTCGTGGTCGCCGGACTGCTGGAGACCGGCTTCGCCGTCTGCCTCAAGCTCTCCCATGGCTTCACCCGGCTGTGGCCCACGATCGCCTTCGCCTGCTTCGCGCTCGGTAGCTTCGGCCTGCTGACGCTCTCGCTCAGACGCCTCGACGTGGGCCCGGCCTACGCCGTCTGGACGGGCATCGGCGCGGCCGGGACGGCGATCTACGGCATGATCTTCCTCGACGACCTGGTCTCCACCCTCAAGATCGTCTCGATCGCCTTCGTGATCGTGGGCGTCATCGGCCTCCAACTCTCCGGTTCGTCCCACTAGACCGCGCGTCGGGTGGAGGCCGGCCACAACAAGCCCGTCCGGCGATTGAGGACGCGCCCGCAGGGCGCTTTGCCGCCGCAGGCGGCACAACAGGCCCATCGGCCGAAGAACCGCCGCCCGGATCAACCGTGTGCGAGAAGCGCGCGGACGAGCCGCGCCACCTCGACCGCCACGGCCTCGTCGGAGTCGCCCGGGGCGAGCACGTAGGACAACGTCAGCCGGACCGCGGCCGCACACGCCCCCCGGACCGCGTCCGGATCGACAGCACCCCCGGGCGAGGCACCGGCCGGCACAGGGGCGGCCAACGCACCGGCAGCGACCCGGTCCCGGATCTGCCCCGCCATCGCCGTCGGCGTGGGCGCCCCCCGCAGCACCGGGGTCTCCGGGCGGGCGCGCTGCGCCGGGAAGGCGACGGGCACGGTGGCCGGGAGCCGCTCGTCGCGGCAACCGGTGAGCACCGCCCGCACCAGCGGGTTCGCCCGGGCCGTCCGCAGGGTCCACAGCGCCACGGCGGCGCAGTGGTCACCGGGGTCGGCGGCCCCACGGGTCACGGTGTCGGTGAGGGTGCGCTCCACCCCGGCGAGGAACGTCTCCGCCTCGCGGCGCACCAGGGCGCGTCCGAGGCCGTCCTTGCCGCCGAATTCGTTGTACAGCGTCTGCCGGGACACCCCGGCGGCGGCCGCGACGTCGACCATCCGGACCCCGTTCCAGGGCCGGGCTGCGAGCGCCACGAAAGCCGCGTCCAGCAAGAGTTCTCGTGCCGCGGGCATCGTCGCCTCCCCGGCCGTGCGGCCGCACGACGGTCTGGGCTCAGAATTGACGCACCGCCAGACGGTGTCAAGACCCGGGCGGGCCGCACGGGCCCGCGGGGCACCCCCGGGTACTGTGCAGTCATGTCCGACTACCACGATGATCTGCGCCTGGCCCACGTCCTCGCGGACGCCGCCGACGCGGCGACCATGGACCGGTTCAAGGCCCTCGACCTCAAGGTCGAGACCAAACCGGACATGACTCCGGTGAGCGAGGCGGACAAGGCCGCCGAGGAGCTGATCCGCGGCCATCTGCAGCGGGCCCGGCCTCGGGACGCCGTGCTGGGCGAGGAGTTCGGGGCCGAGGGCGCGGGGCCGCGCCGGTGGGTGATCGACCCCATCGACGGGACCAAGAACTATGTCCGCGGGGTGCCGGTCTGGGCCACGCTGATCTCGCTGATGGCGCAGGTCGAGGGCGGCTTCGAGCCGGTCGTGGGCGTGGTGTCGGCGCCGGCGCTGGGCCGCCGCTGGTGGGCGGCGAAGGACTCGGGGGCCTTCACCGGCCGCAGCCTGCTGTCGGCGACGCGGCTGCAGGCCTCGCGGGTGGGCCGGATCGAGGACGCGTCGTTCGCGTACTCCTCGCTGTCGGGCTGGGAGGAGCGCGGCATGCTGCCGGGCTTCCTGGACCTGTCGCGCGACTGCTGGCGGACGCGCGGCTACGGCGACTTCTGGCCGTACATGATGGTCGCCGAGGGGTCGGTGGACATGTGCGCGGAGCCGGAGCTGTCGCTGTGGGACATGGCGGCGAACGTCGTCATCGTCGAGGAGGCGGGCGGCCGCTTCACCGGTCTGGACGGGCGTCCCGGCCCGCACAGCGGCAACGCCGCCGCGTCGAACGGGCTGCTCCACGACGAGCTGCTGGGCTATTTCAGCAAGTAGGGCTCGCCGCCGGGAGCCGTTCGCCGTCAGGACGCGCTCCCGGCCGAACCGGTCCGAGTTCACCACGCTCCTGGTTCAGACCGCTCCTGGGTTCAAACACGGCCGTCGAAGCGCGCGGGCCGAAAATCCCACTCCCGCACGCCCCCTTGTTGTGCCCGCACGAGCATGTGACGATGACAGCCCCAAGCTTGTGAACTTGTGAATCCTTTCTCGGACTCACAGTCCGCCAAGGAGGTGGCTCCGACCATGCTCGTCAGCGACGCCATGAGCACGGTGGTCCTCACCATCGGCCCCGCCCACACCCTCAGGCAGGCCGCGCGGATGATGTCCGCGCGGCGCATCGGGGCGGCGGTCGTCCTCGATCCGGACACCAGCGGGATCGGCATCCTCACCGAGCGCGACATCCTCAACTCGGTCGGCGCCGGCCAGGACCCGGACCGGGAGACCGCGCAGGGCCATACGACGACGGACGTCGTCTTCGCGGCCCCGGACTGGACGCTGGAGGAGGCAGGGGCCGCCATGGCGCACGGCGGCTTCCGGCATCTGATCGTCCTCGACGGCCACGAGCCCGTGGGCGTCGTGTCGGTCCGCGACATCATCCGCCGCTGGGCGCCCGAGCGGGCCGGGCGCCCCCAGACCGGCGTACTGGCGGGCTGAGCGCGTCACGGCCTCCGGGGAGAGCCGGAGGGAGAAAAGCCGGAGGGACCGGAGCCCATTGGCGTCCGGTCCCTCCGGTGGATACGGCAAGCGACTGGTCGGGACAGTCCTGCGGCGGCCGGGCCGCCGCAGGACTCAGCCGCGCAGGGCCTGGACCGCGGCTTCCAGCCGCTTGCCGTAGTCGGGGTCCGCCTGGCGGAAGTTGTCGATCGCGCGCTCGGCGATGTCGTCGCGCGACACCTTGGCGATGAAGCCGGCGAGGTTCTCGATCAGCCGGCCCTTCTCCTCCTCCGACATCAGCCGGTAGAGGTTGCCCGCCTGGACGAAGTCGTTGTCCTCGGCGTGCGAGGGGGCGTCGGTGCTGCCGGTGTATCCGGTGACCTCGATGGGCTGCCACAGCGCCCGGCCGGTCTGCTGCGGCCCGCCGAAGCTGTTGGGCTCGTAGTTCTTGGCGCGGCCGTGCCGGCCGTCGTAGGCGTAGCCGTCACGGCTGTTCGTCCGGGCCTCGGTGGCGTGCGGGCGGTTCACCGGCAGGTGGTCGGCGTTGATGCCGACGCGGTAGCGGTGGGCGTCGCCGTAGGCGAACAGGCGGCCCTGGAGCATCTTGTCCGGGGACGGGCCGATGCCCGGCACGAAGTGCGCCGGAGAGAAGATCGACTGCTCGACCTCCGCGAAGATGTTCTCCGGGTTGCGGTTGAGCTCCAGCTTGCCGATCTCGATCGGCGGGTAGTCCGCGTGCGGCCACACCTTGGTGAGGTCGAACGGGTTGAAGCGGTAGGTCGCCGCGTCGGCCGCCGGCATGATCTGCACCTGCACGGTCCAGCTCGGGAAGTCCCCGCGCTCGATGGACTCGCGCAGATCCCGCTGGTGGCTGTCGGGGTCCATGCCGGAGAGCTGATTGGCCTCCGCGGTGGTGAGGTTCTTGATCCCCTGGTCGGTCTTGAAGTGGTACTTGACCCAGAAGACCTCGCCGGCCTCGTTGTTCCACTGGTAGGTGTGCGAGCCGTAGCCGTTCATGTGGCGCAGCGTGGCCGGGATGCCGCGGTCACCGAAGAGCCAGGTCACCTGGTGCGTGGACTCCGGCGACAGGCCCCAGAAGTCCCAGACGTTGTCCGCCTCCTGCGAGCCGGTGTACGGGTCGCGCTTCTGGGTGTGGATGAAGTCGGGGAACTTGATGGCGTCCTTGATGAAGAACACCGGGGTGTTGTTGCCGACGAGGTCGTAGTTTCCCTCTTCGGTGTAGAACTTCAGCGCGAAACCGCGGGGGTCGCGCACCGCGTCGGCCGAACCGAGGTTGCCCGCGACGGTGGAGAAGCGCAGGAACGTCTCGGTCTGCTTGCCCACCTCGGACAGGAACTTGGCCCGGGTGTACGGGGTGACGTCCGCCGTCACGGTGAAGGTGCCGTACGCCCCGGCGCCCCGGGCGTGCACGACGCGCTCCGGGATCCGCTCGCGGTTGAAGTGCGCGAGCTTCTCCATCAGCGACTGGTCCTGCACCAGGACGGGGCCGCCGAGGCCCGCGGACTCGCTGTTCTGGTTGTCCGCGACCGGAGCTCCGGACTCCGTGGTCAGCGGACCCGTTCCCGATATGGCCTCGCCCTGAACCGACACGTGCGCCTCCGTTTTTTCGTCCCTGTCACCGGACCCCTGCGCCCCCTGATCCGGAGGCCCGAGCCGAACTCGATCCTACATTGGACTTTGTCTAAGTCAAGATGGATCAGAGATGAATACGCAATCCATGGGTGGACAGGTCCCGCTGCTACGCTGGTCCTATCTGACTGATAGGTGATGGCATGAGTGACCTGCTGGAACGACTCCGGGGACGCGGCTGGCGGCTGACCGCGCAGCGACGCGTCGTCGCCGAGGTCCTCGACGGGGACCACGTGCACTACACCGCCGACGAGGTGCACGCCAAGGCCACCGATCTGCTGCCCGAGATCTCGCGCGCGACGGTGTACAACACGCTCGGCGAGCTGGTGTCCCTGGGCGAGATCCTCGAAGTGAGCACGGACGGGCGCGCCAAGCGCTACGACCCGAACGCGCACCACGCGCACCAGCACCTGGTGTGCTCGCGGTGCGGCACGATCCGCGACGTCCACCCCTCCGGGGACCTGCTCGCCGACCTCCCGGCGCACGAGCGCTTCGGCTTCCAGGTCTCGGCGGTCGAGGTGACCTACCGCGGCATCTGCCCGAACTGCTCGACGGCGTGATCCCCCCTCCGGGGGGGGGCGGCCCCGGGGGCGGGGTACGACGAAGGCCCGGATCCTTGGAAGGATCCGGGCCTTGTCTTCGAGTAGCGGGGACAGGATTTGAACCTGCGACCTCTGGGTTATGAGCCCAGCGAGCTACCGAGCTGCTCCACCCCGCGTCGTTGACCCAACTGTAACCCGCCGACGGCGCTGCGGGCAAACGCGTAAGCGAACGGCCTCCGGCCTGGTCAGGAGCCCCGCGGCCCGGGGGCGGGCCGTCCGTGCCGCCTTTCGCCGGACCGGCGGTCTTTCGGCTGCGGGCCGTCCTCTTGCCGCCTGCGGCGGCGGGCGCCCTGCGGGCGCGTCCTCAATCGCCGGACGGGCTTGAGATGGCTGGCCCCCAGCTGAAACCAGCCCATGCGGACTGATGTGGCAGCCCCAGCCAAACGGCCCGGACGGGTTTGATGGCTGGCCTCAGCCCAATCAAGCCCGTCCGGCGATTGAGGACACCCCACGCCAAGCCCGTCCGGCGGTTGAGGACAGGACACCCCCAGCCCGTCCGGCGGCGCTAAGGGCAGCGGTGCGGGCGGCGGAAGGCCCGCTACGCCGAGAGTTCCTGCTGCAGCGCATCGCGCAGGCGCGCCGCGCGTTCGGCTACCTCCGCCGGGCCGAGTTCGACGGCGCGGGCGCACCAGTGCTGGCCCTCGGCCAGGTTGCCGCGCCGGGCCGCCAGCAGGGCGAGCCGGAGTGCGGCCCGGCCGTGGCCGGCCTGGGCGGCCCTGGCCCACCACAGAGCCGCCTCCGGCTCGCTGCCCTCGCGCGCGAGCAGCAGCCCGAGGTTGAAGGCGCCGTTACGGCTGCCGGCCTCGGCGGCCTGGCGGTACCAGTGCGCGGCCTCGACCACGTCGCCGCGCGCCGCGACGAGCATGCCGAGCCGCACCTGGGCCCGCCGGTGGCCCTGCCGGGCGGCGTGCTCGTACCACTTCTCGCACTCCTCCCACGTGTCGTCGTCGCGGTCGAGCAGCGCGCCCAGCCGGAAGGCGGCCTCGGCGCTGCCGCCGCGCACGGCGACCCGCAGATGACGCTCGGCCTCCTCGTCCTCACCGTCCCGCAGCAGGACCATGGCGACCTGGAGGGCCGCGTCGGTGTGGCCGGCGGCCGCGGCGCGCTCGTACCACTCGAAGGCCGACCGCTCCTCGTCCCGCCCGGCGTAGAGGATGCCCAGGTTGAACGCGGCGTCGACGCTGCCCGCCTCGGCGGCCTTGGAGAACCAGGGTTCGGCCCCGGCGGAGTCGCCGCCCTGCAGCAGCAGCACGGCCAGCGCGTTCGCGGCCTCCTGGTGGCCGGCGTAGGCGGCGCGGCGGTACCACTGCTCGGCCTGCGCGGTGCGTCCCTGCTCGGCGCAGAGCAGCCCGAGGTTGTACGCGCCGTTGACGTCACCGGCGTCGAGCGCGGCCCGGTACCAGCGCTCGGCCTGCTGCGATTCGCCGCGGTCGGCGTGCAGCGCGCCCAGTGCGTTGGCCGCGTTGCCGTCGCCGTCCTGGGCGGCACGGCGCCACCAGATCGCGGCGCTCTCCATGTCACCGGCGTCGCGCAGCAGGAAGCCGAGGGCGCACGCGGCGCGCGACTCCCCGTCCTTGGCGGACGTCAGGTACCAGCGCCCGGCCTCCTGGATCTCGCCGCGCGCCTCCAGCAGGGTGCCCAGGTGCAGGGCGGCGCGCCGGTGGCCGCGGGCGGCGGCCTGGCGGTACCACTGCTCGGCCTCGCCGGCTGCGCCCTCGTCACGGCGGCCCGCCGCCGCGGCCCGCAGATCACGGACCGAGGTGTCGACGCCGCCGGCGGAGGCGTAGCGGGTGCCGGTGGAGGGGCCGAGGCCCCCGGGGCCGTCAGCGAGCCCGGCCAGCCCGCCGAGACCACCGGGGCCCGTGCCGCGGCGCGGCGCCCGGCCGTCGAGAATGCGCGCGAGACGGTACGCGGCCTCGCGGTGCCCGCGCTCGGCGGCGGACCGGAACCAGCGCTCCGCGCCCACGTCGCTGCGGTGCTCCAGCAGATCCGCGAGGGCGTACGCGCCGAGGGCGTGCCCGGACTCGGCGGACTGCCGCAGCCAGTACTCGGCGGCGGGCTCGTCGCCGCGCTCGCGGTGGTAGCGGCCGAGGGCGTGGGCCGCGGCGGCGGAACCGGCGACGGCGGCGACGCGCCACCAGGAGGCGGCCTCGTCGGCGTAACCGCGCTGGTGCAGCAGTACGCCCAGGTTGTTGGCGGCGGACCGGTCGCCGGCGGCGGTCGCGGCCCTCAGATGACGCTCGGCACCGTCCAGGTCGCCCCGGCGCAGCAGCAGCGCGCCGAGCATGCTGAGGGCGGCGGGATCACCGGACTCCTCGGCCCGGCGCCGGGCGGTTTCGAGTTCGAGGTCGGCCGCCTCGGCGGCGAGGTCGCCCGCGTCGGCGCTCTCGCCGGGGCCGGTCGTCTCCGAGCCGAGCACCTGCGGTACCTGATCGCTCCCGTCACCGGGAGCCTCCACAAGCCGACGTGTCCCCAACAACCTCGTCCTGTCCCCCATAAGACCCATCGTCGCACCACCCGCAACCCGCGTACACCTGGTATACCGCAGCCGATGAGGTCACTTGAGCGTTTTGTCGACTTCCCGACTTCCCGACACGGCCGTGGTGCAAACTCTATTCAGAAGCCCCGCACACAACCCCCACAGGCCACGGCGCGCCGGGGTACGGGTCACCGAATTTTCGGGACACCCCGCCCCGGACACACGACAAGGCCCGGAGTCCGAGGACTCCGGGCCTTGTCTTTAAGTAGCGGGGACAGGATTTGAACCTGCGACCTCTGGGTTATGAGCCCAGCGAGCTACCGAGCTGCTCCACCCCGCGCCGTTGTGAAACAACCGTACCACGGCGCGGGGTGGGGCCTTACCGGGCCGCTCAGCTCCCCGGCTTGGCGGCCTTCTCGGCGGCCTTCGCCTCGGCCTTGGCGGCCCGGTCCAGGGCCTCCTTCAAGCTCTGCTGGGCCTTGCCGTAGGCCGTCCAGTCCTTGTCGTCGAGCGCCTTCTGGCTCGCGTCGAAGGCGTCCTGGGCGTCCTTCAGGGCCTGCTTGACCGTGGGGTCCTGGGACGGCGGCTTCGTGGGAGTGTCCCCCGGCGGCTTCGTCGGGGTCTCGGGGCTCCTGACCCCGAAGACCACGTCCAGCGCCTTGGTGAGGTCGTCCTCGAAGGCGGTCTTCTCCCCGTAGGTCACCAGCACCTTCTTGAGCCGGGGGAAGTTCGTGCCGGCACCGCGCACATAGACCGGCTCGACGTAGAGCAACCCGCCGTCGAGCGGCACGGTCAGCAGATTGCCGTACTCGATCTCGGAGTCCCCGCGTTTCAAGATATTGATCTTGTTGGCGATCTCGGGGTCACCGTTGAACTTGCTCTGCACCTGCTGGGGGCCCGACACCGTGGTCTCGGACGGCAGTTTGAGGATTCTGATCTTGCCGTACTCGGGACTCTTGGCGTCGGCGTCGACGGCCATGAAGGCGCCGAGGTTCTCGCGGCTCTTCGGCGTCAGCGTCGTCGTCAGCGAGAACGCCTGCTCCCGCTGGTCCGGCATCTTCATGCTGAGGTAGTACGGCGGCACCGCGTTCTTCGACTTGGTGGTCGGGTCGTTCGGCACCTCCCAGCGCTCGCTGCCGGTGTAGAACGTGCCCGGGTTGGTGACGTGGTAGCGGGTGAGCAGCTCACGCTGGACCTTGAAGAGGTCCTGCGGGTAGCGCATGTGGTCCATCAGGTCCGAGCTGATCTGGCTCTTGGCCTTCACCGTTCCCGGGAACGCCTTCATCCAGGTCTTGAGCACCGGGTCCTCGGTGTCCCACTGGTACAGCTTCACCGTGCCGTCGTAGGCGTCCACGGTCGCCTTCACCGAGTTGCGGATGTAGTTGACCTGGTTCTGCTGGGCCACCACCGCCCGCTGTCCGGTCGTCAGCGAGTCCGCCGTCGTGTCACCGAGGGTCGTACGGGACGCGTACGGGTAGCCGTTGGTCGTGGTGTAGGCGTCCACGATCCACTGGATGCGCCCGCCGACGACCGCCGGATAGGCGTCGCCGTCGATGGTCAGCCATGGGGCGACCGCCTCGACGCGCTCCTTGGGCGTGCGGTTGTACAGGATCCGCGAACCCTCGCCGATGGCGCCCGCGTAGAGGATCTGCGGCTCGCCGAAGGCCACCGCGTAGGCGGCCCGGTTGATCGGGTTCGAGAGGTTCACCCCGCTCTTGCCCTGGTAGCTGTAGCTCTTCTCGCCCTTGTCGCCGGAGTAGTCCAGCTCCTTCTGCGGCCCGCCGACGATCGAGTACTGCGTCGTCTTCTCGCCGTAGTACACCCGCTGCTCGTACGAGCCGAGCTTGCCGGTGGTCGGCAGGTTCTTCTCGGTGAAGTCCGGGTCGCCCTCACCGACGGTGGCGGTGCCCTTCGCGGTGATGGCGCCGTAGCCGTGGGTGTACTTGAAGTGGTCGTTGATCCAATTGCGCTCGGGGATGCCGTTGATGTTCAGCTCGCGCAGACCGACGACCGTGTCCGTCTCCTTGCCGTCCACCTTGTAGCGGTCGACGTCCAGGGTGGACGGGAACTGGTAGTACCCGCGGACCTGCTGGAGTTGCTGGAACGTGGGCGAGACGATGTTCGGGTCGAGCATCCGCAGACTGGCGGTCGAGTCGGCCGCGTCGCGCAGCTTCTGCTTGTCCTTGTCCTTGAGGTCGCTGGTGCCCGCGTAGTCCTTCACCTGCGAGCCGTCGATGCCGTAGGCCTCGCGCGTCGCGGTGATGTTCTTCTTGATGTACGGGGCTTCCTTGGCCTGCTCGTTCGGCTGGACCTGGAACTTCTGCACGATCGCCGGGTAGAGCCCGCCGATCAGGACCGCCGAGAGCACCATCAGGCCGAAGCCGATGACCGGCAGCTGCCAGGTTCGCCGCCAGAGCGTCGCGAAGAACAGCACGGCGCAGATCAGCGCGATGATGAACAGGATCGTCTTGGCCGGCAGGAAGGCGTTGGCGTCGACGTACCGCAGACCGGTCCAGCCCTCGGTGGACTTCAGCCCGCTGGACTTCACCGCCAGGCTGTACCGGTCGAGCCAGTAGGCGACGGCCTTGAGCGTGACGAAGACGCCGAGCAGCACCGACAGGTGGCCGGTGGCCGCGGCGGTGGCCCGCGCGCCCGGGCTGGTGGGCCGCAGACCGTTGTAGAGGTAGTGCACCAGGGTCGCGGCGATCAGCGACAGGACCGTGGCCGCGAAGCCGAAGCTCAGCAGGAAGCGGTACCAGGGCAGATCGAACGTGTAGAACGCGATGTCCTTGTGGAACTGCGGGTCCGTCTTGCCGAAGGGCACGGCGTTGACCCACTGGAGCCAGGTGCGCCACTGGCCGGCCGCGGACGCGCCGGCGACGAGGCCGACGAGCGAGGCGATGGCGAGCAGCACCCACTTCTTGTAGGGCGCGATGCTCATCCGGTAGCGGTCGAGGCTCTCCTGCTCCCCCGACATCGCGCTCAGCGGCGGCCGCAGCCGGTGCGCCAGCCAGATGTTGAATCCCACCGCGAGGGCCATCAGCAGTCCGAAGACCGCGAACAGGCCGATCTTGGTGCCCAGGGTGGTGGTGAAGACGGACGAGTAGTGCACGGAGCGGTACCAGAGCCATTGCGTCCAATACCCCGCGAACATGACGAAGAGCATGGCCAGCACGGCCAGCACGCCCAGGGTCATGAGCAGGGTCCGGACACGCCGGGACGGGCGGCCGACTCTCATCCGTGGCCTCGTCGGGCCTCCGCCGCGGTCCGGCATCTGGAAAGCCAAGGTGCGCACCTCGAAGTTCGCTGTCGATGAAGCTGTCGATCAGGCCCAGCGATAGTAGGACCCAGTGTGGCAACTTACCGAGGCTTTACTCAGTTCCCGTTTTTGGTCACTCTCAGGGCACGATTGTGACCATGTCCAGCTTTCCCAGCTTCCCCAGCCCTTCCGAACCCGGCACCCCGATGGCCGCCAGCCCGCTGACCCGAGCCGTGCTCGAAATCGACGAGTACGCCTCCGGCCTCGGCTGGGACCAGCCCGCCCGTCTCTTCGCCCTGGTCGACACCGCGAAACTGCGCGCCCAAGAGCCCGGCCTGGCCGCCCAGCTCGGCCTCGACGAAACGCCCGGCAACGCCGGTTCCTACACCCCGATCGAGCAGGACGAGCTGCCGCGCGGCACCGCCCTCGACAAATTCCTCGGCACCATCGCCTGGCCCGACGCGGTGGTCGGCTGCGCCCTGACCGTGGAGCGGCTGATGCTGCCGCCGTCCGCCGAGGGGACCGTGCCCAACGGGATGAACGAGAAGCAGCTCGCCAAGTGGGTCGCGGCGCACCCGGACCGGCAGGAGGTCCGGATGACCGTCGCGGTGCTGCGTGACGGGGCGCGCGAGTCGGCGCTGCGGCTGCGAGAGAAGGACTCGCCGAACGAGGTGCTGACCGGGGCCGACCTCGTCCCCGGCCTGGCCGAGGCCCTCGCGGCCACGTTCGAGGGCTGACGCCCGCCCACGTCCGGACGGGCCGGATCGGCTGAGCCCAGCCGGCCGGCCCGTCCGGCTGTTACGGACACCGCCGGGCAGGCCTCAGCGGCCCGTCGAACAGCTCGGCAGGCCCGCCGCGTCGCCCTCGCGGATCTTCTCCAGGGCCTTCCTCGCGTCACCTATGGTGTCGACCTTGACGAGCGTGAGGCCCTTGGGTGTGTCCTTGGCGGCCGCCGCGCAATTGTCCTTGGGCGTGAGGAAGAACCGGGCGCCCTTGGCGCGGGCGGCGACCGTCTTCATCTCGATCCCGCCGATCGGTCCGACCTTGCCGTTGTCGTCGATCGTGCCCGTACCGGCGATGAACTTCCCGCCGGTGAGGTCCTCGGGGGTGAGTTTGTCGACTATCCCGAGGGCGAACATCAGCCCGGCGCTCGGCCCGCCGACGTCCGTCAGCTTGATGTTGATCGAGAACGGGAAGGTGTGGTCCAGCCCGGCCTGGATGCCGACCACGGCCCGCTTGTCGGGCGCCTTGCCCGTGACGAGGGTGACCGTCTGCTCCTGCCTCGGTGCCCGCTTCTCCTTCTCCGCCGCGGCCGCCTCCCTGGCCGGGACGACCCGGAAGGAGACCTGCTGGCCGGGCCGGTGCCGGGTGACCAGCTTGGCCACGTCACCGGGCTGCTTGATCTCCGTACCGTCGACGGCCTTGATCACATCGCCCGCGTGCAGGGTGCCCTCGGCCGGGCTGCCCTTGACGACCGACGCCACGACGACGCGCGTGCCGACCGGGATCTTCAGCTCCTTGAGCGCCGCGACCTTGGCGCTCTCCTGGGACTGGCTGAACTCCTCGGCGGTCTCCTGGTTCAGCTGGTCCGGAGTCTTGTCGTCCGGGTAGAGCGTGCTGTGCGGGACCACCAGATTGTCGTGCGCGAGCCAGCCGTAGACCGCTTCGAACAGATTCATCCGGTACTGCGAGCCGGTGACGCGGACCGTCGTCATATTGAGATGGCCGCTGGTCGGGTACGTCTTGCGGCCGGAGATCTGGAGCACCGGCTCCCCGTCGTGCTCGCCGAGGGTGTTGTACGTCGGCCCCGGCGACATCTCCGCGTAGGGCACGGGGATCAGCACGCCTGCGCAGAGCAGCGCGATCAGCATCAAGAGGGAGGCGAGCATCGTCGCGGTGCGGCGGGGCATGGAACGACAGTACGGGACGGGTCCGACAGTCCACCCCCGGGGCGGTCCGTACGGGGCAGGGCCCGCTAGGCCGCGTCGGAGCCCTGCGAGACGCCGGACTCGCGGCGCTCCATGGCGGCGCGGAACCGCTCGTAGCCCGCCAGCTCCGCGACGTCGCCGACCTTGCGGTTACGGGCCGCCCAACTCCCCCACAGGGCGGCGGCGACAGCCGCGGCGACGGGGATCAGCAACCACGCAAGTGCCGCCATGCCGGCCTCCCGACCCCTTCCGAACCACATCTGACTGATGAGCAGATTAAACGTCCGCCGTCTCAACGCTTACGTCAGGGGCCCGGTTACGCAACCGGGGTCGGCCAACCGTGGTCCGGCCTGCGAAGACGGCGCTACGCGCCGACCCTCCCCCAGCTACCGCCGGGAGGTGCCCCCACCGCCGACGGCGCTACGCGCCGACCCTCCCCCAGCTACCGCTGGGAGGTGCCCCCACCGCCGACGGCGCTACGCGCCGACCCATTCTTGGGTGCCGTCCGCGAACTTCTGGTGTTTCCAGATCGGGACCTCCGCCTTGAGGTCGTCGATCAGGCGGCGGCACGCCGCGAAGGCCTCCGCCCGGTGCGGGCAGGAGACGGCCACCACGACCGCCAGGTCGCCGATGGCCAGCTCCCCCACCCGGTGCACCGCGGCGAGCGCACGAACCGGGAAGTCCGCCGCGACCTTCTCCGCGACGCGGCGCAGCTCGGCCTCGGCCGTGGGGTGCGCGGAGTAGCCGAGCCCGGCCACGTCCGCGCCGCCGTCGTGGTCGCGCACCGTGCCCACGAAGAGCGCCGTGCCCCCCGCGGCGTCGTCGCCGACCGCCGCGAAGACCTCGTCGAGCGACAGGGGGGTGTCGCGGACGGCGAGGAGACGGATCGGATCCAGGGCGGGCAGCTCACCGGGGTGGCCGCCGGAGCGGTCATACGTACGGGCCATACGGTCCATCGTGCCGCACGCGGGGCGGTGGTGGTGCATGGTGTTCCACCAGGCCGCCCGGCCCGCCGTCGGAGGGTCCTCCAGAGGCCCGCGCGGCCTACAGGCGGCGGCGCGCCTTGCGGGCACGGCGGACCAGCGCGGCGGTGCCCACCAGGGCGACGGTCGCGCCCGCGGCACCCAGCGTGGTGGCGTCCTTGCGGCCGAGCCGGCGGCCCGCGACCGTGTGCCGGCCGGCGACCTCCTCCAGCAGCTCCGCGAGGACCTCCTCGTTGGTCCAGCGCGGCCGCCAGCCGGCGTCGTGCAGCCGGCTGCCGCTGACCACCCACGGGTGCATCGTGTACTCGAGGTCACCCGCGGGCGACGGGGTCAGGCCCAGCCGGTGCAGCCGGGAGGCCGCGCCCAGCGCGACCGCCGAGGGCAGCTCCATGCGGCGGATGCCGGTCAGCTCCTCGACCTCCTCCTGCTCCAGCCAGCCGTCGCAGCCGACCGCGAGATCGCCCTCGGCCTTCTCCAGCGCGGCGAACTCCAGGGCGCTCACCAGGTCCTCCACATGGCAGAACTGCCAGGTCGGCCGGGATCCGGCGACCACCAGGAGGCGGGGCGACTCGAAGTAGCGGGTCAGGGCGGTGTCGGTGCCGCCGACGAGGACGGCGGGGCGCAGCACGGTGACGTTCAGCCCCGGGTGCGCGCGGGGTGCGCGCTTGGCGAGCCGTTCGATCTCCAGCAGGTCGCCGACGCCGGTGGCCTCGGCGGTCGCGCGCAGCTCGGCGTCCTCGGCGAGCGGTACGGCGTTGTCGGGCCGCGCCCCGTAGACCATCGCGGAGGTGCACAGCACGACGCGGTGCACCCCGGCGGCCGCGGCGGCGGTGAGCACGGTCTGGGTGCCGCGCACGTTGTAGGCGGTGCGGGCCGCGGGGTCGGTCTCCAGGTCGAGGTCGAGGGCGAGGTGGACGACGACGTCGGCACCCCGCAGCTTTTCCGCGATCGCCGGGTCGCGGACGTCCAGCACATGCCACTGTGCCTCGGTCACGTCGCCACGGCGCTCGTCTATCGCCACGACCTGCTTGATCTCTTCTGATGCGGCCAGCCGCTGCGTGAGCAGCGCGCCGACGCCGCTCGCGGCACCGGTGACCGCGACGACGGGTCGGCGGCCGGGCAGGGCCGTACTGTCTCGCGCGGAACCGTTTCGCGCTGCGCGAACTTCTCGGTCGGGGGAACTCACCGGGCGTCTCCAGCGGTTGTCTTCAGTACGTAAGTGTGATGACGCGTACGTACCAGGTGACGTCCATCCTGCCGCAGGCCCCGGGTCGGCGAAGCACCAAGCCCGGATACCGCGGAGGTGTCTACGCTGGGTAGTGATGTCGCGCATTCGCCGTCGGTTCCGTGCCGGCGGCCCTACGAGCCGAGGAAACCCGTGAGTGACAACCCATTCGGATTCGGCCTTCCGCCGGAGGAGCCGGAGAACGGCGACGACGGCAAGAAGAAGGACGGCAGCCAGGGCGGCGGCCAGGGACCGGCGAATCCGTTCGGGTTCGGCGGGGCCGCGGGCGGCGGGGACAACCCCTTCGCCGCGATGTTCGGCTCCATGAACCCGGGCGACCTGGGCGCCGCGTTCCAGCAGCTGGGCCAGATGCTCTCCTACGAGGGCGGCCCGGTGAACTGGGACATGGCCAAGGACATCGCGCGGCAGACCGTCGCGCAGGGCACCGCCGACGGCGGCAAGGACGCCAGCGTCGCCCCGGGCGAGCGGGCCGCGGTCGAGGAGGCCGTGCGCCTGGCCGACCTGTGGCTGGACGGGGTGACGTCGCTGCCGTCGGGCGCGGGCACGGCGGTCGCCTGGAGTCGCGCGGAGTGGGTCGAGGCGACCCTCCCGGTGTGGAAGGACCTGGTCGACCCGGTCGCCGAGCGCGTCGGCGCCGCCATGGGCGATGTGCTGCCCGAGGAGATGCAGGCCATGGCGGGCCCGCTGCTCGGGATGATGCGGCAGATGGGCGGGGCCATGTTCGGCCAGCAGATCGGCCAGGCCGTGGGCGTGCTGGCCGGCGAGGTGGTCGGTTCGACCGATATCGGGCTGCCGCTCGGTCCCGCGGGCAAGGCCGCGCTGCTTCCGGTGAACATCGCGTCGCTGGGCTCCGGCCTCGGTGTGCCGCTGGACGAGGTCCGGCTCTACCTGGCCCTGCGGGAAGCCGCCCACCAGCGGCTCTTCGCCCATGTGCCGTGGCTGCGCTCGCATCTGTTCGGTGCCGTCGAGGGCTACGCCCGGGGCATCAAGGTCGACACCTCCAAGCTGGAGGACGTGGTCGGCCAGCTCGACCCCGCGCACCCGGAGCAGCTGCAGGACGCCCTCCAGCAGGGCATGTTCCAGCCGGAGGACACCCCCGAGCAGAAGGCGGCGCTCGCCCGTCTGGAGACGGCGCTCGCGCTGGTCGAGGGCTGGGTCGACGCGGTCGTGCACGCGGCCGCCTCGCCGCACCTGCCGTCGGCCGGCGCGCTGCGCGAGACGCTGCGCCGCCGCCGTGCGTCCGGTGGCCCGGCGGAGCAGACCTTCGCCACCCTGATCGGTCTGGAGCTGCGGCCGCGCCGGCTGCGGGACGCCTCGCGGCTGTGGGCGTCGCTGACCGACGCGCGGGGCCTGGAGGGCCGTGACGCCCTGTGGGAGCACCCGGACATGCTGCCGACGGCCGCCGACCTGGACGACCCGGACGGCTTCGTGCACCGTGAGCACCTGGACTTCTCGGAGCTGGACAAGATGCTGGGCGAAGCGGCCGGCGGCGGGTCCGCGAAGCCGGACCTGACGAAGGGCTCCGCCGAGGATCCGTCCAAGGACGAGGAAAAGGGCGAAAAGGGCGACGGGAAGGGTGAAGGCGACAAGTGAGCCTTCATGAGAACGCCGTCCTCGTCCTCAAGGAGTACGGCGACCAGGAAGAGCTGCGCGATCTCTACCTGGATCACCTGGCCGCGCACCCGGACGGCACGTGGAAGCCCTGTCGGGCCGGGCACATCACGGCGAGCGCCCTGGTGATCGACCCGGCGCGCGGCAAGGTGCTGCTCACGCTGCACCGCAAGCTGCGGATGTGGCTCCAGATGGGCGGCCACTGCGAGCCCGGTGACGCCACGCTCGCGGCGGCGGCGCTGCGCGAGGCGACGGAGGAATCCGGTATCGGGGGCCTGACCCTGCTGCCGGGCGGTCCGGTCCGGCTGGACCGGCACCCGATCCCCTCGCCCTGCAACTGGCATCTCGACGTGCAGTACGCGGCGCTGGTCCCGCGGGGCGCGGTGGAGGCCATCAGCGACGAGTCCCTGGACCTGCGCTGGTTCGCGTACGACGAGGTGGCCTCGGTGGCCGACGAGTCGGTCGTGCGGCTGATGGAGCGGACGCTCGCCCGGCTGTGAGAGCCCATGGGTAAGGGGCGCCACCCAGTGGGTGGCGCCCCTTACTCGTCGCTCAGCGGTTGGACCAGATGTTGCCCTGGTTCTGGCCGTGCGCCCCCTGCTGGCCGAGGCCGTACTGGGCCAGCGCCCCCTGGCCGATCTCCGCGCCCTGGGGCGGGAGCAGCTCACTGGGCTGCACGAGGGCGTAGCCGTGGCCCTGGAAGTTCAGCTCCCAGCCCTCCCCGGTGCTTCCGCGCCGCCGCCAGACGCTCGACGAGGACGTCGGCGCCTGCATCTGCACGACGAGCGACGTCGACCACGCCACGACGGCGTCCGCGTCGGCGTTGACGTACTTGTCCGGGGTGACCTGGAGCATCAGGGGCTGGCCGGAGGTCATGAGCGCGACCTTGCCCTGCCCGGAGATGACGAGGTTGTAGGCGCCCGAGCCGGAGATCCCGAACTGGCTGTCCACCGCGATGGTGTCCCAGTGCAGGGTCGAGTCCATCGCGAGGACGTAGGCGGCGTCCACGGTCAGGCCGTTGTGGTCGACGTCGACGATGTGGACGTACTGCGCGAGGTTGGCGAAATAGACCGTGCCCTGCCCCGAGCAGCGCATCAGGTCCAGGACCTCGCCGGTGTGGGCGCGGGCGTTCTGCTGACCGCGTGTCAGGTACTCGCCGTCGAACTCCATCATGCCCTGGTAGGCGACCATCGATCCCTTGCGGGCGAGGACGTCGTCGTGGCCGGTGAGACAGACGCGCAGCAACTGCGGGTTCTGAAGCGCGTAGCGCTCCTGGGACTGGGCCTCGGTGTGGCCGAAAAGCGGGCTCTGCATAAATCTTCGCTCCCCCTCAGCCCCGGGCCCGGAGCCGGTCAGTGCTGTCCTCGCTGGGCTGTACGACCACGAACCCCTGGCCCGAGAAGCCCAGCTGGTACGCCTCGCCGCTGCCCCGGCCGATCATCGAGGAAGCCTTGAAGCTGCGCTTCCCCTTCATCTTGAGGCCCGTGGACCACGCCACGAGGGCGTCGGGGTCCACATAGGTCTCGTCCTCGCCGCTGCCGCAGTCGACGACGATCGGTGTGCCGCGCGAGGTGAGCGCGACCCAGCCGGTGCCGGAGATGGCCACGTTGAACAGGCCCTGCCCGGCGAATTTCGCCATTCCCTTCACCCGCTGCACGCCCCACTGCAGATGGGCGTCGAAGGCGAGGATGTTGGTGCCGTTGACGGAGAGCGAGTCCCCGTTGAGCTGGAGGCAGACGACGTCCGCCCCGTAGTCGGCGAGGTAGAGCAGCCCGTCGCCGTGGCACTTCATGAGCGGCATGCCTTCGCCGGTGACCCACTGGGACGCCATCTGGCGGATGGCGGGCGGGTTCGCCTCGTACTGGACGAAGCCCTCGTAGGCGATCATCGAGCCGGTGCGGGCGAACAGATCGTGGCCGGACCGCATGGCCACCTTGAGCATGCTGCTGCCGTGGTTCTCCATCCGGGCCGCCACGGGCGTCGGGGCGTAGCCCGAGATCGGGGTCTGGTTCATGGTCATTTCGGGCTCCCTCAGACCTCGTAGGGCTGGACGACGATGAAATTGCCGGGCGCGCCGCGGAATTGGAGGTTCACGGTCTCTCCGCTGTGGCCCGGATAGGAGTTGCGGCGCAGCCGCACCTGGCTGGAGACGACCACCTGGGAAGCGGCGGACCAGGCGACGATGGCGTTGCTGTCGGCGTAGGTGGTGGGGGTGACCGGCAGGACCACGGGGACGCCGTTGGTCTTGACGACGACGGTGCCGTGCCCCTGGAACTGCATGGTGAACAGCGCGCCACCGGGGATGCCGTGGCCCTCGATCCGGCGGACCTCGTGCTGGAGCGACTCGTCGAAGGCGAGCACCGACTCCGCGGAGACGCAGATGCCGTCGCCCTGGAGCTCGATCGGGTGGACGTGGGCGGAGTTCTCCGCCAGGAACACCTGCCCCCGGCCGGTGCAGCGCATCAGCTGCATCTCCTGGCCGGTGGCATTGCCCATGATCCGGCCGGCGAATCCGGCGCCCTTGTAGCCGAAGTCGACCTTGCCCTGGTAGAGCACCATGCTGCCCTGGCGGGCGAGCACGGGCTGCGGGTCGGTGCCGAGGTCGACCCGGATGAGCCGCGGGTTCTGCAGGGTCCACCGCTGCCCGGTGGGTGCCTCGCGGTACTTCTCCAGCGCGGCCTGGACACCGACGGGGGTGCCGCCCTGCGGGGGCATGCCGTGCGGCGCCGCGGGCGGCGGTCCGCCGTAGGGGGCGGGCTGGCCGGGCTGGCCCGGGTACGGCTGCTGGCCGGGGAACGGCTGACCGGGCTGGCCCTGGTGTCCGTAGGGCTGCTGCTGACCGGGGTGCCCGTAGGGGGCCGGCGGCTGCTGGCCGTAGGGCTGGCCGGGCACGCCGGGCTGACCGGGCGGCGGCGGGACCGTGCCGCCGGGCGGGGTGGGCTGGCCGGTCCCGGGCTGGCCGGAGAAGAAGCCGGGCGGGGCGATCGGCGCGGCGATCGTGGCGGCCGCGTGCACCGCGGGGGCGGCCGGCGGCGGGGTGCTGCCGGGCGGGGGCGGGAAGCCCTGGCCGGGCGGCGGGACCGGTGCGGCGGGCCCGGGTGACGGCGGCGCCGGGGGTGCGGCCTGCGGCGCGGCGAACGCCGGGGGCGCGCTCGCCCGGTCGGCCGGGGGCGCGAAGGCCGGGGCCGCGGCCGGGGCGGGGGCCGGAGCCGGTTCCTCCTCCAGGACCTCTCCGCCGAAGTTGGTGAGCAGCGCTTCCAGACCGCCGTCGAAGCCCTGCCCGACGGCGGCGAACCGCCATACGTCCTTCAGGTAGACGTCGCCGAGCATCACCGCGCGCTCGGTGCTGAATTCCGCACCGGTGAAGGAGTACCGGGCGACTTCCGCGCCGCCCGCGACAATGCGGATATAGCCGGGGCCGATCTGTGACATCTGGCCCGCGCCGTCGACCGTCGCCGTGAAGGACAGCTTCCGGATATGTGCCGGAACGCGGTCGAGGGTGACCCGGAAGGATTCCGTGTCACCGGCCTGCGGGCCGAGCAGCTGAATGGACTCCTCGGGGGACTTCGGCTGATTGAAGAAGACGAAGTACCGGTCGTCGGACAGCCGCTCCTGGGCGTCGAGACCGAAGCAGCTGATATCGAAGGACATACCGGGTCCGGAGATCTGCACACCGATGTACAGATCGGTCCCCGCTGTCAGGTCACTGATCTTGGCCTTGTGGCCGCGCTGGAATTCCCTGGCCATGCGTTACGACCGTCCCCCATCCGAACCTGCGGTGAATGCGTTGCGTCAGGCTAACGGCTGACCCTCACGGCCAGCGATTCCGGGGCGTGCGGGGACGCGGGGCGGCGCGGAAGCGCGCGAGCCGGGCGCCGCCCCGGGCGGGACGGCGCCCGGCGGGCGGGGTGTCAGCGGGCCGGTGCGTCAGTGCGCCGCCGGGGGCAAGGAGGCCAGGGGGCACAGCGCCGGGGAACTTGGGGCCGGGGGATCTTGGGGCCGGGGGCCCGGGGGTCATTCCCTCCGGGCGGCGGGCAGATGCGGCAGGCGGTCGGCGGCGACCACACCTTCGAGGTACCCGCGAGCACGCTCGGTGCGGGGATACGCCTCCAGAAGTGCCCAGAAGCGCGGGCCGTGCCCGGGGACCAGCAGATGCGCCAACTCGTGGAGCAGGACGTAGTCCACGACGTACTCGGGCATGCCCTGGAGCCGGTGGGAGAGCCGGATACTGCCCTCGGCGGGGGTGCACGAACCCCACCGGGTGTTCTGATTGGTGACCCAGCGGACCGTGGCGGGGCGGGCGCGGCCTGCGAGGTACTGGCCCGAGAGCCGCTGTGCCCGGTCGGCCAGCTCGGCGTCGCCGAGCATCCGTTTGCTCTCCTGCGCCGCGAGCCGGTCGAGCATCACGCCCACCCACCGCTTCTCCTCCGCCTCCGACATCCGGGCGGGGATGAGGACGACGGTGCGCTCACCCTCCCGGTAGGCGGAGACCGTTCGGCGGCGGCGCGAACTCCGGCGGACCTCGACCGCGTACGCCTCCGGGCCACTGGAGAGCGGGCTCGGGGCGCTGCGCGGTGGTCTTGCGGCACTGTGCAGTGGGTCGACGGGCACGGGCCCGACGTTACCCGTTGGCGGCGCGTGAAGTCCCGCCCCTCGCTCGGTTGCCGGGGAAACACCCGCAGAGGGCAGGGCTTGTATGACAATCACCCCGTGCTTGTGGATAACTTCGCACGGTGACGGCACGGGACGCGCATGCTGAAGGCCGAACCGAGGGGGAAGCCATGCAGACGAACTCCGCGCACCGAGCCACCGCGTGTCACGACCGGGATACCCCGGCCCCGGAGCGGGCCTGCCCGCGCCCGGCCGGGGAGCCGGCCGGCTCCCCGCATCCGATGCTCAAGCCCGCGCTGCGCCGGAGCTGGCGCGACCGCGAGACGGTGCAGTTCGGGGTGGCCCCGGCGCACGCGGTGGTGGTCGGCCCGGTGGACACCGCGACCGGCAGCTTTCTGGGACTGCTCGACGGCACCCGCGGCCTGCCGCTGCTCCGTGCGGCGGCCCGCGATCTCGGGCTGCCGGACGGGCGGACGGACGCCCTGGTGGAGCGGCTGAGCCAGGCCGGGCTCATCGACGACCCCCTGGGCGGCGGCCGGGGCGCCGCCACCCTGCGCAACCGGGGCGCCGGCCTGGAGCGGTTGCGCCCGGACCTGGCCTCGCTGTCGGTGCTGCACCCCGAACCGGGGGCGGCGGCACGGCTGATGGCCGCCCGGCAGGCGACGCGGGTCCAAGTGCGGGGCGCGGGGCGGGTGGGGGCGGCCGTCGCGGCGCTGCTGTCGGCGTCGGGCGTGGGCCAGGTCGACGTACTGGACGGTGGCCGGGTCGAGCTTTGGGACGTCGCGCCGGGCGGGGTGGGTGCCGAGCGGGCCGGGGAGCGGCGGGACGCCGCGGCCCGCCGGGTGGTGCGGCAGTCCGCGCCGCTCCCCCGCCCCCGGGCCCGCGCGGGAGAGCCGCGGGCCGGTGGCGCCGGAGCGGCCGAGGGCACCGGCCCGCCGGAGTCCGGGCCGCCGCCACCGCTGGCGCTGGTGGTGTTCGCTCCGCGCGACGGTCTCGCGGCCTACGCACCGGACCCCGCCACGGTGGAAGAACTCATCACTTCGGGTACCCCGCATCTGTACGCGGGGGTCCTGGAGGCCACCGGGCTGGTGGGGCCGCTGGTGCTCCCGGGCGGGTCGGCCTGCGCGGGGTGCATCGAGCTGGGCCGGGCCGAGCGGGACCCGGCATGGCCGCGGATGCTCGCCCAGTGGAGGTCGGGCCGGGGCGCGGGGGTACCGTCTTGCGACATGGCACTGGCCACGGTGGTGGCGGGGCTGACCGTGGCGAGGGCTCTGGCCTTTCTCGACGGTGGGTCCCCGGCGAGCGCGGGGGTCCGTCTGGAGCTGGCCCTGCCGGGTCCGGCCTGGTCTCCCCGGCCCGTCGAGCCGCATCCGCGGTGCCCGTGCGGCGCGGCGGGATCTTCGTATCCCGAATATGCCTCGGCCGCGGGGGCGCCGCACGGGACAATGAACGGGTAACCGCCGTCCGCGGCGTGGCTGTTCAGCTAGTTGGAGGGGCGCATGTCTGATCTACCCCGCAAGGCGGTCACCCGTACCGCCAAGTTGGCCGCGCTGCCACTGGGGTTCGCGGGGCGCACGGCGCTCGGCCTCGGGAAACGCATCGGCGGGCGGCCCGCGGAGCTGATAGCGGCGGAGTTGCAACAGCGCACGGCCGAACAGCTCTTCGCGACCCTCGGTCAGCTCAAGGGGGGTGCCATGAAGCTGGGTCAGGCCCTGTCCGTCTTCGAGTCGGCGCTGCCCGAGCAGATCGCCGGTCCCTACCGGGCGGCGCTCACCAAGCTCCAGGAGGCCGCGCCACCGCTGCCGACGAAGTCGGTGCACGCGGCCCTGGCGGAGCGGCTCGGCGAGGACTGGCGGGAGCTGTTCGAAGAGTTCGACGACCAGCCCGCGGCGGCGGCGTCCATCGGGCAGGTGCACCGGGCGGTCTGGCACGACGGACGCGAGGTCGCGGTCAAGGTGCAGTACCCGGGCGCGGGCGAGGCCCTGCTCTCCGATCTGACGCAACTGGGGCGTTTCGCCCGGTTGCTGGGCCCGTTGATCCCCGGCATGGACATCAAGCCCCTCATCACCGAGCTGCGCGACCGGGTGTCCGAGGAGCTGGATTACCAGCTGGAGGCCCGCGCCCAGCAGGCGCACGCGGCGGAGTTCGCGGGTGACGCGGATGTGACGGTTCCGGCCGTGGTGCACCAGAGCGACCAGGTGCTGGTGACGGAGTGGCTCGAGGGGGTGCCGCTGTCCGAGGTGATAGCGGACGGCACCCAGGAGCAGCGCGACCGGGCGGGCCAGCTGCTGGCGCGGTTCCTCTTCTCCGGTGCCGCCCGCACGGGGCTGCTGCACGCCGATCCGCACCCGGGCAATTTCCGGCTGATCACCGGGGACCACCCGGACGGCCCGCCGGAGAAGTGGCGGCTGGGCGTGCTGGACTTCGGCACCGTGGACCGGCTGCCGCAGGGCCTGCCGCCGGAGATAGGCACCGCGCTGCGGCTGACGCTGGACGGCGAGGCGGAAGCGGTCCACGAGCTGCTGCGGGAGGAGGGTTTCGTCAAGCCGGAGATCGAGCTGGAGCCCGGTGCGGTGCTGGACTATCTGCTGCCGATCATCGAGCCGGCCCAGGCGGAGGAGTTCACCTTCACCCGGAGCTGGCTGCGCGCCCAGGCGACCCGGATCGCCGATCCCCGCTCCCCCGCCTACCAGCTGGCCCGGCAGCTCAATCTGCCCCCGTCGTATCTGCTGATCCACCGGGTGACGATGAGCACGATCGGTGTGCTGTGTCAGCTGGGCGCGACCGTGCGGTTGCGGGAGGAGATGGAGGCGTGGGTGCCCGGATTCGCGACGGCCGACGAGAGCCGGGAAACCCCCGCCTGACGGCCCCGGGCCGGGATGGGGCCGGGCAGGGGGTGGGGGTGGGGGTCACCACCAGGAGGAGTCGAGGCGGCCCTCGATCGATCTGATGTTGGCGCGGGCACAGTCGTCGCAGAAGTAACGGCGACGGCCGTTCTCGACGGAGCAGGTCCAGGTCGGCGGCGTACCGTCGGCGGTGGTGCCACAGCGAGCGCACACGGCGTTCTCGGTGGCCTCAGGGTCCAACTGCACTGGTTCATGCGTGTTCTGGTCCACCTCGCAGACGATATCCCCGCGAACAGGCCGCGAGGGCACAACGCACCCGACACGGCGCGGGGCCGGTCCGTTCGGACCGGCCCCGCGGGTGTCTCGTGGTATAGCGGCCTGCCGTCGGCCGGGCCGTCGCTCAGTGCATGACGGCCATGGCCAGGGCCCGGCGGGCACGCAGCGAGGCGCGCTCGGCGCGCCGCTGCATCCGCCGGGCGGCGGCCAGCCGAACGGCGCTGCGTTCGGCATCGGCCTCCCGGAGGCGTTCATGCATATGAGCACGGGCCAGGGCTTCTGGGATGAGTTGCATTTCGAGGGTCCTGTTCTGGCGCGACTCGGTCGCACCGGAGGTGTCACGGGTGGGGGTCTTCGAGCCGGCCGGCTCGTGGGACGGGCGCTGCATCGTCGGATCCTGCTTCTTGGGGTCGTGCGTGGTGGGGCGGTCGATGGTGCCGAGGGTGTTCATGCGGTGACCGGGTTCTTGCGCGGGCGGCCACGCGGACGCTTGCGGGCCACGACCACGCCCTGGACGAACAGCTCGCCACCCCAGACGCCCCACGGCTCACGGCGGTCCTTGGCGCCGGCCAGGCAGGCCTCGCGCAGCGGGCAGGTCTGGCAGAGGGACTTGGCGTACTCGACGTCGGCCGGGGTCTCGGCGAAGAAGACCTCGGGGTCGTAGGTGCGGCAGGGGACCGGGACACCGAGGTTCTCGATGGCGTCGTCGAGCTCGGTGAGGGCGGTGAGGGGGGTCAAGGTGTCCTCCGTGGGGACAGGCGGGGGGATCAGATCGGTCGCTACGGACGGGGTGTGTGCCTTGAGTTGCACGGTGTTGTTTCCTCGTCTGTTGTTCCGGCTGGTAGCCGGGGTGGCGCCCCGGTTCGGGGCAAACAAAAGGGCCGCGGATCCCGGTGTGGGTTCCGCGGCCCTGGAAGGTGCCGACCTGATCATGCCGATCAGGCTGGATCTCTCCAGGGTTCGAGCCCACGGAAGGCCCACATCGTGTGGTGCTGCTGCACGGTCAGGGATCCGGCGCCATTGATCGCCGCCACGGGGGCATAGGCCTGGGCCTGTGCCGTCGCCGTCGCCTTAATCGCGGACGCCTTGCTCGGTCGCTTCACGCTGAGTTCCGCGCCGCCGAAAGGCAGACCGGTGCCCCGGAGGGAACCGCCGAGCGGGCAGGAGGCGACGACCGAGCGATCGGTCATTTTGTTGAAGCTCATGAAGCTGATCATTGGTCTCCGCCTCCTTTCGGCGTCTCGGGGGACCGGTCGAAACCAGTCCGGGGCAGTTCAGTACAGCACGGAACCAGCGGCTCTTGGAAGAACCGCAGTTTCCCTGCTCGGAAGGCTATGGGTAGGCCGTCCGCGCGCGCAAACTATTTTTCGGGAGAGTCTTCGGCCGCGTCCTGTGACGCGTCCGACGACATCGGCTCACGGCCGGAGCAGAGAGCCAGGACATCGGCACCGAACTTGTCGAGCTTGCGTCCTCCCACACCTGAGATGCGGGAAAGCTCCGATTCGGTTCCCGGTACGGCCTCGGCGATCGCGAGCAATGTCTTGTCGGTGAAGACGCAGTAGGCCGGCTGGCCCAGCCGCTCGGCCTGTCCGGCCCGCCAGTCACGCAGCCGTTCGTAGAGCGCCTCGTCCAGCTCCGAGGGACAGTCCTCGCAGCGCATCAGCTTGATCTCGCCCGCGTCGGTCAACGTCCGTCCGCAGACCCGGCACAGCGCGGGCCCACGCCGCTTGCGCCGGGCGGGCGCGCCGCCTTCCCCACCGCCCTGGCCCGCCGTCCGGCCGGACGCGCCGGCGGTGCCCGGGCGGGCCGCGGCGGAGCCCGGCCGCAGCCCGTTCAGGAAGCGGCTGGGGCGGCGTGACGCACGGCCGCCGGGGGCCCGGGAGAGCGCCCAGGAAAGAGCGAGGTGACGGCGGGCGCGGGTGACTCCGACATAGAGGAGCCGACGCTCCTCCTCGATCTGCTCATCGGTCTTGGCGTAAGTGATGGGCATCATGCCCTCGGTGAGCCCGACCAGGAAAACCGCGTCCCACTCCAGGCCCTTGGCCGCGTGAAGTGAGGCGAGAGTCACACCCTCGACGGTCGGTGCGTGCTGGGCGGAGGCCCGCTCGTCCAGCTCGGCGACGAGATCGGCGAGGGTGGCGGCCGGCTTGGCCCGCACGAAGTCCTCGGCGAGCCGCACCAGGGCCGCGAGGGACTCCCAGCGGTCGCGGACCGCGCCCGATCCGGCGGGCGGCTCGGCCGTCCACCCCCGGGTGCCGAGCACGGCGCGCACCTGGGAGGGCACGTCGTCGGCGTCGGCCAGCTGGGCGTCCGCGCCGCCGGCGCGGGCCGCGCCCCGCAGCAGCAGCCCGGCCTCGCGCACCTCGGGCCGCTCGAAGAACCGCTCGGCGCCGCGCAGCTGGTAGGGCACCCCGGCGTCGGCGAGGGCCTGCTCGTAGACCTCGGACTGGGCGTTGATGCGGTACAGGATGGCGATCTCGCTCGCCGGCACCCCGGAATCGATGAGGTCCCGCACCCGGCGGGCGGTGCCCTCGGCCTCGGCCGGCTCGTCCCCGTACGCGCAGTAGTGGGGCTCGGGGCCGGACTCGCGCTGGGAGACCAGCTCCAGCCGGTGGTCGGCGGCCCGGCCGCGGGCCTGGGACAGCAGACCGTTGGCCAGCCGGACCACCTGGGGGGTGGAGCGGTAGTCGCGGATCAGCTTCACGACTGTGGCCCGCGGATGGCGGGTGCGGAAGTCGAGCAGATAGTCCGGGGTGGCGCCGGTGAAGGAGTAAATGGTCTGGCTGGCGTCACCGACGACACACAGATTGTCCCGGTCGCCGAGCCACAGCTCCAGCAGCCGCTGCTGGAGCGGGCTGACGTCCTGGTACTCGTCGACGACGAAGTGCTGGTACTGGCGGCGGACCGTCTCGGCGATGTCGTGCCGGTCCTGGAGGACGCCGACGGTCAACAGCAGGACGTCCTCGAAGTCGATCACTCCGCGGTCGCGTTTGAGCTGCTCGTACATGCCGTAGACCCGGGCGATCTCGGCGGGGTCGCGGGGGGCCTCGCGGCCGGTCTTGGCGGCGGCGGCCGGGTAGTCCTCGGGCACGGTCTGGGTGACCTTCGACCACTCGATCTCGCCCGTCACATCGCGCAGCTCGTTGCGGTCGAGGCGGACCCGGCAGCGGGCGGCGGACTCCGCCACGAGCTGGATCTTGCGCTCGACGAGGCGGGGCACCTCGCCGCCGACGGCCTTCGGCCAGAAGTACTGGAGCTGCCGCAGGGCGGCCGAGTGGAACGTGCGGGCCTGGACGCCGCCCGCGCCGAGCTGGCGCAGCCGGCCGCGCATCTCGCCCGCCGCGCGGTTGGTGAACGTGACGGCGAGCACGCTCGACGGCTGGAGCAGCCCGGACCGGACGCCGTAGGCGATGCGGTGGGTGATCGCCCGGGTCTTGCCCGTACCGGCCCCGGCGAGCACGCACACCGGCCCGCTCAGGGCCGTGGCCACCTCGCGCTGCTCGGGGTCGAGCCCGTCGAGCACCGCGTCGGCAGAGTCAGGGACCTGCGGGAAGAGGGAGAAGTGCGTTGCTGCTGTCACCCCGCCATGCTGCCAGGTCGAAGGAGACGACCGGGAATGTTGTCCACAGGCACCCCCGGGCAGTCGTACTAATACCGGGAATGGTCCTGGGTAGGTGCGCGTTCTACCACCGGAAAAGCACCCATGAACGAAGGAGCGCGAGGTCGAATGTCGGGCACCGTGACGATGTACAGCACCACCTGGTGCGGCTACTGCCGCCGGCTGAAGAGCCAGATGGACCGCGAGGGGATCACCTACAACGAGGTCAACATCGAGCACGACGCCGACTCGGCGGCCTTCGTGGAGAAGGCGAACGGCGGCAACCAGACGGTTCCCACCGTTCTCGTGGTTCCCCCGAACGGCGGCGACCACATCGTCATGACGAACCCGAGCCTCGCCCAGGTGAAGCAGGCCCTCGCGGTCTGACGTCCGCGGTGTCCGCGAGCGCCGGACGGGCCGCTGCCGGCTGAGCCGGCAGCGGCCCGTCCGGCGTTCGGGGACCGTCTCAGCCTCAACTCCAGCTCTGGCCCTGCGGCAGCGGCTCGCCGTACCAGAGCTCGAGCAGGCGGGCCGCGATCGAGATGCCCGTCGGAGGCAGCACCTCCCCGGACTCGAAGGCGGCCCGCAGGTCCGCCCGCGAGAACCAGCGGGCCTCGTGGATCTCTTCGCCGTCCACCTGGATGTCGCAGGACGTGGCCCGGGCCATGAAGCCCAGCATCAGGCTGGAGGGGAACGGCCACGGCTGGCTGGCGACGTATTCCACGTCACCGACCACCACGCCCGCCTCCTCGGCGACCTCGCGGCGCACCGCCTCCTCGATGGACTCGCCCGGCTCGACGAAGCCCGCGAGCGTCGAGAAGCGGCCCTCGGGCCAGTGCATCTGCCGACCCAGCAGCGCTCTGTCGTCCTTGTCCGTGACCAGCATGATCACGGCCGGGTCGGTGCGCGGGTAGTGCTCGGCACCGCAGGCCGGGCAGCGGCGGATGTGGCCCGCGGCCGCGACGACCGTGCGCTCGCCGCAGCGCGAGCAGAAGCGGTGGAGCCGCTGCCAGTTCTCCAGGGCCACCGCGTGCACCAGCAGCCCGGCGTCGCGCTGCGACAGCAGCAGGCCCGCCTCGCGCAGCCCCGCGGCGCGCGCCGACTGGTCCATCCGGCCCGGCAGGGTGTCCTTCTGCAGGGCGAAGTAGGCCACGCCCTTCTCGTCCTGCCCGAGGAAGTACCGGTGCGTCTCGGTGACCGGCGCCTCGAAGGCCGGGGTCATCACCAGCTCGGTGCGGCCGTCGGGGGTGTCGTCGATCAGGACCTGGCCGCCGGACACCACGAAGACCCGCGTGGACGGGTGGCTCCAGGCGGCGGAGAGCCAGGCCTCGTCCAGACGGTGGTGCGCGGCACGGTCGATGCCGCTCGCACCGCTGAGCGTGATGGGCCGGGCGGCTGAGAGATCGGTCCAGGTGGTCACTGCTGCTTCCAACTCCCCCTACGAATGGTGGTGTGCATCACGGACGCGAGCGAAGCCGGGGCTATCGCGCGCGCCCGTGCTCGGCGAGGTCGCCCCACAGGTAGGCGGCGGTCTCGACGCCCTTCATGAGCAGGTCCAGCTCGACCTTCTCGTTCGGCGCGTGCCAGCCGTCCGACGGCACCGAGATGCCGAGGAACAGCACGGGGACGCCGAGCACGTCCTGCAGGTCGGCGGCCGGGCCGGAGCCGCCCTCACGGGTGAAACGGACCTGCTGCCCGAAGGCGCGGCCCATGGCCCGGACGACCGACCGCAGCGCCGGGTGGTCGAGCGGTGTCAGGCAGGGGCGGGTCGCGCCCCAGAAGGTGATCTCGTGCCGGATGCCCTCCGGCAGCATGCGGGCGACCCAGTCCCGTACCGCCTGCTGGACGCGGTCGGCGTCCTGCCCGGCGACCAGCCGGAAGGACAGCTTGAGCTGCGCCGTGGACGGCACGATGGTCTTGCCGCCGGGGCCCTGGTAGCCGCCGCCGATGCCGTTGACCTCGGCGGTGGGCCGGGCCCAGATCCGCTCCAGCGTGGTGTAGCCGCGCTCGCCGAGGGCGCCGTGCGAGTGGGCGGTGGTCAGCCACCGCTTCTCGTCGAAGGGCAGCTCGGCGAAGAGTTCGCGCTCGCGGTCGGTGAGTTCCACTACGCCGTCGTAGAAGCCGGGGATCGCCACGCGGCGGTCCTCGTCGTGCAGGGCGGCGACCAGCCGGGCGGCCTCGGTGGCCGGGTTGGGCACGGCACCGCCGAAGGAACCGGAGTGGATGTCCTGGTCGGGGCCGCGGAGGTCGATCTGGCAGTCGGTGAGGCCGCGCATGCCGGTGCAGACGGTCGGGGTGTCCTCGGACCACATGCCGGTGTCGGAGACGATCACGGTGTCGCAGGCGAGGCGGTCGGCGTGGGCGCGGACGAGGTCGGGGAAGTGCGCCGAACCCGACTCCTCCTCACCCTCGATCAGAAGCTTGAGGTTGACGGCCGGGGCGGTGCGGCCCGTCGCCGCCAGGTGGGCGCGGACGCCCAGGGTGTGGAAGAAGACCTGCCCCTTGTCGTCGGCGGCGCCGCGCGCGTACAGCCGGCCGTCCTTGACGACGGGCTCGAAGGGCTCGGTGTGCCAGCCGTCCTCGACGGCGGCGGGCTGTACGTCGTGGTGGCCGTAGACCAGGACCGTCGGCGCGCCCTCGTCACCGGAGGGCCACTCGGCGTAGACCGCCGGGGCGCCGTCGGTCTCCCAGACCTCGGCGGTGGGAAAGCCCGTCTCGGTGAGCTTCGCGGCCAGCCACTGGGCGCTGCGGCGGACGTCGGCGGCCCGGTCCGGGTCGGCCGACACCGAGGGGATGCGGAGCCATTCGACGAGGTCGTCGAGGAAGGCGGCGCGGTGGCCTTCGATGTACGCGCGGACGGCGCTGTCCGGGGTGGGGCTCATGGCATCGAGCCTAACCGGCCACGGGGCGTGACCATGACCGGGTTTCTCACCCGTCCTCCCCGAGGAGGAGCCGCTCCAGGTCCGCACGGTCCGGCAGCCCCGCGGGGCGGACGGTCTCGCCGTCACGGACGTACACGAACGCGGCGGTGACGGCGGACAGCGGCAGGCCGTGCTGTTCGGCCCAGGCGAGGCGGTAGATCGCGAGCTGGAGGGGGTCGGCGTCGTGGTCGCGGTTCGTCTTCCAGTCGACGATCTCGTAGCTGTCGCCGTGCGGGCCGCGTTCGCGGTAGACCGCGTCGATCCGGCCGCGGATCACCCGGCCCGCGAGGGTGAGCTGCACGGGCACCTCCACCCGGTAGGGGGTGCGCCGGGCGTAGCCGGTGCGCTCGAACGCCTCCTTGAGTGCGGCGAGGTCCCGTTCGTCGGCGATCTCGGGGGCGAGGCCGCCGGCGTCCTCGTCGTCGGGGCCGCCGGGCAGTTCCTCGGGGCCGAGCAACGGCAGCGGCAGTTCCTCGAAGCGGGACTCCACCCAGGCGTGGAAGCGGGTGCCGCGGCGCGCGGCGGGCTGCGGTGCGCGGGGCATGGGGCGGGCCAGGTCCCGCGCGAACCCCTCCGGGTCGGCGGCCAGCCGGACCAGCTGCGAGGCGCTCAGCGACGACGGCACGACCACGTCCCGCACACTGGCGCGGGCCCGCCGCAGCTCGCCCGCGAGCGCGTCGAGGTCCCGGTCCCAGGAGCCGACGAGCCGGGCCTCCTCGGGCAGCAGCCGCGACATGGTGCCGGGCGCGGTGGTGTCCTCGTCCTCCTGGGGGTGCGGGCGGCCTCCGGCGGGATCCGGGTGGGAGGCCGCGTGGTCCGGGCCGCCCGGCGCCTGCCGGGGGCCGGGCAGCGCGGCGGCATCGGCGGCGGCCTCAACCTCGGCCTCGGTCTCGGTGCCTTCGGTTCCGCCGGGCGCGCCTGCCGGGCGCGTGGTGGGCAGGGAGTCCCAGTCCGCCAGGTCGTCGTCGCAGGCCTCGCCGAAGGCCGTCTCGTCGAAGGGCATCTCGTCGAAGGGCCCGTCCTCGGGGGGCGGTGGCCAGTCGGGGTCGGGGGCGGTGGCGGCCGGGTGGGGGGCGTCGTGGACGGCCGCGACGGGGTGGTCCTCGGGGTGGTCGGTCAGGCGGGCGAGGTGGGCCAGGACCGCGTCCGCGGCGGTGCGGCGGCGGGCGAGCGACGCCGGGTCCAGGGGCAGCGGCCAGGAGCGCTCCGCGGCGGACTCCTCCAGGGCCGGGTTCTCCTCGCCGTCCTCGGGGGCCGGGGCCCAGGCCTCGATCTCGCCGTGGCCCGCCTCGCAGTGCTCGCGCAGGGCTTCGAGGAAGGCGGACGGGCCGCGCGGCTTCTTCTGGCTCGGCCCCCACCAGTGTCCGGAGGCGAGGAGCAGCGACCGGGGGCGGGTGAAGGTGACGTAGCCGAGGCGGAGCTCCTCGACGCGCTGGTGTTCCTTCATGGCCGCCTTGAAGGCGGCGAGCCCCTTGGCGTCCCAGGCGCGGACGTCGGGGAGGGTGTCCGCGTCGCCCCGCAGCGCGTGCGGCAGCACCTTCGCCTGGGCCGTCCAGGACTCGCGGGTCTGCTCGCTCGGGAAGGTCTTGGTGACGAGACCGGGGACCGCGACCACGTCCCACTCCAGGCCCTTGGACTTGTGGGCGGTGAGCACCTTGACGGTGTTCTCCCCGCCGGGCAGGGAGCTGTCGAGGCCCTTCTCGTACTGGGCGGCGGTGCGCAGGAAGCCGAGGAAGGCGAGCAGGGTCGCCTCGCCGTCGACGGCGGCGAATCCCGCGGCGATGTCCAGGAACGCGGAGAGCGTCTCGCGGCGGCGAGCCGCCAGGGCGTGCGGCGACGCGGAGAGTTCGACCTCCAGACCGGTGGTGGCGAGCACCCGGTGGAGCACGTCCATGAGCGGGTCGGCCAGGGAGCGCCGCAGCTCGCGCAGTTCCCTGGCGAGCCGGGCGAAGCGGACGCGGGCGGCGGCGGAGAACGGCAGCCCGTCGTCCGGACCGGCGGTCAGGAACGTGTCGAGGGCGTCGGCGAGCGACACGGCCTCGGCCGGGTCGACGCCTTCGACCGCCTCGGCCAGGCGCCGGTCGGGGTCCGAGCCCGCGCTGCCGTAGGGCACGAGGGTCCGCGCGCGGCGTCCGAGCAGCGCCAGGTCACGGGGGCCGATGCGCCAGCGGGGGCCGACCAGGAGGCGGACGAGCGCGGCGTTGGCCGTGGGGTCCTGGAGCACTTCGCAGACGGCGACGAGGTCGGCGATCTCCGGCAGGTGCAGCAGCCCGGACAGGCCGACGACCTCCACCGGGACGTCCCGCTCGACCAGGGCGCCCTGGATGTGGGCGAAGTCGACGGCGGTGCGGCACAGCACCGCGATGTCACCGGGCCGGGTGCCCGTGCGCACCAGGTGGGCGAGGGAGTCCGCGAGCCAGTCCAGCTCCTCGGCGTGGGTGGGCAGCAGGGCGCAGCGCACCACGCCGTCGCGCTCGGCGCCGGGGGCGGGCCGCAGGGCCTCGACTCCTTCGTGGCGTTCCCGCAGCGGTGCGGCCAGCCCGTTGGCCAGCTGCAGGAGCCGGCCGCCGCTGCGGCGGTTCTCGCTGAGCGCGAAGCGCTGGGCGGGGCGCCCGTCGGCGTACGGGAAGTGGTGGGGGAAGTCGTCGAGGTTGGCCACGGAGGCTCCGCGCCAGCCGTAGATGGCCTGGCAGGGGTCGCCGACGGCGGTGACGGCGTGCCCCGTGCCGCCGCCGAAGAGGCCGGCGAGCAGCAGCCGCTGGGCCACGGAGGTGTCCTGGTATTCGTCGAGGAGGACGACCGCGAACTGCTCGCGCAGGATCCGCCCGACCTCCGGCCGGGTGCCGGCCAGCTCGGCGGACAGGGCGATCTGGTCGCCGAAGTCGAGGAGGTCGCGCGCCCGCTTCTCCTCGCGGTAGGCGGTCACGAGGCCGAGGAGTTCGAGGCGGGCGCGGGTGGTCTCGGGCACCTGGCGCAGCTCGGCGTTGGAGAGCTTGGCGCTTTCCAGGGCGGTCAGCAGCTCCGTGTCGTACGCGCGGAGGTCCTCGGGGCGTACGAGGTGCTCGGCCAGCTCGCCGTCGAGGGCGAGGAGGTCGGAGACGAGGTCGCCGAAGGAGCGGGTGAGCGCGGGGTGGGGGCCGGGCGAGGTGCGCAGCACACGGGCGGCGAGCTGGAAGCGGGTGGCGTCGGCGAGCAGCCGGGAGGTGGGCTCCAGGCCGATGCGCAGGCCGTGCTCCTTCAGGAGCCGGCCGGCGAAGGCGTGGTAGGTGGAGATCTGCGGATCGCCGGGCGCCCGGTCGGGGTCGCTCGGCTCGGGGTCGGTGACGCCCGCCTCGACGAGGGCCTTGCGCACCCGCTCGGACAGCTCGCCCGCCGCCTTGTTGGTGAAGGTGAGGCCGAGGACCTGCTCGGGGGCGACCTGCCCGGTGCCGACGAGCCAGACGACGCGGGCGGCCATGACGGTGGTCTTGCCCGATCCGGCTCCGGCCACGATGACCTGCGGGGCGGGCGGCGCGGTGATGCAGGCCGTCTGCTCCGGGGTGAACGGGATGCCGAGCAGCTCCTTGAGCTGCTCGGGGTCGGTCAGGCGCGGGGTCACACGAAAACGCTAACGGCCCGCACTGACATCCTTGAACTTCGCAGGTCAGAGCACTTGCCGCCACGCCCTCGGCCGCACTGGGCCTCACGCGGCTTCACTCAACGATCTGGCGGCCCTCCGGCCGTGCGGTGCAGGAGGCGCGGAAGGAGCAGTGGGTGCAGTGCCGGCCCGGCCGGGGGGCGAAGCGCTCCTCCAGGACCCGGCCGGCCGCTTCGGCGAGGAGGCCGCCGATCCACTCGCCCTCCCCCAGCGGGTCCTGGGCCTGCACCTTGGGGAGGGTGTCCCCGCCGTCCTTCTTCGCGGCCCCCTGGCGCAGCTGCACGAGTTCCGCGCCGCCCGGCACCGGGCGCTCGCCGTCGAAGAGGTCGTCGACGGCACCGTGCTCGACGGCGAGCTGGTAGACGGCGAGCTGGGGGTGGTGGGTCACGGCGTCGGCGGTGACCGTGCCCTTGCCGGTCTTGAAGTCGACGACGTAGGCGCGGCCGTGGGCGTCCGTCTCCACCCGGTCCATGGAGCCGCGGACGCGCACCCGGTAGTCCCCGGGGGCGTTCAGGGTGACGTCGAAGGAGTGCTCGGTCGCGACGGGGGTGCGGCCGTCGCGTTCCATCACGTGCCAGCGCAGGAAGCGCTCCAGGGCCGCGCGGGCGTGCTCCTTTTCCTGCGTCGACTTCCAGGGCGCGTCGAAGGCCAGGGCGTCCCAGACGGAGTCCAGGCGTTCCATGAGGACGGCGAGGTCGGCGGGGGTGCGGCCGGAGGCGACCTCGTCGGCCAGGACGTGGACGACGTTGCCGAAGCCCTGGGCGGCGGTGGCGGGGGCGTCGGCCTTCACCTCGCGGCCGAGGAACCACTGGAGCGAGCAGGTGTTGGCGAGCTGGTCGAGGGCGGAGCCGGAGAGCGCGACGGGGTGTTCCCGGTCGCGCAGCGGCGTCGCGCTGTGCGTCGGCTCGTCCAGGCCCCACCAGCGGTAGGGGTGGGCGGCGGGCACGAGCGGCTGGCCCTCGTCGTCGCTCAGGGCCGCGAGCCGGGCGAGCCGCTCGGCCGCCGCGGCCCGCAGGGCGTCCGAGGCGTCGGGGTCGACGGTGGTGGCGCGCAGTTCGGCGACGAGCGCGGCGACGGCCAGGGGGCGGCGCGGCCGCTGGGTGACGTCGACGGGCTCGGTGCCCAGCTCGGTCAGGAACCGGGAGGGCTGGTCGCCGTCCTCGGCGGCCGCCTTGACGGCGGTGACGACCACGCGCTCGCGCGCACGCGTGGCGGCCACGTAGAACAGGCGGCGCTCCTCGGCGAGCAGGGCGCCGGGGCTGAGCGGCTCGGCGAGGCCGTCGCGTCCGATGCGGTCGGCCTCCAGGAGCGAGCCACGGCGGCGCAGGTCCGGCCAGAGGCCTTCCTGCACGCCCGCGACGACGACGACCCGCCACTCCAGGCCCTTGGAGCGGTGCGCGGTCATCAGGCGTACGGCGTCGGGCCGCAGGGCCCTGCGGGTGAGGGTGTCGGCGGCGATGTCCTGGGCGTCGAGTTCGTCCAGGAAGTTCAGGGCGCCCCGGCCGCCGGTGCGCTCCTCGGCGCGGGCGGCGGTCTCGAACAGCGCGCACACGGCGTCCAGGTCCCGGTCGGCGTTCCGGCCGCCGGCGCCGCCGCGGCGGGCGGCCCGCTCCAGCCGCTCCGGCCAGGTGGTGCCGTTCCACAGGGCCCAGAGCGCCTCTTCGGCGGTGCCGCCGCCTTCGAGCAGCTCGCGGGCCGTGCGCAGGAGAGCGCCCAGGCGCTGTGCGCCCCGCGCGTAGGACGGGTCGTGCGCCACGAGGCGCTCCGGTTCCGCGAGCGCCTCCGCGATCAGTACGTCCGAGGGGCGCGGTACGGCGTGGCCCGCGGCGCGTTCCTCGTCGCGCAGGGCGCGGCCCAGTTTGCGCAGGTCCGTGGCGTCCATGCCGCCGAGCGGCGAGGTGAGCAGCGTGAGCGCGGTCTCGGGGTCGAACGAGGCCGCCCGGGGGGAGGCGCCGGAGGGGGCCGGGGGTTCGGCCACCGCGCGCAGGGCCGTCAGCAGGGGGGAGACCGCCGGTTCGTGGCGCAGCGGCAGATCGTCGCCGTCGACCTCCACGGGGACGCCCGCCGAGGTCAGGGCGCGGCGGAGGCCCGGTATGGAGCGGGCGCCCGCGCGGACGAGGACGGCCATGTCGTGCCAGGGGACGCCGTCCTCCAGGTGGGCGCGGCGCAGGATGTCGGCGATGTTGTCGACCTCCGCGCCCGGTGTGGGGTAGGTGTACGCCTCCACCCGGCCGCCTTCGCGGACGGCCGTCAGTTCCCGGTGGGCGCGCACGGCCCGGGCCGGCAGGCGGGTGAGCGGCATACGGCGGGTGAGCAGCCGGGTCGCGGCGAGGAGGGCGGCGCCGGAGCGGCGCGAAACGGTGAGGACCTCGACGGGGGCGGCGGAGCCGTCGCGGCGGGGGAAGGCGTCGGGGAAGTCGAGGATGCCGTTCACGTCGGCGCCCCGGAAGGCGTAGATCGACTGGTCGGGGTCGCCGAAGGCGACCAGGGTGCGTCCGCCGCCCGCGAGTGCGCGCAGCAGGCGCACCTGGGCGGCGTCGGTGTCCTGGTACTCGTCCACGAAGACCGCGTCGTAGCGCAGGGCCAGCTCGGCGGCGACGTCGGGCCGCTCCGCGAGGAGCACGGCCCGGTGGACGAGTTCGGCGTAGTCGAGCACCCCGCGCATGTCGAGCACGTCGAGATACTCGGCGAGGAAGGACGCGGCGGCCCGCCAGTCGGGGCGGCCGGTGCGCGCGGCGAAGGCGCCGAGGGCCCCGGGGCCGAGTCCCAGTTCGCGGCTGCGGGCGAGGACCGCGCGGACCTCGTCGGCGAAGCCGCGGGTGGTCAGGCACGCGCGCAGTTCGTCGGGCCAGCCCACGGCCTCGCGCCCGGCGCGCTCCAGTTCGGCCTGGCCGGCGAGCAGCTCGCGCACGACGACGTCCTGCTCGGGTCCGGACAGCAACCGCAGGGGGTCGATGAAGAGGTCCACGTCCTGGTGGGCGCGGACCAGGGCGTAGCAGTACGAGTGGAAGGTCGTGGCCCGCAGGCCGTTGGCGGCGCCCAGCCGGGCGGCCATCCGGTCCCGGAGTTCGACCGCGGCCTTGCGGCTGAAGGTGAGGACGAGGATCCGCTCGGGGTCGGTGCCCCGCCGCACCCGCTCGGCGACCGCCTCGACGAGCGTGGTGGTCTTGCCGGTGCCCGGTCCGGCGAGCACCAGCAGCGGCCCGTCCCGGTGGTCAACCACGGCGCGCTGTCGTGCGTCCAGCTCAGGAGGGCCCACCGGCCCGGGCCGGGTACGCACGAGGCGGTACGCGCCCGAAGAGGGCCGCCGCAGCTGCTGCGGCGGGCGGGACGATACGGAGGAGCTCACGTGGGTTGCCGGTCCTGGTGGAGGTGCGGGATGACGTACGGCCGTTCGGGCCGGGAAGCGGCCTGAGGGTGGGGCGGGGCGGACGACGGAGGGCGGCCACCGACGCTACGCCAGGAGGCACCCCGGGCGCAGGGCGTCCCGGGTGTCACCGGACCGGCGCGGCGGCCTCATCCGTTCGGATTACGCCCAGGCCCCGCCTGCTCCGGCGGGGCCGGGCGGTACCCGGACGGCCGAGGCCGTCAGGTGTGCGGATTCACATCCGGCCCGGTGCCATCGGTGCCGGTGCCGTCCCAGCGGGCCCGCCGCATGTCGAGGCGGGGCAGGTGGCCGTCGGCGGAGCGGGCGGCCGGGCGCAGCGGGGTGCCCTCGTCGCGGTAGTGGTCCAGGGCGCGCAGCTCGTGGCCGGGCAGCAGGGCGCCGTCCGCGCGGACCACGCGCCACCAGGGCACCGGGCCGCCGTAGAGCGCCATGACCCGCCCCACCTGCCGGGGGCCGCCCTCCCCGAGCCATTCGGCGACGTCCCCGTAGGTCATCACCCGGCCGGGCGGGATCAGCTCGGCGACGGCCAGCACCCGGTCGGCGTACTCGGGGAGCCCGGCGGCCGGCCCGTGGTCCGTCGTCACGTCCTCGCTCATCCGGTCCATACTGCCGCACCCCACCGACAACGCCGGGGCGGCGGCCTTCCCGCACCTCAGCCACAAGATCACCGAGCGTGCGCCTCCGCACTACAGGGCGTACGATCCCAAGTCCGCGCCCCCGAAATGCACCCTGATGCCCTCTTGCCCGGTGGGGCCATGCCACCATCTTCCGGGCGGTGAACTGGTGATACGAGACCAAGAAGAGACGGACGAGCAGCAGGGCGCGCAGCCTCCCGAGGAGGCCCGCGCTCCCAAAGAGCTGCCCCGCCACGACCGCGACACCGGTGATCCGCACGGTGCGGGCCCCGGCACGTCGCCGTCCGCCGGCCCCTACGACTGCGCGAGCGGCGCGGCCGGCGAGGGCTGCGAGGCGCACATCGACCAGGTCTCCGGTGACGAGCCGTTGCTGCCCGCCCGGGTGCACCGGCCCGTCGACCTGGTCCGGCTCTTCCTCGGCATCGTCGGCATCGCGCTCGTGCTCGCCCTCGCCGCCTTCGCCCACGGCACCACCGCCGGGCTGGAGAAGGACATCGGCGACAGCACGGGCCGGGCGCCGCAGCTGCTGGCGAATTTCGCGGGGCTCGCCGCCAACGTCGTCATCTTCATCGTCCCGGTGGTCTTCGCCATCGAACGGCTCATCAAACGGGACGGGCTGCGCATCGCCGACGGCGTCCTCGCGGCGGTGCTCGCGCACGGCGTCTCCCTGGCGACCGACCTGTGGGTCGCCGAGACCGCCCCGGAGACCATTCGCGACGCCCTGACCCGGGCCGCCCCCACCGGCGGCCTCACCGATCCCGTGCACGGCTATCTGGCCCCCGTGATCGCCTATATGACGGCCGTCGGGATGTCCCGCCGGCCGCGCTGGCGGGTCGCGATGTGGGCGGTGCTGCTGCTGGACGCCTTCGCGGTGCTGGTCAACGGCTACACCACGCCGTTCTCGATCGTCACCACGGTGCTGATCGGCTGGACCGTCGCCTACGGCACGCTCTACGCCGTCGGCTCCCCGAACGTCCGCCCCACCGGGCAGAACCTTCTCGCGGGGCTGCGCCGCGTCGGCTTCAAGCCGGTCACCGCGCTGCGGGCCGAGGAGCCGGCGGAGGCCGATCCGGACCGCCATCACGACCGGGGGCGCCGTTACATCGTCACCCTGGAGGACGGTCCGCCCCTCGACGTCACGGTCGTCGACCGCGAGCAGCAGGCGCAGGGCTTCTTCTACCGCCTGTGGCGCCGGCTCGCGCTGCGCGGCATCAACCAGCGGCGCAGCCTCCAGTCCCTGCGGCAGGCCCTCGAACAGGAGGCGCTGCTCGCCTACGCGGCCATCGCCGCGGGCGCCAACGCCCCCAAGCTCATCGCCACCTCCGAACTCGGCCCGGACGCCGTGATGCTCGTCTACGAGCACGTCGGCGGCCGCACCCTCGACGCCATCGGGACCGAGGAGATCACCGACGAGCTGATGGCCGGGGCCTGGCGGCAGGTCCGGGCGCTGCAGTCGCGGCGCATCGCGCACCGCCGTCTGGACGGTGACGCCCTGCTGGTGGATCGTTCCGGCAACGTGGTGCTGACGGACCTGCGCGGCGGCGAGATCGCGGCCGGTGACCTGGTGCTGCGGATGGACGTGGCCCAGCTGCTCGTCACGCTCGGGCTGCGGGTCGGTGCCGAGCGGGCGGTGGCGGCGGCCGTGTCCGTCCTCGGGCCCGACGCGGTCGCGGACAGCCTGCCGCTGCTCCAGCCGCTGGCCCTGACCCGGGTCAGCCGCGGCACCTTGCGGCAGCTGGCGCGCGAGCGCGCCCAGCGGGAGCGCGAGAAGGTGCTGGAGGCGGCGCGGGCCGCGAAGGAGAACGCGGCCGAGGAGAACGCCGCGAACGGGGCCGAGGCCGAGCCCCACGAGACGGAGAGTTCGGGCCGCAAGGCGCTCAAGGCGGAGCGGCAGGCGGAGAAGAAGGCGATCGACGAGGCGCTGGAGGAGGCCCGCGAGGAGGACCTGCTCGCGCAGATCCGCCGGCAGGTGCTGCTGATCCGGCCCCAGGCGCCGATAGAGCCCGTGCGGCTGGAGCGGATCAAGCCCCGGACGCTGGTCACCTTCGTGGCGGGCGCGTTCGCCGCGTACTTCCTCCTCTCCCAGCTGACCCACATCAAGTTCGGCGACCTCGTCGACAAGGCCAACTGGGCGTGGGTGGCGGTGGCGGTGGGCTTCCAGGCCCTCACCTACGTCGCCGCCGCGCTGAGCCTGCTGGGCTTCGTACCGGAGAAGGTGACGTTCAGACGGACGGTCCTCGCGCAGGTCGCGGGCTCGTTCGTGAAGCTCGTCGCCCCGGCGGCGGTGGGCGGCGTGGCCCTGAACACCCGCTTCCTGCAACGCTCGGGGGTCCGGCCGGGCCTGGCCGTGGCAAGTGTCGGGGCCTCCCAGCTCTTCGGTCTCGCCTGCCACGTCATGCTGCTGCTGTCCTTCGGCTATGTGACCGGCACCGAGCGCAGCTCCTCGATCGGCCCCTCCCGGACGGTGATCGGCGGGTTGCTGACGGCGGCGGTGCTGGTGCTCGTCGTGGCCGCGATCCCGGTGCTGCGGAAGTTCGTGGCGACGCGGGTGCGGTCGCTGTTCGCGGGTGTCGTACCGCGCATGCTGGACGTGCTCCAGCGGCCGCAGAAGCTCGCCTCCGGCATCGGCGGGATGCTGCTGCTGACGGCGGCGAACGTGATGTGCCTGGACGCCTCGATCCGCGCCTTCGGCGGTGAGCTGAGCTACGCGAGCATCGCGGTGGTCTTCCTCACGGCCAACGCCCTGGGCTCGGCGGCACCGACGCCCGGCGGCGTCGGCGCGGTGGAGTTCGCCCTCACCGGCGCGCTGACCTTCGCGGGCCTCCCGGCGGAACAGGCCGCCCCCGCGGTGCTGCTGTTCCGCCTGATGACGCTATGGCTGCCGGTGCTGCCGGGGTGGGTGTCGTTCTCGCACCTGACCCGCAAGGGAGCGATTTAGCAGGCTGCTGCCCCTGCCACGGGGGGGTGCCGGCCCGTGGGCGGGCACCCCCCCTGCCGGGGGCGCGCCGGGCTGCCGCCCGCAGGGCACGGAACCGGCCCACGCCGCCGTCCGGCAACTCACTCAGCCCGCGCCCACCCGCTGCCCGGGCGTGCCCCGCCGTCCGGGGCTACGTCTACGCCGGGGCACAGTGTCGGGCTGGGCCCGCTGGGCTCGGTACGCCGGGCCACGGCCAAGGCTCTGACCGGCCCTGCCGGGCGTTACGGCGCGGGCAGCTGCCCGCAGGGCGCGGCGGGGTGGGCCGCGCCGCGCCGCCCTCCGGGGGGGCACCGAGCCCTTCAAGCCCGCTCGGTGATTGAGGGCAGCGCGGTGCCGAGCCAGAAAAATCAGCCCGCCCGGCGTTTGAGGGCACCGGTATGGGCCACACGCAAGGCCCCGCAGTTGCGAGGCCAACCGCGAAACCCCCCTTGCATCTGCAGGCCGCATGGCCATACCGTGCCGCGCATGCGGTCTTACACCATCGGGCGGGCAGCCCGGCTGCTCGGCGTCAGTTCCGATACCGTCCGCCGCTGGGCGGACGCCGGGCGGATCCCCACCCGGAGGGACGACGCGGGCAAGCGGATCATCGACGGGCCCGACCTCGCGGCGTTCTCCGTCGTGCTCGCCGCCGAGGCGACCGGCACGGACGGGGACGAGGGGACGTACACCACCGCCCGTAACGCCTTCCCCGGCATCATCACCGCCGTCAAGCTCGGCGATGTCGCCGCGCAGGTCGAGGTGCAGGCGGGGCCGCACCGGCTCGTGTCCCTCCTGACGCGCGAGGCCGTGGAGGAGCTGGGGCTCGCCGTCGGCATGGAGGCCGTGGCCCGGGTGAAGGCCACCAACGTGCACATCGACCGCGTCTGACCGCCCGGCCCACCTGGAGAGACCCGATGCACCGCACCTTCGTACGCCGCGCCGCCCCGCCCGTGCTGGCCGCCGCGCTGCTCGTCCCGCTGGTCACCGCCTGCGGTGGCGACGACAAGAAGGACGCCGGGAAGGACGCGAAGACGACGACGCTGACCGTACTCGCCGCCGCCTCCCTCACCGACGTGTTCGAAAAGGCCGGGGCCGCCTACGAGAAGGGGCACCCGGACACGAAGGTGCGGTTCTCCTTCGCCGGTTCCCAAGAGCTGGCGGCACAGGTGCGCCAGGGCGTGCCCGCCGACGCGCTCGTCACCGCCGACACCAAGACCATGGACGGCCTCGCGGCCGACACCGGCACCCCCGCAGTCATCGCGCGGAACCGGCTCACCATCGCCACCGCCAAGGGCAACCCGAAGAACGTCAAGGGGCTCGCGGACCTCGCCAGGAGCGACCTGAAGGTCGTCCTGGCGGCGCCCGAGGTGCCCGTCGGGCGTTACAGCCGGAAGGTGCTCGACCAGCAGCACGTCACGGTGAAACCGGTCTCCCAGGAGCCGAGCGTCCGGGCCGTGCTCGGCAAGGTCACGCTCGGCGAGGCCGACGCGGGGATCGTGTACCTCACCGACGCCACCTCGGCCAAGGACAAGGTCGCCACCGTCACCATCCCCGACGCGCACAACGCGATCGCCTCGTACCCCGCCGCGCCCCTCAAGGCCTCCAGGAACGCCGGGAAGGCCGGCGACTTCGTGACGTGGCTGCGCTCGGACGAGGCGCAGAAGCTGCTGCGCACGGCGGGGTTCCAGCGGCCGTGACCCGAACCCGTGCGCGCCGGGGGCGCACACCCTTGGCGCTCGCGCTGCCCGCCGCGCTGGCGGTGGCCTTCCTGCTGCTGCCGCTGGCGGGCATCCTCGCCCGTACGCCCTGGGGGACCCTCCCGTCCCGCCTCGGCTCGCACGAGGTCACCGAGGCGCTCGGGCTCTCGCTGCTCGTCTCCGGCTGGGCCCTGCTGCTCGCCCTGGTGCTCGGTGTGCCGCTCGCGTGGCTGCTGGCCCGGGTCGACTTCCCCGGCAAGGCCGCGGTGCGGTGCCTGGTGATGCTGCCGATGGTGCTGCCGCCGACGGTCGCCGGGGTCGCGCTGCTCCAGGGGTTCGGCCGGCGGGGCATCCTCGGACCGTGGCTGGAGTCGTGGTGCGGCGTGACCCTGCCGTTCTCCACGGCGGGGGCCGTGCTGGCGTCCGCGTTCGTGTCGATGCCGTTCCTCGTCATCAGCCTGGAAGGGGCGCTCGCGGGGCTCCACCCGCGCTACGAGGAGACGGCGGCATCGCTCGGCGCCGCCCCCTTGCGGGTGTTCCGCACGATCACCCTGCCCATGGTCGGGCCCGGGCTGATCGCGAGCGCCGCCCTGTGCTGGGCCCGCGCCCTCGGCGAGTTCGGGGCGACGATCACCTTCGCGGGCAATCTGCCGGGGACGACGCAGACCCTGCCGCTCCAGGTCTATCTGCTCCTGCAGGAGGACCCCGAGGGGGCGACGGCCGTCTCGCTGCTCCTGCTCGCCATCGCCACGACGGTCCTGCTGGCCCTGCGCGGCCGCTGGCTGACCGCCGGGCGGGACGTGCCGGGGCCGACGGCCGGACCGCCCGAGCCCCCGGCGCCCGAGCAGTCTGGGGCGGCGGCGGCGGTCCCGGCGGGCCCGCCCGCCGAACCGCTCCCCCTGCGCGCCACCGTGACCGGCGCGACCGAGGCGGACCTCGACGCGCCCGCCGGCACCACCATCGCCGTCGTCGGCCCCAACGGCGCGGGCAAGTCCACGCTGCTGCGGGCCCTCCTCGGTCTCACCCCCCGCGCCACGGCGGGCGTCCTGGCCCTCGGTGACACGGACGTGTCCGGCGTCCCCGCGCACCGGCGCCGCATCGCCTGGGTCCCCCAGGACGGTGCCCTCTTCCCACACCTGACCGCGCTCGCCAACACCGCGTACGGTCCGCGCGCCCAGGGCGTGCCCAAGGACGAGGCACGCCGCGAAGCCCAGCGCTGGCTCGACCGGCTGGGCGTCGGGCAGCTCGCCCACCGCAAGCCCGGCCGGATCAGCGGCGGCCAGGCACAGCGCGTGGCCCTGGCGCGCGCCCTTGCCGCGCGCCCCCGGCTGCTGCTGCTCGACGAGCCGCTGGCCGCGCTCGACCAGTCGACGCGGGCCCATGTCCGGCACACCCTGCGCACCCACCTCGCCGACTTCCCCGGCGTCTGTCTGCTCGTCACCCACGACCCCGTGGAGGCCGTGTCGCTCGCCGACCGGATCCTGGTGCTGGAGGACGGCCGTACGGTCCAGTACGCGTCACCGGCCGAGCTGACCCGGCACCCCCGCTCCCCCTGGGTGGCCCGCATGCTCGGCCGCAACGCCTGGCCGGGCACGCCCACGGACGAGCGGACGCTGCTGCTGGACGGCGGCGCGAGCCTGGTCCTCGCGGACCCGGTGCCCGCGAAGGCCACCGCCGGGCTGGCGGTCGTGGGCCCCGAGGCGGTGTCCCTGCACACCACCCGGCCCACCGGCAGCCCCCGTAACGTCTGGCACGGCAAGGTCCGGGAAATCACCGCACAGGGCGGCCGACTACGCGTCCTGGTGGACGGCGAGCCGGAAGTGGTAGCCGAGATCACCCCATCCGCCGCCACCGACCTGTCCCTGGCCGAAGGCGTGCCGGTATGGGTGAGCGTCAAGGCCACCGAGATCACGTTCGTCGCCTTGTAGAGGCGGTTTTGGGCCGCGAGCCTGTGCCCTCTATGGCCGGACGGGCTTGAACGGGCTGGTGTCGGCCGAGCCCAGCCACATCAAGCCCGTCCGGCGTTTGAGGACGCGCCCGCAGGGCGCCCGCCGCCGCAGGCGGCACAACCGGCTGGCAGCCGAGCATCCGCCGGCCAGGCGAAAGGCGGCAACGACGGCCCGCAGGCCAAAGAACCGCCGGCCAGGCAAGAGGCACAACCGGCCGTCACCCAAACACCCGCCGGCCACGCCTAACCCGTACGCCCCGCACGCCGCGCGCCCCCCGCACCACCGGCCGGAGGATGGGAGCGCCGTGTTCCGCCGAGCCCCGGGAGTGCCACCGTGTCCAGATCGCTACGGGCCGGCGCCCTGCTCTGCGCGGTGCTGCTGACGGGCGCGGTCACCGGTTGCGACGGCGACGGCGCCGACCGCGCGGAAGCCGCGTCCTCCGCCTCGGCCGGGCAGCGGCCGGACTGGAAGACCTGCCCCGCGCCCAGCACCAGCCAGGGCACCGGCAAGGCACCCGGCGGCGACTGGGAGTGCGCGACGCTGCGCGCCCCCCTGGACTACGGCCGCCCCGACGGCGGCAGCGTCGGCATCGCCATGATCCGCGCCCGGGCCACCGACCCGGCCCGCCGCATCGGCTCGCTCGTCTTCAACTTCGGCGGCCCCGGCGGCTCCGGCGTCGCCTCCCTCCCGGCCTTCGCCGACGACTACAAGGCGCTGCGCACCCGGTACGACCTGGTCAGCTTCGACCCGCGCGGCGTCGGCCGCAGCGACGGGGTGACCTGCCTGGGCGACAAGGACCTCGACGTCTATTACGCGGCCGACGGCACCCCCGACGGCAAGGACGAGGAAAAGGCCCTGGTGGAGCGCGTCAGCCGCTACGCCTCCGGCTGCGAGAAGGACTCCGGGAAGATCCTCCCCCATGTGGGGACGGAGAACGCGGCCCGCGACATGGACCTGATGCGTCAGGTGCTCGGGGACGACAAGCTGCACTACTTCGGCGTCTCGTACGGGACCGAACTGGGCGGCGTATACGCGCACTTGTTCCCGAAGAACGTCGGCCGGGCCGTCCTCGACGCCGTCGTGGACCCGTCCGACGACCCCGTACAGGGCGCCCTCGGCCAGGCGAAGGGCTTTCAGCTGGCCCTCGGCAATTACCTGGACGCCTGTGCGCGAACATCCGACAACTGCCCCACCGAGAAGCAGATCACCGATCTGCTCAAGCGTCTGGACGGCGATCCGGTACCCGCCGGCGGCACCCGCGAGCTGACCGAGTCCCTCGCCACCGGCGGCATCGCGCAGGCCCTGTACTCCAAGGACTTCTGGGACTACCTCACGGAAGGCATCGAGGACGCCGAGAACGGGGACGGCAAACTCCTCCTCGCGCTCGGCGACGCCATGAACGGCCGGAGCGAGGACGGCCACTACAGCTCGCTGCAGTCCTCGCTCGCCGCCATCAACTGCGCCGACTTCGCGCAGCGTTACACGGCCGCCGAGATCGAGGAGAAGGTGCCGGAATTCCACCGGGCGTCCCCCGTCTTCGGGGACTTCATGGCGTGGAGCCTCACCCAGTGCACCGGCTGGCCCGTCAAGGGGGCCTGGCGGAACCCGGACGTCGGCGCCGCCGGCTCCGCCCCCGTCCTCGTCGTCGGCAACACCGGTGACCCGGCCACACCGTACGAGGGGGCGCGCGAGATGGCGCGCGAACTGGGCCCGGGCGTCGGCGTGGAGATGACCTTCCGCGGCCAGGGGCACGGCGCCTACGACAGCGGCAACGCGTGCGTCACGCGGGTGGTCGACGCGTACCTGCTGGACGGCACCGTGCCGAAGTCGGGCATCGTCTGCTCATAGCACACATAGCACATCACACCGGCGGTTCGGACACACCGGATCGAATGTCAGTGGCCCGCACTACGATTCCCCGCACTGAAGTTCCGCACTGGGCAGGCGAGTCGACGAGCGGGGTGACGAGGTGTCGTACAGCACGTCACGGGCCGGGCGCACCGGGGGCACCGCACGGCTGCTCACCGGGGCTCTGGCCATCGCGGCCCTGGTCGCCGCCCTGGTGGCCCTGTGGCAGACGCAGTTCAGACCGCTCACCTCCCCCGGGTACTGCTGGGGCACCTGGCCCGGGGACGCACGGGAGGGCGGGCCCTTCCCGCGCGGCGCCCGCCACCGTACCGCCGCCGAGCGCGCCCCCACGCGCGAACGGCCCAGCGGTCACTGCGCCTTGAGCTGGCAGGTCGACCGGGGCCCGGAGGCCTACCGCCAGCGAATCTCCGTCCGGTTCGACACCGGTCCGCGCGGCGCCGACCAGCGGCGGAGCTGGCTGGAGGAGCTGCTCGCGGGCGGCGGCACGGCGCTGCCGGGCGGGCTTCCCGGGTTCGTCACGGCCGGGTCGGGCGCGCTGGTCCTGCCCGAGAGCTGCGATGTGGGCGGCCGCCCCTCCGTCGTGTCCCTGACCGGCACCTTCGCCGATTCCACCGCCCCCGGCGGCCACCCCGGCCTCGCGCGGGGACCGGCACCGGAGATAACCGGAAAACTGCTGATAGAAATAGCCAATCGAGCGATAAGCGTCAGCGGTTGTGCTTCCGGGCCACCCCTGCGGACGCCCCCCGCCACCGGAGGCGACGGCCGGGACGGCACGGGCGAGGAGCGGGGCGACGGCTGCGCCATACCCGGGCTCACGGCTGGCGCGACCGAGGGCGCCGAGCACTCCGTCCAGAAGGGTTCCGGGCGTCCCGGGCATCCGGCCAAGAGCGTCCGGCGCCCCTCCGAGGCGGTGGGCACGCCGCCCGGCACCCTGTGGACCTGCGCCGTGCCCGCCGCCGACGGCCGGCCGGCGATCCGGTTCGCGGCGATCGGCATACCCCGGCTCGTCGCCCTCTTCGACGGCCTCACGGGCGACCGGCCGCCCGCGCCCGGCTGGCGGGCCCACGGCCGTATCGAGGAGAGGAGGGCCCTCGTGCGCGCCGACTGCGCCGGCCGCCCCACGGTCTTCGCCCTGCGGACCGGACCGGGCCGCACCCACACCCGGCTCGACGACGCGCGCGTCGCCTTCCCGGCCTTCGTCGACGCGGCGGCCCGCGAGGCGGGCTGCGCGCGCCTGCGCACCTGACCCGGCTCGCCACCGGCGCCGCACTCCCCCCGGCCAGGGGTTTCCCGGCGGCCCCGCCACCTCCCCGGCGTCCGGTCCGTAGAGTTTGCGCCATGAGTCCCATACGGCTACGGGCCACCGCCCTCGCCTCCGCCGCCCTCGCGATCGTCCTCGCCGCCACCGGGTGCGAGAACGGCAGGCCCATCGACGGCAAGAACGGCTCGGAGGACCGTGCCTCCGGCAGCGGCTCCCCGCGCTGGAAGAAGTGCTCCGCCCCCACCGCCGCGCAGGGCGGCGACGGCAAGGCGCCCGGCCGGGCATGGGAGTGCGCGACACTGCCCGTACCGCTGGACTACGCCGACCCGGACGGCGAGAAGATCGACCTCGCGCTGATCCGCGTCAAGGCCCGGGACACCTCGCGCCGTATCGGCTCACTCGTCTTCAACTTCGGCGGCCCCGGCGGCTCCGGCGTGGCCACACTGCCGGGTTTCGCCGACAGCTACGACAAACTGCGCGACCGCTACGACCTGGTGAGCTTCGACCCGCGCGGCGTCGGCGAGAGCGCGGGCGTGCGGTGCCAGAGCGACGCGGAGCTGGACGCGGCCGCGCAGCTCGACGCCACACCGGACGACGACGCCGAACTCCGCACCGCCCTGGCCACCAACAAGGCGTACGTGGACGCCTGCCGGCGCAATTCGGCCAAGCTGCTCCCCCATGTGACCACGACGAACACCGCCCGCGACCTGGACCGGCTGCGGGCCGCCCTCGGTGACGACAAGCTCCACTATTTCGGCATCTCCTACGGCACGGAACTGGGCGGCGTCTACGCCCACTTGTTCCCGAAGAAGGTCGGCCGCGCCGTCCTCGACGCCGTCGTCGACCCGACCCAGGACGTCCTGCGGGGCAACCTCGGCCAGACCAAGGGCTTTCAGCTCGCCCTCGGCAACTACCTGAAGGACTGCGCCTCCCAGGGCGCGCCGGGCTGCCCGACGCAGGACCGGATCACCGACCTGCTGAAGAAGCTCGACGAGAAGCCGCTGCCCACCTCTCAGGGCGGCCGCAGGCTCACCCAGGACGAGGCGGTGAACGGCATCGCGGCCGCCCTGTACTCCAAGGACACCTGGAAGTACCTGACGGCCGGGCTCCAGGAGGCCATGGGCAAGGGCACCGGTGACACCCTGCTGCTGCTCTTCGACTCCCTCGCCGGCCGCAACCCGGACGGCCGCTACAGCAACCTCCAGGCCGCCAACAGGGCCATCTCCTGTGCCGACGCCGACCAGCGCTACAGCGTGGACGACGTGAAGGCGCACCTGAACGAGTTCCGTGCGGCGTCGCCGGTCTTCGGGGAGTCGGCGGCCTGGTCCCTGCTCGGCTGCACGGACTGGCCGGTCAAGGGGCAGTGGAAAGCACCGGACGTACGCGCGGAGGGCGCCGCCCCGATCGTCGTGATCGGCAACACGGGTGACCCGGCCACGCCGTACGAGGGCGCCCGGAAGATGGCACGGCAGCTCGGCGAGCGGGTCGGCATCGAGGTGACGTACCGGGGCGAGGGCCACGGCGCGTACAACAGCGGCAACGCCTGCATGACACGCACGGTCGACGACTACCTGCTCAACGGCAAGGTCCCGGCCGCCGGTACGAGTTGCGCATAGTCCCGGCGGCGGCGAGCGCCCTGCGGGCGCGTCCTCAAACGCCGGACGGGCTGGATACGGCTGAGGTCAGCCACATCCAGCCCGTCCGGCGTTTGAGGACACCGGCTAATAGACCGGCTTCTCGGGCTCGATCTGGTGGACCCAGCCGATCACGCCGCCGCCCACGTGCACCGCGTCGGCGAAGCCCGCCGCCTTGAGGACCGCGAGGACCTCCGCGGAGCGGACGCCCGTCTTGCAGTGCAGGACGATCTTCTTGTCCTGCGGGAGGTCCTGGAGGGCGGTGCCCATCAGGAACTCGTTCTTGGGGATCAGACGCGCGCCGGGGATGGAGACGATCTCGTACTCGTTCGGCTCGCGGACGTCGATGATGTCGATGTCGTCACCCTCGTCGATCCACTCCTTGAGCTGCTTGGGAGTGATCGTGGACCCGGCGGCGGCCTCCTGGGCCTCCTCCGAGACGACACCGCAGAACGCCTCGTAGTCGATGAGTTCGGTGACCGTCGGGTTCTCCCCGCAGACCGCACAGTCGGGGTCCTTGCGGATCTTGACCTGGCGGTAGCTCATCTCCAGGGCGTCGTAGATCATCAGACGGCCGACCAGCGGCTCGCCGATGCCCGCGAGCAGCTTGATGGCCTCGTTGACCTGGATGGAGCCGATCGAGGCGCAGAGCACACCGAGCACCCCGCCCTCGGCGCAGGAGGGCACCATGCCCGGCGGCGGGGGCTCCGGGTAGAGGCAGCGGTAGCAGGGGCCGTGCTCGCTCCAGAACACCGAGGCCTGGCCGTCGAAGCGGTAGATCGAGCCCCACACGTACGGCTTGTTCAGCAGCACGCACGCGTCGTTGACGAGATAGCGGGTGGCGAAGTTGTCCGTGCCGTCCACGATCAGGTCGTACTGGGAGAAGATCTCCTTGACGTTCTCCGCCTCCAGGCGCTCCTGGTGGAGGACGACGTTCACATACGGGTTGATGCCGAGCACCGAGTCGCGGGCGGACTCCGCCTTGGATCGGCCGATGTCCGCCTGGCTGTGGATGATCTGGCGCTGCAGGTTCGACTCGTCGACCTCGTCGAACTCCACGATGCCCAGCGTGCCGACACCGGCGGCGGCGAGGTACATGAGGGCGGGCGAACCGAGACCGCCGGCCCCCACACAGAGCACCTTGGCGTTCTTGAGGCGCTTCTGCCCGTCCATCCCGACGTCCGGGATGATCAGGTGGCGGGAGTACCGACGGACCTCTTCGACGGTGAGCTCGGCAGCCGGCTCGACCAGGGGTGGCAGCGACACGGGGTCTCCAGGGTCATCCCCGCGAGTACGGGGGAACATGCAGGCGACGTACGTACTTCCCCTGTAACCCTGCCACGCCCCGTCTCATTCCGAGAGACCCGGTCCGATGCGCGAGACGATTTCGTCCCAGTAGCCGGGCATGGACTCCCAGGGGTCCGCTTCGTCGCGATCCGTCCGGTCCGTGAAGTAGACGGTCCCCGCGCCCTGCCAGCGGGCGATGCGCAGGGCCTCGTCCAGATGGGGGCGCGGCACACCGTGCACGAGGTGGCAGAAGCGCTCCGGCGGGTGGTCGGCGGTCCACTCGGCGACCTGCGACCAGCGGTAGCGAGACCAGGGCCCGGCGAAGGTGACGAGCTGGTCGGCGAGGGCGGCGTAGCCGGAACACGGGTGCGTGCCGTGGACCAGTACGACGTACGCACGCTCGCGCAGGGTGCGCAGCGTAGTGACCGCCCGCCGGATGCCGGGGAGGGCGGATGCCTCGGTCGGACAGCGGTCCAAGGAGAAGCCGTCGACCTTGTACCAGTTCAGGAAGCGCTGTGCCTCCGACACCAGTTCACCGAACGGGCGGGAGCCGAACCGCACGTCCAGGTGACCGAGGACGCGGACGCCCGCCTCGCGCAGCCGGGCGGCGGCGGTCAGACAGTACGGGTCGGGGCGGCTGCCCGGGCCGCTCGCGACATTGAGCACGGTCCAGTCCAAGGACACTTCGGCACGGGCCAGTTCGCCCCATTCGAGCGGGGCGACCAGAGGGTGGGCGAAGCCGGGGACACCGAAGCGGAGCGGCGATTCCCCCGGCGGCGCGGACCGGCGGCGCCCCGAGGAGATCAAATGCGACACGCCGCCTCCATCCAGATATCGGCGAGCGACTCCTCCAGGCCGATCCGGGGCCGCCAGCCCAGCCGGTCGCGGGCGGTGCGCACATCGGCCTGCTGCCAGGTGCCGCAGCCGTCCGGGTAGGGGTACGCGGGCGGGCTGCCCAGGTGCGGGTCGTCCAGCTCGTGCAGGGCGCCCCCGAAGCCCGCGACCCGGGCGAGGAGCGACGCGGCGTCCCGCAGCCGGACCGCGCGGCCGGTGCCGATGTTGACGGCGCCCTGGGCCGCGGAGAGCGAGGCCGCGTGGACGGCCCGGGCGATGTCGCGCACGTCGACGAAGTCGCGCTGGACGCCGAGGCCGCTGAGCTTGAGTTCGTTGTCGCCGCTCTGCATCGCGCGGCGCATGGACTCGGCGAGCCGGCCCAGCGGCGAGCCGGCCGGTGTGCCGGGCCCCACCGGGGAGAAGACCCGCAGCACGATGGCGTCCAGCCCGGAGCCGAGCACCAGCTCGGTGGCGGCGAGCTTGCTCACCCCGTACGGGCCGCCGGGACGCGGCACGGCGTCCTCGGCCGTGGAGGAGCCGGGCTGCGAGGGCCCGTACTCCGAGGAGCAGCCCACCTGCACCAGGCGGGCTCCGCAGCCGCTGCGGCGCAGCGACTCGCAGACCGTGGCGACGGCGACGGTGTTGTGCCGCGCCAGATCGCGGGCGCCGCCGCGCGTCGCGCCGGCGCAGTTGATCACCACGCCGGGGTGGACGGCGTTCAGGAACCGGGTGAGCGCGCCGGGGCTGCCGGTGGCCAGGTCGAAGCGGACGTCCGCCTCGTCGCCCCGGCCGAGGGCGGTGAGCTGGACGGCGGGGTCGGCGAGCAGCCGGTCGGCCACATAGCGGCCGAGGTAGCCGTTGGCGCCGAGAAGAAGGACCCTCATCGGTCGCGCCCTCGCTCTCGCCCGGCGGTGCTGAGGGGGTGAACGGTCATCTTTCTTGCTCCTCTGACGGGGTGTGCGGCGTGCCGCGGGGGCGGCGGATCGGGGTCACCGGGCGAGGGCTCCTCCCCCTATGCCTCCGGCGCGGGGGCCGAGGGGGAGGCGCCCGGGCGGAGGCGACCCGGCGCGTACGCGAATTCCCCGCGGCCATGGGCGCAGGCGCGGGACAGGGCGGAGAGGGAGTAGGCGAGCAGGGCGAGCGCGGGGACGGCGCACGCCACGAGGGGGAAGACGGCGGGCCCGTACGCCCCGGCCGCCCGGGCCACGGGCCACCCCAGGTCCGCGCACCCGGGCAGCCGGGCCGCGAGTAGCACGCCCAGCGGTGCGGCCTCCGCCGCGCAGGCGGCGAGCAGGGCGGTCACGGCCGCCTTGCCGAAGCCGTGGGCCGCCAGCAGCCGGCCGACGAACAGGAGCGTGCCCAGCGCCGCCACGGTGGCGTAGCCGAGCGCGGGCCAGGTGGTGGGCGCCGGGGTGGCGGCGAGCTGCCCGGCGGACTCCAGGGCGGCGGCGAAGGGTCCGCCCAGCCGGGTGCCGGGCGGGACGACCGGGGCCGTGGACACCGCCCGGTGCGCGGCCCACAGGAGCGCGAGGAGCAGGGCGAGGAACGCGCCGACCGCGGCGAGGAGCAGCGGGCGTACCCGGGCCCCGAATTCCGCGAGTCCCCGGCTGGTCGCGAGTGCGCGGCAGGCCCGGATGCCGAACCAGTAGCCGCACCAGGCCGCCGGGGCGAGGGCGCAGGCCAGCGCGACGGCGGTCGGCACGGCGCCCGCGGCCACGGTGGGCAGGGCGGGCAGACCGGTGCCCCGGTGGTCGCCGTGCAGTGCGACGAGCAGGCGGTCGCCGACGAGGGCGTAGGCGACGAGCCAGAGGCAGCAGAGCCAGCCCGTGAGGCCCCAGCCGTAGGGGCTGCGGTCGTATGCCCTCCGGTCGGACGCGCCGGGGCCGCGGGCGTCCGGTCCGTCGGCCGCCGGGGTGGCGGGCTCGATCGGCAGCGGCCCGTCCGCGCGCTCCACGCGTGCGTGGATCTCTTCCGCCAGGGAGAACACGTCGCGGTGCCGGCACTCGGCCGCCACCCGGTCGGTGACGCCGCGCGCCTCCAGGGCGGCGGCGAGTTCCGAGGGATCCGCGGCGCGGGCACACAGCAGGTGGTGGCGTCGGATGAGCGCCTTGACCGGATCGGCGGGGCCGGCGTGGGCTGGGGGTATGCCGGCGGCGGTCGGGGAGCTGTCGTCGGTGAGGGAGGTCGTCATGGGCGGCCCGCCCAGGTCGGTGCGGTGGAACGGCTCCAGGGCAGCGGCGGGTGGGCGTCGGCCGCGTGGGCGAACGGCACGGACGGGTCCGGGGTTTCCTGCCGCACCGGGGCGCGGGAGAGGACTTCGAGGTAGATCCCGTGGAACGCGGCCACGTTCCGCTCGACGGTGAAGAGTTCGAGTGCCCGTGCCCGGGCGGCGGCACCGAGCCGGGCCCGCCGCTCGGGGTCGCGCAGCAGCGCCAGGCAGGCTTCGGCGAGGGCCGGGGCGTCGCCCGGCGGCACGACCGGCCCGGTCCCGCCGATGACGTCCCGCACCGCCGCGATGTCGGGCGAGACCGTGGCCCTGCCGCAGAGCATCGCCTCCACCAGGGGAGCCGGGAAGCCGTCCACGGTTCCGGCGAGGATCACGACGCTGGCCGAGGCGTAGACGTCCGGGTCGCCCGCCTCCTCGTAGGAGGCGGTCTCCTCGAACGTGACGGCCGGGCCCAGGGCCGCGCCGGGCCCGGAATCCGGTGGGGGTTCGGGGTCCGGGGGGCCGACGACGCGGAGGCGGACGTCGGGCTCGGCCTCGCGCAGTTCGGCGAGCGCCTGCCACAGGGCGGGTTCGGGGCGGCCTCCCACCCACACCAGGGTCCGGCCGTCGTCGGTGCGGGCCGCACCGGCCTCGCCCACGCCCTCGCCCACCGCCTCGTAGCGGCCCGGGTCGATGCCGGGGTGGACCGTGCGCAGCCGTTCGGGGTCGGCGCCGCAGTGTTCCTGCCAGCGCCGGTCCCGGGCGTCGCCGGGGGTGACGAGTGCCGCCGCGTCGTAGATCTCGGCGGCCAGCCGCCGGTGGAAGGCGGAGAGCAGGGTGCGCGCGGCGCGGGACAGCCCGGCGCCGGCCGTCTCGGCGGCGGGCCCCGCACCGCCTTCCAGCAGGTAATACGCGCGCAGTCGCGACCCGTATTCGGTGACGAGGAGAGGCGTCCCGAAGAAGCGTTTGGCCAGCAGGCCCGGCAGCGCGGCGGCGCCGCCGGAGGTCGCGTGGCACAGGTCGACGCCGGCCAGCCCCCGGTCGGCACCGCCGCCGCCGACGCCTGAGGCGCCGTACCAGTCCAGGGACAGCGGGCGCAGCACCCGTTCCAGCAGCCCCGAGACGAGGAGGAGGTCGGCGACGCGGGCGCCGTAGGCGGCGGGGTGCGCGCCCGGCGCCCGGCAGGCCTTCTCCAGTGTGCGCAGGGCCTGTTCGGAGCGGAGCGCGCCCCCCAGGCCGCCGGCGTCGCGGGCCAGCTCGGCGAGACCGTACAGTCCGTCGGCGAAACGGTACGCCAGTTCCGGTGACGCGCAGGGGCCCGGCGAGCTGATCGCCGCGACCAGTTCGCCGAAGTGCCCGTCGAACGCGCGCCGTTCGCGCCTGCCGTACGCGCCGTACGCACGCCCCCCGGCCCGGGCGGCCGGTTCGCCCCACAGCGGGGCCGTCCGCACCCGCCGCACGTGGTCGGGGAGCGCGTACCGGCCGCCCTGTTCCTGGCGGGCGTCGCGGCTCAGCGCGTAGATCTCGAAGTCGTGCCCGCCGAGTCCGCGGACCAGCCGCTCGCACCACCGGCCGCTCCCGCCCGCGGTGTACGGGTACCCACCCTCGGTCAGCAGTCCCACGCGCACGAGCGCACCCCCGTCTCTCCCTGATGGCCACGTCGGCAACCGCCGAACGGCAGCGGGAGCACGCTATGCGCGGTCCCCGGTGGCGCGATGGACGGTTGTCCGTCGCGCCACCGGAAGGGGTGAACGCACGTGACTTTCCGGGGGATGCGGCGTTATTCCGCGCTAGACGACGGCTTCCGCCGGTTCGAGTACGGGTACGGCCGCCAGCAGGCCCTGGGTGTAGGGGTCCCGGGGCCGCTCGTAGACGGTGTCGGCGGGGCCCTCCTCGACGATCCGCCCGCCGCGCATCACCACCAGCCGGTCGCTGACCTGCCGCACCACGGCGAGGTCGTGCGCGATGAACACGAGCGCCAGCCCCAGGTCGCGCTGCAGTTCGCCGAGCAGCCGTACGACCTGGGCCTGGGTGGTGACGTCCAGGGCGGAGACGGGCTCGTCGCAGACGATCAGCCTGGGCTCGGGCGCGAGCGCCCGGGCGATGCCCACGCGCTGTCGCTGGCCGCCGCTGAACTCGTGCGGATAGCGGTGGTACGCGCCGGGGCCGAGCCCCACCCGCTCCAGCAGTTCCCGCACCCGCGCGACGATCTGTCCGTCGTCCAGCTTCCCGGCGGCCCGCAGCGGGTCGGCGATCGACTCGCCCACGCTGCGCCGGGGGTTGAGCGAGGAGACCGGGTCCTGGAAGACCATTTGCAGCTCGCTGCGGAAGGACCGCAGCTCCCGCTCGCGCAGGGTGCCGATCTCACGGCCCCGGTAGCGCAGCTCTCCGCCGGTGGGTTCCAGCAGCCGCACCAGCATCCGGCCGAGGGTCGTCTTGCCGCTCCCGGACTCGCCGACCACACCGACCGTCTCCCCGGCCCGTACGGTCAGCGACACCCCGTCCACGGCGGTGACGGCCCGCTTGCCGCGCCCGAATTCCCGGCGCAGGCCGGTGGCTTCGAGCAGGACGGGATCGTCGGGGCGGGTGTCCACAGGCGGTGCGGGCAGGGCCGTCCGGCGTACGTTCACCCGGGGCACGGCCGCCAGCAGGTCGCGCGTGTACGTCTCGCGCGGCGCGCCCAGCAGCGCGCGGACGGGGCCGCGCTCGACCGCGCGGCCGTTCTTCATCACCAGCAGGTCGTCGACGCTGCCGGCCGCCACGCCCAGGTCGTGGGTGACCAGGAGCAGGCCCATGCCGGTCTCCGCGCGCAGATCGCGCAGCAGGTCGAGGATCTGGGCCTGGACGGTGACGTCGAGGGCGGTGGTGGGCTCGTCGGCGACGAGGAGGCGGGGCTCGCAGGCGAGCGCCATGGCGATGAGGGCGCGCTGGCGCATGCCGCCGCTGAACTCGTGCGGGCGGGAGCGGGCGCGGCGGGCCGCGTCCGGGATGCCGACCCGGTCGAGCACCTCGGCCGCCCGGGCCCGGGCGTCCCGCCGGGAGGCGCCGGGGCGGTGCAGGCGGTAGACCTCGGCGATCTGGTCGCCGACGGCCTGGTAGGGGTCGAGGGAGGAGAGCGGGTCCTGGAAGACCATGGCCGCCACCCCGCCGCGTACCCGGCGCAGTTCGGCGTCGTCCGCGGCCGTCACGTCGTGGCCGGCGACCCGGACCGAGCCGGTGACCTCGGCGCCCGTACCCCGGTGCAGTCCGAGCAGGGCGTACGCGGCGGTGCTCTTGCCCGAACCGGACTCGCCGACGATGGCGAGCGCCCCGCCGGGGGCGAGTTCGAAGGACAGGCCGTCGACGGCCCGTACGGTGCCGTCCCCGGTGGGGAAGGCGACGGAGAGGTCCGCCACGGACACCAGGGGCTGGAGGTCGGCGGTCATCGCAGGGCCACCCTTCGGTCGGCGACGGCGTAGAGCACGTCCGCCACGATGTTGGCGATCACGACGGCGGCACCGGTGAGCACCACGACGGCCACGACGACCGGCAGGTCGATGGTCTGGGTGGCGCGCACCAGGAGCTGGCCGATGCCGGGCAGGCCGAACATCGTCTCGGTCAGCACCGCGCCGCCGAAGATCGACCCGAAGTCGGCGGCGGTCAGGGCGATGACCGGGGCCAGCGCGCCCCGCAGGGCGTGCCGCGCGACGAGCGAGCGCTCGGGCACACCGTAGGCGCGGAAGGTACGGATGTGGTCCTCGGCCAGCGTCTCCAGCGTGGAGCTGCGGGTCAGGCGCGCGTACTTGGCGGATTCGAACAGGCCGAGCGCCACCCAGGGCAGCAGCATGTTCCAGGCCCACTGCTCGGGGTCCTCGGTCAGCGGCACGTAGGACGGGAAGGGCAGCCATTCCAGGTACGCGCAGAAGACCATCAGCAGCACCAGGCCGCTGATGAAGACCGGGGTGGCGGTGCCGGCGAGGGTGAGCCAGGTGAGGATCCGCTCGGTCGCCCCGCCGCGCCGCAGCGCGGACAGCAGTCCGGTGCCGATGCCCACCACGAGCCAGACGGCCATGGCGCCGACGGCCAGTGAGGCCGTGGCGGGCAGCCGCTCCACGAGCATGTCGGTGACCTGCTGGTTGTTCTGGTACGACAGGCCGAAGCAGGGGGCGTCGCAGTGCAGCACGGCGGCACCGGTGGAGTAGTCGCGGCCGGTGAACACGCCCTGCAGGAAGTGCCAGTACTGGAGCAGGAGGGGGTCGTCCAGCGCGAGTTGCTCGCGGACCTGCCGGATCTGCTCGGGGTTGCAGCGCGGGCCGCAGGCGAGGCGGGCGGGGTCGCCGGGTGCGACGTAGAACGTCACGTAGACGACGGCCGAGAGGACGAGGACGACGGCGACCGCGCCCAGGGCGCGGCGCAGGAAGTAGGTGATCACGCCGTGCCTCCCGGGCGGGCCTTGCGGGACTCGCGCCGCCCTCTGCCGACCCGCAGCCGGGACGCCTCGCGCGGGTCGAGCGCGACGCGCACCCCGTCCGCGAGCACGGTGAAGGCGAGCGTGGTGACGAACAGCAGCAGGGCCGGCAGCAGGACGTACGCGGGGTCCGCGCGGAACCAGGTGGTGGCATTGGAGAGCATCTGCCCCCAGGAGGGCGTCGGCGGTTTCACGCCCACGCCGAGGAAGGACATGCTCGCCTCGATGACGATGTTGCTCGGCAGCAGGACGGCCGCGTAGGTGATGACGGGCGCGGCGAGTGCGGGCAGCAGCTCGCGCCGTGCGACGCGCCAGGTCGAACCGCCCGTGAGCCGGGCGGCCGAGACGTAGTCGAGCTTCTTCAGGCTCAGCGTCTGACCGCGCACGAGCCGCGCCGTGGGGCCCCAGGCGAGCAGGCCGATGGCGAAGACCAGCAGTACCGGCCGCGGGAAGTCCGCGGGCACGACGGCCATCAGCGCGATGGCGAAGACGAGCAGCGGCATCGCGACCATCACATCGGTGAGGTGGCTGAGCGCGCTGTCGACGAACCGGTTGCCGAGCGCCGCGGCCAGGCCGACCACGAGGCCGATGAGCACCTGGACGACGGTGGCGCCGAGGGCGACGAGCAGGGAGACGCGGGCACCGTAGAGGAGCCGTACGAACACGTCGCGGCCGGTGCCCGGTTCGACGCCGAGCCAGTGCTCGGCGCTGATGCCGCCGAAGTCGCCGAGCGGTACTCCGCCGCGCGCGGAGTCGACGAGCGTGTCGTGGTAGGTGTTCGGGTCCTGGCCCTCCAGCGCGGCCAGCAGGGGTGCGCCGAGGGCGAGGAGGACGAGCAGGCCCAGCACGGCGGCGGCCGCGACCGCGGACTTGCGCGCGGTCAGCCGCCGCCAGACCTGCCGGGCGCCGGAGGCGGGGGCGGTCCCCGCCTCCGGTTCCGAGGTGATGAGGAGGTCCGTCATTTGACCGCGACCTGCGAGACATCGAGGACACCGGTCCAGTCGCTGATGACGACGTTCTTGACGCTCTTGCCGTAGAGGCGCTTGTAGACCGGGTGGAACAGCGGCACGGTCAGCACCCGCTCGCCGATCTTGCGGTCGAGGGCGCCCCAGCGCGCGGCGGCTGCGTCATGGTCGGTGATCTTGTTGATCGCGTCGATCTCGTCGTTGACCTCGGGCTCGTCGAGGCGGGAGGCGTTGTAGTTGCCCGCACCCTCCTTGACGATCTGCCGGCCGTCGAAGACCGGCGCGAGGAAGGGGCCGCCGGAGGGCCAGTCGGCACCCCAGTGGGCGAGGAAGAGGGCCGGCTGCTTGTCGAGGCTGTGGGTCTTCTCCTCGTAGTCGTTGGTCTCCAGGCCCTCGAGCTTGACCTTGATCCCGGCCTCCTTGAGCGCGGCCTGGACGGCGGTGGCGATCTCGGGGCTGGTCTCGAAGTCCTGGGCGGTGGAGTGCGTCAGGGTGATCTCCAGGCCGTCCTCGTGACCGGCCTCCTTCAGCAGTTCCCTGGCCTTGGCCGCGTTGCCGGTCTTCCCCGCCGGGAAGTGGTCGTACGGCGTGAAGCCGAAGGACTTCTGGTTCGGCAGGAAGGTCGTCGCCGGCTCGGCCAGCGAGGAGCCGCCCGCCGCGTTCACCACGCTCGTGCGGTTGACCGCGTAGGCGACGGCCTCGCGCACCTTCGGGTCGTCGAAGGGCTTCGCCTTGGGGTTGAAGGCCAGGTAGTTGGTGTACCCGAAGTGGCCGGTGCCGACCCGGGCGGCGAGCTTCTTGTCGCCGCTGACCTGGGCGAGTTCGGCGGGGCCGAGGTTGGTGTCGGTGGTCACGGCGGCGGCGTCCGCGCCCTGGCCGCTGGAGAGGCGCTGGTTGATGACCGCCGGGGAGAGACCGGACTTGACCTCGATCCGGTCGGGGTAGGCGTGCCGCTCCCTGTCGGTCTCCTCCGACCAGTGGGTGTTGCGTTCCAGCACCAGCTGCTCGCCGTCGCCGACGTTCTTCACGACCTTGTACGGGCCGGAGGAGACCGGGTGCTCCGCGTACTTGGCGCCGGTGTCCTTCGCCTTGGGCACGGGTGCGAACTGGGTGGAGGTGGCGAAGTAGGGGAAGTCGCCCTCGGACTTCTTCAGCTTGAAGACGATGGTCTTCGCGTCGGGCGTCTCGATCGAGTCGAGGCCCTTCTTCTCCTTGTACGGGCCCTGGTAGGTGTCGCCGCCGATCAGCCAGTCGCGCAAGTAGGGGGCGCTGCCGGAGAGTTCGGCCGCGAAGGAGCGCTCGACGCCGTACTTGACGTCGGCGGAGGTGATGGGCGAGCCGTCCTCGTACGTCAGCCCGTCCTTGAGCGTGTACGTCCAGGTCTTGGCGTCGTCGCTCGGGGTGCCGATGCCGGTGGCGAGGTCGGGGACGACCTTGGTGCCCTCGGCGCCGTTCTCCCGGTTGCGGGTGGTGAGGGTGCGGAAGACGAGCGAGGGGATGTTGCCGCCGCCGGAGGTGTAGAGGCGGGCGGGGTCGAACTGCTTCTGCGGCTGCCGGTTGAGGACGGTGAGGGTGCCGCCCTTCTTCGCGGAGCCCTGGGCGCCGCCGTCGCCGTCGGCGCCGTCGCCGCCCTCCGGGCCGCACGCCGCCGCGCCTCCGATCAGGACCACACTGACGGCGGCCGCGGCCACGCGGCGGGATATGACGGACATGTGACGCATGACGGGGTATGCCTTTCGCGGAAGCGAGAAAAGAGAGCGGAATGCACCCACGGAAGGCGGTCGGGAAGGGCGCACGGCGCACGGACCGCCCCCGGCGGGCGCGGCCCCGAAGGGCGGCGCGGAAGCACGCGGGGGAAGGGCGGTCTCAGCGACAGAGGATGTCGGCGACTGCGTGCGCGGCCACGCCGATCAGCGCCAGCTCGAAGCCGGCGATCTCGGAGGCGTGGTGGTGCGACATGGCCAGAACATTGAACGAATTTTCGGCCACTGGCAAAGATGTCTCAGGATCAGAGACCAGATGTCTCAGGGAATGGGATGGGCAAGGGGAGCCTCGGTCTTCCCGCCCCCCGGCCCACCTCGACTCTTCTCAGTCCTCTTCGGGGAAGGGCCAGGCATTGGGGCGGCACGTCACGCCGTCCGTGGTCAGGAACTTGGTCTGCTGCATCATCACCGGCGCGAGGGCGCCCTGCTTCGCGCAGAACTCGTGGTCGTGCCCGAGGCGGTGCCCGACCTCGTGGTTGATCAGCATCTGCCGGTAGGCGTACATCCGGTCGCCGTACGTCTGTGCGCCCTGCGCCCACCGATAGGCGTTGATCATCACGCGGTCGGTCGCGGCGGAGTCGCAGGAGACGTTGTCCTCGGTGGTGTCCAGATCCGACTTGGCGCACCACACGTGCGTCGTGCCGGGGCTGGCCAGGGTGACCACGAAGTCGGCCTTCCCGGAGGAGACGCGCTCGAACGTCCGCTTGCCGCCGTGGCCCCAGCTGCGGTCGTCGTTGAGGGTCTTGTGCACGGCCTCGGCGAAGAGCGCCCCGTCGAGCGGCAGCCCCTTTTCCACGTCAACGCGGTAACGCAGGACTTCACCCGTACCGGGGCCCCGGTCGAGGCCGCCGACGGGCTCGAACGTGCCGGACGCCTTGGCCTTCGCGTCCAGCGGGAACTTCTTCGCCATCTTTTGGCCGTAGGAGAGCGGCAGGGCCGCGCCGCCGTTCGGCGTGGGCCGGCTGTCGGAGCGCGAGGCGGCGTCCGAGCGGTGCCGCTCGACATCCGCGGACCGCGCCTGGGCCTTGACGTCCGCGGTGTCCTCGACCTGACCGCCGACGACGACGGCCAGCACCGCCGTGACCACGGCGGCGGCCACGCCGGTCACCGTCCGCGCCGGGCCGCCGGATCTCGCCACGGCGACCCGCCGGTCGCCACCGCCGCCCGTGCCGCGCGGCGTGGGCAGCGGCGTCCGGTCGGGGTCGTCACAGCCGTAGTCCCCGGACGGGACGTACGCCGGGGGAACGTAGGCGGCGGCCGGAGCGGAAGCCTGGCCGGAGGGGCCGTACCCGGAAGTCTCATACACATCTGGATCATGCCCGGAAGATCCATGGCCATAGGCCTCGGAGGCCGAGGAGCCATCCTCGGGCGGAGCATGCCCGCGCCCCGGGCTTTGGGGGGTTTCCCCCCGCTGCGGGCCGATGAATCCCCAGCCGAGGCCCCGCTCCGCCGGGGCGGGATGCCCGCTCCTGGCGGACGGCCGGATGGCCTCACCCGCGGGGTCCGCACGGTGGTCCGCCGGACCCGCGACGTCCCCCTGGCCGGCCCGGCCCGGTGCCCCCGAGCGCGGGGCCGGCGGGCCCTGGCCGGCCGGTGCGCGCCTGCGCCCCGTGCCGGGGGCGGCCGGTGCCGCGGCCTCCTGTGCGGCCCGGGGGGTGCGTGCGCTGTGTTTACCCACGGGGCGGGGCGCTCCGTTCAGACGTGTTCGCGGTGTCCGCGAGGAGTTCGCGGAAGGCACGGGCCACCGCGTCCGGATCCTCCATCATGGCGACGTGGCCCGCGTCCAGCAGCGTCAGGAGCCGCGAGTCGCGGAAAGCCTTGGCCGCGCGGTGTGCCATGCGGTAGGAGACGAGCAGGTCGCGTGTTCCGTACACGAGCAGCGTAGGGGCAAGGACCTTCTCCGCCTGCCGCCACAGCGAATGCTGGCCACCGAGGGTGTACGCGTCGACGATGCCGCGGGCCGAGCGCGCCATGACGTCCCAGAAGTAGGGCAGCGCGAGTCGGCGCTCGTACTCCGCGACGGCCAGGGCGAAACCTTCCGGCGACACCCGCGCGGGGTCGCCGTAACAGAGCGCCAGCACCTCGCGGGTGCGCCGCTCGGGCGTCCAGTCCTTGGTCATGCGGGCGAAGAGCGAGACGACGCCCGGCACCGCGAGCAGCCCGGTCGGCACGGCCGTGCGCTGCGGGCGGAGCTCGGGCAGGGCGGGCGAGACGAGGGTGAGGGTGCGGACGAGGTCCGGCCGGACGGCGGCGACGCGGGTGGCGACGGCGCCGCCCATCGAATTGCCGATCAGGTGGACCGGGCCGCGGTCGGCCGCGTCGAGATGGCGGATGACCACGCGTGCGTGCCCGGTGATGGAGTAGTCGCCGTTGTCCGGCGGGGGCGATTCCCCGAAGCCCGGCAGGTCCAGCGCCTCGCCGTCGACCGTGTCCGCGAGCCGCTCCATGAGCGCGGACCAGTTCTGCGAGGAACCACCGAGTCCGTGGACGAAGAGCGCGGGCGCCAGCCCCGGCCGCGCGGCGGGCCGGGAGCGCACGGCCAGCGTGGCCCCGGCCAGGGACACCGTGCGCACTTCCTCGCCCTCGCTGACCTGCGAGGACCGCGTGGGTGGCACCACGGGTACGGCGCGGGCGTCCGGCGACTGGGTCGATGACATGCGGGCAATGTTACGAGACGATCACGCCCGGCCCCCTGTGGCGGCCGTCACAGATCGTCTGGCGGTCGGCTGCCGCCTCTCCTAGGCTCGTAACCGCAAGGCCGCGCGGGGCCCGTTTCGGCACGGGACGGCGGCCGGGGACAGCACGGGCAGCACACACGGGACAGCGCGAACGACAAGGCTCGATCAGGCAGACCGGGAAAGAGGCGCCGTATGACCATCGACCCGTCCGACCCCGCGACGTTCGAGGACGACGAGGACGTCACGGAATTCGATGTCGAGGCACCGGAGGCCGACGCCGCGGAGCAACGCGCGGACCTCGCCCCCCGCCGGGACGAGTCGCCACCGCCCTCCGGACCCGACTCCGCCAACGAGGCGGACCTCCTGGAACAGGCCCGGATCGTGGAGGAGGACGAGGACGACTACCGGTGACCGCGACCGCGGTCCCGCCGGGTAACCCGGGGTCACCTGAGGTGACCTGCACCGATTGTCGGCTATTTGTCGGCTTCCGACAGCGTCCGCTCCGTGAAATTCTCCGCTCCGACCACGCACGGCCCGGTTACCCAAAAGTACGATGGCGGGCGCGGTGCACACCGTGCACGGAACAATCATGGGAGGCGGCGTGACAGCCATCGAGCAGACCGAGGCGCGCCCGCGAGGCACGCGCCTGCCGCGCCGAGCCCGACGCAATCAGCTCCTGGGCGCGGCCCAGGAGGTCTTCGTGGCGCAGGGGTACCACGCGGCGGCGATGGACGACATCGCCGAGCGCGCCGGCGTCAGCAAGCCGGTGCTGTACCAGCACTTCCCCGGCAAGCTGGACCTCTACCTCGCCCTGCTGGACCAGCACTGCGAGGCCCTGCTGCACGCGGTGCGCACCGCACTGGCCTCCACCTCGGACAACAAACTGCGCGTGGCGGCCACCATGGACGCCTACTTCGCGTACGTGGAGGACGAGGGCGGGGCCTTCCGGCTCGTCTTCGAGTCGGACCTGACCAACGAGCCGGCCGTGCGCGAGCGGGTCGACAAGGTCTCCCTGGAGTGCGCGACGGCCATCAGCGAGGTCATCGCGGAGGACACCGGGCTGTCGAAGGACGAGGCCATGCTGCTGGCCGTGGGCCTCGGCGGCGTCTCCCAGGTCGTCGCCCGCTACTGGCTCTCCAGCGAGAGCGCGGTCCCGCGCGAGACGGCCGTCCAGCTGCTGACCTCGCTGGCGTGGCGCGGCATCGCGGGCTTCCCGAAGAACGCCCCGGAACTCTGAGGCGGGACTCCGGGACGGCCCCGGCCGGTCTTCGGCGATTCGCCCTGTTCGCTGCGAGCGAGCGGAGACCGGCTCGGCTCGTGGCCGTACCGGGCTAGTGTGTGGCAGGTACGGCGCGGCTGACCGCGCACCCCTCCCCCGGGCTCCGGCACGGGGGAACCCACATCTTCGGAGGGACATAAGCCGTGGAGGTCAAGATCGGCGTGCAGCACGCACCCCGCGAGATCGTTCTGGAGAGCGGGCAGTCTGCCGAAGAGGTCGAGCGCCTGGTCGCCGACGCCCTCGGCGGCAAGACGCCGCTGCTGAGCCTGGTGGACGACCACGGCCGCAAGGTCCTGGTGCCCTCTGAGCGACTGGCGTACGTGGAGCTCGGCGAGCCGACCGTCCGCAGGGTCGGTTTCAGCACGCTCTGAGTCCGCAGTCGGACGGCAGTGACGAACGGCGGGGCCCCGGTGCGGAATTCACCGGGGCCCCGCCGTTCGTCGTACCCGCCGCGACACCCGTCGTCGTACGCGCCGTCGCACCCGGCCCGGCGTCCGGGGCGAGGATTGCCACGGACGGGCATGGGGTAAGACCGCTACGACCGATTTGCACCTGCTCCTCGGCCCCGCACGGGAGGGAAGTGACCATGATCCTCTGGGAAGCGCTCGGCTCGGTCCTCATCGGCCTCGCCGTCTCCTACGGAGCCCTGCGCTGGCTGCCCAGCCGTTACGGGCAGTTCCGGTCCCGGCTCCTGGCGCTGTCCACCGGACCGGTCTCCGCGCTCTTCGGTGCCCTGCTGACCCACTCGGTCCTCGGGTCCGGCCACGCGGTGGCCACCCTGGTCGCCTCCCTCTGCGTGGCCGTCGCCCTGCAGTCCCTGCTGCTGCGCCCGGCGGGCCGGGCGCCCCGCCGATCAGCCACCGCTTGAAGCGAGCGCGCCCGGATTCCCGCGCCCCGGCCGGCACCCGTGCGCCGGGGGAGCGCGCCGCCGCCAGGGCGTGCGCGCCACGTCCCACCCGGCCCGCGACGCCTGGCACGGACGCACCAAACGCACCGGGCCACGCCCTCCGGGCGTACGGCGCTACGTTCCCGACACGACCTAGGCGGCCAGGCCGAGCGCGGCCATCCGCTTGGTGTGCGCCTCGGTGATGCGGGAGAACATCTTTCCGACCTCCGCGAGGTCGAAGCCGTCGGCCACCCCGCCGACCAGCATCGTGGAGAGCGAGTCGCGCTCGGCGACCACGCGCTGCGCCTGCGAGAGCGCCTCGCCCATGAGCCGCCGGGCCCACAGCGCCAGCCGGCCGCCGACCCGGGGCTCGGCCTCGATCGCGGCCCGGACCTTCTCCACCGCGAAGGTCGCGTGACCGGTGTCGTCCAGCACGGTCAGCACCAGGGCGCGGGTGTCGGAGTCCAGCCGGGCCGCCACCTCGCGGTAGAAGTCGCTGGCGATCGAGTCGCCGACGTACGCCTTGACCAGGCCCTCCAGCCAGTCCGAGGGCGCCGTCTGGCGGTGGAACTCGTCCAGCGCCGCCGCGAAGGGCTGCATCGCGCCGGTCGGCTCCACGTCGATCGCGGCGAGCCGGTCGCGCAGCCGCTGGAAGTGCTGGAACTCGGCGGCGGCCATCTTGGCCAGCTCGGCCTTGTCGTCGAGCGTCGGCGCCAGCTTGGCGTCCTCCGCGAGCCGCTCGAAGGCGGCCAGCTCGCCGTAGGCGAGGGCGCCCAGCAGGTCCACGACCGCGGCGCGGTACTGCGGGGCGGCGGAGGCCTGGGCCCAGTCCTGGGCGGCGATTCCGGTCAGTGCTTCTTCGTCGGCGGGCTCGTTGGCCTTGTCGGGCGTCTCCATGGAAGGCACCCTAGCCCGCTCCGCTACAGGGGGAAGGCCCTGGTCAGCCACTTCATCCCCATCCGTCCGAAGGATTGTCCGGACACACATGCGCGTTTCCGGGGTACAGTGGTAATGCGCCTGCCGAGTATTCGGTGGGCTGTTCCAATGCTGTGTCCTCTGGAGACGTCACTCACCGGTCCCCGGAGTTCCAGCGGATGCCCGGTCGGTGGCCCGATCGGCTTCCACAAAACCGACCGCCCTCCGCGCGGTGCGTGCGAGACGTACGCACATCTGGAGGGATCCGCTCGCGGCACGAGAGCTCGAGCGAAGGCAGTGGTCCCGCGCTTTCCGGCTTCCCCAGGCCGGGCAGTACCCCGGCGCGGTACGTACGACCCCCTTCGCCGCCTCACGCCGCGTCTCACAGAAGAGGCAATCCGCTGACATCTCAGCCCACTTTCCGAGACCTCGGGATTCTCCCCGAAATCGCCGAAGCCCTCGAAGCCGTCGGCATCGTGCACCCCTTCCCGATCCAGGAGATGACGCTCCCGGTGGCCCTGTCGGGCTCCGACGTCATCGGCCAGGCCAAGACCGGCACCGGCAAGACGCTGGGCTTCGGCCTGCCCCTGCTGGAGCGCGTCATCGTGCCCGCCGACATCGAGTCGGGCCGGGCCAAGCCCGAGCAGCTGACCGACGCCCCGCAGGCCCTCGTGGTCGTCCCCACCCGCGAGCTGTGCCAGCAGGTCACCAACGACCTCCTCACCGCCGGCAAGGTCCGCAATGTGCGGGTCCTGGCGATCTACGGCGGCCGGGCCTACGAGCCGCAGGTCGAGGCGCTGAAGAAGGGCGTCGACGTGATCGTCGGCACCCCCGGCCGGCTGCTCGACCTGGCCGGCCAGCGCAAGCTCGACCTCTCGCACGTGAAGGCCCTCGTCCTGGACGAGGCCGACGAGATGCTCGACCTGGGCTTCCTGCCCGACGTCGAGCGGATCATCACGATGCTGCCGGCCAAGCGCCAGACGATGCTGTTCTCGGCGACCATGCCGGGCGCGGTCATCAACCTCGCGCGCCGCTACATGTCGCAGCCCACGCACATCCGCGCCACCGCGCCGGACGACGAGGGCCAGACCGTCGCCAACATCACGCAGCACGTCTTCCGCGCCCACAACATGGACAAGCCGGAGATGGTCTCGCGCATCCTCCAGTCGGACGGCCGCGCGCTCGCGATGATCTTCTGCCGGACGAAGCGGACGGCGGCGGACATCGCCGACCAGCTCGCCCGCCGCGGCTTCGCCTCCGGCGCGGTCCACGGCGACCTCGGCCAGGGCGCCCGCGAGCAGGCGCTGCGCGCCTTCCGCAACGGCAAGGTCGACGTCCTGGTCTGCACCGACGTCGCGGCCCGCGGCATCGACGTCGACAACGTCACCCACGTGATCAACTACCAGACGCCCGAGGACGAGAAGACCTACCTGCACCGCATCGGCCGCACCGGCCGCGCGGGCAAGTCGGGTACGGCGATCACCCTGGTCGACTGGGACGACATCCCGCGCTGGAAGCTGATCAACAAGGCGCTCGACCTGCCGTTCGACGAGCCGGAGGAGACGTACTCCACCTCCCCGCACCTCTACGAGCTGCTGGGCATTCCGGCCGGCACCAAGGGCATCCTGCCGCGTTCCGAGCGGACCCGTGCCGGGCTCGCGGCCGAGGAGATCGAGGACCTCGGCGAGACCGGTGGCCGCGGTCGCGGCCGGGGTCCGAAGCAGGCGTCCGCGCCGGTGGCCGAGGAGCGCCCGGAGCGTACCCGCACGCCCCGTCAGCGTCGTCGCACCCGCGGTGGCTCGGACCCGGTCGCCGAGGCGGCCGCCCCGGCGCCGACCGGGACCGCTGTGGAGCAGTCCGCTCCGGAGACGCCCGCGAAGCCGCGCCGTCGCCGTCGCACCCGTAACGGCTCCGGCTCCCCGGCCGCCGTCGCGCCCGTGACGAGCGAGGCGCCGGCCACCGACGCCCCGGCCGCCAAGGCACCGGCGCCGGAGCAGCAGCCCGACCGTCAGCAGCGCCGTCGCCGTACGCGTGGCAGCCGGCCGCAGGGCGCCCTCGCGCCGCTGGCGCCGCTGGAGGCCGTGCGGAAGGCCCCCGAGCCCGACTTCCAGACGGTCCAGACCGTTGTCGCGGCGGCCGCCACCTCGGTCATTCCGGCTCAGGCCACCGAGGCGCTCCCCGTCGCCCCGAAGCGGACCCGGGCCCGTAAGGCCGTCGTGGCCGCGCCCGAGGCCGACTTCCAGACGGTCGCCCCGGCCCCGGCCGTAGAGGCCGCCCCGGCCAAGCCGGTCCGTCGCACCCGGGCGAAGAAGGCCGCCGCCCCGGTCGAGACCGCCGCCGTCGTCGAGACTCCTGTGGCCGAGGAGGTCGCCGAGGCCAAGCCGAAGCGCACCCGCGCCAAGAAGGCCGTCGCCGCCGAGCCCGTCCTGGAGACGGCCCCGGTCGCCGAGGCTGCCGAGGCCGCCCCGGTCAAGCCGAAGCGCACCCGCGCGAAGAAGGCCGAGGCCGCGGTGGAGACCGTCGCCGCCCCGGCCGCGGAGGTGGCCGAGGTCGCGGAGGCCGCCCCGGTCAAGCCGAAGCGCACCCGCGCCACGAAGGCCGTCGCCCCGGTCGAGACCGCCGCCGTCACCGAGGCCCCCGTGGCCGAGGAGGCCGCCGAGGCCAAGCCGAAGCGCACCCGCGCGAAGAAGGCCGTCGCCCCGGCCGCCGACGCCGTCGCCGAGACGGTCGAAGCCACCGAGGCCAAGCCCAAGCGCACGCGGGCCAAGAAGGCCGTCGCCGCCGAGGCCGAGGCCGCCGAGCCGGCTGCCGAGGCCAAGCCGAAGCGCACTCGCACCACGAAGGCCGCCGCCGCGAAGGCCGAAGCCGTGGTCGACACGGCCGAGGCCGCCGAGGCCAAGCCCAAGCGCACCCGCGCCAAGAAGGCCGTCGCCCCGGCCGCCGACGCCGTCGCCGAGACGGCCGAAGCCACCGAGGCCAAGCCCAAGCGCACCCGCGCCAAGAAGGCCGTCGCCGCCGAGCCCGAGGCCGCCCCGGCCGCCGAGGCGAAGCCGAAGCGCACCCGCGCCGCGAAGCCCGCGGCCGAGGTGACGGACGAGGCCCCGGCCAAGCCGAAGCGCACGCGCACCACCAAGCCCAAGGTCACCACCGAAGGCTGACGCACCACCACCGACGGCCGGTCACCCCACGCGGGGTGACCGGCCGTTGGTGTACCCGGGGCCGGGGCCGTATCGGGGTCAGGCCGCGAAGCCCCCGTCCACGGCGACGGACGCGCCCGTGATGTACGCCCCCGACGGGCCCGCCAAGTGGGCGATCGTGTCGGCTATCTCCTCGGGCCGGCCGTAGCGGCCCACCGCGGTCAGGGCGGCCTGGGTGGCGGCGGACGGACCGTCTGCCGGATTCATATCGGTGTCGACGGGGCCGGGGTGCACGATGTTGGCCGTGATGCCCCGGGGCCCGAGTTCCCGGGCGAGAGCCTTGGTCAGGCCGGTGAGGGCCGCCTTGCTCATCGCGTACAGCGACGCTCCGGGGAAGGCGACCCGTTCGGCCATGCAACTGCCGACCGTCACGATCCGCCCGCCCTCGCCCAGGTGCGCGACCGCGGCCTGGGCCGTCAGGAAGGAGCCCCGGACGTTGACCGCGAGGATGTGGTCGACGTCCGCCGGGCTCATCTCCCCGATCGGACCCACCGCCCCGGCACCGGCGTTGTTGACCAGGATGTCCAGCCGTCCGAACTCCGCGACGACCCGCTCCACCGCTTCCCGCGCCGCCGCCCCGTCGGCCGCGTCGGCCCGCACGGCCGTGGCCCGGCGGCCCAGGGCCGTGATCGTGGCGACGAGTTCCGCCGCCCGCTCCGCGCTGTGCTGGTAGGTGAACGCCACATCCGCGCCGTCCCGCGCGAGCCGGAGTGCGACGGCCGCGCCGATCCCCCGGCTGCCGCCGGTCACGAGGGCCACCTTGCCGTCGAGCGCCCGTGCCGTGTGCGCCGTGTCTGCCGTGTTCACTGCGTTCTCCGATGATTCGACTTTCAAGGACATAACCCGATCGTCGTCGTCGCGAGCCCGCGGTTCCGGCGGCCATCGGACGTCGCGTTAGCCTCGTGCCATGAGCCGTCCGCCCTTCCTCACCCTCCCCGCGTGTGCACGCGCGTACCGCCTGGCCACCTCGCGCGGGGAGTTCGCCGTGCACGACGCGCGCCCGGCCTCGCGCCCGCGCGGCACGGTGTTGCTCGTACCGGGCTTCACCGGTGGCAAGGAGGACTTCATCGCCCTGCTGGAGCCCCTCGCGGCCGCCGGGTACCGGGCGGTGGCCGTCGACGGCCGGGGGCAGCACGAGAGCGACGGTCCGCGCGAGGAGGGCGCGTACGAGCAGGGCGAACTGGCCCTGGACGTGCTCGCGCAGGCGGCCGCGCTGGGCGGTGACGTCCATCTGCTCGGACACTCCCTGGGCGGGCTGATCACCCGCGCCGCCGTGCTCGCGGACGCGTCGCCGTTCCGCTCGCTCACCGTCATGAGCTGTGGCCCCGCCGCGATCTCCGCGGTGCAGCAGGACCGGACCCGGATGCTGATCCACGCCCTGACCACGCTGGACATGGAGGCCGTCTGGCAGGAGATGCGGCGGGTGGACGCGGAGAACGGCCCCGCCGAGGACGCGTCGCCGGAGCTGGACGCCTTTCTGCACCGGCGCTGGATGGGCACGGCCCCGCAGCAACTCATCGTCACCGGGCGCCAGTTGATCAGCGAGCCGGACCGCACGTCGGAGCTGGCGGAAGTGGCGCTGCCCAAGCACGTGGTCTCCGGGGCGCTGGACTATGCCTGGCCGGTGCCGTCGATCGACGCGATGGCCAAGGAACTGTCGGCGGTGCGCACGGTCGTCCAGGGCGCGGGCCACTCCCCCAACGCCGAACGCCCGGCCGCCACGGCTGAAGCTCTCATCCGCTTCTGGGGCACCGCGGACTGAACGCGGTGCCGCCGCGGGCGCGCCGTCATTGCGCTGTCATTGCCGCCTGCGGCGGCCAGCGCCCTGCGGGCGCGTCCTCAAGCGCCGGACGGGCTTGAAACCAAGCCCGTCCGGCGCTTGAGGACAGAGCCCAGCAGCCCGTCCGGCGCTTGAGGGCACCGCCGCGCAGCGGTGGTGCGGGCCCCGCCCTAGCACTCGGCCTGCGCCGTCACCGTGAAGAGACCGCCCTCCGGGTCCCGCAGCGTCGCCTCGCGGCCCACCGACGAGCGGCCGGGCTCGGCGGCGACCGTTCCGCCGGCGGCGAGGGCCGCCTCCACGGCCTTCTCGACGTCGTCGACGCAGAAGTAGACGTGCCAGCGCGGCCGGACCCGGGGATCGGGGGCCGCCTCGACGCCGCCGCCGCGCAGACAGGCCACCGTCTGCTCGCCTGCCAGCACCATGACCGCCTCGTCCTCGTAGCGGACCTCGATCCGGCCCGGCCGGTCCGTGGCCCATTCGAAGACCTCGCCGTAGAACATGGCGGCGGCGAAGGCGTCCCGGGTGCGCAGTTCCAGCCAGGCCGGGGCGCTGCCGCTGCCGATGTGCCAGCCGGGCAGGAGCGTGCCCTCCCAGAATCCGAACACGGCCCCCGCCGGATCCGCCGCCAGCGCCGCGCGGCCGCGCCCGACGGCGATCGGCCCGACCGCGACCGTCGCACCGCGCTCACGGATCCGCGCCGCCACCACATCGGCGTCGTCGACGGCGAAGTAGGAGGTCCAGGAGACGGGGACGCCCATGGACTTGGCGACGTTGCCGAGACCGGCGACCGGCTTCCCGTCCGCGAGCGCCACGGAGAAGTCCTCGCCCAGGGAGCCGGGCCGGAAGGTCCAGCCCATCACCGCACTGTAGAAGTCCTGTGCCGCGCTGAGGTTGCTGGTCAGCAGGCTCACCCAGCAGGGCGCCCCGCGCCCCGCACGGTCGGAGGCCGACATGGCCGATCGCCTCGTTTCTCTTCCGCACTTCGCCGACGGTCGGGGCCGGCCGCGACGTCCGCGACCACCCCTTGGTCAGGGTTACCCCTTGTCAGGGTTCCACTCGTGTCCCCCGCGCGCATTCCGGCACGCGCGGGCGCGCCCGGTGATGTCGCCGGGCAGTGGGCCCTACGTACGACCGTACGACGCCCGCCCGGCGGCCGTCGTTCAGTACTGGGTGCGCAGATGGTCCCAGAAGCCGTCCCGCAGCGCCCGGCGCAGATCCGCGTGGCCGCGCAGTGACAGGCCGAGCAGCGCCTCCGCCTCCACCAGCAGCTCCTGGTCGACGGAGCCGGGCAGATAGGGGTGGCCGGGCAGCAGCTCGGCGAGCGTGGCCCGGCCGCGCGAGCCGAGCCACTGGGCGGCGACCCGGGCGCCGACGAACCGCACGTCGTCGCGGGTGGGGGCGGGGCCCTGGTGGACGGGGGCGTCGCCGAAGGGCTCGTAGACGGCGCGGCGGGTCACGTACGGCTTGCAGAAGTCGAGGTCGAAGGTGCGCTGGCTGTCGACCTCCCACAGGAGCGGCTCGGCCTGGTTGCGGCCGCCGGCGGCCTCGATGCCCCAGAGGTGGACGCGCGCCCCGTAGCCCTGTGCGGCCTCGACGGCCGAGACGAGGTCCTCGTCGCCGCCGATGAGCGCCGCGTCGCTGATGGCGCGGTGCCGGGCGAGGGATTCGAGGTCGGTGCGGATGAGGGAGTCGACGCCCTTCTGCTGGTTGTTGGCGTTGAGGTTGCCGAGCCGGACCTTCACGTCGGGGAGTTCGGCGATGCTCTGCTGTTCGGTGGTGTGGATCCGGCGGCGGGCGCCGTCGTACCAGTAGACCCGCAGCAGCCGGCTGTCGGGGAAGATCGTGCGGGCCCGGTCGATGAAGGCCTCGATGAGTCCTTCCGCGTCGAGATCGAAGGTGCGCCGGTCCTCGGTGCCGGTGACGAGCCGCCCCGCGGCGGCGTAGACGTACCCGGCGTCCACGAAGATCGCGTGGGTCGAGGGGGTCGTCGCGACCTCGGCCAGCACCCGGGTGAGCAGCTCGTTCGTGCGCTCGACGCCGGCGGCGATCGTGGCGAGGTCCAGGGGGCCGGGGTGCTCTTGGGGGCCGGTGCGGCCCTGCGTGTCATTCATACACATCTCATTGTCGCGTCTCATGCTCGCGGCGGTCACCCAGCGGACACAATCCATCACGCTACCGACCGGTAATTAGTTAAGTTAAAAATTTCCTTAGCGTAGGGAATGTTTGCAGGCACCACCTCGTTGGACACGTATGGAACGCGCCGCACTGTAGCCGCGCGCGTCACTATTCACTGAAGTTCTCCTCAGGAGGATCAGACGAAGGGAGAAGCCTTGCGCTTCGAAATCATGCGCCTGGACGACGTCGACGGCTCCGCCGTGGACAGCACCGTCGTGGACGCCGCCTCCGTCAACCGGATCGTGCAGCAGGCCGCTCAGATCGGCCAGCGCATCTATATCCGCCCGGCCGCCACCGCGGTCCGGTAACGCCTTACGTTCGGCAACGGCCGACGCCCCCGTACGCTCGATCGTACGGGGGCGTTTCGTATGCCCGGGTCGTGCCTCCGGGGCAGTCCGGCCGGGCCTCAGGTGCCGTGGATGACCTGGGTGATGCCGTTGATGATCTGCTGCACGGCGAGCGCGGAGAGCATCATGCCCGCGAGCCGCGTCACGAGCACCACGCCGCCGTCCTTGATGACCCGGATGATCAGCAGCGAGTAACGCATCACGAGCCAGAGCACGAGGTGCATCGCGGCGATCGCGGTCCACACCGACACCTGCGCGGCGAAACCGTCCGCGTGCTGCACCGCGAGGATCACCGAGACGATCGCACCGGGGCCGGCGAGCAGCGGCATGCCCAGCGGCACGAGCGCGACGTTGACGTCCTTGGTCTGCGTCGGCTCCTCCGACTTGCCCGTCAGCAGGTCCAGGGCGATGAGCAGCAGGAGCAGACCACCGGCGATCATCAGCGCGGGCGTCGTGATGTGCAGATAGTCCAGGATCTGCTGGCCGCAGATGCCGAACACGGCGATGACGCAGAAGGCGACCGCCGCCGCCTGCCAGGCCATCTTCTTCTGGATCTTGGCGGGACGGCCGGAGGTGAGGGCGAGGAAGATCGGCGTGATGCCGGGCGGATCCATGATCACGAAAAGCGTGAGGAAGAGGGATCCGAAGACAGCGATGTCGAACACAGTGAGGGCCTTGCGGGAGTGGTGCGAGCGGGGAGGTGGGGAGCGCGCGGGAGCGCGGATGCCGAGGGCGTAGGGGTGGGTACGGGCATACGGACACGTCGTCCGTGGCGGAGCCCGCGAAGGCGGAGGGCGGCCGTGGGAGCCGGCGGAACCCGGGGTGGGTCAGCCGCCCGCGCCGGGAACGGGGAACGCGCCCGTCGCGCGGCGCGTGATCTCGCCGTAGATCTCCGGGTCGGTCGTGTACTCGCCGAGCCGGCAGGTCTTGCGGCTGCCGTGGTAGTCGCTGGAACCGGTGGTCAGCAGACCGAGGTCGGCGGCCAGGCCGCGCAGCCGGGCGCGGGTGGGCTCGTCGTGGTCCATGTGGTCGATCTCGATGCCGTCCAGGCCGGCCGAGGCCAGGGCGGCTATCGCGCTCTCCGACACGCACCGGCCGCGCCGGGCGGCCAGCGGGTGCGCGAGGACGGTGACCCCGCCGGCGGCCTTGACCAGCCGGATGGCGTCGAAGGGGTCGAGTTCGTGCTTGTCGACGTAGGCACGGCCGTCGTTGGCCAGCCAGTCGGAGGTGAAGGCGTCGGAGACGGTGTCGATCACGCCGAGTTCGACCATGGCGCTGGCCACGTGCGGCCGCCCCACGGCCCCGCCGGCGGCCAGCTCCGCCACCCGCTCCCAGGTGACCGGCACGCCCAGCTCACGGAGCTTGGCGACCATGCCGCGCGCGCGGGGCACCCGGTCGTCGCGCACCAGCTCGCGCTCGCGGGCCAGCTCCGGCTCCAGCGGGTCGAAGAGGTAGGCCAGCATGTGCAGGCCGACGGCGGCCTCCCCGGACGGGGAGGGGGCCAGTCGGCAGGAGAGTTCGGCGCCGGTGACCAGGGTCAGCCCCGCGGGGAGGGCCGCGATGGCCTCCGCGTGTCCGCCGACCCCGTCGTGGTCGGTCAGCGCGACGACGTCCAGCCCGGCGGCGGCCGCGTTGCGGACCAGCTCGGCGGGGGTGTCCGTACCGTCCGAGGCCGTGGAGTGGGTGTGCAGATCGATGCGCACGACACGGCTCCCCACGGCAAGCGGTATGGACAGGACCGGTTCAGGATAGCCGTCGTTTGAATACGGCCTGAATACGACCGGGTCCGGCCCGGTCAAGGATCATGCGTGATCGCTTACGGCCATCTGACGCCCGCACGCACGTCAGGGTCACCCCGCCGGACGGCTCGGCGCGGGCGGCACGGACAGCCCGGACGGCCGGGACAGCGCGGACGGCACGGGTCTCATTGGGGGCCCGGGGTCAGGATGCGCGGCGAGAGCGCGCCGCACGGCAGCAGGTCGACCTCCGCGCCCGCGTCGCGCAGATCCGTGAGCACCAGCTCGTCGTACATCAGCAGCCCCGAGCGCTCCGGCCAGACGACGGCCCACAGCCACAGCCCGCGCGCCTCGCCCGCGAACACGGCCCGGTCGTGCGGCGCGCCCTCGACGTGCCAGAGGGGGGTGGGACGGCCGGCGGCGTGCACCTTGGAGTCCGGCGGCCGGTCCACGCACATATGGGGGCCGGGATCCGGGCCGTCGATGCCCGCGTACCGCGCGCCGAGGCCGACGCCCAGCTCCTCGGCGACGAGCAGCAGCTCACCGGGGCCGCCCAGCGGCCCGGGCCCGGAACAGGCCACGGCGGTGGCCCGCCCGCCGCTGCGGTCGTCACCCGCGCAGGCCACGCCGGTGAAGAGCCAGCCCACCGGCAGGGGCCAGGGCATCCACACCGGCACCCGGGCCCGGTTGACCACGACGGCCAGCGCTTCGACGCTCGGCGGGACGACGGGCTGCAAGGGGTGCACAGCTCCGTGCACGCCGCACTGCCAGGAGTCGGCGAAGAGACCGGGCGCCCGCACCCGGCCACCGCACTTCGGGCAACTGGGTTCGCCCCTCATAGGGTCCAACGGTCCTCCGCGGTCGGCCCCGCGTCAAGGACGATCACCCGTCCGGGCGGAGTCATGGCGGATTCATCCCGGTGCCCGGTCGCTCCGGCCCCGTCCGCGTCACATCCGGCACGGCGGCGGGGCACGGAAGCCGCCGCGCGCCCCACGGCGGCCGCGGTCAGTCCAGCGGGACCCCGGCGCGCAGCGGATCACGCAGATCCGTGCCGTGCCGCAGCCAGCGCTCCTCCAGGGCCGACGCGCCCTGGACCCGCTTCCACGCCGCCTCGTTGGGCGTCATCGGCAGCAGGGGGAGGAAGCGGACCGGTTCCCTGGGCTCGTCCAGCTCCAGATCCTCGACCAGGCCTCCGGACCCGGCGACGAGCACGGAGGTGAAGGGCGCCCCCGGCCACAGCGGCTCACCGGTGTCCAGCGAGGCGCCCGGCGCCACGATGACGCCCTCCACCTGCGGGGACGCGGCGAGCACGGCCAGCGGACGCAGCACCTTGTCGGTGTCGGCCCGGCCTTTGTGGACGGTGAGGAGCAGCTCGGCGCGGGGGCCGCGCAGCGGATCGACGAGGGTGGCCGTGGGATCGGCCATCGGCTGGGCGGACATCCCGAGGGTGGCATAGCGGACGACCTCGCCGCCGCCGTCGGAAGCGGTGAAGCGGAGGACCTCGATGCGGTCCGTGCCCAGGAAGGTGACCGCGGCGCGTGCGTCCGGCTCGCCCAGGGCCGTACGCAGCCGGGCCTCGACCAGTGCGAGAACGTCTGACATGCAGCGAGCATAGAACGCGTATCGAACGGGCAAAGGCGGGGTCCGGCGTGTCACACGGCTGCTAGCCTTGACCTCTGGTCAGGGAATTACGTTCGTCCCTCAGCGGGGACCGGCCGGAGGAGGTGGGGCTGCGGTGGATCCTAGTCGACCGTGCAGTACCGACAGTTCTCCCGTCCCTCCGCTCCGGACGCGCCCTGTGTGACCCAAGAGCCTTCCGAGACCCGGCCGCCGTATCGGCCGTCCCGGCCCCGGAAGTCCTTTCGCGCCCGCAGTACTTGACGGAAGAGCGCCTTCGTCTCGCTTTGTTCCGTGTTCTCTGCGAAGTTCTCTGCGAACTGCCGTCAGCCTCCACGCCCCGCACGAAGCGCAGCCCGATTCGCGGACGTATCCCCCTGCCCAGGCACCCACGTCCACGTTCCCGGCCGCGTTGCGCCCGCGTCCGTGGCTGACGGCCGGCCCGTGAAGGAGCCAGCCATGTCGATGATCCGTGACCTGCGTGCAGCCGTCCGCCCCGCCCTCCGCCGGGGGGACACCCCGTACACCTACGACACGACCCGGGACCCTTCCACCAGCAGCGCCGTGGTCGACTGCGCCGTCTACCGCGACGGCAAGCGGGCGAGCGCCCACGTCAGCCCGGCGGAGGCCATGCGGCGGGTACGGGCCGAGGGGGGCTTCGCGTGGATCGGGCTGCACGAGCCGACCGAGCGTGAGTTCTCCGGCATCGCCCGGGAGTTCGGCCTGCACCCGCTCGCCGTCGAGGACGCGATCCACGCCCACCAGCGGCCGAAGCTGGAGCGCTACGACGACACGCTCTTCACCGTCTTCAAGACCATCCACTACGTGGAGCACGCCGAACTCACCGCGACCAGCGAGGTGGTGGAGACCGGTGAGGTGATGTGCTTCACCGGCGGGGACTTCATCATCACCGTCCGGCACGGCGGCCAGGGCTCACTGCGCGCGCTGCGCCACCGCCTCCAGGACGACCCGGTACTGCTCGGCAAGGGCCCCTCGGCCGTTCTGCACGCGATCGCCGACCAGGTGGTCGACGGCTACATCGCGGTCGCCGACGCGGTGCAGGACGACATCGACGAGGTCGAGATCGACGTCTTCTCCGCGCCCAGCAAGGGCACTTCGCGCGGTGGCGACGCGGGCCGGATCTACCAGCTCAAGCGTGAGGTGCTGGAGTTCAAGCGGGCGGTCACCCCGCTGATGCGGCCGATGCAGCTGCTGAGCGAGCGGCCGATGCGGCTGGTGGAACCGGACATCCAGAAGTACTTCCGCGACGTCGCGGACCACCTCGCGCGCGTGCACGAGCAGGTCGTCTCCTTCGACGACCTGCTCAACTCGATCCTCCAGGCCAACCTGGCCCAGGCGTCGGTCGCGCAGAACGAGGACATGCGCAAGATCACCTCGTGGGCCGCGATCTTCGCCGTGCCGACGATGATCGCGGGGATCTACGGCATGAACTTCGACCACATGCCGGAGCTGAAGTGGAAGTACGGCTACCCGACGGTCATGGTCGTCACGGTCACGATCTGCGTGGCCATCCACCGGGGCTTCAAGCGGAACGGGTGGCTGTAGCGGGCGGGCAGGACGATGTCCTCACTCGCGGACGGGCCCGGATCGAGCCCGCTGGGGTCCCCCAGCGGTAACCGGGGAGGGTGAGGACGCCCCCGCGGGGTGCCCGTGGGCCCGGCACGCGAAAGCCCGGGCCCACGAACGGTCCGGCTACTTCAGGGCGGAGTCGACGGTGCTCGAGGCACCGGCGGTCGCGGACTGGGCCGCGGAGTTGACGGTGTCCTTGGCCGAGGTGAGCGGGCCGGGCTCCGGGGCGGGGGCCGGCGGCGGGGTCTGCGAGGCCGGGGGCGCCTCGGGCGAGGAGGAGCCGCCCTTGGCGTCGTACTGGTAGGTGTCGGTCACCTTGTGCTCCTTGGTGATCTTCCCCGGCGCGGGGGAAACGATCGCCACCGGCAGCGGCCCCAGGCCGCGGCCACGGTCGTGGTCGTCGGCCATCGCGGCCGACGCCTGACCGAAGACCATGGCGGACGCGGCGACAGCCACCACGGCGGCGGCCAGGCGGGTACGTGCAGCGAACATCAACTACTCCTCTTGAAGAGCGGGCCGGGAAGAGTCGCCGGACAAAGGCGGCCGGCCCGTTGACGGGAAGGTCAGCGCCTCCACGGTCGTCACGCGGCCGGGGGCGAAGAGCGCCGCCGGGGGACGCCCGGTGGTGAGCACCAGTTCCTACGGGCCGCCGAGCAGACCGGTCAAATCATGCGATCAGCAGGCCGGAAATGGTGTCGAACGTGCGGTGTGAGCAGGCAAGCGGTATCGACTGACGACCCATCAGTTCGGCTCGCGGGCCGGTCGGACGTCACCTGTCACCGGAATTCGGCGTACCGAAAGGGTGAAACCGGTGCCACCGTGCAACCAACAGGCGACCTGGCGGCACACCCGTCCCCTACGGGGTGACGCGGTCCATCGGAAAATGGTCATCACACCGAACGAGGGACGTACCGCGCCGCACGGCGGTGCTCAGACGCCGACCGGGCCGGGGTCGGCCGGACCGGCGTCGGCCGGCTTCCGGGTGCGGTCCGCCATGATCACCAGGGCGAGACCGGCCATGATCACCGCGAGCGCCGGGTAGGCCGCGACCGACGGCAGCTGCCCCAGCCAGACGGCCGCGATCAGGGCCGCGCCCGGCGTCTCCAACAGGATCGCCGTCGAGGTGACGGACGGGCCGAGGCCCTTGACGACCCGGTTGATCAGGGAGTGCCCGAGCAACTGGGCGCAGACCGTCAGCACGGCCAGCTTGAGCCACGTCGCACCGCTGTAGCCGCCCAGGGCGGAGCCCGAGAGCAGACAGGTACCGAGCAGCAGCACGGTCGTCGTGGCGTAGCAGACGTAGGTGTAGGCGAGGGTGCCCACCGTGCGGCGCACCTCGGCGCCCAGCAGCACGTACCCCGCCGCCGCCATGCCGCCCACGAGGGCCAGGGCGTCCCCGGCGAGGGCGCGCGGGGAGAGGGACAGATCCACACCGGTGAGGATCACGACGCCGAGGAAGGCGAGGGCGGTGCCCGCCCAGACGAGGGCCGGCGGGCGATGACCGCGCAGCCGCAGCAGCAGCGTCGTCCAGATCGGGGTGGTGGTGACCAGCGCGGTCGAGGAGGCGACCGAGGTCATGTGCAGGCTCGGCAGCCACACCGCGAAGTGCACGGCGAGCAGTGCCCCCGCGGCGACGGCCAGCAGCAGCGCGCGCCGGCCCATGCCGAACAGCTCCGCGCGGTGCCGGAACAGGGCGAAGGGGGTGAGCGCGCCGACGGCCATGGCGTTGCGCCAGAACGCGACGGCGAGTGCGGGGGCCGCGGTGGCGGCGATGAGCGGGGCGGAGAGCGAGACGCCGGCGATGGCTGTCGCGAGCAGCATCAGATCCGTACGCGTCCCCGGGCGAGCGCCTTCGTCTCGCCCCTCGGGGCGGTGCGCACCGGTGGATATCGCGGGGGACGGGGCGCTACGGGGGGCACGGGCAGCTCTCACGCCTCCCAGCGTATGTGCTGCGCTTCGCCGCCCCGGTGGAGGGCCGGGGCCGCCGCATAAGGTAAGCGCATGACGCTGACGCAGGCCCTGATCGAAGAGGCCACCAAGAAGTCCGGTCTCATCTGGGTGGAAGGCCCCGCCGGGCCCAGTCGTGCGCTGTGGCATGTGTGGCACGAGGGGGCCGTGCATCTGGTGGGCGGGCCCGGTGAGCAGCCGTTGACGGGCCTCGCGCTCGAGGACGGCGGGGTGGCGACCGTGACCGTGCGCAGCAAGGACAAGGGCGGTCGGCTCGTCATGTGGAGCGGGCGGGTCACTGTGCTGGAGCCCCGGGGCGAGGCATGGACCGGGGCCGTGGCCGAGCTGAAGGGCAAGCGGCTCAACGCGCCGGACGCCGAGCAGATCGAGGAGCGCTGGGCCCGCGACTGCCGGGTGCTGCGGATCGATCCGAGCGGGGTGACGGGCGAACTGCCCGACGGGTCACTGGCCGCACGCCCGCTGCCCACGTCGGCCACGACGCGGCGGCCGATGCCGGCGGCGTTGCCGCGGTTGCTTCGCAAGAAGCGGCGTTAGTCTCGGCCGGCCGGCGGCTCCTTCGGCCTCGCCTGGCCGACGGACCTTTTGCCTGCGGGCCGTCTTTGCCGCCTCTCGCCTGACCGGCGGTTCTTCGGTCGCGGCCCGTCTTGCCGCCTGCGGCGGCGGGCGCCCTGCGGGCGCGTCCTCAATCGCCGGACGGGCTGGTTTTGGCTGAGGTCAGCAATATCAAGCCCGTCCGGCGATTGAGGACACCCCACAGCAAGCCCGTCCGGCGATTGAGGACACCCCACAGCAAGCCCGTCCGGCGGTTGAGGACAGAACACACCAGCCCGTCCGGCAAGGACACCGGCTAGGCCGTGCGCGGAATCTGCTTTCCGTAGTCGACCATCTGTTTCTTCTCCGGCACGGTCAGGGCGAAGTCCTGTCCCCAGTCGCCGAGTTCCAGCTGACCCGCGCCGCCGGCGCGCTGGACGCGCAGGGGGTACGGGGTGCCCTTGAGGGAGACGTCGAGCTGGCCGCCGTTGCCCGCGCCGCCGCTGATGCGGATCGTTTGGACGCCGCCGACGGTACCGTGCTCGCCGCGGGCGAGCTTGCCGTGCAGGCCGAGGAGGCCGTCGAGGAGCACGTCCTTGTCCGTGAAGCCCTTGAACTGCTGGTAGGAGGGGTCCCCGGTCGGGACCTTCACGTACTTGTCGTCGAGTTTGGTGGCCGCGGCCGCCGCGTCGCCCTTCGCGGACGGCTTCGCGGCGGTGGCTCCGGGGGTGCTCCGGCCGCCCTGGCCCGGGACGGCGTCGTGCGACCAGAACGCCGCGTTCGCCTTCAGGAACAGCGCGTCGCCCACCCGCAGCAGCTCGAAGGTGCTGCCGTTGGAGGAGACCCGGCCCATGCCGCCGTCCTTCTTCAGCCGCATGTCGAGCTTGTACGTACGGCCCTGGCTGACGACGTTGCCGGAGAGGTGGACCGCCGCGGCGCCACGGGCGGCCGCGCGGGCCTTGGTCTGGATCGCCGGGGCCTCGAGCTTGCCGACACCGTTGGTCCCCTTGTCGGGATCCTCGGGGGTGCCGCCGCCGCAGGCCGTGAGGGCCGTGGCCAGGACGGCGCACACCGCCCCCACGAGGGCCGCGTTCCGGGTTCGCACCTTGGCTCTTGCCTCCTGTTACCGATGGGAGTACGGCAGCGTACCCGCGCCGCCCGGAGCGTACGCGGGGAGACCGTACGGGCGCACCCTCGCGGCGGGGCGCAGCCGGTCACGTTAGCCTGAATCGCAGATCGGCCGGTGACCGGCCGGGGAACGGCCAGGGGACAGGAGGTTCGCGGCATGGCGGCAGGCGCCCCTCGGGTCTTCGTCTCGCACCTCTCGGGCGTGGCCGTCTTCGACCCCAACGGCGACCAGGTGGGCCGGGTGCGCGACCTGGTGGCGATGCTGCGGGTCGGCGGCCGCCCGCCGCGGGTCCTCGGGCTGGTCGTGGAGGTCGTCAGCCGCCGGCGGATCTTTCTGCCCATGACCCGGGTGACCGGGGTGGAGTCCGGCCAGGTCATCACCACGGGCGTGGTGAACATGCGGCGCTTCGAGCAGCGGCCGACCGAGCGGCTGATCCTCGGCGAGCTGCTGGACCGGCGGGTGCGGCTGGCCGACGCGGACCCGAAGGACGCGGAGGTCACGGTCCTCGACGTGTCGATCACCCAGCTGCCGGCCCGCCGCGACTGGGAGATCGACAAGGTCTTCGTACGGCGCGGCAAGGGCGGGGCGCTGCGCCGCAAGGGAGAGACACTGACCGTCGAGTGGTCGGCCGTCACCGGCTTCTCCATGGAGGAGCAGGGGCAGGGCGCGGAGAACCTCCTGGCGACCTTCGAGCGGCTGCGCCCGGCCGACCTCGCCAACGTGCTGCACCATCTGTCGCCCAAGCGGCGCGCGGAGGTGGCGGCGGCGCTGGACGACGACCGGCTGGCGGACGTGCTGGAGGAGCTGCCGGAGGACGACCAGATCGAGATCCTCGGCAAGCTGAAGGAGGAGCGCGCCGCCGACGTCCTGGAGGCGATGGACCCCGACGACGCGGCCGACCTGCTCTCGGAGCTGCCCGAGGACGAGATGGAGCGGCTGCTGACGCTGATGCAGCCGGGCGACGCCGCCGACGTCCGGCGGCTGCTGGCGTACGAGGAGCGGACGGCCGGCGGGCTGATGACCACCGAACCGATCGTGCTGCGCCCGGACGCCACCGTCGCCGACGCGCTGGCCCGGGTGCGCAACCCCGACCTCTCCCCCGCTCTCGCCGCGCAGGTCTACGTCTGCCGGCCACCGGACGAGACGCCGACGGGCAAGTACCTGGGCACCGTGCACTTCCAGCGGCTGCTGCGCGATCCGCCGTTCACGCTCGTCGGCTCGATCGCCGACACCGATCTGCGGCCGCTGCCGCCGGAGACCCCGCTGCCGGCCGTCACCAGCTATCTGGCGACGTACAACATGGTCGCCGCTCCCGTCGTGGACGAGAGCGGTTCGCTGCTGGGCGCGGTGACCGTCGACGACGTCCTGGACCATCTGCTGCCGGAGGACTGGCGGGAGACCGAGCTGCACCACGGCGCGCTGGACATGAGCGACCTGCGGGAGACCGTCGATGGGCACTGACCGCGGCCGCGACTTCGGGCTCACCCCGCGCGGGGAGCGCGGCGAAGCCGGGGACCGGGCCAGGGACCGGGCCCGGAGCCGGGCCAAGGAGCGCACGAAGGAACGGACCAAGGCGCAGTCCGCCGCCCCGCAGCGGGTGCGGCTGGACCAGCCCCGGACCAAGCGGCGCAGCTGGCTGCCGGCGTACGACCCGGAGGCCTTCGGCCACGCCTCGGAGCGGATCGCGCGGTTCCTGGGCACGGGCCGCTTCATCGTGTGGATGACGGTCGTCATCGTGCTGTGGGTGGTGTGGAACTCGACCGCGCCGGCGCATCTGCGGTGGGACACGTATCCGTTCATCTTCCTGACCCTGATGCTGTCGCTCCAGGCCTCGTACGCGGCGCCGCTGATCCTGCTGGCGCAGAACCGGCAGGACGACCGGGACCGGGTCAATCTGGAGCAGGACCGCAAGCAGAACGAGCGGTCCATCGCGGACACCGAGTATCTGACGCGGGAGATCGCGGCGCTGCGGATGGGGCTCGGCGAGGTCGCGACGCGGGACTGGATCCGCTCGGAGTTCCAGGAACTGGTGAAGGAACTGGAACAGCGGCGGATATTCCCGGAAGAGAGTGAGGAACGCGACCGCTGACGGCCCTTTCCGCGGCCCTGGTCGGGCGCCGTACCATCGACCGTATGGCTACCGACACTGCACCGGGCTCCGTGCCGAGCGAGGACGCGATCCGCGCCGCGCTCGCGACGGTGAACGACCCCGAGATCCACCGGCCGATCACCGAGCTGGGCATGGTCAAATCCGTCGGGATCGCCGCGGACGGCACGGTCGCCGTGGTGGTGTACCTGACGGTCTCCGGTTGCCCGATGCGCGAGACGATCACGACGAACGTGCGTGACGCGGTCGCGGGCGTCGCCGGCGTCACGGGCGTCACCGTCGAGCTGGACGTGATGAGCGACGAGCAGCGCAAGGAGCTGGCCGCCGCGCTGCGCGGCGGCACCGCCGAGCGCGAGGTGCCCTTCGCCCAGCCCGGTTCGCTGACGCGGGTCTACGCGGTCGCCTCCGGCAAGGGCGGCGTCGGCAAGTCCTCCGTGACGGTCAACCTGGCGGCGGCGATGGCGGCCGACGGGCTGAAGGTCGGCGTCGTCGACGCGGACATCTACGGCCACTCGGTGCCGCGCATGCTGGGCGCCGAGGGCAAGCCCACCCAGGTCGAGAACATGATCATGCCGCCGTCGGCGCACGGCGTGAAGGTCATCTCGATCGGGATGTTCACGCCGGGCAACGCCCCGGTGGTGTGGCGCGGCCCGATGCTGCACCGCGCGCTCCAGCAGTTCCTCGCGGACGTCTACTGGGGCGACCTCGACGTCCTCCTGCTGGACCTGCCGCCGGGCACCGGCGATATCGCGATCTCCGTCGCGCAGCTCGTGCCGAACGCCGAGATCCTGGTGGTGACGACCCCTCAGCAGGCCGCCGCCGAGGTCGCCGAGCGGGCCGGTTCGATCGCCGTGCAGACCCACCAGAAGATCGTCGGTGTCGTGGAGAACATGTCCGGGCTGCCCTGCCCGCACTGCGACGAGATGGTCGACGTGTTCGGCTCGGGCGGCGGTCAGCGGGTCGCCGACGGGCTGACCCGGACCACGGGCGCGAACGTGCCGGTGCTGGGTTCCATCCCGATCGACGTGCGCCTGCGCGAGGGCGGCGACGAGGGCAAGCCCGTCGTCCTGACCGACCCGGAGTCCCCGGCGGGCAGCGCGCTGCGCGCCATCGCCGGCAAGCTGGGCGGCCGTCAGCGCGGTCTGTCGGGCATGTCGCTCGGCATCACCCCGCGCAACAAGTTCTGAACCGGCACGTTCCGACCGGCCACAGAGCCGGACGGTAAGGGGCGGTCTCCCTGGGAGACCGCCCCTTACCCATGCCCGGCTGCCGGTCAGTGCTCCCGGTCAGTGCTCGTAGGAGGTGATCTCCTTGATCACCGAGAAGCCCATGCCGTACGCGCTCATGCCGCGCCCGTAGGCGCCCAGGTGGACGCCTCCTTCGGCGGATCCCGCCAGGACCCAGCCGTACTCGGACTCGCGGTAGCGGAAGTCGGTCGGCACGCCGTCCACCGGCAGCGACAGGGTCGACCAGGCCGCGTCGTCCAGATGGTCCGCGAGTTCCCAGGCCAGTGCCGTCTGCTGGTCCAGCCAGTTCTGCCGCAGGGCCCGCTCCATCTGCGCGGGCCACGTGCACGACAGCAGCCCCGAGCCGGCGAGCCAGGCCGCCGAGGACACCGAGGTGGCCTCCAGTACGCCCGTGCCGTCGGCGCTGCGCCGCAGCGGGCGGCTCGCGACGGTCACCACGACCGCGAAGCGCTGCCGGGAGCCGTGGCCGCCGACGTGCTCGCCGCGCAGCGCGGGCTCCTCGCCGTGGCCCGTCGCCCCGTGCTCCACCGTGCCGTCGGCGGCGGCACCCACCTGCATCAGCCAGCGCCGCCCGGTGTACGCCTCGTCCAGGCCGTACCAGGGGAACGAAGCCATCAGATAGCCGTCGACCGACCGCCGGGTACCGGTCCCGCCCTGTGCCGCTTCCTGCACCGCGGACGCGGTGTCCACGGCGGACGCATCGGTTGTACCGGCCCCCTGGGCCCCTACCCGACTCGTCGTCTCCATCTGCGTGGCGCCTCCTTGTTGCCCTGCCGGCCCGGGCGAGCGCGTCCCCGCGGGACCACGTCACCCCAAACACAGGGAGAATAGCCACCCCCGTCAATGGCGCCCGGCATACGCGGACTCAGGTGGCGTCGGAATCGAACGGCGGGGGTGCGGACGCGTCCGGCCTGGTCTGCTTCTTCAGCAGGTCCGGGGTGCCCGAGCCGGGCGTCGACGGGGCCGGCCGGGTGGATTCACGGCCGTGCACGGCGTCCGCGACGTCGGCCATGTCCGACCGGAAGTCGAAGCCGTTGCGGATCTCCTTCAGTCCCAGCTCGTCCTTGTCCAGGACGTGCTTGCGGACGAAGGTCTTGGGGTTCAGGTCCTCGAACTCGAAGTCCTTGAACTCCGGGCCCAGCTCGGAGCGAATGTCCTCCTTGGCGTTCTCGGAGAACTGCCGGATCTTGCGCAGCGTCCGGGACACGTCCTGGATGACCTTGGGCAGCTTGTCCGGGCCGAAGATGAGTACCGCCAGCACGGCGAGCGCGACCAGCTCGAAGAATCCTATGTCGAGCACGTTGCAGCTCCTTGATGCGTCAGTGGCCGCCGGGCCAGGCCACCTATCACGGTACCTGGCCCCGGGTGCGCCGAGGGAAACAGTCGGGCCAACATCGGGCCAAAGCCTCTCAGCCCGCGTCCGCCGACCCCAGGGTCAGCCGCACGGTCCGTTCCCGGCCGTCCCGCTCGACGGTCAGCGCGAGCCGGTCGCCCGGGCGATGGCTGCGGATCTTGACGATCAGCTCCTGGCCGCTGTGCACGGGCACGCCGTCCACCTTGGTGATCACGTCCCGGGGCTCGATGCCCGCCTTGGCGCCCGGCCCGCCGGGGGTCACGGATGGGCCCTTGGTGCCCTTGGTGTTCACCCGCGCGCCGTCGCCGGTGTACTCCATGTCGAGCGTCACGCCGATGACCGGGTGGGTGGCCTTGCCGGTGTTGATCAGTTCCTCGGCGACCCGCTTGGCCTGGTTGATCGGTATGGCGAAGCCCAGACCGATGCTGCCGCCCTGGCCGCCGCCGGGACCGTCCTCGTTCCCGGCGGAGCGAATGGCGCTGTTGATCCCGATGACACGCGCCTGGGCGTCCATCAGGGGGCCGCCGGAATTGCCCGGGTTTATCGGAGCGTCGGTCTGCAGCGCGTCGACATAGCTGACGTCGCTGCCGTCCCGCTTCTCGCCGCCCGCGGTGATCGGGCGTTCCTTGGCGCTGATGATGCCCGTGGTGACCGTGCCCGCGAGGTCGAACGGCGCCCCGATGGCGACGACGGAGTCACCGACCCGGACGGAGTCCGAGTTGCCCAGCGGCAGCGGGGTCAGCCCGGAGACCCCGGTGACCTTGATGACGGCCAGGTCGTAGCCGCTGTCCCGGCCGACGACGGTGGCCTTGGCGGTCTGGCCGCCGTTGAACGTCACGGATATGGAGCCGTCGGCCCCGGCGGGCTCCACGACGTGGTTGTTGGTGAGGATGTGGCCGCGCTTGTCCAGCACGAAGCCCGTGCCGGTGCCCTGGTCCTCGCCACCGCGCACATGGATCGTCACCACGCCGGGCAGCGCGCGGGCGGCGATGCCCGCGATGCTGCCCGGGGCGCGGCTCGCCTGCTCCGCGGACGCCTGCGGCAGCGTCACACCACCGCCGATGCCGCCGTCCCGCTCCAGATGGGCACCGATCGCGCCGCCGACCCCGCCGGCGGCCAGGGCCACCAGGGCGGCCCCCGCCACGAGCCTGCCGCGCCGGGCCCGCTTCGCCGGTGCCTCGGCGCCGGCGGCTCCCGCCGCGCCGTGCGGCCGGGGCGCCCAGGGGTCGTACTGCCACGGCCCCGGCTCGGGCAGGGCGGCGGGGAAGGAGGTGCCGTGCGCGGGGGTGACACCGGCCGGCGGCACAGGAGTGCCGTGCGCCGGGGTCACCGGTCGCTGGACGGGTGGCGCGGGTGCCCAGGGGCCGGGGCCGCCGTACGGGGGCGTCCCGTAGGGATCGGGGGCGTGCAGGGGGGCCGGTGCGCCGCCGTGGCCCGTCTCGGTAACGGGCGGGGCCTCGGTGACGGGCGGGACCGTCGCGTCGGCGGGAGGCTGCCCGACGGGGTACGCGGGGCGCGCTTCCCTTGGGGCGTCCTGGGGCAGGGGCGGGGCGACGGGCTCGGGCCACGCCGCGTCGACGGGCGTGCCCTCGGAGCCGGCCGGCCCGGTCCGTGGAGCGTCGGCGGCGTGCGGGGCCGCTCCCTGGGGTCCGGGCCGCTCGCCCGCCCCGTCCGGCCCGTCTGCCCGCGCCCGGCGCGGACGGCTCCACCACTGCGGCTTGGGCCCGAGAGCCCCCGCCTTCCCCTCGTCCATCTTCTCCCCACGGTTCGCCTGAGGGCGCGCGGCGTCGCCCGAGGCGTGCGCGGCCCACTACGGATTCAACCAGGTCTGCCCGGGTGTGCGCAGAGGGCCTCGGCTGTCAGTGCGACGCCGTCAGGGCGAGGGTGGCGCTGCGAAGCGGCCGGTGGAGCCGGTGCGGTGCGGTCAGTGCGCAGAGGACGCGCCGCCGGCGGGCGGCGGGGGTGCCGTCGGGACCGCGAGCGTGGTGCGCAGCCGCGGCGGCAGGAGCGGCGCCCCGGAGGGGCGCAGCAGGGCCACGCTCAGCGAGGTGGGCACCACGGGGGCGCCGATCGCGGCGGGCCGGTCCTGCGAGGCGGCGGCCATGCCCCGCTCCCGGCGGGTGTCCTCGCGGACCCGGCCGGGGGCCATGGCGAGCGGGCTCGCGACCCGGCGGGCGTTCTCGGCGCGGGCCCGGGGGGTGTCCACGGCCGTTTCCAGCGGCTGGGAGCCGCCGAGCGCGAACGCGGCGAGCGAGACGGCACCGGCCGCGGCGAACGCGAACCGGCGCCCGCGCGCCCCGCCGCGCTCCACGTCATGGGTGCGGAAGCCGCGCTCAAGGGGCCGGGGGCCGGCGCCGGGCAGGAGATCCGAATCCTCCGCCCGTACGCCGAAGGCGCCTTTTCCCGGACCGCCCGGGCCCTGCCGTCCGTCCGGCCCGTCGTCACCGCCGGTGGCCGGCAGGCTCTGGAGCCGGGCGAGCAGGCTGTCGGACAACGGCGGGGGGGCCGCCTGGGCGAAAACGCTTTTGAGCCGACGCTGTGCGTCGGCTTCCGCTTTGCATGTCCAGCAGGTCGCCAGGTGCGCCAGCACCCGCTCCCGAGAGTCGTGTCCCAACTCCCCGTCGACCAGGGCCGCGAGGCGGTCGCCGAGATGGTGCTCGGCGGGGGACTGACCGCCTGAACCGGTCACGCGATCCCGACCTCCCCACCGATGGGAACACCATGCGCCACACCCGCCACCGCGCGCTGCTCGGCCCGGGCGGCGGGCGAGCGGTGCTGCAGGGCCTTGCGCAGATGGGAGCGGCCACGGTGGATACGGCTGCGCACGGTGCCGAGCTTCACGCCGAGGGTCGCGGCGATCTCCTCGTAGGACAGCCCCTCGATGTCGCACAGGACCACCGCGGCGCGGAACTCCGGGGCGAGGGTGTCCAGCGCCTGCTGGACGTCCGCGTCGAAGTGCGTGTCGTTGAAGTGCTGCTGCGGGGAGGGCTCGCGGCTGGGCAGCCGCTCTGCGGCGTCGTCGCCCAGCGCGTCGAACCGGATGCGCTGGCGGCGCCGGACCATGTCGAGGAAGAGGTTGGTGGTGATGCGGTGCAGCCACCCCTCGAACGTGCCCGGGGTGTACGTGGACAGCGACCGGAAGACCCGGACGAAGACCTCCTGGGTGAGGTCCTCGGCGTCGTGCTGGTTGCCGGTCAGGCGGTAGGCGAGACGGTAGACCCGGCCGCTGTGGGTGCTGACGATCTCCTCCCAGGTGGGAGGGGTCCACGCCTGGGCATCCGCGTCGGTGGCGAAGGTCGCGGTGGATGCGTCCGCGGTGCGGATCGGGCTGTCAGCGGTGTTGGTCACGGATTTCGGCTCGACGGCGGACCTGCGAAAGCGCCGCAGCGCTCCCCGACGGTCTCCGGCCCCGGCCGCACCTCCCCTGTCGGCTCTGGCGGTCTCCAGTAGAGCCCCTACCATATCCACCCCGCCCGTTAGCTCCGGATAAGTATTTTTGACCTGCTTTTGGTCTTGGTCCGCCAACTGCCTCTGCTCCTCTCAACGCCCGGTCCCATCTGCGGGTTCCCGTGGTCAGCGGATACAGTCACGGGTGCGTCGACTACGGGGACAGGAGAGGGCCATTACCGGCAACCGGCAGACGAGCTGGGCGTTCGCCGATGCGTTCGTCGCCGAGGACGAGGCGTTGCGCTGGGCCCGTGACCGGGCCCATGAGGCAGGCCTTCGCTCGGTGTCGTCCGGCACCGGCGCCGCGCTGCGCCTGCTCGCCGCGGCGGTGGACGCCAAGGCGGTCGCCGAGATCGGCACCGGCACCGGGGTCTCCGGCATCCACCTGCTGCACGGCATGCGGCCCGACGGCGTGCTGACGACGGTGGACAGCGACCCCGAGAGCCAGCAGTTCGCCCGGCAGGCGTTCCGCGCGGCGGGCTTCGCCGGCAACCGGGCGCGCTTCATCCCCGGCCGTGCGCTGGAGGTGCTGCCGCGCCTCGCCGACGGCGGATACGACCTGGTCTTCTGCGACGGCGACCGGCTGGAGTGCCTCGACTACCTAGCCGAATCGTTGCGCCTGCTGCGGCCCGGCGGCCTTGTCTGCTTCGAGGGCGTCTTCGCCGACGGCCGCACGGTGGACTCCGCGGTGCAGCCCGCCGAGGTCCAGCGGCTGCGCGAACTGCTCCGGGCGGTCCGGGAGTCCACCGTGCTGCTGCCGTCGCTGCTGCCGGTCGGCGACGGGCTGCTGTGCGCCGTCCGGCGCGGCTGACCGGGACCGACCGGGACCGGGCCGGGGCCCGGGCCTGGGATCGCCCCGGACATACCACTGCCCCGGTGCCGGTGATCCGGCCGCCGGGGCAGTGAAAGAATCGTGGGCCTGCGTCAGCCGACGACCTTCTTCAGGGCGTCTCCGAGGGCCTCGGCCTCGTCCGGTGTCAGCTCGACGACGAGACGACCGCCGCCCTCGAGCGGAACCCGCATGACGATGCCCCGCCCCTCCTTGGTCACCTCGAGCGGGCCATCGCCCGTCCGCGGCTTCATGGCCGCCATGCTCGTTCCCCTTCCTGAAACCAGCTCATCGTCAGCCGACGGGTCCCTGGCAGGGCTCCGCATCACCGGCATCGAACACATTGCTTCCAGGCCATTATCCCGCATGGCGCGACCCGATGACCAACATCGGTCCGCATCCCTTCGACAACGCTCTCGCGCAAAACCACCCAATTCGGGGATCCGGCTGCGATACTGCTCCGCCACCACACCCGCACAGAGTCCCGATTCTTTGACGCAGGTCACATATCGACGCGGAATGATCTCCGGCATGCTGAGCCCTGACCACAGCCGACCGAGGGAGGGACCGCACCATGGCCGACACCGTGTTGTACCAGGTGAACGACGGACTCGCGACGATCACATTGAATCGTCCCGACGCCATGAACGCGCTGAACATCGAGACCAAGGTCGCCCTGCTCCGGGCCCTTGAGGAGGCGGCCGGCGACCCCGCCGTACGGGCCGTGCTGCTCACCGCCACCGGCCGCGCCTTCTGCGTCGGCCAGGACCTCAAGGAACACGTCGAGCTGCTGGCCCGGGACTCCGAGAAGGTGATGAGCACGGTCGCGGAGCACTACAACCCGATCGTCACCGCGATCACGGGCATGCCGAAGCCCGTCGTCGCCGGGGTCAACGGGGTCGCGGCGGGCGCGGGCGCGGGCTTCGCCTTCGCGGCGGACTACCGCGTGGTCGCGGACACCGCGGGCTTCAACACCTCCTTCGCCGGGGTGGCCCTCACCGCCGACTCGGGCGTCTCCTGGACCCTCCCGCGCCTCATCGGCCCCAGCCGGGCCGCGGATCTGCTGCTCTTCCCCCGCAATGTCAGCGCCGAGGAGGCGCGGGAGCTGGGCATCGCGAACAAGGTCGTCCCGGCCGCGGAGCTGGCCGCCGAGGCGACCGCCGTGGCCCGCCGGCTGGCGGACGGCCCGACCTTCGCCTACGCGGCGATCAAGGCGTCCCTGGACTTCGCCGCCGGGCACTCCCTGGCCGAGGCACTGGCCAAGGAGAACGAACTCCAGGCCAAGGCGGGCGCCTCGGAGGACCACCGCATCGCCGTGGACGCCTTCCTGAAGAAGGAGAAGCCGAGGTATGTGGGTCGGTAGCCCCTCGCCTGGCCGGCGGTTTCTTTGGCCTGCGGCCCGTCTCGCCGCCGCTCGCCTGGGCGGCGGCTCCTTCTGCCTGCAGGCCCGTCTTGCCGCCTGCGGCGGCGGGCGCCCTGCGGGCGCGTCCTCAATCTCCCCCAGCTACCGCTGGGAGGTGCCCCCAGCGGGCTTGGTGTGGCTGGCCTCAGCCGAAACCGGCCCGGACGGGCTTGAGGTGGCAGTCCCAGCCAAAACCAGCCCGTCCGAGCCTGGTGGGGCCAGCCCCAGCCAAACAGCTCGTCCGGGCCTGAGGTGGCCAGCCCCAGCCACACAGCCTCCGAGCCTGATGCGGCCATCCCCCGCCAAACAGCCCGCCCGGGCCTGACGGGGGCTGGGCTCAGGCAAAACAGCCCCGTCCGAGCTTGATGTGGCCGGCGCCAGCCAAAGCAGCCCGTCCAGCCAAAACCAACTCGTCCGGGCTTGATGGGGCCCACCTCAGCCGAAACCAGCCCGTCCGGCGATTGAGGACACCCCACATCAAGCCCATCCGGCGTGAGAGGACAGGAAGCCTCAGTCCGTCCGGCGCTTGAGGACGCAGCCCCCGGCCCGTCCGGCTATTGAGCCGCCCGCAGGGCGGGCGGCCGACGGCGCGAAACGTGGCAGTCCGCCAAATGGTCGTCGACCAGACCACACGCTTGCATCAGGGCGTAAGCCGTCGTGGGGCCGATGAAGCGGAATCCTCGCTTCTTGAGGTCCTTGGCCAGCGCCGTGGACTCGGGCGTCGTCGCCGGTACGTCGGCCCACCTGCGCGGGGCGGGCCGGTCGGCGGGGTCGGGTGCGTAGGACCATATGAGGGCGTCCAGCTCGCCGGGCTCCCATTCCGCCGCGACCCGGGCGTTGCCGATCGCGGCCGCGATCTTCGCGCGGTTGCGGATGATGCCCGGGTCGGCCAGCAGGCGCTCGGCGTCCGCGTCCGTGAAGGCCGCCACCTTGGCGATGGAGAACCCGGCGAAGGCCGCGCGGAAGCCCTCCCGGCGGCGCAGGATCGTCAGCCACGACAGCCCGGACTGGAAGGCCTCCAGGCACATCCGCTCGTACAGCGCGTCGTCACCGCGGACCGGCAGGCCCCACTCGGTGTCGTGGTAGACGCGGTAGTCCGCCATGGACTCCGCCTCCAGACCCCACGGGCAGCGCGCCAGCCCGTCCGGCCCCACGACCGCGTCCCCGCTCATGATTCCGTTCCCCCCTCCGAAGCCGAGTCCCCCGGCTGCCCGGGGCGACCGCGGCCGGGGTCGCCCTTGAGGAGGCCGGGCCCGCTCATGGCCGCCGCCTGCGCTCCCGCGAGGGCCGCCTCCAGCTCGGCGATCCGGGCGTCACGCTCGGCCAGCTCGGCCGCGAGCCGGTCCAGGACGTCGTCGGTCTCGGCCATGCGGTAGCCCCGCAGGGCGACCGGCAGCCGCAGCCCGTCGACGTCGGCCCGGGCCAGCGGGCGCTCGGCCGGCAGCTGCGGGCCGATCCGGTCCGGGGCCGCGTCGGCCAGGGCACCGCCGCCGCTGCCGCCGCCGACGGCGAGCGTCACCGCGGCGACCACCACGAGCAGCGTGATGAGAAAGAACCAGAACACGACCATCTCCCCGAGGTGCGCCCGTCACGCGGTGCGTCGGTATTCCGCAAGCCAAACCGTGCTCCGACGATCGTGCCACGGCCCACTGACAGTTAAGGTCGCTGGCGGACCACGGAGAGGGAGTACGGAAATGCTGCGGCTTGGACGACGCGAGTTCGACGAGCGTGAACCGATGATCATGGCGATCGTGAACCGGACCCCGGACTCCTTCTACGACCAGGGCGCCACCTTCCACGACGAGCCCGCGCTGGAGCGGGTCGAGCGGGCGGTGTCCGAGGGTGCCGCCATCATCGACATCGGCGGGGTGAAAGCCGGCCCCGGCGAGGAGGTGACCGCCGAGGAGGAGGCGCGCCGCACGGTCGGCTTCGTGGCCGAGGTCCGCAGGCGCCACCCGGACGTGGTGATCAGCGTGGACACCTGGCGGCACGACGTCGGCGAGGCGGTCTGCGAGGCCGGCGCGGACGTGCTCAACGACGCCTGGGGCGGAGTCGACCCGAAGCTGGCCGAGGTGGCCGCCCGGTACGGCGCGGGCCTGGTGTGCACCCACGCGGGCGGCGTCGAACCGCGTACCCGGCCGCACCGCACCGAGTACGACGACGTGATGGCGGACATTCTGCGGGTGACCCTCGGGCTGGCCGAGCGGGCCGTCGCGCTCGGGGTCCGGCGCGACGGCATCATGATCGACCCGGGGCACGACTTCGGGAAGAACACCCGGCACTCGCTGGAGGCCACCCGGCGGCTCGGCGAGATGACGGAGACCGGCTGGCCGGTGCTCGTCTCGCTGTCGAACAAGGACTTCGTGGGCGAGACGCTCGACAAGCCGGTGAAGGAGCGGGTGCTGGGCACCCTCGCGACGACGGCGGTCTCGGCGTGGCTGGGCGCCCGGGTCTACCGCGTGCACGAGGTCGCGGAGACGAAGCAGGTGCTGGACATGGTGGCCACGATCGCCGGCCATCGGGCACCCGCGGTGGCCAGGCGCGGACTCGCCTAGAGCGAATCAAGCGCCGGACGGGCTCGACGACGGGCCCGTCCGGCGCTTGCGGGCCGGGAGCCGGGGCGGAGCCCCGGTTACGTGCCCGCTTCCTTCGTCACCAGGCCGATCGCCTCGTCGATGTCGTCCGTGAGGTGGAAGAGCTGGAGGTCGTTCGCCCCCGCCTTGCCCTGGGCGATGAGCGTGCCGCGCACCCAGTCGACCAGCCCCTGCCAGTACGCGGTGCCGAACAGCACGATCGGGAAGCGCGTGACCTTCTTCGTCTGGACGAGGGTCAGCGCCTCGAAGAGTTCGTCGAGGGTGCCGAGCCCGCCCGGCAGGACGACGAAGCCGCTCGCGTACTTCACGAACATCGTCTTGCGGACGAAGAAGTAACGGAAGTCGACGCCCAGGTTCACATACGGGTTGAGCCCCTGCTCGAAGGGCAGCTCGATGCCGAGACCGACCGAGACGCCGCCCGCCTCCGTCGCGCCCTTGTTCGCCGCTTCCATCGCCCCGGGGCCACCGCCCGTGATCACCGCGAAGCCCGCCTCGACCAGGCCGCGCCCGATGGCCACCCCGGCCTCGTACTCCGGTGAGTCCCGGGGCGTACGGGCGGAGCCGAAGACGCTGATGGCGGGCGGCAGTTCGGCGAGGGCACCGAAGCCCTCGACGAACTCGGACTGGATGCGCATGACCCGGAAGGGGTCCTCGTGCACCCAGTCCGCGGTGCCCCTGGTGTCCAGCAGGTGCTGGTCGGTGGTCCCCTGCTGCATCTGACCGTGCCGGCGTGTGACCGGCCCCCGGCGCTGTTCCCGCTGCGCGCGCCTGCCTTCGGGATTGTTCATGCCGTGCTCCCTCCGCATGGGGCCTCCCCGCCGTGGCGGGGGAAGGATCTTCCAATCAGCCTAGGCCCCCGCACGGGGAGCGCGGTGAAATTCGGGATGCGGAGGGAGCCCCGGGGGCTTCGCGTGGGTATCCGAGAGGCCGTCAGGCCGTCAGCCAGCCGCGCAGTCGCTCCGCGCAGTCGTCGACCAGGGAGGCGAGCACCCGCTCGTCACGCTTGTGCGCGAGCAGCGGGTCGCCGGGGCCGTAGTTCACCGCGGGCACGCCGAGGGCGCTGAAGCGGGAGACGTCCGTCCAGCCGAACTTGGGCATCGGCCGGCCCCCGACGGCCTCCATGAAGGCGACGGCGGCCGGGTGGGACAGGCCGGGCAGCGCGGCGGGCGAGTGGTCGTCCACCACCAGTTCCGCCACCCCGCAGTCCGCGAAGACCTCGCGGACGTGCGCGAGCGCCTCGGCCTCGCTGCGGTCGGGCGCGTAGCGGAAGTTGACGGCGACGGTGCAGGCGTCGGGGATGACGTTGCCCGCGACGCCGCCCTCGATGCGGACCGCGTTGAGCCCTTCCCGGTACTCCAGTCCGTCGATCACCGGACGCCGCGGCTCGTAGGCCGCCAGCCGGGCGAGGATCGGCGCCGTCGCGTGGATGGCGTTGCTGCCCATCCACGAGCGCGCCGAGTGGGCCCGCTCGCCCTCCGTGCGCAGCAGCACCCGCAGGGTGCCCTGGCAGCCGCCCTCGACCTGGCCGTTGGAGGGCTCCAGCAGGACGGCGAAGTCCCCGGCGAGCCAGTCGGGGTGGGCCTCGGCGACGTGACCGAGGCCGTTGAGGTGGGCGGCGACCTCTTCGTTGTCGTAGAAGACGAAGGTCAGATCGCGGTTCGGCTCGGGCACCGTCGCGGCGATGCTCAGCTGCACCGCGACGCCGGACTTCATGTCGGTGGTGCCGCACCCCCACAGATAGCCGTCGGGGTCCAGCCGGGAGGGGACGTTGTCGGCGATCGGGACGGTGTCCAGGTGGCCGGCCAGCACGACGCGTTCGGCGCGGCCCAGGTTCGTACGGGCCACGACGTTGTTGCCGTACCGGTCGACGGTGAGGTGGGGCAGGGCGCGCAGCGCTTGTTCGACGGCGTCCGCGAGGGCTTTCTCGTCACCGCTCACCGACGGGAAGTCGACGAGCTGTGCGGTCAGGGCGCTCGCGTCGAGGGACAGGTCAAGTGCGGCATGGTCCATGCCGCGACTCTAACTCTCGCGGTGGTGTTCGAGGAGGCCCGGGGCGATTTCGGGCACTTCGGGAAAGGGGCCCGAAAGACCTGGGACCGGGAAAAGGCGTGGTCCGGCTCAATCGATTCTTATGTCTCTCCAGTAACGTGACCCGCATGTCCCGGATCTCCCTCGCCCGTCGTGGCCGACTGCTGCGTACCGTGGCCGCCTGTGCTGTGCTGCTGGCGCTGATCGGGTATCTGGTGGCGCATTTCGTCACGGGTGGGCCGGGTGCGCCCCGGTGCGTCGTCCGCGATCACGGCGAGGAGTATTCGCTCGACCCCGAACAGGCGGTGAACGCCGCAACGATCTCGGCCGTGGGCACCTCCCGGGTGCTGCCGGAGCGGGCGGTGACGATCGCGCTGGCGACGGCCATGCAGGAGTCGGGGCTGCGCAACATCCACCACGGCGACCGCGACTCGCTGGGCCTGTTCCAGCAGCGGCCGACGCAGGGGTGGGGCACCGCGCGGCAGATCACCGATCCGGTGTACGCGTCGGGGAAGTTCTACGCTCACCTGGTCGAGGTGCCGGGCTACTCCCGGCTGCCGCTCACGGTGGCCGCGCAGAAGGTGCAGCGCAGCGGCTTCCCGCAGGCGTACGCCAAACACGAGCCGCGCGCGGCGCTGCTCGCCGCGGCGCTCACCGGCCGTGTGACGGGCGCGTTCAGCTGCACCAGGAGCCCCGGCGACGGGAAGCCCGGTGACCCGTCGGCGGTACGGGCCAAACTGACCCGCGAGTTCGGCACGCTGGTGCGCCCGGTCGTGGGCGCCGGGGCCGGGGGCGGCAAGGGCGCGGCGGGCGCCCGCACGGTGACGGTCCCGCTGCGGGCGGTGTCGACGGAGGACGATCTGCCGCGGCGCGGCTGGGCGTTGGCGTCGTGGGCGGTGGCGCACGCGGCCGAACTGCGCATCGAGCGCGTCTCCTTCGACGGCCGGGTGTGGACGGCCGGGGATTCCGCCGCCGGCTGGCGCAAGAGCGCGGGGCCCGCCGGGGAGGCCGGTGCGGATGCGGCACCCACCGTCCGGATCACCACCGATCAGTAGTGCGACGGCGCCCTCTTCCGGGGGATGCCCGGTGTAGGCGAATGCCGTGGTCACCGCCTGCATGGAAGGGCCACGGAATTTACCCGAATCCCTTGTGACTAAAGGCTTGTAAGCCTTCCGCACCCCATGACGGAGCGCCACGTTTGCCCGGGTTTTCGCAGAGCCGATAATGCGACGCATTGCAAACTCTTTACCCTCGGGCACCGCAACCTTCACGGCATTCGCGCGGTAGTCACTGCGTCCGCTCGCCAGTCGGTGAGCCGGACGGCAAACCTCCTCCACTCCGTCAAAGGAGCAACATGTCCCTCCCCCTCACGCGTCGGATCGCCCAGGCTGCCCTCCTCGTCGCAGCCGGTGCCGCCGGTGCCATCGGCGCGGCCGGCGTCGCGAGCGCCGCGGACGTGACCCAGGCCCCCCTGAGCAGCCTGGACACCGCGAACCTGACCAACAACGTGAGCGCGGTCACCGACCAGGCCGGTGGCGCGGCCACCAACCTCGGGGGCAAGGCCGTCGAGGGCGTACCCGCCGCCACCAAGACCGTCGGCAAGGTCGGCAAGGAGGCCACCCCGGTCGTCCAGAAGGCCGCGGGCCAGGTCGGCTCCTCCGCCGGCAAGGTCCTGGGCGAGACCGCCAAGTCCGCGACCAAGGGCGGGCTGCCCAGCACTCCGCTCGGCGGCTGATCCATCCACGCCGAGAGGGCCCGGGAGTCGGTTCCCGGGCCCTCTTGTTTTGTGCGCACCACTGCTGCGCGGCGATTGAGGACGCGCCCGCAGGGCGCTCGCCGCCGCAGGCGGCAAAGACGGCCCGCAGCCGAAGATCCGCCGGCTAGGCCCGGGCCGTCAGCCGGCTGACGGCCGCGGCCACTCGTTCGTCGGTCGCCGTGAACGCGATCCGTACGAAGCGGTCGCCCGCCGTGCCGTAGAAGTCCCCGGGGGCGACGAGGATGCCGCGTCGGGAGAGTGCGTCGACGGTGTCCCAGCACGGCTCGTCGCGCGTGGCCCACAGGTACAGCGACGCCTCGCTGTGCTCGATCCGGAAGCCCGCGCCCTCGAAGGCCGTGCGCAGGGCGGCCCGGCGGCGGGCGTAGCGCTCGCGCTGCTCGGTGACGTGCGCGGTGTCGCCGAGCGCCGCGACGGTGGCGGCCTGGACGGGGGCGGCGACCATCATGCCGCCGTGCTTGCGGATCTGGAGCAGCTCGCCGAGGACGGCGGGGTCACCGGCGAGGAACGCCGCCCGGTAGCCGGCCAGGTTCGAGCGCTTGGAGAGGGAGTGGACGGCGACGATGCCCTCGTAGGAGCCGCCGCAGACGTCCGGGTGCAGGACGGAGACCGGGTCGGCCTCCCAGCCCAGCTCCAGGTAGCACTCGTCGCTGAAGAGCAGCACCCCGTGCTCGCGCGCCCAGGCGACCGTGCGGCGCAGCTCGTCCGCCGACAGGACGCGGCCCGTCGGGTTGGACGGGGAGTTGAGCCAGAGCAACTTGAGGCCGGTGGGGTCCAGCTCCGTCGGGTCGTCGTAGACGACGGGCTCGGCGCCCGCGAGCCGCGCGCCGACCTCGTACGTCGGGTAGGCGAGCCGCGGGTAGCCGACCTTGTCGCCGGCGGTGAGGCCGAGCTGGGTCGGCAGCCAGGCCACCAGCTCCTTGGAGCCGACGACGGGCAGCACATGGGTCTCGGTCAGTCCCTTGGCGCCCAGGCGGCTCTCCGCCCAGCCTGTCAGGGCCGCGCGCAGCGCGGGTGTCCCCCACACCGTGGGATAGCCGGGGCTGTCCGCCGCGTCGGTCAGCGCCCGCCGGATCAGGGCGGGGACGGGGTCGACGGGGGTGCCCACCGACAGGTCCACGATGCCGTCCGGGTGCGCGGCGGCGGTGGCCTTGAAGGGCTCGAGCCGGTCCCAGGGGAAGGCGGGGAGGCGGGAGGAGACTGCGCCCACGAAATTCTCTCTTACGTCGGTCCGAAGTCGGTCTGGTGTCGGCGGTCCGCCGTGGAAACGCCGCGGCCCCGTACGGCGGAAGGGCCGTACGGGGCCGCGGCGGCGCTGCTCGGGGCGGTCAGTGCTCGCCCTCGGCCTGCGGCGGCAGCGCCGCGATGAAGGGGTGGTCACGCTCGATCAGGCCGAGCTTGGAGGCACCACCGGGCGAACCCAGCTCGTCGAAGAACTCGACGTTCGCCTTGTAGTAGTCCTTCCACTCCTCAGGAGTGTCGTCCTCGTAGAAGATCGCTTCCACGGGGCATACCGGCTCACAGGCACCACAGTCGACGCATTCGTCCGGGTGGATGTACAAGGACCGGGAGCCCTCGTAGATGCAGTCGACGGGGCACTCCTCGATGCACGCCTTGTCCTTCACGTCGACACAAGGCTGCGCGATGACGTAGGTCACGCTGTCGTTCCTCCTCGGTAGGGCTCATCTCGCGCGGGAGCGCGGCGTCGTCGATGCCCACACCTAGTATCTCCGTTTCCGGGCACATGACGAACAGGAGGGGTGGGGAGAGCTGTGGAATTCACCACGGGCGGACGACTGGAAGTCCGGATCAATACTGCTGATGTAGGAAAAAGGGTATCCGTACGTCTGCTGAACGACCGCGAGCGTTCACCGGAGCGCTTCACCGACGCGGTGGGGGTGCTCTCGTCCTGGGACCACGGTGTGCTGCGGATCACACGCCGAAACGGGGAGACGGTCGAGGTCCGGGAGTCGGCGCTCGTCGCGGGGAAGGTCGTGCCGGACGCCCCCGCACGGCGGCGCGGCCCGGCCACGAGCACGCGCGAGCTCCAGGAGGTCGCGGCGCGCGGCTGGCCCGCGCGGGAGACCGGGCGGCTGGGCGACTGGACGCTGCGGGCGGCCGGCGGCTTCACCGCCCGGGCCAACTCCGTGCTGCCCCTCGGTGATTGCGGACTGCCCCTGCCGGCCGCGCTGGACCGGGTCACCGCCTGGTACGCCGAGCGTTCGCTGCCCGCGTCGGTGCAGGTCACCACGGGTGACGCGGCGGCGGACGCGGCGCTCGACGCCGAGCTGGCCCGGCGCGGCTGGACGGCCGAGCGGCACGCGGTGATGCGCACGGCGGCGCTGGCGCCGATCGCCGACCGGGCGCCGCGGGTGGCCACGGACGAGGTGCTGCTCTCCCGGGAGCCCTCCGCGGAGTGGCGGGCCGCCTACGGGCGCGTCGCGACGGCCACCGGGAGCGCCCGGGACGTGCTGGAGGTGCTGGCGGGCGGGCCGTCGGTCTGGTTCGCGACCGTGCCGGGCGGGCCCGGCGAGCCGGGCCCGGCGGCGATCGGCCGTTGTGTGGTGGACGGCCGGTGGGCGGGGTTCGCCGCGCTGGAGGTCGGCCCGGCCCACCGCCGGCGGGGGCTGGGCACCCTGGTGATGGCGCGGCTCGCCAAGCGGGCCCTCGACGAGGGCGCCTCGGCCGCGTACCTCCAGGTCGAGACGGGCAACGACGCCGCCCGTGACCTCTACGACGGCCTGGGCTTCACCACGCACCACGCCTACCACTACCGCCGCGAGCCGCGGCGGTAGGCACGGTCGCGGCCGCATCATGGAAACCGGCGGTGGGCTTGCCGTCCAGCGCCCCGAGCGGGTACGAGGCACGTATGCACGACACGACTGGCCGACGGCGGCGGTTCACGGAGGCGGCCCGGGAGGTGCGCCCGGATCTCGCCCTGCTCTGTCTGCTGGTCGCGGCCGAAGCCCACGCCGGGCCCGGGGCGGCGTCGGAGAGGGTGCCTTCGGAGGAGACGCCGCCGGAGGGAGCCGCGTCCGAGGGGGTGTCGTCGGAGGAGCAGCGGATCGACGCCGCGCAGATAGAGCTGGACCGGCTCGCCGGGCTGCTGCCGGCGCTCGGCCGCGAGGCGGAGCCGAGGCGGTGGGCGGAGGCGCTCGCGGGGCTGCTCGGCGAGCGCTGCGGCTTCCACGGTGCCCCCGCGGACTACCGCAGGCTGGAGTCCTCGCTGCTCGACGAGGTGCTGGCGCGCCGCCGCGGTCTGCCGATCCTGTTGTCCGTGGTGTGGCTGGAGGTGGCGCGGCGTGCGGGCGCGCCGGTGTACGGGGTGGCGCTACCGGGCCATTTCGTCGTCGGCTTCGGTGACCCGTACGGGGAGAAGGTGCTGGTCGATCCCTTCGACGGCGGCCGGCCGCTGTCCGACGAGGACGCCGGGCTGCTGGTGGCGGGCGCGACCGGGGCCCCGTTGTCGCCGTCGGCGTTCGGCCCCGCGGAGCCGTTGGACATCGTGCTGCGGGTGCTGAACAACATCCGCGCCTGGGCCGCCGCCCGGCCCGAGCGCAGCGACGTCCAGCTGTGGGCCCTCGAACTCTCGCTGCTGCTCCCCCGGCATCCGGCGCGGCTGCGCTACGAGCGTGCCGAGCTGCTCGTGGAGCGCGGGGATTTCATGGGCGGCGCACGGGAGCTGGAGGAGTACGCGGAGGTGATCGCGGTGGTGGAGCCGGGTACGGCCGAGACCGTGCTCCATCAGGCGCGGGCGGCGCGGGCGATGCTCAACTGAGGGGCCGGGTGACCGGCCACGTCACAGCCAGCCCTTGTCCCGGGCGATCCGGACGGCCTCCGCGCGGTTGCGGGCGCCGGTCTTCTGGATCGCCGTGGAGAGGTAGTTGCGGACCGTGCCCTGCGAGAGGTGCAGGCCGGCGGCCAGTTCCGCGTTGGTCGAGCCGTCGGCGGAGGCGCGCAGCACGGCCCGCTCGCGGTCGGTCAGCGGATTCGCGCCCTCGGCGAGCGCGGCCGCGGCGAGCGTGGGGTCGATGACCCGCTCACCGCGCAGGACGCGCCGTACGGCGTCCGCGAGCTGGGCGGCGGGCGCGTCCTTGACGAGGAAGGCGTCGGCCCCGGCCTCCATCGCCCGGCGCAGATATCCGGGCCGCCCGAACGTCGTGAGGATCACGATCTTCAGGTCGGGCAGGGCGCGGCGCAGCAGCGCCGCCGCCTCCAGCCCGGTCATCCCCGGCATCTCGATGTCGAGCAGCGCCACGTCGATCGCCGTGGCCCGGGCCGCGTCGAGCACCTCGTCGCCCCGGGCCACCTGGGTGACGACCTCGATGTCGCCCTCCAGCCCGAGCAGCGCGGCGAGCGCCTCGCGGACCATGGACTGGTCCTCGGCGAGGAGGACGCGGACGGGGCGGTGGCCGTCGGGGCGCACGGGAAGATCGTTCACAGCGACAGGTTAGGCCGTTCGCCGGGGTCGGCGGCCCGGCCGTCGGGGCGGACCTCCGCGGGCTCGTCCGCCGGGCGGGGCGGGAGCGGTACGCACGCCCGCAGCCGGAAACCGCCCCGGGGGCCGCGCCCGGTCTCCAGCCGGCCGCCCGCGAGGGCCAGCCGCTCGGCGAGGCCCGTCAGGCCGTTGCCGTGCGGCCGGGCGGGGCCGTGGCCGTTGTCGGTGACGGTCAGGCACAGCTCGTCCCCCTGTTCCCGGAGGGTCACCTCGCAACGGCTCGCCCCGCTGTGCCGCACCACGTTGGTCACGGCCTCGCGCAGCGCCCAGGCCAGCGCGCCCTCTTCCTCGGGCCGCAGCTCGGCGCGGGCCTCCCCCTCGCCGGGGGGGGGGGGGGGGGGGGGGGGGGGGGGGGGGGGGGGGGGGGGGGGGGTCGGGGGGGGGGGGGGGGGGGGGGGGGGGGGGGGGGAAAAAAAAAACCCCCCCCCCCCCCGGGGGGAGGGGGCGCCCAAAAGAAAAAACAACCACCCCCACAAAAAACCCACCAAAAACCAACAGAAGGACCCCCAGCCGAACCCGCAAACG
>NZ_JBVJDW010000004.1:445804-609147 GCF_055582085.1 Streptomyces sp. NPDC042259 | reverse complement strand
CTCTTCCCCCCCCCCCCCCTCCCCCCCCCCCCCCCCCCCCCCCCCCCCCCCCCCCTCCCTCTCTCCCCCCCCACGCCCCGGCGAGGGCGGTACGGGCGCCCGCGATCTCGGCGTCCAGGGTCGGACGCCGGAAGCCGCTCACGGCCTCCCGGACGTCCACGAGCGCCTGCCTGCTGACCCGCTCGATGTCCGCGACCTGCTGGGCGGCCTGTCCGGGCCGGTCGGGCAGCATCCGCCCGGCCAGCTCGCTCTTGAGGGTGATCAAGGACAGGGAGTGCCCCAGCAGGTCGTGCAGATCACGGGCGAGCCGCAGCCGCTCCTCGTTGGCCGCGAGATGGGCGACGGTGGCGCGTGCCTCGCGCAGCTCGCGCATGGTGCGTCCCATCTGGACGATGCCCATCATCGCCGTGCCGCCCAGCAGCGTCGGCAGCACCAGCGTCAGCTGCCCGGTGATGTCCGACCCGTCCAGCAGACCGATGGCGATCTCGGAGGCGGCGACGAACGGGATGGCCCGCAACGCCCACTTCATGGGCAGCGAGGCACCGGAGGAGATGGCGACGTACACCAGCAGCACCAGCCACACCGGGCCGAGCGTCAGCGCCAGCACCACGGCCAGCACGTACAGCACGACGATGATGCGGGCCTGGCGGCGGAATTCCTGGCCGTTGCGGCGCCGGCCGAGGACCAGGAAGAGGTAGAAGCCGACGAAGACCGTCAGCCCCGCCCAGCCCAGCACCAGGGCGGGCCCGGTGTGGCGGCCGTCGGTCAGGTCCGCCACCGCGGTCGCCATGTACAGCATGTACAGGACGGTCAAGCAGCCCTTGGACAGCATCTGCCGCCAGTCCCCGGGCGCCTCGCCGATCCCGATGAATCGCCTGTTCACGGTGTGGTCCTCGCGCTCGGTCATGCCCGCAGTCTCTCCCGGCGCCCGGGCGCCGCCCGCTTCCTCACCCCTTGTGGGTGTCCTTGCGGTACAGCCACGTGGCCGCGCCGGTGAACAGCACCAGGTAGCCGACCAGGATCGCCACGTCCTTGAGGTGCGGTGCGCCGCCCAGCTCGATGGCCTGGCCGAGACCGGCGTAGGCGTGGGTGGGCATCCACTCGGCGATGTCCTGGAGCCACTTCGGGAACGTGGCGGTCGGCATCCACAGGCCGCCCAGCATCGACAGCCCGAAGTAGATGATCATCGTGATGGGACGGACGGCCTCGCCCGTGGCGAGGTAGCCCACCGCGACGCCGAGGGCGGCGAAGACGATGCTGCCCGCCCAGATCGCGCCCGTCAGCGCGAACCACTGCCAGGCCGCGTCCATCCGGACGTCCTTGACGGCCGCGGCGACGGCGAAGACGACGACGATCGACGGAAGTGCCACGACGGCGGCCGAGGCGATCTTCGACGCGACGTAGCCGCGGCCCGGCAGGGCGGTGAGCCGCAGCTGGCGCACCCAGCCCTTCTCCCGCTCCTTGGCGATCTTCTCGCTGTTGCCGACGAGGACGGCGGTGATGGCGCCGAAGGAAGCCATGGAGACCATCATCAGCAGCGGCAGCGTCAGCTTGCTGTCACCGACGACCTCGGTGCTGCTCGCGCCGCCCGCGATCAGCAGGTAGAGCGCGGCGGGGTAGATCACCGAGAAGAACATGAACTTCTTGTTGCGCAGCGTGCGCGTGATTTCGAGCTTGATCAGAGTGTTCATGCTGCCGCCTCCTCGGCGGTCGCGGCGTCGGTGATGGCGATGAAGGCCTGTTCCAGGCCGAGGCCCGCGACCTCGAGATTGCGCGGGAAGAGACCGAGCCCGTACACGGCGTGCACGGTGGCGTCGGCGTCGTGCGACTGGATGCGGACCGTACGGCCCGATATCTCCAGGCCCGCCAGGAACGGGAGCTCGCGCAGCGCCGCCTCGGAGATGTGCCCCTCGAGGTCGAAGACGATCCGCCGGGCCCCGGCCTTCGCCTTGATCTCGGCCGCCGAGCCGTCCGCGAGCACCCGGCCGCGGTGCAGCACGACGACGCGGTCGGCGATGGCGTCGGCCTCCTCCAGATAGTGCGTGGCGAACAGGACCGCGCGGCCCTGGCGCGCCTGCTCGCGCATCACGCTCCAGAACGCCTGGCGGGAGGTGACGTCCATGCCGGTCGTCGGCTCGTCCAGCACGATGAGGTCGCTGGCGCCCGCGGTCGCCATCGCGAACCGCACCCGCTGCTCCTGGCCGCCGGACAGCTTGTTGACCATGCGGTCGGCGATCTCGGTGATGCCCGCGTGCTCCATCACCTGGTCGACGGGGTACGCATGCGGATGCAGATCGCACGCGAGCCGCACCAGCTGACGGACCTTCACGTCCTCCATGAGGCCGCCGGTCTGCAGCATCGCCCCGACCTTGCCGCGCGCGATGGCCTGCTGCGGGGTGGTGCCGAACAGCTCGACGCGCCCCGCGTCGGGGTTGCGCAGCCCCAGGAGCAGATCGAGGGTGGAGGACTTGCCCGCCCCGTTGGGGCCGAGCAGGGCGACGGTCTCGCCCGGGTAGAGCCGAAGGTCCAGATCGGCGACCGCGCGCACATCGCCGTAACTCTTGCTGACGTTCTCAAAACTGACCACGGGGGCGCCGGTGCGGCGCCCGTCCCCCGTGAACGTGTTGCCTGTAGTGGTCATGACGGTAATCCTCGCTGGCCGGACCCGGCCGGCGGCAGTGTCAGCCGTCGTGAACCTCGGATGACAGATGTCATGGGTGCCACGAACGCGTGGGAGCCCCCGCGCCGGGTGCGGCGCGGGGGCTCCCACGGGTCGTACTGGGTCCTGCCCGGGATCAGCCCGGGATCAGCTCGGGTTGAGCGGGATCACTCCGACGCGCTCGGCGGGCGTCTTGCCCACCAGTGCCTTGCGGAGGGCACCGACGACGTCCTGGGGGGTGACGGCCGTCTTCGTGCCGTTGCCGCGCTGGATCCGGACGCCGTCGAAGCGGCTTCCGTACAGCTCCTTCAGCGCCTCCAGGTTGTAGCTCTCGACGAGCTTCCCGTCGACCTCCTTGACCGAAAGGATCTTCGGCAGCGAGAGGTCCGGGCCGAACTGGATCGAGTGCACCGGGTCCGTCTGGATCGTGACCCTGCCGGACATCGCGGGCTTGGCGAAGGTCGCCATCATCCGGTCGACCTCGGCATTGCCGATCTTCGGCGTCTGCGGTGCGCTCGGCAGCTCGACGGTCTTGTCCGCGCCGCCCGCCGCGCGCTCGCGGTAGGCGTCCGAGACGGCCTTGACGGCCTTGGCGTTGTCCAGGCCCTGGTACGGCTTGCCGTAGACGGGGACGGCCTTGCCCGGCTCGAACCTGATCGTGCCGTCCTTGGCCGCGCCGCTCTCGCCGGCCAGTGTCTTGAGCGCGGCGGCGACCTTCTCCTCGTCCACGTTCAGCGTGGGCTCGGCCTTGCGGGAGCCGCCGACCAGCGATCCGAGGACGGTGACCGGGTTGTAGTCCCGGCCGGCCGCGGCCCGCACGGTGGCCTGGGTGTCGATGGACAGCCCCGCCACGGACGGCTTCAGCTGCGCCTCCTTGCCCGCGATGGACACCTTCAGCGGCGCGGTCGCCCGGCCGCCGAGGGCGGCGTCGAGCTTCTTGACGGCCTCGTCCTTCGAGCTGCCGCCGATGTCCACACCGAGCACGGTGGTGCCGTTGGGGACGTCCGCGTGGTCGAGCAGCAGCCCGGCGCCGTACGCGACACCGACCAGCGCGACCAGACCGCCGCCGAGCAGGACGAGCTTGGAGCGGCCCTTCTTCTTGGGGGCGCTCTTCGCCGCGGCCTTGGGCGCGCTCTTGGCCGCGGGCGCGGCCGGCTTCGGCGCCGGAACACCCGGCTTGGGCTTCGGCACCGGCACCCGGGGCGCGCCGCTGTCGACGGGCTTGGGGACCGAACCGCCGGGCGACACCGGCGGCACACCGCTGACCAGCGTCTCGCCGGGCATCTGGCCGACGGGCGGCGTGGGCGTGGGCACCTTGGTCTTGCGCTTCTTGGACTGCTTGCCCGAGGGGGCCTGGGGGGCCTGCTGACCCGGCCGGCCCTGCTCCGGCGGCCGGCCCTGCTGCCCGGGCTGTGGCGGTCGCGGGACAGCGCCGCCGGGCGGCGGCGTCTGCACGGCCGGGAAGCCCTCGCGCGGGGTGTCCGTACGACCCGGCGCGAACGCGCCCGCGGCCGTGCTCCCCTGCGGGTACACGAACGGGTCGTCCAGGCTCGGTGCCTGGAACTGCTGGGTGGTCTCGGGCTCGGCCCACGGCGGTGCGCCTGCAGAGTTCTGCCCGGGGACCGGCGGCTGCGCCATCGCGCCCGTGACGGAGGACTCGCCGGGCCACGGCGCGGCGGTGTTCTGCCGGTCCTGCTGCCAGGGGACGGCTCCGGTCGTGGAGGCGTCACCCGGCGTGTCGCGGACCCACGGCGCGGCCCCGTTCGCGGCGGGGGCACCCTGCCACGGCACCGAGCCCGTCGTGTCCTGGCCGGGGGCGGGCGGCTGCGCGCCGGCAGCCGAGGTGTCGCGGACCCACGGCGGGCCGCCGGCCGCCGGCGGCTGCGGGGCCACCGGGGGCTGCGGCGTCACCGGCGGCTGCGGGCTCACCGGCGGCGGGGCGCTCTGGCCCACCTTCCGGCGGGGCAGTCCCGGCGTGGCGGCCGGGGCCGGGGCGGCCGGGCCCGACTTGCGCGGGGCGAACCAGTCACTGGTCTTCTCGCCCTTGCCGTCCCCGCGGTCCGCCTCCGCGGCGGCCGGCGGCGTGGCCGACGGCTCCGGGCGGCGGGGCAGGCTGGGCTTGCCCGCGGGAGGCTCGGTCCCCCGGTCGGAGCCGGCGGCCGAAGGCGCGCCGGGACCGGCGGCGGGGGCCGGGGCGGCGGAGGCCTTCCCGGTCCCGCCGTCCTCGACGGGGGTCCGCATGATGACCGGCGGAATCGGTCGCGAGCCCGGGATGTTGATACGGATCCGCGTCGTCATCGTGGTCTCGGTCTTGGGCTCTTCCGGCGTGGGCGGCCCGGTGGGCTCGTCCGCTCCGGCGGCGCCGGGCGGCACGTCGCGGGTGCCGTAGGGCGGGGTGCCCGACGGGTACGCGGCGCCACCGCGCCCCTGGGGCCCAGAGGACGAAGTGTCAGATTCACGGCTCAAAGCAGGTTCTCCCGGTTACTCTCCGCCGCCCTCGATGACCTCGCTCGGGGTCGCCCATGCCGAAGGCCAGGGGTAGCTCGGCGGCGCGCACCACCATACTGGGCACCACCGGCACGCACTTGACGACCGTCGGATCGCCCCGCCGGGCGGGAGCGCGGTGCGTGCCTTCGTGCCTCGGACGCGTCAGGCAGAAATCGTCACGTCACTTCCCAAGTCGGACCGCTGGTCCGCCCGGTTGCGACAGTTTGGGCACCGTGGCACAGATCACAGCCACGATCATTCCGCCCAGCAGAAAGGCGTACGAGCCGATTCCGGCCCCGAAGAGGAAGTCCCCTTCCGGGCGGCTCGCCGTCAGCATCAGCACGGCGATCAGCCAGCCGACGCCGGGTGCCACGCCGCCGGATCTGGTGCCGGTGGCCGTCACCCCGCCGTAGCAGAGCGCGGCGATGCCGAGCAGCGCGAGCAGCAACCCGCCGGGGAACCAGCCGCCTTGCACCAGCGAACCGGCGACGCCGGACAGGGCCCCTAGCACGGTGAGTCCGGCGATCGCCGCGATCCGGCCGATACCGGGCCGGGGAGTGCGGCCCTCCATCAGGCCACCCCCGCGAAGAGGTCGTCCTCGCGGCCGGCCGCGGCGCGGCCGCGGACGAGCCGGTAGTACTCGTCACCGAGCAGTGGCTGCCCGAGGTCGTTGGAGAGCGCGAAGAAGGGGCCGTCCACGGCGATCTGGGTGACGTGGGCGCGCATCGCGGCCGCCTTCGCCGCCGCGTAGGGGGCGCTGTCGACGGCGGCCGTCACCTCGGCGTCGGGCACCACGCCCGGCACGTCGGCGGGCGAGGCGATGCCCGGGAAGGGCATGTCCGCACCCTGCTCGCGCAGCCGTGCGAAGCCCTGCTCGACGACCGAGCGGGGGACACAGTTCCAGTAGACCTTGGGGATGTCGTACGGATCCCCCAGGTCCCGGCGGAAGGCCGGCTCCGCCGCCAGGTCGACGGCCCGCATCGCGACGCGGTGCGCCTGGATGTGGTCGGGGTGGCCGTAACCGCCGTCCGGGTCGTAGGTGACGAGCACCTGCGGCCGGACCTCGCGGATCACCGCGACGAGGTGCGCGGCGGCCTCGTCCACCTCGGCCCGCCAGAAGCAGGTGGGGCGGTCGTTCTGCGGGGCGCCCATCATGCCCGAGTCCCGGTACCGCCCGGGGCCGCCGAGGAAGCGGTGGTCGGTGACGCCCAGCTCCTTCATCGCGGCGGCGAGTTCGGCGACGCGGTACGGGCCGAGGGTGTCGTCGCGATCGGCGGCGAGGTGCGCCAGGTCCGGCGGGATCACCTCGCCCTCTTCGCCGAGCGTGCACGTCACGAGCGTGACATGGGCGCCCTCGGCGGCGTACTTGGCCATGGTCGCGCCGTTGTTGATCGACTCGTCGTCCGGGTGCGCGTGCACCAGGAGCAGCCGGCGGTCTGGCAACAAGGAGCTGTCGGTCATGGGACCAGCCTACGAGCCCGGCGGCGCGTGCGGGGCGCCGCCCGGACACCGAACGTCAGAACTTGATGTTGCTGATCATCCCGGTCACGCTCGTGGTCAGACTGTGCAGCGTCGGGGCCACCGACGAACTCGCCAGGTAGAACCCCAGCAGCACACAGACCGCGGCGTGACCCGCCTTCAGTCCGGACTTCCGGACCAGCAGGAAGACGATGATCGCCAGCAGCACCACCGCCGAAATCGAGAGTGCCACAGCGGTTCACCTCCAGTACGCGCGGTCGGATGGATCACATACAGATGCCTCAGAAGCCATACCCACTATGCGCGAGTGATCATAACTTTCCGTACGTGCCAAGACTCGGTGCACAGGAGCAAAATTGGGGCGCACGACGAGATCTCGCCGCCCCCGCCGTAGGCTCCCCGCATGACCGGACAACTCTCGTTTCCTCGTCAGCACGCCCGTACCCAGCGCTTCTCCCTCGGCGCGCCACGCGCGTTCGCGGTGTCGCCGGACGGCTCGCGTGTCGTCTTCCTCCGTTCCCGTTCCGGCACCGATCGGGCGAACGTCCTGTGGGTGCTCGACCTCGACTCGGGCCGGGAGTACCCGGCGGCGGACCCGGCCGTCCTGCTGGGCGGCGCCGACGAGGAGTTGTCGGCGCAGGAGCGGGCGCGCCGCGAACGCAGCCGTGAGGGATCGGCCGGTGTCGTGGGGTACGCGGTGGACGACGCGGTGGAGTTGGCGGCGTTCGCCCTGTCCGGGCGGCTCTTCGTAGCCGAACTGCGCGGCGGCACGGCCCGCGAGCTGACGGTGCCGGGCCCGGTCGTCGACCCCCGCCCCTCGCCCGACGGCCGCCGGGTCGCCTACGTCACGGGCGGCGTCCTGCGGGTGGTGGAGGCGGACGGCGGCGACGACCGCGCCGTGGCCGGGCCGGAGAACGACACCACCACATGGGGGCTGGCGGAGTTCATCGCCGCCGAGGAGATGGACCGCTCGCGCGGCTTCTGGTGGTCGCCGGACGGCACCGCCCTGCTGGCCGCCCGCGTCGACGACGCGGCCGTCCGCCGCTGGTGGATCGCCGACCCGGCCAACCCGGGCCGGGAGCCCGCCGAGGTCGCCTACCCGGCGGCGGGCACGGCCAACGCGTCGGTGTCGCTGTCCCTGCTGCGGCTGGACGGCTCCCGGACGGACGTCGTCTGGGACCGCGAGCGCCACCCCTACCTGGCACGTGTCCACTGGTCGGCGGGCGGTGCCCCGCTGCTGCTGGTCCAGTCGCGGGACCAGCGGGCCCAGGCATATCTGACCGTCGACACCGATTCGGGTGCCACGCGGGTGCTGCGTGTTGACGAGGACGCAATCTGGCTCGATCTTTTCCCTGGCGTACCCCAGTGGTCGCCGGAGGGTGACCTCGTACGCATCGCCGACGAGGACGGCGCCCGGGTGCTCATGGTCGGCGACCGCGCCCTGACCGGTCCCCGGACGCATGTGCGGGCCGTGCTCGACGTGGGCGACGACGACGTGCTGGTCTCGGCGTCCGCCGGGCCGGAGGCGGCGGACCCGGAGACGGGCCAGGCGCACGTGTACCGCGTCGACGCGCGGGGCGCGGAGCGCCTGTCGGAGGGCGCGGGCTGGCACTCGGCGGTTCGTTCGGGCGCGGTCACCGTACTGGTGTCGGCGTCGCTCGACCGCCCCGGATCCGAGGTCCGGGTGCTGCGGGACGGCAAGCAGGTCGCCGTCGTGGCCTCCCACGCGCAGCGGCCGGTGCTGACCGCCCGTGTCACGCTCACCGAGGCGGGCGAGCGCCGCGTGCCGTGCGCCGTCCTGCTGCCCACCGGGTACACCGAGGGCGACGGCCCGCTGCCGGTCCTGATGGACCCCTACGGCGGTCCGCACGGACAGCGGGTGGTCGCCGCGCACAACGCCCATCTGACCTCGCAGTGGTTCGCCGACCAGGGCTTCGCCGTGATCGTCGCCGACGGGCGCGGCACCCCGCACCGCTCCCCCGCCTGGGAGAAGTCCATCCGCGACGACTTCGCCGGGGCCACCCTGGAGGACCAGGTCGAGGCCGTACGGGCGCTGGCCGGGCGGTACCCCCTGGACCTGACCCGGGTGGGCATCCGCGGCTGGTCCTACGGCGGTTATCTCGCGGCGCTCGCCGTGCTGCGCCGCCCGGACGTCTTCCACGCGGGCATCGCGGGCGCGCCCGTCACCGACTGGCGGCTGTACGACACGCACTACACCGAGCGCTATCTCGGCCACCCCGACGAGCAGCCGGCGGTGTACGCCCGCAACTCCCTGGTCACGGACGAGGGGCTGTCCGAACCGGCGGAGCGGGTCCGCCCGCTGATGATCGTCCACGGTCTGGCGGACGACAACGTGGTCGCCGCCCACACCCTGCGCCTCTCCTCGGCCCTCCTGGCGGCGGGCCGCCCGCACGAGGTGCTGCCGCTGTCGGGAGTCACCCATATGACGCCGCAGGAGCAGGTGGCAGAGAATCTGCTGCTGCTTCAAGTGGACTTCCTCAAGCGGACTTTGGGCGTCGCCTGACCGCTGCCAGTACCGCCTGCGGCGACGGGCGCCCCGCGGACGCGTCCTCAATCGCCGGACGGGCTGAATACGGCTGACCCCAGCCAAACCCAGCCCGTCCGGCGATTGAGGACACCGCCGCGCAGCGGTGGTCCACCCACCACGGCCCGCATGGGCAACGGCAGATGCGGAAGCGCAAGCCGTATTTCACCCCGGCCCTCTTGACCGCGCCGTGAGTCCATTGCCACAGTCCGCTCAACCCACCGCGTGCACACCCTTCGCGCCGGGTTGACGACGACAGTGGGGGGATCCACGCGATGACGAGTCCTTCCCCGGCCGCGACGGCCGAAGCCGGGCCGGTGGGCCGGTCGCCCGGGCAGTTGATGTGGCGCCGCTTCCGACGCGACCGCTCGGGGGTCCTCTCCGCGTACGTCGTGGTCTTCTTCTTCGCCGTCGCGATCGGCGCGCCGCTGATCTCGACGCTCTACGGGAAGAGCCCGACGACGACCTACGGACTCAACGAGCAGGGGCTGCTCAACGAGTTCGGCTATCCCGTGGCGCCCAACGGCGGTGTCTCCGGCCGGTTCTGGTTCGGCATCGAGCCCACCCTCGGCCGGGATGTGCTGACCCAGCTCGTCTTCGGCATCCGCACCTCGTTGCTGATCGCCGTGGCCGCCACCGTGCTGTGCGTGGTAACGGGCGTCGTGGTCGGGGTGACGGCCGGCTATCTGGGGGGCAGGGCCGACTACTTCCTGGGCCGGTTCATCGATCTGCTGCTCGCCTTCCCCTCCCAGCTGTCCTTCATCGCCTTCACCCCGGTGGTGTACTCCCTCTTCGTCAGCCCGGAGAAGGAGACGCCGACGTATCTCCGGGTGCTGACCTTGATCCTGGTGCTGTGGGTCCTGGGCTGGATGGGGCTCGCGCGGCTGCTGCGCGGCCAGGTACTCAGCCTGCGGGAGCGGGAGTTCATCGAGGCCGCGAAGGTGACCGGGGCCTCGCCCTGGCGGATCATCACCAAGGAGTTGCTGCCCAATCTCTGGACCCCGATCCTGGTGCAGTCGACGCTGATGCTGCCCTCGTTCGTGACCATCGAGGCCGGGCTCTCCTTCATCGGCGTCGGCATCCTGGAACCCACGCCCGACTGGGGACGGATGTTCGCCAACGGTGCCCAGTACTACGAGAGCGACATCACCTACATCTTCTTCCCCGGCCTCGCGATGATCATTTTCGTGGTCGCCTTCAACCTGCTCGGGGACTCCGTCCGGGACGCCTTCGACCCCCGGACCAAACGCTGAACCGCCGAACCGCACGCAGCCGCACGTCATCGTCACAACGGACAGGCAGGTGCATCGCCCCATGACCCCCAGGACGAGATTCCCCAGGAGAAGGGCCCACCTCACGGCCACCGCCCTCGCGGCCGGTGCGCTGGTGCTCTCCGCGTGCAGCGGAGGCGGAGGCGGCTCCGGCGGGGACAAGGACAGCGGGCCGGGTGACGACAAGACCACGGCCTCGAACTACTCGATCGGCACCAAGGCCGACTCGACGGGCCCCGCCCCGGAGGCGCCGGGCGCGAAGAAGGGCGGCGCGGTCGGGGTGCTCCAGCGCGACGCCTTCAACCACCTCGACCCGGGCCAGATCTACTACGCCGACGTGCTGGCCAACCAGATGCTGTACAACCGCTCCCTGACCTCGTACAAGGTGGACGACAAGGGCAAGGTCAAGGTCGTCGGCGACCTCGCGACCGACGCGGGCACCTCCTCGGACGGCGGGAAGACCTGGAAGTTCACCCTCAAGGACGGGTTGAAGTTCGAGGACGGCTCGCCCATCACCGCCAAGGACGTCCGGTGGGGCATCGAACGGCTCTACGCCGCGTTCGAGACCGACGGCCCGCTCTACATCCCGCAGTGGCTCTCCGGTGACGGCAACGACTTCCGCAAGGCCCTGCCGGACGGCCCGTACAACGGCAAGCACCTGCCCTCGGACGTGCTCGACACCCCCGACGACAAGACGATCGTCTTCCACTTCCGCCAGCCGCACGCCGACACCCCCTTCGCCACCGCGATGCCGAACATCGGCGCGGTCAAACAGGCGAAGGACACCAAGCAGAAGTACGACAACGCCCCCTTCTCCTCCGGCCCGTACAAGGTCGGCGACTACAAGGTCGGCAAGTCGCTGACGCTGGTGCGGAACGAGCACTGGGACGCGAAGACCGACCCGATCCGCCACCAGTACGCCGACCGGTTCGAGATCAGCTTCGGTCACCAGTTCACCGACTCCACCCGTCGCTTCCTCGCCGACCAGGGCGGTGACAAGAACGCCCTGTCGTTCAGCAACGCCGTGGCACCGGAGATGACCGAGAAGGTGCTCAAGCAGAGCGACACCAAGGCCCGGCGCTTCCTGGAGATCCAGCCCTACGTCGACTACATCAGCTTCAACACCGACCGGCTCAAGGACGCCAGGGTCCGCAAGGCCCTCGCCTACGCCATGCCCAACGGACAGATCCTCCAGCAGAACGGTGGCGCGAACGCCGGAGTGGTGGCCACCAACTACCTCTCCCCCGCGATGGACGGCTACCGGCCGACCGACCCCTTCCAGAAGAAGGCCAACCCGGCCGGGCTGCCCGAGAAGGCCAAGGCGCTGCTGAAGGAGGCCGGCAAGCTCGGCCAGGAGATCGTCTACGCCTACGCCAACACCGACGTCCAGCAGAAGGTCGCCGTGGTGGTGACCCAGGCGCTGGAGCGGGCGGGCTTCACGGTGCAGAAGAAGGAGGTCGACGCCAACACCTACCGGACGGCGATCGCCGAGGTGAAGAACAAGTTCGACATCTACCGCTCGTCGTGGGGGGCGGACTGGCCGGTCTCCTCCACCGTCGTGCCCCCGCTCTTCGACGGCCGGCAGGTCGCCGACGGCTCGCAGAACTACGGCCATCTGAAGAACTCCCGCGTCGACTCCGAGATCGACCGGATCAACGCCATCCCGGATGTGAAGAAGGCCGCGCCCGAGTGGCAGAAGCTGGCCGACAAGATCCTCGAGGAGGACGTCCCGGGCGTGCCGGTCTTCTACAACCGGCAGTTCTCCCTGTGGGGTTCGCACCTCGGCGGGGTGCGGTACCACCCCGTCTACGGGACCGTCGACCCGACCTCCGTCTACGTCAGGTAGCGCCCGTCCGGCCGGGCCGGTGACGGCCCGGCCGGCTCGCCTCTCCGTACGATCCCGCCCGGCCGTACGGCCCCGCCCGCTCCGCGCACCGGACCTCCCGCTACCCGGAAGACCGCGACGACATGCTCAGATTCCTCGCCCGCCGCTCGCTCGGCGCGATCGTCATCATCCTGCTGATCAGCGCGATCACCTTCTTCCTCTTCTTCGCCCTGCCCTCCGAGCCCGCCCTGATGTCCTGCGGCAAGAACTGCACCCCCGACGCCCTCGCCGTGATCAACAAGAATCTGGGCCTCGACCAGCCGGTCCCCGTGCAGTACTGGCACTACATGCAGGGCATCTTCATGGGCCGCGACTTCACCGTGGGCCACTGCCCGGCGCCCTGCTTCGGTTACTCCTTCTCCAACCAGCAGCCGGTCTGGGGCACGATCGTGGACCGCTTCCCGACCACCTTGTCCATCACCCTGGGGGGTGCGGCCGTCTTCCTCGTGGTCGGGGTGGGCATCGGCATGATCGCCGCCGCGTTCCGGGGCACCTGGATCGACAAGTTCTTCAGCTCCCTGTCGCTGGTCGGCGGCGCCCTGCAGATCTACTTCATCGGGGTCATCGCCCTCGCCGTCCTGGTCAGCGGGCTGCACTGGATGGACAACCCGGCCTACCACCCGTTCACCGAGGACCCCGTCAAGTGGTTCACCGGCATGCTCATCCCCTGGCTGGTGCTGTCCATCATCTTCATCGCCAACTACAGCCGGATGACCCGCTCCCAGATGATCGAGCAGCTGGGTGAGGACCATGTGCGCACCGCCCGCGCCAAGGGCCTCGGCCGTCGTACGGTCTTCTTCCGGTATGCCTGGCGGGGTGCGCTGGCCCCCATCGTCACCATCTTCGGCATCGATCTGGGCTCGCTCTTCAGCGGCGCGGTCATCACCGAGTTCACCTTCAGCCTGCACGGCCTCGGCCGGCTCGCCGTCTCCTCGGTGAGCGAGACGGATCTGCCGACCCTCATGGCCGTGATGCTCGTCGGCTGCACGGCGATCGTCGTCGCCAACATCGTGGTGGACGCCGCCTACGCCGTCATCGACCCCCGCGTACGCCTCGCCTAGCAGCCGGGAGAACCACCGCCGTGACCGCGACCCCACCCTTCCTGTCCGTGCGCGATCTGTATGTGCGCTTCGCCACCGAGGACGGCGTCGTCAAGGCCGTCGACGGGCTCTCCTTCGAGCTGGAGCGCGGTCGTACGCTCGGGATCGTCGGCGAGTCCGGCTCGGGGAAATCCGTCACCAACCTCGCCGTCCTCGGGCTGCACGACCCGCGCACCACCGAGATCGAGGGCGAGATCCTGCTGGACGGGCAGGAGCTGACCGGTGCCCCCGAATCGACGCTGGAGAAGCTGCGCGGCCACAAGGCGGCGATGATCTTCCAGGATTCGCTCACCGCGCTCTCCCCGTACTACACCGTCGGCCGGCAGATCGCCGAGCCGTTCCGCAAGCACACCGGGGCCACCCGGCGCGAGGCCCGACTGCGGGCGGTCGAGATGCTGGGGCGGGTGGGCATCCCCCACCCCGCGCTGCGCGTGGACGATTACCCGCATCAGTTCTCCGGCGGTATGCGCCAGCGCGCGATGATCGCGATGGCCCTGGTCTGCGACCCCGAGCTGCTGATCGCCGACGAGCCGACGACCGCGCTGGACGTGACCGTGCAGGCGCAGATCCTCGATCTGCTCAAGGACCTCCAGCAGCAGACCGGTTCGTCGATCATCCTCATCACCCATGATCTCGGGGTCGTCGCCCACACCGTCGACGAGCTGCTGGTGATGTACGCGGGCCGGGCCGTCGAGCGGGGCACGGTCCGCGAGGTGCTGGGCGCGCCCCGGCACCCGTACACCTGGGGGCTGCTGGGCTCGATGCCCCGCCTGACCTCGGACGTCGAGGAGCCGCTGCAGCCGATCCCGGGCGCGCCGCCGAGTCTGCTGGCCCCGCCGTCGGGCTGTCCCTTCCATCCGCGCTGCGGCCAGGTCGCGGCCGTCGGCGGTGACCGGTGCCGTACCGAGCGGCCGGAGCTGCCGGAGGGCCGGGGCGCGGCCTGTCATCTGACGCCCGAGCGGCAGGCGACCACCTACGCCGAGCAGATCAAGCCCCGACTGGGCTGAGGAGTTCCCACCATGACCGACAAGGTTTCGCTGCCCGCCCCGCGCGAGGCGGCCTTGGACGTGGCCCGGGGCGAGCCGCTGCTCGTCGCCGAGGGGCTGACCAAACACTTCCCGATCACGGGTGGCTTCCCGGTGAAACGGCGGATCGGGGCGGTGCAGGCCGTGGACGGCCTCGATCTGACCGTCCGGGCCGGGGAGAGCTTCGGGCTGGTGGGCGAGTCCGGCTGCGGCAAGTCCACCACCGGCCGGCTGCTGACCCGGCTGCTGGAGCCGACCGCCGGACGGATCCTCTACCGGGGGCGGGACATCACCCACGCGGGGCGCCGGGCGCTGGCGCCGTTCCGTGCAGAGATCCAGATGATCTTCCAGGATCCCTATGCCTCGCTGAACCCCCGGCACACCGTGGGGAAAATCGTCTCCGGGCCGATGGAGATCAACGGCATCGACCCGCCGGGCGGCCGGGAGGCGCGCGTACGGGAGCTGCTGGAGACCGTGGGTCTGAGCCCCGAGCACTACAACCGCTTCCCGCACGAGTTCTCCGGCGGCCAGCGTCAGCGCATCGGCGTCGCCCGGGCGCTGGCCCTGGAGCCCAAGCTGATCGTCGCCGACGAACCGGTCTCGGCGCTGGACGTCTCCATCCAGGCCCAGGTCGTCAATCTGCTCCGCCAGGTGCAGCGCGAGCTGGGCATCGCGTTCGTCTTCATCGCGCACGATCTGGCCGTGGTGCGGCACTTCTCGCAGCGCGTCGCCGTGATGTACCTGGGCAAGATCGTCGAGGTCGGCGACCGGGACGACATCTACCACCGGCCACGCCACCCCTACACCCACGCCCTGCTCTCCGCCGTGCCCGAGGCGGCGGACCTGATGGACGCGGGGGACGGCGCGGGGGGCGCGAGCCGGGAGCGCATCCGGCTGGCGGGCGACGTGCCGTCCCCGGTCCGGCCGCCGTCCGGCTGCCGGTTCCGCACGCGCTGCTGGAAGGCGCGGGAGGAGTGCGCCACCGAGGAGCCGCCCCTGCTGCGTGCCGAGGGCAGCGGGCCGGGCCATCTGTCCGCCTGCCACTTTCCCGAGCCGCCGACGGTGGAACGGACGACCGAGGTCATTCTCGATCCGGCCCTGCGCGCGGCGGAGGGCCATACGGAATCCCCGTCACCGAACCACGCCGAGTGAATGTCTGTCAACTCTTGTGATTACAGGGGCACATGCCTACTGTCAATTTCACGCGACGCGGTCATCACACCGCGAGCGGATCTGACGAGAAGGAGGTGTTTGCCATGCGCAAGATGATCCTGACCGGTGCGCTTTTCGCCCGGCTGACTCGCAAGGACCGACTCACCCTGCCGTACTCGTACTACTAAACCGGCACGGTGACGCACCCGGTGGCCGCGGCAGCGATGCCGCGGCCACCGTCGTTCCCCCTCCCCGCGCTGCCGCCTCCGGCCGCGCTCCCCTCGCGTGAAACCCTGCCCGTACGAACCCCTGCGAGGCATTCGTGACCGCCACCGCCCGCCCGCGTAAAGATCTTCCCGGACCGTCCGGTGACAAGTACTTGGGCAATCTGCACGCGTTCAGCACCGATCCGCTCGGTTTTCTGACCGCCTGTTCCCGGAACTACGGCGACGTGGTGCGGCTCGGTGCGAACAATGTGCTGCTGACCTCCCCCGGCGACGTCGAGAAAATGCTCGTCGACCGGAATGCCAAATTCTCCAAGGCCAGTGCCGATACCCGGCGCGGTTCGCGGCGGCAGGGCTTTCCGCGCTCGACCATGAACAGCGACGGTGCCGAGTGGCAGGCCAAACGGCACCGGATGCAGCCGGCGTTCGGCCGTTCCCTGGCCACCAAGGCCGCCGAGATCGTCGACGCGCAGGGCGAGCGGATGCTCGCCCCCTGGCGGCCCGGCCAGGCCCGCGACCTCCAGGGTGACGTCTCCGTACTGACCCTGCGGCTGGTCACCTCGCTGATGTTCGGTGACGAGTTCGGCGACGCGGACACCGCCGAGGTGGCCCGGCTGGTCGCCCCCATCATGGACCTCTCCACCTCGCCGGTGCTGCTGCCCGAGTGGGTCCCCACCCTCCGCAAGCTCCGCATCCGGCGCTCGATGCGCCGCGTCGACCGCACCCTCAACGCCCTCGCCGCCTCACCCGCCGCGGCGGACCCGGCACGCGCACCCGTGCTGCACGCCCTCGTGCACGGCGACCCGGCCCCCTCGGCCGGTGAACTCCGCGATGAACTCGCCACGTTGATCATGGCCGGGTTCGAGACGACCAACGACTGCGTCGTCTGGACGAGCGTGCTGCTCGCCCGGCACCCCGAGGCCGCCGAGCGGGTCCGGGCCGAGGCCGGGGCCGCCTTCGCCGGCACCCCCGCCGGGCTCGCCCGGATGGAGGCCCTGCCGTACACGAACGCCGTCGTCCGCGAGGCCCTGCGGCTGTACTCACCGGTCTGGCTCACCAGCCGCGACGCCACCGAGGACATGGAGTTCGGCGGCTATTCCATAGCCGCCGGCACCACGGTCACCGTCAGCCAGTGGGTCAACCACCGCGACCCCCGCTACTGGGAGGACGCCGAGGAGTTCCGTCCCGAACGCTGGCTCGGCAGCGGGCCCAAGGCCGTACCGCGCGGCTCGTACTTCCCCTTCGGGCTCGGCCCCCGGGTCTGCGTCGGCGCGGCCGTCGCCACCACCGAGGCCGTGCACATCGTCGCCGACATCTGGCGCCACTTCCGGCTGGAGCTGATCCACCCCGAGCGCATCACCCCCCGGCCGGCCCTCGCCCTCCAGCCGATGGGCGTGGAGGTCGTGCCACGCGCCTGGTGATCGGACGTCTGACGATCAGGCGCCCGGTGATGGGCGTCCGGTGGTCAGACGTCCGGCGGTCAGACGGTGCCCTCGCCCGGGGTGCCCTCCGGCGGGACGACCCGGCGCTCCTCGGCGAAGTGACAGGCCGACGGGTGCGCGGCCGGACCGCCCGCCGCCCGGAACCACTGCGGCACCACCGGCTCGGGCACCTCCACCACACACCGCTCCTGTGCCTTCCAGCAGCGGGTGCGAAAGCGGCAGCCCGACGGCGGGTTCGCCGGCGAGGGCACGTCCCCCGACAGCAGGATCCGTTCCCGCCGCTCCCGCGCCGCCGGGTCCGGCATGGGCACGGCGGACAGCAGCGCCTGGGTGTAGGGGTGCGTGGGGTGCTGGTAGATCTGGAGGTCGGTGCCGATCTCGGCGAGCCGCCCGAGGTACATCACCGCGACCCGGTCGGAGATGTGCCGCACCACCGACAGGTCGTGCGCGATGAAGACATAGGACAGCCCGAACTCGTCCTGGAGCCTCTCCAGCAGATTGACCACCTGCGCCTGGACGGAGACGTCCAGCGCGGAGACCGGCTCGTCGCAGACGATGATCTCCGGGTTGAGCGCCAGGCCGCGCGCGATGCCGATGCGCTGGCGCTGACCGCCGGAGAACTGGTGCGGGTACCGGTTGATGTACTCCGGGTTCAGCCCCACCACGTCCAGCAGTTCCTGGACCTTCCGCCGCCGGTCGCCCTTCGGCGCCACCTCCGGATGGATCTCGTACGGCTCACCGATGATGTCGCCCACCGTCATGCGCGGATTCAGCGACGTGTACGGGTCCTGGAAGACCATCTGGATGTTGCGACGCACGGCCTTCAGGGCCTTGCCCGACAGATCGGTGATGTCCTCGCCCTTGTACAGGATCCGCCCGGCCGTCGGCCGCTCCAGGTTGACCAGCATCTTCGCGACCGTCGACTTGCCGCAGCCGGACTCCCCCACGATGCCCAGCGTCTCGCCCCGGCGCAGCGCGAAGGAGATCCCGTCGACCGCCCGGACCGCGCCCACCTGCTTGCGGAAGACGACGCCCCGGGTCAGGGGGTAGTGCTTGACGAGGTCCCGTACCTCCAGAATCTCCTCGCCTTCAGCTCTCATCGAGGGTTTCCTTCCAGAAGTGACAGGCGCTGGCCCGGCCCGGGCCCACGGTGAACAGCGGCGGCCGGTCCGTGCGGCAGATGTCCTGGGCCCGGGGGCAGCGCGGGTTGAACGGACAGCCGGGCGGGATGTCGGTGAGGCTGGGCGGCAGGCCCTTGATCGCGTAGAGCGCGCGGCCCTTCTGGTCCAGGCGCGGGATCGAATCCAGCAGGCCACGGGTGTACGGATGGGCGGGCGCCGCGTACAGCTCGTGCACCGGCGCGGTCTCCACGATCCGGCCCGCGTACATCACCGCGATCTTGTCGGCGACGTCCGCGACCACGCCCAGGTCGTGGGTGATGAGGATCAGGCCCATGGTGAACTCGCGCTGGAGTTCCGCGAGGAGGTCCATGACCTGCGCCTGCACCGTCACATCGAGCGCCGTCGTCGGCTCGTCCGCGATGATCAGGTCCGGCTCCAGGGCCAGCGCCATCGCGATCATGATGCGCTGACGCATACCGCCCGAGAACTGGTGCGGATAGTCCCGCAGCCGTTCCTGCGCCGCCGGGATCCGGACCCGGTCCATCAGCTGCGCCGCCCGAGCGCGGGCGTCCTTGCGGGTCATCCCCTGGTGCACCACGTACATCTCGGAGAGCTGCGCGCCCACGGTCATCACGGGGTTCAGGGACGACAGCGCGTCCTGGAAGATCATCGCGATCTTCGCACCGCGCAGTCTGCGCCGGGACTCGGCTCCCATCGTCAGCAGGTCCTCGCCCCGGAAGAGCACCTCGCCGCCGGTGACGAACCCCGGCGGCGAGTCGAGGATCCCCATCACCGCCTGGGCGGTCACCGATTTGCCCGAGCCCGACTCGCCGAGCACGGCCAGCGTCTCGCCCGCCGCCACGCTGTACGAGACGCCGTTGACCGCCTTGGCCACCCCGTCCCGGGTTCGGAACTCCACCCGCAGATCCCGCACGTCCAGCAGGTGCTGCGGCTGGTGCGTCTCCTGGGCCGGCTGCTGATCCATCCGTCGCTCCATCCCGCCGGGCCTCAGCGCAACTTGGGGTCGAGGGCGTCGCGCACCGCGTCGCCGAGCATGATGAACGCCAGCACCGTGATGCTCAGCGCGCCCGCCGGCCACAGCAGCATGTGCGGGGCATTGCGGATCTGGGTGGAGGCGTTGGAGATGTCGATCCCCCAGGAGACGGTCGGCGGCTTGAGGCCGACGCCCACGAACGACAGCGTCGCCTCCAGGGCGATGTAGGTGCCCAGCGCGATGGTCGCCACGACGATGACGGGCGCCACCGCGTTGGGCGCGATGTGCCGCAGCAGCATCCGCCGGTTGTCGGCCCCGAGCGCCCGCGCCGCCTGGACGTAGTCGTGCTGTTTGGCCGTGACCACCGAGCCGCGTGCGATCCGGGAGATCTGCGGCCAGCCCAGCAGCACGATGAAGCCGACCACCGGCCATACCGAGCCGCTGGTGACCACGGAGAGGAAGACCAGGCCGCCGAGGATGATCGGGATACCGAAGAAGATGTCGGCCACCCGTGACAGCAGGGCGTCCCACCAGCCCCCGAAGAACCCGGCCAGCCCGCCCAGCACGCTGCCGAGCAGGGCCGCCCCGGTGGTGGCGCAGACGCCGACGGCGATCGAGGCGCGCGCCCCGTGGACCGTGCGGGTGTAGACGTCGCAGCCCTGGGTGTCGAAGCCGAAGGGGTGGCCGGGCTGGGAGCCCTGGCCGGCCTTGGCCAGGTCGCAGCTCAGCGGGTTGCCGCCCGCGATGAGGCCGGGCCAGATCGCGATGAGTACGAGGAAGGCGATGACCAGCCCGGAGGCCAGGAAGACGGGGTCGCGTCGCAGGTCGTGCCAGGCGTCGGTCCACAGGCTGCGGGCCTTGCCGTCGCCGCCGCCGGGGGGTGGTGCTTTCTCCAGCGATTCGCCCTCGCTGGTGGCGAGGGTCATCGCGCCGCCGTCGCCGGGGGTGATGGCCGCCTTGGGATCGAGCTTCGGGTCGAAGGGGTCAGGCATAGCGGATCCTCGGGTCGAGCACGGCGTAGAGGAGGTCGACGAGCAGGTTCGCCAGCAGGAAGACGATGACCAGGATGGTCACGAAGCCGACGACGGTCGGCGAGTTCTGCCGCAGGATGCCCTGGTAGAGCTGGAAGCCGACACCGTGGATGTTGAAGATCCGCTCGGTGACGATGGCGCCGCCCATCAGGGCGCCGATGTCGGTGCCGATGAAGGTGACGACGGGGATCAGCGAATTGCGCAGCAGATGCCGGGTCACCACCCGGCGCCGGGGCAGCCCCTTGGCGACGGCCGTACGGACGTAGTCGGCGCGGGAGTTCTCGGCGATGGACGTGCGCGTCAGCCGGGTGACGTACGCGAGCGAGGTGAGGGCCAGCACCAGGCCCGGCAGGATCAGCTCGTCGAACGGCGCGGCCGGGGAGACCGACGGGGAGACCCACCCCCACTTCACCCCGAGCAGGAACTGCAGCACATAGCCGCTGACGAAGGTGGGGATGGAGACCACGATCAGGGTCAGCAGCAGCACGGAGGTGTCCGCCGAGCGCCCGCGCCGCAGCCCGCTGAGGACGCCGAGGGTGATCCCGAAGAGGATCTCGAAGAGCAGCGCGACGACGGTCAGCCGCAAGGTGACCGGGAAGGCGCTCTTCATCAGCTCCGTGACCTTCTGGCCGTTGAAGGCGGTCCCGAAGTCACCGGTGAGGATCTGCCCCATGTAGTGCAGGTATTGCTTCCACAGCGGCTCGTCGAGGTAGAGGTCCCTGCGGATCCGGGCGGCGGTCGCGGGGTCGGGGGCCTTGTCGCCGAACAGCGCGGCGATGGGGTCGCCGAGGGCGTAGACCATGAAGAAGATCAGGAACGTGCTGCCGATGAACACCGGGATCATCTGGAGCAGCCGCCGGATCACATAGCGTCCCATGGGGGCTCCGGGGTTTCGGACGTCGGACGGGGCTTCCGGGTTCGGTCAGCCGACCTTGATCCGGTCGTAGACGGGCACGCTGAAGGAATTGAGCATCACGTCGGAGAGATTCGCGGAGTAGCCGGCGCTGCCGTTCTGGTACCAGAGCGGGATGGCGGGCATCTGCCCGGCGAGGATCTTCTCCGCGTCCTGGAACTTCCCGACCGCCTTGTCCTGGTCGTTCTCGGCATTGGCCTCGTTGACGAGCTTGTCGAAGTCCGGGTCGCTGAACTTCCCGTAATTGGAGGAGGCGCCCGAGTAGTACAGCGGCTGGAGGAAGTTCTGGATCAGCGGGTAGTCCATCTGCCAGCCCGAGCGGAACATCCCGGTCATCCGGTGCTGGGAGATCTGGTTGCGGAAGTCCGCGAAGGTGCCGACGGGATTGACGACGCAGGCCTTGTCCATGCCGAGGGCGTTGTTGACGCTGTTGCAGACGGCGTCCATCCACACCCGGTGCGATCCGGTGTCGACGTTGGAGGTGATGGTCACCTGCCCGCCGGGCAGCCCGCCGCCCTCCTGGATCAGCTTCTTCGCCCGCGCGGCGTCGAAGGTACAGGCGTCACCGCACAGCCCCTCCTTGTAACCGCCCTCGGACTTCAGCACGGGCGAGGTCCAGTCCGTCGCCGGGGTGCGGGTCTTCTGGTAGATCTGCTCGGTGATCTGCTTGCGGTTGATCGCCATGGACAGCCCCCGGCGGACCTTGTCCACCCCGGCCTTGGACCACTTCCCGTCGTACATGGGGAAGACGACGGTCTGGACGATGCCGGCGGGCTGGTTGATGTACCGGTCGCCGAGGTCGTTCTTGACGTTCTTGAGCTGGGCGGCCGGGATGTCGTCGACGAGATCGAGGTTGCCCGCCTGGAGATCGGTGTAGGCGGTGTTGTTGTCGGTGTAGACGCGCAGCTCGACGCCCTCGTTCTGCGCCTTGTCGTCGCCCGGGTAGCCCTCCCACTTCTTGAGGTTGAGAGCGGACCCCTTGGCGTACGAATCCACCATGTACGGGCCGTTGCCAACGGGTTTCTTCAACCAATTTTCATGATCGTCGAAGAATGCCCGGGGCAGTGGGGAGAAGGCCTGGTAGCCGAGGGTCTGCGGCCAGGTGGAGAACTTCTGGGTGAGCTTGACGGTAAAGGTCCGGTCGTCCTTGACCACCAGCCCCGACATGGTCTTGGCCTTGGCGGCGCCGCTGTCCGGGTGGACGTCGCCATATCCGTCGATGGTGGCGAAGAAGGGGGCGTTGTTCTGCTTGTTGTCGACCAGGGCCCCGTAATTCCAGGCGTCGACGAAGGACTTGGCGGTCACCTTCTCGCCGTTGGAGAAGGTCCAGCCGTCCTTGAGGGTGACGGTGAAATTCTGCTGGTCCGACGTATCGATCTTCTCCGCGAGCACGTCCTTCGCGGCACCGGTCTTGGGGTCGTACCGCTTGAGCCCCCGGAAAATCATGGTCAGGACCTTGCCGCCCTGCACCTCATTGGTATTGGCCGGCTCCAGCGGATTCTGCGGATCCCCCCATGAGGCCCGCACCACCCCGACCCCACCGCCGCCACCCCCGCCGCAACCCGCCGCCGCGAGCGCGACCGCCGCCGCCGTCGCCGCCCCCACCGCCGAACGAACGGCCCACTTGGCGCGCGTGCCTCCACGCATGGAGTGCCTCCCTCAAGGTTCCGAGCCATGACCCGGCCATGTCCCAAGCCACGCTTAGGCCCACATAACACCCCATGAGGTGACGAAAAGCGCCCTTCTGGCGGCCGTCCGGGGGCAATCCGAGGCGGAATCCGCCCGAATGCGGGAGCGCTGGCCGCTGGGCTTGAGTGCGGGGGGTGCCAGGGGCGCCGGGGTCCTGGTCCAGCTTGGATCAAGCCCGTCCGGCGATTGAGGACGCGCCCGCAGGGCGCCACGCCGCCGCAGGCGGCACAGCCCGGCCGGTAGCCGAAGACCGCCGGACACGGCCTAGGGTGGCCGGCAGGCTGCCAGGAGAGTTCGCGAGGGAAGGGGCGGCGCATGTCCGTGGAGCAGACCGAGCACGACGGCCCGTTGATCCCCAAGCCCACCCTGACGCTGCCGGCCCTGCGCCAAGCGGTCGCGACCGTTGCCCCGTCCCGCTTGCCGGAATTCTTCGAGGGCATGCAAAGGGCGTTCGTCGAGGCCGGTGACCAGGGCAGTGTGACCCCGATCCGGATGTTCTACCGGCACTGGGGCGTGATCGTGGAAATCGAGCGGCATCCGCGGATCGCACGACGCCTGCACGCGGCGGAGCGAGCGTTGGACAGCGAGGACGCCGCCGTCCGGGAGAGAGCGATCCGCGAGGCCGGCGAGATCGTCCGTGCGGCCCAATCCGAGGTAGAGCGTGGCTGACGGACGTATGCGCCCCGCCCGGGGCATGTGTCGGAAGTGGCTTGAGCGCCTGTTGGCTCGTCAGCCCTGAGACAGTGTGGCGAGCCAGCGGTCGTCCTGGAACTCGGCGGGGACTTCGTCCTCCCACGGATCGATCCCGCGGCGTTCCAGCTCGTCAAACCATCGGTCCCGCTGCGACTCGGGGAGGCGTCGCCCGCACCAAGGGCAGAAGTCGATGATGATGCTCGATGTGCCGCCGTCGTGGATCACCAACCCGTACTCCTGGAACTTGGCGCTGAATTTGATCAGCGCGTCCGGGCAGGCGAAAGGATCGTCGTGCTGTTCGCAGCGCACGTTCGCGCGACGGCCCATCTCCTCGCAACACTGATTGGTCATGACCCCGGATTTCTCGTTGATCGGCACCGTGCCGAGAAGTAGATCACGGTCAGTTACGCCGCCGAGAGGGCACCGCAGGGCGACTGATCCGTCGGGCGCGGCTCGGCCGAGCCGCGCCCGACGGATCAGGGGGCGGTCATGGGCGCTCGTGCGTCACACGCAGATGCACCCCCATGGCAGCGGTCAACGCGGCGGCTTCGTGGACATCACCGGCTGCCAGCGCGCGGGCGCGTCGGTGCTTGATGTCCCGGCAGCCTTCACACCGGCCGTCCGGCTTCTCGGTGGGCTCCTCGCTCACAGGCGACTCCGCGCGGCCTGATCATTGGCGTCGGCCACGCGTACGCGCAACGTGTCACCGGTGGTCGCCGGACGAAGGTCGCACGGCAGGGCCTCCCACTCCCGACCTCCGGCGGGGCCTCGCAGTAACACCCGCCCGCCGATGACATCCATCACCTCACCGACGCGGTCCAGCCTGGCGTCCAGCATCAGCGCCCCGACGGCGGGCAGCGGTGACTGATCGCGGGCGCTCACCGGGCCGCCGCCGGGGGGCGGGTGACGAAGTCGATGCCGTGGGCGGTCATCCTCACGATGACCGCCGGGTCCGGGGGTCGCGGGGGTTCGACGGGCCGGGCGGGGCTGCGGGCTGGCTGCCCACGGTGGTTGGCCTTCACCCCACGTAGGGCTCTCGCCCATGCGAACCAGCGGAAGTTAAACTTCTCCACGTTGACGCTCCTCTTGCAGCGTTGACCATGCCCCGGGACCGTGCCAGCGGTCGCCGGGGCTTCTGTGTTCGGGCACACGGGTGCCCTAAGGCGCCCACTCGGGTTCGACCCGGCAGGGGCACCCATGCAGCATGGCCAGCCGCCAATGCAGTCGCAACACATTCCTTCAATGTGCATACGCAAGAGTGAACTCGGCACCAGGGCCGCGTTTTCCATGCGGGACACTGTGCGCCAAACCTCCTTCGCAACACCCCGGGAGACTGGAACATGCCTGCGATCCCCACCATTCGTCGCCGCATGCTCGGCACCGAACTCCGTGCACTCCGTGAAGGTTTGGGACACACAGCGGATCAGATGGCCAGGCATCTCGGCTGGCACCAGACCAAGGTGAGCCGCATCGAGAACGGTCGGTCCGGCGTCCGTGTCCACGAGCTGGAAGCCATGCTGGACCTCTATGGAGTGACGGATCCCGGGGCACGAGAAGGATTGGTCGGCCTGGCACGGGAGAGCAAGGGGCGGATGTGGTGGACGCCCTACTCGGACGTGATCACCCCGCGATACGCCTCGTTCATCGCGCTGGAGACGGAAGCCGAATCGAAGCGGACCTTCGAAATGACGCTGATCCCCGGCCTGCTACAGACGGCGGAGTACACCCGTGCGGTCGTCAGCGCACTCGCGCCGGACACCAAGCCCGAGGCGGTCGACGCCCTGGTGAACGTCCGGCTCGCCCGGCAGAACGCCACCCTTCACCGATCCTCACCGCTCAGGCTGTGGGCAGTCGTGGATGAGGCCGCCCTGCGCCGGCCGATCGGTGGAGGGCAGGTCATGACCAAGCAGCTCCACCACCTATTGGAGGCATCCGAGGAAGCCAACATCACCTTCCAGGCGCTGCCGTTCTCGTCCGGTGGGCATGCCGGCCTGCTGGGGTCCTTCGCGATCCTTCAGTTTCCCATCCGCAGCGATCTGGACGTGGTGTGTACCGAGTCGTATGTCAGTAGCATCCAACTCGAGCGACGAACCGACCTCGCCACCTACAGCCAGATGTTCGACGGGCTCCGTGCGGCCGCGCTCGATGAGGCACACTCACGCAACTTCGTCTCGCGCATCCTGAAGGATTCCCTATGAGGCCCATCACCTGGCAGGACTCGTCCCGGAACCACGTCACGTGGCGCAAGAGCAGCTACAGCGGTCACCAGACGGACTGCATACAGGTCGCGGACGGCTATCCCGGCATGACCCCCGTCCGCGACAGCAAGAACCCCAACGGCCCCACCCTCGCCTTCGAGGCCGCCGCCTGGTCGGCGTTCATCAGCGGGCTGAAGTCCGGATCCCTTCCGGACACTAACTGACCCTCCGGCACAGGCCGAGGTGACGGACTCCGTCGCGAGCAGTCGCGGCTCGCTGATCCGGCACACACCGGGCGCTGAGGAGTGAGCGGGCCCGTACAGATCCGAGTCGGGCGCGGGCGCCGAACCCACCGCGCCACCCGTGGGGCGCGAGTACCGTCGATTGCACGAACAAGGAGGCATTGTGACCGCACACCCTGCTGAGCACCAAGCCGTTCCCGAGCCGCCCCCCATGCGCACCCTGCACGAACTGCGGGCGGCGCTGCGGGCTCATGGCCATCCCGGCGACCTGACACAGCTGGAGCGGGAGCTGGACACGGCCGACCTTGACGATCTGACGGCCGTCCGTCGCATCACGGGACGCTACCGCCGCCGCGTCCTTCTCCGTATCGACCCCGAGGGGTCGGCCGCAGTGAAGCGATCCGCCGAGGACATGGCCGCAGAACTACGGCGCAAGCTCGCCAACGCCGCCGGCGGCGCCCGGTGACCCATGCGTTCTACTCCGACGCGGCCGAAAAGACACGCGTGGAGCTGACCCGCGTCGAGCGAGCCGCCGTCGAGGCCGTCAGAGCCTCCCTGGAGACCGACCCCCGGCAGGGAGACCCTATGCCCGGCAGTGACCTCCAGGTCGTGGACCTGGAACCCGAAGAGACCGGTGGCGGCCGCGGCGTCTCAGTCGTGTACCGGCTTGACGAGGCACTCGACGCGGTGCTGATTGTGTGGCTCGTGGCAGGGCCGTAACCACTGGCACCACGGCAGGCACGTTACGGGGGGTTACCCCCGGAAGGATGCGGGGGAACGGCCCATGGAGCAGAGGCGCGCACGACTCATAGCGTCGGGGCATGAGAAAACGCAACGTCCTCACCGCCCTCACCCTTACCCTCACCACCGTCGCCACAGGGACCGGCTTCGCCGCGAGCCCCAAGAAGCCGGCCCCTGCGCAGCAGGACGGGCTGGAGCGGTTCAGAGAGCAGAAGGTCGTCTGGGGCGCGTGCCAGGACACCAAATTGGCGGCTAGCGGGACCGAGTGCGCACGAGTCACCGTGCCGCTCGACTACCGCGCGCCGGACGGCCGGACGTTAGAGCTCGCGATCTCGCGCATCAAAGCCACCGGCCAAGACAAGGGCAAAGGCAAGGCCAGAGCCCGGCGCGGAATACTCCAGACCAACCCCGGCGGCCCCGGCGGCCCCGGTCTCTCCATGCCCGCCGAACTCCGGGAACGCCTGAGCCCAGACGTGGCGGCGGCCTACGACATCATCGGCATGGACCATCGCGGGGTCGGGGAGAGCACCCCGTTGGACTGCGGACTGTCCCGTACGTCCTGGATACGCTCGCCCGGAAGCGACCGGGCGGGATTCGACGAGAACGTACGGCTGGCGCGGCAGGACGCCCGTAAATGCAACGAGAAATACTCCGGCACGCTCGCGCATTACTCGACCCGCAATATCGCCCGTGACGTCGACATCGTCCGCGCGGTGCTGGGCGAGCGCCGGACCTCGTGGTTCGGGCAGTCGTACGGCACGGTCCTCGGCGCCACCTACGCGCAGATGTTCCCGGAAAGGGTCGACCGTCTGGTGCTCGACAGTGCCCCCGACCCGGTCAAATACGGTGACATGCGCCTGGTTCAAGACATGGGGCAGGTCAACGAGAAGGCCCTGGACGACTTCGCCGCATGGGCCGCGCCCCGCCACAGCCGGTACCGCCTCGGTGCCACGCCCGCCGCCGTCCGCAGCACCGTCGAGGGGCTCGTACGCCGGGCCATGGACGAGCCGGTCAAGGTCGGCCCGTACCGGGTGGACGGGCACGATCTGCCGCTCTTCCTCTTCGACTTGGGAGTGGACGCCCAGAAGAACACGCAGTACGCCGAGGTCGTGCGCAACCTCCTCGACGCCGCCGACGGCAAGGCGAGCACCCCTCACCCGTACCTGCTGGAGCAGCTCAAGGTGATGTCGGATCCGGTGGGCTCCGGGATGAGTGCCGGCATCTCCGGCCAGCTCGCGGTGCTCTGCGCGGACACCACCATGCCCCGCGACCCCGAGTGGTACTGGCGAGCCGTCGAACGCTCCCGCGCCGAGCAGCCCGTCTTCGGCCCGGCCCTCAACAGCCCCCTGCCGTGCGCCTTCTGGAAGGACCGCCCCAGCGAGAAGCCGACGGTGATCAACAACAAGGTGCCGGCGCTGCAGCTCCAGGCGACCGGCGACACCCGCACGCCCTACGAGCAGGGGCTCGGCATGCACCGGGCGATGCGCGGCTCGGCCCTGGTGACCGTCCCGGCCCGAACCCACGCCGTCATCGTCTCCCTCCCCGGCACCTGCGCGGACAAGGCCGTCGACGACTACCTGCTCCGGGGCACGCTGCCCGCGCGGGACATCACCTGTAAGCCCGCCGCCTGACCCGAGGCACCGGCCCCGGGCTGCCCTCCCCGCCCGCCCCATATGCACTTGATCACGCCATGTGGCACGTAACCGCTTTGCGCATACAACATGTTTTCGATAGACATGGATGCCATTTAGTGGGGGCTGTGTGGCGAAGGTGCACATTGGGGCGGGCGAGTGCGCCACGACAAATAGGCCCTGAGACGTGGCAAGTGCGGGCAACCGGGGGAGCTGGGGGTTTTCATGACGGCTTGGGACATCAATCCGTCCGCAGTGAGTGGCGTGCTCACCAAGTGCGGAACGGCTGCCGAAGGGTTATCGAAGGCGGGTCAGGCAGTGCAGAAGTCACTGCCGGCCGCCGCGACCGCCGCCGGCACGATCAGCGGGATGTACTGCGGTAACGCGCCCAGCGGGCCGGTCGCAGGGGCTCTGGGCGAGTTCGCCAAGGCGTGGGGCAAGGACATCGCCTACGTGGCACAGCGCACCGCCAACTCGTTGAACGGCGCCCTCAAGGCGACCCAGGAGTACGTGCAGGGCGACCTGAAGATGGCGGCGGACGCGCACAACGAGGCGCTCAAGGAGCCCAAGATCGACATGTCGGGGCAGGGGAAGAAGTGAGCGACAAGGACCTGATCGTCCCGTCGGGCATCCCGCAGTTCACGGGCGATCTGGAGGCCCTGGAGACCGAGTCCAAGTCCCTGGCCACCAACGCCAAGCTCTTCCGGGACTCCGGCGCCGCCGTGCACACCCAGTTCCAGGGGCTCTCGGCCTGCTACAAGGCTCCGGAAGCGGACAAGCTGTTCGCCACGACCGCGCCGGTCGCGACCAACTCGGACGGCTTCGCGGACGACCTGGAGAAGGTCACCGCTGCTCTGAACGCCTACGCCAGCGAAGTACGTCCTCTCAAGGCCAAGCTCGAGAGCCTCAAAGATGACGCCATCGCGTTCACCGACAGCGTCGAGGGCGACGACGACTGGCGCAAGGACCAGAAGAAGGTCGACCGCAACAACAGCCTCTGGCACAGCGTCAACGCCACCGTCGCCGCCTTCCACGCCGCCGAACGTACCTGCCACGACAAAATCGTCGCCCTGGTGCACGGCACGCCGCTCATACCCGACGACGGCTCCCACAAGCCGAACATGTACGGCTACAAAGCCAGCGACCTCGACCACGCCGAGAAGACCCCCTGGGGCGCGATGGCCGAGCGCGAGTACACCGGTCTGGCCTGGCTGCGCCACAAGGCCAAGGCCTTCCTCTGGGACGGCTTCGTCATCGACGGCATCGTTGGCACCTTCAAGGGCCTGGGAACCCTGGTCGGCACCGACGGCTGGGACAAGGCCGGCCAGGCGTGGACGGGGCTGGCCAAACTCGCCACCGGCGTGCTGATCACCGCCACGCCCCTCTCGGGCGCGTACTGGATGGCGCCTGAGGACAAGCTGCCGAAGTGGCTCCGCGAGTCCCGCACGGCGGTGAAGGAGACCGGAAAGGCCCTCATCGCGTACGACCAGTGGGGCAAGAACCCCGCCCGCGCGGCAGGCGGTGTCACCTTCAACGTCCTCACCACCGTCTTCACCGGCGGCGCCGGAGCAGCCGCGAAGGGCGGAGCGGCGGCCAAGACGATCTCTGTGGTCGGCAAGGTCGCCCGTGTGGTCGACCCGATGACGTACGTCGGCAAAGCGGGAAAGTTCGCTTTCGTCAAGGTCGGCGACCTCATGTCGAGCCTGAAAACCTTGAACCCCGGCGCCTCTTTGCGTGTCGCCGGAGAGACGTTCCGTCTTGCGGACGAGGCCACGGCGGCGAAGCTGGCGGAGCGCCCCGCCGGCCTGCCCAAGGACGTGGCGGAGTTCGTCGACAACAAGGGCCGACCGGTCTACATGAACCCGAAGACCGGCCAGCTCTTCGACGAGCACGGCAAGGTCAAGCAGCCCGCGGAATCCGTCCCGAAGGAGGGCTCGGCGGCGGAGCGCGCCGCCGAGCACGCCCGCACGTCCCAGCCGGAGAGGGTTCCGGTCGGCGCGGGCGCCCGTGCGGGGTCCGACGTAACGGCCTCGGCCGGACACACCGGCGACAACGTCGCGGGCGGCGCGGCGCACGACGTCCCCGCCGGGGCCGCCCACGACCTCGAGCACGGCCCTTCCTCCAGTCACGGAACCCAGGGCACCGGCGGTGGCGGCCACACCGCGCCGCACACTGGTGTCGGCGGCCACGACGCACCGGGCTCCGGCACGGGTGGCCACGGCTCCGGGGGGCATGGCGACACCCCGTCGACCCCACACGGTCACGACGAGCCCTCGGGCACTCCTCACGACGCGGATAGCGCACACACCCCCAAGGCTGATGGCGCGGATTCCAATCCCGACAGTGCCAACAGTCATGACGGCGGTGCCCCCCGCGCGCCACGCCGCCCCGTCGGTGACTTCGTCCCGGAGGGGGGCTCGAACCTCACTCCGGAGCAACTCCAGGAAGGGCTACAGCACGCACTCAACGGTGAGTACGGAGGCCTGCGGATCAAGGTCGACGGCGTGTTCCCAATGGGGAACACGTTGGGCTGGAGTGCGCACTTCGTCGACGCGGCCGGCAACCCCGTCGGCCGGATGGAGCGCGACTTCGTCCGCCGGGAGGACGGTACTCTGGCCGTCAAGCACCTGATCATGAAGATCGACGACCCGGCTTTCCGCGGAAAGGGCGCCGGTTCGGCGATCAGCAGGCATCTGGAGAACTGGTATCGGCAGTCAGGCGTCTCGGAGATCCAGCTCACAGCGGCCAAGGAAAACGGCGCCTACACCTGGGCACGGCGAGACTACGACTGGACCAATGAAAAATCGGCCCAAAAGATCATCAATCGCGTCAGCGTGAAAATGAACGACTCCGAGTGGTCGCTCTCCAAGGAAGAGCTCGCGGCCGCCAAGGACATCGTGGACCGCGCGAGGAAGCACCCCTTCAGAAGCTCCGATTACCCTACGCCCCAAGAGATCGCGAACATAGGTTGGGCTGCGGGTAGGGACGACTTCTTCGGGAAGCGCGTACTTGTCGGTCAGCGTTGGGAAGGTAGGAAACTGCTATGACAGAGCGCGGCAAACTGGAACCGTCGGACCCCGTCGACCCGCTGGTGGTCAAGCGCCATCGCCTGTCCTCGGAATGGTTCTACGAATTCTGTGCCAAGTACGGCGTCGATTATCCGGACGAGGCCACCCCCGAGCAGGAGGCCGAATACCAGGCCGGGCTGGACGCGATCTATGCCCGCATTCGCGAAGAGGCCGCCGCCGAGAGGGCGAAGCAGGGCGACTGATCCGGCCCCATTTGCGCTACCCGCGGCCATGGGTGTCGGGTGCGGCTCGATCGATCCGCACCCGACACCCATGGCTTACTTAAGCCCCTCCATACGCTCACCAGGACACCGCCATGAAAGACGTCATAGCCCTCACCCCCGACATGCCCGACTCCTGGGCCGTCGTGGCCGGGCTCTACGCCGGTGGGCCCGGGCTCGGCGTCGGGGCCGGGCATGACGGGGCCGTCATCCGGCTGCGCGCGGCGGACGGTCGGCCGCTCGTTTCGCTGGAGGCGCCGATGCTCGTGCACGTGCCCGGTGAGGCCGAGCGGCTGCTCGGGGGTGACGTCGGCGAGCCCCCCGTGCCGTACTGGTGGACCGAGGTGCGGGCCTCCACCGCCGTGCCGGAGGCAGGGCCGCTCGCCGGGTCCGTCGCGGGGCGGCTCACCGCGCTGCTCGGGGGGAGCGTGTGGCCGGCCGGGGCCGCCACCACCGAGGTGGTCCGGACCGCCGGCGCGGGAACCGCTCATACCGCGTCCGGCGACGACGACCTCACCGTGGACGTCCTCACCGACTCCACCGCCGTGGTCCTCGCCGACCGGCCCGTCCTTGCGCTGACGGCCTGGCTGTCCGCCGTTCTGCGGAAGGTCATCGACGCCGGGCTCGCGCTGCACATCGTCACACCACCCCACGTGCGCCTCAGCCTGCCCCTGCGCACCGCTCTGGCCGGGGCACCCAACCGCTGGGTCGTGCAGGACCCCGACTGCGGCTACTACGACGGGCTCTCCGGTGCCGTCCTGCACTGGCACGGCGGTACCTTCACCCCCGTCGAAGGCGAAACCGGGGAACGGTCCGCGGCCAAAGCCTTCACCGAAAACGCCCCCGCCACCGACCGACAGCTCGGCGTCGCCTTCCGCGTCACCCACCGGCCCGACGACAGCCTCGTACTCGGCCAGGCCCTGGAAACCGCCTGGACCGCGCTCACCGGCGCCGCGCCCGCAGGCTGGGGCACCGCCGAGCCCGTCAATCTCCGGTGGTCCAAAGACCAGTTGACGGACCTCGCCCGCGACCGCTCCCCCGAGCCCACCCATCTGCTCGCCGTCGGTCACCCAGGCCGCCCCGGCATCGCCACCCACCACGTCACCCGCACCCCCGACGGCGTCGCGGAAGACATCACCCTGACGCTCGGCTACGGCGAGGGCGAAACCCCGCCCCTCGATGCGACCGAGCCGCTCGCCCGGGCCCTCGTCGCCGAGCACGGCCTCACCTCCATGCTCGTCACGCTGCGCCGGGCCCGCCGGGATCTCACCGTCCCGCCGCGTTTCGAGGCACCGCCCGTTCCCGTCTCGTTCACCCTCGGTACCGACGACGTCCACACGATCGGCCTCGACCACGCCCACCGCCCGCCCGTCGCCCTCCGCCCCGTCCAGCTCGGCCCGGACGCCCGGCCCGCCCTGTACTACCCCCTCGGCGACGGCACCGACGCCCAGGCCTGGGCGGTCCTCCAGCAGCTCTCCGCCCACCTCCAGGTCGATCCCGCGCACTGACCAGGACGTCAAGGTCGCCGAGCCGCGCGTCGAGACCGTCGCGATCAGCGGCTGATCTACCGGTCAGCGGCCGATCACGCGAAGACGAAACATCGCAAAGACAAAACGGGGGGCTCCCCCGGACATCACATCCGGGAGAGCCCCACCACAACCAACGGCCGAGCGCCGGCGACTACGCCGCGCCCACCACCTGCTTCTCCTCCGCGAAGTGGCACGCGGACTCGTGTGCCGCCGGAGTCTTGCGGCCCGCGAAGACCTCGGGGATCGCCAGCAGCGGCGACTCCTCCGCGCAGCGGTCCTCCGCCTTCCAGCAGCGGGTGCGGAAGCGGCAGCCCGACGGCGGGTTCGCCGGGGAGGGCACGTCGCCGGTCAGGATGATCCGCTCGCGGCCCTCGCGAGCCTCGGGGTCGGGGACCGGGACGGCCGACAGCAGCGCCTGGGTGTAGGGGTGCGTCGGGTGCTCGTAGATCTCCGTGTCCGTGCCGATCTCGGCCATCTTGCCGAGGTACATCACGCCGACCCGGTCGGAGATGTGCCGCACGATGGACAGGTCGTGCGCGATGAAGAGGTAGGAGAGGTTGAACTCGTCCTGGAGCTTCTCCATCAGGTTGATGACCTGCGCCTGCACCGACACGTCGAGCGCGGAGACCGGCTCGTCGCAGATGATGATCTCCGGGTTGAGCGCCAGGCCGCGCGCGATGCCGATGCGCTGGCGCTGACCGCCGGAGAACTGGTGCGGATACCGGTTGATGTACTCCGGGTTCAGGCCGACGACGTCCAGGAGTTCCTGGACCTTCCGCCGCCGGTCGCCCTTCGGCGCCACCTCCGGATGGATCTCGTACGGCTCCCCGATGATGTCACCCACCGTCATGCGCGGATTCAGCGACGTGTACGGGTCCTGGAAGACCATCTGGATGTTGCGACGCACGGCCTTCAGGGCGCGTCCGGACAGCTTGGTGATGTCCTGGCCCTTGTAGAAGACCTCGCCCGAGGTGGCGGTCTCCAGGGTCATCAGCAGCTTGGCGACGGTGGACTTGCCACAGCCGGACTCGCCGACGATGCCGAGGGTCTCGCCCTGGTACAGGTCGAAGGAGATCCCGTCGACCGCCTTGACCGCGCCGACCTGCCGGCGGAAGAGGATGCCCTGCGTCAGCGGGAAGTGCTTGACGAGGTTGCGGACCTGGAGGATCGGCTCGCCGCGCTCGACCGGGGCGTCGAGGACGGCCTCGACCTCGGCGGTGGTGCTGGCGTCGGTGTGCACCACCTCGGTGACGTTCGGCGTCGCGTCGACCACGGCCTCGCCCTTCTTGCCGGACTTCTCGCCGGGCTTGTTGCCGGACCCGCCGGTGGACTCAGCCATGGATCGTCTCCTTCCAGAAGTGGCACGCGCTGCCGCGGCCCGGCAGCGCCGCGCCGTCCGGCTCCGTGACCTGGTGCAGCAGCGGGACGTCGGTGCGGCAGACGTCCTGCGCCTTGACGCAGCGCGGGTTGAAGGCACAACCCGAGGGGATCCGCGTCAGGTTGGGCGGCAGACCCTTGATCGCGAAGAGTTCCTGGCCCTTCTGGTCCAGGCGCGGGATCGAGTCGAGCAGACCACGGGTGTACGGGTGCGCGGGGCGCTTGTACAGCTCGTGCACCGGCGCGGTCTCCACGATCCGGCCCGCGTACATCACCGCGATCTTGTCGGCGACGTCCGCGACGACACCCAGGTCGTGGGTGATGAGGATCAGGCCCATGTTGAACTCGCGCTGCAGCTCCGCGAGCAGGTCCATGACCTGCGCCTGCACCGTCACGTCCAGGGCCGTCGTCGGCTCGTCGGCGATGATCAGGTCCGGCTCCAGGGCCAGCGCCATCGCGATCATGATGCGCTGGCGCATACCGCCCGAGAACTGGTGCGGGTAGTCGCCCACCCGCTCCTTGGCGGCCGGGATGCGCACGCGGTCCATCAGTTCGATGGCCTTGGCCTTGGCGTCCTTCTTGGACAGGCCCTGGTGCACCCGGTACATCTCGCCGAGCTGGTAGCCGACGCTCAGGACGGGGTTGAGGGACGACAGCGCGTCCTGGAAGATCATGGCGATCTTCCGGCCGCGGATCTGCCGCCGCTCCTCGCCCGACATGGTGAGCATGTCCTGGCCGCGGTAGAGGATCTGGCCCTGCGGGATCTTGCCGGGCGGCATGTCGAGGATGCCCATGATCGCCTGCGCGGTCACGGACTTGCCCGAGCCGGACTCGCCGAGCACGGCCAGGGTCTCGCCGGCGTCGACGGTGTAGTTCACACCGTTGACCGCCTTGGCGACACCCTCGCGGGTGTGGAACTCCACGTGCAGGTCACGGACTTCGAGCAACGGAGTGCTCGCGTCGTCGGCCGAACGGGGTTCGGGGACGTTCGCGGTCTTCTCAAGAGTGGTCACGGTTACGCCTCCCTCAGCGCAGCTTGGGGTCGAGGGCGTCGCGCACCGCGTCGCCGAGCATGATGAACGCGAGCACCGTGAGACAGAGCATGCCGGCGGGGAAGAACATGACGTGCGGGGCGTCCCGCAGTGCGTCCTTGGCGTCCGAGATGTCGATGCCCCACGAGATCGTCGGGTCGGCAAGGCCGAGACCGAGGTACGACAGGGTCGCCTCGGCGGCGATGTAGCCGCCCAGGGCGATCGTGGCGACGACGATGACGGGGGCGATCGCGTTCGGCAGGATGTGCCGGAACAGGATCCGTCCGGTGCCCGCGCCGAGCGCGCGTGCGGCCGTCACATAGTCGGACTGCTTGGTGGTGATCACCGAACCGCGCATCACGCGGGCGATCTGTGTCCAGCCGAGGAACGCCATGGACCCGGCCACCACCCACAGCGCCCGGTCGGTGAACGAGGTCAGGATGACCATCGCGCCGAGGAAGAAGGGGATGCCGAAGAAGATGTCGGTGAAGCGGGAGAGCACCGAGTCGATCCAGCCGCCGTAGTACCCGGCGAGCATGCCGATCAGTCCGCCGAGGACCGTGACCGCGATGGTGACGAGCACACCGACGCTGATCGAGGCACGGGCGCCGTAGATGACACGCGCGTAGATGCTGCGGCCCTGCTTGTCGTACCCGAACCACTCGGGCGAGAAGACGTGACCCCACTCCGGCTTGGACAGGAAGTGGTTGGTCAGGTCACCGCTGCGCGGGTCCACGCTGGTGAACAGCGTGGGGGCGATCGCCATCACCAGCAGCAGCACGATCAGCAGCGCGGAGATGACGAAGAAGGGGTTGCGGCGCAGTTGCTGCCAGGCGTCGCTCCACAGGCTGCGCGGCTTGCCGGTGGCGGGCACCGCGGGCACGTTCGCCGCGACCGTCTCGTCCGTGGTCAGGACGGTGTCGGAGGCGGCCGGGGTCTTGGTCACGTCAGGCATACCGGATCCTCGGGTCCAGGACCGCGTAGAGCAGGTCGACGATCAGGCTGGTGAACAGGAAGACGATGACCAGGACGGTGACGATTCCGACGGTGGTCGTGCCCTCGCCCTGGCTGACCGCCCGGTAGAGCTGCATGCCGATGCCCTGCACGTTGAAGATGCCCTCGGTCACGATCGCGCCGCCCATGAGGGCGCCGATGTCCGTACCGAGGAAGGTGACGACGGGGATCAGCGAGTTGCGCAGCAGGTGCACACCCACGATGCGGCGCTTGGGCAGGCCCTTGGCGAGCGCGGTGCGCATGTAGTCCGAGCGGACGTTCTCGCTGATGGTGGTGCGGGTCAGCCGCGCCACGTAGGCCAGCGACAGGGAGCCCAGCACGGCGCCTGGAAGGATCAGCTGGCTGAAGTCCTCGGAGTCCTGGACGCTCGGTGTCACCCACCCGAGTTCGGTCGCGAAGACCGTCTGGAAGATGTAGCCGAGGACGAAGACCGGCACCGAGATCACCAGCAGGGTGAAGATCAGTACGGCGGTGTCGACGGCCTTGCCGGCCTTGAGCCCGGCGAAGACGCCGAGGGTGATGCCGAGGACCACCTCGATGACGAACGCGACGAGCGCCAGCCGGATGGTGACGGGGAAGGACTCCGCCATGAGGTCGGAGACCTGACGGCCGCCGAAGGTCTCGCCGAACTGCCCCTGGAAGAGGTCGGCCATGTAATTGGTGTACTGCTGCCACAAGGGCAGGTCGAGCCCGAACTTGTGGCGCAGCACCGCGACCTGGGCGGGGTCGGCCGCCTTGTCGCCCCACAGCGCCTTGATCGGGTCGCCGGGGAGCACATGCACCATGAGAAAGATGAGCAGAGTGGTCCCGATGAACACCGGGATCATCTGGAGCAGTCGCCGCGCGACGTAACGCCCCATGTTGCCTCCATGTCAGTCGCATCCACGGCGTCGGACGCTTGTGCCCCTGCGGGTGGAGGAGGGTGGCGCTAACGCTCGCGGGTGCGCCGGTGCCGCCGACGTATGCGGCGGCACCGGCCTCAACGGTTGTCCCTGGGTTACTTCTGCTTCACCTGAACGTCGGTGAGGATGGGGTCACCGTCCTGGCCGTACGGCATCTTGCCGTAGACCTTGGTGGACTGACCGGCGTTGGTCGCGTAGTACCAGAGCGGGATGACCGGGAGCTTCTTGACCAGGGTCTTCTCGGCCTCCTGGTAGAGCTTCACGGTCTCGTCGAGGCTGTTCGCCTGGTCGGCCTTGGCGGCCAGCTCGTCGAACTCCTTGTTCTCGTAACCGCCCTGGTTGCCGTCGGCCTTGGAGCCGTAGAGGTCACGCAGGAAGTTGGCGTTGACCGGGTAGTCCAGCACCCAGCCGGACCGGTACATCGACTTGACCTGCTTCTTCTCACGCTGGTCGAGGTCGGCCTTGAAGTTCGGCTTGGAGTCGCCGACGCACTCGATACCGGTGGACTTGCGGATGCTGTTGCACACCGCGTCGACCCAGGTCTTGTGCGGCTGGTCGGCGTTGTACTGGACGGAGATCTTGTTGCCGGGGACGCCGCCGCCGTCCTTGATGTACTGCTTGGCCTTCTCCGGGTCGAACGTGCAGGCCTCGCCACAGGAGTTGGCCTGGTAGCCCAGCACGCCCTTGGCGACGAAGCTGGTCGCCGGGACGCGGGAGCCGTGCAGCGTGGTCTTGGTGATCGTCTCGCGGTCGATCGCCATCGACAGGCCGGTGAGGACCTTCGGGTTGATGCTCTTCCACTGGTCGGTGTAGAAGGCGAACGCGATGTCCTGGATCGCCGAGTACTCGTTGGTGATCGCCCGGTCGCCGAGGTCGTTCTTGTAGTTCGTCAGCGAGGTGTCGGGGATCTGCTCGACCCAGTCGAGGTTGTTCGACCGCAGGTCGTTGTAGGCGGCGTCGGCGGTCGTGTAGTTCTTGAAGGTGATGCCGCCGTTCTTCGCCTTGTCCGGGCCCTGGTAGCCGTCGAAGCGCTTCACGACGATCTTGTCGTTGTGGTCCCAGGACTCGAACTTGTACGGGCCGTTGCCGACGGGCTTCTGGCCGTACGCCTTGGGGTCCTTGAAGAACGCGTCGGGCAGCGGGTACCAGACCGAGTAACCGAGCTTGTAGTTGAAGTACGAGACCTTCGACTTGAGCGCGATCGTGAACTCGGTGTCGCTGACGACCTTCAGGCCGGACATCTTGTCGGACTTCGGGTCACCCTCGCCCTTGGCGGGGTGGACGTCGTCGTAGCCCTCGATGTCGGCGAACCACTGCGAGTTGATCTGGTTGTTCTTGGTGTTGGCCGACCAGTTCCAGGAGTCCACGTAGGACTTGGCGGTCACCGGCTCACCGTTGTGGAACTTCCAGCCCGGCTTGAGCTTGACGGTCCAGTGCTGGGCGTCCGAGGAGGTCACGGACTCGGCGTTGATGTTCTTGATCTTGCCGGTGCCGGGCTCATAGGTCACCAGGCCGGAGAAGAGGCTCTTCAGGACGCGGTGGCCCTGGCTCTCCTTGGCGTTCGCGGGCTGCAGCGGGTTCTGCGGCTCACTGGTCTGGACGACCAGCGTGCCATTGGGGTCGACCTTGCCGTCGGTCAGACCGCTTCCGCTGTCGCTCTTGTCGCCGCCGCAGGCGGTCGCAGCCATGGCCACGACTATCGCGCCCGTGACCCACTTAGCGCTCTTGGCACCGCGCATGGGAATGCCTCCTCAGGAGTCCACTTATCACTACAAGAGAGGCACCGGCCCCACGCTGACACCCCTGACAGCGGAGACGGAACCGGTACCCCGAGTGTGCTCGTGAGTCGGCGCTCCCCACAGCGCGTGACCCGTTGACCCGAGCTCAGTGAACCCAACTATTAAGTAGGACCGCCTTGTAAACCACACTTAAAGGGTCTCGCTTTGGTCACATCGATCACACCCGGAGGCTTTAAACCCGGACAAAGTGATCACAGACAGACACACGCGAAACGGACTGTTAACACGAGTTACGGATTTTCCCGTCCGCTCACCGGACGTCCGCGGGGGTAAACCTGACGGATAATCCGTTGCCAACCGACCCCCGGACGTGCCGGAGGCCCGGGACCACCGCTCGTGAGAGCGGGGTCCCGGGCCTCCGGGCACCCGGCGGACCGGGCGGGTCCGCGGGGTTCGCTACTGGGCGCGAACGTCAGCGCTTGGCGCGCGACGCCGTGCGACCGCGCTCCTTCTGGTCCAGGACGACCTTGCGGATGCGGACGGCCTCCGGGGTCACCTCGACGCACTCGTCGTCGCGGCAGAACTCCAGGGACTGCTCCAGCGACAGCTTGCGCGGCGGGACGATCGCCTCGAAGGAGTCGGCGGAGGAGGAGCGCATGTTGGTGAGCTTCTTCTCCTTGGTGATGTTGACGTCCATGTCGTCGGCGCGCGAGTTCTCGCCGACGATCATGCCCTCGTACACCTCGGTGCCCGGGTCGGTGAAGAGCACGCCGCGCTCCTGGAGGTTCGTCATCGCGAAGGCGGTGACGGCACCGGCGCGGTCGGCGACCAGGGAGCCGTTGTTACGGGTCTTCAGCTCGCCGAACCACGGCTCGTGGCCCTCGTGGATGGAGTGGGCGATACCGGTACCGCGGGTGTTCGTCAGGAACTCCGTACGGAAGCCGATCAGACCACGGGACGGGACGACGAACTCCATGCGGACCCAGCCGGAGCCGTGGTTGGACATGTTGTCCATCCGGCCCTTGCGGGTGCCCATGAGCTGCGTGACCGCGCCCATGTGCTCCTCGGGCACGTCCACCGTGAGGCGCTCGACCGGCTCGTACGTCTTGCCGTCGACCTGCTTGGTGACGACCTGCGGCTTGCCGATGGTCATCTCGAAGCCCTCGCGGCGCATCTGCTCGACCAGGATGGCCAGCGCCAGCTCACCGCGGCCCTGCACCTCCCAGGCGTCGGGGCGCTCGGTGTCCAGGACGCGCAGCGAGACGTTACCGATCAGCTCGCGGTCGAGGCGGTCCTTGACCTGGCGGGCGGTGACCTTGCGGTCCTTGACCGCGGACTTGGCGTCCGCGCCCTTGCCCGTGCCACCACGGCCGACGAGCGGCGAGGTGTTGGTGCCGATGGTCATGGAGATCGCGGGCTCGTCGACCGTGATCAGCGGCAGCGCGATCGGGTTCTCCGGGTCGGCCAGGGTCTCGCCGATCATGATGTCGGGGATACCGGCGACGGCGCAGATGTCACCCGGGCCGGCCACCTCGGCGGGCTTGCGGGTGAGGGCCTCGGTCATCATCAGCTCGGTGATGCGGACGTTGGAGACCGTGCCGTCACGCTTGATCCACGCGACGGTCTGGCCCTTGCGCAGCTCGCCCTGCTCGACGCGGAGCAGCGCGATACGGCCGAGGAAGTTGTCGGCGTCGAGGTTGGTGACGTGGGCCTGGAGCGGCGCGTCGTCCTCGAACGTCGGAGCCGGGACGTGCTCCAGGATGGTGGAGAAGAACGGCTCCAGGTTCTCGCTGTCGGCGGGGACGGTGCCGTCCTCCGGCTTGGTCAGCGAGGCGATGCCGTCACGGCCGCAGGCGTAGACGATCGGGAACTCGATCTGGTCCTCGTCGGCGTCCAGGTCGAGGAAGAGGTCGTACGTCTCGTTGACGACCTCGTCGATGCGGGAGTCCGGGCGGTCCGTCTTGTTGATGCACAGGATGACCGGCAGTCGCTTGGCGAGCGCCTTGCGCAGCACGAAGCGGGTCTGCGGCAGCGGACCCTCGGAGGCGTCGACGAGCAGCACGACCGCGTCCACCATCGACAGACCACGCTCGACCTCGCCACCGAAGTCGGCGTGGCCGGGGGTGTCGATGATGTTGATCGTGATCGGGTCGCCACCGTCCTTCGGGTGGTACTTGACCGCGGTGTTCTTGGCCAGGATCGTGATGCCCTTCTCACGCTCCAGGTCGTTGCTGTCCATCATGCGGTCGTCGAGGGACTCGGCGGCGTGCGCGGCGAAGGCGCCGGCCTGCTTGAGCATGGCGTCGACGATGGTCGTCTTGCCGTGGTCGACGTGGGCGACGATGGCGACGTTACGAATGTCGTGGCGGGTGGGCATACTTGCGGCGCTTCTCCCGGGTTGAGGATGGCGTCGCGTACGGTCCGGTACGCGCGCCCGCCGGGCAGAACACGCCACGGCCACTCTCCATGGTACGGGGCCGAGCCGACAACAGCCTCCTCAGGCCGTCAGCACCCCCTCTGACCTGGGGTTACTCCGGGAACAACGATGCCGTTCCGGCGCGGATCCGCTGGGGATCCGCGCCGGAACGGCCCCGGGACCGTCGTTATTCGGCCGCCTTCCGGAAACCGAGGTCCTGGTACCGGGGAGTGGCGAGGCCGAAGGCGCCCGCGTTGACCACCGTCTTGCGGACCCCCGTCAGCTCGGGCCGCTGGAAGAGGGGGATCGAACCGGCCGCGGCCCAGATCCGGGCGTCGGCGCGGGCGATCAGATCCCGGGAGGCGTCGGCGTCCAGCTCGGTGGACGCCTGGTCGAACAACTGGTCGATCTGGTCCGTGCCGACCCGGGTGTAGTTCTGCTCCACCAGCAGCGAGCCGTCGGCGGCCGGCTGTGGCTTGGCGAAGACCGGGCGGGCGTCGGTGGCCGGGAAGGCGGACGCGGGCCAGGAATAGAGGGCCAGGTCGTAGTCGCCGGCCGCGATGTGGTCCTTGAAGTAGCTTCCGCCGTCGACCTTGGCGATCTTGGCGTGGACGCCGACGGCGGCCAGCTGCCGGGTGATCTCGTGGGCGACCCCCCGCAGCGGCTCGGTTCCGGGGCCGTCCGGCACGACGAAGCGCAGGGTGAGCTGCTTGCCGTTCTTGACCCGGGCCGGTACGGCGGGGGCCGCCTTGCCGCCGTCCCGGCCGCTCTTCTGGTCCGCGCCCCGGCCGGCTTCGTCCTCCCCCGCTTCGGCCACCCCCGCTCCGGCCTCCTCGTCCCTATCGGCTTCGTCCCTATCGGCTTCGTCCCGGTCGGCTTCGTCCCGGTCGGCCGCCTTGCGGTCGGCTGCTTCCCGGTCGGCTCCGTCCTTGCCCGCCGCGTCGGCCGGCCTGCCCGACGCCTGGGTGCCGCGCCCCGCCCCCTTCTCCCGCCAGCCCGCCTCGGCCAGCAGCGACCGGGCCGCCTGGGCGTCCTTGCCGCCGATGGCGTCACTGTTGTCCAGGTAGCCCTCCTGGCCGGCCAGCAGCACATGGCTGCCGAGCGGGTCGGCGGGCAGCCCCAGGGGGCCCAGCACCGACTCCGCCAGCGCCGCGCGGTCGATGGCCCGGGCCACCGCCTTGCGGACCCGCTCGTCGGCCAGCGGGCCCGTGGAGCCGTTCAGCGCGAGCTGGGTGTAGGCGGGCTCCAGGGACTTGCGGACGGTCACCTTGCGCAACCCGGCGGTCGCGGCGTCCCGGGGCGGGTCGTCCAGGGCGGGCTTGCCCTGGGACGCGGTGTCCTTCTTCGGCGGTTTGTTGGCCAGGGTGATCCGGGCGGCGTCCGCCGGGGTGATGTCGGCCAGGTCGAGCAGGCCCTTGGCCAGCGCGTCCGCCCGCTCCCCGCGCGGCACGGCGCGCAGGACGAGCTGGTCCAGCCGCGCCCGGTCGCCCCACCACTTCGGGTTCCGCTCCAGGGTGAGCGTGCCCTCCTTGTTGTCCCGCGCGCCCACCCGGAAGGGGCCCGCGACGACCTTCAGCTCGTTGCGGGCGCCGTCGTTGAAGGCGTTCCCGTCGCCCATGACGCTCTTGGGGTACAGCGGGGTGAAGAGCGCGGCCCAGTCGGCGTAGGGCTTCGCGAAGGTGACCTTGACCTCGTGCGGGTCCGCGCCCCGCTCGACGCGGTCGATCCGGTCGTAGCCGGCGTTGCGGGCCGTCCAGTACGCGCTGTCCTTGCCGCGCAGGGCCTTCCACTGCGCCTCGAAGTCGTCGGCGCCGAGCGCCCGCCCGTCGCTCCACACCGCGTTGGGGTTGAGCTTGTAGACGACGACCTGCCGGGGCTCGCGCCGGACGACCTCGGCCGACGTCAGGAAGTCCCCGTCACGCTGCGGGCGCCCCCGCTCGTCCAAGGTGAACAGGGCCGGCAGCACGGCCCCCGCGACCCGCTGGGTGGCGTCGTCCGCGCCGGCCTGGAAGGTGTTCAAGGTGTTCGGCAGGGCGTCCACGGCCCAGTGCAGCGTCCCGCTGCCGGTGGTCTCGGCGGGCGGGAGCGCGGCGATGTCACGCGGCACGGCGGGCCGGTCGTCGTCCCCGCCGCCCATGCCGCAGCCGCCGAGGACGGGCAGCGGGAGCAGCACACTCGCGAGCAGAACGACAGCGCGGCGGGGACGGGACCGGGGGCGGGTAGAGAGGGGGGCCATGGTGATACCTCCGCCGGACAGGGCCGGGATCGTTCATTCGGCGTAATGCGCCGCTGATCGCATCTACTGCCCACCACTGAAGGCGACGGCCCGCGGGAAGCCGGGCCGACACGGCGCCGTCGGCGAACACGCCACCCGCCTGGTCGAACGGCTCGGCGAAGGGCGGCCGAAGGGCGAAAGCTCCCGCGAAGCGGCGATCGCGACGGCTATCTTCCCCTGAAGGGCTGTGACGCGCGACACTCTCAGTCGCATCATCATCGCCACCCGCACCACCCGACCGCCGACCGCGGAAGTGAGGGCAAGCCATGTCCTTGAATGACGACTTGACGGCCGTTCAGCGCACTCTGGACGATCTCGACCGCTCGCTCGGGCTGCTGGAGAAGAACCTCGACCCCAACGGCCTGGACCTGCGCCGGGTCCGTACCGCCGCGGCCCATCTGCGCGAGAGCTTCGAGCTGCTGCGCGGCACCCGCCGGGTCGAGCTGCCGCCCCTGGAAAAGGTGACGATCCCCGACGCGCCGTACGACACCTCGCTGTGGACGGACGCCGAGGACGAGGGGCTCGGCGCCCGCGACCGGCGCGCGCCCTGACGGCCGCGGGCCAGCGCGAAACGGAAGGCACCGACCACCCCTCGCTCCTCCCCGGAGTCCCCCTTGGCCACTGGTACCGAGCCCGAAACCAACGCGGTCCCCGCCGTCACCGGCGGTGACCGCACGCGCGGCGGCGTGCACCACCCCACGCGCGCCGCGATCCCGGACCGTCATCTGCGCCGCGACCGCTGGTGGCTGGCGCCCGCCGGCACGGCGGCCGGGCTGTTCGCCTTCATCGTCTACTCCACCTGGCGCGCCTTCGCCGACACCGACTACTACGCGGCGCCCTACGTCTCGCCGTTCTACTCGCCCTGTCTGGCGGAGAACTGCGTGCCGATGCGCGGCGGGCCCAACTGGGAGGTGTTCGGCGCGTGGTGGGGGCTGTCCCCCGCGCTGCTGATCCTGATCTTCCCGCTGGGTTTCCGGCTGACCTGTTACTACTACCGCAAGGCGTACTACCGGGGCTTCTGGGCCTCGCCCCCCGCCTGCGCCGTCGCCGAGCCGCACCGGACGTACAGCGGCGAGACCCGCCTCCCGCTGATCCTGCAGAACGTCCACCGCTACTTCTTCTACTTCGCGGTGCTGGTCGCCGGGATCCTCACCTACGACACCGTGCTCGGCTTCCGTGACGCGAGCTACTCCTGGGGTCACATGGGGCTGGGCACCCTGATCCTGGTCGTCAACGTCGCGCTGATCTGGGCGTACACCCTCTCCTGTCACTCCTGCCGGCACATCGTCGGCGGACGGCTCAAGCACTTCTCCAAGCACCCCGTCCGCTACCGCATGTGGGGCTGGGTCTCGAAGCTCAACGCACGGCACGCGCAGCTCGCCTGGGCCTCCCTGATCAGCGTGGCGGTGGCCGACTTCTACGTCTATCTGCTCGCCACGGGCGCCTTCGACGACCCGCGCTTCTTCTAGGAGAGGGACACATCTGATGACGCAAGTCGACCGGCAGTCCTGGGACGTCGTCGTGGTCGGCGCGGGCGGCGCCGGCCTGCGCGCGGCGATCGAGGCTCGCGAGCAGGGCGCGCGGACGGCCGTCATCTGCAAATCGCTGTTCGGCAAGGCCCATACGGTGATGGCCGAGGGCGGCATCGCCGCCAGCATGGGCAACGTCAACGCGGGAGACAACTGGCAGGTCCACTTCCGCGACACGATGCGCGGCGGCAAGTTCCTCAACCAGTGGCGGATGGCGGAGCTGCACGCCCAGGAGGCCCCCGACCGGGTCTGGGAGCTGGAGACCTGGGGGGCGCTCTTCGACCGCACCCCCGACGGGCGGATCTCCCAGCGCAACTTCGGCGGCCACGAGTTCCCCCGGCTCGCGCACGTCGGCGACCGCACGGGGCTGGAGCTGATCCGCACCCTCCAGCAGAAGATCGTCTCGCTCCAGCAGGAGGACGAGCGGGAGTTCGGCGATCACGAGGCGCGGCTGAAGGTCTTCCAGGAGTGCACGGTCACCCGGGTCCTCAAGGAGGAGGGCGGCGAACGGGTCTCGGGCGTCTTCGGCTACGAGCGGGAGTCCGGGCGTTTCTTCGTCATCGAGGCACCCTCGGTGGTCCTGGCCACCGGCGGCATCGGCAAGTCCTTCAAGGTGACGTCCAATTCCTGGGAGTACACCGGTGACGGGCACGCCCTCGCGCTGCTCGCCGGGGCGTCGCTGGTCAACATGGAGTTCGTGCAGTTCCACCCCACGGGGATGGTCTGGCCGCCGTCGGTGAAGGGCATCCTGGTCACCGAGTCGGTCCGCGGCGACGGCGGGGTGCTGCGCAACAGCGACGGCAAGCGGTTCATGTTCGACTACGTGCCGGACGTCTTCAAGGAGAAGTACGCCCAGTCCGAGGAGGAGGGCGACCGCTGGTACGAGGACCAGGCCAACAACCGCAGGCCGCCGGAGCTGCTGCCCCGTGACGAGGTGGCCCGCGCGATCAACTCCGAGGTCAAGGCCGGGCGGGGCTCACCGCACGGCGGGGTGTTCCTGGACGTGTCGACCCGGCTGCCCGCCGAGGTCATCAAGCGCAAGCTGCCCTCCATGCACCACCAGTTCAAGGAGCTGGCGGACGTGGACATCACGGCCGAGCCCATGGAGGTCGGCCCCACCTGCCACTACGTGATGGGCGGCGTCGACGTCGACCCGGACACCACGGCCGCCGTCGGCGTGCCGGGGCTGTTCGCGGCGGGCGAGGTCGCGGGCGGGATGCACGGCTCCAACCGGCTCGGCGGCAATTCCCTCTCCGACCTGCTGGTCTTCGGCCGCCGCGCCGGGCTGCACGCGGCGGAGTACGCGGCTGGCTGCCACGGTGAGGCCGCCCGGGCCGGCCGGCCCCTGCCCGCGGGGTCCGACATCGACCTCGCGGAGGCGGAGGCGCTGCGGCCGTTCAGCGCGGAGGGCTCCCCGCCGGGCATCGAGCCGGGCCGACCGCCGGAGAATCCGTACACCCTGCACCAGGAACTCCAGCAGACGATGAACGACCTCGTCGGCATCATCCGGCGGGAGGCCGAGATGCGGCAGGCGCTCGAGAAGCTGGCGCAGCTGCGGGACCGGGCGGGGCGCGCCGGGGTCGAGGGGCACCGGCAGTTCAACCCGGGCTGGCACCTGGCCATCGATCTGCGGAACATGCTCCTGGTCAGCGAGTGCGTGGCCCGGGCGGCCCTGGAGCGGCGGGAGAGCCGGGGCGGGCACACCCGCGACGACTACCCCGACATGGAGCGGCGCTGGCGCCGGATCAATCTCGTGTGCCGGCTGTCCGGCGGCCCGGCGGACCCGGCGGCCGGTGATCCGGCGCTCGGCCGGATCCGGCTGGAGCACCGGGAGTCCCGGCCCATCCGCGCGGATCTGCTCGGGTTGTTCGAGAAGGACGAGTTGGCGAAGTACCTGACGGACGAGGAGCTGACCTGAGTGAGCTCGTACGAGGCCCACTTCAAGGTGTGGCGGGGTGACGCCGACGGCGGCGGCCCGGCCGACTTCACGGTGGAGGTCAACGACGGCGAGGTCGTCCTGGACATCATCCACCGCATCCAGGCCACCCAGGCCCCCGACCTGGCCGTGCGCTGGAACTGCAAGGCGGGCAAGTGCGGTTCCTGCAGCGCCGAGATCAACGGCAGGCCGCGGCTGCTGTGCATGACGCGGATGTCGGTCTTCGACCGCACGGAGACGATCACGGTCACCCCGCTCCGGGCGTTCCCCGTGGTCCGGGACCTGGTCACGGACGTGTCCTTCAACTACGCCAAGGCGCGGGAGATCCCGGCGTTCGTTCCCCCGGCGAAGCTGGCACCGGGCGAGTACCGGATGCGGCAGGAGGACGTGAACCGCTCGCAGGAGTTCCGCAAGTGCATCGAGTGCTTCCTGTGCCAGGACACCTGTCACGTGGTACGTGATCACGAGGAGAACAAGGGCGCCTTCGCCGGGCCGCGCTTCCTGATGCGCGTCGCCGAGCTGGACATGCATCCGCTGGACGCGGCGGCGGAGTCGGGGCTCGACCGCAAGCGGACGGCGCAGGACGAGCACGGGCTCGGCTACTGCAACATCACCAAGTGCTGCACGGAGGTCTGCCCCGAGCACATCAAGATCACCGACAATGCGCTGATCCCGCTGAAGGAGCGGGCGGTCGACCGCAAGTACGACCCGCTGGTCTGGCTGGGGAGCAAGATCCGCCGACGCGAGTCCTGATCGAGGGCCGTGGCCGGGGCCCCGCCCGGGGCTCCGGCCACGGTGCGTAGAAGCCCCGGACCTCCCGGTAGCGGGCCGAAGGATCCGGCCATACGCTCCGAAATGTGACGCAGCTTTCGAGGCGGGACGGGCCGAGGGCGGCGGGCTGGGCCGTCGTCGGTGTCCTCCTCGCGCTGTGCGCCCTGCTGCTCCCGCCGATGGCGTCCGCCCGTGCCGACACCCCCCTGGACCTGGAGTCCCCGGGGCGGATCACCGACACCGTCGGCGCCCTCGGCCAGCGCCGCCACGAGGTCGAAGCCGCCCTGGACCGGCTGCACGCCGAGCACCGGATGCGGTTGTACGTGACGTATGTCCACGACTTCTCCGGCCGCGACGGGCACGACTGGGCGGACGCCACCGCCGACCGCAACGGTCTCGGCCCGCGCGATGTGCTGCTCGCCGTCGCCACCCATGTGCGCCGCTACGCCGTCTCGGCGGCCACGGACTCCGGCTTCCGCCAGGACCAGCTGTCCGAGGTCGCCGACACCGCCATCGCCCCCGCCGTCAAGGGCCACGACTGGGCGGGCGCCGCCATCGGCGCCGCGGACGGCTACCGGGCCGTGCTGCGCGGCGAACGGGTGCGGGCGCCCGTCATCGTCCCCGGCAGCAGCGACCCCGGCGGCGGCCTCGTGCCCGGCAACCGCCGGGTGTGGCTGCCGACGGCCCTGACCGTGGGGGCCTGTCTGGCCGCGCTGTACCTCTGCTCCCGGCGTGCGGCGCGCCGCCGGGCCGCACGCCGGTCCCCGGCCCTCGCCACGAGCACCCCGCCGGGCCTCGCCCGAATGGCCCAGCCGCGCACGCCCCTGCCCGAGCTGGACGCCGAGGCCGCGCGGAACCTCGTCGGGACGGACGACGCGGTCCGTACCAGCGCCGAGGAGCTGCTTTTCGCCAGGGCCCAGCTGGGGGTGGCGGTGACCCGCCCGTTCGCCGAGGCCGTGGCCTACGCACGCGGCGAGCTGGCCGACGCCTTCCGGCTGCGGCAGTGGCTGGACGACAACCCGTACGAGGACGAGGAGATCCGCCGGCACGCGCTGGACGAGATCTGCTCCCGCTGCACCAGCGCCAACCGGCGCCTCGACGCCGAGTCCGAGGCCTTCGACCGGCTGCGGGACATCAGGGTCAACGGCGCCCGGATACTGGCCCGGGCCGAGGCCGCGGCCACCTCGCTCGCGCCCCGCCTCGACGCCGCCGAGGCCGCGCTCGCCGCCCTCGCCCACCGTTGCGGCGACAGCGCGACCGGTGCCGTGGCCCGCCACCCCGCCGAGGCCCGGGACCGGCTGGCCTTCGCCACCACCGCCCTCACCGAGGCCCGCGAGGCCCTCGCCGGCCGTGACGCCGACCGGGCGGCCATCTCCCTGCGGGCCGCCGAGGCGGCCATCTCCCAGGCCCGCACCCTCACCACCGCCGTCCTGCGCCGCGCGGGCGAACTCACCGGCGCGACCGCACGGCTGCACGCCGCCCTGGCCGACGCCAGGGCCGCGGCCGCCCGGGGCGGAACGGCGCCGGGCGGGGCAGCCTCGGGCGGGGCGGCGGGCCCCGACCGCCGGACCGCACGGGCCGCCGAGGTACTGGCCGAGGCCGAACGGGAGATGGCGACCGGGCGCTACGACCCGGGGGTCCTGCTGCGCCGGGTCGAGGAGTCGGCGGCGCTGTTCGACGAGGCCTCCGGGATGCCACCGGACCACGGCGCCGCCCGCCGCCGGGCCCGCCTCGCACGCGCGATGCCGGCCACGCGGGGCGAGGTGGCGGCGGCCCGGGACTTCATCAGCACCCACCGGGGCGCGATCGGCAGCCGCGCCCGCACCCGGCTGGCCGAGGCCGAGCGCCATCTTGCCCTGGCCGGATCCCTGGCCCGGACGGACGGGCCCGCCGCGCTGCGCGAGACGGGAGAGGCGGACTCCCTGGCCCGCCAGGCCCGGGCCCTCGCCGAGCACGACGTCGGCAGCTACGGCACCCCCTACGACGCGGCGACCCCCCGGCCCACCCGTGCCCTGGGCGGCGCCCTCCTCGGCGGCATCATCCTGGCGGGGCTGCTCCCCGCCTCGTTCGGCGGCGGGGCGACCCGGGGGCGGCTGGCGGGATGAGACGGGCGCCCCGACGGCGTCAGTAGAGGCTCAGCAGTGCCTCCACCGCGTCCGGCGGCGGGGAATCGCCGTCGGGCAGGGCGAGTTCGAACCAGACGGTCTTGCCGATCGGGGTGCGGCGGCTGCCCCAGGCCGCGCTGAGCAGCCCGACGAGCTGCAGGCCCCGGCCGCCCTCGTCCGTGTCACGGGCGCGACGGCGGCGCGGCTGGACGAGACCGCCGTCCCACACCTCGCACACCAGGGTGCGGTCCAGGAGCAGCCGGAGGCGGATCTCCCCCTCCCCGTACCGCAGGGCGTTCGTCACCAGCTCGCTGACCAGCAGCTCGGTGGTGTCCACCAGATTCTCGAGGTCCCACGCCTGCAGCTGGTCGCGGGCCATCTCGCGGGCCCGTGCCACCGAGCGGGCCTCGGGCGGGAGCGTCCAGTCGCCCACGTGCGTCTGGGGCAGGCCCCGCAGCCGTGCCATGAGGAGCGCGATGTCGTCCTCGCCGTGATGGGTGTCCAGGGCGCTCAGTACGTGGTCGCACACCTCCTCCAGCGGGCGGGACGGGTCGGTGAGGGCGTCGACGAAGGCCTGCAGGCCCTCGTCGAGGGGGTGGTCGCGGGACTCGACCAGGCCGTCGGTGTAGAGGGCGAGCAGCGCGCCGTCCGGCAGGTCGATCTCGGTCTCCTCGAACGGCTCGCCGCCGACGCCGAGCGGCATGCCCGGCAGGACGTCCAGCAGCCGCGCGGGCCGGCCCGCCTCGACCAGCACCGGCGGCAGATGCCCGGCGTTGGCGACCGTGGCCCGCCGGGTCACCGGGTCGTACACCGCGTAGACGCACGTCGCCAGGTACACCTCGGAGAGGTCCTCGGCCCGTACGCTGCCCCGCACCCCGCGCGAGGCGGATTGTTTGCCGCCGGGCGTGCCCAGCCCGTGGGCGATCTCGTCCAGCGCGGAGAGCACCTCGGCGGGCTCCAGGTCGAGCATGGCGAGGGTCCGGACGGCCGTCCGCAGCTCGCCCATGGCGACGGCGGCCCGCAGCCCCCGGCCCATCACGTCGCCGACGACGAGCGCCGTACGGTGCCCGGGCAGCTCGATGACGTCGAACCAGTCGCCGCCCACCTCGGTGGCCGTGTTGCCGGGGAGATAGCGGGCGGCGATCTCCAGCCCGGCCGCCTCCGGGGCGCCCGGGGGCAGCAGACTGCGCTGGAGGATCAGCGCCCGTTCGTGCTCGCGCCGGTACAGCCACGCGTTGTCGATGCAGACCGCCGCCCGGGCCGCCAGCTCCACGGCCAGCGCGGTGTCGCGCTCGCCGAAGGGCTCGCTGCCCTTGGTCCGGGCGAACTGCACCAGCCCCACGACCGTGTCCCGGGCGACCATCGGCACGACCAGGGTCGACTGCACGACCGCGCCCAGCTCCGGCCCCTCCTCGCTCTCGCGGCGCGGAATGGTCTGGACGTGCGCGGTCCGCAGGGCCCCCGCGCACGGCGAGTGGAAGGGGTAGCGGTGCACCTCGCCGACCTGGATGGGCTTGTCGGTCCCGTCGACCGGCGCGCCGGACACCGCGCTGGCGTACGCGACGCGCCGCAGCTCGCCGCTGCCGTCGGCGAGACCGGGCGGCGCCTCGTCACCGACGAGCAGGCCTTGGTACAGATCGACGGAGGCCAGATCGCAGAACTGCGGGACGGCGACGTCCAGCAGCTCCCGCGCGGTGGTCTCCAGGTCCAAAGAGTTGCCGATCCGCGCGCCCGCCTCGTTGAGCAGCGCCAGGTTCCGGCGGACGCCCGCGGCCTCCCGCTCGGCGCGGCGGCGCCCGGTGACGTCGGTGGCCAGCGCGGCCACCCCGATCGGCCGCCCGCTGCCGCTGTGCAGCCGGTACAGCGACACCGACCAGCGGCGGCGCTCACTGCGCCCGGGCACGGGCCCGACGAGCTGGATGTCCGACACGGGTTTGCCGCTGTCGAGGACCTGGCGCAGCGCGGAGGTCAGCCGGTCCGCCTCGCTGCGGGGCAGGAAGTCGTGCGGAGTGCGGCCGCGGTGCCAGCCGGCCGGGCGGCCGAAGGTCTGGGCGAAGCTCTCGTTGACCCGCAGAAGCGTCAAATCCGTACCGAAGAAGAAGAAGCCGAGGGGAGATTGGCCGAAAACGGCCTCCGATGCGGCAATGTCGGTCTCTATCGCCCGCAGGGCCCGTACATCAACGGCCACACAGAGCGCGGCGCGCTCCCCGCGCTCGTTCTCACTGGGCATCACATAGATCTCGGCGAGGCCCGGCTCGTGGCCGTCGCGCCGGTAGGGGACTAGGCCGGTCCATTCGCGGCCGTCGAGACCGCCTTCACCGAGGAAGGGAGCGGCGGACTCGCGCCGTTGGCCCGGTACGGCGGGGACGAAGACATCGAGGGGGTCCTTGCCGACGGCTTGGCGGGCCGTTATTCCGAAGAGCTCGGCGGCCCGCTCGCTCCATTGCTCGATCCGCCCGTCGGGCCCGAGGGAGAAGGACGCCACGCGAATGTAGTCGTAGAGGGATCCGGGCGGACTGTTCTGCCACATCGCTGCGGCATCCGGTCCCCCCGGCGTTCCCGCCGTACCCGCTGGCTTTTCGCTCACGTGCCCGTCCCCTCCGGCTCATGTGCTCGCACCGGCATCAGAAGGCCGAGTATCCAGCACAGGGGCCCTTCGGAACACGGACTTCACGATCACAGCACGGTCTCAACCCGCTATGTCTTCTCCCCGGGTTCCTAACCGGGCAAGCCCAGCTCGAACCACACCGTTTTGCCGGTGTTCCCGCGCCGGGTCCCCCAGCGGCGCGAGGCGAGAGCCACCAGTTGCAGCCCCCGGCCCCCCTCGTCGTCGGGTTCGGCGACGCGCTCGCGGGGCGGGTCGGGCAGCGGATCGGAGACCTCGACGAGGAGGACCGGGCCCGCGTGCGAGTACATCCGCACCCCGATCGGGCCGCTCGCGTACCGCAGGGAATTGGTGACCAGCTCGCTGACCAGCAGGACCGTCACATCGGTGACGCCCGACATCCCCCACTCCTCGAGCGTGTCGCGCACCAGGGTGCGGGCGGTGCGCACGGCGCCCGGCTCCGCGGGGAAGCTCCACTCGGCGAATCCGGGCGTGGATGCCAAGGTCCCTGCGCTGTCGCTCACGCCGACCACTTCCCAGACCGCTGCGACCCCACCGGTATGCCCGGATTAAGGGAGAATAATCAGCACATACCCGGATATCGCGCCTGACTATCTTCCTCAGTGGTCCCGGACCGCCCCCTGTGGCACGGATGGCGTATCGGAATCGGTCACTCCAGCGGAGAGCAGACGTACGGCGGCGGCGACCGCGGGGCGGTCCGCCTCGATCCAGTCGACCTCGTCCACCCGGTCCGGGGTGAGCCAGCGCAGCTCGTCGTGGTCCTGGAGCGGACGGGGCTCACCCGCCGACAGCCGTGCCGTCCAGACGTGGAGGACATACGGCGGCTTCAGCGGCCACTCGCCCTCGATGCGCGCGAGCGGTTCCGCCTCGACGCCCAGCTCCTCGCGCAGCTCGCGTACGAGCGCCTGCCGGGCACTCTCGCCGGGCTCGACCTTGCCGCCGGGCAGCTCCCACCGGCCCGCCAGTTCGGGCGGGGCGCTGCGCCGCGCGGCGAGCAGCCGCCCCCGGTCGAGGACCGCTCCACCCACCACCACACGTACCGTCGTCATGGGCGGAGCCTATGTGCCGCGGGACCACGCGCGCCTACCGGGAGACCGCGCGCGACGCCCCGCTACGAGACCGCCCGCCCCACGCGCTCCACTATGTAGAGCTGGGGGTGACCGCGGGTGTCCAGCCGGTCGGCCACCTTCTCGGCCTCGGTCTTCGTGGCGTAGCGGCCGACGCGGTAGCGGTTGCCGTTCTCGTCCTGGCGGATCACCAGCCAGGGCAGGACCGGTCCAGTCTCATTCATCGCCCCGCCCTTCCGCTGTGGCGTTGCACACCGGCGTACGCCCGTCGGCGCCTTCCGAAGAAACCGCAGTCCGCATATGCCCGAGCGTACGCCCGACCTTTACGCAGCGGATATGGGTTTTCACGAAGAGGTAAGCATTTGGCCACCCACGGGCATCCGTGGGTGGCCAAATCAGCGTTCGCTCGACGGGAAGGCTACGCCTTCGCCGCCTGCTTCTCGGCGGTCTTGGCGAGTTCCGCCTCCGCGCGCTCCTCGGCCTCGGCGAGCGCCGTCATCTCCTTCTCGACCTCCACCAGGGTGGGGTTGCGCCAGGCGCTGCGCACGCCCCAGAAGTAGAAGGCGAGGGCGATCATGATGACCACGACGATGTCCCAGCCCTGGGCGAGGTAGCCCTTGCCGCCGAACTCGGTGCCGCCGGCCCAGGACACGAAGGCCATGACCAGCAGATACGTCACCATCCAGGCGCCGGCCTGCAGATGCGGCTTCAGCTCGGCCCACGGCTTGCGCAGCTCGTACCAGGCCCAGATCGGCAGACCGATGGCCATGATGAAGATGACCTTGCCCGTCAGCGGCCAGCGCGCCCAGTACATGACCAGCGAACCGAAGATCATCGCTATGGGCGCGATGACCGGCATGGCCTTCAGCTTGACCGGGCGCTTCATGCCGGGCGCGATCCGGCGCAGCGACATCACGGCGACCGGTCCGGTGATGTACGAGATGACCGTGGCCACACCGACGATCTCGGCTATCGAGCCCCAGCCGCGGAAGACGGCCAGGAAGATGAACGAGATCACCAGATTGAGCAGCAGGGCCGGCTTCGGCACGCCCGTCTTGGGGTCGACCTTGCCGAAGACCTTGGGCAGGTGGCCGTTCTCCTGGACACCGTTGATCATGCGCGAGGTGGTGGCCGCGTAGATCATGCCGGTGCCGGACGGGGAGACGAACGCGTCCGCGTACAGCAGCAGCGCCAGCCAGTTCAGGCCCCAGGCGACGGAGAGGTCAGCGAGCGGGGACTTGTAGCCCAGCGCGTTCCAGCCGCCGGCCGCGGTGAGGTCCTGGGCCGGGACGGCCATCAGGAACGCGACCTGGAGGGCGATGTAGATCACCAGGGCGATCAGGATCGAGCCTATGACGGCCTTCGGCAGCGACTTGCCCGGGTTACGGGCCTCGGCGGCCATGTTCAGCGGGGACTGGAAGCCGTTGAAGGCCCAGACGATGCCGGCGACGGCGACGGCGCTGAAGACCGCGCTCCAGCCGTTCGGGGCGAACCCGCCGTGGTCGGTCACATTGCCGGTGTCGAAGTGCGCGAAGATCAGCGCGCCCGCGGTGAGCACCGGCACAACGATCTTGAACACCGTGATCGCGTTGTTCGTCTTGGCGAACAGGGTGATCGCGAACCAGTTCAGGAAGAAGTAGAAGACCACCAGGACGCTGGCGCAGGCCAGGCCGGTGCCGGTGAGTTCCTTGCCGTCGAACAGGCCCTCCGCCCAGCCGAAGTCCCAGGAGCTCATGTACTGGATGGACGCCGTCGCCTCGCCGGGGATGACGGAGACGATCGCTATCCAGTTGGCCCAGGCGGCCATGTACCCGGCGAGCGAGCCGTGCGAGTACTGGCCGAACCGCACCATGCCGCCGGCCTTCGGGAACATCGAGCCCAGCTCGGTGTAGGTGAGGGCGATGGTCAGCGCCACGACGGCACCGATGACCCAGGCGAGAATCGCGGCCGGACCGGCCAGCGCGGCGGCTCGCTCGGCTCCGAAGAGCCAGCCGGAGCCGATGATCGACCCGAGACCGACGGCCGTCAGGGCCGCCGTGCCCAAGCTCCGGCGGTAATGCGAGTGGGAACCCTGTTCGGTACTCAAGCCCCGGATCTCCTTTACTTTCTACTCCCCCACGGCACGACACAAACCGCGCCATCGTACGAGCGAATTGGCCGGGTCCCTTCCGCAAAAACGCTCTGACCTGGGCGTATGTGAGGTTTGCAACACAAAGATCCACCTTGCCGAATCAGGACATTATGGCCCAAGGTGCGCATAATCTTCCGGGGGCACAAGCCGACGTAGGCCACATTTCCGGACGTCAACTCGCCACGGCCGTCATCGAATCACCCTTGAGACGGCCGCTTCACCTTCACGTCATCTTCACTTCACCGGCAGGTGGTAGGCGACGCGGTGCCGCTCGGCGAGCATGACCACGTCCGCCGTCTCGACCGGGCAGCCCCCCGCGAGGTAGGTGCGCGAGACGACCAGCACGCAGTGGCCGGGCACCCCGCCGAGCGCCAGCGCCTCCTCGGCCAGCCCGGGGCGCGCGCTGACCTCCTCGGTGACGTTGTCCACGATCAGATCGATGGCGGCCATCCGCTCGACCACCCCCTTGCCGGCCAGCGGCCCCTCCTCGGGCAGCATCACGGGCGTCCGCCCGGTGACGGCCAGCGGCTCCCAGGAGGTGGAGAGCATGGCCGGCTCCCCCGCGGCCCGGAAGAGGTAATGCGTCCGCATCACCCGGTCGCCGACCGCGATCCGCAGCCGCCGCGCCACCTCGGCACCGGCCGCGACCTGCTCACTGCGCGACTCCCAGGTCCCCTTGACCCGGTCGTCGGCCTGCTCCTGCCGGAACGGCGTGGAATCCCCCACCGACCGGTACCCCGTCCGCACGAGCGCCCGCGGCACGGGCTGCTCCCGCACATACGTCCCCGACCCGGACCGGCCCTCGACCAGCCCCTCGGCCATCAGCACCTTGCGCGCCTCCAGGGCGACGGTGTCGGAGACGCCGTACTGCTCGCGGATGCGCGCTTGCGAGGGGAGTCGGGTATGCGGCGGCAACTCGCCTGCGACGATCTTCTGGCGAAGATCACCGGCGACGCGGAGATATGCGGGCTGGTCACCGAAGGCCACGTCCACTCCCATCAAGTTGACAGTCCGCAACAGCTTGGCAACCGACGGTTGTGATCCGCAACTCAAGGCCAAGCATTCACTAGATGTGGTGAATTGCAGCTCAGCGGCGTGTGATCGGGCGACGCGCGCACATGCGCACAGCACTACCCCGGGGCACATCCGGTTATCACTCACGGACGGAGCGAATACGGAGCGTGACCCATCGTGGAGGGGCGGCGAGGGGCGGCGTGTCCTAGGGGGACCCTTTGAGGAGTTCCTGAATCGTGAACGGAAGGAACAGCAAGGACAGGCCGATGGCCACCCAGGCGATGACTCTGGCGGCCGTATTGAGACCTCTGCCCCCGTACGCACCGGACGAGGACTTGATGGCCGCGTCGGAGGTCCGCGCCTGCTTGAGCGAGAAGATCGCGGGGATCAGCCCGAGCGCGAAGAAGAGACTGAGCGGAAGGGCTCCCAGAGCCAGCCCCAGGGCCAGTTTGGCCTGCGTGTGCACCGGCACCGTCGCGGAGGCCGCCGCCCAGGGCTCCTGCGCGGTCTTCGGTTCACGGGGCTTTCGCCGGTCCTCTTCCGTGGGATCCGTGGGGCCCGTCCCGTCCGTCGGCTGATCGGTCACCTCGGCGGCCACATGGATCAGGGCCTCGCCCACGGGCCCCCGCAAGGTGACCTCGCCCCGCAACGAACCCGCGCGTGAGGTGTCCACGGAGATCTCGGTGCCGTCCGGCGACTCGGTGGCACGCAACCAGCTGTCCGACGACTCCGGCACGCCACTGCACGCGATCGGGGGCTGCCCGGGGGGCACGGTCTCGGACGGGCTGGGCGCGTGCTGGGCCACGGTCCCGAAGTCGACCCAAGTCTCGGGGCTCACCGCCACCTCTTCCAACACCTGTGCGGCAGCCTGGGAGACCGTTTGGATGTCGGTACGGACCACCTCGGTCAACGCCTCGTGGGCTCCGCAGGCAATACCGAGATCCTCACTCCACAAACGGGCTTTCAGCTCCGTGACGGCCCCGAGGCGGGTGAACATGTTGGAATCGGTCAATGCCGTGCGCAAGGCGGCCGGAATCGGTTCGGGGCGAATCCGGCGCCGCCGGCTGCGGGCGACGAACAGATCGCCCTGCAAATCGAACTTCCTGCCCGGCGTCTGACTCGGATTGCGCGCACGCACCTGGTCGAAGACGTAGTCGTACAGCTCGTTCAGCGATATGCGGCCGTCCTCGTCCCGGTCCGCCTTGCCCGTCTCGAGCGCCTCCACCACGGCGCTGGTGAAGACCGAGGGCTCCGGCTCCGCGTCATCGGCGAGCCGTTCCCCCTCGAAGGAGTACCCCATCGCGTCGGAGGCGGTGATGACCGCCCGGCCACGCCCGCCCCCGAGATCACCGAAGGCATCGAGCACGTGCATGTCCCCCGCCGCGCGGACGTGGGCGCCCTGCGCGAAAGCGCCCCCGTAGCAGCAGTCCAGGAGCAGCACCACACTGCGCGACCGGCTCTCCGCCATGCACTGCTGCACGAACTGGGCGGATATGCCCGAGGCCGCCAGCCTGTTCAACCGGGTGTTGGAGGCGGCGAAATACAGATTCCCGGACTGGTTCTTCAGCCCGTGACAGGAGAAATGCAGAAGAAGGAGGTCGGCGACGCCGCCCTCACTGAAGAACCCCTCGATCCTCTCCTCGGTGACGTGGGCCGGCTGGTTGCGCACGACCTGTACGTCGAAGTCACCGATGCGCGGGTCTTCGAGTACGCGACCGAGGGCCAGGGCGTCCTCGGCCGGCGACCTGAGTCGTTCCAGGCCCGTGTCCTCGTACGTGTCATTGGCGACGATCAGAGCAAGCCGCTTGCCTTCCATGGTCAGCCTCCGGTGCCCACATGCCGGCTGACGAACAGCTCCACCAGCCTCTCCCGGTCGGCGGGCGACACGTCGGAAAGTTCCAGGACGTCGTCACCGAGTTCCAGTCGCACGGTCCGCGAGACGCCCTGGCTGCGGCTCAGCCATTGGCGCACGGCGCGCACGACCGACTGGAGCATCACGGCCGACTGCCCCAGGCTCACCACGAGACCGCCGGCCGCCGCGGCATCGAAGGCCCGCGCGCCCTCAGGCGCGGGCCCGGCGGACAGCGGAGCCACGTCCGCCACGTCGAGCCGAAGGAGTTCCTCCCGCAAATAGCCGGCGAGGCTGTTCAGGTACTCCGTGTCCGCGCCGTCCTCGCGAAGGTACAGACGCAACTCGTCAGTCATCGGCTCACCCGCTCATGCCTGTGACCCGATGACCACTGGACGCCACGGGTCCGGCCCGGATGCCTCGTACCCTTCAACGCTACGCCCGGAAGGGGGCACCCCGCGAGAGAGAGCCGGCGCCCTCGCGCGGGTGGCCCGCCTGGCCGCCGCTACCCCGGCGGGGGGCGCACGTCCAGAATCGTCGCCGTCCCGCCCGCCACTGTGCTCTCGTACATCGTGATCCGGTCGCCCGGCCCGAGGTGCCTCCACCGCGCCGCCGTCAGGGGCAGGAGCCGCACCGTAGTCCGCGCACCGGGCGCGAGGTCACCGGCGAACTCGACCCACAGCCGGGCGATGTCCAGTTCAGGCGCTCCGCCGTCCGTCCGGTTGCCGATGTCCCACATCGGCCGCAGCATCCCGGCTCCGGGTATCGGCGTACGCCGGAACATCTCACCGGCCGGGCGGAGGACCAGTTGGGCCCGGATGACGCCCACTCCCGTCTCCGCACCCCGCCACGAGCACCACTCGCGGCTCCGTTCGAACCCCAGCATCCCGGCCGCGCGTGCCAGCTCGTCCCAGAAACCCGTCGGCGCGGTCCATCCGTCACTCAGCTCCTGCAGCAGGTCGAGTGCCACTTCCCACTCGTCGTGCGCCAGGTAGTCCCAGACATCGGAGACGGTGATGTCGTTGCCGGTCGCCACTCCGTCGGGTACCAGCAGCGAGGCGGCCTCAAGTATCCCGACGACATCCATTCGCCCATGATGGATCAGCGGCACAACACCCCTCTTCAACACCACCGCACTCGTGTCCCAGCCCGAGCGACGCCGTCTGCGTTTCGGCGACTACCGCGTCGTCTACACGATCGACAACGGAGAGCTGGTGGTCTGGGTCGTCCACGCCGAGCACCACTCCACCGTTTACGACACCTGATCCCTGCGCCGCGGGTCGGTCGCGCCGGACTGTCAGTGGCCGCTGCTTTCATGGCGCCATGAGTACTGCGCACGAGGCCGCCTCGCTCCTCCCCGACCCCGCCGAACTCCGCGTCCACCTGCGCGCACTGTCGGTTCTGGATGCCACGGTCGGCGATGATCCGCGGTTCCGCTCCTACACCTTCGACGCCACCTCGGGCCCCGGAGCGGAGGTGGCCCTGATGGACAACGGCTCGGGAGACGACTTCTCCGTCCACTTCACCCCGGCCGGTGTACTCATACGCGGCTTCGACCACGAGTCGGAGATGAGCCCGTACGGGACGGACGACGAGCAGGTCTGGCCCGGCGTCATCGACGAAGTGCCCGCCGCGCTGCGCCCGCTCCTGGACGAACCCGCCTTCCACGACGAGGGCATTGACGCCCCTCGCGTCACCGCCTGCCTGTGGCGGGAGACCGGCGACACCGCCTGGCGCACCGGCTCGGCGATCGACTTCCCGTCCGGCAGCGAGGATCCGGATGGCTCCGGCTTCCTCTTCGGCCTTCTCACTGACCGGTCCCCCGAGGCGGTCCAGGCCCACTTCGAGGATTACTACGAGCGTCCCGTCCCCCTCGACGCCGTCCGTCATCTCCTCGCCGGACATCCCCTCACGCCTGCGATGGCCACGGCCCTCAACCCGGCCGCCTTCTCGGACGACGCACTTCTCCGCAGGGTCGCCGCACATTCCGAGGTCGCCGCCCACCTTGCCCGCGACGGCGAGTTCGACCTCGCCCGCACCGACCCGATCGAGCCGATCGCCCTGCCCAACGGCCTCCCGGTGGAGCCCGTCGCCGGCTGCAACGCGGGCGGTACCCACTACCTCTGCGGTCCGGCCGCCCCGGGCGGCCTCCGGCCCGTCCTCTACACCGACTCCGAGGGCCGGGCCTCTCTCATCGCCGAGTCGCTCGCCGAGGCCCTGACGCTCGCCATCGTCCTCCCGTCCTGGCACGACGCCCTGGCCGGCTTCCGTCCTCCTGCCCTCAACTCCGACTATCTCGACGACCACCCGGACCACCCCACCGTCCGCGACCGCCTCCTCGCCGCCCTGCGGCTTCCCCCGGCCACCGAACGGGAAGTCCTCGACCGCCTCCTCACCGCCGCCGCCCGCACCGTCCCCGATGGCTTCCTCCCGTACGTTCCCGATGAGGAGGACTCCGCCTTCCAGCCGATGCTCGAACCGTTCAGCGACTAAAAACTTCCAGGAGCTTGTGCCCCACCCGGCAACGGGAACCGATGAGTCGCTCATGGGCGGATGTTAGATGGTGGCCGGTTATCGTGCGGCAAGTGATGCGGCAATTCCCCCGGCCGGGATCATTGACTCTCCAGCCTCAGCTGCGGGCCGCTACCGTGCAGCCATGACCGCACTGCCCGAGTGGATGCGCCCGCCGCGCGCGGAAGGCTGGTTCGCGGAGGACCTGGACCGCCTCCCGGAAGCGCCGCGCCACACCGAGCTGATCGACGGCGCCCTCGTCTTCAGGCTGTCGCCCCAGCGCTGGTGGCACGGAGAGATCGTCACCGACCTCACGTTGGCCCTCAGGGCGCAGGCCCCAGCGGGTTTCAGGGTCGGTCGGGAGATGACGATCCGCCTCGATGCCCGAAACCGCCCGGAGCCGGACCTCGTGGTGACCACGGCCCCGTACGACCCTGACCGCACCTGGTTCGCTCCCGAAGACGTCCAGCTCGTCGTCGAGGTGGTCTCGCCGGAATCCGCCCACCGCGACCGGACCGTCAAGCTTCGCAAGTACGCCGAGGCCGGTATCCGGCACTACTGGTGCATCGATGACGAGGGCACCGTCCCCGCCGTGCACGTATACGAGCTGGATGAGCCGACCGGCTCGTACGCGCCGGCGGGAATCTTCCGCCACGCGCTCCAGCGCTCCTTGCCGTTCGAGATCAGTCTCGATCTGGACAAGCTGGCACCGGACCTGTCGAGCTGACACCACGATTCGGGGTCGGCACCAGGTCAGCACGGGCGGTCAGTAGTGGTAACGAGCCGCAAGGACGACGATTTCCTTGTCTGTCACCAGGTACACGAGGCGGTGCTCGTCGTCGATCCGTCGCGACCACGCCCCGGGCAAGTGGTACTTCAACGGCTCAGGCTTGCCGATACCCGTGAACGGGTCGCGCCTGACGTCCTCGATGAGCTTGTTGATCCGGGCGAGCATCTTGCGGTCGTTCTTGAGCCAGGACGTGTAGTCCTCCCAGCCCTGATCCTCAAAGACAAGCCTCACGCGGCACCCGCACCCGCGTCCGTCGAATCCGGATCGATCAGCTCCCGCTCCGACACGTTGACGTGGGCCAGGGCGTTCTCGTACGCCTTGAGCAACCGGCGCGCGTTCGCCGGCGAGCGCAGCAGGTACGAGCCCTCGCGCAGCGCCGCATAGTCCTCAGCCGAGACGAGCACGGCGTTACCGTGCTTCGAGACGATCTCGATGGCCTCGTGGTTCTCGTTGACCTTCTTGATCAGCGGAAAGAGTTCCTTGCGGGCTTCGCTCGCAGTTATGGACATACCCCTACCTCTTCCCTCAAGTGGTACCTAATAACGTACCACTCTCAGCGCCGCCGAGCAGGGAGATGGACCTGACGGACTGTCCGCCGCCCCAGCACCATCCCAGCACGGGAAAAGGCCAAGGGCCCGTCTCCGAGGAGGCGGGCCCTTCTGACCTGCAAGTTTATCCAGTGAGCGACGTGGTGCTAATGCACACGCTCAGACGTTGAAGCGGAACTCCACCACATCGCCGTCCGCCATCACGTACTCCTTGCCCTCCATGCGGGCCTTGCCGGCCGCGCGGGCTTCGGCGACGGAGCCGGTGGCGACGAGGTCGTCGAAGGAGATGACCTCGGCCTTGATGAAGCCCTTCTGGAAGTCGGTGTGGATGACACCGGCCGCCTCGGGGGCCGTGGCGCCCTTCTTGATGGTCCAGGCGCGGGTTTCCTTCGGGCCGGCCGTCAGGTAGGTCTGCAGGCCCAGGGTGGCGAAGCCGACGCGGCCGAGGGTGGCCAGGCCGGGCTCTTCCTGGCCCATGGACTGCAGAAGCTCCAGCGCCTCGTCGTCGTCCAGCTCGATCAGCTCGGACTCGATCTTCGCGTTGAGGAAGATCGCCTCGGCCGGGGCGACCAGGGCGCGCTGCTCGTTCTTGAAGTCCTCGTCGACCAGCTCGTCCTCGTCGACGTTGAAGACGTAGAGGAACGGCTTGGTGGTCAGCAGGTGCAGCTCGTGCAGCAGGTCGCCCTGCTCGGTGCCCTTGGTGATGCCGGCCGAGAACAACGTCTGGCCGGACTCGAGGATCTTCCGGGCGGACTCCACGGCGGCCAGGACCGCGACCTTCTCCTTCTGGAGACGGGACTCCTTGGTCAGGCGCGGGACGGCCTTCTCGACGGACTGGAGGTCCGCGAGGATCAGCTCGGTGTTGATGGTCTCGATGTCGTCCTTGGGCGAGACCTTGCCGTCGACGTGGACGACGTTCTCGTCCTTGAAGGCACGGATGACCTGGCAGATCGCGTCGGACTCACGGATGTTCGCGAGGAACTTGTTGCCCAGGCCCTCACCCTCCGAGGCACCGCGCACGATGCCCGCGATGTCGACGAAGTCGACCGTGGCGGGGAGGATCTTCTGCGAATTGAAGATCTCCGCGAGCTTCTGCAGCCGGGGGTCGGGGACGCCGACGACACCGACGTTGGGCTCGATGGTGGCGAACGGGTAGTTGGCCGCCAGTACGTCGTTCTTGGTCAGGGCGTTGAACAGGGTCGACTTGCCGACATTCGGCAGACCGACGATTCCGATCGTGAGCGACACGTGGCGACTTCCCGTAGCGAGATTCCCGTAGCGACGCGGGCGGCGGTGCGCCGTGCGTCGTCCGGGAATGGTGTAAAGGGTCCCGGCCCCCGGGCGGGGCCGGTCAACCAGTCTACGGGTCCGCGCCGCGAGCCCGCCCCGAACGGGCAGTCCTTCGAACGCTTGGACAAGGTGACTCAAAGGGCGTGTCCCATGCCGGATTCCTCCCGCTTCTCGACCTACTTTGGTCGGGTGGAGCAACCCAGCACACGTACCCCGCAGCGCAAGGCCCGCCGCACGTCGCCCGTGCCGCGCCCCGCTGCCCCCGTAGGACAGGGCGAGCGCGCGATGGTCCACCGGACCGGGCCGGGGCCCGGGCTGCCGCCGCTGCGGCAGGCCCTGGAGCGGATGCCCGCGGCCCGGCTCACGGGGCTCGGCAGTGGGCTGCTCACCGCCTTGGCGATGCTGGCGATCGGCGCGGCGGACGCGGCACTGCTGGACGGCTCCCCCGCCGTCTACGGTGTGTTCTTCCTCATCGCCGGCGCGGCCTGCGCGCTGTGGGTGCGGCCCGCCGACCTGGTCACCGCGCCGATCAGCGCGCCCATCGCGTACGCCGTCGGCGGGGTGCCGGTCAGCGGTGGCGGGAGCGGCCTCGGCGACCGCGTCATGGGGCTGGTCACCCTGCTGTCGCTGAACGCCGGGTGGCTCTACGCCGGAACCCTGCTGGCCGCCCTGATCGCCCTCGTCCGCAGGATCACGCTGATCAGAGCGCGAAGGCGGGAGCGGAACCGGCAGCGGAAGCGGCCATCGCGGCCCCCACGATCCCCGCACCGTTCTCCAGCCGGGCGGGAACGATCTCCGCGCTGACCCCCTTGATCAGCGGCAGGAACTTGTCCGCCTTGCGGCTGACACCGCCGCCGATCACGAACAGCTCGGGCGAGAAGAGCCCCTCGACGTGCAGCAGGTACCTTTCGACCCGCTTGGCCCAGCGCTCCCAGCTCAGGCCCTTGTCCTCCTTGGCCCGAGTCGAGGCGCGCTTCTCCGCGTCGTGACCGCGCAGCTCCAGATGGCCCAGCTCCGTGTTGGGCACGAGCCTGCCGTCGATGAACACGGCGCTGCCGATGCCCGTGCCGAAGGTGAGAACGATGACCGTGCCCTTGCGGCCGCGGCCCGCGCCGTAGTGCATTTCGGCGAGTCCGGCGGCGTCCGCGTCGTTCAGCACCGTCACCGGCGCCCCGAGCCGCTCGCGCAGCAGGCCCGCCGCGTCCCGGTTCACCCACTCCGCGGCGACGTTCGCCGCCGTGCGCGTCGTGCCGTCGACGACCACGCCGGGGAAGGTCGCCCCGATCGGGCCGCCGGACCAGCCGAAGTGCTCCACGACCTCGCGGACGCGGTCCGCCACCGCGTCCGGGGTCGCCGGATGAGGGGTGAGGACCTTGAAACGCTCCTCCGCCAGCTCACCCCGGGCCAGATCGACCGGTGCGCCCTTGATGCCCGATCCGCCGATGTCCACGCCGAATACGTCCATGACGACCACGCTAAGGGGTGCCGCCGCGCGACACCCCCCGTACGTGCGGCCCCGGCGGGACGATCAGGCGGTCTCCGCCGACCCGGCGGACTCCGCCGAGAGCTCCGCGGCCTCGGCCCGCAGATCGCGGCGCAGCTCCTTGGGCAGCGAGAAGGTGATGGACTCCTTGGCGGCGGTGATGACCTCGACATCGGCGTAGCCGTGCTGGGCGAGCCACTCCAGGACGCCGTCGACGAGGATCTCGGGCACCGAGGCGCCGGAGGTCACGCCGACCGTGGCCACGCCCTCCAGCCACGCCTCGTCGATCTCGTCGGCGAAGTCCACCAGGTGGGCGGCGCGGGCGCCCGCGCCGAGGGCCACCTCGACCAGCCGGACGGAGTTGGAGGAGTTCTTGGAGCCGACGACGATGACGAGGTCGGCGTCGGCGCCCATCTGCTTGACCGCGGTCTGGCGGTTCTGCGTGGCGTAGCAGATGTCGTCGCTGGGCGGGCTGATGAGCTGCGGGAACTTGGTCTTCAGCGCGTCCACGGTCTCCATCGTCTCGTCGACGGAGAGGGTGGTCTGGGAGAGCCAGACGACCTTGGACTCGTCACGGACCTCCACGTTGGCGACGTCCTTGGGGCCGTCGACGAGCTGGATGTGGTCCGGGGCCTCGCCGCTGGTGCCGATGACCTCTTCGTGGCCCTCGTGGCCGATGAGGAGGATGTCGTAGTCCTCGTTGGCGAAGCGGACGGCTTCCTTGTGGACCTTGGTGACCAGCGGGCACGTGGCGTCGATGGTGGCCAGCTTGCCGCGGGCGGCCTCGTCGTGGACGACCGGGGCGACACCGTGCGCCGAGAAGATCACGATGTTGCCCTCGGGCACCTCGGCCGTCTCCTCGACGAAGATGGCGCCCTTCTTCTCGAGCGTCTTGACCACGTATTTGTTGTGGACGATCTCGTGGCGCACATAGACCGGCGCACCGTACTGCTCAAGGGCCTTCTCGACGGCGATCACGGCACGGTCGACACCCGCGCAGTAGCCACGGGGGGCGGCGAGCAGGACCTTACGGGCGGGCGTGGCAGTCATGCCGTCCATCGTACGGGCCCGTCCCACCGGCGCGCCCCCGGTCGTCGGACCGGCGTGGTGGCCGAAGCTGGGGGAACGATTCGCCGCACCAGCGAGGGGGCCTCCATGTCCGCACCACCCGCCGGCGACGACGGCGCGCTCCGCCGGACGCTGTCCTTCCGGGATCTGGTCGTCTACGGCCTGCTGTTCATCGCCCCCATGGCGCCGGTGGGCGTCTTCGGCACGCTGGACGCGAAGTCGCACGGGGCCGTGGCGCTGGTCTACCTCGTGGCGACGGCCGCGATGGCCTTCACGGCGTTCTCCTACGCGCAGATGGTGCGGGTCGCCCCGAAGGCGGGGTCGGTGTTCACGTACGCGCGCCTGGGGCTCGGCGAGAGTGCGGGGTTCGTCGCCGGGTGGATGGCGATGCTGGACTACCTGCTGATCCCGGCCGTCGCGTACCTCTTCTCCGGCATCGCGATGCACGCCCTGGTGCCGGCCGTGCACCAGTGGGTGTGGACGGCGATCGCCGTGGTCGTGACGACCGTGCTGAACCTGTCGGGCGTACGGGCCGCGGCGCTGGTCGGCTTCCTCGTGCTGGCCTTGGAGATCGTCGTGCTGCTGGTCTTCCTGGTGGCGGCCGTCGTCGCGCTGGCCCAGGACGGGGCGCGGCGCGGCTGGCTGTCGCCGCTGGCGGGCGAGGGCGGCTTCTCCATGACGGCCGTGCTGGGGGCGGTGTCGGTCGCGGTGCTGTCCTATCTGGGCTTCGACGCGATCGCCTCCTTCGCGGAGGAGGCGACGGGCGGGTCGGAGCGGGTGGCCCGGGCGGTGCTGACGTGTCTGGTGGTGGCGGGTGTGCTGTTCGTGGCGCAGACGTACCTCGCTTCGCTGCTGGCGCCGATGTCACCGGCGGAACTGGCGGCGAAGCCGGAGAGCCAGGGGGCGGCGTTCTACGACACGGTCGACTCGGCCACCGGGAGCTGGCTGCACGACCTGGTGGCCGTCAGCAAGGCGATCGGCGCGGCCTTCGCCGCCCTGGCCGGCCAGGCGGCGGCGGGCCGGCTGCTGTTCGCCATGGCCCGCGACCGGCGGCTGCCGGCCCTTCTGTCGAAGGTGGACCGGGGATCGGGGGTGCCGCGCCTCGCCCTGCTGTCCGCCGCCGCGGTGACGCTGGTGGCGGCGGTGTGGGCCGCCCGGCGGGACGACGGTCTGGACCGGCTGGTGTCGGTGGTGGACGTGGGGGCGCTGGTGGCGTTCGCGCTGCTGCACCTGTCGGTGATCGGCTGGTTCGCGGTCCGCAAGCGGGGCGGGGCGCCGCATCCGGTACGGCATGTGGTGCTGCCGCTGCTGGGGCTGGCGGTGACGATCGCGGTCATCGTGGAGGCGGCGGCCACGGCGCAGATCGTCGGGGCGGTGTGGCTGGCCGCCGGCTTGGGGGTCCTGGGTGCGCAGACGCTGCGGCGGACGACGGCGGAGTGAGGCCGTCTCATGCCGCCTGTCGCGCCGGCCGCGGGCCGTCTTGCCGCCTGCGGCGGCGGGCGCCCTGCGGGCGCGGCCTCGAGCGCCGGACGGGCTTGATTCGGCTGAGCTCGACCGCAACTGAGCCGTCCGGCGCTTGAGGACACAGCACAACAACCCGCCGCGTACGACCCGCTACCCTCGCCCCATGGCTCTCAACACGTCCCCCGAGACCCCGATCCCCGTCGGTCAGGTGTCCCGGCTGATCGGCGGTTGGATCGACCGGCTGGGTGCCGTGTGGGTGGAGGGCCAGATCACTCAGTTGTCGCGGCGGCCCGGGGCCGGGGTCGTGTTCTTGACGTTGCGTGACCCCTCGCACGACATCTCCCTCTCCGTCACCTGCTACCGGGCCGTCTTCGACCAGGTGGCGGACGTCGTCTCGGAGGGCGCGCGCGTCGTCGTGCACGCCAAGCCCGAGTGGTACGCGCCGCGCGGCTCGCTGTCGCTGCGGGCGGTCGAGATCAAGCCGGTCGGGGTCGGGGAGCTGCTGGCGCGGCTGGAGCGGTTGAAGAAGTCCCTGGCGGCGGAGGGGTTGTTCGCCGCCGAACGCAAGCGGCCGCTGCCGTTCCTGCCGCAGCTCATCGGGCTGGTCTGCGGCCGGGCCTCCGCCGCCGAGCGCGACGTGCTGGAGAACGCCCGGCACCGCTGGCCCGCCGTGCGGTTCGAGGTGCGCAACGTCCCCGTGCAGGGCGTGCACGCCGTGCCGGGGGTCGTGGCGGCGATCGAGGAGCTGGACGCCGCGCCGGACGTGGACGTGATCATCGTGGCCCGTGGCGGCGGCAGCGTGGAGGACCTGCTGCCGTTCTCGGACGAGCAGCTCGTACGGACCGTGGCCGCGTGCCGTACGCCGCTGGTGTCGGCCATCGGCCACGAGCCGGACTCGCCCCTGCTCGACCTCGTGGCCGATCTGCGCGCTTCCACCCCCACCGACGCGGCGAAGCGGGTCGTACCGGACGTGGGTGAGGAGCTGGCCCGGGTCGGGCAGCTGCGCGGGCGCGCGCTGCGCTGTGTCACCGCGCACCTGGACAGCGAGGAGCGCGGTCTGGCGGCGGCGCGGGCGCGGCCGTGCATGGAGCGGCCGCAGCGGATGGTGGACGAGCGGGAACAGCAGATCACCGCGCTCGCGGACCGCGGCCGGCGCACGCTCGGGCATCTGCTCGACCGGGCGGACTCCGAGTTGGCGCACACCCGGGCGCGCGTGGTCGCGCTGTCCCCGGCGGCGACGCTGCGGCGCGGCTACGCGGTGCTCCAGCACGCGGACGGCTCGGTGGTACGCGCCGCCGACGAGGTGACGGCGGACGAGGAGCTGCGGGCGCGGGTCGCGGAGGGCGGGTTCACGGTGCGGGCCGTCGCCGTGCCCCCCGCCGTCACACCGCCCGCATAGGCTGGACCCCATGGCGAAGACGGGTGCGATGGACACGAACGAAGGTGCCCCGGGGGGCGACGACGCCCTGGGGTACGAGCAGGCGCGCGACGAGCTGATCGACGTCGTCCGCCGCCTGGAGGCCGGTGGTACGTCGCTGGAGGAGTCGCTCGCCCTGTGGGAGCGGGGCGAGGCGCTGGCGAAGGTGTGCCGCCGCTGGCTGGAGGGCGCCCGGGCGCGGCTCGACGCGGCGCTGGCGGAGTCCGACGACGAGCGGCCCGCCGAGGAGGGCTGACCGTCCCCACCGGCCCGGCGTCCCGCCCCCACCGGCCCGGGCGTCCCGCCCGCACTCCACCGGCGGGGTGTGTGAGACCGGTCACGAACCCCCCGTTTTAGTTGAAAGTTCATACACCTCGCGTAGAGTGGTCCCCATGACTCTCGCACTCGACGCCGCCGCTCAGGACCTGCTCTTCCGTGCGGCCCACACGGCCAACACCTTCACCGACGAGCCGGTGTCCGACGAGCAGATGCAGGCCGTCTACGACCTGATCCAGTACGCGCCCACCGCGTTCAACTCGACGCCGCTGCGCGTGGTGCTGGTCCGCTCCGAAGAGGCCCGCGAGCGCCTGGTGTCGCACATGGCCGAGGGCAACCGCCCCAAGACGCGCACCGCGCCGCTGGTCGCGATCCTCGCCACGGACAACGAGTTCCACGAGGACCTGCCGTACCTGATGCCGCACTTCCCGCAGGCGAAGGACCTCTTCTTCTCCGAGCGTCCCGCCCGTGAGGGGTCGGCCGCGCTCAACGGCGCCCTGCAGGCCGGTTACTTCATCCTGGGCATCCGCGCCGCCGGTCTGGCCGCGGGCCCGATGACCGGCTTCGACTTCGCCGGCGTCCAGAAGGAGTTCCTGGACGACGACCACACGCCGCTCATGGTGATCAACATCGGCAAGCCGGGCGTCGACGCCAGCCACCCCCGCTCGCCGCGCCTGGCCTACGACCAGGTCGTCACGACCGTCTGACCGTCTCCCCCCGACGGTCGGACTCCGGCCCGTCCGCCTACCCCCCCAGGCGGACGGGCCTCAATCGTCTCCGGAGGGGCGTGCGCACGGGCGCCGCGGGACGCCGTCCGCGCCACACCGCCGCACGGCGGTGTCCTCAAGCGCCGGACGGGCCCGACAAGTGCCGGACGGGCCGCGATGGGCCGTGGCTCAGTTCGACGGCCCGGCGCCGGCCGACTCGGCCTTGAGCGCCGCGGCCATCTCCACGAGCCGCTCGTGCGGGGCGGTGCCCGTGACCACGGTGGTCACCCCGCGCTCCTCACGCACCAGGGCGTTGTACTTCTCGCCCTCGTAGCGCTGCCAGGTGGTGTTCCCCACCCGCTCCGTCCGGTCCGTCTTCTCGGCACGCTGGCTCGCGGTGCGGATGAAGCCGCGCGCCGGGCCGTCGCTCTGCTCGACCGCGACGTACTGCCGCTGCGGGTCGAGGAAGCCCAGGTGCCAGACCGAGCCGTCCTCGGTGCGCGCCTTGTACGAGACCGACGTCGCGCGCCAGCCCTTGCCCAGCCCCTCGGGCGCGGCCACCGCGTACGGCGCCGCGCGCCGGGCCGTGTCCAGCTCCACGCGGTAGCCGACCGTCTTGATGGGGTCGTGGTCCTCGTCGTGCGGGATGAAGAGATAGCTGACGACCGCCGCGGGGATGACCACCGCCATCGACAGCATCATGTTCCGGATGGTCTGCGTCTTTCCGTTCCTACCTGCCACGCCCCCTATCGTCCCCCATGCCCCGTCCGATCTTGACGGGGGTGCCCGCCCGGCGTGCGGCGACGGGCGGCCGGGTACCGGCGGACGTGCCGGACGAGTGCCGCGCGTCATCCGGCCATCGTTCGCAACCGCATCGCCCACCTTGACGCCGCTCATGCGTGGGGCGCTCTGCTCACTCTCGCAATGAACCGATAAAGTCATCAGCACCCTCACCCTCCTGGCCCTTACGGGACAGAGGTCCCACGGCCGTCGCCGTACAGAAAGGTGCGTTCCGATGACCGATCATCACCTGCCGTCCCAGCTCGAGGTCAGCCCCGAGGCCCCCGACCGCAACCTCGCACTCGAGCTCGTCCGGGTCACCGAGGCGGGCGCCATGGCGTCGGGCCGCTGGGTGGGCCGCGGTGACAAGAACGGCGCCGACGGCGCCGCGGTCAAGGCCATGCGGGCCCTGATCGGCACCGTTTCCATGAACGGTGTCGTCGTCATCGGCGAGGGCGAGAAGGACAACGCCCCGATGCTCTACAACGGCGAGCGGGTCGGCGACGGGACCGGCGCGGAGTGCGACGTGGCCGTCGACCCGGTCGACGGCACGACGCTGACCGCCAAGGGCATGGCCAACGCCGTCTCCGTCATGGCCGTCGCCGACCGCGGCTCCATGTTCGACCCGTCCGCCGTGTTCTACATGGACAAGCTGGTGACCGGCCCCGAGGCGGCCGACTACGTCGACATCAACGCCCCGGTGGCGGTCAACATCCGCCGCGTCGCGAAGGCAAAGCACTCCTCGCCCGAGGATGTGACGGTCGTCGTTCTGGACCGCCCGCGTCACGACGGCATCGTCAAGGAGATCCGCGAGGCGGGCGCCCGCATCAAGTTCATCTCCGACGGCGACGTGGCCGGCGCGATCATGGCCGTGCGCGAGGGCACCGGCATCGATCTGCTGCTCGGCGTCGGCGGCACGCCCGAGGGCATCATCGCGGCCTGCGCGATCAAGTGCCTCGGCGGCACCATCCAGGCCAAGCTGTGGCCCAAGGACGACGAGGAGCGTCAGCGGGCGCTCGACGCGGGCCACGACCTCGACAAGGTCCTGCACACCGACGACCTCGTCAGCGGCGACAACGTGTTCTTCGTCGCCACCGGCATCACCGACGGCGAGCTGCTGCGCGGCGTGCGCTACCGCGCGGAGACCGCGACCACGCAGTCGCTGGTCATGCGCTCCAAGTCCGGCACGATCCGGCAGATCGACTCCACGCACCGGCTGTCGAAGCTGCGCGCGTACAGCACCGTCGATTTCGAGCGCCCCAGCTGATCGGTGCCGGCCCGGCACCGACGGGCCGGCACCGAAGCGCAACGGGCCGGGCCCCGCCGTGAATCCGGCGGGGCCCGGCCCGTATTGTCCGCGCTCAGCCCGCGGCGGCGACCCGCGCGGAGCGCTGCAGCTCCGCGTCCCGCCGCCGGCGCCTGGCGAGCACGACCCTGCGCTCGGCCGCGGTCAGCCCGCCCCACACCCCGTAAGGCTCGGGCTGGAGCAGCGCGTGCTCCCGGCAGGCGACCATCACCGGGCAACGGGCGCACACGCGTTTCGCGGCCTCTTCCCGTGACAGACGGGCGGCCGTGGGTTCCTTGGATGGTGCGAAGAACAATCCGGCTTCATCCCGGCGGCACACCGCCTCCGAATGCCAGGGGCCGGCCTGATCCCGAGCGGCGATCCGCTGAGACGGTACGGCGGCTTCCTGCCGGGGCTGATGCGGTAGCAGCACGGTCTACTCCTGACGACGGCTTTGCTGGGCCGATTGAGTCACCTTTGCCCGTCTCGCTGCGCACGACCATTCGCACCCGCAGCCGTACGAGAGACGATGCACCAAGCTTTACCCGCTGTGCGCGCTCTTATTCACACCGTTGTCATGACCGGAACGCGATAAGCCGCGTAGCGGCCCCGCCGGTGCCCGTCGGACGGGGCCGCCGGGGGCCTCGCGGGCGGACGATCAGCCGTGTGATCAGCCCTGTGATCAGCCGGGCGCGAGGAGGTTCTTGATCCGCTTGCCGCGCCGCGGCCGGGCCTTCACCCCGCCGAAAAGGGCGAAACCCGTGATCACCACGACCGGTGCGTCGGGCTCGTGGCTCTCGTGGGTCCGGACGTCGAAACCGCCGAAGACCCCGGTGCCCGCGCAGCGCACCGAGACGTTCTCCGGGACCTTGATGTCGACGCCGCCGAAGACGGCGGTGGCGTTGATCACGATCTCCCGCCGGGTGAAGAGCGCCTCGGACAGATCGATCTCCACCTCGCCGAACAGGGCGAAGGCGTTCGTCCGCAGCCCGACCCGCCAGCGGCCCTTGCGGGCCGCGCCGCCGAACACGGCGACGAGGTTCTCGGTGGCGGCCGACGCGACGGGGTAGGGCAGCGGGCCCGCGGGCGAGGGACGCCGCCCCGAGGGCAGGTCGCGCACCAGTGGCTCCAGCTCGGCGTGGGTCCGCGCCCCGTACACCGCGCCGATCCGTTCGGCGTGCTCCTCCGCGGTGAGCCGGCCCTCCGCCAGCGCCTCGCGCAGGATGTCCGCGGTGCGGTCCCGGTCCGCGTCGGAGGCGCGCGACGCGGGGGCGGGCTCCGCGCCCTTGGTCAGTGACACCGGCTTTCCGGCAGACTCGTCCACGGCCGCCACCCTAGCCAAACGCGATAGATCGCGTCAGGGGGGTACGGAGGTGCGGCCGCGCCGGGCGGCACGGAGTGAGCCGTGACTCACCCTTTGCTCACCGGTTTGCGCACCGGCGGGCCCACGGGCCCGATACCGGCCGCGGCACCGGGCCGCGAGCCCGCCCGGCACCGCGAAGTGAGCCTTACCTCACCAACCGGTCACCGGCGGAGCGTCCTAGGCTGGAGGGCGCTGTCGAGGATGCCAGCCACCGTTGCCTGCCGAGTGAGGAATCGCCGCAATGTCTGCCCAGTCTGAGTTCGCCTATACGGATCTCCTGCCCCTGGGCGAGGACGACACGCCGTACCGTCTGGTGACCGCCGAGGGTGTGAGCACCTTCGAGGCCGACGGCCGTACGTTCCTCAAGGTCGAGCCGGAGGCGCTGCGGAAGCTGGCCGCCGAGGCGATGCACGACATCTCCCACTACCTGCGACCGGCGCACCTGGCGCAGCTGCGCCGGATCCTCGACGACCCCGAGGCGTCGGCGAACGACAAGTTCGTCGCCCTCGACCTGCTGAAGAACGCGAACATCGCGGCCGCGGGCGTGCTGCCGATGTGCCAGGACACCGGCACGGCGATCGTCATGGGCAAGCGCGGCCAGAACGTGCTGACCGAGGGCGGCGACGAGAAGGCCCTCTCGCACGGCATCTTCGACGCCTACACCAAGCTCAACCTGCGGTACTCGCAGATGGCCCCGCTGGCCATGTGGGACGAGAAGAACACCGGCTCGAACCTGCCCGCGCAGATCGAGCTGTACGCGACCGACGGCGGCGCGTACAAGTTCCTCTTCATGGCCAAGGGCGGCGGCTCGGCCAACAAGTCCTTCCTCTACCAGGAGACGAAGGCGGTCCTCAACGAGGCCTCCATGATGAAGTTCCTGGAGGAGAAGATCCGCTCGCTGGGCACCGCCGCGTGCCCGCCGTACCACCTGGCGATCGTCGTGGGCGGTACGTCCGCGGAGTTCGCGCTCAAGACCGCGAAGTACGCCTCCGCGCACTACCTCGACGAGCTGCCCGCCGAGGGCTCCCCCACCGGTCACGGCTTCCGCGACAAGGAGCTGGAGGAGAAGGTCTTCGAGCTGACGCAGAAGATCGGCATCGGCGCGCAGTTCGGCGGCAAGTACTTCTGCCACGACGTCCGCGTGGTCCGGCTGCCGCGCCACGGCGCCTCGCTGCCCGTCGCCATCGCCGTCTCCTGCTCGGCCGACCGCCAGGCGGTCGCGAAGATCACCGCCGAGGGTGTCTTCCTGGAGCAGCTGGAGACCGACCCGGCGCGCTTCCTGCCCGACACCACGGACGCGCACCTGGACGAGGCCGGCGAGGTCGTGAAGATCGACCTGACCCGTCCGATGGACGAGATCCTCGCCGAGCTGACGAAGTACCCGGTCAAGACCCGGCTCTCGCTGACCGGCCCGCTGGTCGTGGCGCGCGACATCGCGCACGCGAAGATCAAGGAGCGGCTGGACGCGGGCGAGGAGATGCCGCAGTACCTCAAGGACCACCCGGTCTACTACGCGGGCCCGGCCAAGACCCCCGAGGGCTACGCCTCCGGCTCCTTCGGCCCGACCACGGCCGGCCGCATGGACAGCTACGTCGACCAGTTCCAGGCGGCGGGCGGCTCCAAGGTCATGCTCGCCAAGGGCAACCGCTCCCGGCAGGTCACCGACGCGTGTGACGCGCACGGCGGCTTCTACCTGGGTTCGATCGGCGGCCCGGCGGCCCGTCTGGCGCAGGACTGCATCAAGAAGGTCGAGGTCCTGGAGTACCAGGAGCTGGGCATGGAGGCGGTCTGGAAGATCGAGGTCGAGGACTTCCCGGCGTTCATCGTCGTGGACGACAAGGGCAACGACTTCTTCGTCGACCCGGCACCGGCGCCGACGTTCACGAGCATTCCGGTGCGGGTCGGGAAGTCCGGCTAACGGCTCGTCTTGCCGCCTGCGACGGCGGGCACGCGGCGCGCCCTGCGGCGCGTCCTCAAGTGCCGGGCAGCCTTTATGCGGCTGGGCTCAGCCCAACCAGCCCGTCCGGCGTTTGAGGACGACCGCCGCGCAGCGGTGGTGCCGATGGCCTCCGGCGGTTGGTCGACTGACCGGCCGTCTTGGCCGCCTACGGCGGCGAGGCGCCCTGCGGGCGCGTCCTCAATCGCCGGACGGGCTTGGTGTGGCTGAGCTCAGCCACACCAAGCCCGTCCGGCACTGGCCGGCAAGGCCTACGCGAAGCGCTGGCTCGCAGAGCCGTCGCACTGCTGCAGGCGCAGGGCCTCCTTAGGTGCGGCGAGCGTCAGGCAGAGGCCGTCGGCCGCCGCCGGGTGGAAGCCGGAGCCGGTGCGGACGAACTGCTGGTTCGTGCCGCCGTGGCAGTTCCACAGCACCACGGCCGTCCCGGCGCGGTAGGCGCCGTTCGGGACGTCCAGGCACCGGTCGTGTGTCAGGCCGGTGCGCAGCGCCTTGGTGCCGGCGTCGTGGGCCCACTGCTGGTTGCGGCTGCCGGTGCAGTCCCAGCCGCCGACCGTCGTGCCGTTGCGGCTGCTCGCCCCGTACGCGTCCAGGCACGTCCCCGTGGCCTCGCCGCGCAGGGGGCGGAAGGCGTCGTCCCAGGCGCCCTTCGTCAGCACGGGCGACCCCGTGCTCGCCGGGTCCGCGCAGCCCGCCTCCCGGTAGCCGGAGCGGTAGAGCTGGGTGAGGCAGGACGCGAAGGCGGCGTGGCCGCGCGCGTTGGGGTGGAAGGACTGCCGCACGGAGTTCGCGTCGGGCGGGAAGGGGTTGGTCAGGTCGACGTAGAGGCCGCGTGCCCAGGTGTCCTCCATGCACACCTCGTGGCCGTGGAAGAGGCGGGAGTTGTCGAGGAAGAGCGCGCCGGTGTTCTCGGCGGCGCGGCGCATGCCGCGTTCGAAGGCGGGCACGGCCGTATTGCGGCCCCAGGCGGAGTCGGAGGTGTGGCCGACGCAGCCGCCGGGGAGCTTGCCGGGGAAGTTCGGGTTGTCCTCGAAGTCGGGGCCGATGGGGCTCGGGTAGCCCATGACGACGAGCTTGTAGTCGGTGTCGGCGTAGCCCGCGTCCTTCATGACGGTCCGCAGGTCCCGTACGGTCTGCTCGACCTTGGGCACGAGGGCGTCGACACGGGACTGCCAGCCGGGGGCGTACTTCGGTTCGCAGGGGCCCTGGAGGGTCAGATAGCGGGTGACGCAGTCGGTGATGACGGGCCCGAACTGCAGGTCGTCGTTGGCGCCGGCGACCAGCAGCACCATCTTCACGCGCGTGTTGCGGGCCTTGACGGCGAGGTTGTCGCTCTGGACCAGTTCGTCCGCGTACTGCTTGCTGCCGCCGATCCGGATGTTTCCGGTGGAGGCGCCGGAGCAGGCGACGTTGTAGGTGACGTCGGCGGGGATCGCCGTGCGGTGGATGGCGGCGTCGGGCGAGCGGTGGCACCAGTTGTCGGGGCCGTTGGTGCCGGGCTCGTAGGTGCCGACCCCCTCCCCGGATATCTCGCTGTCGCCCAGCGAGACGAGGGACGTCTTGCGTTCGGCGAGCGGCCGCTCGGCGGCGCTGCCGTAGAGCTTCGCGGCCTCGGCGGCGCGGACCTTCTCGAGTTCGGGCGCGAGGGGGACCGAGGCGGTGGTGCGCGGGTCCGCGTGCGCCGAGGACCCGGTCGCGGCCACCCCGCCGAGCGCCGCGGCGAACGCGGCGACGGCGGCGAGGGTACAGCGCAGGGTGGGTCTGCGTGTCATGGAGCCTCCCCGGTTTCTGTTGTTACTCGCGGTATTTACTAGTCGGTAAGTGCTTTTGGGAACACTGTGAACGAGACAAACGCTTTTGTTTGTCAGGAGGTAAGCAACGATGACCGACAGTGATCAGTACCGGATCGAGCACGATTCCATGGGAGAGGTCCGGGTGCCCGCACACGCCAAGTGGCGGGCGCAGACCCAGCGGGCGGTGGAGAACTTCCCCCTGAGCGGACAGCGGCTCGAACGCTCGCACATCGAGGCGCTGGCCCGGATCAAGGCCGCCGCGGCCAAGGTGAACGCCGAGTTGGGCGTGGTCGGCAAGGACGTGGCGGAGGCCATCGAGGCGGCCGCCGCCGAGGTCGCGGAGGGCCGCTGGGACGACCACTTCCCCGTCGACGTCTTCCAGACCGGCTCGGGCACGTCGTCCAACATGAACACCAACGAGGTCCTCGCCACCCTCGCCACCGAGCGCCTGGGCCGCGACGTGCACCCCAACGACCACGTCAACGCCTCGCAGTCGTCCAACGACGTGTTCCCCTCCAGCATCCACATCGCGGCGACCGCGGCCGTCACCGGCGATCTCGTCCCGGCGCTGGAGCATCTCGCCGGGGCGCTGGAGCGCAAGGCCGCGGAGTTCGCGGAGGTCGTCAAGTCCGGCCGTACGCACCTGATGGACGCCACCCCGGTGACGCTCGGCCAGGAGTTCGGCGGCTACGCCGCCCAGGTCCGCTACGGCGTCGAGCGGCTGCGCGCCTCGCTGCCGCGGCTGGCCGAACTTCCCCTCGGCGGCACGGCCGTCGGAACCGGCATCAACACCCCGCCCGGCTTCGCCGCCGCCGTCATCGCCGAAGTGGCCCGCACCACCGGGCTGCCGCTGACCGAGGCCCGCGACCACTTCGAGGCCCAGGGCGCCCGCGACGGTCTGGTGGAGACCAGCGGCCAGCTGCGCACCATCGCCGTGGGCCTCACCAAAATCGCCAACGACCTGCGCTGGATGGCCTCCGGTCCGCGCACCGGCCTCGCCGAGATCAACCTCCCCGACCTCCAGCCGGGCTCCTCGATCATGCCGGGCAAGGTCAACCCGGTGATTCCCGAGGCCGTCCTCATGGTGGCCGCCCAGGTGATCGGCAACGACGCGACCGTGGCCACGGCGGGCGCGGCGGGGAACTTCGAGCTCAATGTGATGCTCCCGGTCATGGCGAAGAACCTGCTGGAGTCGGTACGGCTGCTCGCGAACGCCTCCCGGCTGCTCGCCGACCGCACGATCGACGGCATCACCGCCAACGTCGAGCGGGCCCGGACGTACGCCGAGTCCTCCCCGTCCGTGGTCACCCCCCTCAACCGCTACATCGGCTACGAGGAGGCGGCCAAGGTGGCCAAGAAGTCGCTGGCCGAGCGGAAGACGATCCGGGAGGTCGTCCTGGAGTCCGGCTACGTCGACCGCGGACTGCTGACGAGGGAACAGCTCGACGAGGCCCTGGACGTGCTGCGGATGACGCACCCCTGAGAACCGCGTCCGGGCGCACCCCGCCGCGCGGGCGGTAAGGCCGGTGGTCGGCCGGAGAACCGCCGGCCGGGCGGGGCGCGTCAACCCGCGCGCTTGGACCGTACCTATTGCGGCGCACGTCACGGCGCATCAGTGGGCGGGGCACCTAAGATCTGCGCATGACAGCGGACACGGTGGGAACGACGGGTACGGCAGGCACCGCCCCCTGGGCGCCGGGAGATCACATCCTCTGGCGTTATCGGGGCAATGCCACCGACAGCGTCCACATCTGCCGTCCGGTGACCGTCGTCCAGGACACCGACGACCTGCTCGCCGTCTGGATGGCCCCCGGCACCGACTGCGTCAAACCGCTGCTCGCCGACGGCACCCCCGTGCACCGGGAGCCGCTGGCCACCCGTTACACCAAACCGCGCACCACCACCACGTCCCGCTGGTTCGGCACCGGCGTCCTCAAGCTCGCCCGCCCCGGCGAGGCCTGGTCGGTCTGGCTCTTCTGGGATCCCGGCTGGCAGTTCAAGAACTGGTACGTGAACCTCGAGGAGCCCCTCGCCCGGTGGTCCGGCGGAGTGGATTCCGAGGACCATTTCCTGGACATCGCCGTCTACCCCGACCGTAGTTGGGAATGGAAGGACGAGGACGAGTTCGCGCAGGCACAGCGGGCGGGCCTGATGTCCGCCGCACAGGCCGGGCGGGTGCGGGCGGCCGGGCACGCGGCCGTCGAGCGGATCGAGTCGTGGGGCGCGCCGTTCGCCGACGGCTGGGAGGACTGGCGGCCCGACCCGGCGTGGACGGTGCCGACGCTCCCGGACGACTGGGACCGCACCCCGGCGCGGCTCGGGGCGTGAACCGCTTGGTGTCTCCCCGTGGGACAACCGTAGGATCGGCCTCCGCGATACTGCACAGCAGCACGGCACGATCAGAGCACGGCATGTGACACCTGGTCACAGACGACAGTCGCAGGAAGGGCGGAGCCGTGAGCGGTGACGACGAGCGGGACTACGACGGTTACGCCCGGTTAGGGCTGGACCGCAGCGGACAGGCCGAGGCCTTCGACAACATCGGCATCCGCTATGACGAGGCCTTCCCGCACAAGGAGGGCCAGCTCGAGGCCGGTGACTGGCTGGGGTCCGAGCTGCCGCCCGGCTCCCGGGTCCTCGACCTCGGCTGTGGTACGGGGCTGCCGACCGCCCGCCGGCTCGCCGACGCCGGCCACCACGTCGTGGGCGTCGACCTCTCGCCCGGCATGCTCAAGCTCGCCCGCGACAACGTCCCCGGCGCCGAATTTTATCTGGCCGATCTGGCCGAGCTGCGCGACGGGCGGCTCGGCACCTTCGACGGCATCGCCGCCTTCTTCACCCTGCTGATGCTGCCGCGCCCCGAAATCCCGCACGCGCTGCGGATGCTGTACGGAATGCTGAGGCCCGGGGGGCTGCTGGCGCTCTCGATGGTGGAAGCGGACGTGGACGACTTCGCGATTCCGTTCCTGGGCAACACGATCCGGGTATCCGGATACCTGCGGGACGAATTGCGTCAGGTCGTGCGCGAGGCGGGTTTCGAGATCACCGGGGAGAGCTCGCCGGCGTACGCCCCCGCGAGTACGGACGTCCCACCCGAGATCCAGCTCTTCCTCAATCTGCGACGCGCCTGATCCACGGTGCGCCCCCTGCGATTGGGCGTACGGCCCCGACGGATGGAACCCCACACGTGACGGAGCACCCCACCTCCCCCGGAAGACAGCGGACCGCGCAGGCCCGCCAGTCGGCCGTCCCCGCCCCGGAACCGGACCGCGCCCGGGCGGTCGCGGACGAGCCGGAGGGAACCCGCCGCGCGGAGTCCCCCGTGCCCGTCCGGCTGCCCGGCCACGAGGGCCCCGAGCCGGCTCTGCCGCGCCCGGCGCGCGAGCCCGGCGCAGCGGCACTGTCCCCGCGCGCCAGAGCGCGTGGTGAGGCGCACCCCGAGCCGGGTGCGCCCCGCCCGGCCGTCCCCCGCTCCGGCGGGCCGGAGGCGGCCCGTGGGAGCGCCGCACAGGGCGGCGGCGACCGGGGCACGGCCGTGCCCGGCAGCACCGGCCCGGCGGGCCCCGGCGGTGCCGACGGCTCCGAGGGCCCGGGCAGCCCCGCCGGCCCCGGCAGCCCGGCGTCCGGTGGCGCGGACGGGGACGGGGGCGCCGGCAGAGGCCTCGCCGGGACCACCGGCGGGGAGCGGCTGCGGTTCGTGGGCGCCGCCACCCGGCGGATCGCCCGCGGCATCGACCTGGACGAGATCGTGCTGGGGCTGTGCCGGGCGACCGTGCCGACCTTCGCGGACGCCATCCTGGTCTATCTGCGCGATCCGCTGCCGGTCGGCGACGAGCGGCCCGTGGGCCCCGTCGTGCTCCGGCTGCGCCGCACCGACCAGCTGCCCGAGCACGTGCGCGGCCTGGACGACCCGGACGCCCCGCAGGACCGGGCCGAGCCCGTCCCCGACCTCGCGGGCGGCGCGGCCGAGCGCTGCGAGGTGCGGATAGGCGGGCCGCTCGCGGAGGTGCTGCGAGGGGTCAGGCCCGTATTCGGCGACTCCTCCGCCGCCCGGGCGGCGCTCCCCGAACTGCTGGGCGACGAGCAGAACGTCCCCGACCGGCAGCGTACGATCCTCGCGCCGCTGCGCGGCCGCCGCCGGGTGATCGGCGCGGCGGTGTTCATACGCCGGACGGACCGGCCCGCGTTCGAAAGCGACGACCTCCTCGTCGCGGCCCAGCTGGCGACCCACACCGCCCTCGGTGTGGACAAGGCCGTGCTCTACGGCCGTGAGGTCTACATCGCGGACGAGCTCCAGCGCACGATGCTTCCCGACTCCCTCCCCCAGCCGACCGGGGTCCGGCTCGCCAGCCGCTATCTCCCGGCGGCCGAGACCGCCCGCGTCGGCGGGGACTGGTACGACGCGATCCCCCTCCCCGGCAACCGGGTGGCGCTCGTCGTCGGTGACGTCATGGGGCACTCCATGACCTCCGCGGCGATCATGGGCCAGTTGCGCACCACCGCGCAGACGCTCGCCGGGCTGGACCTGCCCCCGGCCGAGGTGCTGCACCACCTCGACGAGCAGGCGCAGCGCCTGGGCAGCGACCGCATGGCCACCTGCCTGTACGCGGTGTACGACCCGGTCGCCCACCGCATCGTGATCGCCAACGCCGGTCATCCCCCGCCCATCCTGCTGCACCGCGGCGGCCGGGCCGAGGTGCTGCGCGTCCCGCCGGGCGCGCCGATCGGCGTGGGCGGGGTGGACTTCGAGGCCGTGGAGCTGGACGCGCCCGCCGGGGCGACGCTGCTGCTGTACACGGACGGTCTGGTGGAGTCCCGGATCCGGGACGTGTGGACGGGCATAGAGCAGCTGCGCGAGCGGCTGATCGACACGGCCCGGCTGACCGGCCCGAACCCGCCGCCGCTGGAGCCGTTGTGCGACGAGGTCCTCGGCATGCTGGGTCCCGGCGACCGCGACGACGACATCGCGCTGCTCGCGGCCCGCTTCGAGGGCATCGCACCGAGCGACGTGGCGTACTGGTTCCTCGACCCGCGCCCGCAGACGGCCGGGCAGGCGCGCCGGCTGGCGCGGCGGGCGCTGGCCCGCTGGGGGCTGGAGGAGCTGACCGACAGCGTGGAGTTGCTGGTCAGCGAGGTGGTCACCAATGCCGTGCGGTACGCGGAGCGGCCGGTGACCCTGCGGCTGCTGCGCACGGACGTGCTGCGCTGCGAGGTCGGCGACGACGTGCCGCAGCTGCCGCGGCTGCGGCAGGCCCGGCCCTCGGACGAGGGCGGCCGGGGGCTATACCTGGTGAACAAGCTGGCCCGCCGGTGGGGGGCCACCCGGCTGAGCACGGGCAAGGTGGTGTGGTTCGAGCTGGCGCTGCCGGGACACGCCCGCTGAGCCGGCGTCAAGGACGGCCCGTTGCCGGGCGGGTGTAAATCTGGACAGTGTCCAGAGTGCTGTTGCCGACAGGTCGTCGGCGGGGTTGACTGCTGGATTGGGAGGGCGGAAGAGCGCCCTCACCGTCCCGCCTTCCCCCGCGATGGGAGACGTCCCGTGACCGACTCCGCGCACCAGGTTCCGTACACCACCAACAACGCCGGTATACCGGTGGAGAGCGACGAGCACTCGCTGACCGTCGGCCCGGACGGTCCCATCCTCCTCCAGGACCATTACCTGATCGAGAAGATGGCCCAGTTCAACCGCGAGCGGGTGCCCGAGCGGGTGGTGCACGCCAAGGGCGGCGGCGCCTACGGCTTCTTCGAAGTCACCAACGACGTGAGCCAGTTCACGAAGGCCGATCTGTTCCAGCCCGGCAAGCGGTGCGAGATGCTGGCCCGCTTCTCGACCGTGGCGGGCGAGCTGGGCAGCCCCGACACCTGGCGGGACCCGCGCGGTTTCGCGCTGAAGTTCTACACCGAGCACGGCAACTACGACCTGGTCGGCAACAACACCCCCGTCTTCTTCGTCCGTGACCCGCAGAAGTTCCAGGACTTCATCCGCAGTCAGAAGCGCCATCCGCGGACGGGGCTGCGCAGCAACGACATGCAGTGGGACTTCTGGACGCTGTCGCCGGAGTCCGCGCACATGGTCACCTGGCTGATGGGTGACCGCGGTATCCCGAAGACCTGGCGGCACATGAACGGCTACGGCTCGCACACCTACCTGTGGGTGAACGCGGGCGGTGCGAAGTTCTGGGTCAAGTACCACTTCAAGACCGACCAGGGCATCGACTTCCTCACCCAGGCCGAGGCGGACGAGCTGGCGGGCTCGGACGCCGACAAACACCGCCGCGATCTGTTCGAGGCCATCGAAGGGGGCAACGCCCCCTCCTGGACGATGCACGTCCAGGTCATGCCCTTCGAGGACGCGCCGGACTACCGGTTCAACCCCTTCGACCTGACCAAGGTGTGGCCGCACGGCGACTACCCGCTGATCGAGGTCGGCCGGATGACGCTCGACAAGAACCCCGAGGACCACTTCGTCCACATCGAGCAGGCCGCCTTCGAGCCCTCCAACCTCGTTCCCGGCATCGGCCCCTCCCCGGACAAGATGCTGCTCGGCAGGCTCTTCTCCTACCCCGACACCCACCGCTACCGCATCGGCCCGAACTACGCCCAGCTGCCGCCCAACCGGCCGCACTCGCCGGTCCGCTCGTACGCGAAGGACGGCCCGATGCGGTACGAGCCGGCCCGTACGGGTGCGGTGTACGCCCCCAACTCCTACGGCGGCCCGGCCGCCGACACGGTGCGCTTCGGCGAGCCGGCGGGCTGGGAGACGGCGGGCGAGATGGTGCGCGAGGCCTACCGGCTGCGTCGTGACGACGACGACTGGGGCCAGCCGGGCACGATGGTCCGCCAGGTCCTCGACGACGCCGAGCGCGCCCGTCTGGTCTCCAACGTCTCCGGGCATCTGCGCCAGGGCGTGAGCGGACCCGTACTGGAGCGCGCGCTGCGGTACTGGCGGCACATCGACAAGAACATCGGCGACCGGATCGCCACCGAGGTCAACGGCGGCTGACCCCGGCGGCGGCCCACCGGAAAACACCACCGGCCGCCGGCCTCGTGAAGAGGCCGGCGGCCGGTGGCGCGTGCTGCCGCGGAGGACCGGATCAGGGCCGCAGGATGCCGTCCGTCTCCGTGCCGCCGTTGGGCCGGGTACCGCCGCCGCCGGTGGGCGACGACGTCGCGGACGACGACGTCGGCTTCGGCGTGGTGGGGGTGGGCCTCGGCGTGGTCGGCGTCGGCTTCCCCGTCGGACCGCCGGTCTTCGTCGGGTTCGGCGTGGGCTTACCGGTGGCGCCGCCCGACTTCGTCGCCGTCGGGGTCGGCGTCGCGCCCTTGGTGGGCGTCGCCGCGGGCGCCGTGGCCGGCGCCTGGACCGACCCGGCGCTGATGTCGGTGTCCAGGTCGAACTCGTCGTCGCCCGCGCCACCGAGCGCGGCCGCCGTGTAGGCGGACCAGATCTGGGCGGGGTACTTGCCACCGTTGACCCGGCCGCCGCCACCGGTGCCCTGCAGGGTCACCTGCTTACCGCCGGGGCCCTCACCGAAGAGGCCGACGGTGGTGACGAGGCTGGGGGTGTAGCCCGCGAACCAGGCCGACTTGTTGTCGTCGGAGGTGCCGGTCTTGCCCGCCACCGGGTAGTTGGCACTGGCCACCACGGACGCCGTGCCGTCGTTGACCACGCCCCGCAGGACCCGGGTGACGCCGTCGGCGGTGTTGCGGGAGACGGCCTGGTCACCGATCGCGCCGTCACGCTTGAGTTCCACGCCGTTCTGGGACGCGGACTTCAGAATGGTCGGGGTGACCTTCTTGCCGTGGTTGTCCAAGGTGGCGTAGACCGCGGCCATGTCGAGCGGGCTCGCGCCCATGGAGCCCAGCGACATCGCGGGGGCTTCCACGAAGCCGGGCTGCTTGCCGTTCATGCCCAGCTCGACGGCCGTCTTCTTGACCTTGTCGAGCTTCACGTCCACGGCCATCTGCGCGAACACGGAGTTGACCGAGTCGTTCATCGCCTTCTGCACGGTGACGGCCTTCTCGGAGTAACCGTCCTCGTTCTCCGGGGCGAAGTGCACATCGCTGCCCACGACCGGCCGCTCGCTGGTGCCGTCGTAGATCGTGCTGGGCGTGATCGGCTCGTTGTCCTGCGTCCTGGACTCGTTCTGCAACGCGGAGGCGAGGATGATCGGCTTGAAGGTGGACGCCGGCTGGAAGTCCTCGCGGGTGGCGTTGTTGGTGTAGTGCTTGAGGTAGTCCGGGCCGCCGTACAGCGCCTGGATACGGCCGTTCTTCGGGTCCACCGACACCGCGCCGACCTGGACGTTCTTGTCGACCTCACGGGACTTGGGGTCCAGCTCGTCGAGCAGCTGCTCCTTGACCGCCTGCTCCAGCGCCCGCTGCTTCTTCGGGTCGATGCTGAGCGTGACGGTCCAGCCGCCGGCGGCGAAGTCGCTCTCCTTGCGGCCCTGCTTCTCCAGGGTTTTGATGACCTCGCGCTTGGCCGCGTCGATGAAGTAGCCGTTCTGGCCCGACAGACCCGGGGCCGCCTTCGGCGCCTTCGGGTCGCGGAACGTCATGCCCTGCCGCTTGCCCTTGTCCAGCCAGTCCATCTCGACCATCTTGTCGAGGACGTACCCCCAGCGCCGCTTGGCGTTCTGCTTGCCGGCCTCGGTGGCCGCCGGCCCGAAGTCGTACTGGCTCGGGGCCTGGAGCAGCGCGGCGAGGTAGGCGCCCTCCTCGGTGGTGAGGCTGCCGACGTCCTTCTGGTAGTACGCACGGGACGCGGCCTGGATGCCGTAGGCGCCGCGCCCGTAGTAGCTGGTGTTCAGGTACCCCTCGAGGATCTTCTCCTTGGGGGTTTCCTTCTGCACCTTCAGCGAGATGATCAGTTCCTTGACCTTGCGGGTCACGGTCTGCCGCTGGTCGAGGTAGTAGTTCTTGACGTACTGCTGGGTGATGGTCGAACCACCCTGCTTGCCCCGGCCCATGACGGTGTTGAAGATGCCTCGGGCGGTGCCCTTCACATCCACACCGGGGTCGGTCCAGAAGTTCTTGTTCTCGGCGGCGACGACGGCGTGCTGCACGTTCTCGGGGATCTTCGCGAGCGGGACTTCCTCGCGGTTGACCTCGCCGATGCGGGCCAGCACCTTGCCGTTGCTGTCCTTGTAGACGTTGCTCTGCAACTTGGCCGCGCCGTTGCCGTCCTTGGGGACGTCGACATAGAAGTAGAGCGCCAGGAAGGCACCCATCCCCAGCCCGATGACCGCCACGAAGTAGGCAAGCAGCATCTTCCATGTGAAGAACCGGCGTATGCCGGTCTTCTTGGGCTTCTTGCCCTTTGCATTGCGGGTGCTGTCCTGCGCCCGTCGCGCTTCCGCTCGGCCCATCTCTCCCGTAGCTCCAGTCTGTCCGCCCCCAACCCAGCTCACGAAGCTAACACCGCAACTGGCACCAAACGCCCATCGATCAAGGCTTCGACACACGTGACATACAGCACCCCGGAAGGCGGGAACCCGGGTACGGCGTAGTGCGGGAAACCGTACAGGGCGCTAAAGTGATATCACTTTGCTAGACAGCGTTAGCCGCGCGTCGGGCCGGTCACGGCCGTGCGCGCGCCATCAGATACGGGGGACCCGCCCATGACCGGCACCACCGGCACCACCGGCACCACAGAGACCGCCCCACCCGAGGCGGTGCCCATCGTGACCAAGCAGATCGTGCGGGAGACCCCGGCGCGTGACATCGGCGGCGGGCTGGCCCTGCTGCTCGGTCTGCTGGGGCTGCTCGTCGGCGCGGGCGCCGTGGCCGTCGGCGTCGCCTTCGGCAAGGACGACAAGCCCGGCCTGTGCGCCGCGTTCGTCGCGGCCGGCATCCTCATCGGCCTCGGTTCGATCATCGCGATGTGCGGACTGAACACGATCTCCCCCGGTGAGACGCGCGTCGTCCAGCTCTTCGGCCGCTACCGGGGCACGATCCGCAACGAGGGCCTGCGCTGGGTCAACCCCTTCACCAGCCGCGAGAAGGTCTCCATCCGGGTGCGCAACCACGAGACGGCCGTACTGAAGGTCAACGACGCCTACGGCAACCCCATCGAGCTGGCGGCCGTGGTCGTGTGGCGCGTCGAGGACACCGCGCAGGCCACGTTCGCGGTGGAGGACTTCCAGGAGTTCGTCGCCACCCAGACCGAGGCGGCGGTGCGGCACATCGCCATCGAGTACCCCTATGACGCGCACGAGGAGGGCGGCCTCTCGCTCCGCGGGAACGCCGAGGAGATCACCGACATGCTCGCGGTGGAGCTGCACGCCCGCGTCGAGGCCGCCGGTGTGCACATCATCGAGTCGCGCTTCACGCATCTCGCCTACGCTCCGGAGATCGCCTCCGCGATGCTCCAGCGTCAGCAGGCGGGCGCGGTCGTCGCCGCCCGCAAGCTGATCGTGGAAGGCGCCGTCGGCATGGTCGAGCAGGCTCTGGAGCGCATCAGCGAGCAGGGCATCGTGGAATTGGACGAGGAGCGGAAGGCGGCCATGGTGAGCAACCTGATGGTGGTGCTGTGCGGCGACCGGGCCGCCCAGCCCGTCCTCAACACCGGCACCCTCTACCAGTGACGGACGAGCGACCACCGAAGGACCGGCCGCGGCAGCGCAAACAGGTGCTGCTGCGGCTGGACCCCTTGGTCCACGACGCGCTGGCGCGCTGGGCGGGCGAGGAACTGCGCAGCGCCAACGCGCAGATCGAGTTCCTGCTGCGCAAGGCACTCGGTGACGCCGGGCGGCTGCCGCGGGACACCGGCGCGATGCCGCGTCGGGGGCGGCCGCCCAAGTCCGCCCCTCCGCCGGACCGGTAGGCCGCGGCCGGCGCCCTGCGGGCGCGTCCTCAATCGCCGGACGGGCTGGTTTTGGGCGGGCTCAGCCACCCCGAGCCCGTCCGGCGATTGAGGACACCGCCGCGCAGCGGTGGTGCGGGCGGGCGGGCGGACGGGCGGGCGTCAGTCCGCGATCCGTACCGGCAACCCCCGCAGAGCGACCCGCAGGGCGGCCGCGAATTCCTCGAACTCACCTTGCCGCGCCGCGCCGGCGCGCATGGCCAGGGCGATGCGCCGGGAGGGCGCGGGGTCGGCGAAGTAGCCGGTGGAGAGCTGGTCGTTGCGCCCGGTCTCCACGCGCAGGGCCGTACGCGGCAGCAGGGTGACCCCGAGGCCGCCGCCCACCAGCTGCACCAGGGTGGACAGACCGGCGGCGCTGGTCGTGACCGGGGCCCCGTCCGTGCGGCCCGCCTCGCGGCAGATGTCGAGGGCCTGGTCGCGCAGGCAGTGCCCCTCGTCCAGCAGCAGCAGCTCCAGCTCGCGCAGCGCGGCCCGCGGGATGTCACCGCGCCCGGCCAGCCAGTGGTCACTGGGAGTGACGAGCACGAAGTCCTCGTCGAAGAGCGGGATCTCGGTGACGCCGGGCGCGCCCAGCGGCACGGCGAGCAGCAGCAGGTCCAGCCGCCCTTGGGTGAGCCCGTCCAGCAGCGAGGAGGTCTGTTCCTCGTGCACCTGTAGATCGAGGTCGGGATAGGACCGGTGGACCAGGCGCAGGACGGTGGGGAGCAGATAGGGCGCCACGGTCGGGATGACGCCGAGCCGGAGCACACCCGTGAAGGGCGCGCGGGCCGCGTCGGCCTCTTCCATGAAGGCGCCGACGGCGTCCAGGACGGTACGGGCGCGTGCCGCGAGCCGCTCCCCCGCGGGACTGAGCAGCACCTTTCTCGTCGTACGCTCGAGGAGTTGCACTCCGAGCGCCTCCTCCAGCGCCGCGACGGCGCCCGAGAGGGCGGGCTGGCTCATGCCGATGGCGGTCGCCGCGTCACGGAAGTGGAGGTGTTCCGCCACGGCGGCGAAGGCCCGCAGCTGGGCCAGGCTGGGCTGGCGGGGACGCGCCTGCGGGACCTTCGCGGGCCCCCTGGCGGGGCCGGTCCCGGTGCCTCGCGACGGGCCTCGGCCGCCGCCGGACGGCTGGGATATGGGCTTCACTGATAGCCACCTCCGATCAACACCACTCAGTCTAGCTATTTCCGCTATCAATGCCTCCTGTGGCAATGTGGACGTTGTCCAACCCCCACAGGAGATCCCGACCGGGATCTCCCGTTGCAAGGAGAGCGCGTGCTCACTGTCGGTGACAAGTTCCCCGAGTTCGACCTGACCGCCTGTGTGGACCTCGACGCGGACAAGGCCTTCGCGCAGATCGACCACAAGACCTACGAGGGCAAGTGGAAGGTCGTCTTCTTCTGGCCGAAGGACTTCACCTTCGTCTGCCCGACCGAGATCGCGGCGTTCGGCAAGCTGAACGACGAGTTCGCGGACCGCGACGCCCAGATCCTCGGCGTCTCCGGCGACTCCGAGTTCGTTCACCACGCCTGGCGCAAGGACCACGCCGACCTGCGTGACCTGCCCTTCCCGATGCTGGCCGACGCCAAGCACGACCTCATGCGCGCGTGCGGCGTCGAGGGCGAGGACGGCTACGCCCAGCGCGCCGTCTTCATCGTGGACCCGAACAACGAGATCCAGTTCACCATGGTGACCGCCGGTTCCGTCGGCCGTAACCCCAAGGAGGTCCTCCGGGTCCTCGACGCCCTGCAGACGGACGAGCTGTGCCCCTGCAACTGGAGCAAGGGCGAGACCACCCTTGACCCGGTCGCGCTGCTCGCGGGCGAGTGATCTGACATGGCCCTCGACGAGCTGAAGTCCGCGATACCGGACTTCGCCAAGGACCTGAAGCTGAACCTCGGCTCGGTCATCGGCAACTCCGACCTCCCGCAGCAGCAGCTGTGGGGCACCGTGCTCGCCTGCGCGATCGCCTCGCGTTCGCCGCGCGTGCTCAAGGAGCTGGAGCCGGAGGCCAAGGCCAACCTCTCCCCGGAGGCGTACACCGCCGCCAAGTCCGCCGCCGCCATCATGGCGATGAACAACGTCTACTACCGGACCCGGCACCTGCTGTCGGACCCCGAGTATGGCAACCTGCGCGCGGGCCTGCGGATGAACGTCATCGGCAACCCGGGCGTGGAGAAGGTCGACTTCGAGCTGTGGTCCCTGGCCGTCTCGGCCATCAACGGCTGCGGCATGTGCCTCGACTCCCACGAGCAGGTGCTCCGCAAGGCCGGTGTGGACCGCGAGACGATCCAGGAAGCCTTCAAGATCGCCGCCGTCCTCCAGGCCGTCGGCGCGACCCTCGACTCCGAGGCCGTGCTGAACGGCTGAGGCCGTCCGCCGCACCGCATCACGAAACCGCCCGCCGACCTTTCGAGGTCGGCGGGCGGTTTCGTCGTGTGCGGCGGGGGCGGGCGGCGGGCCGGGGCGGTCAGCCCCGGTCCTGCTCCGGCGGGTCCGCGCTCACGGCCGGGACGGTCTGCCCGGGCTCCCCCGGCGAGGGCTCCCCGGCGGCGGCGGTCCGCAGCGCGTTCTCCCGGGCGTACGCGCGGAGGTATCCCACGACGGTATTGGTGACCGCCACCAGCGGGACGGCGACCACCGCACCGCCGATGCCCGCCATCAGCGAGCCCGCGGCCACCGAGAGGACCACCGCGAGCGGGTGGACGCGCACGGCGCGGCCCAGGATGAAGGGCTGCAGGACGTGCCCCTCGATCTGCTGCACCGCCAGCACGACCGCGAGCACCATCGTCGCGGTGAACATGTCGCGCGTCACCAGCGCCACGACGACCGCGAGGGCGCCGGAGACGACGGCACCGACGAGCGGGATGAAGGCGAAGAGGAAGATGAACACGGCCAGCGGCACCGCCATCGGCACATCGAGGAAGAACAGCCCGATGCCGATGAAGATCGCGTCGATCAGGGCCACTATCACCGTGCCGCGCACATAGGCGGTCAGCGTCGCCCACGCGCGCGGGCCCGCGCCCGCGACACCGTCGCGGGCCGCCGCCGGGAACAGCTTCAGCAGCCAGCCCCAGATCTTGGGGCCGTCGTAGAGCAGGAACAGCGTCGAGAACATCGCCAGCAGGATGCCGGTGAGCACCTCGATGATGACCGTGACGCCCTCGATGCCGGCCGAGGTGATGTCCTTGGTGTTGGTGCCGATCGCCTTGCTGAGATTGTCGGCGATGTTGTTGATCTGGTCCTCGGTGACATGGAACGGGCTGTTCAGCAGCCAGTGCTTCAGCTCGGTGATGCCGTGCTGCACGTTCTCGGTCAGATCGTCGAGGTTCTCCGTCACCTGCCACACCACGAACCAGCAGACCAGGCCCATGATGACGAAGCCCGAGATGAAGGTCATCGCCGTGGCGAGGCCGTGCGGCACCCCGCAGCGCCGCAGCAGCGCGACGGAGGGCTGGAGCAGCGCCGTGATGAGCAGGGCCGCGACGAAGGCCAGCACCACCAGCTGCACCGCGCTGATCATCCGCATCAGCACCCACAGCGAGGCGGCGAGGAGCAGCAGCCGCCAGGCCACCTCGGCCGCGACCCGTACGCCCCAGGGGACGGCGGCCACCGGGTCCGGGCGGGGCGCGACGGAGGGCGCGTAGCCGGGCGGCGGCGGCACGTGCTCGTGCTCGGAGACGGCCACGCCGGCGGAGGCCCGCCCGGCAGCCGCCTTCGTCACGCCGGACGATTCGGACCAACCCGACGAACCTGATGAACCGCGCGCGTCGGAGGAGTCGCTCGTATCCGCCCGAGTCGGCGCATACGCCTCCCCCGGCGCGGCCGTGGCCCCCGGTGTCTGCGCTGTGCGTTCGTCGAGCCGCTGGGCGAACCGTGTCAGGCCCGCCCCCAAGCCGCCGACCCACTGTGGCAATTTGGACATTTCTCTTCCTCTACCCCACTCCCCCGTGGTCATCGTGACGACGTTACCTGTGCCCGCCTCCGCCGCACGCGCGGCCTGTCGTCAAAGCGGCTGTCGTCATGAGGCCCGTGGCCGGGCAGGACGCACAAAACCCCCGACCGGTTGCGGTCGGGGGCTCGGTGAAGATGAAGGGGGTGGCCTAGTACCACTGATTGGCCTGCCAGAACGACCAGGCACCGCAGGGGCTGCCGTAGCGCTCGTTCATGTAGCCGAGGCCCCACTTGATCTGGGTGGCCGGGTTGGTCCGCCAGTCGGCGCCGGCGGAAGCCATCTTGGAGCCGGGGAGGGACTGCACGAGGCCGTACGCACCGGAGGAAGGGTTCTCCGCGGTGTAGTCCCAGGTGCTCTCGTTGTTCACGATGTTGCTGAAGCACTGGAACTGGTCGCCGGGGACCATCTGCCGGGCCATCGCCTGGACCTCGGCGGTGGAGTAGGAGCCCTTGGTCGCGAAGCTGGAAGCGTCACGCGTGGCCGAACGGCTGCTGACCTCTTCCTTCTCGCGCTCCTTCTCGGCCTTCTCCTCGGCCTCTTTCTTCTCCGCCTCCTCGGCGGCTTCCTTCTTGGCGGAGGCGTCCTCGGCGGCCTGCTTGCGCGCGGCCTCCTCGGCTTCCTTCTTCGCCGCCGTCTCGGCGGCGGCGGACTGCGTGTCCGCCTGCTCCGTGAGGGACGCGGTCTGGGCCTGGAGCTGCTGTCCGGCGGGGATTTCCGCGAGGATCGTCGCGTCGGCGGCAGTGGCCTCGACCTGGTTGGTCGTGCCCTGCTCGTTGCCCGAGGCGACACCTACGACGGCGCCGACGGTGGTGACCGCGGTGGCGGATGCCACGGCGAATCCCCGGACCGAAATCCGGCTCACACGGTTTCCTTCCAGCATCGCCCGCATAGGTGACCTCGCGGGCGCAATCGTGCCCCTGGCGCTGGCCTCCACTCGGACCGGCCCCGGGGTACCGGGGGACCGGTTGGTCACGGAAGGCACTGACCCGGTGGGCCCTCCCGCGAAGGAGGTCCGCATGGTGCTCGGGTGGCATACGGCAACGCTGTTGAGTTCTGTGGTGCCACATCCCTGAGGATGCAGGTGTGCCGTATGCGGGGCCTGACAGGCCCCAGACTTTGCCCGACGGGGCTACCCCGAAGCAATTCTTCGTTGCGTGGGAAAGCTCACACGCCGTTTACTCCTCGGGTTTTGCGGAAAGCTTGGCGCCACGCAACGGTGCGCGGCTAAGCTCTCTCGCTTTGCCGCGCACCGCGCTGTGAGGTCACCACTCCCGAGGCGCCCCTCAGATACGGCCGTCCTCCAGCATCTCGGTCACCAGGGCCGCGATGGGCGACCGCTCCGACCGCGTCAGGGTGACGTGCGAGAAGAGGGGATGCCCCTTCAGCTTCTCGACCACGGCGACCACGCCGTCGTACCGCCCGACGCGCAGATTGTCCCGTTGCGCCACGTCATGGGTGAGGACCACCCGCGAATTGGCGCCGATCCGGGACAGCACGGTCAGAAGAACGTTCCGTTCGAGCGACTGCGCCTCGTCGACGATCACGAACGCGTCGTGCAGCGACCGGCCGCGGATGTGCGTGAGCGGCAGCACCTCCAGCATGCCGCGCCCGACGACTTCCTCGATCACCTCGGCGCTCGTCACCGCCGAGAGCGTGTCGAAGACGGCCTGCGCCCACGGGCTCATCTTCTCCGCCTCACTGCCCGGCAGATAGCCCAACTCCTGGCCGCCCACCGCGTACAGCGGCCGGAAGACCATCACCTTCCGGTGCTGGCGGCGCTCCAGCACCGCTTCCAGCCCGGCACACAGGGCCAGCGCCGACTTGCCCGTGCCCGCCCGGCCGCCCATCGAGACGATCCCGATGTCGGGGTCCAGCAGCAGATCGAGCGCGACGCGCTGCTCGGCGCTGCGGCCGTGGATGCCGAAGGCCTCCCGGTCGCCCCGCACGAGCCGCACCGAACCGTCGGCGCAGACCCTCCCCAGCGCCTTGCCGCGCTCGGACTGCAGCACGAGGCCGGTGTGCACGGGCAGTTCGGCCGCTTCGGGCACATACACGCGCTCGTCGGCGAAGAGTTCGTCGACCTGCTCGGCGGTGACGGCCAGCTCCGCCATCCCCGTCCAGCCCGAGTCGGTGATGGCCAGCTCGGCGCGGTACTCCTCCGCGAGCAGCCCGACCGCCGACGCCTTGATCCGCAGCGGCAGGTCCTTGGAGACGACGGTGACGTCGTACCCCTCGGCCTGGAGATTGCGGGCGACCGCGAGGATCCGCGAATCGTTGTCACCGAGGCGGAAACCGGCGGGCAGTATGCCCGGATCGGAATGATTGAGCTCGACCCGCAGCGTTCCGCCCAGTTCGCCGATCGGAATCGGTGAATCTAGACGGCCGAATTGCACCCGGTATTCGTCCAGGAGGCGCAGTGCCTTCCGGGCGAAGTATCCGAGCTCCGGGTGGTGCCTTTTGGCCTCCAACTCCGTGACCACCACGACGGGCAGCACGACCTCGTGCTCCTCGAAGCGGGCCATGGCTCCTGGGTCGGCCAGCAGGACGCTGGTGTCGAGGACATACGTGCGCCGGTCGTTCTCACGGCGATTCTTGCTGGTCACCACGGGTGGACGAACCCCCTCGGGGAGAGGTCGGGGCGCGACGGCGTCGCGGCGTAAGGGGCCGGGTGCTGGCCCTGCGAGGGCCGGACACCGGCCCTCCGCGTCGACCGCGCGACCGCGAGGGTCCGCTCGGTCCGCACGGTCGTCGTCCGTGTGCAAAGGGCCTCCCGGGCGGGCGGCCCCATGCCGCCCGCTGGCAGAGCGACGGTCTTAGGACAGACCGTCGGCCTGGAGGGGATATTCCCTTCCGAGCGCTCGCCCATGCAACGGCATATGCGACGACCAAGTGAACGATCGATCCGTCAGCCGCCGTACTCCGAGCGGCGCGCGGCTCGGACACGCTCAGTCGTTCTCCACCGGCCGCGGCCGGCGCCGTCCGAAGGGCGTCAGAAGCCGTAGCGGCGGTGGCGGGCCGCGTAGTCGCGCAGGGCCCGCAGGAAGTCGACCTTCCGGAAGGCGGGCCAGAAGACCTCGCAGAAGTAGTACTCCGAGTGCGCGCTCTGCCAGAGCATGAAGCCCGACAGCCGCTGTTCACCGCTGGTTCGGATCACGAGGTCCGGGTCGGGCTGGCCACGGGTGTAGAGGTGCTTGGAGATGTGCTCGACGTCGACGGTCTCCGCCAGTTCCTCGAAGGAGCTGCCGTTCTCCGCTGCCTCCAGCACCAGGGAGCGGACCGCGTCCGCGATCTCCTGCCGGCCGCCGTAGCCGACGGCGACGTTGACCAGTATTCCGGCGATGTCGTCGGTGGCCTGCTCGGCTTCCTTCAGCACCTGCTGGGTGCGGGCCGGGAGCAGATCGAGGGTGCCCACGTGGTGGACGCGCCACCGCCCGTCGCCGGCCAGGCCGCGCACGGTGTTCTCGATGATGCCCAGCAGCGGGTTGAGCTCGACGGCGGGCCGGTCCAGGTTGTCGGTGGACAGCATCCAGAGCGTCACGACCTCGACGTCGGTCTCGGCGCACCAGCCGAGCAGCTCCTGGATCTTGTCGGCACCCGCCTGATGGCCCTGTTCCGTCGTACGGCCGTCCGCGCGCGCCCAGCGGCGGTTGCCATCGAGGATGACACCGATGTGCTTGGGCACCTGCGCATGGTCGAGGCGGCCTTCCACCCGGCGTGCGTAGAGCCTGTACACCAGGTCGCGCAACTTCACGTCTTCCCAGCCCCTCCATGTCATGGCGGTCGCCCCGAAGGCGCCACCCTACTGCCCGCGTGTCACGGGGACCCAACTCGGTCTGTCACAAGAGCGTGATACTCAGATGGACATGACCGATTCCACGCATTTCCGCGCGGCCGAAAGCCGGTACGACTCCATGGAGTACCGGCGTACGGGCCGCAGTGGCCTCAAGCTTCCCGCCATTTCCCTGGGACTGTGGCACAACTTCGGCGACGACCGCACCCTGGAGTCGCAGCGTGCCATCCTGCGGCGCGCCTTCGACCTGGGCATCACACACTTCGACCTGGCCAACAACTACGGCCCGCCGCCGGGATCCGCCGAGCTGAACTTCGGCAAGCTGTTCGCCCAGGACTTCCGCCCGTACCGGGACGAGCTGGTCCTCTCCACCAAGGCCGGCTATCTCATGCACCCCGGCCCGTACGGCGAGTGGGGCTCGCGGAAGTACCTGCTGTCCTCGCTCGACGCGTCGCTGGGCCGAATGGGGGTGGACTACGTCGACATCTTCTATTCGCACCGGTTCGACCCGGAAACCCCGCTGGAGGAGACGATGGGCGCGCTCGCGTCCGCCGTCCGCCAGGGCAAGGCGCTGTACGCGGGCGTCTCCTCGTACAGCGCGGAGCAGACCCGCGAAGCCGCCCGGCTGCTGCGCGAGATGGGCGTCCCGGCACTCATCCACCAGCCGTCCTACTCCATGATCAACCGGTGGACGGAGGACGACGGGCTGCTCGACACCCTGGAGGCGGAGGGCATGGGCTGCATCTCCTTCGCGCCGCTCGCGCAGGGGCTGCTGACCGACAAGTACCTGACGGGCATCCCGGAGGGTTCGCGCGCGGCCCAGGGGAAGTCGCTGGACCCGGGGCTGCTCACCGATGACGTCGTGCGCCGGCTGCGCGGGCTGAACGAGATCGCGAGCCGCCGCGGCCAGTCCCTCGCCCAGCTCGCCCTGACCTGGGTGCTGCGGGACGAGCGAATGACCTCGGCGCTGATCGGGGCGTCCAGCGTCGGCCAGCTGGAGGCGAATGTGGCGGCGCTCGGCTCGGCGAAGCTGACCGAAGCGGAGCTGGCGGAGATCGACGCCCTCGCGGTGAGCACGGAAGGCGTCAATATCTGGGCCCGCCGGTCCTAGATCGACTTCCGGTCAGGCTTTGATCAACTTCTCGGCCAACCGATGCGTGGCACATGAATGCACACGGAGAGTGAGGGCCGGGAAAGAAAACGGGCCGGTCCGTGGGGGGGATACGGACCGGCCCGAGGGGGGGTTTCCACCATAACCGGTCGGAGGGCATGCTTCGCGCATCCTCGGGGGTGACAATCCGTGGCGGGCTGACGTGCGACGGAGTTATTGATCTTGAACGGTTCGGCGGACGCGGTCCCGGGAAATCCCGTCGGCCCCGCCAGCACTGGGCATACGGCGTAGAACACCCCGCGCGTTCCGGCCGGAATGGCGCCCACCGCGTCTTCCCCGAACGTCTGACAAATTCATCACCGGTGTGACGTCATTGACGCCACACGGACGACGTGGCGCGGTATCGGCCGCCGTCGGAGCCCCGGCCGGCGACCGGGCGGGCCCGCACCCTCGCGCCGCTCCGAAGCGGCGGCCAGGGCGGTCGTCGGCAGGGCGGCCGCGCCCATCGCCGCGCCGACCCGGCGGACCTCACCCGCTCGTCGCGCCACCTATCAGCACCCCCAGCCACGCCCCCGCGATCATGAACGGCCCGAAGGCCAGCGCCTCCCCGCGCCGCGCCCGCCGCGTCGCCAGCAGCGCCAGCCCGTACAGCGACCCCAGCAGCAGACCCGCGAACGCCCCGAGGAACAGCACCGCCCACCCGTACCAGCCCAGGACGCACCCCAGCCCGACCGCCAGCTTCGCGTCACCGAAGCCCATCCCGCCCGGGTGGGCGAGGAACAGCCCGAAATACCCACCCCCCATGACCAGCCCGCCCCACAACGCCCCCCACCACGACCCCGCCGCACCGGGGATCAGCGCGGCCACCCCCAGCAGCACCGCCACCCCCGCCGCCAACGGCACGGTCAGCACATCCGGCAGACGGCGGACCGCCACGTCGACCCCCGCCAGCAGCACGGCCAACGGCGCCGCCGCGAGCCACACCACCAGCTCGGGGCGTATCCCCACCACCGCCGCGAGGCTCGCGCACACCAGGGCCGTCAGCGCCGCCGAGCCCCACGCGCCCACCCCGTACCCCCCTTCGCACACCACGCAGCGGGCCCGCCCGACCCATCCGCCGACGGCATGCCCGCACGGGCCCGCCGACCGCCATTCCTCCTCGGCCCCGACGGACAGCCGATACCGTGCGCGCGGCACCAACAGGCCCGCCACGCAGCCGAATACGGCGGCGGCGACGATCAGCAGCGAGTACATGCCCCGAGGCTACGCACACCACGGAATCCCCGCTGGGGCCTGTGGATAAAGTGGCCGGGGACGCGCCGCGCACCCGGCACGGGCGACCGGCCGAAGGGAGCGCGGCATGCCGCACCGGCAGGACGGAAGCGCCCGACTCCTCGTCCCTGCGGGCACGGTGGCCGACGGGGCGACGGCGGACGCTGGGCCGCCGCACCTGAGCGTCCCGCTGGAGATCGCCGCTTCCCTTCGGTCACGCACCCGGGGGCTGCTCGGCCGGGACGGCATCGAGGGGGCGCTGTTGCTCACGCCCGCCGGCAGCGTGCACACCTTCCGGATGCGCTTCGCCATCGACGTCGCCTATCTGGACCGGCACCTGACCGTCCTGGCCGTACGGACCATGCCGCCCGGCCGTCTCGGCCTGCCGCGGCTCCGGGCCCGTCATGTGCTGGAGGCGACGGCGGGCGCCATGGCCCGGTGGGGGCTTCGGCCGGGCGTCCGCGTGGAGATCCGCCCCTGACGCCCGCCGGGTGCCGGGACCGGGCGGTGCCGCCGTCAGCTCTTCCAGCGTCGCGCGGCCAGCGTCCACCCGCCGAGCCCGAGCAGCAGCACGGACCCCGTGCCGACACCCGCGTACCCGACCAGCCGCAGCCGGCCGCTCCGGTCTGAGCCGCCGTCACGCGCGCTGCCGGACCCCGCTCCGTCGCCCGCGAGGGGAAGCATCCCGCCCCCGAACTCCCCCGGGTCCTTCGCGTAGTCCGGCCCCTTGCCGGGCTCGCCCTCCACCCCGACGCGCAAGGTGAACGGCACACTTCCGGAGACCTTCCCGGCCACGGCCGGATTGACGCTGACCTGGAGGTAATAGGCACCCGCGAAACGCATCGCCCTGGTGGCCGCGTCCAGACCCGCCCCCAGCCGGTTGGCGTAGGCAGCCGGAGCCGTCTCCAGGGCGAGGGACTTCGACTTTCCCTGATAGGCGCCGTTCCGGTTGGCGACCAGGCCCCGCGCGGTGTTGCTCAACGCCAGCCGCACACCGTTCGCCGCGTGGAACGAGGACCCGGCGGGAGCCGCGCCGAATTCCGCCGTGACCCGCAACCGCTGCCCCCATCCGACCGGCACCCGGTAGAACCGCGTACCGCCGGGTTCGACCGCCCCCTTCACCGAACCGGCCCGCACCTCGGCGGCGTCGCTGAAGCCCGTGCCGCCCTCGGCTCTCTGCTCCGCCCCGCCCGCGTCCGCCGACGGGGAGGCCGCGGGCTGGGGGGCCCTCTCCGGCGTTCCCTTGCCGACGGCCACCGGGGAGCCCTCCGTTCCCTTTCGCACGGGGGGCTCGGACATGTACGCCAGCTCAAGGGGTATCGCCTCCGCGCTCTCGCCGCCGGCGGCCTCCCCCCGCGTCACCGCGACGACATAGCGCCCGGCACCCCGGCACACACCGCGCGGCTCGACGACCCGCTCCGCGTAGTCGCCCGTCGGATACGCGCCGCCCTGCGCCGCGAAGGTGCGCTGGTGTGCGAGACCGCACCGCCTGCCGTCCTCGGTGCGCAGCGACACTCCGATGCCGTCCTGGGACCCCGGCACACTGCCCACCCGGGGTACGGCGATCGCCGAGACGTACGCGCTCGACGCGTCGTCCAGCTCGACGCTGTAGTACTTCGTCGCCCCCGACGTGATGCTGTCCGTGTACACCCCTTCGGCGAGCGGGGGCGCCTCGCCCGCGCTCGCCGCGCCTTTGACGGGGTTCGCCCCGGGCGCCATCCGGTACGCACCCCCGTCTTCGGCGTTCCCGGCCGCTCCCACCGGAGTGGCCGTCATCAAAACCCCCACCGTGGCCATCCCGACGAGCCCGCCTCTGGCTGTCCGCCGGCCCCTCATCTCACGCCTCCCTCAGCTCTCCCCCAACCTTCGGGCTGCCCCATCCTGCCCCGCCGGACACCCCCGCACACCGGCTCGGCCGGCTCCTGGACGGGAGTGGGAGCGCGGGGGCGCGGTGCGCGCCTCTCGCCTGGCCGGCGGTTCGCCGATTACGGGCCTGGTGCCGCCCGCGGCGGCGAGCGCCCTTCGGGCGCGTCCTCAAGCGCCGGACGGGCTTGATTTCGCTCGGCCTCGGCCAACACCAGCCCCTCCGGGGGATGCACGACTACCGGCACGTCATGCCGCCTGCGGCGGCGGGCGCCCTTCGGGCGCGTCCTCAAGCGCCGGACGGGCTTGATTTCGCTCGGCCTCGGCCAACACCAGCCCGTCCGACGCGCTACGACCGGCGGGGAAAGCTGACCTCCACGCGGCGGTTCTTCCGGCGGCCCTCTTCCGTGGTGTTGTCGGCGATCGGGTACTGCTCGCCGTAGCCGCGGATCTGGTAGTTGATGCGCGACGACCCCGCCGACGGGCCGACGTCCTGCGCGAGTTGGCGTTGTACGGCGTCGGCGCGCTGTTTGGAGAGCACCAAGCCGTGGCCCGAGGAGCCGAGGCTGTCGGTGAAGCCGAAGACGCGCACGGTGGTCGCGTGGTGTTGGGTGACCTCGTCGGCGATGGTCCGGATCCTGGCGCTGGCCGCGTTGTTGAGGGTCGCGCTGTCCTTGTCGAAGAGCACCTCGGCCTGGAGAGCGAAGGTCACATTGACGTTGGTGACCTCGCGGCGTTCGTCACCGTCGTCCGTCTCGACCACCGACTTGATGTCGAGGACCCGTCCCGGCGCGAGCTTCGACCCGGCGCGCATCTTGAGGTCCGGATCACCACCGTCGATGCGCACGGGCGGGGCGGTGTCGGCGGGCCCGCCGGGGCCGCCGGCAGCGCGGGCGGGCGTGGGGGGCGGCGCGAGGGCCACCAGTGCGGCGAACACGGTGGTGGCGACGGCCGCGCCGTGGCGGGCCCGATGCGTCGGCATGGGATGGTCACCCCGAGATCTTGATGCGGACGGTCGGCATGGTGGGCAGTTGGAAGTCGATGTCCGTGACGTTCTCGGGCGGCGCGGGGAACTGGGCGAAGACGGGCCGGCTCTCGTCGGGCCGGATGTTGACCAGGCCCGTGGTGCACAGACACTCGCCGTCGGTGTCCCGGAGCACGAGGTACCGCTTCTTGCCGGCCCGGTCCACGAGCGACGCCCCGGACACCGACGACTGGGACTTCATCTCCGTCTCCTTGGAACGCCAGGTCAGCGGGGTGTAGGGCTTCGTGCCGCGGTTCGCGACCACCCCGCTGACCGTGACGAACCCCCCGGTGTCCCGCACGGCGGAGTGGAGGACGACGACCACGCCGTCGGGCCCCTTGATCTCGCCGATGGTCTCGCTCGGCGTCGGCGCGGGCTTGTCCCCGGCCGTACGGGGGGCGCCGGACGCCCTGGGGGTGCCCTGTTCGTCCTTCTTCCCGCCGTCGCCCCCGCAGCCCGCCACGGCGAGGGCCATGACGGCCGCCAGTGCCGCGGCGGCCGTGCCCCTCCGGGCCGTCGTCGTCTGCCGCATGCTCATGGGCTCCTTTCCTTCGCTGTCAGTCGGCGAGGCGCACGGCGAACAGCTCCGCCGTGTCCGGAAGCCGGTCGAGGTGGCCCGGGTCGATCGTCACGTGCTTGCCGTCGCAGTCGAGAAGGAGGACGGGGGGCTTCTCGGGGGGCTTCCCGCCGCCCTTGCCCCTGTCGCCCCCACCGTCCTTGTCCCCGTCGTCTCCCCCGCCGCCCTTGTCCTTCGACGGTGAGGCCGTCGGTTCCTCCTTCGGCGGCGGGGCGTCCGGCACACACAGCGGTGTGACGACCGCCGTCGCCGTGGCGGTGGCCTTCTTGCCCTCCGTGCCGGGGATCACCGAGGCGCCCACGCCCTTGAGGGACTCGACCCCGACCGTGAAGGCCGGAGGCGGGTAGGCCGGTACGCAGTCGCGTACCGAGGCGCCGTTGCGCTTCGCGAACCGCGGCGCCTGGCCGCAGACGTCGACGGCGTCCGGCAACCGCCCGTCGAGGACGATGCCCTGCCAGGCCGCGCCGGTGCGGAGCGCGTTCAGGAAACCCGCGCCCAGCTGATCGCGGTAGTCCTGCGCCACCGCGAGTGCCGCGGCGTCCGCCGCCGTCTGGGCACCGTTCTTCACGGCTCCCGCCCGGCCGACCGTGAAGAAGGCCAGGGCGAGGAAGAGCAGGCCCGCCACCGCGGTGATGTAGAGGGGGAAGACCTGCCCGGCGTCGGTCGGGTGACGCGCGGAGGGCGCGCGCCTCACCCGGTGATCTGGGAGATCTGGTTGGTGATGGCCGTGGCGATCATCGTGCCGAAGTCGGTCGTCGTCAGCACCAGGATGATCGCCACGACCACGGCGATGATGCCCAGGTACTCGATCGAGGTCTGCCCCCGGTCGTCGGCCCGGCCAGTGCCCGGACGGCCACCGCGGCCGCCGTCCCGGTCGTCGTTCCGGCCGCCTCCCGGGCGGTGCCCCGGGCCGTCTTCCCCGAACCGCTTTCCCATCGTCTTCCCCTCCATGGGCAGCCGGGCCCGTCCGGTCCGGCGGGTGAATCACCGTGGTGCGACCCGCGTCCCCGTTCGCGGCATCAGAAAAGTACGCCGAATCGGCGGTGGCGGAACAGGTGGCGGAGCACCAATCCCCTCTCCCGTGGGGGAGTTGAGACACCAGAAGTCTCCTGAACCACACTCGCCCCGGGCGTCGCATGGGTCTCAGCACCGCTTCGTCAGGTCCGCCGACGGGCCGTCGGAAGGGCCCTCGGACAGCCCCTCGGGAGACCCGCCGGAGGATGGCCGTCCAAAAGCTCCCCTCCCGGCCCCGGCTTCCGTCGGACGAGCCCGCTCCGAGCACGGCGGGGCATGGTGCGCGGACGTGTGCTGGGAGGCGTGCCGGCCGGCGCCGGGGTCGTACGGGTGCTGCCGGGCCGTGCCCTCGGGTGGTCGGGCGGGGTGGGGCGGGGTTTCCATGGGGGGTCTCCTTGTACGGCGGTGCGGGCGAGGGGCGGAGGGGGTCAATCCCCCGTGAGGGAGCCGAAATCCGTGCCCGAGCCGAAGAAGAAGCCCGCGATCAGCAGGATCATCGTGCCCGGCACCATGAAGGTGGTGACGACCATGGTCGCCTTCGGTACGGCCCGGGCCGCGCGGCGGCGGGCCCGCTGGGCATCGGTGCGGCGCATGTCGTTGGCGATGTCGATGAGCGTGTCGACGATCGGGGCCCCCAGCTCCTCGCCCTGCTGCAGCGCCGTGACGAACTGGGCGACCTGTTCGGAGTCGTTGCGCTGACGCAGCTCCTCGAACGCCTGGCGGCGGCTGACGCCCATGTCCATCTGGCGCAGGGTGATCCGCAGTTCGTCGGCCCACGGCCCCTCGTACTTCTCCGAGACCCGGTCCAGGGCCTGCCGGAAGCCCAGCCCCGCGCTCACCACCACCGCGAGGACGTCGAGGAAGTCCGGCAGGGTGCGCTCGATCGCGTCCTTGCGTTCCCGTACGGCCACCCAGATGCCGACCTCGATCCAGAAGAGGCCGAAGGCGACGAGCAGCAGCGCCATGAGGAGGTGCCCTTCGAGCAGCATCACCAGCGCGCCGCCGAAGCCGAGGAAGCCGTAGACCGCGCGGCGTGCCGCGTACCGGTCGACGGTGAGGCCGCCGGGATTGCCGGCCCGGTCGATGCGGGTGCGGACCTTCGCGACCCGTTTGCCGCCCATCACGCGCAGCACGAGCGGGGCGTAGCGCATGCCGAGCCGGTCGACAGCCGAGCCCACGGCGGTCGTCCGGGTCGCGCCGACCTCCAGGGCAAGCGCCAGGTCGGCGGGCAGTTTGGCCTCGCTGCGGCAGAGAGCGAGGCCGTAGCAGGCACCCGCCACGGAGAGGCCGGTCAGCAGCGCCAGCAGAAGTCCCATTCCGGCCGCCCCTCAGACGTCGATCTTGGACATGCGGCGGATGAGGAAGAAGCCGAGCCCGTACAGCGCGAAGGCGGCGACCACGGCCGCCCGCCCGGGGAAGCCGGCGGTCATCCGGACGATCGAGCCCGGTGCGATGCGGTCCATGAGCAGCAGCGTGCCGATGCCCATCAGGGGGACGACGTACGCCGTCACGGTCACCTGGGAGAGCTGGGTGCGGACCTCCCGCCGGGTCTCCTTGCGCTCCTCCAGTGTCGTCGTGAGGTTGCGCAGCGAGCTGACGACGGTGCCGCCCGCCTTGTTCGACAGCACCAGGGTCGTGACGAGGACGGCCAGTTCACGTGAGGGCAGCCGGTCGGTGAGTTCGTCGAGTGCCGCGTCGACGGAGTGTCCGACGGCCAGTTTGTCGGCCACCTTGGCGAGTTCCTCGCCCGCCGGGGCCTCCATCTCGTCCGCCGCCATGCCGAGGGCGGTGCGGAGGGCGAGTCCGGCCTGGGTGGCGTTGGCGAGGATGCGGGACAGCTCGGGGAGCTGGTTGATGAACTTCTCGATGCGTTTGCGACGCTGCCAGGCCAGGAAGGCGGACGCGGACCAGATCGCGACGACCCCCGCCAGCGGGCCGAAGAACGGTGCGAGGGAGACGGCCGCGACGAGCCACAGACCGGCCGCCGCGGCGAGCGCGCACAGGGCGAACTCGGCAGGGGTGACGTCCAGTCCCGTCGAGGCGATCCGTGCCTCCAGGCGCCTCCCGAACCGGGTGCCGCGCAGCATCCGGTCGAGGCCGGTGAAGTGCCGGGCCCGGCCGGCGGGCGGCAGGGCAGGGGTGTCGGAGAGCCGGTCGGCCAATGCCTGACGGCGGGCCCGGCCGGTGGCATACAGGTGCACGCCGGCGACCCCGAGGGCGCCGCACACCAGCGTGAGTCCGGCGGTGACGGTTGCGAGTCGGTCCATGTCCGGCGTTACCTCTGTCCGGCCTCTCGGGGGTTGCGTTCGGTGGGTGACGCGGCGACGCCGAAGGCCGGTGGCACGGCCTCGTCGGCCAGCCGCAGCCGCTCCGCGACCCGCTGGGGTACGGGGAAGTGGGTGAAGTGCCCGCGGACGACGCGGTCGGCGCCCATCGGGCGGGCGTCGAAGCGGCAGACGGTGGCGAGACGGTAGTCCTCCCGGCCGTGCGAGTCGAGGAGGGCGACCTCGGCGACGCGGCGTGAGCCGTCGGCGTTGCGGGTGAGCTGGACGAGGCAGTCGACGGCACTGTTGATCTGGTCCCGCAGGGCCTCGTACGGGATCCTGACCTCGGACATGGACGCCAGGGTCTGGAGCCGCATGAGGGCGTCCTCGGCACTGTTGGCGTGGACGGTGGCCAGCGAGCCGTCGTGCCCGGTGGACATGGCCTGGAGCATGTCGAGGGTCTCGCCGCCGCGCACCTCACCGACGATGATGCGGTCCGGGCGCATCCGCAGGGAGTTGCGGACGAGGTCGCGGATGGTGATACGGCCCTTGCCCTCGACGTTCGGGGGCCGGGATTCGAGGCGGATGACGTGGGTCTGCTGGAGTTGCAGCTCGGCCGCGTCCTCGACGGTGATGATGCGCTCCCCCTCCGGGATCAGCCCGGAGAGGGCGTTCAGCAGGGTGGTCTTGCCGGAGCCGGTCGGCCCGGAGACGAGCACGTTGAACTTGGCGCGCACGAGTGCCGCCAGGAGCAGCAGGGTCGGTTCGTCCAGCGTGCCCATGCCGATGAGTTCGCGCAGTGTGTAGGCGCGAGGGAAGCGGCGGATCGTCAGGGTCGCGCCGTTCAGCGCGAGGGGCGGAATAATCACGTTGACGCGCTCCCCGCTCGGCAGCCGGGCGTCGACCATCGGATTCGACTCGTCCACGCGGCGGTTGACGGTGGAGACGATGCGTTCGATGGTCTGCAGCAGTTGCTCGTGGGAGGCGAACCGTACGGGGACGGGTTCGACGCGGCCCGCGCGTTCGACGAAGACCTGATCGGGACCGTTGACCATGATCTCGGTGACGGAGGGGTCCTCCAGGAGGGGTTCGAGGACACCGAGGCCCAGCGCCTCGTCCACGACCCGGCGGATCAGCCGGTCGCGCTCGGCGGTGGACAGCACCGGTCCCTCGCGGCTGATGATGTGGCCGAGCACCCGCTCCAGCCGGGTGCGCCGCTCCGCGGCGGCCAGCGCGGACATCTCGGCGAGGTCGATCTCCTCCAGCAGCTTGGCGCGGTAGACGGGGACGAGGTGGCTCGACTCCCGCCCGTCGGCGGGTGCTTCGGGGGTGACGATCCGTGCCCGTAGGCTCATGGCGCGCTCCTCGGGTACGGGGGCGAATAGGGGGGCCGGCCGGACGCGGGGGCGGCGGGGCAGGGCATCGTGGCGCGTCGGGTCGTACTGAATCCGGTGCCGGGGATGATCTCGGGGACGGTGACGGTGACGGTCGCGGTGACCTCACCGCCGTCCGGGCACGCCGGCGCGCCGATGACGGCGCGGTCCGTGACCCAGCCGGTCATCGCGGACCGGGCCGCCGCCTCCGGATCGGGAGCCTCCCCGCCCGGCGTGCGGTCCAGGGTCGCCGTACGGGCCGCGGCGCGGGCCGCGCTGCCCGCCTGCTGCGTGGCGAAGGCAGCCAGCCCCAGCTGGACGGCGGCCAGGGCGACGAGCAGCAATAGGGGCAGGAAGCCGAGGAACTCGATCGACACGACGCCGCGGTCCGGGCCGTGTCCGGAACGTCCCGCCCGGCCCGGGGCTCCTGGCACGGCGTCCGGCACACCCGCTCGCCGCGCTGCCGGGGTCGCCCGAGTACGTCCAGTACGAGGACGGCCCTCCGCCTCGCGATCGCACGCACCGGACGCCCCGGGCCACGCCCCGCGGTGACCGGCCGCCGGGGCGGGCCGGCCGGGAGGGTCGCCCTCGTCCACCGGCCGGGGCCGGGTGCGCCGTCGCATCGCTCAGTCCTCCCGCGCCGCGCCGGCCGAGCCCTCCACCTGCCAGGGCCAGCTCACCGCCCCCGGGAAGAGCACCGGGACGTCCAGGGAGACCGTCGCGCGGTACACCCCGTTCTCCTCGCCGCAGCCGACTCCCTCGCCGTCCCAGGCGCCGGGTAAGTCCGCTTGGGCCGCGGCGGCGCAGTCGCCGCCCACCGCTCCGGCACGGGCGCCCTTGTCCGCCGCGTTCCCGGCGAGGGAGTAGGTGTAGCCGACCAGGACGCACTGCCAGACCACGGCCAGCACCACCAGGATCAGCGGCAGTACGCCCGCGAACTCCACCGCGACCTGTCCCCGGTCGCCGCCGCCGCGCCTGCGGAAGCGGCTGGTCGGCACCGGGGCGAGCTGGTCCGGGCCGATGCCGCCGGCGGCGGGGGCGGGGCCCCCTATGGCCCGTCGGCGGCGCGGGCCGCCCCCGAGCGAGCGGTCGGCGTGGGCGGCGTGCGCCCCGTCGTGCGCGGGTCGTGCGCCGGGGGCGTCGGCCAGGCCCAGTTCAGCGGCCAGTGCCCACAGGGCGCCCCGTACGGAGGACTTGGCGTCCAGGTCCTGCATGCGGCCGGCGTCGACGGCGGCCTGGAGCTCCTTGTACCCGGCGGGGATCGTGGTCCGCGCGGTCTTGGTGCCCGTGGTCCGTTCGACGAGCGACGGCTGGATCTCGGCGGTGCGGGTGTGGCGGTTGACGACGGTCGTGGTCTCCTCGGCCTTGCGGATCTGGAGCCGGTCCCAGAGCCGGACCATCCGCTTGGCGGCCCGTACCGAGACCACGTCCGGAGTGGTGACCAGCAGGGCCAGGTCGGCGGTCTCGATCACGGCCGCACCGGCGGCCGTGATCTGGGTGCCGCAGTCGACGACGACGAGTTCGTAGCGGCTGCGCAGCGCCGCGGTGACCTGGCGGGCGGCGAGATCGCCGACGTCCTCGCCGCGCTCGCCCTCCGCCGGGGCGAGCAGCAGCCCGAGCCCGGTGGGGTGGGGGAAGACGGCGTCCTGCAGGACCCGGGCGGAGATGTCGTTGATGCCGGCCAGGTCGGCGACGGACCGGCGGAACTGGACGTCCAGGTAGGAGGCTACGTCGCCGGACTGGAGATCCATGTCGGCCAGGGCGGCATCACGGCCGGCCGCGCACGCGGCGAGCGCGAGCTGTACGGCGGTGACGGTCGTCCCGACACCGCCCTTGGCACCGACGACGGCGACGAGCCGGCCCCCGGGCCCGCCCCCGGGGAGGACGTCACCGGTGCCGCCCAGATGCCGGCGGACCCCGCTCGCCCACTGCGCGGCGGCCTGGACGCGGGCGCCCAGTTCCGCGTACGCCGGTGGTGTGCCGACGAGGCCGCGCGCCCCGGCGTCCATGGCGGCGGCGTACAGGGCGGGCCCGGCGTCGGCGGCGGCTAGGACGACCCCGGTGGCCGGGAAGCGGAGGGCCACCTCGCGGATGAGTTCGAGGGCGGGCAGCGGGCCGACGCGCTCGTGGACGAGGACGACTTCGGGCAGCTCTTCGAGGGAGGCGGCGGCCAGGACGGCGAGGGTGTCGAGGAGCCGGGTGGTGTCACCGACGGTCGGCAGTGGCTCGACGCCGGGGAGCTGGCCGAGCAGACCGCCCAGGGAGCGGGCGGTGTCCGGATCGCCGATGGCCGGGAGGATTCTGATCGTCACCGTGGCCCCTTGTCTGTCTTGTGCCGCTACTTGTCGCCGTCGAGGGTGTAGGTGCGGTCACCCTCGCTGACCGTGTCGTCGCCGCCGGGGGCGACGAGGGCGAGCCGGACGTGCGAGGCGAACGACTCGGCGTACGCGACGCGCTGGGCGTCCTTGGTGCCCAGCGCGAAGGTGATCGGTACCGCGTCACCGGCCGCCTTGCGCGTGGTGCCGCCCCCACGGCTGCCGCCTTCGCGGTCGAGGGGGGTGAGTCTGCCGACGTCGATGACCTGGGCGCCGCTGACGATGACCTTGGAGACGGGCTTGGCACCCTGTTCCTTGGCGTCGAAGGTCGCGTAGATATTGACCTTCGCGCCCGGGTTGATCTTGCCCGCCACACCCGTCGCCGCGTCGATCATGATGGCGATCTCCTGCTGTCCGGGGGCCAGCGCCGGGCGGGCGACGATCATGTCGTTCTGGAGCAGTGAGCCCTTGCGCAGCGGGGTGACGGCGATCTTCCCGTGGACCCGGGCGAGGTCCGTGACGGCGGTGGCCGGGAGCCAGCGCCTGGGCATCGAGACCTTCTCGAACGCGTCCGCTTCGAGGGTCCGGTAGGCGGGGACGTCGGTCCTCAGCCGGTAGGCGGTGATTTCGGGGCCGACCTTCGATTCGACGTCGTCGATGACCGAGAACACTCCGGCGAACGCGCCGACGGCGCAGAGGACCGACAGGAGCAGCAGGATGATCCCGCGGCGCTGGCGTGAATTCATGGGGCGGCGGACCTCGTTCGTCTGATGTGACCGGGTGGGGCGGCCCGGCGGGGCCGGCGGCGGCCGGGCTCACGGAGGAGACGCGGCGGGGACGCGGCGGGGACGCGGCGGGAATCAGCGGCGGCCGTGCGGAGCGGGCGTCCCCGCCCGGGCGGGCGGCCCGAGGGCCCCCGGCGCGGCACGCGGCACGGCCGCGCGGCAGAACCCGCAGCGGTCACCGATGAGTTCGAGGCCGCACCAGCGGCACTCCTCCCGTCGTACGGACGTGACGAGCTGGTAGAGCACGGAGGGGTCCTCGATGGCGGCGGCGAACTCGACGGCCCTGCGGGTGCCCCACCAGCGCGCGGACCCGGCGGGGAAGACGGCTTCCTGGACGCCCTGGACCCGCCAGTGAGGGGCGAGGGTGTCCAGGACCCAGTCCTCGCCGCCGGTGGGTCTGCCGCGGGCGAGCGTCAGCCGGGTGCCGAAGCCGGGCCCGTCGGGGGGCTCCCCGGCGCCGGTCCGTAACAGCCGGCGGACGGGGTTGACGAGGACCGCGAAGCGGGCGCCGGGCAGCAGGGACGCCAGATGGTCGCCGAGGCCGACGTCCGCCCGGTCGAGCCGGGTGACGCTGGAGAGGTGGGCCCCCGCGTAGACGTAGTGGGCGAGCAGCCGGGCGGCGGACGCGAGCACCCCGGGGCTCAAGTCGGACACGGACAACTGCCGTAACTGGCGGGCGAGTACGCCGACGGCCAGCGGCGGCAGCGCGAGGGGCAGCAGGGCCACCCGGTCGCTCTCCAGGACGGACCGGACCGTGTGCAGACGCCGGACGTAGGGGGCGGGGAGCGAGTCCGGGTAGAGGACGACCAGATGGCCGCACTGGTCGAGCAGGACACCCGCCTGGGTGACCGCGGTCTCCAGTGGCTGCGCCTCGGGCGGCTGGAGGACGGCGGAGGGCGGGGTCTTCCCGTCGGGGGGCGGGAGCACCAGATCGGAGCTGGTGACCGCTATCGCGATGGGCACGTCGGCTTCCCCGTTCACTCCGGCCGCGGGGGGCTCCGGCGGACCCGGATCGATACTGCCCGGTGCTGGTGCCTCCGCACTTTATCCACGAATGGAGCGGCTGAGAACCGTTCTTCGGGCATTGCCACCGGCGCCCCGACGCGACGTGGACGGGAGTTCACCGAATCGTTCCCGGCCCTTGACGCGAGTATTGGTCTGGACCATCTTTACGCGCACAAGGAGCCCTTCACCCCCACGGGCACACCCCCCAGGGCTCTGGCTCGTCCCCGTCAACTCCCTTCCCACCGGAGGCATTCGTGGATCGGACCCGGCACATCGGCTCCACCGGCTCCCCCAGAGGAAGACGCCGGCTCGGCGGCGTCCTCACCGCCCTCCTCCTCGCGGCCGGCCCGCTCGTGGCCACCGGCGGCGCGCCCGCCGCGGCGGCCGGCCCGGCCAACCTGGTCAAGAACCCCGGCTTCGAGTCGGGGCTCGCCGACTGGACCTGTTCGGGCGGCAGCGGCCTGCCGGTCACCTCGCCCGCGCGTTCGGGCTCGGCCGCCCTCAAGGCCACCCCCGCCGGGGCGGACCACGCCAGGTGCGCGCAGACCGTGACCGTCCGGCCCGGTTCCTCCTACACGCTGAGCGCGTGGGTCCAGGGCTCCTACGTCTACCTCGGCGCGAGCGGCACCGGCACCACGGACGTGTCGACGTGGACCCCCTCGGCGAGCGGATGGCAGCAGCTCACCACCCGCTTCACCACGGGCGCGAACACCACCTCCGTCACCGTCTACACCCATGGCTGGTACGGACAGCCCGCCTACGTGGCCGACGACGTCGAGCTGTCCGGTCCCGGCGGCACCGACCCGGGCGATCCCGTCCCCGGCGCCCCGGACGGCCTGAAGGTGGGCGCCACGACGTCCTCGTCCGTCGCCCTGGCCTGGAACCCGGTCGGCGGCGCCACCGGCTACCGCGTCTACCGGGACGGCACCGAAGTCGCTTCCGCCAGCGGCACTTCGGCGACGGTGACGGGGCTCGCGCCCTCGACGGCGTACCGGTTCGAGGTGACGGCGACGAACGCGGCGGGCGAGTCCCCGAGGTCGGCGGCGGTCACCGGCACGACCACCGCCGGGAGCGGCAACGGCCCGGGGGTGCCCAAGCACGCCGTCACGGGCTACTGGCAGAACTTCGACAACGGCGCCACGGTCCAGAGGATCAGCGACGTACAGGACCAGTACGACATCATCGCCGTCGCCTTCGCCGACGCGACCACCACGCGCGGGGCCGTCGACTTCACCCTCGACCCGGCCCTGAAGTACCCGGAAGAGCGGTTCAAGAGCGATATCGCCGCCAAACAGGCGGCGGGCAAGTCCGTCGTCCTCTCCGTCGGCGGCGAACGGGGCACGGTCACCGTCAACGACGCGGCCTCCGCCGCCAACTTCGCCGACTCCGTCCACGCGCTGATGCGGAAGTACGGCTTCGACGGCGTCGACATCGACCTGGAGAACGGGATCGACGCGACGTACATGACGCAGGCGCTGCGCGCCCTGTCGGCGAAGGCGGGCAGCAAGCTCGTCATCACCATGGCTCCGCAGACGATCGACATGCAGTCGACCTCGGCCGGTTACTTCAGGACCGCCCTGAACATCAAGGACATCCTGACCGTCGTCAACACGCAGTACTACAACAGCGGTTCCATGAACGGCTGTGACGGCAAGGTCTACGCACAGGGTTCGGTTGACTTCCTCACCGCGCTGGCCTGCGTCCAGCTCGAAGGCGGCCTCGCCCCTTCACAGGTCGGCCTCGGCCTGCCGGCCTCGCCCCGCGGGGCGGGCGGCGGTTACGTCGCCCCGTCCGTCGTCAACAACGCGCTCGACTGCCTCGCCAAGGGCACGGGCTGCGGCTCCTTCAAGCCCGCCCGGACCTATCCGGGCATCCGGGGTGCGATGACCTGGTCGACCAACTGGGACGCCGCGAACGGCAGCGCCTGGTCGAACGCGGTGGGCCCGCACGTCCACGCCCTGCCGTAAGGCCGCGCGGGACGCGCGCGTGCCGGACGGGCCCGTGGCCCGTCCGGCACTCGGAGCGCGGCGGTTACGGCTTGGGCAGGGTGCAGCCCGGCCGGCCGAGGTCGATCTTGTTGCCGGTGCCGACGCACCGGGTGATCTGGTAGGTCTGCTGGGCGTAGTTGATGCCCTTGCGGACCGTGACCTGGCCCTTCTCGTCCACCTCGCACGGGTTGTTCTCCGTGCAGCGCTCACCGTTCTCGTTGCCGGTGTTGTTGATGGCGACGACCTTGCCGGAGCTGACGTCGATCACCGGGGAGCCCGAGGTGCCGCCTATCGTGTTGCAGGACGCGGTGTAGCGCAGGGAGTCCTTCCAGGTCCAGTCCCCCTCCTTGAGCCGGTAGACGAACGCGTCGGCGTCGCAGGAGTAGATCCGCTTCCAGTAACCGGAGACGACCTTTATCGCGGTGCCCGCGGTGGGGTGGTCGCCCGACAGGCTGAGGGCGTTGATGTTGTACCGCTGCTTGATCTGCGCGTACGTGGTGTTCAGCTCGTAGAGCGTGACGTCGGTGTCCGTCATCGTCGCGTACGAGACCTTGGTCGCGCGCAGCGTCGCGACCTTGCCCGCCGTGGAGTTGAGCAGGCTGAAGGTACGGCTGGAGGGCTTGTCGGTGACGACCTCGCCGGGGCCCGGCATGCCGGTCTCCAGACAGTGGCCGTTGGTCATGACGAGGGCCGGGTCGTTGTCGGCCGAGCTGGGCATGCGGATCAGCGAACCGGAGCAGTTGCTGAGCGCGACCGTGCCGGCGAAGTCGACGGCCTTGGGCTTGACCGGGGCCTGTCCGGCCGTGGCCGCGCCGGCCGCGGCCGGCGCGGCCACGGCCGTCCTGCTGTCCGCCTTCTCCTGCGAGGTCGCGTGGGCGGAGGTCGTGCCGACGCCGACGGTGGCTCCGGTGAGGAGGAGCGTCGCGAGCGCACCGACGAGAGGTCGTCTCATGGGGGGTGGTCCTCTCTAGACCGACGTGCTTTTCGGTTTTGACGTGTTCATTGTTGGTACGGGTGAGGCCGATGAGCAATCAACCGGACGCAAGTGCCAGGGAAGTTGGCCTGTTTCACCCCCACCCGGCACCTTGACCGTTGCATGCCAACACTCGAACACTGGAAAGGCTCACACCCCCCACCCGTCGCACTCACGGACCCTCCAGGAGACCGCATGCGACTGCGTTCCCAGGGCAGATGGGCCACCGCCCTCGCCGCCCTGCTCACCCTGGCCCTCGCCGCGCCCGCCTCCCCCGCCGACACCCCCGCCGACACGGACCCGGCCCACGCGTACGAGGTCACCGGCGCCGGTACCGCCGCCGAGCGCACGGCCCTCGCCGCCACCGGCGCCTCCGTGGACGCCGTCCGCGAACGCTCCGTCGTCATCACGGCGGACGACGCGCAGGCCGACGCCGTACGACGGCTCGGCTACCGGCTGAAGCGGCTGGCCGGTCCCCCCGAGCGGAGCGGCGGCGGCAAGGTCAAGCCGTACGACTTCCCGCCCGCCGACTCCGGCTACCACAACTACAGCGAGGCGCTCGCGGAGATCAACGCCGGGGTCGCCGCGCACCCCTCGATCATGACGAAGAAGGTCATCGGCAAGTCCTACGAGGGCCGCGACATCATCGCCGTCAAGATCAGCGACAACGTCGGCACGGACGAGGCCGAGCCGGAGGTGCTCTTCACCGCCCACCAGCACGCGCGTGAGCACCTGACCGTGGAGATGGCGCTCTACCTGCTGAAGGAGTTCGGCGGCAAGTACGGCAGCGACCCGCGCGTCACCAAGATGGTCGACAGCCGGGAGATCTGGATCGTGCCCGACGTCAACCCCGACGGCGGAGAATACGACATCGCGACCGGGTCGTACCGCAGCTGGCGCAAGAACCGCCAGCCCAACGCCGGCTCCTCCGCGCGCGGCACCGACCTCAATCGCAACTGGGACTACAAGTGGGGCTGCTGCGGGGGCTCCTCGGGCAGCACGGGCTCCGAGACGTACCGCGGCACCGCCCCCGAGTCGGCGCCCGAGGTGAAGGTCGTGGCCGACTTCGCCCGCAGCCGGGTCGTCGGCGGCAAGCAGCAGATCAAGGCCGCGATCGACTTCCACACCTACAGCGAGCTGGTGCTCTGGCCGTTCGGCTGGACCTACGACGACACCACCACCGGCATGACCAAGGACGACCGCGACGCCTTCGCGGCCATCGGCAAGTCGATGGCCGCCTCCAACCGCTACACGCCCGAACAGTCCAGCGACCTCTACATCACCGACGGTTCGATCGACGACTGGCTGTGGGGCAACCAGAAGATCTTCGCCTACACCTTCGAGATGTACCCCGGCCCCAACGGCTCCGGCGGCTTCTACCCGCCCGACGAGGTGATCGGCCGGGAGACGGCCCGCAACCGTGACGCGGTGCTCCAACTGCTGGAGAACGCGGACTGCATGTACCGGTCCATCGGCAAGGAAGGGCAGTACTGCACGTAGGGCCTGCCCACCCAGCCCGTCCGGCGTTTGAGGGCGCGCCCGCAGGGCGCTTGCCGCCGCGGGCGGCAACGACGGCCCGCAGCCGCCGGACAAGCGCTCCGCCCCGCCGGATCCACGGATCCGGCGGGGCGGTTCGGCGCGGGCGCAGGCGCAGGCGCTCAGCCGAGGACGGCCAGGGCGTCGATCTCGATGAGCAGCCCCTCGGGCAGGCCGACGTACACCGTCGTCCGGGCCGCCGGGGCTTCCTTCAGGTCGGCGAAGTAGTCGTTGTAGAGCGCGTTCATCTCGGCGAAGTGGGCGGTGTCGGTGAGGTAGACGCGCAGCATCATCACGTCCTCCCACGTCGCGCCGCCCGCTTCGAGGACCGATCGCACGTTGGCGAGCGTCTGCAGGGTCTGCTCGCGCAGAGTGGGGCCGGCCACCGTGGGGGCCTGGCCCGGGACGGCGGGCAGGAAGCCGACCTGACCGGCGACCTGGAGGATGTTGCCCTTCCGTACCCCGTGGGAGAACCTGGCGGGCGGGGTCGTGTGGGTGGCCGGGGTGATGGCGGTCTTCGCGGTCATGACAGTGCCTTCGCAGGGTTCGCGGGTGGGGGGCTTCCGGAGTACTCGGCGCTGATGGCGTCGGCGGTGCGGCGCACCAGCGGGAGCAGCGCGAGGAGTTCCTCGGCGGTGACGACGACGTTCGGCGCGGAGATCGAGCAGGCGGCGACGGTGCGCCCGTCGGTGCCGCGGATGGGGGCGCCGACGCAGTTGATGGACTCCTCGTGACCGCCGAGGTCGGTGGCCCAGCCCTGGTCCCGGACGGTGGCCAGCTCCCTCAGGAAGGCCGCGGCGTTCGGCGTCGAACGGGAGGTGTAGGCCGGGTAGTCGAGCCGCTCGGCGACGGCACGCCGCTCGGGTTCGGGCAGGTCGGCGAGGAGCAGTTTGGCGACGGCGGCGACGGTGATCGCCACGGGCTTGCCGATGCGGGAGTACATGCGCACCGGATAGCGGCTCTCGATCTTGTCGATGTAGAGGACCTCGTCGTCCTCGTGGACGGCGAGGTGGACGGTGTGCCCGCACTGTTCGTTGAGGGCCGCGAGATGGGGGTGGGCGATCTCCCGCACGTCGAGGTGCTCGACGGCCTCCTGGGCGAGGGCGAACAGCCGGGCCCCGAGACGGTAGCGCTGGTCCTGCTGGCGGTAGACCATGCCGTGCTCGTGCAGCGTGCGCAGCAGGCGCAACGCGGTGGACTTGTGGACCCCGAGCCGGCCCGCCACCTTCTCCAGATTGGCGGGCCCCTCGGCGAGCAGCGGCAGGATGCGCAGGGCGCGGTCGACGGTCTGGCTCATACGGTGTGGTCCTCCACCCTTGCGGAGCCGTTCTCGGCCCCGGCGGGGCACCCGGTCCAGCCGGGCCCCAGTCGCAGTCTCCCCCAGCCGTCGGCGTCGAGGGCCGCCCATCGGTCGGCGTGGGCCCGGCTGGGCGGCTCGCCGAGATCACCGGGCGTGGTCAGGGCGGCGGCGGCCATGAGGTGGCCGTGCCGCAGCCGCTCGTGGAGCGTCAGCCCCCGGAGCGTCCCGGACAGGAATCCGGCGGCGAAGGCGTCGCCCGCCCCGACGGGGGCGACGACGTCGACGCGTGGCGCCGGCACCGAGACGACGACGTCGGGGACGCGCGGGGACACTGCCCGGGCGGCCCCGGTGCCCCCGTCGCACTCGACACCCCCGAGCGCCCCGGCAATCCCGTCACCGGCTTCCCGCGCGTACACCGTGGCGCCCGCCGCGCCCCGTTTGACGACCAGCACCGCGGGCTCCGGGAGGGCGGCCCGGACGGCGGCGGCGTCCCGCAGGCCCCAGGCCGCGGCCGCCTCGTCCTCGCCGACGAAGACGAGGTCGCAGCCACGGGCGAGTTCGGCGAGGACCTCCGGGCCGTGCCGGGTGCCCTGCCACAGGCCCACCCGGTGGTTGACGTCGAAGGAGACGAGGGGGCGGCCGGGGTGGCGCGTCGTCAGTTCACGCATCAGGGCGAGGCAGCCGGCGGAGAGCGCCGCGGTGATGCCGGTCAGGTGCAGAAACCGTCCGGACCGTGCGGCGGCGCGGACGGCCGGTCCGGGGGCCATGGCCGAGGCCGCGGAACCGGACCGGTAGTAGACGACTTCGGCCAGGTGCTCACCCGTCCCGCCCGGTGGCGACACCTCGAGCGCCCGTTCACCCGACGTGCGGAAATAAACACCGGTCGGCCGGTGGGGATCGCGCCGGACCTGGGAGGTGTCCACGCCGTAGGAGGCGACCGCCGCCACGAGGTGGTCGCCGAAGCCGTCGGCGCCGACCCGGCTGACCCAGCGGGCGCGGTGGCCCGCGCGGGCGAGCACACAGGCGACGTTCGATTCGGCACCGCCGATGCCCCGGACGAAGGCCGGCACATCGGCGAGGCGCCCCGGGCCGGACGGACGGAAGGTGACCATGGACTCGCCCAGGCACACGACGTCGACGTCCCCGGGCCCGCCGCCGGGGGGCGGCGGCGGGGCGGCCGCGGTCACGGCCCCGCCCTCCTCGATCCGCGCTGTGCACGCATTCTGTGACGGTCTCCCCAGGAGTCCCGGACACCGTTGACCGGGCGCTTGCCCGGATGTTAGACAGCACCGATCGCTGCACGCAATGGGTGTTGCGCATACTGCAACCGACTTCTCCGGAGGCTCTCTTGGCCGCCCACGACGCCGTCACCCGTCTCGCCCTGGAACGGGTGGACCACCGCTTCAAGGGGCTGCCCCCGGACGCGGAAGGGCTGACCGTCGGCGAGCTGGCCGCCGAGCGCCGTTCGCTGTTCACCGGCGGCTTCACCACGCCCGTGCTCGCCCTCTCCGCCGAGGCGCTCGCGCACAACCTCGCCCTCATGGAGCGCTACTCCGCCGAGCACGGCCTGGCGTTCGCCCCGCACGGCAAGACCACGCTCGCCCCGCAGCTCTTCGAGCGGCAGCTCGACCACGGTGCCTGGGGCATCACCGCCGCCGTCCCCACCCAGGTCCGCGTCTACCGCGCCTTCGGCGTACGGCGGATCTTCCTCGCCAACGAGGTGGTGGACGCGGCCGCGCTGCGCTGGATCGCGGGCGAGCTGGCCGCCGACCCCGAATTCCAGCTGGTCACCTACGTCGACTCCGCGCGCGGTGTCGAGCTGATGGACGCCGCCCTGCGTGACGCCGGTGCCGGGCGCCGGCTCGACGTCGTCATCGAGCTGGGCGTCGCGGGCGGCCGCACGGGCGTCCGGACCGAGGCCGAGAGCCTGGCGCTCGCGGACGCCGTGGCGGCCACCGGCACCCTGCGCCTGGTCGGCGTCGCCTGCTACGAGGCGGACGTCCCGCAGGCCGACGACGAAAAGGTACGTGCCTGGCTGCGCCGGCTCACCGCGCTCGCCGTCACGCTCGACAAGGCGGGCCACTTCGCGGGCGTGCCGGAGATCGTCGTCAGCGCGGGCGGCAGTGCCTGGTTCGACGCCGTGGCCGAGGTCTTCGCGGAGCTGCCGGCGCTGTCCGCACCGGTGCTCAGGCTGCTCCGCTCCGGCGCGTACGTCACCCACGACGACGGCCAGTACCGGCGCAAGACCCCCTTCAACCGCCACCCCGAGGAGGGCGCCCTCCAGCCCGCGTTCCGGCTGTGGGCGCAGGTCGTCTCGCGGCCCGAGCCCGGCCGGGCCTACCTCAACGCGGGCAAGCGTGACGCCGCGTACGACCTCGACCTGCCGGAGGCCCAGGTCGTACGGTCCGCCCGGGACGGCGCGCAACGCCCCGCCGAGGGGCTGCGGATCACCGCGCTAGCCGACCAGCACGCCTACGTCGAGGTGGCGGAGGGTGTGGAGCTGGAGGTCGGGGACTGGGTGGGGCTGGGCCTGTCGCACCCCTGCACGGTCTTCGACAAGTGGCAGCTGATCCCGCTGGCCGAGGCGGACGGAACGGTCACGGACTACATCCGCACGTTCTTCTAGACCCCGGTGCTCACTCCCGGACGGGCCCGCCCCGGTCACGGCGGCCCGTACGGCGGGTGAGGACACGCGGAGCACGCCCGTCCGGCCGAGAGAAGGGCACGCCCCCATGGACCTCGTCATCCGCGACACCCGCGTCATCGACGGCACCGGCGGTGCCTCCTACCGGGCGGACGTGGCGCTCTCCGACGGCCGGATCGCCGCGATCCACCGGGAGGGTGACGGCCGCCGCCCCGGGGGCACCGGCGTCCTGGACGCGCACGGCCTGGCGCTGGCGCCCGGCTTCATCGACATGCACGCCCACAGCGACCTCGCCCTCCTGCGCGACCCCGGCCACGAGGCGAAGGCCGCGCAGGGCGTGACGCTGGAGGTCATCGGCCAGGACGGCCTGTCGTACGCGCCGGCCGACGACCGCACCCTCGCCGAGATCCGCTCCCAGATCACCGGCTGGAACGGCGACGGCCACGACATCGACTTCACCTGGCGCGGCGTGGGCGAGTACCTCGACCGCCTCGACCACGGTTTCGACGGCGGGGGCATCGCCGTCAACGCCGCGTACCTCGTGCCCCAGGGCAGCGTGCGGATGCTCGCCATGGGCTGGGGGCGCCGTGCCGCCACGGCCGAGGAGACCGGGCGGATGAAGCGCCTGGTCGCCGAGGGGCTGGAACAGGGCGCGGTCGGGCTCTCCTCGGGCCTGACGTACACGCCCGGCATGTACGCCACCGACGCCGAGCTGACCGAGCTGTGCCGGGTGGTGGCCCGGTACGGCGGCTACTACTGCCCGCACCACCGCTCCTACGGGGCGCACGCGCTGCGGGCCTACGAGGAGATGATCGCCCTCACCCGCGCGGCGGGCTGCGCCCTGCACCTGGCCCACGCCGTCATGAACTTCGACGTGAACCAGGGCCGCGCCCCCAAGTTGCTGGACCTCCTCGACACCGCGCTCGCGGCGGGCGCCGACATCTCCCTGGACACCTATCCGTACACCCCGGGCTGCACCACGCTCGTCGCCGTGCTGCCGAGCTGGGCCGGCGAGGGCGGTCCGGAGGCGGTGCTCGCGCGGCTGCGCGACGACGCGACGGCCGAGCGGATCCGGCGGGCCGTGGAGGTCGAGGGCGCGGACGGCTGTCACGGCGTGCCGATCGACTGGGACACCGTCGAGATCTCCGGGGTCGCGGACGTGGGCCTGGCCGCGCACGTCGGCCGGAGCGTCGCCCGCTGTGCCCGCGAGCGCGGCGAGGAGCCGTGGAGCACGGCCCGGCGGCTGCTGATCGCCGACCGGCTGGGCACCACGATCCTCCAGCACGTGGGGCACGAGGAGAACGTCCGGACGATCATGCGGCACCCGGCGCACACCGGTGGCAGCGACGGCATCCTGCACGGCGGGAAGCCGCACCCGCGCGCGTACGGGACCTTCCCCCGGTATCTGGGCCGGTACGTCCGCGAGCTGGGCGTACTGCCGCTGGAGGAGTGCGTGGCGCATCTCACGTCGCGTCCCGCCGCCCGGCTGCGGCTGCCGGACCGGGGTCTCGTCCGCCCGGGATACCGTGCTGACCTCGTGCTCTTCGACCCCGAGACGGTGGCCGACGGTGCCACTTTCGAAGCCCCCCGCACCCTTCCGACCGGCATTCCGTACGTCCTGATCGACGGTCGCTTTGTGATGAAAGACGGGCAGCGTACGGACGTCCTGGCAGGGCGCGCGGTACGGCGCACGCCGGTCGGCTGATCCGGTGCGCGTGGGCCCCGCCGGTGTGAGGCACGCCCGGCGCTAAACGGTGGGCGCCTCTTTTCGTGCCCCCGTATGGTGGCCGTCATGCAGGTGATCCAGTCAACGAAGCTCGCAAACGTCTGCTACGAAATCCGTGGCCCGGTGCTCGAGGAGGCCATGCGGCTGGAGGCGGCAGGTCACCGCATCCTCAAGCTCAACACCGGCAACCCCGCGATCTTCGGGTTCGAGTGCCCGCCGGAGATCCTCGAGGACATGCTGCGCAACGTGGGCGACGCGCACGGCTACGGCGACGCCAAGGGGCTGCTCTCGGCCCGGCGCGCGGTGGTGCAGCACTACGAGACCAGGGGCATCGAGCTGTCCGTCGAGGACGTCTACCTCGGCAACGGTGTCTCCGAGCTGATCCAGATGTCGATGCAGGCGCTGCTCGACGACGGCGACGAGGTGCTCGTCCCCGCCCCGGACTACCCGCTGTGGACCGCCTCGGTGTCCCTGGCGGGCGGCACGGCGGTGCACTACCGCTGCGACGAGCAGTCGGACTGGATGCCGGACCTCGCCGACATCGAGCGCAAGGTCACCGACCGCACCAAGGCCATCGTCATCATCAACCCGAACAACCCGACGGGCGCCGTCTACGACGACGAGATGCTGCGCGGCCTCACCGAGATCGCCCGTCGCCACAATCTGATCGTCTGCTCCGACGAGATCTACGACAAGATCCTCTACGACGGTGTGACCCACACGCCGACCGCCGCGATCGCCCCCGACCTGCTGACGCTGACCTTCAACGGGCTGTCCAAGTCCTACCGGGTGGCGGGGTACCGCAGCGGCTGGATGGCGGTCTGCGGCCCGAAGGCACACGCCGACAGCTACATCGAGGGCCTGACGATCCTGGCGAACATGCGGTTGTGCGCGAACATGCCCGCGCAGCACGCGGTGGCCACGGCCCTCGGCGGCCGGCAGTCGATCAACGACCTGGTGCTGCCGGGCGGCCGGCTGCTGGAGCAGCGCGACGTGGCGTACGAGCTGCTGAGCCAGATCCCGGGCGTCAGCTGCGTCAAGCCCAAGGGCGCGCTGTACGCCTTCCCGAGGCTCGACCCGAAGGTCTACAAGATCAAGGACGACCGGCAGATGGTCCTGGACCTGCTCCGGGCCGAAAAGATCATGGTTGTGCACGGCACGGGCTTCAACTGGCCGGAGCCGGACCACTTCCGGCTGGTCACCCTGCCGAACGCGAAGGATCTGGCGGAAGCGGTCACCCGGATCGGCACCTTCCTGGACGGCTACAGCCAGCCGTGACCGCCGGTCACGGCGTGCCGCGCCCCACATCCGATCTGTAAGCGAAACAACTTTAGACGCCGTCTAAGTTAGGATGGCCTTCTGAGACCGTTCAGGAGGCCATCCATGTACGAGCCGATCCGTACCAAATCGGTCCACACCATGGCCGAGACCCGTGTGAGGCGCGGCCCGCACCGCTCCCGTGAGGAGGAGCTGGACATACGGCTGGCGGGGCATCTGACCGCACTGCTGACCGTCACCGACGAGCTGCGCGCGCTCACGCCCGACGCCTCGCTGGACGACGCCGCGCACCGGCTCACTGAGCGGGTGGCGCGGCTCAGCGGCGGCCATGCGCCCCTGCGGGCCGCACCGTCGGCGGGCACCGCCGCCCGGACGGCCTCCCGGGTCGCCTCGCTGCACCAGCGCGCGCACACCCTCGCCGGGCAGGCGCTGGTGGTCGCCACCTCGCGCGGTGACGTCGGCGGCTCGGCGCTGGCCGCCGAGCGGCTGCGCGCCCACGCCGCCGTACTGGGCATCTCCGAAGCCGCCTGACGCCCACTCCGTCTCGCCGGTCTCGTCCGCCTCGCCGGTCCCGCGCACGCCCGTGGGCCCGGTCCGAGACAGGTCGGACCGGGCCCACGGAAACTCGCGGCGTGCGCGGAAAGCGGCCGGTCAGCCCAGGCGCTGGACCAGCGCGCGGTACTCGTCCCACAGCTCCGCCGGGGTGTGGTCACCGAAGGTGTTGAGGTGCTCGGGCACGAGCGCCGCCTCCTCGCGCCACACCTCCTTGTCGACCGTGAGCAGCAGATCGAGGTCGGCGTCGGCGATGTCCAGACCGTCGGTGTCGAGCGCCGCACGCGTCGGCAGCACGCCGATCGGCGTCTCGACCCCTTCCGCCTTGCCTTCCAGGCGCTCCACGATCCACTTCAGCACCCGGCCGTTCTCGCCGAAGCCGGGCCACACGAAGCGGCCCTCCGCGTCCTTGCGGAACCAGTTGACGTAGTAGATCTTCGGGAGCTTCGCCTGGTCCTTGTCCTTTCCGACCTTGAGCCAGTGGCCCATGTAGTCGCCCATGTTGTACCCGCAGAAGGGCAGCATGGCGAACGGGTCGCGGCGCAGCTCGCCGACCTTGCCCTCGGCGGCGGCGGTCTTCTCGGAGGCGACGTTGGCCCCGAGGAAGACACCGTGCTGCCAGTCGAAGGACTCGGTCACCAGCGGCACGGCCGAGGCGCGGCGGCCGCCGAAGAGGATCGCCGAGATCGGCACGCCCTTGGGGTCCTCCCACTCGGGCGCGATGATCGGGCACTGGGAGGCCGGGGTGGTGAAGCGGGCGTTGGGGTGGGCGGCCGGGGTTCCGGAGGCCGGGGTCCAGTCGTTGCCCTTCCAGTCCGTCAGATGTGCGGGCTGCTCCTCCGTCATGCCCTCCCACCAGACGTCGTTGTCGTCGGTGAGGGCGACGTTGGTGAAGACCGAGTTGCCCCAGAGGGTCTTCATGGCGTTGGCGTTGGTGGCCTCACCGGTACCGGGAGCGACGCCGAAGAAGCCGGCTTCGGGGTTGATGGCGTACAGGCGGCCGTCCTCGCCGAAGCGCATCCAGGCGATGTCGTCGCCGATGGTCTCCACGGTCCAGCCGGAGATGGTCGGCTCCAGCATGGCGAGGTTGGTCTTGCCGCAGGCGGACGGGAACGCGGCGGCGACGTACTTGGACTCACCGACGGGCGGGGTGAGCTTGAGGATGAGCATGTGCTCAGCCAGCCAGCCCTCGTCGCGGGCCATGACGGAGGCGATGCGCAGGGCGTAGCACTTCTTGCCCAGCAGGGCGTTGCCGCCGTAGCCGGAGCCGTAGGACCAGATCTCGCGGTCCTCGGGGAAGTGCGAGATGTACTTGGTGCTGTTGCACGGCCACGGGACGTCGGTCTCGCCCTCGGCCAGCGGGGCACCGAGGGTGTGCACCGCCTTGACGAAGAAGCCGTCGGAGCCCAGCTCGTCGAGGACGGGGCGGCCCATCCGGGTCATGGTGCGCATCGAGACGGCGACGTACGCCGAGTCGGTGATCTCGACGCCGATCGCGGACAGCGGCGAGCCGAGCGGGCCCATGCAGAACGGCACGACATACATGGTGCGGCCACGCATCGAGCCGCGGAAGATGCCCTCCTCACCCGAGAAGATCTCCCGCATCTCGGCCGGGGCCTTCCAGTGGTTGGTCGGGCCCGCGTCCTCCTCCTTCTCGGAGCAGATGAAGGTGCGGTCCTCGACACGTGCCACGTCGCTGGGGTCGGAGGCGGCGTAGTAGGAGTTCGGGCGCTTGACCGGGTCGAGCTTCTTGAAGGTGCCCTTGGCGACGAGCTCCTCGCACAGGCGCTCGTACTCGGCTTCGGAACCGTCGCACCAGACCACCTGGGCCGGCTCGGTGAGGGCGGCGATCTCGTCGACCCAGGAGATCAGTTCCTGGTGGTTGGTGAGGCTGGTGGGAGCCGCATTGCTGCGCGCCACGATCGCTCCGTCCCGCCGGAACCCGCGGTGCCCGGCGTCAGATGTTGAGGGTGGAACGGACCTTGCCCTGTTGCCGTTCTGCCGGCGAAGTCCGCTTCGTGATGGATGCCCCTTGGGGGCTGCGACCCAGACGCTTCGTGACCGCTCATCCGGTGCCGCCCGCACTCATTTGATCATCCGACTCCTCTTCCGTTCTGTCCAGGGGGCACCCCCGTGACCATCGCCACGTGATACCGGTCCGTAACCTACGGTGGCGTAGGTAGCATGTCGGGCATGACATCCGCGCCCGACGCAGCGCACAGCGCTCCCCCCGCTCCCGCCGGCGCCGCGACCGTCGCACCCCCCGACGGCACGCCTCCGGATCCGGTGAATTCCGTCAAGCCGCGACTGCGCGGCTGGCTGCACGCCGGGATGTTCCCCGCCGTTCTGGTCGCCGGCGTCTTCCTGACCGCCCTGGCCGACAGCACCCGCGGCCGGATCGCCTGTGCGGTCTACATCCTCACCGCGTGCCTGCTGTTCGGCATCAGCGCGCTCTATCACCGGGGCGACTGGAGCCCGCGCGTCAACGCCGTACTGCGGCGCCTCGACCACGCGAACATCTTCCTGATCATCGCGGGCACCTATACGCCGCTGACCATGCTGCTGGTGCCCGGCGGCCGGGGGCAGGCGCTGCTGTGGGCGGTCTGGGCGGCCGCCGTGGCCGGCATCGTCTTCCGGGTCTTCTGGGTCGGCGCCCCGCGCTGGCTCTACACGCCCTGCTACATCGCCATGGGCTGGGCCGCCGTCTTCTTCCTCCCCGACTTCCTGCACAAGGGCGGTGTCGCCGTACTCGTCTGCGTGATCGTCGGCGGCCTGCTCTACAGCGCGGGCGGCGTGATCTACGGCATCAAGCGGCCCAATCCCTCACCGCGGTGGTTCGGCTTCCACGAGGTCTTCCACTCACTGACCCTGGCGGCCTTCGCCGTGCACTATGTGGGCATCTCCCTGGTGGCCTATTCGCACGCCTGAGACACCCGGCGCGACACGCGCCCGACGGCTTCTTCGCGGTGGCCGTGGCCTCGACGCCACGGCCACTCGCCATGTCAGGGCCCCTATTCCGGCCAGGACCACGGACAGCACCGCGACCTCACCCCCGACCAGGAAGCCTCCGACGCATAACGCCGCGACCACCGTGGCGAACAGCTTTGCGATAGCACCTACCAGCATGTCCCCTCCGTTCCTCACTGAGCCAAGCCTTGCCCACCACTGAACGTGACACACCCCCCTGGGCATCAGCGTGCCATCAAGACCGGACGATTGAGGGCCGCACGCTTTTGGAAGTCGCCCTCTTTCCACGCCAACTCCCGCGTGCGGGCGATGTCGTTCCGCAAAACACACATGCCTGAGAATGCTCTCCATGGCCTCAGCTCAGACATCATCCGCGGCCCAGCCCCAGCCCAGGCTCGGGCTGCGCGAGCGGAAGAAGATCCAGACCCGGCAGGCGATCCGCCGCGCCGCCTACCGGCTCTTCGAGCGGCAGGGGTACGACGCGACCCCGGTCGACCAGATCGCGGAGGCCGCCGACGTCTCGCCCAGCACCGTGTTCCGGTACTTCCCGACCAAGGAAGACCTCGTCCTCGCCGACGAGTACGACCGCGTCATGGCAGCCGCGATCAGGGCCCGGCCGGCGCACGAACCACCCCTGGAGGCCGTCCGACAGGGCGTCATGGACTCCCTGCGGCACACCATGGAGAACGACTTCACCGAACTCGTGCAGCGCACCAGACTCGTCCGGGCGGTCCCGGCGCTGCGCGGCAGAACGGCGGAGGGGGCGGCGGAATCGTCCCGCGTGCTCCGCGCCGTCCTGGCGGAGCGTACGGGGCGCCCGGCGGACGACCTGGAGTTGCGGGTGGCCGCCGTCGCGATCCTCGCGGCGATACAGGAGGCCATGATGACCTGGGTCGACCGCGGCCAGGGTGCCGACCTGATGCCGATCATCGGCCGGAGCCTGGACGTCCTGGCCCGCGGCCTGACCCTCTGACGTCCCCTCCCGCGGGCCCTCAGTCCTGTCCTGCCAGCCGCTCCTCCAGGTCCTTCGGGTCGGTCGTCGGCGCGTCGCAGGTGAAGTGGCGGCACACATAGGCGGCCGGACGGGCGTCGACGAGCGAACGGCCGGCCAGCAGCGGTACCTCCACCTGCTCCTCGCCGGCGCCCGACGGCGGCTCGCCCACGGCGACGACCAGGCCGGGTGCCGTGGCCAGCAGGGCGGTGCGGTGCAGTGCGCCGGTGGCCGGGTGGTCGTGCGGGCCGACGACGGCAACCTCCCGGGGCCCGTCCAGCAGCGCCTCCGTGACGGCCAGGCCCCAACTGATGAAGCGTGGGGCCTTGGGGCCCAGCACCCGCACCACACCGAGCGCGCGCTCCGCCGCCTCCCGGTGCGCGGAGCTGCCGGTGTAGGCGGCGTAGGACAGCAACGCCCCGGCGGCGGCCGTCCACCCGGAGGGCGTGGCATTGTCCGTGGGGTCCTGCGGGCGTCGGATGAGGGCCTCGGCGTCGTCGGCGGTGTCGTACAGCGTGCCGTTCGGGGCGGTGAAGTGGACCAGGACGGTGTCCAGGAGCAGCCCCGCGAAGTCGACCCACACCCCTTCCCCGGTGACGCCGGAGAGCGCGAGGAAGCCCTCGGCGACGTCGGCGTAGTCCTCCAGGACGCCGGCGTGGGAGCCCGCCACGCCGTCGAGGGAGGTGCGGAACAGCCGCCCCTGCCAGTCCATATGGGTGCGTACGAGCAGGTCCGCGGCGTCCGTCGCGGCCTGGACGAGGTCGGGGCGGTCGAAGTAGGCGCCGGTCTCGGCGAGGGCGGCGATGGCCAGCCCGTCCCAGGCGGCCACGACCTTGTCGTCACGGCCGGGGCGCGGCCGCTCCTCGCGCGCCGCGAGCAGCCGGGCGCGTACGGAGGCGACCTTCCCCGCTTCCATGAGCCGCTCGGTGTCGGGAAGCCGCAGCACGGAGGCGCCCTCCTCGAACGTGCCGTCCTCGGTGACCCCGAAATGGGCGGCGGCGAGCGCCGCGTCCTGCTCGCCCAGCACGTCCCGCAGTTGATCGGGGGTCCAGACGTAGTAGGCGCCCTCGACGTGCTTGCCGCTCGCGTCGCCCGGCACCGCGCTGTCGGCGTCCAGCGCGGAGGCGAAGCCGCCCTGTTCGGTGCGCATCTCACGCACGAGGAAGTCGGCCGTCTCCAGCGCCACCCGCCGGGCGAGTTCGGAGCCGGTGGTACGCCACAGATGGGCGTAGACCCGGCACAGCAGGGCGTTGTCGTACAGCATCTTCTCGAAGTGCGGTACGACCCACGAGGCGTCGACGGAATACCGCGCGAAACCCCCGCCGAGCTGGTCGTAGATCCCGCCGCGGGCCATCGCCTCGCAGGTGGCCTGCGCCATTTGCAGGGCGGCCGCCGAACCGGTGCGGGCGTGGTGGCGCAGCAGGAACTCCAGCGTCATGGACGGCGGGAATTTGGGCGCACCTCCGAAGCCTCCGCGTACGGCGTCGAAGTCGCGGGTCAGCGCCATCAGCGCCCGGTGCGGGTCTTCGACGGTGGGCGGCTGCGGGGCGGCCGGGCCCCCGTCCTCCGACGTCGGCACCCCGAAGGCCAGGGTGCGCTCGGACAGATCCCGCACGATACGGCCGGCGACCTCCCCGACCTCTTCGCGGCGGTCGGTCCAGGCGACCTTGACCCCCTCCAGCACCTGCCGGAACGAGGGCATGCCGTGCTTGGGGGCGGGCGGGAAGTAGGTGCCGAAGTAGAAGGGCTCGGCCTCGGGGGTGAGGAAGACCGTCATCGGCCAGCCGCCCTGCCCGGTGGCGGCCTGGACGGCCTCCATGTACACGGCGTCGATGTCCGGCCGCTCCTCGCGGTCGACCTTGACGGACACGAAGTGCTCGTTGAGGAAGCCCGCGGTCGGCTCGTCCTCGAACGATTCGTGGGCCATGACATGGCACCAGTGGCAGCTCGAATACCCGACGCTCAGCAGCACGGGCACACCACGGCGCCGGGCCTCGTCGAAGGCCTCGGGGGACCAGGGCCACCAGTCGACCGGATTCTGCGCGTGCTGGAGGAGATACGGGGACGTCTCATGCGCCAGGCGGTTCGGCATGACCCCATCCTTACCCCAACCCGAGCCCGATGGTGAGTTATCCACAGGCGCGGCAAGCGCGGCCCTCCGGTTATCCACAGGGCTGCCGGAAATCTTGCCCAGCCGGAACACTTGGGGCGGACACGTGAGGCCACGTGGGACACAGAGCAATCGCTGGTGGAGGGGGAACCACATGCCGGGTTCGCTGGCCGTACTGCGAGAGATCCACCGCACGGATATCGAGGGCTTGTTGGGGCGCGCCGTCGAGGAGGAGGTGCGCCGTTCGGGTGGCCGGGCCGATGGTGTGGTGCTGCTGCGCCGGGCGCGTGAGGAGCTCACCGCCATAGCGGCCACGGCGGCCGAGGAGTACGGCGCGTATGTGCGCGCCCTCGACGAGGAGGCGATGTCGGCACGTCCGCTGACGACTCGTCTCTCCCGCGCCTCGCTCAGCACTCCGCTGCTGGTCACGGCCGTGGCGGCGGTGACAGCATTCGGTGCCGACCTGGCGCACGGAAGCCCGGCCGGGGCCGCGCTCGGCGCGGGTGCCCTGGTGGCGGTGGCCGGTTCGGCCGCCACCCTGCTCAAGCTGACGGCCGGGCACTGGCCGGCCGCGCACCGGCGGGCGGGGCTGCGGGGGCAGCCCGGCGGGGCCGAGCAGTTGCGTCTGCAGTGGCTGACGGCGGTGGAGGTGCGGGGTATCCGCCCGTTCCTGGACCAGCAGCGCATCCTGTCGGCGGCCACGCGCGCTCATGGCACGGTCGGGCAGTCCGGCCCGGACCCCGTGGGCCATGACCCGCTGCGACGGGGAACGGACCGCAGCGCGGCCGCCCTGCGGCGCAGCGTGCTGGAGCAGTCCTTCGACCACCTCCCGGCCCCGGACGGCCTGTTCGCGGGGCGCAGGGCACAGATCGCGCAGATCGCCCAGTGGGTCCATCAGGCGCGGGCGAGCACGGAGACCAGACCGACGGTCGTCCTGCTGCACGGGCCGCCCGGGTCGGGCCGTTCGACGCTCGCGGTGCGGGCCGCCCACCATCTGCGCGACCAGTTCCGGGGCGCGTGCGTGGTGGACCTGCGCGGGGACGTCCAGGGCGCGCCGCCCCTGCCGACGCGGGACGCACTGCTCCATCTGCTCAACAGGCTGGGCGCGCCGCGTGATCAACTGCTGTTCCGGGAGCGCTCGCCGCAGGAGCGGCATCTGCGGCGGTTGTCCGAGCTCTACCACCGGCACCTGACCGGGCTGCCGGTGACGGTGGTCCTGGAGGACGCCTCGGACGCGGAGCAGGTCCGCACCTTGATCCCGGAGCGCTCCGACAGTCTGGTCCTGATCACGGCCCGCGCGCCGCTGCCCCTGCCCCCGGACCTGGTGGCCTGGGTGCACGAGCTGTCGGTCGAGCCGCTGGACGAGACGGGCGCGGAGGAGCTGCTGCGTACGGCGGCCGAGGCATCTCCCCCGGCCCCCGCGCCGGGCGGCTCGGACGGGTCGGGGGAGCACCCCGGCCCGGACGCCGGGGGACCGGATGCCGCGGGACCGGACGACGAGAAGGCCATGGCGCGGGTGCGGGAGCTGTGCGGCGGGCTGCCGCTCGCCCTGCGCGTGGCCGGCTCCGCGCTGGGGGTCCGCAGCCCGCGGGCGCTGGCGGCGGACCTGGAGGCGGCACTGGAGGCGGACGAAACGGCCGATCCGGTGGAGCGGGCCCTGCGCCTGCGCTACGCCGACCTGGAGGACAGCGCCCGCCGGCTGCTGCGGCGGCTGGCGCTGGCGGGGCGGGCCTCGCTCGGGGCGGCCGCGGCGGCGGCACTGCTGGCGACCGACGAGCAGGAGGCGGCGCATCAGCTGGCGGCACTCGCCCGGGCCGGGCTGATCGAGAACGTACGCGCCAACCGGTACCGGATGCACGATCTCGTCCGGGACTTCGCACAGACCAGACTGCTCGCCGAGGAGGCACCCGAGGCGCGGGCTGCGGCTCAGGAGAGGCTGATCCGCAGCTACGCGGAGCTGGCCGACACGGTGATCCGCATGGTCGACGGAAAGACCTCGACCCGGGCGGACATGTTCACCCAGGGCGCCGCCGGGGGCCACGGCTTCGCCTCGCTGGCCGCGGCGCTGCGCTGGCTGGACGACGAGTCGAGTTTCATCACCGCGGCGCTGCGCCACGCGGAGGGCGTCGACCAGGCGGCGGTGCTGCATCTGCTGGGCGCCCTGTGCGACTACTGCCTGCTGCGTGGCGATCTCTACCGACTGGGCGAGTTGAGTGAGCTGACACAGGCCGCGGACCGGGGCCTGCTGTCACGGTCGGTGCAGTGGCGCACGGGTATCGCGGCCCGGCAGCTGGGCGAGCTGGACAAGTCCCGTACGACCCTGTCGTCCGTCGTCGATCTGTACTTCGACGCCCGGCATCCGGCGGGTGCCGCCCGGGCACTGCGTGACCTGGGCGTCACCTTGCAGCATCAGGGCAATCTCCAGGAGGCGGCGGTGAAGCTCCGGGAGGCGCTCGATCTCCAGGTGGCGCCGGAGCTGAGCGGGGACCGGGCCTGGACCATGCACGCCCTGGCGGCCGTCGAGCGGGACCGGGCGCGGATAGCGCAAGCGCTGGAGCTGCTGACCGAGGCGCTGGAGCTGCACCGGCGGAGCGAGAGCGTGCACGGTCAGGCGTGGGCGCACTTCCAGCTCGGCCAGGTGCGGCTGCGCATGGGGCAGGTGTCGCGCGCGGAGGCGGAACTCCGCGAGGCCCTGGAGAGCTACGGGCGGACGCGCGACAGCCGAGGTGAGGCCTGGGCGCTGACCCAGCTGGCGCGGGCCCGCCTGGTGGCCGGGGATCCGGCCAGGGCGGCGGACCAACTGCGGCGGGCGACGGCCCGTCACCGGGAGAACGAGGACGCGCGCGGCGAGGCCTGGTCGCTGTACTACCTGGGCCAGTCGCTGGAGGAGTGCGGGGACCAGGCAGCGGCCGTGCGGTCCCTGGAGCGGGCGCGCACGATGTTCAACCGCATGCGGGACGGGTACGGGCTGGCCTGCGCCCGGCATCACTCGGGCCGGGTCACCCGTGATCAGCGGGCGGCGCAGACGGGGAGCCTGCGCAACAGCGGATTCGCGCGGCAGTTGCTGCAGGACGCCCGGGCGGACTTCCGGCGCCTGGGGGTCCCGCACGGCGAGGCGTGGTCCTGTGTGGAGCTGGCGGTGGTCGACGCGGGCAATGGCCGGACGGTGCAGGCCCTGCCGCTGCTCGAGGAGGCGGCAGGACTCTTCGCGGGGTACGGCGACCGGCGCGGTGGGAGCTGGGCCCGGTTCCTGCGCTGCACGCTGCTGCCGTACGCCTCGCCGGGAGGCGCGGTGGTGGGGGCGGCGGTCGCCGAGGAGGAGCTGGCCGCGCTGCAGCGGGAGCTGCGGGACGCGGACTGGGCGGGCGACCCGGCTCTGGAGGACTACGCGGAGGCGTACGCCCTGATGCTGCGGAGAGGTTCCCCGCCGGAAACGGGGTGGCAGGCATGGCGGCTCGGCATGGTGCCGAACCGCCGGGCCCGCGAGGTCATGGCGGTGCTGCCCCGGGAGGCCTGAGCCTCCCGCGGCAGGTCGCGCGACCGTCAGACAGCCGTCAGACAGTCATCGACAGCCGTTGGCCGACCGTCGTACGGCCCAGGCCCGAGGCGCCTTTAGGGCAGGCCGGAGCGTCACGCCGGGGGGCGGCCCCGAACGTCAGGGGGCCGGCCGCCCGCCAGGGCCCGCCCGTCGGGCACGCCGGCCTCACCCGGTGGTCAAGCGGTCGCCCGTTCGGGCGACCGGTCTCACCGGCCGGGCCGGCCGTGCCCGCCGGTCAGGTGGCGGGCTTGCCCTCGGGCACGGCGCCCTTGGGGCTGTCGGTGGCGGTGGTCCGGGCGGTGTTGCCGCCCCGCCCCGCACCACCCTGGTCCGGGCTCGCCGGGGTCTCCTCGAAGTCCACCTTCTTCATGTGCTTGTTCATGCTCTTCATCAGCAGCCATACGGCACCGCCGATGAGGGCGAAGACGATGAAACCGAGCACACCGGGAGTGACCTTGTTCTTGTCCAGGTCATCAGCGGCGAACGGCACCAGGTGGGTGACGGCGAGGGAAGCGGTCGCGCTCATCATGGGGTCAATTGTTGCGGATGCCCGCGAAGAGGTCGTCCTCGGGGAGGGACGTGCCGACGCGGGACTGCGCCAGCTCGTATTCCTCGGTCGGCCAGACCTCCCGCTGGAGGTCCAGCGGCACGCGGAACCAGCCGCCGTCCGGGTCGATCTGCGTGGCGTGCGCGATCAGCGCCTTGTCACGGATCTCGAAGAAGTCACCGCACGGGACGAACGTGGTCAAAGTGCGCTCACGGCCGGCCGTGAGCCAGCGCTCCAGCCACTCCCCGTACGGGGACTCCATGCCGCGCGCCAGCAGCGCCTCGTGGAGCGCCAGGGTGCGCTGCCGGTTGAAGCCCTGGTTGTAGTAGAGCTTCAGCGGCTGCCAGGGCTCGCCGGCCTCGGGGTAGCGGGAGGGGTCACCGGCCGTCTCGAAGGCGAGCACCGAGATCTTGTGGGTCATGATGTGGTCGGGGTGCGGGTAGCCGCCGTTCTCGTCGTACGTGGTGATCACGTGCGGCTTGAACTCGCGGATCAGCTTGACCAGCGCGCCGGTCGCCTCCTCGACGTCCTGGAGCGCGAAGCAGCCCTCGGGCAGCGGCGGCAGCGGGTCGCCCTCGGGCAGCCCGGAGTCGACGAAGCCCAGCCACTCCTGCTTGACGCCGAGGATGTCGCGCGCTTCCGCCATCTCCTTGGCGCGGACCTCGTGGATGTGCTCCTCGATGTAGGCATCGCCTTGGAGCTTGGGGTTCAGGATGGAGCCACGCTCACCACCCGTGCAGGTGGCGACCAGCACGTCCACCCCCTCGGACACGTACTTGGCCATCGTGGCCGCGCCCTTGCTCGACTCGTCGTCGGGGTGGGCGTGAACGGCCATCAGTCGGAGCTGCTCAGTCAAGGCTCGATCCTCAGTCACTGGTCACGGGAGACGCCTCCTATAGTGACCGAAGCAGGGGTCGATTCATTCCGGGTTCCACTACCGGTCTTCCACCGGCCCCCCGACCAGGAGGAAAGATCATGGCTGCGGTGCGTGACGGACTGCCCGAGGGTCGGTACGGCCGTACGGCGGACGAGCGCGCGGACCGCAAGCTCAAGATCATCGGTGCGGTGCTGGGCGCGGCGCTGCTCGGTGTGGTCGCCTGGTCGGGTGTGCACTACATCACCGGGACGGATGTCAGCGGTGAGCTCGTCCGGTCGAAGCCGATGTCGGACACCAGCGTTCAGGCGGTGCTGGAGATCCGCAAGGAGAAGGACGCCGACGCGGTGTGCACCCTGCGCTCGCTGGCCAAGGACGGCAGTGAGGCCGGGCGCAAGGACGTCACGCTCGACCGCCGGGAGAGCCATTTCACCGAGCTGGTCACGCTCCGCACGACGCAGCGGGCGTATGCGACGCAACTCGAGGGTTGCAAGCTCGCTTCGAACGGCTGATCACACCGCGCTGACCTGCATTGACGTGATTCTTGCGCGGTTTCGCCCGCTTGCTCCTTCCCCCTTCCCCCGCGGAATTGTTAGGCTCGTGGTTTCGCCCACCTCTGAAGGCGCACCCTTCTGAGTAGGGCGTTCATTTGTATCGCGATGTATCCCCAAGCATTCCCAGTACCGACGAGGAGCACCTGTGACCCAGACCAGCGACAACGTCACCTGGCTGACTCAGGAGGCGTACGACCAGCTCAAGGCCGAGCTGGAGTACCTGTCTGGTCCCGCTCGCACCGAGATCGCGATGAAGATCGCGGCGGCCCGCGAGGAGGGTGACCTGCGAGAGAACGGCGGGTACCACGCGGCCAAGGAGGAGCAGGGCAAGCAGGAGCTCCGTGTGCGTCAGCTCACGCAGCTGCTGGAGGCCGCGAAGGTCGGTGAGGCTCCCGCCGCGACCGGTGTGGTCGCACCCGGCATGGTCGTGACCATCGCCTTCGACGGCGACCCGGACGACACGCTCGACTTCCTGCTCGCCTCCCGCGAGTACGCCAGCTCGGACATCGAGACGTACTCGCCCCAGTCCCCGCTGGGCACCGGCGTGAACGGCAAGAAGATCGGCGAGGACGCCGAGTACGAGCTGCCGAACGGCAAGAAGGCCAAGGTCCGCATCCTGGAGGCCAAGCCCTACCAGGCCTGACCGGCCCTGAACCGAGCGCGCCCGGCCCCCGGGCGCGCGCGAAGAGCCCCGGACCTCCTTCGATGTCCGGGGCTCTTCGCGTCCCACCCGTCCGCCCCGTGCCGGGCCCGTCGCCCAGTACCGGACCCATCGGCTCAAGCCGTCGCCGAGCGGTATTTGCGGACCGACAGGGCACGGAAGACGGCGATGATCACCACCGACCAGATCAGCGACGCCCACACCGGGTGCTGCATCGGCCACGCCGCCGGTACCGGGTAGCCGTCCGGCAGATTGCCGAACAGCCGGCGGGCCGCCTGAACCGTCGCGCTGAACGGGTTCCACTCGGCGATGTAGCGCAGCGCGGTCGGCATGTTGTCGGACGGCACGAAGGCGTTCGAGATGAAGGTCAGCGGAAAGAGCCAGATCAGGCCGCCCGAGGTGGCCGCCTCGGGGGTCCGTACCGTCAGTCCGATCAGCGCGCCGATCCAGGAGAAGGCGTAACCGAGCAGCAGAAGCAGGGCGAAGCCGGCGAGCACCTTGTGGATGCCCTCGTGCGTGCGCCACCCCACGATCACGGCGACGATCGCCAGCACCACCAGCGTCAGCGCGGTCTGGACGAGGTCGGCGAGCGTACGGCCCGTGAGGACGGCCCCGCGCGCCATGGGCAGTGACCGGAAGCGGTCGATGAGCCCCTTGTGCATGTCGTCGGCGATCCCCGCGCCGGCACCGGCCGTGGCGAAGGTGACGGTCTGGGCGAAGATGCCCGCCATCAGGAACTGCCGGTACGCGGAGGGGTCGGTGTTGCCGCCCACGGCGATCGAGCCGCCGAACACGTAGCTGAACAGCACCACGAACATGATCGGCTGGATCAGCCCGAAAATGACCACCTCGGGGAAGCCTGCACCCCGATCTTCGCGCCATTACGCTCTCGGTCGCGGCTCCCCTCTCTTGCGGAGTGGGTGGTGTACTTCGGATCTGCCGCGCCGGTGACCACCATCGGGGGCAACACGTACGCGGGAGGCACGAGGACGCCGTCGTACGGCGCCAGGGCGTCCAAGGCGCGCTCATACTCGCCGCTCCGGAACCAGTGGGTCACACGCCGGTACAGGGCGCCGTAGCTGCGTCCGCCGATGCGCTCGGAGCCGCTGTACTCCTTCCACGCGCGCCCCTCACGGAGCTTTTCGAGCATCACCTCGAAGCCGCCGCGCGGGTCGGCCCACTGCCGATTCCCGGAGAGGATGCCGCGCACGGAGTCCCACATCTCGTCGGTGACCTCAAGGGGGATCTTGACGCCGGTCTCCCGGTGCCACTCCACGATCGGATCGGCAAGCCCCTTGTGCCGGGGGACGCCCTTCCCGACGATCTGGACGTGCACGTCCAGGAGGTCAAGCAGATCGGCCTGCTGCTCGAAGGTGAAGCCGTTCAGTGGGCTCTCGACCCCGTCGATCATCTCCAGTGTCGTTGCGACGCGCGCCTCCTGCCCCTCCACCTCGTCCAGCCACTCCGAGACGCGCTTACGCTCCCGTACGAGTTCCGCCTCCTGCTCCCGCAACTCGGTCCTCAGCTCTTCGACGAGCCTGGCATCGTCCTCGTCGCTCTCTTCGACCGATGCCAGCAGGAGAGCCATCTTGCGCTTGCGGGTTCCCCGCTTCTTGTCGATCTGCGCGTCGAGTTCCGCCAGGCGCCGGCGGTAGGAGGCTGCTCGCTCGGGCACCGTCCCCAGGGACTCCCGGAAGAGGTCATGGAGCTTCTGCTTGTCGGACATCAGCGTCTTCACCTCCTCCCAGACCGCCGCGTCCACGTCCTCGCAGGGGATTTCCCAGCAGTCCTGGTGAGCGTCCGGGGTCGGGTTGTCCTGACGGCCTGCGGAACACCGGTAGTAGCGACCGGCAGTGTTGACGGCACGTCCTTCCGTGACGCTCGCGCCGGTCCGGTGTGCGCCGCACACGCTGAACAACCGATTCGTCAGGAGGTACTTGCCGTGCTGACCCTTGACGCGTGCGCCTCGTGCGAGTGCGGCGAGTAGCTCCTCAGCCTTGGCGTCGGGAAGCGTCTTGGGAATCTCGACGCGATAGCTGGTGGTGATCTCGTCGCCGTCCTCGTTCTCTCCGGCGAACGTGAAGTCGACGTATCCCTTGAGCCCCTTCAGGACCCGGGCGACGAGGTTCCCGCCCTCCCAGAGCTTCCCGCGGCGCGTGCGGTAGCCAAGTGCGTTGAGATGGCGGGCGCCGTCCTCCCTCGTCACAGGCTCGGGCGCGTTGGTCATGAAGTCGGCGAACGCTTCGATCTGCTCGACCTCCGCCGGGTTGAGGGCAGGGTTCCCGTCGGCGTCGAGCATGAACGTTGGCATGGACCTGAGCCCTGGGGCAATCGCGGCGGTGCGGAGGGCGTACCAGCAGGCCAACCACCACCTGCTGGGGGAGGAAGCCTCGGTCTTCGCCTCCCTGCCGTCCCCGCGATTCGCCCCCTTCGGTGAGTACGGCGGTTCCAGTTAGGAGCTGGCGTCAGAGCGTCAGTACGCTGCGTGATCCGCTTACACAGGAGGCATGATGTCGATCAAGGTCCACAACACGCTGACCGGCCGCACGGAGGAGTTCCGCCCCGAGCGGGAGGCCGAGGTACGGATGTTCGTGTGCGGACCCACCGTGTACGGCCCCAGCCACGTCGGGCACGCGAAGACGTACACGCAGTTCGACTTCATCGCCCGGTACCTGGAGGCGAGCGGGTACAAGGTCACGTACCTCCAGAACATCACCGACGTGGACGACAAGATCATCCGGCGCTCGGCGGAGGAGGGCTCCACTCCTGAGGAGATCGCTGCCCTCTTCGAGAAGCAGTACCTGGAGGACATGGCCGCGCTCGGGAACACCCGCGTCGACGTCCACGCGCGGGCCCACGACCACATCAACGCGATCGTGGACCAGATCAAGCGGCTGATCGACCGCGGCCACGCCTACCAGCTCGACGACGGCTGGTACTTCGACCTGGCTTCGTTCCCGCCTACGGCAAGCTCTCCGGCCGCACCGACCTGCGCCCGGAGGACTCGGTGTCGCGGATCGACGACAACACGAAGAAGCGCAACCCGGGCGACTTCGCCCTGTGGAAGGGCCGCAAGGACGGCGAGCCTTTCTGGGAGACCGAGCTCGGCCAAGGCCGGCCGGGCTGGCACATCGAGGACACCGCGATCACGGAGACGTTCTTCGGGCCCTCGTACGACCTGCACGGTGGCGCCGTCGACCTGATCTTCCCGCACCACGAAGCCGAAGTCGCCCAGATGGAAGCGGCGTCCGGCATCGAGCCGCTGGCTCGGTACTGGATGCACACCGGCCTGCTGCGGGTCGACGGCGAGAAGATGTCGAAGAGCACCGGCAACTTCCTGACCATCCGCGAAGCCCTCGCCCGGACGGACTTCCGCACCCTGCGACACGCCTTCCTCTCCCAGCACTACCGCTCCTCCATGGAGCTGAACGACTCCACGCTGGAGCAGGCCCGAGGGGCCCGCCGCCGGATCGAGAACTTCGCCCGGACCATCGACCCCGCGCACACCGACAGCCAGGCCAACGCCGAACGCGCGGCCGACGCCTGGAACGAGATGCGTGAGCGCCTGGACGACGACTTCGACACCCCCGGTGCCCTCGCCGCCCTGTTCCAGTACATCCGCGAGCAGAACCGTCTGGAGGAGCCGGCCGGTCCGGCTGCTCTGCGACTGATCGAGGACGTGAACAACCTCTTCGGAACGTTCGACATCCCCGGCTCCGCCCAGAGCGACGCCGCCGTCGACGAACTCGTGAAGGGACGCGACCGGCTCCGCGCGGCGAGGAAGTTCGCCGAGGCCGACACCATCCGCGAGCAGCTCACCCAGCAGGGCGTCGTCCTTGAGGATTCGCCCGAAGGCACCCGATGGTGGAAGGAGACGACTTCATGACCTGGAAGAACCGCTTACCGCTCGTCGTAGAGAGCGCCATCCCCCTCAGCCTCTGCGGAGTGCTGATGGACCACGTGAAGAACCACACCGCCCGCCCGCGCACCTATCAGGGCGTCATCGACGAATCGCTCCGCAAGAGCGAGTACGTCGAGGTTCCGACGCACCTGGAGGAGGCGGTCATGTCCCACTGCGCCGCCCACATCCGCAGCCACTTCGAGATCGCCCCGACGCGCATACCCAACCAGCCGGCTGTCGTCTACCGCTACGGCCCCGGCGTCGGCTTCGTCGCCCACCACGACGAGGTCACCGACATCGAGCGTGAGCGGGCCCGAACCAACGGCCAGCCCGTCGTCGGCGGCGACCTCACCCTCGTGATCTGTCTCAACACCCCGGACTCCTACGGCGGGGGCGAGCTGTTCTTCGAGAACCCCGCCCAGGAGATGAAGCCCCCCTGCGGCAGCCTGGTCGCTTTCCCCGCCACCCGCGACCACATCCACGGCGTCGGCCGATCACCAGGGGCGAGCGCGTGACCCTTGTCGTACGGGTCGACGCCGAGCGCTGTTGAACTCAGGCCAGTTCCCCTGTCAGATGGGGCAGCACCGCTGCCAGGATGAACGGCATGACGACGATCAACGGTGAGGTAGCGCCCGGATTCGAGCCGGTCCGAGAGGCGTTCGCCGCGAACTTCACCCAGCACGGGGACATCGGCGCGGCCGTGTGCGTCTACTGGCACGGTCGGCCGGTTGTCGATCTGTGGGGCGGTGTCGCCGACCCTGAGACCGGCCGGCCGTGGAACCGGGACACCCTGCAACTGGTCTACTCGGCGACCAAGGGAGCCACGGCGACGGCGGTGCACATGCTTGTCGAGCGCGGCATGCTCGACCTCGATGCCCCGGTGGCGAAGTACTGGCCAGAGTTCGCGGCGAACGGCAAGGCGGACATCCCTGTCCGCTGGCTTCTGTCCCACCAGGCGGGCCTGGTTGCCCTGGACGAGCCACTCCCACTGGCCGAGGCGCTGGCCTGGCACCCCATGGCGGCAGCACTGGCAGCCCAGCGCCCGCAGTGGACCCCGGGCACCGCACACGGATACCACGGGCGAACCTGGGGCTGGCTGGTCGGCGAGGTGATCCGCCGAGTCTCCGGTCGCTCGCCGGGCCGCTTCTTCGCCGACGAGATCGCGAGCCCTCTCGGGCTGGACTTCTACATCGGCCTGCCGACGGGCGAACGTGATCGCGTCAGCCGCCTGGCATACCGGCGACCGGCCATCGACCTCACGACAGTGCCGGCGGAGGCCGTTCCCGAGGAACTCCGCGAACAGGTAGCCGCCTGGCGGGACCCGAACTCGTTCAGTAACCGGGCCTACGCAGTCACCGACCCGGCCGCGATCGACTTCGACTCACCCGAGGTGCAGGCCGCCGAGCTTCCGTCCTCCAACGGAATCGGCACCGCGCAAGCACTCGCCCGCATGTACGCCGCGCTGATCGGGGAGGTGGACGGCGTGCGCCTGCTCGCCCCGGAGACCTTGACGTCCGCGACCGAGGAGCAGGCCAGCGGCAGGGACCAGGTGCTGATGTTCCCGAGCCGATTCAGCACCGGATACATGCTCCCCACCGAGGGCAACCTCATGACCGGCCCGAACGCCTTCGGCCACACCGGGCGCGGAGGCTCACTCGCCTTCGCCGACCCCGAGCACGGCATCGCTTTTGGATACGTGATGAACCACATCATCAGCGGCTCGGACGATGTGCGTGCGGCAACGCTTGCCGAAACGGTGCGGATGTCGATGGGGTGAGCGTGCGACGCGCCTCTTGTCCGTTGCCGCCCTGACCAGCACGTATGCCGAGGCCATGGAGGTCAAGGTCGATTCCGTCAGTCATGCCACCAGCGACGAATACGAGCGGCTGGCCCTCGCCATGCGTCAAGCAGCTCTTCTACCTCACGGCCGAGCCTTGCGCAGAAGCCGAGGGTCAAGCTGAGGAGCCTGAATGCAGCGAGGACTGCGAGGGTGACCTTGTCTAATGTCCAGACCTTCCAGCAAGGCCGGACAAACATGCGTGCTCAGTCCGGCCGCCAGAGGTGACGAACTGAGACCGCCCGGTTCAGCGACTCAGGCGGAGCGGGCAGACATGCGGCTGGCATCGCAATAGAGGTGACGAAAATCCTGGAAGGCAACCGGGCACCCAAGGGTCCCCAACCTGTGCCCTCAACCTCTGGCATCTTTTCAGGGCGCCCACTGCCACCGGACTGCCGACCGGCAGACAGGGCTGTAGCGCGCATCTGCCGCACGCGAGGCCCCTCGTGACGCTGAAGGCGGTGGAGCTCCCCGCGAAGGTCCTCCACCTGGGACGTGGAGGAAGAGGAGTTCGCGCACCTCGGGACGGACGTCGAGGTCCCTCGAAAGCCGCACCGAAGGGCTCCTCGCGTCCGCCGCCCTGTAGAACCACGCCGCGGAGACTGCGGACGAATCAAGCGACCCTCAGCCTTCGAAGCGGCGTCCCAGATATGCCGCTCTGGCCACACCCCTCAGGTCGTTCCTCTAACCTCTCAACCAGTGCCGAGTGACGAGGGAGGGCCGGAGCACCGCATGCAGGCAAGTGTGCTCGCTGAAGAGCGTCTCGACCCATACGCTGAAGACCTCATCGAGTCTCTGCGCGCCTTCGGCTACGACCTCCCCACCGCGCTAGCCGATCTCGTGGACAACAGCATCGCTGCAGACGCGAAGAACGTCCGCGTGGCGTACTGCTCAGATCCAGACGATGCCTGGGTGGCCATCGTCGACGATGGCCACGGGATGGACGAGTCCGAGCTGCACGCAGCCATGCGCTTCGCACGGAACCCGAACCAGCCCAGAGACAATGGGGACCTGGGGCGGTTCGGCTTGGGCCTGAAGACTGCGTCGCTGTCCCAAGCGCGACGACTGACCGTTCTCTCAAGAACCGTTGTCGGTCAACTTGCAGCCAGGACGTGGGACATCGACTACGTTGCCCAACGCAAAGAGTGGCTTGTCCTCACTCAGCCCGATGACGGGGCCCTCCGCATCGCGGATCAAGTCGGATTCACCGGACAGGGCACAGCCATAATCTGGCGGAACACAGACAAGCTCGGCCACGGAAGGTCTCTCTCCCGGAAGGTTAGCGAGTCAGGGCGTGAACTATCCCTCACGTTCCACCGATTCTTGGCGAAGGGGCGACTCAACCTAACCATCGGGCGTAATCAAATCGAGCCCATGGACCCCTACCTGAGACGCCATCGATCGACACAAGACCGAGGCATTGAAGAGCTGACCTACGAAGGCCAATGCATCAGGGTCAACCCTGTCATCCTCCCCCACCCCTCGAGGCTGAGCAAGGAGCAAAGAGCTTCGGCATCTGGCCCTGGAGGCATGCTCGCTCGGCAAGGTTTCTATGTGTACCGAGGTGAGCGTCTCGTGGTGGCCGGCGGCTGGTTGGGATTGGGCGGCATGCATAACTCCGCCCCCACCCGACTCGCCAGGATCTCGCTCGAGATCCCACCCGGCGTAGATCTGGCGTGGGCAGTCGACGTTAGAAAATCAACCCTGCGGCCCCCCGCCCCACTGGAGCAAAGGCTCATCGAGCTGGCGGAAGATGCCCGATCCAGATCCGAGAGGGTTTTCACCCACCGCGGCACTCCTACTCGAACCCGAGGGCAACGGCCCCGAGTCCAACCTGTGTGGCAGCAAGTCCGTCGGATCGGGCAGTCCGAGTACGCCATCAACAGGGAACACCCGCTCGTTGCCGCTGTACTGACCGGCTCTGGTGGTGATGCGCTGGAGGGAATCCTGCGACTCGTCGAGACCACACTGCCCCGCGAGCTCATCGCACAGGAGATAGCCGCTGGCCGTCCCGAGGAGCCTCGGCCCCAACCGGAACAGCCAGACACAGAGGCAGTCCTGGCGATGTTGCGCGCACTGCTCGCAGAGCTCCCCCGGGATCCTTCAAAGCGAACGGCCTTGGCCGAGGCACTAATCAAGGCAGAGCCCTTCTGCCGCCATCCCGGCCTCGTCAGAGAGATCTTCGAAACTGATTCCCCCGAGGAGATGTAACCCGTGACCGACCTCACAGGCGCCGCGCTAACATTGGCAAAACAGAAGGTCCTGGGGCTCGAGAAGCACGAGCGCACGACCGAACGATTCAAGCAGCTGGCACAAGAGGCAGCCGACATGCTCTCAGCCGCTGGGGCAGTCTCCGTGGACGAGGTTGCTCGGCTCCTTGAGGGCGATTTCGATGTTTGGGTTCCACAGGCTGTGGTGGTTAGCGACCCCGGAGACCACATCCCTTGGTTGCCGAATAGGCGCAAGGAGATTGACTTTGCATACTGGAAGCGATATGCAGAATGGCTCACCAAGGCATGGAAGCCAAGCACCGTTGAGGCCCTCGACGAAACAACGGACCAGATCCTCGGGCTTCTTGAAAATCCAGAACGCGTCGGCTCCTGGAAGACGTACGGGATGGTCTACGGACAAGTTCAGTCCGGCAAGACCGCTAGCTACACTGGCCTAATTTGCAAGGCCGCTGACGCCGGCTATCAGGTGGTTGTCGTTCTGACCAGTCAGCACGAGAGTCTCCGCCACCAGACGCAGGCTCGACTCGACAAAGAATTCCTCGGCTTCAATAGCAAGCTCAGCAGGAATCCGGACGCCGACAGCTCTGTCATCATCGGAGTCGGCACACTGGGAATGAAGAAGCCGACGATCTGTCAGCCAGTTACCACTCAGGTGAGCGACTTCACTACTGCCCAATTCCAGGGCACGCCGGTGAACATCAATGAAGTTTCCGTCCTCGTGGTCTCCAAGAAGAATGCCCGCATCTTGGAAAACTTGAAGGATTGGCTGGGCAACTTCGCTACGGGGGATAGCGGCGAGCCTCGCGTCATTCGCAACCTGCCACTCCTCCTGATCGACGACGAGGCCGATTATGCCTCCGTGGACACCAAACGCCCAAGCAAGGGAAGCAACCAGAGCGACCCGGATCACGACCCCACCGCCATCAACAAGGCAATCCGCGGATTGCTGGAATTGTTCGAGAAGCGGGCATATATCGCGTATACCGCAACGCCGTTCGCGAACATCTTCATCCCTGACGCCACGGAGCACCCCGAATACGGAGATGACCTATTCCCCAAGAGCTTCCTTGTCGCGCTGGAACCACCGTCCAATTACTGCGGCCCCGAAGTGGTGTTCGGTTTGGAGGATCCCTCCGCTGCTGAAATCCGCGAACCCCTGCCAATAATCCGCAATGTGGACGACCACGAGGCATGGCTTCCCGATGGGCACAAGAAGGGGCAGCGCCCCGGCAATCAGCTGCCGCCTTCTCTCGTGGAGGCACTCGACGCATTCTTGCTTTCCACGGCAGTACGGAGAGTGCGTGCGAGGGATTACGACGTAGCTGGCGGCCACAACACCATGCTCGTCCATGTGACCCGTTGGACTGATGTCCAAGGTGAGATCGCCAGGCAGATCGAGGATCATCTGCAAGGAATGTCGGACGACTGGGGAGATTACGGAAAGGTCGGACGTGAACTGCGGTCACGACTAATCGATCTCTGGCACCGGGACATCTCCCCCACCCGCGAAGAGATCGTAGGGCGTGATGACGTCAGCGCTCTTGCCGGCCCGCCAGTCTCTTGGGAGAACGTCGAGCAGTTCATTCCTCTCGTTCTGGAAGAGGCGGCCTCCAATGTGAAGCGGATCAACGGCACTGCGGCCGACGTGCTCGAATACCAGTCGACTACCCCGGTGACCGTCGTGGCAGTGGGCGGCGACAAACTCTCCCGTGGCCTCACCCTCGAAGGCCTAACGGTCTCGTATTACCTCCGAGCTTCGAAGACATACGACACGCTCCTGCAAATGGGCCGGTGGTTCGGATATCGCCCGGGGTACCTGGACGTAACTCGCCTGTATACCACCAAGGAACTAGTCAACTACTACGTCCACATCACCCGCGCCAACCGAGAGCTGATGGACCTCACCGCGGCCGTTTCACGAGCACAGCAAACACCCAAGCACGTTGGCCTCCGGGTGCTGGACGGCAAGGGAAACCTGCAGGTAACAGCTGCCACGAAGATGCGCTCATCGCAGGTCATGACAGTGAGCCTCTCTGCGACTCGAGCGGAAACCCTGGTCATGCGAACAGACAAGCGAGCACAGGCGGAAAACTTCGCCCGTCTCGAGCGGCTCGTAGATCGGATTCTCCCGCTCGATCCCGTGCCCAGTGAAAATCTGAACGGCGCGGGGAGGGGGTTCTTCCGACAGCAGGTCCCACCACAGGATATTCTTGATTTTCTCGATGGCTTCAGCGTCTCACCACGCGTCCTCACAGCCAATCCAGAGAATCTGATCCCGTACATCAGAAACCAGGTGGCGAAAGGCGAGCTCCTCCGATGGACCGTCGCAATCACGGGAGGAGTTTCAGCAAATCGCCTGAACATCACCGGCCTCGACGTTCCGCTCGTGAAGAGGCGGACGATCACCCACTCCAGGGTACTTGATGGGGAATGCGAACTCGGCGTTCTGGTGAGCCCCGCCCACGAGGCCCTAGGGCTTTCTTTGGGTACCGTCACCAGAGCATTCAATATGACTGTTGCAGATTTCCGCGATAGCGGAAAGGCTCGGGAACCCAAGCGCGCAAGCGGCGAAACCCTACGCCGGCTTCGCGATCCCGGCGAGGGCTTGCTGCTCGTATACCCCATCGATCCACTTGCTTCCGAAATCGAAGTTCCAGACCCTTCGACCCCTGTCGTAGGTTTCGCAGTCGTATTTCCCCACTCCGACCGAGCAGAGAAGATTAAGTACCGAGTAAATCAGGTATTTCTCGACGGCCTCCGGAAAGCTGTTGACGAATATGCCGAGGGTGAAGAGTGATGACTGCAAGCACTCCAGAGCAACTCGAACAGAGCTTTTACAAAGCTGAGGCCGAAGGCAGTGAGACCCCCGGCGCGATTCGCCGGAGGCTCTTGCCTGAGTCATCTCTCAATGTCTTCACCGAAGTCCGCTTCCCAAGCCGTGAATGGGCGCTACTGGTCCACAGCGCGGAAGAGCTCGAAGACCGCGATCTGGTGCTTGCCTCCGGGCTCACCTGCCGTACCAGAACCGGCTCCGTGGAGGTTGTCGCCAGCCCTGAGACGGACCGGTTCCTATTCTGCACACTGCTTGCCGATCTCGTGCGGCAGCTCCATGTCCCGACAGCAACTCCCACATCAGCTCTGGTGCGCCGACTCAACGCTTGGCGCAAGATGCTGGACCGAGGCCTCCCGACGGGCCTCACTCCGGAAGCCCGCGTTGGGCTGTTTGGCGAATTGGTGGCACTCCAGGATGTACTGCTGCCGGCCATCGGCTCAGCTGGCATCACTGCATGGGTCGGCCCCTCAGGGGCACCAAAGGACTTCGTACACTTCTCGACTGCGCTTGAGGTGAAGACCGTCTCACGCAGAGACTCAAGCAGATGTCGAATCAGCAGCGAGCACCAACTGGACGCCGTTACAGGGACAGATCTGTACCTCGTGCACCAAGTGGTTGCAGGCTCGCAGAATGGTGCCTCTCTAGCCGACGTCGTTGACGAGCTCCGCGGCGATCCTCGCGTCCAGCACGAACGCGCATGGTTCGAAAACTGCCTACTTGAAGCCGGCTGGCTTGATGCCCATAGAGATCAATACGTTAACGACCGGTACGCACTGAGCCGCAGACAATTCTTTCGTGTAGGTGAAGGATTTCCGCGGCTGACCCCCTCTGACCTGCCGTCAGGAGTGTCCGGGGTAACATACATTGTCGATCTGTCTGACTGCGGTTCGTATCGAGTGGACGAACGATCGGTGCAGTCGTCGGTCGCGCAGGCCGACAAGGCAGAGGGGTAGCGCGTGCACGACGAGTCGGTGCAAGAGTTTGCCATCACGCTCGAGCAGGCCATCGAGGACCGCTTGGGGCAGGAGCCAGGGTGGTTGAAGCGCGATGCCTTTGTGCAGGTCGCCGGCGACTACCTTGTGGACGACGGGTCTCTGGAAGATCTACACGTGTGCTACTTCGTCAGCCCTTCTGGGCGCAGCCGCATGGAAGTAGCGGGCTATTCAGTTAGTGACGATGGGCGCGTTCTGGACCTGGTGACTGCCGACTACGGGAATCACGGGCAAACCATCTCACGCGATCAAGTGAGGCGTCGCTACAACTGGGCAACGTTGTTCGCAACTGCCTGCCGTGATGGGCATCACCTCGACATGGAGGAATCCAGTGCCCAATTCGACATGGTGCAGGATATTCATTCCAGATGGCCAGAAATCGGCAAAATTCGAATCTTTCTACTGACCGACGGCCGTAGCACCCTTCAGGATCCTCCCCCTGACGAGCTCGGCGGTATTCCCGTAATCCATAATTTGTGGGATATCGAGCGACTCAGGAGACTTGCCACATCAGGTCGCCATGAGGAGCCAATTTCCGTCGACTTTGAGAAACTCGGAAATCCGCTGCCTTGCCTACCTGCCCCCACAGGCGGCGACTATCAATGCCTACTCACCGTGATGCCAGGCAAGTTGCTCGCTGACATCTATGAGGCCCACGGACCCAAGTTGTTGCAACGAAACGTCCGAGCCTTCCTCCAAGCTCGCGGCAAGGTGAACAAGGGGATTAACGAGACGATCCAGACAAGTCCAGATCGATTCCTCGCGTACAACAATGGGATCTCAGCCACTGCAACTGGAGTAACTCTCGAACAGCGAGGCAGCGAGACCTACCTGCTTGAACTAAGCGACTTGCAAATCGTTAACGGCGGACAAACCACAGCATCGCTTCATCACGCCGCCAAACGCGATAATGCGGACCTTAGTGAGATTCAGGTCCCTGCAAAGATTACGGTCGTGCAGCCAGATGTACTCGACCAGCTCGTCCCAAAGATCTCCAGGTACGCTAATTCACAGAATACGATTAACGAAGCAGACTTCGAGGCCAACAGCCCATTTCATGTTGAACTTGAGCGCCTCTCGCGGAGTATTTGGGCACCCGCGGCGGCGGGTTCAACACGTCAAAGCCGTTGGTACTACGAGCGCGTTCGGGGCCAGTACAACGTCGATCGAGCTCGACGTCACACGTCAGCAAAACAAAAAGCCTTCGACCTCGAGTACCTCCGCAGCCAACGGTTCACCAAGACCGACGCCGCAAAATACGATATGACATTTCGACAGTTGCCTCACTTCGTGAGTCTTGGCGCGCAGAAATGCTTTCAGTCATGGACGCTGAATTTTCTCTCAGTATCATCGGCAGTGCCTGACGAAATATACTTCCAAGCTCTCGTCGCGAAGAGGATCCTCTTCGAGCACGGGAGAGCCGAGATCAGGAAACTGAATCCAGGTGCCGGCTACTTGGCCAATGTGACGACCTACACCCTGGCCCGACTGGCCGCGGAAGTCGACTTGGACGACGTCCTAGCCACCGTGTGGCGGGAGCAGGGACTCCCCGGCCACATCCGGCACGCGGTGCACGAGCTAAGTGGGCCTGTCCGCCAAGTGCTTCTCGCCGCCCCGGGTTCGGGAAACGTCACTGAATGGTGTAAGAAGGAGGACTGCTGGAAAAGTGTGCTGGACATCCAGTGGGCTGGCCTCTCGCCCAAGGTTCCTGGGCAGGCGCGGCAAGCCGTGAGGACCTGAAGCCAGCCTCGTGGGACACCCGAGGCTCTCGAACGGACAGCCGCTGTCTCTGCACGCCAGCGGCCTCTTCGTAGACGTGATCTCATGCTCCCCGCGCAGGCGCCGGCTTCTACCGACTGCGACGAACTTGGTCTTGAGCTACGCCATCATTCAGTTGTGCGACCTGCGCGAAGCGCTTGTCTGGGGCGTCCTACTGTGTTGTCCTGGTGGTCGTTGACAGAGCATGAATCAAGGAGGCTTGGGTGTCGTTCTACGGGGTGAAGCTGCATCGCAGCGACGTACTCCAGCTCAGCGAGCATCCCGAGGCTTGCACCGAGGAGACCTTCGCCACATGGTGCGCGAGCCGGATCAACTCCGGTGCCCGTCTGGCTGTGGATCTTTTTTCCGGTGCGGGTGGCTTGAGCCTGGGGCTAGAACATGCTGGGTGGACTGTCGCTGCCTCCGTTGACTCCGATCAACGCGCACTCGAGACTCACCGAGCGAACTTCCCCGGGTTGGCTTTGGGCACGGACCTAGGCGATGACGACCAGCGAGCCAGCCTCATCGGCTTGTTGCGGCAGACAGACATCGACCTGATCGCCGGTGGTCCTCCATGCCAGCCTTTCAGTCGAGCTGGGCGCAGCAAGATCAAGAGCCTCGTCGACGCTGGGGTTCGTGACAGTAATGACATCCGCAGGGAACTGTGGCGTGCCTACCTCGAAGTCGTCCTTGAGGTCCAGCCGCGTGCGGTGCTCATGGAAAATGTCCCGGACATGGCGCTTGGCGACGACTTCCACGTCGTACGAACGATCGTTGACTCCTTGGAAGAAGCCGACTACTTCACCGAAGTGCGCTTGGTCGATGCCTGGCAGTATGGCGTCCCCCAACACCGAAAGCGCTTGATCGTGTTGGCGCGACGGGACAGCTCCGAATTCACCTGGCCCGCCCCCAGCGACCCCGTTCACCTCCGGCAGGCCATCGGCGATCTCCCCGCGCTCCCCGAGGACAACCCTGTCGGCGATCGACGTCTAACCTACGCCCCCTCGGGGGAACCGTCTAATTTCCTGATGCTCATGAGGAAAGAGACGGAGGAGCCTGACGTAATTCACGATCACATGACCCGGCCGGTACGCGCCGATGATCTTGAAGTCTTTAAGCGTATGACCCACAAGACGCTTTACTCTGACATTCCTGAACACCTTCGCCGCTACAAAGCGGACACCTTTGACGACAAGTACAAGCGCCTCAATTGGGATGACTATAGCCGCTCCATCACTGCGCATATCGCAAAGGATGGTTACTGGTACATTCACCCCTCGCAGCATCGCACTCTCACCGTGCGTGAGGCCGCTCGGATCCAGACCTTCCCTGACCACTTTCGGTTCTCGGGTACCCGTAGTGATGCGTTCCGGCAGATCGGCAATGCTGTGCCACCCCGGCTCGGTGAGGCAGCCGCGACTGCGCTGAAGCCAACCTCGGGATCCACGCCTGATAAGAACGAGTGGCTTGAATTGCACCGAGCGCTCGCAGCATGGGGACATCGGCAACGTGATGGGAGGTCCTGGTTCCTTTACCCTGGACCACACGTACAGCAGGCCGTCGCGCTCGTAGTGTCGCTGCTTGGGGCAGAGCGCATAGGGGCCCGTAATCTTGAATGGGCTATTCAACAACTCAAGGGGCGCCCGAAGCTGGTATCAAAGGAGCTTCAAAAGCTCTACGAGGCAATCGACGATCCGCGGACACGTCAGCGCCTGAAGCGCATAGAGGAACTGACGTCGAAGCGGAATGTTTGGCAAGACACGGAAGAGCTTGCCAGACAGCTCAAATTGAAGCCTGCCGAGGGTGCTACCTTCCGACTCCTCCTGGGTGAGGATGTCATGCTCGCCCAGCAAGGCCCGTTGCGTGTGGCGTCAAGGGTGTTTGCCAGCAACTCGGATCGTACCAACAGGCTTACTGATGGACGTATCGAAATGGCTCGGCTCATCGGCGGCGGCGCCGACGCACCGGTCCGCATGGCGGCACTGAGGCAGTTGGCCTACACGAACTGCCTGCCCAGCGAACCGTACTGTGCCAGTTGCCCTCTCCAGCAATGGTGCCGCTCGGCGGACGAACCCGAAGGCGACGAGCGGCTCTGCTGAGCCCATCTCCAAACGGGCCACCGCTGTACCACCCGTGGTTGAGTTCCGGTTGCTGCCCGCCCGCGAGCAACAACCGGCGCTCAAGCATCGCTACGGCACTGCCGTATCCGTCGGACAGAACCTAGGACCGCCGCAAGCCCTTGATCCATACCGGCCTCTTGCCTCGCGCGTCGATCGCTTTCTAGGGTTTCTAGATAGCCGAGAGGCCGAGCGCCACCTTCTGGCAGGCGGAACGTCAGCCGTCCGCCGCACGGTATTTGCGGACCGCGAGGGCGCGGAAGACCGTGACGATCAGGATCGAGTAGATCAGCGACGCCCACACGGGGTGCTGCATCGGCCAGGCGTCGGACTGGACCACGCCCGGGTCGCCGAAGAGCTTGCGGCATGCCTGGACGGTCGCGCTGAAGGGGTTCCACTCGGCGATGTGGCGCAGCCACGGCGTCATCTGCTCCGGGTCGACGAACGCGTTCGAGATGAACGTGACCGGGAAGAGCCAGATCAGGCCGCCGGACGTTGCCGCTTCCGGGGTGCGGACCGAGAGGCCGATCAGTGCGCCGATCCACGTGAACGCGTATCCCAGGAGGAGGAGCAGGGCGAAGCCGCTCAGTATCCGTCCGATGTTGGTCGGCTCCGCGGAGCCGGGGCGCCAGCCGACGAGTAGGGCGACGAGCGCGAGGACCGTCAGCGTCAGCGCCGTCTGGGCGACGTCGGCCATGGTGCGGCCCGTCAGGACCGCGCCGCGCGCCATGGGGAGGGAGCGGAAGCGGTCGATCAGGCCCTTGTGCATGTCGTCGGCGATGCCCGCGCCCGCTCCGGCGGTGGCGAAGGTGACGGTCTGGGCGAAGACGCCGGCCATCAGGAAGTTCTTGTAGACGTCCGGGTCGGTCGTGTCGCCGATCTTCATCGAGCCGCCGAACACGTATGTGAAGAGGACGACGAACATGACCGGCTGGATGAGGCCAAACAGGATCATCTCGGGAATCCGGGACATTCTGATCAAGTTCCGCTGGGCGATGACGAGCGAGTCAGTCATGGCGCTCATGCGGTCCGCTCCTTCCCGGAGCCGGAACCGCGCGAGTCGGATCGAATCGAATCTCCGCGAACAGGATTCGGGATGCGTGCCATGCGGATGAGGTTGCGCTTGGCGACGACCAGGGAGTCCCGCGCGGACTGGATGACACCGCCGCGCGCTCTGGGGGCCGCCGTCCCGAGGGTGGTGTTGCCGATGGCACTCATGTGGCGGCCTCCTCGTCCTCGCGCGTCTGCCCTCCGGCCCCCGGACGGCGACGCTCCCGCTTCCCCTCCCGCACCGCGCCCCGCGCCCCGGTCGGCGTCCCGTCCCGCGTGTCGCCGCCGTTTCTCCGCTCCTCCTCCGCCTCGGCCGCGTGGCCGGTGAGGGAGATGAAGACGTCGTCCAGCGTCGGCCGGCGGAGCCCGATGTCGTCGATCTCGACGCCGCGCCCGTCCAGCTCGCGGATGACCTCGGCGAGCAGCTTCGCGCCGCCCGAGACCGGGACGGTGACCTTTCGGGTGTGCTCCTCGATCTTGGAGTCGCCCTTGCCGAAGGACCGCAGGATCTCGTCGGCCACGGATATGTCGCCGGCCTCGTGCACGACGACTTCGACGCGCTCCCCGCCCGTACGGGCCTTGAGCTGGTCGGAGGTGCCGCGTGCGATGACCCGGCCGTGGTCGACGACCGCGATGTCGTGGGCGAGGTGGTCGGCCTCCTCCAGATACTGCGTGGTCAGCAGGAGGGTGGTCCCTCCGGCGACCAGTTCCTGGATGACCTCCCACAACTGCTGCCGGTTGCGCGGGTCGAGTCCGGTGGTCGGCTCGTCCATGAACATCACGGGCGGGCTGACGACCAGGGCCGCCGCGAGGTCGAGACGGCGGCGCATGCCGCCGGAGTAGGTCTTGGCGGTGCGGTCGGCGGCCTCCTCGAGATGGAAGCGCTCCAGCAGCTGTTCGGCCCGCACCTTCGCGTCGCGGGCGCTCATCTGGTAGAGCTGACCGACCATCCGGAGATTCTCACGTCCCGTCAGATACTCGTCCACCGCGGCGAATTGGCCCGACAGGCCGATGTGACGGCGGACCTCGGTGGGGTTTCTCAGGACGTCGATGCCCGCGACGACGGCCCGGCCGCTGTCGGGTTTGAGCAAGGTGGTGAGTACGCGTACCGCGGTGGTCTTGCCGGCGCCGTTGGGGCCCAGCAGTCCTAGAACGGTTCCTTCCGGAACGTCGAGATCGACGCCGTCCAGAGCCCTGACGTCGCCGAAGGTCTTGACCAGGCCTTCGGCGTAAATGGCGCCTGGCATGGAGGTTCTCCCCGTATCGGGTGACGTATTACAGGATTTTACGTTCGCGGGGCCCGTCCCGCCCGGGAATGAACCACCCCACTTGTCACCACATGACGAGATAGCCCGCATTCCGCAGGGCTTCACCCACCTCCGCGCAGTGTCCGGGCCCCTTGGTCTCCAGATGCAGCTCCACTTCCGCCTCCGTGAGCCCGAGACGCGGATCGGTGCGCACGTGGCTCACGTCGAGGACGTTCGCGTCCAGCCCCGACAACACCTCCAGAAGCGCGGCCAGCGCCCCCGGGCGGTCCGTCAACCGCAACCGCAGCGACAGGTAGCGGCCCGCGGCGGCCATGCCGTGCCGCAGGATGCGCTGCATGAGCAGCGGGTCCACGTTGCCGCCCGACAACACCGCGACGACCGGCCCCTCGAACGAGTCGGGCGCGGCCAGCAGCGCGGCCACCGGGCTCGCCCCGGCGGGCTCCACCACGAGCTTCGCCCGCTCCAGGCAGAGCAGCAGCGCGCTGGAGAGGTCGTCCTCCGTGACCGTGACGACCTCGTCGACCAGATCATCGACGATCCTGAACGGTACGTCGCCCGGCCGCCCCACCTTGATGCCGTCCGCCATCGTCACCGGAGCCGGTATCGACACCGGGTGCCCGGCGGCCAGGGAGGGCGGGTACGCGGCGGCGCCCGCCGCCTGTACGCCGACGATCCGCACATCGGGCCGCAGCGCCTTGACCGCCACGGCGATCCCGGCCGCCAGCCCGCCGCCGCCGACGCCCACCACCACGGTGCGCACCTCGGGGCACTGCTCCAGGATCTCCAGCCCCACCGTGCCCTGCCCCGCCACGACGTCGGGGTGGTCGAAGGGGTGGATGAAGACCGCGCCGGTCTCGTGGGCGTAGGCCTGGGCGGCCCGCATCGCGTCGTCCACGATCTGGCCGTGCAGCCGTACTTCCGCGCCGTAGTCACGGGTGGCGGCGACCTTCGGCAGCGGCGCGCCCTCCGGCATGAACACCGTGGAGCGCACGCCCAGCAGGGAGGCCGCGAGCGCCACGCCCTGCGCGTGGTTTCCGGCGCTGGCCGCGACGACGCCCGCCGCCCGCTCCCGCTCGGTCAGACCGGCGATCCGGACATACGCGCCGCGCACCTTGAAGGAGCCGGTGCGCTGGAGGTTCTCGCACTTGAGGTGGACGGGCGCGCCGACCAGCCCGGACAGATAGCGGCTGCCCTCCAGCGCCGTGATCCGGGAGACCCCGGAGAGCGTCTTCTGCGCGTGGCGCACGTCGTCGAGGGTCAGGACGGGCAGGAGCGCCGGGTCAGACGGGACGGGAGCATCTTGCGGGGGCCCGCCGGACGGTCCGGTCGCCGCCTCGCTCGTCGCAGCGGAGTCGCCCGCCGACGGCCCGCCCGACGGCCGGCCACCCGACGGCGGACCGGGTCCGGCGCCCCCGCCGGTTTCCGCCGGCACGGCCCCCGCCGCCGCCGGAAGGGGCGGGCCGGACATCGGAAGGCGCTGCGCGGGCGCCGGCGGGGGCACCTTCGCGGGCATCTCGGGCTCGACGTCGCGCGCGATCTCGGGCGCGGTCCCGGGCGCAGCGTGGGGTACGGCGGGCCGGGGCGACGCCCCGAGGCCGTCCTCGTCACCAACTCGTGCAGCCATGGGGCCCAGTCTCGCAGCTCGCCCCCGGCCCGGCCCCGCAGAGCCGCACAAACCGACCGGTTTGCGCAGCACCGGTACGGCCGCCCGTCCGGCCGCGTACTCTGTCCCCCATTCCGCAGCGTTTTCCGAGCTTTTCCCCGCCCTTTTTCCGTCCCCGCCGCACGAAGTGAGTCCCAGGCCATGCCCACCCCTCCGGACATGACGACCGACCTCGCACCCGGTGTCCTCGACACCCTCCAGCACCAGGTGGCCGTCTTCGCCCGCCGCGCCGAACAGACCCGGCTCGGTGGCGTAGGCCAGGTCCGCAATTCGATGGACCGCGCCGCCTACCTCCTGCTCAACCGCCTCGATCAGGAAGGCCCGATGGGCGTCAAGGCGCTCGCCGCGGGCATGGGCATCGACTCCTCGACCGTGACCCGGCAGGTGGCGCCGCTGGTCGACACCGGTCTGGTCAAGCGCACCTCGCACCCCGAGGACGGACGGGCCGTCGTCCTGCAGCTCTCCCCGCGTGGCAAGGCCCGCCTGGAGGAGGTGCGCGCCTCACGGCGTGAGCTGATGGCGCTGGTGACCGAGGGCTGGACCGAGGCGGAGCGGGATTCCTTCTGCTCCCTGCTCACCCGTTTCAACGTGGCGCTGTCCGACCTGCACACCGCGCTTCCCCCGGTGCCGCCGGCCTCTTGACCCGGCGCGGGTCGCTGCCGTGTCCTTGAGGGCACATGCCCGCCACGGGCACGTGCCACGGAGGCCCCGGTGAACGAGCGGCGTGCGGCCAGGGAACGCCGTCGCGCCCAGGAGTTCGAGTCGTTCGTCGCGGGCGCGGGCGGCCGGCTGCTGCGCGCCGCGCTCCTGCTGACCGGGGAGCCGGGCCGGTCCGCCGGCCCCGGCACCAGCCATGGCGCCGAGGCCGCCGAGCGACTGCTGACGGCGGCCCTGGCCCGTACGTACGCGGACTGGGACCGGCTGCGCGGCGAGGATCCCTACGCCCGCACCCGGCAGGAGATGGCGGCCCGCTTCGCGCGGTCCGCCCGGCGCCATCGCCGCCCCCGCGGCGGCGTCCTGGACCGGCTCACCCCGCGGGAGCGCCTGGTGCTCGTCCTGCGGCTCCACGAAGGTGTCGCCGAGGAGCAGACCGCGGCCGCCCTGGGCCTGTCACCGGACCGGGTGCGGATCATCTGCTCCCGCGCGGTCGGCACCCTGCGCCGCCGTCCGGCGCCGCCCCCGGCGGCCACCGGGCGGCGGGCCGCGTCCGACGGCGCCGCGCCGTGAGCGCGCAGGACCGCGAGGAGGCCGAGGTCCGGCGGCTGATGGATCTCCCGCACCCGCGGCTCCCACCGGAGCTGGCGGCGCGGGCCGCCGCCCGGGGCCAACGGATCCTGCGGGTCCGCCGGGCCGTGCGGGCCGTGGCCTGGGTGCTGCTGCTGATCGCGGTGGCGGCCTTCGCCGTCTGGGCGGCGATCGAACAGCCCTGGTCGGCGCCACCGCCGGAGCCGTGACGGGCTCCGCGGCGTACGCGATGCCGCGCCCGCGATGCCGGCGCCCACCGATGCCGGCGCCCGCGATGACGGGCACCCGCGGCGGGCACCCGGCAGGGCGTCCCCGACCGCCGGACGGGCCCGGCTTCCGGCCGCGCTCAGCCGAGGTCCGCCCGTCCGGTGTTCAGGGAGGCGGCTAGCCCAGGGCCTGGGTGAGGTCCGCCAGCAGGTCGTCCGCCGACTCGATGCCGACCGACGCGCGCACCAGGTCCGCCGGGACCTCCAGCGCGGAGCCGGCCACCGAGGCGTGCGTCATCCGCCCCGGGTGCTCGATCAGCGACTCGACACCGCCCAGGGACTCACCGAGCGTGAACAGCTTGGTGCGGTTGCAGACCTCGACCGCCGCCGCCTCGCCGCCCGCGACGCGGAAGGACACCATGCCGCCGAACGCGCGCATCTGCTTGGCCGCGACCTCGTGCAGCGGGTGCTCGGGCAGGCCCGGGTAGTAGACCTGCGTCACCTTCGGGTGCGCGACCAGCAGCTCCACCACGCGCTCGGCGTTGGCGGTGTGGCGGTCCATGCGCACGGCCAGGGTCTTGATGCCACGCATGGTCAGCCAGGAGTCGAACGGGCCGGCGACGGCCCCCATGGCGTTCTGGTGGTAGGCCAGCTCCTCGCCGAGGGCCGCGTCGGCGGTGATCAGCGCGCCGCCGACGACGTCGGAGTGACCGCCCATGTACTTGGTGGTGGAGTGGACCACGACGTCCGCGCCGAGGGACAGTGGCTGCTGCAGGTAGGGGCTGGCGAAGGTGTTGTCCACGACCAGCTTCGCGCCGGCCTCGTGGGCGACGGTGGCGATGGCCGCGATGTCGGTGATGCCGAGCAGCGGGTTGGAGGGGGTCTCCACCCACACCGCCTTCGTCTCCGGCCGGATGGCGGCGCGGACGGCGTCCGGGCTGGAGGTGTCGGCGACCGACCACTCGACGCCCCAGCGGCTGACGACCTTCGCGAAGAGCCGGAACGTTCCGCCGTAGGCGTCGTTCGGGATGACGACGTGGTCGCCGGGCGACAGCAGGGCCCGCAGCAGGCAGTCCTCGGCCGCCAGGCCCGAGGCGAAGGCAAGACCGCGGGTGCCGCCCTCGAGCGCCGCCAGGTTCTCCTCCAGCGCGGTGCGCGTGGGGTTGGCGCTACGGCTGTACTCGTACCCACCGCGCAGGCCGCCGACGCCGTCCTGCTTGTAGGTGGAGACTTGGTAAATGGGCGGGACGACGGCTCCCGTCAAGGGATCCGGCTCCTGTCCGGCGTGGATGGCGAGGGTTTCGAAGGAGTGCTGGTCGCTCATTGAACCGAGGGTAGTACCAGGTTCACCGAAACACTCCTGTTCACTTGTAACCGGCGGATGAACGATCCGCCGGTCCCCCGCGTTGTCCCCTCGTCGGCCCACGTTCTCTGCTCTCAGGACGCCTCATGGAGTTTCTGTTCATCCTGCTCGCCCTCGTCATGATCTGCGGCGTCCTGGTGGTGCCCGCGATGCGGCGCCGCCGCGCCGGGCAGGACGCCGTGCGCGGCCACCGGGCCGCCGTCGATCCGGCCGGGGCGTACGGCTTCGTCCCCGTCGAACAGCTCGACGTGCGGCTGCCCGGCCCGGACCCCGAGCTGCTCGCGGCCGTCACCGAGGCGCGCCGCACGCAGGACTGGAAGCCCGCCTCCGAACTGCTGGCCCGCACCGACGCCACCACCGCCGCCGAGCTGCGCTGGCAGCGTGTGCAGACCCTGGCGGGGGCCGCGGCCCAGGAGCTGGCGGAGGCGCCGGGCACCGGCGGTATGTGGCTGCGGCACTGGCGGGTCGTGGCGCCGAAGGACGCGGGCGGCGCGGCCGTGCAGGCCGAGTTCCTGGTCCAGCAGGCGCTGCGGGACCCGTCCTCGCAGGACTACCGCATGATCCTGGAGGAGGCCCGCACGGTCTGCGCCGAGGCGGCCCTGCTGGCCCCCGGCGACGCCGTTCCGTACATCGTGCGGCTGGGCATCGAGCGGGGCCTCGGTTCGAGCGAGGCGGAGTTCCAGTCGGTGTGGGAGACCGTCGTGGCCCGCGCGCCGGGGCACATGGGGGCGCATCTGGCGGCGCTGCGCTACTGGAGCGCGAAGTGGCACGGCTCGCAGGACCGCGCGGACGCCTTCGCGCAGCGCGCGGCGGGCGCGGCCCCGGCGGGCAGCCTGCTGCCCGCGCTGCCGCTGTTCGCCGTCCACGACCACCTGTCGGACGTGAACCTGGTGCGCGGTCTCTACCAGAGCGCGGTGGTCACGCAGGCGATCGAGGCCGCGCAGTTCGCGGTGGCGCACGCGCCGGCCGACCATCCCGTGCTGCCGCACGTGCGGCACCTGCTGGTGTGGTTCCTGGTGCGCGCGGACCGCTTCCAGGAGGCCATGGACCAGCTGCGCAAGGTCGACGGCCACATCGGGGCGGTGCCGTGGACGTACGAGTCGGACCCGGTCGGGGCGTACGCGACGTACCGGGCGCTGGCCGTGGCGGGCTGGGAGTCCCAGGGCGGCCGGGGCTGAGGGGCTGACGGACCGGGGTGCGCGGGCCTGGGCCCGGGGGCCGAGGGCCGGGGAATTCGCCCAGGCCCCCGCCCGTTCCACGAGTGCCGCCCCCTTCCGCGTCACCTTGGAGCCGAGATGCTGTTCCACCGCCCCGAGACCCGTCTGCCGTCCCCGGAGGAGGCGCTCAAGGGCCGCCCCGAGCCGGAGTTCGCCCTCCCCGACCGCCACACCGTCCTCGGCAACCCCTTGGCGGGCCCGTACCCCGAGGGGCTGGCCGTGGCGGACTTCGGGCTCGGCTGCTTCTGGGGCGCCGAGCGCAAGTTCTGGCAGACCCCGGGCGTGTGGACGACCCTGGTCGGCTACCAGGGCGGCCACACCCCGAACCCGGCGTACGAGGAGGTGTGCAGCGGTCTGACCGGTCACACCGAGGCGGTCCGCGTGGTCTTCGACCCTTCGGCCGTGTCGTACGAGACCCTCCTGAAGCTGTTCTGGGAGTCCCACGACCCCACCCAGGGCTTCCGCCAGGGCAACGACACCGGCACGCAGTACCGCTCGGCGGTCTACACCCACTCCCCGGCCCAGCAGGCCGAGGCCGAGGCCTCGCGCACGGCCTACCAGTCGGTCCTGCGCGCCTCCGGCTACGGCGACATCACCACGGAGATCCTCCCGGCCGGCCCCTTCTACCCGGCCGAGCCGCATCACCAGCAGTACCTCGACAAGAACCCGGCGGGCTACTGCGGCATCGGCGGCACGGGCGTGAGCTGCCCGGTAGGCGTGGCGAAGGCCGACGGCTGACAAGCTCCCCCCTCGGGCGGAACGTGCTCCCCCCTCGGGCCGGACGGACTCCCCCTCGGGCCGGACGTGCTCACCCGAGGGGGCTGCGGCCCCCCGCTCCGCAGCCCCCGGGGGTGCGTCACCGGTCAGCTCAGCCGGGCGTCGGCGTAGGCGACCATGGCGTCGCGCTGGTAGCCGGCCAGCCCGTCGGCGATCTTGTCGAAGTTCGCGCGGAACCGCGGGTCGTCGACGTAGGTCTGGCCCAGGCCCTTGTACGCGGCCGCGTTCGGGGTCCAGAACCGGCAGACGCCCTGGTAGTGGGCGTCCACCTCGGCCTGCACGGCGGGGTCGTCCACCGGTGTGCCGGCGACCATGAACTCCGCGAAGCGGATCATCTGGGCCGTCACCTCCCGCTGCCACCGTTCCGTGTCCTCCTCGGTCATCGTCTCGACGGCCGGCCGGGACTGCTCCCACGCCTTGGGCCATCGCTCCCGCACCTCGGCGTCGGTCTCGGTGGTGGCGGTGTCGAATCCCTCGAACAGGTTTTCCGGCCTGTTGATCTTCACCATGTCGGTGTCTCCTTCTTCCCGTTCCTCCAGTTCGGCGATGGTGCGGCCGACCGTGCGGGCGAGTGTCTCCAGCCGGTCCCGCTCCGCCAGCAGCCGTTGGTGGTGCTCGCGGAGCACGGCCACCCGGTCGACCTGGCTGTCCAGGACCGCTTGGATCTCCCGCAGCCCCAGGCCCAGTTCCCGCATCAGCAGGATCTGCTGCAGCCGCAGCAGGTCGGCCTCCTCGTAGTAGCGGTGCCCGTTGCTCCCCATCCACGCGGGCGGCAGCAGACCGATCTCGTCGTAGTGCCGCAGCGTCCGGGACGTCACACCGGACATCCGGGCCACCTCCGCGATCGACCAGGCCATGGCCCGCCTCCCATCGCCGGGCCGGTCTCTCCGGCCCCACACGAAGACCGTAGAAGTTGACGCAACGGAAACCGCAAGCCCGTTACGGCGCCGCCGCGTCCCGGCGGGCCTGGGACAGCAGTACGCGGGCCAGTTCCGTGTGGGGGTGGGTGGGGCCCAGGACCCGGTCGCGGGTGGCCAGGACGTGTTCGTGGAGGGGGACCGCCCGGGCGAGGTCCCCCGCCAGTTGGTAGGCGAACGCGAGGTTGCTGCGGGCCGTGAGCGTCTCCGGGTGGTCGGGGCCCAGGACGCGTGCGTAGTCGGCGGCGCACCGCTCGTGCAGCGGGACGGCTTTCGCCAGGTCGCCCGCCGACCGGTAGGCGCTCGCCAGGTTGGCGCGCGAGGAGAGGGTGTTCACGTCGTCGGGGCCCAGGAGGCGTTCGCAGTCGAGGAGATTGCGGCTGTGCTGCTCGGTGGCCAGGTCCAGGTTGCCGGTCATCCCGTAGAGGTAGGCGAGATTGCCCCGGGCGACGAGCGTTTCCTCGTGGGCGGCGCCGAAGACACGCTCGCAGTCGTCGCGGTTGCGGACGAGCAGCGGGACGGCCTTCTCCAGCTCGCCCGCCGAACGGTAGGCGCTGGCGAGGATGGAGCGGGACGCGAGGGTGTGCGGGGCGTCCGCGCCGCGCAGCCGCGTCGAGGCCGCCACGGAACGCTCGGCGAAGGTGATCGCCCGGTCGGGCTGGACCTCGCTCTGCAGGAAGGCCGACGTCTGACGCCAGAGGGCGTCGGTGTGCTCGTCGTCCCGGTCGGACGTCACCCGGGTCGCGAGGGCCTCGATGTGCGGGAGCAGTTCCCGCCAGCGCGGCCAGCCGGTCACGTTGAACAGCGGGTCCGCCGGAAGCGCGGCGACGAGCAGTCCGACCGCACGGCGGCGGGCCGTCTCGATCGCCTCCTCGGCGCGTTGGGCGTCCGCCGGGTCGGGGGTGCGGGCCACGGCCTGGACGAGGCGGTGGACGGTGCAGGTCCGGGGGGTGAGCGTGATCATGCTGTACGCGTGCAGCAGCGCCAGCGCCTCGTCGACGGCGATCGGGTCGTCGTCGAGGGCCTCGGCCAGATCGCGCGGCACGTCGTCGGGGCCGAGCCAGGCGAACGTCCGCAGGATGTCGACCGCGAGCGGGTCCCGGGCGGCGATGGCCCGCAAGGTGAGCTGCCAGACGCGGGCGACGGTGCGCTCGTGATCGTCCGTGGCGGACGCGGCGAACATCCGTGCCGGGTAGCGGCGCAGCCGCGTCAGGTAGGAGGCGGGGGTGATGGCGGTGTGCTGGATGTACGCGGCGGCCTGGGTCAAGGCCAGGGGGAGGTGGCCGAGTTCGGCCGCCAGCTCCGGCAGGGCGGGGTCGTCGCCGAAGTCGCCGTCGGGGGCGTCCGGCTCGCCGATGACGCGCTTGAGCAGGTCCGTCGAGGCGTCGGCGGCGAGGGTGCGCAGCGCCAGGGGCCGCGCGAGGTGGTGCCAGCCGGTGGCGCGCCGACTGGTGATCAGGTGCTGCCCCGTCGTGAGGGGGCCGATCACCGGCGCGAGCGCGTCCGGTGCCTCGGCGTTGTCGAGAACGAGCAGCCAGCCGTCGTGCGACTGCAGCCACGCGGTGGCCCAGGCTGCGGCCTCCGCGCTGGTGGTGGCGGTGAGGTTGGCGTACGGGTCGAGGTGCGCGGCGAGGTCGGCGAGGGCGAGGGTGATGCCGTCGGGGGTCTCGGCGGGCACCCACCAGACGGGGTTGTAGCGGTCGCGGTGGCGGTGGGCGTAATGCAGGGCGAGGGTGCTCTTGCCCATGCCGCCGAGCCCGTGCACGACGGGCGGGGCGCCCCCGCCGTCGATCGCGGCGCCGAGCCGCGCCAGGTCCGCGTCCCGGCCGACGAAGACGGTGCCGCGCGGTGCGGGCAGGTTGTTCAGACCGGGTGGCGCCGGCACGTCGGCGGCTGCTCTGATCGCCTCGGCGGGAAGGTGCAGCGTGCGGTTGTCGATCGTGGCCGCGTCGCCGGTGCTGATGATGCCCTGGTTGCTGCCGGCGGCCACCGCGCCGGGGCCGGATGCCTCTCCCGGCGCCTGGTGCCGGTGCGTCATCGCTGGATGGTGGCTTCGCTTCCGGTGCTGATGATGCCGGAGTTGTGCTGCACGGCGACGGCACCCGCACCGGAGGCGGTGAACGCCGGCCCGGCGGGCGGCAGCAACCGGGCGATCTCGGCGGTGAGTTCGGGGTCGGCCAGCAGGGCCCGCTTGAGCTGCGCCCGCAGCAGGGCCTGGAGGTCCTCGTCGTCGGGCGCGGCGGCGAGCGCGTCGACCGCTCCCTCGATGTCCTCGCGGCTCTCCTCCCGCCGCCACACGCGTTGCAGGATCCGCTGCCCGAGCGACACCGTCGCATCGGCGCCCGCGTCGCTCACGCGCGTCATCACCGCCGTCCCGTACGCACCGACCGCCGTCGTGACGTACGGCGCCACCTGACCGGCCACCAGCAGAGCGTCCACGACCGACCTCCCCCCGTTCCGCCCACGCGGAGTCCCAGGGCGCTCAACTTACCCGTGCGGCGCGCCGCACGGCAGCCCGATGCGCCTTCGCCCGCTGCGGCGAGCGCCCCGCGGGGCACCACCGCCGCGCGGCGGTGTCCTCAAGCGCCGGACAGGCTCACTTTCAGCCTGTCCGGCGCTTGAGGACGCGCCCGCAGGGCACTCAACCGCCGCAGGAGGTCGGGAGGGCCAAGAGCCGAAGA
>NZ_JBVJDW010000004.1:0-445794 GCF_055582085.1 Streptomyces sp. NPDC042259 | reverse complement strand
GCTTTGGTGTTTTCCCCACGCTCGGGACGTTCTCCTTTTCTTCTTTTTTGTCTTTTGGGCCCGCGCCCGCAGGGCACTCAGCCGCCGCAGGCGGTCAGGATGGCCCAGAGCCGAAGAAGACGCCGGCCAGGCGAGAGGCTCGCCGCCGCAGACGGCACCGACGGGCAGCCGAAGATCCGCCGGACGCGGCTAGCGCCGACGCAGCACAGCGGCGTCCGCCGCCTCCTCGCCGCGTGCCCAGCCCTCCGCGTCGCGGCCCTTCAGGCGGTGCGCCGTCGTCGTCGGGAAGAGCCGCTCGGCGGTCTCGCCGACGGCCACCTCGCGGGCCGCCAGTACCGGCAGCACTTCCCGGTCCTCCCGCTCGGCCTCCGCCGCGACGCCGCGCGCCGCGTCCGACAGCCGGTCGCGGATGCGGGCCGCGTAGGCGATGAGGAAGGACTGCCGGAAGTCGCGGGTGCGGCGGGAGCGGGCGTGGTGGGCGTCACCGGCCCGGCGCATGGCGGTCGTGGCCTGCACCAGCAGCGACGTGTACATCAGCTCGACGAGTTCGAGGTCGGCCTCGAAGCCGACGACCGTGGAGAAGTCGTAGTCGCTCGACCACACCGCGCGGCAGTGGTTGGCGACGGCGACCGCGTCGAGGAGCAGGGCCTTCGCGGACTCGTAGGGGCCCTCGACGCCGATCCGGCACGCCGTGGGCCCGTCCACCGGTTCGGTGGAGTGGGCCGCGACCAGTGCCTCGTCGATGGAGTGCCGGGCCATGAGCTCCTGGGCCTTCGCCGACAGCGCCTCGGCCTCCTCGGCGAACTCCGTCGACTCCGCCTTGGCCAGCAGGGCCCGGATCCGGGCAAGCATGCGGGGCTCGATGGCGCCGGTACGGGCCTCCGCGCGCCCCACGGACATCGCGTGCGCGGCACCCGGCAACGGACCGGCCGCGCCGATCTTCGGCAGCGTACCGATGAGCCGCAGCGTCGCGAGCGCGCACGCCGTCGTCTCGAACCGGCTCAGCCGCTCGCGCCCGGCGAAACCCTCCAGGAAGGCGTCGTCGGCCTCCCACCACACCGTTGCTTCCGCGTCCGCGAGCTGCGCGGCCCAGCGCGCGCCGAGCGTGTCCGGCGCGTACCGCCGCGCCTCGGCCGCGATGACGTCCACCGCGCACCGCACCTCGGCGGCGGTCAGCTCCCGCCGCACGAGCCGCAGGACGTCGGCGGGCTGCCAGCCGTACTCCCAGGCGCGCCGTACGGTCGCCTCGGCGACCCGCAGCACGGAGCGGCTCACGGCCTCCCAGCCGGCGGGGGCGGCGCTCAGCGCGGAGGCGGCGGCGTAGAGCGCGTCGTCGAGATCGTCCGGTGCGTGGGCGCGCAATCCGCGCAGCGCCTCCTCCACGGCCTCCCGCAGCCGGGCCTCCTCCGGCAGCTCGCGCTGCCGCTTGTCGCGCTTGGCCACGGGGTTCTCTTCTCTCGGGGTGTCCGGGTCTCGGGGTGTCCGGGTCTCGGGGTGTCCGGGCTGTACACCCCATTTTCCCGTACGCCTACGCGGCCGGCAGGCGCATCTGGTAGATCCCGATCGACCGCTCGGGGCGGTAGCCGAGCAGCTTGTTCACGGCCCGCATGGGACCGTTGTCGTCGGCGACGGTGGTGGCGATCTCGCGCACCGGCAGGCCCTCCTCGGCCAGCAGCTCCAGCATCCGCAGCTTGACCGCCCGCCCCAGTCCCAGGCCCCGGTGGGCGGGGGCCACGGCGGTGTCGTACTGCACGGCCCGTACGTCGCCGGGCGCGCGCTGCACCAGCTCCGAATAGCCCGCGTGGGTGCCGTCGGGGGCGACGGCGACGACCGTGAGCATGACCCCGCCGCGATCGACGACGGCGCTCTGCGCGCCCCGGATCCGATCGGCGTCCCACGGGAACGGTTTCTCGTCCACGTCACCCATCGGACTGTCGGCCATGGCCCCGTGCGCGAGCGCGAACGCCTCGGCGTGCTCGTCGGGCACGACACCGGTCCAGTGCGTGAACCGATAACCGTCGGGAAGCCGTGGCGGTTCGACGGTCTCCTCGGTGACGCGCTGCACGTACATCATGAGCGGCAACGCACAGGTGGCACCGTGTGCGACCGCGAACTGTTCGCCCGCACCGCCGAGTTCGATGTCCAGGCTCACGGAGGTGCGCTTCTCCTCAGCGAGCACCCCTTGCAACTCCCGCCACAGTCTCGCCCCGATGCCGCGCCGCCGCTGATCCGGCCGCACGACGAGCCGTTCGATATAGGCCGTCGTCCGGTTCTCCTCGTCGTCGAACAAGCGCAGCGAGGCGACCCCGGCGTAGCCGTCGCCGCCGCCCGGCATGGGCACGGCCAGCCGGACGTACCGGCTGCTCGCCGCCGGTACGCGCAGCGCGCCCGCCGTCTCCACCCGGCCGGGCGCGGGCACAGCGGCGGGCAGATCGCGCGCGTGCGCGTCGGTGACGACGGCGTGCCACGCGTCGATCTCGGCCTCGGTCGGGCTCTCGGTCAGCCGCAGCAGGTCAGTCATCCTCCGCACGGTACGGGCTGCGGCCTGCACTGTCGTCGGGTTTTCCGATCAACGGGAGGTTCCGGGCGTCTCGGTGCCAAGGGGTCGATTCACCTGACCGACACCGGCCTTGCGGGGGCTCTCCGCCATACCCCCACCCCACACCGGCGGCGGCTCCGGGCGCCGAAGACGTCGACCGGCCCGGGAACGTCCTTTGCCTTGGCCGGCCTCGTCACCGCTTCCCTGGTGCGCTTCTTCGGGCGGCCCACCACGCCGGTCACTGTGTGGTTTGGCCGCGGGCGCCGCCGCCTGTGTGGGCGCGGGCTACCTCCTCGCGTACCCCTTGTCCAGGAAGGGGCTGGTGAAGGACGAGCAGCGAGCCGGGCTCCCCGCGAACCGAGCCCCTACTCGTCCAGGCAATCCGCCAGGAACCGGCACGTCCGCCCGAGGTCCTTCATGTGCACGACCGCCGAGCACAGCCCCGGCCCCCCGTCGTGATCGAGATCCACCCGCACCCGGTCGATCAGCGCCCGCCACCGGTGCCAGGCGCCCGTGCCACGGTCGAGACCGTCCGCGATGGCCTGCGCGGCCGGGAGCATGAGCCAGAGGTGGGTACGCAGGGCTCGGGTGATCTCGTGGACCTCTTCGGCACGGGGCAAGGCGCTTCGCTCCTGGAGGGCGCGGCGGACGGTGGCGCGGATGCCGACAAGGTCGAGGGGGGCGTTGTCACCGGCCATCATCGTGCTGAGCGGTGGCTCTGGCCGAGGGCTCTGGGGGGTCATGGGCGGGACGTCCTCCATGGTCAGGTACTTGCGGCAGGCACTGGGCCCGACCACCCTCGACCCAAGCGGCAAGGGCCGAATAATCGACGTCGGCTCGTTGGGAACCACGACAGAGGGCAGCCGGGAACACGCAGGCCAGAGGCCTGTTCAAGTGGCTCACCGGCCTGCGGTGACATCGAGTTAACCGGCAAGCTGCAGAGACCGGTACGTCCGTGCCAGGGTGGGGAGTTGAAATCCTTGAATTTCAGGGGAGGCCCGTCCCATGCATGCCGATCGCACCCCGAACTCCGGCCTGGCCTCGCTGATCACCGAGGCTCGCTGGACGAACGGTGAACTCGCTCGCCAGGTCAATCGCGTCGGCACGGAGATGGGCCTCGCCCTGCGTTATGACGACTCCTCGGTGTGCCACTGGCTCACCGGGACGAGACCTCGCCACCGTGCCCGCCCTGCGATCCTCGAAGCCTTCGCCCGTCGGCTGAACCGGCCCGTCACGCCCGCCGAGGCGGGTTTGAGCGACGGGGACGAGTCCCACCCCGCCCCGGTGGACGGCGTGACCGGTCTCATCGAGCTGGGCGGCGCCGACATGGACCCCTCGCGGCGGGCCGTGCTCGGAGCTGCAGGGTTGTTCTCGGTCGCTCTGACCATTCCGCGGTATCAGGATGTCGTCGGCCGTTTCGAGACGGTGCGGCGCGACCCCCGTACCCGTATCGGCTACGGCGAGGTCGAGGCCGTGGCGGCGATGACGGAGCGGATCAGCGAGATCGACGACATGTTCGGCGGGCGCCATGCCCGGCCCATGGCCGCCGCGTTCCTCGTCAACACGATCGCACCCTGTCTGCGGGCCGAGGCCTCGGAGAGCGTGCGCAAGGCCATGCTCTCGGCGGCGGCCGACCACCTGTACCTCACCGGCTACATGGCGATGGACGAGCGTGCCGACGGCCTCGCCCAGCGGTACTACGTCAAAGCGCTGGAACTGGCCGGAGCCGCACAGGACCACCTCACGTACTGCACGACCCTGCGCGGGATGAGCGTCCAGGCCGTCGACCTCGGCCACGGCCCGCTCTCGCTCCGTCTCGCCGACTCCGCGTCGGCCGCGTCGCCCGAGGCGGGCCCCCGCATGACGGCCTTCCTGTCCGGGCAGCAGGCCCACGCCGCCGCTCAGACCGGTCACCGCGCCACGGCCCTGGCGAAGATCCGTGAGGCCGAGAGCGCGATGGAGAAGGCGGAGTCGAAGGCGAAGGCGTTCGGCTCATACGACCCGTCATCGCTGGCTTACCACGTGGCCCAAGTGCGTTACGCGCTCGGCGACAAGGAGGCGGCCATCGAAGCGCTGGAGGAGTCCGACCGCACCCGCTACTCGGTCTACCGGCGCGGACGCGTACGACACCTCGGCCTGCTGGCCGAGAGGAAACTGGAGATCGGCCGACTGGACGAGGCGTGCGCGGACTGGCACCGGGTTCTCGACGACTTCCCCCACGTGCGGTCCGGACGGTGTGACGACCGCTTCCGCGCGATGATGTCCGCCCTGCGCCCCTACGTGAAGAACGCCCGCGCCAAGGAGGTGTACGACCGGGCCAGGGCCATAGCGGCCTCCCCCCGGCCTTCGTCCCGCAAGATGTGACGAGGACACGGTCAGCGCCGGACGAGCCGGGCCGGGTCGAAGTCCAAGGGAAAGGGCTGATCGAGGCCGGTGGTCTCACCCGCCTGGACGAGGCGATCGGAGTAGCCGCCGCCCTCCAGGCGTCCGAGGTACAGCCGGGGCGCGGGTTCCAGTTCGAGGCGCCAGTAGTGGGGGATGCCAGCCGCCGCGTACAGAGCGGGCTTCATCTTGCGATCGGTGACCCGCGTCGAGGGGGAGGCGATCTCGATGACCACGAGGACATCATGGGCGTCGACGGTCAGACCCGCTTCCGCCGCCGCGTCGGCGTCCAGTACGGCGATGTCGGGGATCAGCAGACCGTCCGGCACGACGACGTTGACGGCCTCCAGAACCTCCACCGGAGCGGCAGCGGCTTCCGCGGCCGCGTCGAGGAGTGCGGCCAGACGATGGCTCGCGCGCTGGTGCGGTACGCCGGGGCTGGGGCTCATCACGAGCGCGCCTCCGACCAGCTCAATGCGGTGGCGCGGGTCTTCGGGCAGGCCCAGGACGTCGGTAAGAGTCCATGGCCCGCTGTGGTCGGCGGTGGCAACGCTCACGCTTCCTCTCATCTCCTTTGGACGGCTACTCACCAGTGTGACCCCGCAGCCGGGCCCGCGTCTGCCGACGCAGCGGTCCGGATCCGCACAGCGCACACGAAAAGGGGCCTTCCTGGCGGTGTTCCGCCGGGAAGGCCCCTTCTGCGCTACAGGCTCGCGATCACGCACCCGTCGCGCTGCCCGCGACCCACGCGTTCCAGTCCATGTTCCAGCCGTTGAGGCCGTTGTCCGGAGAGATCGTCTTGTCGTTCGAGCCCTTGACCTCGACGACGTCACCGATCTGCGAGTTCTCGAAGAACCACGCGCCCGACGTCGACGGGTCGTCGGCGCCCTGCTTGTCCGCGAGGCCGATGCAGCCGTGGCTGGTGTTCACCGAGCCGAAGATGCCGCTGCCCCAGTAGTTGCCGTGGATGAACGTGCCCGACGTGGACAGGCGCATCGCGTGCGGCACGTCCTTGATGTCGTACTCGCCCTTGCCGTCGCCCTTGGTGAAGCCGACGGTCGAGCCGTCCATCCGGGTCTCCTTGAACTTCTCGGAGATCACCATCTTGCCGTTGTACGTCGGGTTGTCCGGGCTGCCCGCCGAGATCGGGATGGTCTTGATGGTCTTGCCGTCCCGCACCACCGTCATCTGGTGGGACTTGACGTCGACCGTGGAGACCTGGGCGTGGCCGATCTTGAAGTTGACCGTCTTCTTCTGGACGCCCTTGATGCCCGGGGCGCCCTCCACCCCGTCGAGGTCCAGCTTCAGGGTGACGTCGGAGTTGGCCTTCCAGTACTCCTGCGGGCGGAAGTCGATGCGCTGGTCACCGAACCAGTGTCCGACGACCTTCTGGCCGCTGCTGGAGTTGACCGTGATGGCCGACTGGACGGCCTTGCGGTCCTTGATCGGCTTGTCGAAGTTGATCGACACGGGCATGCCGGCACCGACGGTCGAGCCGTCCTCCGGCGTGAAGGAGCCGATGAAGCTGTTGGCCGGCGAGACGGTGGAGAAGGAGGAGTGCTCCGTCGCCTTGCGGCCCTCGGAGTCCTTGGCCTCGGCGACGACCTTGTACTTGGTCGACCGCTCGAGCTGCTTCGCGGGCTTCCACGACTTCTTGTCCGGCGATATTGAACCCTCGACGGGGGTGCCCTTTTCGGTCGTCATCTTGACGCTCGTGAGCTCGCCGTCGCTGACGGTGACCTGGGTGCCATCGCTGGCGATGCCCGCGTTCGTGGTCCCGCCCTTCGGCGTGATCTTGATCTGCGCCTTGGACGCGTCCTTGGCGGCAGCGGCGTCGACCTGGTTCTGCGACTTGCCGGAGCCGCCGCTCTTGGCGTCGTCGTCGCCTCCGCCGCACGCGGCGAGAGTCAGTACACCGCCGAGCACGGCGGCCGCGGCCACCAGGCTCTTGCGGCGCTTGCCGTACGTCATCACACGCTTCTCCATTGCTCCTGGACCCCGGAATCCCGAGCCGAATCGTGGGGCAACACGTATCCCGGCTACTGCTTAAGGAACGCCTGCACCGTTTCGTCCGTTCCACACCTCGGGAAAGTGTGGGCAAGACCACGCGGAACCACGCCAGTAAAGACCCTCCGGCGCCCAACGGGGAAACCGGTGAGGCCGATCCGGACGGTGCCCGCGCGGACAGGTCGGTGGGGGCCACGACTTCCCCCGGATCCATCTGTATCACTAACATCGGGTCAGTCGGGATTCACACAAGATCCACGACCCCCAACTCTTCGTCACTTCAAGGGGGATCATGCCGTGACCGCACGCCGACCGCTGCTGACCGCCGTCGCCGCCGGTTCGCTGCTGTGTGCGGTGTGGTTCGTACCGACCGCCAATGCGACGGCAGAACGTTCCACCCACGCTTCCACGGCCCAGGGGGACCGCGCCGCGTCGGCGCCCCGGCAGTCCGCCGGATCACCCGCCTCCGGCGCCGTCGCCGGTAGCGGGCAGCTCGCCCTCGCTCATACGGGCGGCTTCGACACCACCCCGTACGTCATCGGCGGTATCGCCTTCGTCGGCGCGGGTGGCGCCCTGGTCACCGTCGCCATGCGCAGATCACGCCCGGCGGGCCGGTAGCTTCGTTCGACATCTCCATTCGACCGCGTCACCCCTGTGGCCCGGAAGGGCCAAAAGGCCCTGCCGGGCGGGGGCCGGAGCCCTCCACCCCGACAGGGCCGGGTCAAACAGCGGCAAAAACCGCAGGTCGAACGGGGTGCTAGGCCAGCGGGCCCGTCACCGTCTCCGCCGCCTCGACGAGCTTTCCGGCGCGGACGAACGCGTCGGCCGCCGCCAGGTCGGGGGCGAGGAAACGGTCCTCCCCCGGCCCCTGGACCCCGGCCGCGCGGACGGCGCGCAGCACCGCCCGGGTCGCGGGCGCGGGCTCCAGGCCCTCGCGCAGCTCGATCGCGCGGGTCGCGGCGACCAGCTCGACGGCGACGATCTTGGACAGGGCGTCAACGGCCGTACGCAGCTTGCGCGCCGCCGACCAGCCCATGGAGACGTGGTCCTCCTGCATCGCGGAGGACGGGATCGAATCCACCGAAGCGGGGACGGCCAGTCGCTTCATCTCGCTGACCAGGGCCGCCTGCGTGTACTGGGCGATCATCAGGCCGGAGTCGACGCCCGGGTCGCCCGCGAGGAACGGCGGCAGTCCGTGCGAACGGTTCTTGTCCAGCAGCCGGTCCGTACGGCGCTCGGCGATGGAGCCGAGGTCGGCGGCGGCGATGGCGAGGAAGTCCAGGACGTACGCGACGGGGGCGCCGTGGAAGTTGCCGTTGGACTCCACCCGGCCGTCGGGCAGCACCACGGGGTTGTCGACGGCGGCGGCCAGCTCGCGGTCGGCGACCAGCCGGGCGTGCGCGAGGGTGTCCCGGCCCGCGCCCGCGACCTGCGGGGCGCAGCGGATGGAGTACGCGTCCTGGACGCGCGGCGCGTCGTCCTGGTGGTGTCCGGTCAGCCCCGAACCGGCCAGCACCCGCAGCATGTTGTCGGCGCTGGAGCCCTGGCCCGGGTGCGGGCGGATGGCGTGCAGCTCGGGGGCGAGGACCTTCTCGGAGCCGAGCAGGGCCTCCAGGGAGAGCGCGGCGGTGATGTCGGCCGAGGTGACCAGGCGGGCGAGGTCCGCACAGGCCATGACCAGCATGCCGAGCATGCCGTCGGTGCCGTTGAGGAGCGCGAGGCCCTCCTTCTCCCGCAGCTCGACCGGCTCGATGCCGTGTGCGGCGAGCAGCTCGGCGGCCGGGCGCAGCACACCGTCGGGGCCCTCGGCCTCGCCCTCACCCATGAGGGTGAGCGCGCAGTGGGAGAGCGGCGCGAGGTCGCCGGAGCAGCCGAGGGAGCCGTACTCGTGGACGACGGGGGTGATGCCGGCGTTGAGGATCGCGGCCATCGTCTCGACGACGAGGGGACGCACGCCCGTGTGACCGGAGGCCACGGTCTTCAGCCGCAGGAACATCAGCGCCCGGACGACCTCGCGCTCCACGCGCGGGCCCATGCCGGCGGCGTGCGAGCGCACGATGTTGCGCTGGAGCTGGGCGCGCAGGTCGGGGCTGATGTGGCGGACGGCGAGGGCGCCGAAGCCGGTGGAGACGCCGTAGACGGGGTCGGGCTTGGCGGCCAGATCGTCGATGATCTGCCGCGCCGACGCCACGGCCGCGAGCGCCTCGTCCGAAACCACGACCCGGGCGCCGTCGCGCGCCACGGCGATCACGTCCGCCGCGGTCGTCCCGGCCGTCCCCACCACCACAGTGTGCATATCCATATTCAGGCACCCTAGAGACTGAATCGCTTACTGTCACTAGGTCTCGGCCGATGGCCTTCCGGCCTGTGGGTTTCGTCTGTATCTCTGTATCAACGCGGAGGGGGGCCGGGATCATTTCGACCGCGGGCCGGCTTTGCCGCCTGCGGCGGCGTGCGCCTCTCGCCTGGCCGACAGTCTCTTCGGCTGCGGGCCGTCCGTTGCCGCCTGCGGCGGCTGAGCGCGCCTCGCCTGGCCGGCGGACCCTCGACTGCGGGCCGGGGCTTTGCCGCCTGCGGCGGCGTGCGCCTCTCGCCTGGCCGGCGGACCCTCGACTGCCGGCCCGCCTTTGCCGCCTGCGGCGGCTGAGCGCCCTGCGGGCGCGTCCTCAAGCGCCGGACGGGCTGCATTTCAGCCCGCACCCGCCCAAGGTCACGGTCTCCGGCCCCGGAAGCGGCGGCGTTCGGCTCTCGGGGGCGCGGGTGGGCGGTCGGCGAGGCGGACGACCGGGTCCTCGGGGCCGCCCTCGCGGCCCGCGACGACCGGTTTCGGCTCGCGTGCCGCCTTCGCGCGGTACTGGGCGGCGTCCGCGAGACGGAAGAGGCGGCGGGCGGAGCGGACGTCGCCGATCGGGTCGCCCGTGGAGGCGACCCCGCAGGCCACTCCCTCGCCCAGCTCCAACTCCGCCGCCCGGCGGCACAGTTCGTCCGCGACCCGCACCACGTCGTCCGCCGGGTGGCCTACCGTCAGAAGGCAGAACTCGTCACCGCCGAGCCGCGCCGCCAGCGCCCCCGGCAGCTTCGCCCCGCACAGCGACAGCACCGAGCCGAATCGTTCCAGCAGCCGGTCGCCCACCGCGTGGCCCAGCGTGTCGTTGACGCGTTTCAGCCCGTTCAGGTCGCACACCACCAGGCTGACGACCACGCCGTCCGCCACATGCCGCTCCACGGCCTCGTCGAGGCGCGCGTCGACGGCGCGGCGGTTGGCCAGACCGGTCAGGGGATCGGTGAAGGCGAGCTTGCGGGCCTCCTCCAGGCGTTCGGTCTGCGCGATGCCCGCCGCCGCCACGGCGGCCAGGACGGTCGCGAAGTCGGCGTCCGCCCGGTCGAACGCGGGCACGCCCGGCGGGCGCGCCACGTACAGCTCGCCCCACGCCCGCCCGTGCAGCACGATCGGGGCGACGACGCAGCTGCCGCGCCCCCGGCGGCGCAGGCCCCGGGCCCGGCCGGGCCCGTACGCGCCGAAGCCGCCGTCCTCCGCCGTGCCCTCGGGGCCCTCGGCGGTCTCCACCCAGGCGTGCGGCTCGCCGCCGCCCACCCACTCGTCGTGCAGGAACTCCGCGATCTCGGGAAAGTCGTGCACGGGGTAGGACTCGTCGACCGGGAACCGCTCCTCGCCCTCGGCCCGCTCACCGGCGTTCACCAGCACCCGCAGACGCCCACGGGCCCGCTCCCACGCCGAGACGGCCGCGAACGTGCCCTCCAGGGCACGCCGCGCCCCCTCGGCCGCGGCGTCGACGGTTTCCAGCGAGGTGCGCGCCGCCGCCATCGCCTGCGCCAGTTCCACCACGGCGCGCAGCCGGCCGTCGCACTCCCCGTCACCTGCCACCCCAGCCTCACAATCCGTCGCCGTGTGCAGCCTTGCACTCCAGCGTAAGAATCGCGGACCCATCCTGCCCATTCCGCTTTGCCGCGCGACAGCCGATTTTCTCTGACATCAGCGCTGATGGACCGGGGCAATGCCTCGTTATTCGGCCGGCCAGTTCGGGGTCCGCTTCTCGTTGAACGCGGCCACGCCCTCCGCGCGGTCGGCCGAGAAGGCCACGGACCGCCAAGCCGCGTCCTCGACCTCCAGCCCCGCCCGGAGGTCCAGCCCGTGCCCCAGCCGCAGCGCCCGCTTCGCGGCCCGCAGCCCCACGGGCGAGTTCGCGGCCATCCGCTGCGCGAGCGCCAGCGCCTCGGTACGGTCCTCGCCCTCGGGGACGAGCCGGTCCACCAGGCCCAGGTCCCGCGCCTCCTCGGCCGGCACCCGCCGCGCGGTGAAGATCAGCTCGGCGGCGCGGGCGGCCCCCACCCGGCGCGGCAGCAGCTGCGTCCCACCGCCGCCGGGGATCACGCCCACGGACACCTCGGGCAGACCCACCACGGCCGTGCGGTCCGCGACGATCACGTCGCAGGACAGTGCCAGCTCGAAGCCGCCGCCGAGGGCGAAGCCGTGCACGGCCGCGATGGCCGGTACGGGCAGCTCCAGGACGCCGGTGTAGGCGGCACGGGCGTGCGGGCGCTGGCGCCCCAGATCGGCGTCGGAGAAGGAATTGCGCTCCTTGAGGTCCGCGCCCACGCAGAAGGCCCGCTCGTGGGTGGAGGTGAGGACGACGACCCGGACACCGGGATCGGCGGCGAGCGCGGTGGTGGCCTCCGCGATCCGGCGGCCCATCTCCGTGGAGACGGCGTTCATGGCCTTGGGCCGGTCCAGGGCCAGCTCGGCGACGTGGCCGTGCCGCCGGACGACGATCCATTCACCGAAGCGCTGCTCACTCATGCGATGACCTCCGCGAAGCGTTAACGACCGTAAACCTGCCGCATCGGATCATCGCACCGGCCGCGGATGTCCTCAATCGGCGGCCGGGCTCGATTTTCCGCGCGCTCCGGCGGCCGTCACACCGGGCCCCTTCGCGCCGGGTCCCTTCGGCACCGGCTCAGTGGCCCCTGCGCGTCAGGAGCCAGGGTTCGACCACGCCCAGGCCTCGTACCGGGCGCTGCCACATCGGCTGGAGGGCGAAGCGGTACTTCTGGACCTCCTCGGGGGACGCCGACGCCGCGGCCTCCGCCTCCGACTTCGGGGCGTCGCCGTTGCACGCGAGTTCCTCCGCGAAGGCGCCGTCCACCAGCACCGCGTCCTTCGGCGCTATCGACGTCAGCCGGGAGGCCAGGTTCACCGTCGTGCCGAAGACGTCGCCCATGCGGGTCGTGACCGTGCCGAAGGCGATGCCGACGCGCAGCTCGGGCATCGTCTCGTCGTGGGTCATGGTCTCGATCAGCCGCAGTCCGATCTCGGCGGCGGTGCCCGCGTCGTCCGCCGCGTAGAGCACCTCGTCGCCGAGGGTCTTGATCAGCCGGCCGCCGTGCGCCGCGACGAGGTCGGCGGCGGTCGTCTCGAAGGCCTCGACCAGCTCGCCCAGCTCCTCTTCCTCCAGACGACGCGTCAGACGGGTGAAGCCCACGAGGTCGGCGAAGCCGACGGCGAGCCGCCGGTCGACCATCTCCGCGTCGTCCTGGGCCTGGACGACTCGGCCCGTGGCGGCGGCCAGCTGGCGCCGCCAGACGTAGATGAGGAACTCCTCCAGCTCCGGCAGCAACAGCTCGACCAGCGGATAGGTGATCTCCGTGCGGGTCATGCCGGGTTCCTGCGGCTCCGTCAGCCCCTCCAGGAAGGAGTCGATCTGCCAGTCGGCGAGCCGGGCCGTGGTCTGCCCGGTGGACCGGGCGACCTGGACGGCCATGGGCTCGCTCAGCAGGCCCGCCTCGACCAGACCCGCCAGCCGGCGCAGCGCGAGGACGTCCGCCTCGGTCAGGGCCTTGGCCTGGCCGATGTCGGCGAAGCCCATGGCGCGCCAGAAGCGGGAGGCCAGATCCATGGACACCCCGGCCGCGCGTGCGGCCTGGAAGGGGGTGTAGCGGCGCTCGGCGCCGAGGATCAGCGCTTCCAGCCGGAGCGCGATGGGGTCCCCGCCCTCGTCACCGGAGTCCGCCTCGATGTCCCGGCCCGACCGGGCGCCCGATGGACCGGCGGGTGTGCCGGCCGCCCGGTCGGGCCGCTTACCGGCCGGTTCGCCCGCGCTGTCCCCGGCGGCCCCGCGTTCGGTGCCGTCCTCCCCCGTCGCCCTGACGGCACGGGGGGTGCCCCCATCGTCGGCGGTCACCGCCCGCCCCCTGTCCGATCCGTGCGCACTGCCCTGCCGATCGCTGCTCGCCTAGGTTCTGGGCACAACGATACGGCAGGTGTGCCGTAGCTCACTCTCTTGACGGTATCGGCTCACCCTTTCCCCCACTCTTCCGGTCGCTCGCCGCCACGCCACGTCGAAGCACGCGCCGCCACGCGCGGCGCGCGGTTCACTCCCGCGGCCGCGCCGGGCGCAGATGGACGATGTCGCCCGCGCCGACCGGCTCCTGCACCCCCTGCTCGGTGGCGAGGACCAGCCGCCCGTCGCCGTCCACGGCCACCGCCTCGCCGACCAGCTCGCGCCCGCCGGGCAGTTCGGCCCGGACGGTGCGGCCGAGCGTCGCGCAGCCGGCCGCGTACGCCTCCCGCAGCCGGCACGCCCCCGGGTCGCCCCCGGCGCCCCGCCACTCGCCGTACCACTCCTCGACGGACCGGAGCACGGCGCGCAGCAGCGGATCGCGGTCCAGCACCTTCGCCCCGGCGAGCGCCAGCGAGCCCGCCGTGGGCACCGGCAGTTCCCCGGCCCGCAGCGAGACGTTGAGGCCGATGCCGATGACGACGCTGTCACCGGTCCGCTCGGCGAGGATGCCGCCCGCCTTGCGTTCGGCGCCGTCCACCTGGATGAGCAGGTCGTTGGGCCACTTCAGGGCCATGTCGGCGCCCGCCGCGCGGGCCAGGGCCGTCACCGTCGCGACCCCGGCGAGCAGCGGCAGCCAGCCCCATCGCGCTACGGGTACGTCCGGGCCGGGGGTCAGCAGGAAGGAGAAGAAGAGTCCGGAACGCGGCGGCGCCGACCAGGTGCGGTCGAGCCGGCCGCGCCCGGCGGTCTGCTCCTCGGCGACGAGCACCGCGCCCTCGCTCCCGCCGGAGGCGACCAGGTCCGAATTGGTGGATCCGGTGCTCGCGACCACGTCCACGGAGGTCCACAGCCCGTCGGGGCGCAGCAGGCCGCGCCGCAGGGACGTGAGGTTGAGCGGGGGCCGGTCGAGGTCGGACCAGGGGTTGCCGGAAGCGTCGGAGGGCGTCATAACAGCCACCATAGGAGGGAAACCACAGTGAACCGGTGTGGCCAACGACGCACTTCCGCAGCGCACCCGCGCCGATACGCTACGAACCGGTAGCCAGTCGGTAGCCAGTGACCCCCGCCCCCTCAGGACGAGCAGGAGCCGCATCCCGATGTCCGAGCCAGACACCCGTGGAATCGACGGTATCGACATCCACACCACCGCCGGGAAGCTCGCGGATCTTCAGCGCCGCATCGACGAGGCGACGCACGCCGGCTCCGCGCGGGCGGTGGAAAAGCAGCACGCCAAGGGCAAGTTGACGGCACGCGAGCGCATCGAGCTGCTGTTGGACGAGGGCTCGTTCGTCGAGCTGGACGAGTTCGCCCGGCACCGGTCGACCAACTTCGGCATCGAGAACAACCGCCCGTACGGCGACGGCGTCGTCACCGGGTACGGCACGGTCGACGGCCGTACGGTCTGTGTGTATTCGCAGGACTTCACGATTTTCGGCGGTTCGCTCGGTGAGGTTTACGGCGAGAAGATCGTCAAGGTGATGGACTTCGCGCTGAAGACCGGCTGCCCGGTCGTCGGGATCAACGACGGTGGCGGCGCCCGGATCCAGGAGGGCGTGGTGGCCCTCGGACTGTTCGCCGAGATCTTCCGTCGAAACGTCCACGGCTCGGGAGTCATCCCGCAGATCTCCCTGATCGTCGGCCCCTGCGCGGGCGGCGCGGTGTACTCCCCCGCGATCACCGACTTCACCGTGATGGTCGACCAGACCTCGCACATGTTCATCACCGGTCCCGACGTCATCAAGACGGTCACCGGCGAGGACGTCGGCTTCGAGGAGCTGGGCGGCGCCCGGACGCACAACACCACCTCGGGCGTGGCGCACCACATGGCGGGTGACGAGAAGGACGCCATCGACTACGTCAAGGCGCTGCTGTCCTACCTCCCCTCCAACAACCTCTCCGAGCCCCCTGCCTACCCCGAGGAGGCCGATCTGGAGACCTCGGAGACCGACCTGGAGCTGGACGCCCTCATCCCGGACTCGGCGAACCAGCCGTACGACATGCACACCGCGATCGAGCACGTGCTGGACGACGGCGAGTTCCTGGAGACGCAGGCGCTCTTCGCGCCGAACATCATCACCGGATTCGGCCGGGTCGAGGGCCACCCCGTCGGCATCGTCGCCAACCAGCCGATGCAGTTCGCCGGCTGCCTCGACATCAACGCGAGCGAGAAGGCCGCGCGCTTCGTGCGCACCTGCGACGCGTTCAACGTCCCGGTGCTGACCTTCGTGGACGTCCCCGGCTTCCTGCCGGGAACGGACCAGGAGTACAACGGCATCATCCGGCGCGGCGCCAAGCTGATCTACGCCTACGCCGAGGCCACGGTCCCGCTGATCACCGTCATCACCCGCAAGGCGTTCGGCGGCGCGTACGACGTCATGGGCTCCAAGCACCTGGGCGCGGACCTCAACCTCGCCTGGCCCACCGCCCAGATCGCCGTCATGGGCGCCCAGGGCGCGGTGAACATCCTGCACCGCCGCACGATCGCCGCGGCACCGGAGGTCGAGCGGGAGGCGCTGCGCGCCAAGCTGATCGCGGACTACGAGGACACGCTGCTCAACCCGTACGCGGCCGCCGAGCGCGGGTACGTCGACGCGGTGATCATGCCGTCCGAGACGCGCCGCCACATCGTGCGCGGACTGCGGACGCTGCGCGACAAGCGCGAGACGCTGCCGCCGAAGAAGCACGGCAACATCCCGCTGTAGCCCCCGCCCGGTTCCGCGTCGTCCTTTCGAGGAAGGAAGCCACTCGTGATCAAGGTCGTACGGGGCAATCCCACCCCGGAGGAGCTGGCCGCCGCCCTGGCGGTGGTCCAAGCCCGCGCGGCGGCCCGCGCCGCCGCCGCGCCGGAGGACGGCACCCGCCCGGAGTGGGCCGCCCCGGCCCGCCTGGTCGCGGCCCGCAACGTCCCCCGCCCGGGCGCTCGCGCTTGGCGGACGACGTACTGGCCGGCCTAGGGCCTGTCCGGCGGATCATGTGGGCGTGCGCCGCGGCCCGTGGCGTCCGCACCACCGCTGCGCGGCGGTGTCCTCAATCGCCGGACGGGCTGGTTTTGGCTGGGCTCAGCCGTCCAGCAAGCGCCGGGCGGGGTCGGTCTACGGGGTTCAGCCGTTCAATCGCCGGACGGACTGGGACCAGCCATTTCCAGCCCGTCCGGCGTTTGAGGACGCGCCCGCAGGGCGCCCGCCGCCGCAGGCGGCACAACCGGCCCGCAGCCGAAGAGACCGCCGGCCAGGCGAGAGGCGCGCGTGAGTACCCGTACTCAGGCGCGCCACGCATTCCGGGCGCACCATGGGCAGCATGCTCTGGTCCGACCCGTCCGACGAACCCCCCGAGGAGCTGCGCGAGGCGCAGGCGATGCTCCGGAGGGCGGGTGTCGTGATCGCGGTCGGCATGGTGGTCCTCTTCTTCGTGCTCGGCATCGCCTGAGCGGGCGTCCGCGCGTGCGGTGACGCACAGGGCACAGCGGACACACAGGTGCATTACCTCCGCAACCAAATTCCCCCCATTCGCATCACTACCAGTGATATGCCGCGAACCGGGGAGTGCGTCGAACCATGAACAGGCCCGTACGCCACATAGCGATATTCGTCGGGGTGCTGGTGTTCGCCCTGCTCGCCCAGGCCACCTGGGTGCAGTTCGCACGCAACGGCGAACTCTCGAACCACGAGAAGAACCACCGGGTGACCATCGCCCGGTTCGCCCAGCCGCGCGGCAGCATCATCGTCGGCGGCCAGCCCGTCACCGGCTCCGTCGCGACCGACGGCGACCTGAAGTACAAGCGCACGTTCAAGGACGGCGCGATGTACGCCCCCGTCACCGGCTACTCCTCGCAGGGCTACGGCAACACGTTCCTGGAAGGCGTCAACGACAAGCTGCTCAGCGGCAAGGACGACCGGCTCTTCTTCCAGCAGACCAGTGACATGCTCACGGGCAAGAAGTCGCGCGGCGGCGATGTGGTGACGACCATCGACCCCAAGGCGCAGAAGGCCGCCTACGAGGGCCTCGGCTCGTACAAGGGCGCGGTCGTCGCGCTCGACCCGCGCACCGGCAAGATCCTCGCCCTGGCCTCCACACCGTCCTACGACCCGTCGCTCATCGCCGGGCAGTCCGGCAAGGACAAGGCGGAGTGGAAGAAGCTCCAGGCCGACAAGGACAAGCCGATGAACAACCGGGCGCTGCGCGAGCGGTTCCCCCCGGGTTCGACGTTCAAGATCCTCACCGCGGCGGCGGCCCTGGAACACGGGCTGGTCTCGGACATCGACGCCAAGGGCGACGCGCCGGCCCCTTACCAGCTGCCCGACAGCACCACGAGGATCGGCAACGACATCGCTTCCGCGCCCTGCGACAGGGCCTCGCTCAAGACCGGTCTCCAGTGGTCGTGCAACAACGTCTTCCTGGACCTGGCGGCCAAGCTGGGCAAGGACAAGATGCGGGAGACGGCGGAGAAGTTCGGCTTCAACTCCGAGGTGTTCACCCCGGTGCGGGCCAGTGAGAGTCTCTACCCCACGAAGCTCGACCGGCCGCAGACCGCGCTGACCGGTATGGGCCAGGGCAGCCTGGACAGCACGCCGCTGCAGATCGCGATGATGACCGCGGGCCTCGCCAACGACGGCAAGGTGATGAAGCCGTACATGGTCGAGGAGCTGCGCGGGCCCGATCTGTCCGTCCTGGAGAAGCACGAGCCCGAGGTCATGAACCAGGCCGTCTCCGCCGACACCGCCAAGAAGGTCCAGGCGATGATGGAGAATACCGCCGAGAACGGCACCGGCAAGAAGGCGCTCATCGACGGCGTGACGGTCGGCGCGAAGACCGGCACCGCGCAGCACGGGGTGCGCAACGAGAAGCTGCCGTACGCCTGGTTCGTCTCCTACGCCAAGCAGGGCGACGGTTCGCCGGTCGCCGTCGCCGTGTTCATCGACCCCGAGGGGTCGGGCATCGACCGCGACGAGATCTCCGGCGGCGGGCTCGCGGGGCCCATCGCGAAGAAGGTCATGGAGTCGGTGCTCAAGAAGTAACGGGGCCTGCTACGAAGGCCGTTGGTGCAGCCGTCAACCATTCCCCGACGGAAATCGTACGATCTTCGGACTTAACTCAGAGGTCATCGCTCCGCCCCCGCTCCGACACCTCATATGACTAGAATCCCTCACCACAGACACTCGAACGAGGGAGCGGGACGTGATGCGCCTCCGGTCCGCCGGCTTCGTCGGCACGCTCCTCGCCCTCGTCCTGTCCGTGTTCCTGCTCGCCCAGACGTCGGCAGCCGGGGAACCCGTTCTGTCGCCGTCGTCGGTCTCGCACACGGTCCAGGCCGCCGAGACCGACCGCCTCCACCCCGACGACCGCGGCGACGACGAACAGACCCGTCGTGGCCGGACCTCCGTCGGCACCACCGCCACGCCGCGGCTCCGGCAGCGGCCCGCCTCCGCCACGCCCACCGGGAACGCACCGGACGCCGCGCACGGGGGAACGGGTGCGGGGCAGCCCGACTGGCGGATGCCCGCGTCGGCTCGCGGATCCAGTCATCAACTCGCCGCCGTCTTCCAGGTTTTCCGGCACTGAGCGTCTCCAGGCACTGAGCGCCCGCGGGCGCCCATCGCCTTCGGGCACCGCGCCTCCGGACCCCTGAGCACGGCGGCTTCGCCGTTTTTCCGGCCGCACCGAACTCTTCGGTGCTTCAACCCCATACCCGCATAAATCCATACGAGACGTACCGACGACGCAACGTCTTCGATGTCCGACCGACAACGACGACCTCCAGGAGGTCAGCCGTTCATGCAGTCCCTCATCGACCACGCCCGCGCCTTCTCCACCCGCGCGCCTCAATCCCTCGGGGAACTCAGCGGCCTTGAGCTGGGCCAGTCCCCCGAAGCACTGTTCATCACCTGCTCCGACTCCCGGGTCGTGCCGGCACTCATCACCGGCACCCGGCCGGGAGAACTGTTCGAACTCCGCACGGCGGGCAACATCGTTCCCGCGTACAGCACCGAGCAGCCCTCCGGCGAGATGGCCACCATCGAATACGCGGTGTCGGTCCTCGGCGTCCGCGACATCATCGTCTGCGGGCACTCGCACTGCGGCGCCGTGGGCGCTCTGGTGCGCGACGAGGACCTGACCGGGGTGCCCGCCGTCCAGGGCTGGCTGCGGCGCGGGGCCTCGGCCGAGCTGCGGGAAGCGGGCACCGGCACGGACGGCCCCGACGTGGCCGTCCCCGTGCAGGGGCACGTCCTCGCCCAGCTCGACCGGCTGCGCGGCTACCCCTGTGTGGCCCGCCGGCTCGCCGACGGCGGCCTCGGGCTGCACGCCTGGTACTACGAGGTCCACACCGGAGCCGTCCTCGCCCACCAGCCCGCCGGCGACCGAGCCGCGTTCCTGCCCCTGTGAACCGCCGGTGGTGATCCGCGGCATCGGGTCACCACTGCTCGCCTTCCCCACCTACGTGAGGAATCCATGCTCTCCAGATTCCGTTCCACCGACCTGCGACGGGACGTCACCGCTTCGCTCGTCGTCTTCCTCGTCGCCCTCCCGCTGTGCGTCGGTGTCGCCGTCGCCTCCGGGGTGCCCGCCGAACTCGGCCTGGTCACCGGCATCGTCGGCGGCCTCGTCGTCGGTCTGCTGCCCGGCAGCTCCCTTCAGGTCAGCGGCCCGGCCGCCGGACTGACCGTGCTGGTGTACGAGGCCGTCCAGACCCATGGCCTCGGCACCCTCGGGGTGATCGTCCTGGCCACCGGCGCCCTCCAGACCGCCCTGGGCTTCCTCGGGTTCGGGCGCTGGTTCCGCGCCATCTCCATCGCCGTCGTCCAGGGAATGCTGGCCGGCATCGGGCTCGTCCTCATCCTCGGCCAGTCCTATGCGATGGCCGACCTCAAGGCCCCCGGCACCGGGCTGGAGAAGGTGGCCGGGCTCCCCGGCCTCGTCGGCGACATCGCCGCCGACCGGACGGCCCTGTCCGCCTTCGCCCTGGGCGCCGGGACCATCGCCGTCCTGGTGCTGTGGAAGAAGCTGCCCGCGCGGATCTCCGGGGTGGTACCCGCGCCCCTGGTGGCGGTGGCGCTCGCCACGACCGCCACGGCCCTCTTCTCCCCGCCCGTCGCCAAGGTCGAGGTACGGGGCCTGCTGGAGGCCGTCCAGCCGCCCGGCGCCGGCGCCTTCTCCCATCTGGGCGACGTGGCCCTGCTCGGCACCGTGCTGGCCTTCACCCTCATCGCCTCCGCCGAAAGCCTCTTCAGTGCCGCGGCGGTGGACCGGATGCACGACGGCCCCCGGACCGAGTACGACAAGGAGCTGATGGCGCAGGGCGCGGGCAACACCGTCTGCGGGCTGCTCGGCGCGCTGCCGATGACCGCGGTCATCGTGCGCAGCGCGGCCAACGTCCAGGCGGGCGCCCGCACCAAGGCCTCCCGCGTCCTGCACGGCCTGTGGCTGCTGCTGTTCGCGGCCCTGCTCCCGGCGGCGCTCGGCGTGATCCCCGTCGCGGCCCTCGCAGGTGTGCTCGTGCACGCGGGCTGCAAGCTCGTCCCGGTCCGGGAACTGCTTCCGCTGTGGCGCGCGCACCGCGGCGAGGCCGTGGTCCTGACGGTCACCGCCGTCGCGATCGTCACCACGAACATGTTCGAGGGGGTCCTGATCGGTCTGCTGCTCGCGGTCGCCAAGACCGCCTGGGAGATCTCCCACATCCAGCTGAACGTCGAGGACGGTGACACCGGGCCCATCCGCGTCCGGCTCACCGGCAACGCCACGTTCCTGCGGCTGCCGCACATGCTCGACACCCTCGAAGCGCTGCCGAAGGACCGGCCGATCGAACTCGACCTGTCCGGGCTGCGCCACCTCGACCACGCGTGCCTGACCGCCCTCACCAACTGGGCGGACCGGCACAACGAGGAGGGTACGGAACCGGTCCGGATGAGCGGAGAGGTGGCCGTGGCCGCCGGCTGAGCCGACCCGGCGGGGCCGACCCGGGGCGGCGGACCTCATAGGCTGGCCCGTATGAACGACAGCCACGGGCGCCGCCGCCTCGTCCTCGCCTCCCAGTCCCCCGCCCGACTCGGCCTGCTGCGCCAGGCCGGGCTCGCGCCCGAGGTGATCGTCAGCGGTGTGGACGAGGACGCGATCACCGCGCCGACCCCCGCCGAGCTGGCGCGGGTGCTCGCCGAGGCGAAGGCGGCGGCCGTGGCCGCGCGGGCGGAGGCGGCCGGGGCGCTCGTCATCGGCTGCGACTCGGTGCTGGAGCTGGACGGCGAGGCCCTCGGCAAGCCCAAGGACGCCGAGGACGCCACCGCCCGCTGGAAGTCGATGCGTGGCCGGTCCGGAGAACTGCGGACCGGCCACTGCGTCATCGACACGGCCACCGGCCGTCAGGTCTCCGCCACCGCCTCCACGACGGTCCGCTTCGGTCAGCCGGGCGACGCCGAGATCGCCGCGTACGTGGCCTCCGGCGAGCCCCTTCACGTGGCGGGCGCGTTCACCCTCGACGGCCGCTCCGCACCCTTCATCGAGGGCATCGACGGCGACCCCGGCAACGTCATCGGCCTGTCGCTCCCCCTGCTCCGCGAGCAGCTCGCCGAACTGGGCGTCGTGATCACCGACCTGTGGGTGTGACGCCCCGAGCGCCCTGCGGGCGCGTCCTCAATCGCCGGACGGGCTGGTTTTGGCTGAGCTCAGCCAAAACCAGCCCGTCCGGCGATTGAGGACACCGCCGCGCAGCGGTGGTGCGGGCACGGTGACCCGCCGGGCAGGCTAGAACGGCAGCAGACCGAGCACGGGGGTCAGCGCCTCGGTGACCTGGTTGAGCTTGCCCAGCTCGTTCAGCTTGTCGAGCTGGTTCAGCCTGCTCAGCTCGTCGGTGGCGCCCGGGTAGATGCTGGTCTGCGGGTTGCCGTCCTTGGCCATGCCCGGCGGCGGGGTCACGACGTCGCCCGCCGTCGCGTTCGGCGGGGGGACGGGCGTGGGCACGGCGGACGCGGCGGTGGCGGTCATCGTGAGAGCGGCGCCGGCCAGAACGGCGGCGGCTGCAATGCGCTTGATCATGACTTCACCAACGATGTCGTGTCATCTCGGTCACCGACGCTTCGGCCACTCGGGGGCTCCTTCCCCAAAACCCCCATGGTCCTCCGCGGAGCTGGTAGAGAAGGCGGATCCGGCGGCCTCGGGCGCGGCCGTGCCAAGCTGGTGGGCCCGTCGGCGGACCGCCGACGGGTACCGACGTCAAGGAGCCGTTCCGCCATGCCCCAGTCCGTCGACCGCGCCCTGGACGTGCTGGACGCCGTCGCCGCGTCCGACGGGCCGGTGCCCGCCAAGGCACTCGCCCGGCAGCTGGGCTGCGGCCTCTCGACGGTCTACGACCTGCTCGGCACCCTCACCGAGCGCGGCCATCTCGTCCGTGGCTCCGGCGGCTACACCCTCGGCTACCGCGTCCCCTCCCTGCACAGCGCCTTCCAGCGGCAGATGCGGATGGACGAGCGGGTGCACGAGCTGCTCGCCCGGGTGCGACGGGCGGCCGGGACGGACACGTACTTCAGCACCTACCGGGACGGGGACATCGCCGTCCTCGCCGGAACGGCCGCCTCCTACCCGGCCACCGGGGGCTTCTCCGTCGGCCGTGACACCGACGGACACGCCACCGCCCACGGCAAGGTCCTGCTCGCCGCCCTCCCCCGGGCGGCCCGGCTGCGCTATCTCGCGGACTCCGGGATGAGGGCCATCACCCCCCGTACGATCACCTCGCCGGAACGGCTGGATCTGGAGCTTCGGCAGGTCCGCCGCAGCGGTGTCGCGGTGGAGGTCGAGGAATGTGCACCCGGCGTGGCCTGCATCGCGGTGCCCGTGCCCGGCGATCGCGGGGGCCCGGCGCAGGCCGTCTCGGCGGCACTGCCACTGGCCGATTTTCATCGGCGCAGACACCAGGTGACCGAGGTGATGCGCCATGTCGCCGCAGAGGCCGGAAAGTTGGCCGGCTCGGGGACGCTACTGGTGGGTAAGCCACCCGTCGAAAGGGCCGGCACCCCCTGACGCCCCCCCAACGCCCCGGGCGAGAGCGCAAACTTTGTGTCACCCGTTCGTAGGGACTCCACAAAGAAACGGCACCGCCACTCCCGGGCGCTCATCGAGACCTTGACCACACCGTCCCTCGCGCAGGCGTCCGGGAAACGCCGCGTACCGTGGGGGATCTGGGAACTTCAACCCATAGGGCGCTTCCGTTTAACGCTCCGTGTGGGCAAGGTCACCCTGGAAGTCGGGTCGGCACAGAGTGTTGCCAGTACCTAAACTCACCTTGTTTCAAGGAGGGAGCCATCGTGCGCAAGGTGCTCATCGCCAACCGTGGCGAAATCGCTGTCCGCGTTGCTCGTGCGTGCCGGGATGCCGGGATCGCGAGTGTGGCGGTCTATGCCGACCCGGACCGTGACGCGTTGCATGTCCGCGCGGCCGACGAGGCCTACGCGCTGGGCGGTGACACCCCGGCGACGAGCTACCTCGACGTGGCCAAGGTGCTTGCCGCGGCAGCCGAATCGGGCGCGGACGCCATCCACCCCGGATACGGATTTCTGTCCGAGAACGCCGACTTCGCCCAGGCCGTCCTCGACGCCGGCCTGACCTGGATCGGCCCGCCGCCACAGGCCATCCGCGACCTCGGTGACAAGGTGGCGGCCCGTCATATCGCGCAGCGGGCCGGTGCCCCGCTGGTCGCCGGCACCTCCGACCCGGTCTCCGGGGCGGACGAGGTCGTCGCGTTCGCCGAGGAACACGGCCTGCCGATCGCCATCAAGGCCGCCTTCGGTGGCGGCGGCCGCGGTCTGAAGGTCGCCCGCACCCTCGAAGAGGTACCGGAGTTGTACGACTCCGCCGTCCGTGAGGCCGTCGCGGCCTTCGGTCGCGGCGAGTGCTTCGTGGAGCGCTACCTGGACCGGCCGCGTCACGTCGAGACGCAGTGCCTGGCCGACAAGCACGGCAACGTCGTGGTGGTCTCCACCCGCGACTGCTCGCTCCAGCGCCGCCACCAGAAGCTCGTGGAAGAGGCCCCGGCCCCCTTCCTCACCCCGGAGCAGAACGCGGAGCTCTACCGCGCCTCCAAGGCCATCCTGCGCGAGGCCCACTACGAGGGCGCGGGCACGTGCGAGTTCCTCGTGGGCCAGGACGGCACGATCTCCTTCCTGGAGGTCAACACCCGTCTTCAGGTCGAGCACCCGGTCACCGAAGAGGTCACCGGCATCGACCTGGTCCGCGAGATGTTCCGGATCGCCGACGGCGAGGAGCTCGGCTACGACGACCCGCCGATGCGCGGTCACTCGTTCGAGTTCCGCATCAACGGCGAGGACCCGGGCCGCAACTTCCTCCCCGCCCCCGGCACGGTGACCCGCTTCGACCCGCCGTCGGGCCCGGGCGTGCGCCTGGACGCCGGCGTCGAGAGCGGCTCGGTCATCGGCCCGGCGTGGGACTCGCTCCTCGCCAAGCTCATCATCACGGGCGCCACCCGTGAGCAGGCGCTCCAGCGCGCGGCGCGGGCCCTGGGCGAGTTCACCGTCGAGGGCATGGCCACGGCGATCCCCTTCCACCGGGCGGTCGTCACCGACCCGGCGTTCACCGCGGACCCGTTCACGGTGCACACCCGCTGGATCGAGACCGAGTTCGAGAACACCATTCCCGCCTTCTCCGGCGCGGTGGCGGACGAGGACGAGGAGGCCCCGGGCCGCGAGACCGTGGTCGTCGAGGTCGGCGGCAAGCGCCTGGAGGTCTCCCTGCCCTCCTCGCTCGGCATGACCATCGCCCGCACCGCCGCGGCGGGCGGCGCGAAGCCGAAGCGCCGCGCGGCGAAGAAGGCCGGCTCGGCGGCGTCCGGTGACGCGCTCGCGTCGCCGATGCAGGGCACCATCGTGAAGGTCGCGGTCGAAGAGGGCCAGGAAGTGGCCGCGGGCGATCTGATCGTGGTCCTGGAGGCCATGAAGATGGAGCAGCCGCTGAACGCGCACCGCGCGGGCACGGTCAAGGGCATCACCGCGGAGATCGGCGCCTCGGTCTCCTCCGGAGCCGTCATCTGCGAGATCAAGGACTGATCCCCGCCCCACCCCGGCCCATGGGCCCCGCCCGGACCACTCCGGCCGGGGCCCATCGCGCATGCTGCGCTGCTGTGCCGTGTCCTCAAGCGCCGGACGGGCTGCATTGCAGCCCGTCCGGCGCTTGAGGACGCGCCCGCAGGGCGCTCGCCGCCGCAGGCGGCACCACCGGCCGTCAGCCGAAGATCCGCCGGCCAGGCGAGAGGCAGTTGTCCCCACCCCCGCCGGACGGCAACTGGCATCCTTGGACCCGCGACCCCGGACCGGACAGGACCCGGCACGCGCACCGAGCGGGAGGACGACGTAAATGGCGACCGATGCGGCGCAGACGTCACCACGACCCATGCGCGCGGACGCGCGGCGCAACTACGAGCGGCTGCTCGTGGAAGCCCGTACCGCCTTCACCCGGCACGGCACGGACGCCTCCCTCGAGGACATCGCCCGCCGGGCCGGTGTCGGCATCGGGACGCTCTACCGGCACTTCCCCAACCGCACGGCCCTGATGAGCGCCGTTTTCCAGAGCGAGGTCGATGCGCTCCTCACCCGCTCGCGGGAGCTGCTGGCGGCGCCTGAGCCGTGCCGGGCGCTCGTGGACTGGCTGCGGGCCATCGTGGCGCACGCCAGCACCTACCGGGGGCTGTCGCGGGCCCTGATGGCCGCGCAGAGCGACGAGGCGTCCGCCCTGTCGCGGTGCAGCCTGCCGATGCGCGAGGCGGGCAGCACGCTGCTCGCCCGCGCCCAGCGGGCCGGGGCGGTCCGGTCGGATGTGGACATCGTCGATCTGATGCAGCTGACGAACGCGATTTCGCTGGCGGTCGAACAGTCCCCGGACGATCCGGAGTTGGCCGACCGCCTGCTGATGTTGACGCTCACCGGCCTCAAGGCGCCCTCGGACCCCGGGCAGGGCTGAGGGCGAGCCGAGGGGCCTCAGGTCAGCGCCGCCGCGGTGCCAGGTCCGCCACCCGGGCCGTGGACTGGTCGCCCATGCCGGAGGCGCTGCGGAGCTGGGGCGGACCCGGCGGCCCGCCCTGGCCACGGTCGGGGCTCTGGCCGGGGGCCAGCGGGATGCTGCGGCGCTGCCCCGGCAGGGGCGGCACGTCACGCACCTCGCGGCGGCGGGAGGACGGGACCTCGCCGCCGGACGCGCCACCCGGCCCCGAGCCCGACCCCGCGCCGGGCCCGGCGACCGAGATGTGCACGCCCTGGTCGGCGAGCGCCTGGAGTTCCGTGGCGGCCCGTTCGTCGTGACCGGGCGGCTCGTCGGTCACGAGTCTCGTGATGACGTCCGTGGGGACCGTCTGGAACATCGTGTCGGTGCCCAGCTTCGTGTGGTCCGCGAGCACCACGACCTCGGCGGCGGCCTGCACCAGCGCCCGGTCCACGCTCGCGGAGAGCATGTTGGACGTGGAGAGGCCGCGCTCGGCGGTCAGCCCGCTCCCCGACAGGAACGCCCGGGTCACCCGCAGGCCCTGCAGGGACTGCTCGGCCCCGCTGCCCACCAGGGCGTAGTTGGACCCGCGCAGGGTGCCGCCGGTCATGACGACCTCGACCCGGTTGGCGTGCGCGAGCGCCTGCGCGACGAGCAGGGAGTTGGTGACCACGGTCAGTCCCGGTACCCGCGCGAGCCGGCGGGCCAGCTCCTGCGTGGTCGTACCGGCGCCGACGACGACGGCCTCGCCCTCGTCGACGAAGCTCGCCGCGAGATCGGCGATGGCCGTCTTCTCGGCGGTCGCTAGATGGGATTTCTGCGGGAATCCGGACTCCCGGGTGAAACCGCCCGGCAGCACCGCACCACCGTGCCGGCGGTCGAGCAGTCCTTCTGCCTCCAGTGCCCGCACGTCGCGCCGTACGGTCACTTCGGAGGTCTGGACGACGCGGGCGAGCTCCCGGAGCGAAACCGCCCCGTTGGCGCGCACCATTTCGAGGATCAATTGACGACGTTCTGCAGCGAACACGAAACCGACAGTAACGCCAACGCGCATCCGTTTTCAGCAGGTTGCAGCAATTAACGGAAGTTGTCCGCTACGGGAGTCACCAAGTGATATAGGGGAACCGGAATGGGAGGCCCCGGGTCCTCGGCCGCGGGCCGCATGGCCCCCCTTGCCCCCTTACGGCGACGGGCCGCTCCGGCGGGCGGGCGGCTCGGCCCGCCCGAACGCCCGCCCCCGCCGGACGGGTCTAGCCGTCCCGCTGCGCCTTGCGGGTGTGCAGCTGACGGGCCACCTCGGCGATCGAACCGGACAGCGACGGGTACACCGTGAACGCGTTCGCGATCTGTTCCACGGTCAGATTGTTGTCGACCGCGATCGAGATCGGGTGAATCAGCTCGCTGGCCCGGGGCGAGACCACGACGCCGCCGACCACGATGCCCGTGCCGGGGCGGCAGAACATCTTGACGAATCCGTCCCGGATGCCCTGCATCTTCGCGCGCGGGTTGCGCAGCAGCGGCAGCTTCACCACCCGGGCGTCGATCCGCCCGGCGTCGACGTCGGCCTGGGTATAGCCGACCGTGGCGATCTCCGGATCCGTGAACACGTTCGCGGACACGGCCTTGAGATTCAGCGGCGCGACCGCGTCGCCCAGGAAGTGGTACATGGCGATGCGGCCCTGCATCGCGGCGACCGACGCCAGCGCGAAGACCCCCGTGCAGTCGCCGGCCGCATAGACGCCGGGCGCGCTCGTGCGCGAGACCTTGTCGGTCCACACGTGCCCCGAGTCCTTGAGCCGGACCCCGGACTCCTCCAGGCCGATGCCCGCCGTGTTGGGGATCGAGCCGACCGCCATCAGGCAGTGCGTGCCGGTGATGACCCGGCCGTCCGCCAGCGTCACCTCGACCCGGTCGCCCACCCGTTTGGCGGACTGGGCCCTGGAGCGCGACATCACGTTCATGCCGCGGCGCCGGAAGACGTCCTCCAGCACGGCGGCCGCGTCCGGGTCCTCACCCGGCAGCACCCGGTCGCGCGAGGAGACCAGGGTGACCTTCGAGCCGAGCGCCTGGTAGGCGCCGGCGAACTCGGCGCCGGTGACGCCCGAGCCGACCACGATCAGCTCTTCGGGCAGCTCCTCCAGGTCGTAGACCTGGGTCCAGTTCAGGATCCGCTCGCCGTCCGGCAGCGCGTCCGGGATCTCCCGGGGGTGCGCGCCCGTGGCGATCAGCACCGCGTCCGCGACGAGGGTCTCCTCCGAGCCGTCGGCGGCCCGTACGACGACCTTGCGCGAGCCGTCCGGGGCCTGGTGGGGCTCCAGGCGGCCGCGGCCGCGCATGACCCTGCCGCCGGCCCGCGTCACCGAGGCCGTGATGTCGTGCGACTGGGCCAGTGCCAGGCGCTTCACACGCCGGTTCACCTTGCCCAGGTCCACGCCCACCACGCGCGCCGCCTGCTCCAGATGCGGCGTGTCGTCGGCGACGATGATCCCCAGCTCCTCGTACGAGGAGTCGAAGGTCGTCATCACCTCAGCCGTCGCGATAAGAGTCTTCGAGGGCACGCAGTCGGTCAGCACCGACGCCCCGCCCAGACCGTCGCAGTCAACGACGGTCACCTCCGCGCCGAGCTGCGCGGCGACGAGCGCCGCCTCATAGCCGCCGGGTCCGCCACCGATGATCACGATCCGAGTCACGTATTCCATTGTCCCGCACCCATCAAAGCGAATCCTTCCGGGGCCCGTGTACGCGATTTCGTACGTAATCCACCGTGATCCACGCGATCCCGTCGCCGGACGGCATCCGAGGATCCGTACGAGGTTCGGCAGCGGGTTCCGCGCGAACCCTCCTTCGAGACTGCCACCCCAAATGCCGTCCCGCCTCACTCCCGTACCCTCAGAACCATGTCGCTCTACGCCGCGTACGCCGGCAACCTCGACGCGCGGCTGATGTCCCGCCGCGCACCGCACTCGCCGCTGCGCGGCACGGGCTGGCTCGCCGACTGGCGGCTGACCTTCGGCGGTGAGCAGATGGGCTGGGAGGGGGCGCTCTCGACGGTCGTCGAGGCACCGCGCTCCCAGGTCTTCGTCGCCCTCTACGACATCGCCCCGATGGACGAGGACTCGATGGACCGTTGGGAGGGTGTCGGTCTCGACATCTACCGCCGGATGCGGGTCCGCGTGCACACCCTGGACGGCGAGGAGCCCGCGTGGATCTACGTCCTCAACGGTTACGAGGGCGGGCTGCCCTCCGCGCGCTACCTCGGTGAGATCGCCGACGCCGCGGAGTCGGCGGGCGCCCCCCACGACTACGTCATGGAGCTGCGCAAGCGGCCTTGCTGAGCGGTGACGACCGCGTCTCGTCACAACGCACAAAGCAACAATCGGAACACCGTGACCAGCGACATCTACGCGCGTAGGCGAATAGCGGCTACCCTCGTCCGCGTGAACGCATCAGTTACTCCCGACATCCAGGCCGACCCGTACGCGGCGGCCGACGCCGCCGCCGCCCGTCTTCGCGAGCTCACGGGCGCCGAGACCCACGACGTCGCCCTGGTCATGGGCAGCGGCTGGCTCCCGGCGACCGAGGCGCTCGGCACCCCCGAGGCCGAATTCCCGGTCACCGAGCTCCCCGGCTTCACGGCCGCCGCCGTCGCGGGCCACGCGGGCACGGTTCGCTCGTACAAGGTCAACGACAAGCGCGCGCTCGTCTTCCTCGGCCGCACGCACTTCTACGAGGGCCGCGGTGTCGCCGCCGTCGTCCACGGCGTCCGCACCTCCGTCGCCGCCGGCTGCAAGACCGTCGTCCTCACCAACGGCTGCGGCGGTCTCCGTGACGGCATGCGTCCCGGTCAGCCGGTGCTGATCAGCGACCACATCAACCTCACGGCCACGTCGCCGATCGTCGGCGCGAACTTCGTGGACCTCACCGACCTGTACTCGCAGCGGCTGCGCACCCTGTGCCAGGAGGTGGACCCCACCCTGGAGGAGGGCGTCTACGTCCAGCTCCCCGGCCCGCACTACGAGACGCCGGCGGAGATCAAGATGGTCCGCACGCTCGGCGGCGACCTGGTCGGCATGTCCACCACGCTCGAGGCGATCGCCGCGCGTGAGGCGGGCGCCGAGGTGCTGGGCATCTCCCTGGTGACGAACCTCGCCGCGGGCATGACGGGCGAGCCGCTCAACCACGAAGAGGTGCTCCAGGCCGGCCGCGACTCCGCCGCCCAGATGGGTGACCTCCTGGCCCGGGTCCTCCCGCGCCTGTAACCCCCATGCCGAAGGATGGCCCGGTGCCGACCGGTCGAAGGGCCGGCGCCGGGCCACACCCTTGCCCGGAATCGTTCACTCAGGCGAAGGCCTGAGGTTGCTGGATCGGTGATCGGGCATTCCTTCGGGGGCAGGGCGGTCGCCCGCCCGGCCCCGCACCGCCCCGCCGCCCCCACACCACACCCACCCCCGAATCCCCTCCGGAGGAGAACCCGTGGAGCGAGACCTCATCGCGCAGGCCAAGACGTGGCTGGCCGAGGACCCCGACCCCGACACCCGCGACGAGCTGGCCAAGCTCATCGACGCCGGGGACCTGACCGAGCTGACCGTCCGCTTCGGCGGCACCCTGCAGTTCGGTACCGCCGGTCTCCGCGGTGAGCTGGGCGCGGGGCCCATGCGCATGAACCGTGCCGTCGTGATCCGCGCGGCCGCCGGTCTCGCCGCGTACCTCAAGAAGCAGGGGCACACCGACGGCCTCGTCGTCATCGGTTACGACGCCCGCCACAAGAGCGCCGACTTCGCCCGCGACACGGCCGCCGTCATGGTCGGCGCGGGCCTGCGCGCCGCCCTGCTGCCGCGCCCGCTGCCCACGCCCGTGCTGGCCTTCGCCATCCGCCACCTCGGCGCGGTCGCGGGCGTCGAGGTGACCGCCAGCCACAACCCGCCGCGCGACAACGGCTACAAGGTCTACCTCGGCGACGGCTCCCAGATCGTGCCGCCCGCCGACGGTGAGATCGCCGCCGAGATCGCCGCGATCGCCACCCTCGACGACGTGCCCCGCCCCGAGGCCGGCTGGCAGACCCTGGACGACTCCGTGGTCGGGTCCTACCTGGAGCGCACCGACGCCGTCCTGACCAACGGCTCCCCGCGTGACGTCCGCGTGGTCTACACGCCCATGCACGGCGTCGGCCGCGACACCCTGACCGCCGCCTTCGCGCGCGCCGGGTTCCCCGCGCCGACCGTGGTCGCCGAGCAGGCCGAGCCGGACCCCGACTTCCCCACCGTCGCCTTCCCCAACCCGGAGGAGCCGGGCGCGATGGACCTGGCGTTCGCCACCGCCCGCGAGGCGGCGCCGGACATCGTCATCGCCAACGACCCGGACGCGGACCGCTGCGCCGTCGCGGTGCCCGACCCGCAAAGCGACGCCGGCTGGCGCATGCTGCGCGGCGACGAGGTGGGCGCGCTGCTGGCCACGCACCTGGTGCGCAAGGAGGCGACCGGCACGTTCGCCACGACGATCGTCTCGTCCTCGCTGCTCTCCCGGATCGCCGCCGCAGCGCCGGGTGCCGCGTACGAGGAGACGCTCACCGGCTTCAAGTGGCTGGCCCGCGTCGACGGCCTGCGGTACGCCTACGAGGAGGCGCTGGGCTACTGCGTCGACCCCGAGGGCGTCCGCGACAAGGACGGCATCACCGCCGCCCTGCTGATCGCCGAGCTGGCCGCCGGACTCAAGGCGTCCGGACGCACGCTCACCGACCTCCTGGACGACCTCGCCGTCGAGCACGGGCTGCACGCCACGGACCAGCTCTCGGTGCGGGTGGACGACCTCTCGCTGATCGCGAACGCCATGCGGCGGCTGCGCGAGCAGCCCCCGACGGTCCTCGCCGGGCTCCGGGTGTCCTCCGCCGAGGACCTGACCGAGGGCACGGAGTCGCTGCCGCCGACCGATGGTCTGCGGTACCACTTGGCGGGTGACGCCTCCGGGGCCGTCTCGGCCGCGCGCGTCATCGTCCGCCCCAGCGGCACCGAGCCCAAGATCAAGTGCTACCTGGAGGTCGTCGTCCCGGTCACCGACGCCGCCGCCCTCCCCGAGGCCCGCACCCAGGCCGCCACGGTCCTCGCCGCCATCAAGACGGACCTGTCCAAGGCTGCCGGCATCTGACCGCTGCCACGTCAAGCCCGTCCGGCGCTTGAGGACACGCCCGCAGGGCGCCCGCCGCCGCAGGCGGCACCACCGGCCGGCAGCCGAAAAACCGCCGGAGGCCGCCGGCACCACCGCTGCGCGGCGGTCGTCCTCAATCGCCGGACGGGCTTGATTTAGCGGACCCCGGCCCACATCGCCGGACAGGCTGGAGGTGGCTGACCTCAGCCACATCAAGCCCGTCCGGCGCTTGAGGACGCGCCCGCAGGGCGCCCGCCGCCGCAGGCGGCACCACCCGGCCGCACGGGCTGATTGGGCCGAGGCCGTAGCCCCCGCGCCCGCCCGCCGCCGGCGAAGGTCACATCACCGCGAACAGCACCACGAGCAGCACCAGCCCCACCACAACCGGCGCGATCAGTTCGAAAGCCCACCGCACCTCCGGATCCCCCTGCGCCCCCGGGCGCGAAGCGTTCCGTTCCGCGAGTTCGCGCAGGTCGTCGATCGCCTGGTCGGCAGGGGCCCGGGTGAAGTCGGAGACCGAGGCCGAGACCGTGCCCGTGAGGTCCTCCGAAGCCGCCCTGGTCTGCCGCCGTGCGGCGGTCTTGCGCTGGCGGAGGGAGACGGGGATCGCCCAGAGCTGGTACTTGGCCCCGCCCGCCAGGACCTCGCTGGAGTAGCCCGCCCGGACGCCCGACACACTGGCCCACGGCAGCGTGATCGTACGGAAGGGGTTGCGCACCCGGAGGGAGTCCTCGCCGGCCCACACCGCAGGGCGCAGCGTGAAGGCGATCACCAGCGGCACCGCGCACAGCAGTGCGGCCAGGGTGAGCCAGGGGGTGCGGCCCTCGCCGCGTACGATCGCGTCGCCGCCCAGCCAGGCGCCGATCAGCAACAGCAGCACGCCGCCGCCGATGCCGGAGGCGGAGCGGTAGCACCGCTCGGCGTACCCCTTGTCCGGTGCGTTCTCAGGGGGCCGTGGTGCGGATGAGTCGTCCGGGCTCGTCATGCCGCCGATTGTGCACCACGCCCGCGCGAGGCAGTGTGGCGCAGGGAACGGCACCTGGGGGGATGACACGCGCTACGCGCGTAGATATGCTCATCCGGTGACCATGCCCACTGTTCCCTCAAACGGCAACGAAGCCGCCGAGCGACTGGCGTCGATGGCGGACGTGACCGCCTCCGACGGTGCGCTGCGCCGCTTCCTGCACGGCCTGCCGGGTGTCGACACGGTCGGGCTCGAGGCCCGCGCCGCCATGCTCGGCACCCGCTCGATCAAGACGACGGCGAAGGCGTACGCCATCGACCTGGCGATCTCCATGATCGACCTGACGACGCTCGAGGGCGCGGACACCCCGGGCAAGGTCCGGGCGCTGTGCGCCAAGGGCGTCAACCCCGACCCGACCGACCGCACCACGCCCAAGGTCGCGGCGATCTGTGTCTATCCCGACATGGCGGCCACCGCCGCCGAGGCCCTCAAGGGCTCCGGTGTCAACGTCGCCTCCGTCGCCACCGCCTTCCCGGCCGGCCGTGCCGCGCTGCCGGTCAAGCTGGCCGACACGCGGGACGCCGTCGCCGCGGGCGCGGACGAGATCGACATGGTGATCGACCGGGGCGCGTTCCTCTCCGGCCGCTATCTGAGCGTGTTCGAGGAGATCAAGGCCGTCAAGGAAGCCTGCCGCCGGGACGACGGCAGTGCCGCCCGGCTGAAGGTCATCTTCGAGACCGGCGAGCTGTCGACGTACGACAACATCCGCCGTGCCTCCTGGCTCGGCATGCTGGCCGGCGCCGACTTCATCAAGACCTCGACCGGCAAGGTCGCGGTGAACGCCACCCCGGCGAACACCCTGCTGATGCTGGAGGCGGTCCGCGACTTCCGCGCCACCACGGGCGTCCAGGTGGGCGTGAAGCCAGCCGGCGGCATCCGCACCACGAAGGACGCGCTGAAGTTCCTGGTCCTCGTCAATGAGACCGTCGGTGCGGAGTGGCTGACCAGCACCTGGTTCCGCTTCGGCGCCTCCAGCCTCCTCAACGACCTGCTGATGCAGCGCCAGAAGCTGCGCACCGGGCGCTACTCCGGTCCCGACTACGTGACGGTGGACTGATCATGGCCTTCGAATACGCACCCGCGCCGGAGTCGCGCGCGGTCGTCGACATCGCCCCCTCCTACGGGCTGTTCATCGACGGCGAGTTCCGCGACGCCTCGGACGGCAAGGTCTTCAAGACCCTCTCCCCCTCCTCCGAGGAGGTCCTCTCCGAGGTCGCCCAGGGCTCGGCCGAGGACGTGGACGCGGCGGTCAAGGCCGCCCGCAAGGCGTTCGAGAAGTGGTCGGCGCTGCCGGGCGCCGAGCGCGCCAAGTACCTGTTCCGGATCGCCCGGATCATCCAGGAGCGCTCGCGCGAGCTGGCCGTCCTGGAGACCCTGGACAACGGCAAGCCGATCCGTGAGACGCGCGACGCCGACCTGCCGCTGGTCGCCGCCCACTTCTTCTACTACGCGGGCTGGGCCGACAAGCTCGACCACGCCGGGTACGGGCCGAACCCGAAGGCGCTGGGCGTCGCGGGCCAGGTCATCCCCTGGAACTTCCCGCTGCTGATGCTGGCCTGGAAGATCGCCCCTGCGCTCGCCACGGGCAACACGGTCGTCCTCAAGCCCGCCGAGACCACCCCGCTGTCGGCGCTGTTCTTCGCGGACATCTGCCGTCAGGCCGGTCTTCCCAAGGGCGTCGTCAACATCGTCACCGGTGACGGCTCCACGGGCGCCGCGCTGGTCGGGCACCCGGGCGTCGACAAGGTCGCCTTCACCGGCTCCACCGCCGTCGGCAAGGCCATCGCGCGCAGCGTCGCCGGTACGGACAAGAAGCTGACCCTGGAGCTGGGCGGCAAGGGCGCGAACATCGTCTTCGACGACGCGCCCATCGACCAGGCCGTCGAGGGCATCGTCAACGGCATCTTCTTCAACCAGGGCCAGGTCTGCTGCGCGGGCTCCCGGCTGCTGGTCCAGGAGTCGATCCAGGACGAGCTGCTGGACGCGCTCAAGCGCCGGCTGTCCACGCTGCGCCTCGGTGACCCGCTGGACAAGAACACCGACATCGGTGCGATCAACTCCGCCGAGCAGCTGGCCCGGATCAAGGCGCTCGCCGACAGCGGCGAGGCCGAGGGCGCCGAGCGCTGGGCCCCGTCCTGCGAGCTGCCCGCCGCGGGGTACTGGTTCGCCCCGACCCTGTTCACGAACGTGACGCAGGCGCACCGCATCGCCCGCGAGGAGATCTTCGGCCCGGTGCTGTCGGTGCTGTCCTTCCGCACTCCGGCCGAGGCCGTCGCGAAGGCCAACAACTCGCAGTACGGGCTGTCGGCCGGCATCTGGACCGAGAAGGGCTCGCGGATCCTGTCGGTGGCGAACAGCCTGCGCGCGGGCGTCGTCTGGGCCAACACGTTCAACAAGTTCGACCCGACCTCGCCCTTCGGCGGCTACAAGGAGTCGGGCTTCGGCCGCGAAGGCGGCCGTCACGGTCTGGAGGCCTACCTCGATGTCTGAGCGACTCAGTGTCTTCAAGACCTACAAGCTGTTCGTCGGGGGCAAGTTCCCCCGGTCCGAGAGCGGGCGGGTGTACGAGGTGACGGACTCCAAGGGCAAGTGGCTCGCCAACGCCCCGCTGTCGTCCCGCAAGGACGCGCGTGACGCGGTCGTCGCGGCACGCAAGGCGACGGGCGGCTGGGCGGGCGCGACCGCTTACAACCGCGGCCAGATCCTCTACCGCGTGGCCGAGATGCTGGAGGGCCGCCGCGAGCAGTTCGTCGCGGAGGTCGCCGACGCCGAGGGGCTCTCGAAGTCCAAGGCGGCGGCCCAGGTGGACGCGGCGATCGACCGCTGGGTCTGGTACGCGGGCTGGACCGACAAGATCGCGCAGATCGTCGGCGGCGCGAACCCGGTCGCGGGGCCGTATTTCAACCTCTCGACGCCGGAGCCGACCGGTGTGGTGGCCGTGCTGGCCCCGCAGGAGTCCTCCTTCCTCGGTCTGGTGTCCGTGATCGCCCCGGCGATCGCGGTCGGCAACACGGTCGTGGTCGTCGCCTCCGAGAAGGCGCCGCTGCCGGCGCTGTCGCTGGGCGAGGTGCTCGCCACCTCCGACGTGCCCGGTGGTGTGGTCAACATCCTGTCGGGCAGGACCGCGGAGATCGCCCCGTCCCTGGCCGCGCACCAGGACGTCAACGCGATCGACCTGGCCGGTGCGGAGCCGGAGCTGTCGAAGGAGCTGCAGATCGCGGCGGCGGACAACCTCAAGCGTGTGCTGCGTCCACAGGCTGTGGACTGGTCCGCGGAGCCGGGCACGGAGCGGATGACGGCGTTCCTGGAGACGAAGACGGTCTGGCACCCGACGGGTTCGCTCGGCGCGGGTGGCTCCGCCTACTGATGCCCGCCCTACGTCTCGCCTGACCGGCGGCTCTTCGGCTACCGGCCGATGGGCCGCCTGCGGCGGCGGGCGCCCTGCGGGCGCGTCCTCAATCGCCGGACGGGCTAGATGTGGCTGGGGTCAGCCATTCCAGCCCGTCCGGCGATTGAGGACTACCGCCGCGCAGCGGTGGTGCCGACAGCCTCCGGCGATTCGTCGGCTACCAGCCGGTGGTGCCGCATCCGGCGGCGGACGGGCTTGATGTGGCTGAGGTCAGCCACACAGAACGACGGCGGCTCCCCGGACCGGGAGCCGCCGTCGTCGGTGCGGGGGGGGCGTCAGCCCGGCATGAGGCTCGCCGCGTAGCTCAGCAGGGGCAGTTGTTCCATGGCGCCGCCCTGGGAGATCGGGCCGGTGACCATCGCGGTGCTCACGGGCTGGAAGTCGGCGACCTGGGTGCCGACCGCGTTGTCCGTCGGGTCGCTGCCCGTGCCGGCGAGCGGGTTGAGCCGCAGCGCCTTCAACGGGCCGAACAAGCCCGCGGAGGAGTGGTACAGCGACGGGCCGAGCGCCTCGCCCGCCGCCTCCAGGGAGAGTTCGCCGACCGAGACGCCGGGCGGCTGGGCGGTACCCGTGGTGGACGCGGCACTCGCGCTCGCCGCACCGCCCGCGACGATCGCAGCCCCCGCCGAAACGGACACCCCGACGCGGACGAGGCCGCGCGGGAGCCCTGGGCGGGGAGACTTGGAGCGTGCGTGTCGTGCGTGCGAGGCCATGGCCACCTGCCGGATCGTGTGATGTCGGAGGACGACAACGCAACGTAGTGGACCAGTGACGCCCGGCGCACGCCGCGACCCGGGGGGATCCCCCATGCGGCCCAATGCCTCACACTGGTGTCCCGTGACTCCCCACCTGACTCCCGCGCGCGTCATCCTGCTGACCGGACCCTCCGGCTCCGGAAAGTCGTCCCTCGCCGCCCGCACCGGGCTGCCCGTGCTCAACCTCGACGACTTCTACAAGGAAGGCGACGACCCGACCCTGCCGCTGCTCGGCGACGGGTCCGGCACCGACTGGGACTCGCCGCTGTCGTGGGACGCGGAGGCGGCCGTCGCCGCGATCGACGCCCTGTGCCGCACGGCCCGGACGGCGGTGCCGCTGTACGACATCTCCACCAGCTCGCGGACCGGGCAGAGCACCCTGGACATCGGGCGCACCTCGCTGTTCATCGCCGAGGGCATCTTCGCCGCGGACGTCATCGAGCGCTGCCGCGAGCTGGGCGTCCTCGCCGACGCGCTGTGCCTGCGGGGCCGCCCCTCGACCACCTTCCGCCGCCGGCTGGTGCGGGATCTGCGGGAGGCCCGCAAGCCCGTCCCGACGCTGATAAGCCGCGGCATACGGCTGATGCGCGCCGAGCGCGGCATCGTGGCCCGGCAGACGGCGCTCGGCGCGTACGCCTGCGACAAGGACGCGGCCATGGGCCGGATAGCCGCCGCGGCCGCCGGCCGCCGGGAGACCTGCGCCCCCGGCCCGGCCCCGGCGCGGGTGGCCTGAGCGGCCGGCGTCAACGGGCCCGGGCCGTACAGCGGAACGCACCGCGGAACGGCGAGAGCGGGCAGGACAGTCCCCCCGGCTGTCCGCCCGCTCTCTCCCCCGTGATCCCCCGTTGGTCCCGGGCCCCCGCTCTTCCGGCTCTTTCGCCCTCTCGGGCTGTCAGGCCACCAGCTCGCCGAAGGACTCCAAGGCGCCCCGGCCGGAGCCGATGACCTCGTCCTCGCGGAGCCGGCGCAGCGAGCGCCAGATGCTGCTCTTGACCGTGCCGACGCTGATGTCCAGGATGTCCGCGATCTCCGGGTCGGTGCGGCCCTCGTAGTAGCGCAGCACCAGCATCGTGCGCTGGAGTTCGGGCAGTCGCGCCAGCGCCTGCCAGAGCACGGCGCGCAGTTCGGTGCCGCGCATCGCGTCCTGGTCGCCCACCGTCTCCGGCAGTTCCTCCGTCGGGTACTCGTTGAGCTTCCGCCGGCGCCAGGCGCTGATGTGCAGATTGGTCATGGTGCGGCGCAGATAGCCGCCGACCGCCGCCTTGTCGGCGATCCGGTCCCAGGCCCGGTAGGTGGAGAACAGCGCGCTCTGCAGCAGGTCCTCCGCCTCGTAGCGGTCACCGGTCAGGTGATAGGCGGTCGCGTACAGGGAGGCCCGGCGCTCCTGGACGTAGGCGGTGAACTCCGCCTCCGACCGGGACGCGGCCTCGCGGTCCCCCGAACCCCCGGGCTTCTCCCCCGTGCCCCGGGCGGCCTCCCCGTACACGCTCGCGTCGATGGCCACCATGTACGGCGGCCTGACCCGTCCGGCGCCGCGGGCGCACCCCCGTCCGCCCACGGCACCGGACTTCTCCGAGCCCCGCCCGGCGTCGTGCAGGCGCGTGCGAATGACTGCGCTGGTCGTGGTGCTGTGCAGTGTGTTCATTTCGCGCCCCCCGTCGGTGGAGCCAGTTCGGTCCGTTTGCGTACCGAGCCGTGGTGCCGCTCGGTGAACCACAGCCTGCCGGGCCAGTTTCATGGCGTTGTCCTCCGACTGTCACAGCCCTGCAACAGGGCCTTGAGCACGCTGGACGGACTGCCGATGAACGGCGGAGGGGCCTCGGGACGCGCTCCCGGCCACGCCGTCTGTCGAACTGAGGGCCACTCTTAGGCCAGAATGACCACCGTGCCCTTCCTGTTGCTGATCGAGGACGACGACGCCATCCGCACGGCCCTCGAGTTCTCCCTGTCCCGCCAAGGCCACCGAGTGGTGACCGCGGCGACCGGCGAGGACGGCCTGAAGCTGCTGCGCGAGCAGCGGCCGGATCTGATCGTGCTGGACGTCATGCTGCCCGGGATCGACGGTTTCGAGGTCTGCCGCCGGATCCGGCGCACCGACCAGTTGCCGATCATCCTGCTGACCGCGCGCAACGACGACATCGACGTCGTGGTCGGGCTGGAGTCCGGGGCGGACGACTACGTGGTCAAGCCCGTGCAGGGCCGGGTGCTCGACGCCCGGATCCGCGCGGTGCTGCGCCGCGGCGAGCGGGAGTCCAGCGACTCGGCGTCGTTCGGCTCGCTGGTCATCGACCGGTCCGCGATGACGGTCACCAAGAACGGTGAGGACCTCCAGCTCACCCCGACCGAGCTGCGGCTGCTGCTGGAGCTGAGCCGGCGGCCGGGCCAGGCGCTGTCCCGGCAGCAACTGCTGCGGCTGGTCTGGGAGCACGACTACCTCGGTGACTCGCGGCTGGTGGACGCCTGTGTGCAGCGGTTGCGCGCCAAGGTCGAGGACGTTCCCTCCTCCCCGACGCTGATCCGTACGGTCCGCGGGGTCGGCTACCGCCTGGACACCCCGCAGTGATCACTTCGGCCCGTCACAACAGCACAGAGAGCGCACCGTGAATCAAGAGCCCGGTCGGGTACGGGGCTGGGCGGCGACGAAGCGGGTCGTGCAGCTCAGCATGCGGTGGGTGAGCCTGCGGCTGCGGCTGATGCTCGTCTTCGCGCTGGTCGCGCTGGCCGCGGCGGTGTCCGCGTCCGCCATCGCGTACTGGCTCAACCGCGACGCGGTCCTCACCCGCACCCAGAACGCCGCCCTGGACGACTTCCGCAAGTCCCTCCAGGACAACACGGGTTCCCTGCCGCTGACCCCGACCTGCCCCGAACTGCAGGAGGCCGCGGACCGGATGGCCGCCACCTCGCAGAAGTACGAGGTGCTGCTGATCGACAAGGTCACCGGCGGCGGCAGTTGCGCGGCGCCCTCGGACCGGGACCTGTTCGCGCTCGAGGTCGTGCCGGAGTCGCTGCGCAAGGCCGTGAACCGCGAGCGGCCGGTCACCGAGTCGAACCGTTACCCGTACCACCTGTACTGGCAGCGGATCACGCTCGACGGCAAGCCGTATCTCGTCGGCGGCGCGAAGGTCATCGGCGGCGGCCCCACCGGCTATCTGCTGAAGTCCCTGGACAACGAGCGGGCGGACCTCAACTCTCTCGCCTGGTCGCTGGGCATCGCCACCGGTCTCGCCCTGATCGGCTCGGCCCTGCTCGCCCAGGCCGCCGCCTCGACGGTGCTGCGGCCCGTGCAGCGGCTCGGCGACGCGGCACGACGGCTCGGCGAGGGGAAGCTGGACACCCGGCTCCAGGTGTCGGGCACCGACGAGCTGGCCGATCTGTCGCGGACGTTCAACAGGACGGCCGAGTCGCTGGAGAAGCGCGTCGAGGAGCTGAGCGCCCGGGAGGCGGCGAGCCGGCGCTTCGTCGCCGACATGTCGCACGAGCTGCGGACCCCGCTCACGGCGATCACCGCGGTGACCGAGGTGCTGGAGGACGAGGCGGAGAACCTCGACCCGATGATCGCGCCCGCGGTGCAGCTCGTGGTGAGCGAGACCCGGCGGCTGAACGACCTGGTGGAGAACCTGATGGAGGTCACCCGCTTCGACGCGGGTACGGCCCGGCTGGTCCTGGACGACGTGGACGTGGCGGACCAGGTCACCGCCTGCATCGACGCCCGGGCCTGGCTGGACGCGGTCGAGCTGGACGCCGAGCGCGGCATCATGGCGCTGCTCGACCCGCGCCGCCTGGACGTGATCCTCGCCAACCTCATCGGCAACGCCCTCAAGCACGGCGGCTCGCCGGTGCGGGTGGCCGTGCGAACGGCGGACGACTCCCTGGTGATCGAGGTGCGCGACCACGGCCCCGGCATCCCCGAGGACGTCCTGCCGCACGTCTTCGACCGCTTCTACAAGGCGAGCGCGTCCCGCCCGCGCTCCGAGGGCAGCGGTCTGGGGCTGTCGATCGCCCTGGAGAACGCCCACATCCACGGCGGCGAGATCACCGCCGCCAACTCGCCCGACGGCGGCGCGGTCTTCACCCTCACCCTCCCCCGGGGCACCGCCACGGGGAGTGAGCCCGAGGGCGGGGACGACGGCGGGGCGGACGGCGACGGCAACGGCACGGCGCCGGGTACGGCTGAGGGGAACGCGCGATGAGGACCGTGACCGCGAGGAACCGAGCCCGGGCCCTGGGCGGTGACCGGAAAGTCCCGTCTGGCCCAGGACGCCTGGCACGCGCCCTCGCCGCGTTGTCGGGATCGCCCAAGTGCGTCCAGTACGAGGGCGACGCTCCGCCTTGCGATCGCACGCACCAGACGCCCCGGGCCACGCCCTCCGGGCGTACGGCGCTGCTTTCCGGCCCCGGCCGGGGGCGGGCCCTCGCCCTGGTGCTCGCGTCGGCCGCCCTGGCCGGGTGCGGGATCCGGGGCACGGCGGTGCCGGTGGACGCCGGCAGCGCCCCCTCACGGGCGACGTGCGTCGTGCGTTCCGGTGCGCGGAGCCTGCCGCCCGCGGGCAGTGCCGCGATGTCCGTGCAGCTGGTATGCGGCTCGCAGCTGCTGCCGGTGCCCCGGGTCATGGTGCTGACCGGGAGCGCGCCGGAGGACGCCCTGCCGGCCGCCCAGGCCCTTTTGGAGGAGCTGCGGCGGGCCCCCTCGGCCACCGAGGCCGACGCCGGGTTCTCCACGGACGTCCCGCTGCGGCTGTCCGTCAGCGGGCCGCGCAAGGACGATCCGGCCGGGACGCTGCGGCTGAGCCGCGCGCCGGAGGAGCTGCCGCCGCTCGCGGTGGCACAGCTGGTGTGCACGTACGCGGGCACCGCCGCGACCGGGGGCAAGGGCGCGGTCGTCCTCGGCGGGCCGGGTGACGAGGCGCCCCGGCGCTACGCCTGTACCGACGAGGTCCGCACCCGGCCGGAGACCGTGCGGGGCACCGCCGTCTGAGAGTTCGAGCCCGTCCGGCGCTTGAGGAAACAGCAACAGCCCGTCCGGCGCTTGAGGACACCGCCGTGCAGTGGCGGTGCGGACGCCACGGGCGTTGACGCTCCGTTGCCGACCGGCGGAACCGCGCGGGGCGCGCGCCGCGTCCTGTGGGGCGTGCAGGGTCATGGTTACGGCGGTACGACCGCCCTCCGATACCGCTACCGCGTCGCGGGGCGCGGCCTTCTGGCCGTCCACCTTCTCGTCGTCGGCTGGCTGGCCCTGCGCCCGCTGACCGCGCCGTGGGTGACCGCCGCGCAGGTCGAGCCGCTGGCCACCATCCGTGCCGACCTGGCCCTGGCGCCGTGGGACGCGGCCCGGGCGATCGGCACGATGGTGCTGACGTTCGCGCCGCTGGGCGTGCTGCTGCCGTGGGCCCGCGGCCGGCTGGCGGTGTCGTCGCTGGGGTCGCTGACCCGCACGGTGTTCACCAGCGCGATGGTCGCGCTGCTGCTCCAGGTGGTGCAGAGCGGTGTCGTGGGCCAGGTGCTGAACGCGGACGCGTTGTTCCTGAACGTCACGGGCGTGGCGCTGGCGCATCTGGCGGTCGTCCCGGCCGTCCGGGCCCGGCTCCGTCGCGGGGGTGCGGCGCGACCCCGCAAAGCCCTCCGGCGGGACGAGGTGACTCAGGGTATGACCCCGACGATCCCCAGGGTCGGTATCGCCCCTTAGAGCGATGCTTTGCCCGGTGCGCGGTCGTAGCGTGGAGTCATCAGGGAAACACCTCCCGCGGCACCGCCTCACCCGGGTCGCCGCACCGACGACGAGGAGTCGCCACCATGTCCGCTCCGCTGGTCCGCCCCCGGAACAACAGGATGATCGCCGGTGTCTGCGCGGGTCTGGCCCAGCGCTTCGGCACCTCCCGCACGACGATGCGGGTGATCTTCCTGGTCTCGTGTCTGCTGCCCGGGCCCCAGTTCGTGCTGTACCTGGCCCTGTGGCTGCTGCTGCCGAGCGAGAAGGCCCACGGCACGGCCACCGCCTGGTGATCCGGCGGCCACCGCGTCACACCTATGCGGCGGGCCGCGCACCCCTTTACTGGGTGCGCGGCCCGCCGTGCGTCGTCGGGGACGTCAGCCGCCGAGGCCGCCGACCGGCAGGCCCTTGGTGGGCAGGTTGCTGGTGAGGGCGCCGGGCTGCAGACCACCGAGCAGGCCGCCGTTGCCCTTGGTGTCGGTCGGCAGGACCTGCGGGGCGAGCGCGGTGTCGAGAGCCTTGGCGGCCTGGGTCACGGCGCCCGAGGCGATGGCGCGGTTGGTGGTGGCGACGACGGGGCCGCCGGCCGGGGCCAGGTTCGCCACCTGCTCGATGGGGAGGCCCTGCGTGGCGCCCTGGGCGGTGGTGCTGACCGACTCGAGAGTGCCGGGGTTGCCGACCGCGGAAGCGGTGCCCGCCGCCGTAACGGCGAAGGCGGCACCGACGACGGCGACGCCGAGCGTCTTGATGGTTCCCTGCTTCATCAGAAATCTGTCCTCGTGACGGGGGGATTTTGAGCGGCACTGCAACCTAGTCACGAGTTCAGGGGGCCCGCAAACAATGACACGGCCGGGACGTTGAAGTCCCGGCCGTATTCATCGCATTCGTCGCTGACGGGCCGTCAGCCTTCGGTGGTGCCGGAAGTGCTGGTCACAGCGGTCTCGGCGACCGTCTGGCGGAACAGCCACTCCGAACGCAGCTCCGCGTAACCCGGCTTGATCACGTCATTGATCATGGCCAGACGTTCATCGAATGGGATGAACGCGGACTTCATCGCGTTGACGGTGAACCACTGCATGTCGTCGAGGGAATAGCCGAACGCCTTCACCAGGTGCTCGAATTCGACACTCATGCTCGTGCCGCTCATCAGACGATTATCCGTATTCACCGTCAGTCGGAAATGCAGCTTTCGCAGCAGACCGATCGGGTGGTCCTCGTACGAGCTCGCGGCGGCGGTCTGGAGGTTGGAGGTCGGGCACATCTCCAGCGGGATGCGCTTGTCCCGCACGTACGACGCCAGTCGGCCCAGGGTGACCGAGCCGTCCTCGGCGACCTGGATGTCGTCGATGATGCGCACACCGTGGCCGAGCCGGTCGGCACCGCACCACTGCAGGGCCTGCCAGATGGACGGCAGGCCGAAGGCCTCGCCCGCGTGGATCGTGAAGTGGTTGTTCTCGCGCTTGAGGTACTCGAACGCGTCCAGGTGGCGGGTGGGCGGGAAGCCCGCCTCCGCGCCCGCGATGTCGAAGCCGGCCACACCGCTGTCGCGGTAGCGGTTGGCGAGTTCGGCGATCTCCAGCGCGCGGGCGGCGTGCCGCATCGCGGTGAGCAGCGCGCCGACGCGGATGCGGTGGCCGGCCGCCTTGGCACGGCGCTCGCCCTCGCGGAAGCCCTCGTTCACGGCCTCGACGACCTCTTCGAGGGTGAGTCCGCGCTCCAGGTGCTGCTCGGGGGCGTAGCGCACCTCGGCGTAGACGACACCGTCCTCGGCCAGGTCCTCGGCGCACTCGGCGGCCACCCGGACCAGGGCCTCGCGGGTCTGCATGACGGCACAGGTGTGCGCGAACGTCTCCAGATAGCGCTCCAGCGAACCGGAGTCGGCCGCCTCGCGGAACCAGACGCCCAGCTTGTCCGGGTCGGTCTCGGGGAGGCCGGTGTAGCCGATCTCGCGGGCGAGATCGACGACGGTGCCGGGGCGCAGGCCGCCGTCCAGGTGGTCGTGGAGCAGCACCTTGGGCGCGCGCCGGATCTGATCGGGGGTGGGCTGTGAGGTGGTCTCGCTCGTCATCTCGGCACTCTAGCCCCTACGCGCGTAGATATCTCCGAACGATACGGAAAGGTGACCCGTCGGCGGGGTGGACTCCAGCGGGCCTTCTGACATCGTTTCTGCCATGGCTCAGCAAGCGTTGCCGCAGCGGGACCCGGAAAGAACGGTCCGCCTCGGAAAACCGCTCGGTGCCGGGCACACCGTGCACGGTGTGGCCCTCCTGCTCCCCGGCGGCCGGGCCGCCGGAACCCGGCCCCCCGCCCTCCTGACGCTGGCCGCGCAGCGCCCGCTGGCCCGCCGGCTGACGCGGGCGGCCGGGGCGGAGGGACTGGTCACCCATGTCGTCCGTTACCGCTACCGCGGCTGGAACGGCACCGCGGCCCACCCGGTGCGGGACACGGAATGGGCCGTCGACGAGGTCATACGGCGCTACGGCGACGTACCGGTCGTCCTCGTCGGCACGGGCATGGGGGCGCGCGCCGCGCTGAGCGCCGCCGGGCACCCGGCGGTGACCTCGGTACTGGCCCTCTCCCCCTGGCTGCCCGAGCCCGAGGCGGTCCTCGACCCCGACCCCGTCCGGCAGCTCACGGGCCGGACGGTGCTGCTCGTGCACGGCACCGACGACGAGCGGACCGACCCCGACCTCTCCTACCGGCTCGCCGAGCGGGCCAAGAAGGTCAACCGCGACACCTGCCGGTTCGAGGTCCACTCCGACGGCCACGGCCTGCGCCAGCACCGGCCCGAAGTGCTGGCCCTGGCGGCAGACTTCGTACGGGGCGCGCTGTTCGGACACCCTTACGCACGGCCGCTGGCGGACGCGTTGGCGGCGCCGCCGCCGTTGGGGTTGCGCATGCCGCTTGCCTCCGGCTTCGGGGAGTCCTTGGGGCATTAGGCGTGTCCGGCGGACGTGTCCGCACCACCGCTGCGCGGCGGTGTCCTCAAACGCCGGACGGGCTGGTTATAGCGAGCTCTAACGGGGCAAGAGCTGGCCCCTCCTGGAGAGCAGGAAGCGTTTGAAGGCGGCGACCGGTGGGGTGTCGGGGTGGCCGTCCAGCCAGGCGACGCCGATCTCCCGCACCGCTCGCGGCGCGGTGACCGCCAGTTCGGCGACTCCCGGGCGCGGCACGGCCGGTGGTGGCAGCAGGCCCACGCCCAGGCCCGCGGCGACCAGGCCGCGCAAGGTCTCGGGGTCCTCGCCCTCGAACGCCACCTTCGGGGTGAACCCGGCCTCCGCGCACAGCGCGTCGGTGATGCGCCGCAGCCCGTACCCCGGCTGGAGCGTGACGAACAGTTCGCCGGCCGCCTCCGCGAGCCGGATCCGTTTGCGGGCGGCCAGCGGATGGTCGTCCGGCACGACGAGGCGCAGCTTCTGCTCGTCGAGCCGCCGGGCCACCAAATCCGGTTCGTCGGGCACGGGCGAGGTCAGGCACAGATCGAGGTCGCCGGTGCGCAGGCGTTCCAGCATGGCTTCCCCGTAGTTCTGGACGAGGTGGAACCGCACGCGCGGGTGGTCGACCCGGAAGGCGCGGATCAGGCCGGGGACGGTCTCGGAGCCGAGGGTGTGCAGGAAACCGAAGGCGACCTTGCCGGCCGCCGGGTCCGCGTCGGCCCGTACGGACTCGGCCGCGCGGTCGACCTCCGACAGGGCGCGCTCGACGGAGCCGAGGAAGGCGCGGCCGGCGGCGGTGAGGGAAACCGTGCGGCCGTGGCGGGCGAACAGCGCGACACCCAGGTCGTGTTCGAGGCGGGCCATCGCCCGGCTGAGGGTCGACTGCGGCATGCCGAGCTGCTGCGCGGCCCGGGTGACGTGTTCGTGGCGGGCGACCGCCACGAACTGCGCGAGGCGCGGGGTGAGGGTGACCGCCCAGGAATCCACCTCGACGTCAGGGGTGTCGGGCGTTACCGGGATGTCAAAATTCCGGGTGACACTCGTGTTGCCGTTCGATGACCGAGGCCGGGCTGACCTGCGCTGATGCTGCATGGGAACGATTATGGCGATGTTGTGCATTGGACGCATGAACGGTGCGTGCATACGGTCGGTACATGCCTCCTGCGGATACCGGGGCATCCGACGTCATCGCGCGTCCGGATGCCGCTGCCTCGTCGTTCCCGACTCCTTCTGCTCACTCCTCGCCGTGTGACACCAAGCTGGCCCCCGGTGGGCCGGGCTACCGCCGGATGAGCTTCGCGCTCTTCGCCGCCGGTGTCGCCACGTTCGCCCTTCTCTACTCCACCCAGGCCCTGCTGCCCGCGATCTCCGCCGGCCTCGGGGTGACGCCCGATCAGGCGAGCTGGACCGTGTCCGCCGCGACGGGCGCGCTCGCCGTCGCCGTCGTCCCGCTGAGCGCACTCTCCGAGCGCATCGGGCGCCGCGCGATGATGACGGCCGCGCTCTGTGTGGCCGCGTTCGTGTCGCTGCTCGTGCCCTTCGCCCCGGACCTCGGCTGGCTGATCGCGCTGCGCGCCGTACAGGGCGTGGCCCTGGCCGGGCTGCCCGCCTCGGCGATGGCGTTCCTGGCGGAGGAGGTACGGCCGAAGGCGCTGGTCGGCGCGATCGGTCTGTTCGTCGCGGGCAACGCCATCGGCGGGATGTCCGGGCGGATCGTCACCGGCTGGGTCGCCCAGGCCTGGGGCTGGCGGGCCGGGCTCGCCGCGGTCGGACTGATGGCCATGGTGTGCGCGGTCGTCTTCCGGCTGCTGATCCCGAAGGCCCGGCACTTCACGCCGGCCACCGTCTCGCCGCGCGCCCTGGCCCGCACGGTCGGCGGCCACCTCTCCGACCCGCTGCTGCGCCGGCTGTACGCGATCGGCGCGCTGTTCATGACCGTCTTCGGCGCGGTCTACACGGTCATCGGCTACCGCCTGGTCGAGGCGCCGTTCTCGCTGCCGCAGGGTGTCGTCGGCTCGATCTTCCTGGTCTACCTGGTCGGCACCGTCTCCTCGGCGGCGGCCGGAAAGCTCGTCGGCCGGCTGGGCCGGCGGGGCGCGCTGTATCTGGCGGTGGGCACGACGACGTCCGGCCTGCTGCTGACGCTGGCCCAGTCGCTGGGGGCCGTTCTGCTCGGCCTGGTCCTCATCACGGCGGGATTCTTCGCGGGCCACGCGGTGGCCTCGTCCTCCGTGAGCCGCGCGGCCACAACGGGCCGGGCGCAGGCGTCGGCCCTCTATCAGACGGCGTACTACCTGGGCAGCTCGCTGGGCGGCACGATGGGGGCTCTCGCCTACAACTGGGGCGGCTGGGACGGCACGGTGGTGCTGGGTCTGGTGGCCATGGTCAGCGCGGCGTCCATCACCCTCTATGCCACGCGCAAGGCTCTCGCCGAGCAGCGCCTGATCGCGGCGGCCCGCCGCTGACGCCTGGCGCCTGGCCGACGGCTTGCTCCACCGCTGCGCGGCGGTCGTCCTCAATCGCCGGACGGGCTTGAAGCCCGTCCGGCGATTGAGGACAGGGCACAGCAAGCCCGTCCGGCGATTGAGGACGCGCCCGCAGGGCGCCCGCCGCCGCAGGCGGCAAAACCGGCCGTCAGCCGAGCATCCGCCGGCCAGGCGAACGGCGGCAAAGACGGCCCGGTCTCAGCTGATGCGATCCAGCACGATCGGGTTCGGAGTGAACTCCGTACCGGCCGCGGCATACGCCGCGGCGCCGTCCAGCGCCTGGAGGGCGTAGTCGAACTTCTCCGGCGTGTCGGTGTGCAGGGTCATCAGCGGCTGGCCCGCCGTCACCGTGTCGCCCGGCTTGGCGTGCAGCTCGATGCCCGCGCCGAACTGGACCGGGTCCTCCTTGCGCGCACGGCCGGCGCCCAGGCGCCAGGCGGAGACGCCGACGGCGTAGGCGTCGAGCTTGGTGAGGACACCGGACTCGGCGGCGGTCACGACGTGCTGCTCACGGGCGACCGGCAGGGCCGCGTCCGGGTCGCCGCCCTGCGCGATGATCATGCGGCGCCAGTGGTCCATCGCGGAGCCGTCCGCGAGGGCCTTGGCCGGGTCGGCGTCGGGCAGACCCGCCGCGGTGAGCATCTCGCGGGCCAGCGCGATGGTCAGCTCGACGACGTCGGCCGGGCCGCCGCCCGCGAGGACCTCGACGGACTCGCGGACCTCGAGCGCGTTGCCCGCGGTCAGACCGAGCGGGGTCGACATGTCGGTGAGCAGCGCCACGGTCTTCACCCCGTGGTCCGTGCCCAGGCCGACCATCGTGGAGGCCAGCTCACGGGCGTCGGCGAGGTTCTTCATGAAGGCGCCGGAGCCGACCTTGACGTCCAGGACGAGCGAGCCCGTGCCCTCGGCGATCTTCTTCGACATGATGGACGACGCGATCAGCGGGATCGCCTCGACCGTGCCGGTCACATCGCGCAGCGCGTAGAGCTTCTTGTCGGCGGGGGCCAGACCGTCGCCCGCCGCGCAGATGACGGAGCCGACATTGCGCAGGACGTCCATCATCTCGTCGTTGGAGAGCAGTGCCCGCCAGCCGGGGATGGACTCCAGCTTGTCGAGCGTGCCACCGGTGTGGCCGAGGCCGCGGCCGGAAAGCTGCGGCACGGCCGCGCCGCAGGCGGCGACGAGCGGGGCCAGCGGCAGGGTGATCTTGTCGCCGACGCCGCCGGTGGAGTGCTTGTCGGAGGTCGGCACGGGCAGCGAGGAGAAGTCCATGCGCTCGCCCGACTTGATCATCGCGGCGGTCCAGCGGGCGATCTCCGCACGGTCCATGCCGTTGAGCAGGATCGCCATCGCGAGCGAGGACATCTGTTCGTCGGCGACCTCGCCACGGGTGTACGCGTCGATGACCCAGTCGATCTGCGCGTCCGTCAGACGGCCGCGGTCACGCTTGGTGCGGATTACGGAAATGGCGTCCATCAGCACATTTTCCTTAAGGTTCGTGCGTCCTCAGTCTTCCCGGGGCCGGAAAGTGACCCGGACGGGCTGATCATCAGCCCGTCCGGCGCTTAAGGACATCTTCAACGATTCAGGTCGAGCGGCCCAAACGCGTCCGGCAGCAGCTCCGCCAGCGGGCGGATGCCCTGGGCGGTGTCCACGGCCAGCTCCGGGCCGCCGTGCTCCCACAGCAGCTGACGGCAGCGGCCGCACGGCATGAGGATGTTGCCGTGCCGGTCGCAGCAGGTGAACGCGGTGAGCTTGCCGCCGCCCGAGGAGATGAGGGCGGAGATCATGCCGCACTCGGCGCAGAGCGTCACCCCGTAGGCGGCGTTCTCCACGTTGCAGCCGGTGACGGTGCGCCCGTCGTCGACGAGGGCCGCCGAGCCGACGGGGAAACCGGAGTAGGGGGCGTAGGCCCGGGACATGGCGTCCCGGGCCCGCGTCCGCAGGCTCTCCCAGTCGACGGCGTCGGGCGGGCCGTCGGGGGGAAGCGTCACTTTCCTTCACCCTTCCGGTACGGCTTGCCGTTGGCCTTGGGCATCCGCAGCCGTTGCGCGGAGAAGGACAGTACGAGCAGTGTCGCCACGTACGGGGTGGCGTCGACCAGCTCCAGCGGCACGGTCTTGGTCATCGTGTACCAGACGATGAGCAGCACACCGATGACCGCGCTGACGATCGCGGGCCTGGTCTTGCCGGCCCGCAGGCGCCAGACGGCGAAGCCGATCAGCAGCACCGCGACGAGCAGCAGCAGCGCGTGGACGGTCGGGCCGCCGGAGCGCAGCTGGAGGCTGTCCATGAAGCCGAACAGGCCCGCGCTCATCGCGACCCCGCCGGGCCGCCAGTTGCCGGAGATCATCGTGGCGAGACCGATGTAGCCGCGGCCGCCGGTCTGGCCGTCGGAGTACATGTGGGTGCCGATGGCGAGGAACGCGCCACCGAGGCCCGCGAGTCCGCCGGAGACGATCACGGCCGCGTACTTGTACGTGTAGACGTTGACGCCGAGGGACTCGGCCGCCACCGGGCTCTCGCCGCAGGACCGCAGGCGCAGACCGAAGGAGGAGCGCCACAGCACGAAGAACGTGACGACGAACAGGCCGGCCGCGAGGATCGTCAGCCAGGACACGTCGGAGACGAGGCCGTCGACGATGCCCGCGAGGTCGGAGACGAGGAACCAGTGGTGCTTCTCGATCGAGTTCAGCCAGTCGGAGAGACCGGGGATCGAGAACTGCGGCATGTTCTCCATGACCGGCGACTGTTTGTCGTTGCCGCCCGCCTGCTGGGCCTCGCTGCCCTCCGCGCCGAACCAGAGCTTGGCGAGGTACTGGGTGACACCGAGCGCCAGGATGTTGATCGCCACACCGGAGATGATGTGGTCGACGCCGAAGGTGACGGTGGCCAGCGCGTGGACGAGGCCGCCGATGGCGCCGCCGATGATGCCGGCGAGGGCCGCGATCCAGGGGCCGTGCTGCCAGCCCATCCACCCGGCACAGAAGGTGCCGAGCATCATCATGCCTTCGAGGCCGATGTTGACGACGCCGGCGCGTTCGGCCCACAGGCCGCCGAGACCCGCGAGTCCGATCGGCACGGCCGCGCCGAGGGCGCCGCTGAACTGCCCGGAGGAGGTCAGGTCGCCCGCGTCGGTGATCGCGCGCAGGGCGGAGAGCACCAGCAGCGCGCCCGCGACGAGCAGCAGGATCACGGGGTAGGAGAGCTTGCGCCCGCCGTTGTCCCGCTTGTTCTTACCGCTGAGGCCCTTGGCAAGGGCCGCGGTGAAAGTCGTACTCACGCGGAAACCTCCGCCTTGTCGCTCTTACGGGCCTGGGCGGCGAGCTCCTCGCCGACCTTGCGCTGCTGCGTCTTGAGGCCGTACCGGCGTACGACCTCGTACGCGATGACGACGCACAGCACGATGACGCCCTGGATCACGCCGACGACCTCCTGCGCGTAGCCCTCGAACTCGAGCTGCGTGCCGGTGCGGTCCAGGAAGCCCCACAGCAGGGCGCCGAGCGCCATGCCGATGGGGTGGTTACGGCCCAGCAGCGCGATGGCGATGCCGGTGAAGCCGATGCCGGTGGGGAAGTCGGTGCCGTAGTTGTACGACACGCCGAGCAGGGTCGGCATGCCGACGAGGCCCGCCATCGCACCGGAGAGCACCATCGAGGTGATCACCATGCGCTTGACGTTGACGCCGCTGGCCTGCGCCGCCGACTCGGAGCGGCCGACCGTCCGCAGGTCGAAGCCGAACCGGGAGCGGTTCAGGACGAACCAGTAGACGACACCGGCGAGGGCCGCGATCACGACGAAACCGTAGATCGGCTTGGGCGTGGTCGGGATCTCGAAGAAGTGGGCCGAGTCGGGCAGGTAGGGCGTGTGGATCAGGTTGCCCTCCTTGTCCGCGAGCCGGCCGTCCTGGAGGAGGTAGCCGATCACCGAGGCGCCGATGGCGTTCAGCATGATCGTGCTGATCACCTCGCTGACGCCGCGGGTGGTCTTCAGCAGACCGGCGATGCCCGCCCAGACGGCGCCCACCACCATCGCGACGAGGATGATGACCGGGATCTGGATGATGCCCGGCAGCGTCAGCGCGCCACCGACCACGGCGGCGAAGAAGGCCGCGATGCGGTACTGGCCGTCGACGCCGATGTTGAACAGGTTCATCCGGAAGCCGATGGCGACGGCCAGCGCGGACAGGTAGTACGGGGTGGCCTTGTTGATGATCCAGACCTGGCTGTCCGCCTTCGAACCGAAGTCGATCATGACCTCGTAGGCGTGGAACGGGTCCTTGCCGGTGGACACGATGATCAGCGAGGTGATGATCAGCGCGGCCACGATCGCGAGGACCGGGGCGGCGAAGCCCAGGATGATCTTGTCCTTGTCGAACTTCTTCACGACGCTCATGCGGAGTCGCCCCCTTCCCGCTCGGTGTCCGCCGCGGCGTCGGAGGCGGTGTCGCCGTCCTCGCCGTGCTCAAGATGGCCGGTCGCGGCGCCGGTCATGGCCGAGCCCAACTCCTCCGGGGTGATGGTGGCCGGGTCCGCGTCCGCGACCAGACGGCCGCGGAACATGACCCGCAGGGTGTCGGAGAGCCCGATCAGCTCGTCCAGGTCGGCGGAGATCAGCAGCACCGCCAGGCCCTCACGGCGCGCCTCGCGGATCTGGTCCCAGATCTGCGCCTGCGCGCCGACGTCCACGCCCCGGGTGGGGTGCGCGGCGATGAGGAGCTTGGGCTGGTGGCTCATCTCGCGGCCGACGATCAGCTTCTGCTGGTTGCCGCCGGACAGGGAGGCCGCGGTGACCTCGATGCCGGGGGTGCGCACGTCGTACTCGCGGACGATCCGCTCGGTGTCGGCGCGGGCGGCCTTGTTGTCCAGGAGGCCGCCCTTGCTGTTGGGCTTCTCCGTGACGTGGCCGAGGATACGGTTCTCCCACAGCGGGGCCTCAAGGAGCAGGCCGTGCCGGTGGCGGTCCTCGGGGATGTAACCGATGCCGTCCTCGCGGCGCTTGCGGGTCGGCGTCCGGGTGATGTCGGTGCCGTCGAGGGTCACGACGCCCTCGCCCGGGGTCCGCATGCCCATGATCGCCTCGACCAGTTCGGCCTGGCCGTTGCCCTCCACGCCCGCGAGGCCGAGGACCTCGCCCTTGTGGATGGTGAAGGTGATGCCGTCGAGCACCGCGCGGACGACGCCGTCGGGGTCGGTGGCGGACAGCCGCAGCCCCTCGACGGTGAGCATCGGCGTGTCGGTGACCGTCGACTCCCGGGTCTCGGGCGAGGGCAGCTCGCTGCCGACCATCAGCTCCGCGAGCTGCTTGGGCGTCGTCTCACTCGGGGCCACGGAGGCGACGGTGGTGCCGCGCCGGATGACGGTGATGTCGTCGGCGACGGAGAGCACCTCGCCGAGCTTGTGCGAGATGAAGATGACGGTCAGGCCCTCGGCCTTGAGCTCGCGCAGGTTGTCGAACAGGGCGTCGACCTCCTGGGGCACCAGGACGGCGGTCGGCTCGTCGAGGATCAGCGTGCGCGCACCCCGGTAGAGGACCTTGAGGATCTCCACGCGCTGGCGGTCGGCGACACCGAGGTCCTCGACGAGGACGTCGGGACGCACGCCGAGGCCGTAGGCGTCGGAGATCTCCTTGATCTTCGCGCGGGCCTTGCCGCCGATGCCGTGGAGCTTCTCGGCGCCGAGGACCACGTTCTCCAGGACGGTGAGGTAGTCGGCGAGCATGAAGTGCTGGTGCACCATGCCGATGCCGCGCGCGATGGCGTCACCGGGGCTGTGCAGGCTGACCTGCTCGCCGTCGAGCGTGATGGTGCCCTCGTCCGGCTTCTGCATGCCGTAGAGGATCTTCATCAGGGTCGACTTGCCGGCGCCGTTCTCACCACAGAGGGCGTGGACGGTGCCGCGGCGGACGGACAGGTGGATGTCGTGGTTGGCCACGACACCGGGGAACCGCTTGGTGATGCCCTCGAGTTCTACGGCGGGGGCGGTACCAGCGGGAGCGGTACTACTGGACGCTTTGATGGCGCACTCTCCTCGGGGAAGGGAGCGGAAGAGCCTGGTCGGCAGGACGGGGCTACCGGAAGATCTCCGGTTGGGCGGGGGCGACGCTACCGCGTCAACGCCACGCTACGCGCGTAGCGTTGGCGGGTGGCACGTCCCCGGGGCGGTGGCCGCGGGGGAGAGCGGCGGGCCCCGCGCGAGAAGCGGACTTCTCGCGCAGGGCCCCGTGACCTACTCGGACCGGTCGAAACCGGTCACGGATCACGGAGAGGTCTTGACCTTGACCGTGCCGTCCGAGATCTTCTTCTTCGCCTCTTCGATCTTGGCCTTGAGGTCGTCGATGTGACCACCGGAGGTGGCCAGCGAGACGCCGCCGTCCTTGAGCAGGTACGGGTGCGGGCCGGTCAGCGGCTTGCCGTCCTTGACGCTCTTGGCCAGGTCGAACACCGCGACGTCGACGTTCTTGACGACCGAGGTGAGGATCGAGTCCTTGTACTTGGCGAGACCCGGCTGCTGGTACGCGTCGGAGTCGACGCCGATCGCCCAGGCACCCTTGTGGCCCGCGACGGCCTCGATCGAGCCGTTGCCGGAGAGGCCGGCCGCGGTGTAGATCACGTCGATGTCCGAGTCGAGCATGCCCTTGGCCTTGTCCTTGGCGGCCGCCGGGTCGTTGAAGCCCTTGTCGTTGTTCGGGTACAGGTACTGCGAGGTGACCTCGACCTTCGGGTCGGTCGCCTTGGCGCCCTGCTCGAAGCCCGCCTGGAACTTCTGGATCAGTGCGTTGTTCACACCGCCGATGAAGCCGACCTTGTGGGTCTTGGACTTCAGCGCCGCGGCGACACCCGCGAGGTAGGAACCCTCGTGCTCACCGAAGGTGATGCTCTCGACGTTGTCGCCCTTGGCGACCGAGTCGACGACGGCGAAGGTGGTCTTCGGGAAGTCCTTGGCGACCTTTTCGATCGACTTGGAGTAGTTGAAGCCCACGCCGATGACCGGGTTGTAACCCGCCTCGGCGAGCGAGTTCAGCCGCTGCTCGCGCTCGGCCTCGGTCTCGCCGTTCTTGGCGGTCAGCAGCCGGGCGCCGAGGCCCAGCTCCTTCTGGGCCTTGTCCACACCACGGGCGGCGGACTCGTTGAAGGAGTGGTCGTCACGACCGCCGACGTCGAACGCGAGGCCGATGCCCTTGTCCTTGCCGCCCCCCGATTCCGTCGAGGACTCGCCACAGGCGGTGAGAGAGAATGCGAGAGCCGCGGTGGCAAAACCCGCGACAGTGATTGTGGATACCCGGCGCACGAGGGGCCCCTTCACTCGAAGCGCCTCCGTCGGCGCTGGTTCGCGGGAATCGTAACGCGCGTAGATGGAGATAAAAGGGGTGCTTCAAAGCCGTTATCGGATCGTCGCGAACGTGACTTGACCCGAATGCCTACATTCGGCCTCCATCAAGCAGCGCGGCGGCGGTGAACAGTTCCACGGCCACCCGGATCGCGTCCTCGTCCACGTCGAAATCACCGCAATGCAGGTCACGGCGGGTCGTATCACCGACGGGCCGCACGCCGAGCCGGGCCATCGCGCCCGGCACCCGCTCCAGGTACCAGGAGAAGTCCTCGCCACCCAGGCTCTGCTCGGTGTCCTCGACCGCGAAGGCGCCGTGCCGGGCCACCATGGCGCGCCGCAGCAACCCCGTGACCTCGGGGTCGTTGACCACGGGGGGCACGCCCCGGACGTAGTTGATCTCCGACTTGGCGCGGTGCATCGTGGCGACCTCGTCGATCGCGGCGTGCACCAGGTCGGGGGCGTCCCGCCAGGCGTCCAGGTCCAGACAGCGGACCGTCCCGGACAGCTCCGCGTGCTGCGGGATGACGTTGCAGGCGTGTCCCGCCTCCAGCCGGCCCCAGGTGACGGCCAGACCCGAACGGGCGTCCACCCGACGGGCGAGCAGCGCGGGGACGTCGGTGGCGACCCTGGCGGCGGCCGTGACCAGGTCGGTGGTGAAGTGCGGGCGCGCGGTGTGCCCGCCGGGGCCGTCCAGCGAGACCTCCAGCCGGTCGCACGCGGAGGTGATCGGCCCCGCCCGCAGCCCGAGCCGGCCGACCTCGACCTTGGGATCGCAGTGCACGGCGATGATCCGGCCCACGCCGTCCAGCGCCCCGAACTCGATCGCGTCGAGCGCGCCGCCGGGCAGCACCTCCTCGGCGGGCTGGAAGATCAGCCGCACCGGGCGCGGCAGCAGGGCCCGCTCCGCCAGCTCGGCGAGGACCAGACCGGCCCCGAGGACGGCGGTGGTGTGCACGTCGTGCCCGCAGGCGTGCGCCATCTTGGGGACGGTCGAGCGGTACGGGACCGTCTTGGTGTCCGGGATGGGCAGGGCGTCGAGATCCGCGCGGAGCGCGAGCATCGGCCGGCCGGCCCCCGCCCAGGCCCCGGTGCCGGTGTCGATGTCCGGCCCGATGTCGCAGACGAGCCCGGTGCCCATGGTCAGGGTGCGGGGCCTGAGCCCCGCTTTCTCCAGCCTCGCCTTGACCGCCGCCGTGGTACGGAACTCGCGGTTCCCCAGTTCGGGGTGCATATGCAAGTCCCGCCGGAAGTTGATGAGTTCGGCGCGCAGCCCCGAGGGCAGCGCGCCGGGCAGATCGCTCTCGGCGGTGTCGGGCTCGGCTTCGCAAGGCATCAGATGGTTCACCCTGCGAAGGGTAGAGCCCCGAATGGGGCAACTGCCGCCCGATCAAGAAAAGTTCAGCCGCATGGATGGGTTCGCGACGGGGTATGACCCGTATTTACGGCCTACGTCGTTGAAAGAGGGGCATAAGGCAGCCTGCGCACGGCGCGGGCCGTGTCGGTGACGCCGGAGAGGAAGCCCTCGGCGCGCGGTGAGGCGGTCTCGGTGAGCCAGGCGGGGTCGATGTCGCAGACCACGACGGTGACGCCGGTGCCCGCGAGGGCGAGCGGCAGGGTGTGCACCACGGTCGAGGGGAAGCTGAGTACCGTGCGTCCTATGGGCCCGCGGCGCGCGATCAGCTCCAGCGGCAGTTCGGGCCGTACCACCTCCAGACCGAGCCGGGCGCCGATGCGGTGCAGCTTGTCGGTGTGCTCGCGGCGGTGTGCGAAGTAGCGGGTGGCGCCATGGGTGCGGGCCAGCTCGGCGACGGCCGCCAAATAGGCCTCGGCGTCCACGACACCGGTCTCGACGAGGGACGTTCCGACCAGATCCGTGCCCCGGGTGAGCCGGGGCGGGCCGAATGTGGCCCGGGTCCAGGCGAAGTCGTTGGCCGTGACGGTCACTCCGGCGGGTGCCTCGACGGGCATCGAGGTGAACACCTCGACACTTCGGCGGGTGTTCGGAGTGAGCTTCCGGCGCGCGGAAGCAGAAACAGGCGCGAATATGACGTCGCGCGCCCCCCGGCCACCGCGCCGGTGCCAGCGCACGAGGCGTTCACCGCGAGCGAGTTGGGAGACGAACTCCATGGTCGCCGTGCCGTCGTCCACCACGACCAGCTCACGGGCCCGGGTGATCGTCAGCAGCAGTTGCACATACCGCGAGAACGGATCGCCGATGACGACGCGGCGGGCCCTGCGCAGCGGCCCGGCGAGCCCCCCGATCGTGTGCGCGGGCGCCCCGGGGCCGCCCCGGGCCTCCTCCCAGCGGACCCGGTACCCCTGGTTGCGGGCCAGTTCGGCCATTCGGCGCAACTGCCCGCGCGTCATGGGGTCGTGCGGGGCGAGGACGACGACGAGCAGACCGTCGTCCCCGGCCGCCGCCACCGGCCGGCCGGCACCCTGGCGCGGCACGCCGTCGCACAGCGGACGGGGGTCCGGGCGGGGGCCCGCCGCCGGTGCCCCCGCCGTGCGGTGCGCCCATTCGAGGACGTTCAGCAGCTGGACCGGGCTCTCGACGAAGGCCAGGGTCCGCGCCGCGGCCCGCTCGGCGGCGGGCCCGCGGCCCCGGAAGCGGCCGGGCCGGGCGGCCGGGGCCGCCTCCGGGGGTGGGCCGGGGACCGGCCCGTCGAAAGAGGTCACCGTGGTGGCCGTCAGACCGCTACGGGCTTGCGGTCACCGGCCCCGGCGGCGTCGGCGACCACGCCGGTGACCCGGCGCAGCTTCCGCATCGGCGCGAGTTCGCTCTCGTACACCTTCTTGACCCCGTCTCCCAGCGACTCCTCGACCACCCGGATGTCGCGCACGAGCCGCTGGAGGCCGCCGGGTTCGACGGAGGCGGCCTGGTCGGAGCCCCACATCGCCCGGTCGAGCGTGATGTGGCGCTCGACGAAGGCGGCACCGAGGGCGACGGCGGCCAGCGTGGTCTGCAGGCCCGTCTCGTGGCCTGAGTAGCCGATCGGCACGTTGGGGTACTCCGCCTGGAGGGTGTTGACCACCCGGAGGTTCAGCTCCACCGCCTTGGCGGGGTAGGTGGAGGTGGCGTGGCAGAGCACGATGTTCTCGCTGCCGAGCACCTCGACGGCGTGCCGGATCTGCTGCGGGGTGGACATCCCGGTGGACAGGATGACGGTCCGGCCGGTGGCGCGCAGGGTGCGCAGCAGCTCGTCGTCGGTGAGCGACGCGGAGGCGACCTTGTGGGCGGGGACGTCGAACTTCTCCAGGAAGGCCACGGCCTCGGTGTCCCACGGGGAGGCGAACCAGGCGATGCCGCGGCGCTCGCAGTGCTCGGCGATCGCGTGGTACTCGTCCTCGCCGAACTCCACGCGATGGCGGTACGCGATGTAGGTCATGCGTCCCCAGGGGGTGTCGCGCTCGATGTCCCACTGGTCACGCGGGGTGCAGATCTCGGGGGTGCGCTTTTGGAACTTGACGGCGTCGCAGCCGGCGTCGGCGGCGGCGTCGATGAGGGCGAGGGCCTTGTCCAGGTCGCCGTTGTGGTTGATGCCGATCTCACCGGTGATGTAGACGGGGTGGCCGGGACCGACCGCCTTGTCACCGAGGATGCGGGTGTTCCGGCTGGGGTTGTGGCTGGCGTTGTGGCTGGGGGGCAGCGTGGGGCTCATGGAGGCCGTGTTCCTTCGCGTTTCGGGTGCGTGCGGGGGGCGATGGGACGGGGGTCGGTCAGAGGGCCGGGCCGAGGAGCCAGGAGGCGATCTCGCGGACGGCGCCACGGCCGCCGGGAGCGGAGGTGACGGCGCGGGCCGCGCCGCGTACGGCGTCGTGTGCGTCGGCGACGGCCACGGGCCAGCCGACGAGGTCGAAGCAGGGGAGGTCGTTGACGTCGTTGCCGACGTAGAGCACGCGTTCGGGCGCGACGGCGTGCTCCGCGCACCACTGTTTGAGCGCGAGGTCCTTGCGGTCGATGCCGTGCAGCACGGGCACCCGCAGTTTGCGGCCCCGCGCGGCGACGACGGGGTTGACCTCGGTGGACAGGATGAGCAGGGCCAGCCCCGCCGTGCGCAGGGCGGCGACCCCGAGGCCGTCGCCGCGGTGCACGGCGACGAGTTCCCGCCCGTCGGAGTCGATGAGCACCCGGTCGTCGGTCTGGGTGCCGTCGAAGTCGAGGACGACGGCGTCGATGTCGTCCCGGGTGGGCAGCGTGCCGGGGCCGGGGACGTCGAACAGCGGGGCGAGCGCGCGGGCCCGCGCGAGGTCGTGCGGGTCGTCGATCTCCAGCACCCGCGCGGGATCGGTCCTCACGGGTTCGGTCCGGCCGAAGAACCGGTACCGGGCGGTGCGGAAGCCGTCCGCGCGCATGGCGTAGGCGGCGCCGGTCTCCAGCAGGTCCTGGGGGCGGTCCTGGCGCCGGGGGCGGTGGGATCGGTCGTGGTTGACCCCGTGGGCCCCGTCGTGCCGGGCGGGGCCCTGGGCGTACGCGGTCTCGGGCACGGCCGGGAGGGCGTCGCCCTCGCGCCAGACGAAGCCGTGGAAAGGGGCCACCGTCAACGCGCTGTCGGCGCCCTGTTCGAGCACCGCGGCGGCCACGCCGTCGATGTCTTCGGCGGTGAGGAAGGGGCTGGTGCACTGGACGAGCAGGACGGTGCCGACGGTGGTGCCGTGCTCGGCCTCGTACGCGTCCATCGCGTGCAGCACCGCCGCCTCGCTGGTCGCGGTGTCGCCCGCGATGGTGCCGGGGCGCCGGACCACGACCGCGCCCGCGCCGCGCGCGGTGGCCGCGATGGCGGGGTCGTCGGTGCTCACCGCGACGTCGGTGACCAGCCGGGCCGCCCGGCAGGCACGTACGGCGCGGGCGACGAGCGGGACGCCGCCGACGGCGGCGAGGTTCTTGCCGGGGACGCCCTTGGAGCCCCCGCGGGCGGGGATGACGGCCAGTACGGCGGGGCCGGACGGGGCGGCGGGCATGGTGGTCTCCTCGCGGTCGCGGGGTGTCGCGGTCCTCACAGCTCCCCCAGCCGGCGGATGGCGGGGGCGACGCGCTGGACGCCGTGGCGGTACGCGCCGCGCGCCGCCTCGCGCACCGCGCGCCGCACGGCGCCCGGCTCGCCGGGCTCCCGGACGGCGCCGGGCAGCGGCCGCCCCCGGGGGTCGAGGCCGTGCCGGGCGAGGACGGCGGGGAGGTAGTGGGGCGCGGTCCCGGTCGTGTAGTAGGGGGCGAGCGGCGGCAGCGTGTCCGCCGCGACGAGTTCCGCGACCCGCCGCCGTGCCGCGTCGAAGGCGGTGTCGTACGAGCCGTCCGCGGCGACGCCCTGGCGGGCCGTCCACGCCGGGTCGGCCACCGGCAGGTGTCCGGCGTCGAGTTGGTCCCAGGAGGCGAGGCAGCCGGAGCCCAGGAAGTGGTGGTTGCCGAGCGGTTCGCGGATGCCGAGATCGGTGAGGACGGCGGTCGGGACGCCCCGGTGGAGGGACTCCAGGGCGGCCGTGGAACTGACGGTCACCAGCAGGTCGGTGCGGTCGAGGACCTCGCCCATGTGCCCGTAGACGAGACGGCAGTTGGGCGGCAGCCCGCCCGGCAGTCCGGCCGCGAGCTTCTGGTACGGGAGTTCCTCGATGTGCGTGGTGTGTTCACCGGGCTTGCTGCGCAGCTTGATGAGCACCTCCCGGCCGGGGTGCCGCAGGGCGTGCCGGACGGTGCGGCGCAGCAGGTAGGTGCGGTCGGCCCGGTTGTCGGGCACGGAGGGCTGGGCGGCGAACACCACGGTGTAGGGGCGGCCGGCGCCCCGGGCCCCTTCGGGGGCGGGCCGGTACCGCGCGCCGCCGAGGAACGGCAGCGCGCACTCCGTGACGCTCTCCCCCGAGGCGCCGACGCCCGCGTAGACGGCGCGGAACCGGTACGCGTCGTGGCGGGAGTTGGCGAGCACCACGTCCGCGCCGTGCCGCAGCAGCAGTCCGTCGGCGAGCTTCTCGTAGACGACGCCCACGTATCCGGTGACGACGACCGGCCGGGCCGGGGCGCCGTCCCAGGCCCGGGCCAGCCCGTGCAGCATGGCCTGGACGGCGCCGCCGACGCAGGCCAGCACGGTGATGTCGTACCGCGTGCGGTCGATCGTGCGGACGAAGCCGGTCCCCGTGATCTCGCGCAGGGCGTCCGCCCGCACCCCGACCTCGGCGAGCTGCCGGACGGTCGGCGTGGCGCGGCCGCGCAGCAGATAGCCGTCGAGCCGGGCGGCGTCCGGGGCGAGGCGGCGCGCGGTGAGGGCACCCCATTTCCACCGGGTGTCGGAATCGGCGAGCACGGCGACGCGCGGCGGGGATTCGGTTCGTTGTGGCACCCGGCAGACGATAGGAATACATTCCGATTCGTTGCCCAACGCGAGTTCAACAACCGGTAAACAGCATGCCTCCGAACGGCGCGGCGAGCGGCGGCCGTGGTGGGTTCATCGATCCGCCGCTCTTCGTTCACCTCGGTGTACGCCCTAGGTCGAGACGAATGCCGGGGGGTCACCTAACGTCACCCGGGTGGTCAAGCTCTCCGTCATCGTGCCGTTCTTCAATGTGCAGACCTACGCGCCCGACACCTTGCGGAGTCTGTGTGCGAACGCCCGCGCGGACTTCGAATTCATTCTGGTCGACGATTGTTCGACCGACGAGACCCCGGACATCCTCCGGCGCGCCGAGCGCGAGCTGCCCGGGGCCGTTCTCGTGCGGCACGAGAGGAACGGCGGTCTCGCCACCGCCCGCAACACCGGGCTGGAACGGGCGCGCGGGGAATACCTGACCTTCCTCGACGGCGACGACTGGCTCGCGCCGGGGTACTACGCGCGACTGCTCGCGGTGGTCGAGGGGTTGGGGGTGGAGTTCGTCCGCACGGACCACGTCCAGTGCACGGGCCGCGCCCGGACGGTCCACCGGGTGCCGCACGGCCGGCGGGGGGTGGCGCTCGATCCGCGTGACGCGATACTGCCCGCCGACCGTTCGACGTCCGTGGACTACGCCTACGCCTGGGCCGGCATTTACCACCGGCGGCTGCTGGACGAGGGGCTGCTGCATTTCCGGCACGGGCTGCGGACGGCGGAGGACCGGCCCTGGATCTGGCGGCTGCACCGCGAGGCGCGCACGTTCGCGGTGGCCGGGTTGCTCGGCGTCTTCTACCGGCGCGGAGTCGCTTCCTCACTGACGCAGATCGGTGATGTGCGGCAACTCGATTTCCTTCGCGCATTCGACCAGGTAATCGACGAGACCTCGCGCGACGCGGCCGCGGAGATATTGCTCCCGAAAGCCGTGCGCACCTATTGCGCGATCATTTCCCACCATCTCGGTTCCATCGAACGATTCGAACCGGCCGTGGCCCGGACCTTGCGTTCGAAGAGCGCGGCCGCCCTGCGGCGGATGCCGCAGGATCTCCTCAAGGACGCCCTGAATTCCATGGACGACGATCGCGCGGCCCGGCTGCGCAGGCTCCGCCGCCGCCCCGCACCGGCGGGGGTGACCGGCTGATGGCCGAGCGCCGGCGCACCCAGATCTTCCTCGCCTCGACCCTGTACGGGGCCGTCACGCTCGCCGCCGCCCTGGACGCCGGGTACGTCGCGCCCGCCGGCCGCCGGCTGCTGCTCGTGACCAACAACGCGGCGACACCGGAGACGACGCCCGCCTTCGACCGGGCGCCCGGCTTCGAGCGGCTGCGCACCCGCTTCGACGGGGTGCTGTCGTGGAACGAGACGATCAGCCCCTTCCATCCCGGTGGCTGGTCGCCCCGGCCGGACGACGTCCCGCTGTGGGAGCGGCACCTGCGGCTGCTGTGGGGGCTCGGCGACGACGACGTCGAACTCGTCGTCGAGTCGCTCCAGGTCAATCCGGCCCTCGCGCTCGCCCAGCTCTTCCCCGACGCGCCGCTCGAGGTCTACGCCGACGGTCTGATGAGCTACGGCCCCACCCGCGACAAGCTCGACCCGCTGGTGGGCGGGCGGGTGCGGCGGCTGCTCCACCTGGACCTGGTGCCGGGGCTGCGCCCGCTGCTGCTCTCGGAGTTCGGCGTCCCGGCGGAGATCGTGCCCACCGAGGCCGTCACCAAGGTGCTGGCCGAACTCGGCGACGCCCCCGGGGCGATCGAGATCCCCGAGGGGGCCGCGCTGCTGCTCGGGCAGTACCTGGCGGCGATCGGCGTCCTCACCCCCGAGGAGGAGGAGCGGCTGCACTTGCGCATGCTGCGCGGCGCGGCCGCCCTCGGCCACCGGGAGCTGGTGTTCAAGCCGCACCCGAGCGCCCCGGCGCGCTGGTCGCGGATGCTGGAGGCGGAGGCCGGGCGGCTCGGTGTCGCCCTGACCGTCCTGGACACCCCGGTACTGGCCGAGGTGGTCTTCCACCGGGCGCGCCCCGCGCTGGTCGTCGGCTGTTTCTCCACCGCGCTGCTCACCGCGAGCACCTTCTACGGGCTGCCCGTGGCACGGGTCGGCACGGATCTGCTGCTGGAGCGGCTCAGCCCGTACGAGAACAGCAACCGGGTGCCGGTCACCCTCGTCGACGCGCTGCTGCCCGACCTCGAACGGCCCGGGGCCGGGCCGGGGCACAGCCCCGGGGAGCCGGCCGGGGAGGAGCTGACGGGGCTGCTGGCCGCCGTGGGCTTCGCGATGCAGCCGCGGATCCTCCCGGGCCTGCGCCCGGCCGCCGAGCGCTATCTCGCGGCCCGTCTCGACGCCGGTACCCGGCGCTACTTCAAGCGCCGCCGGCTGACCGCCCTCGCCCTCCCGGGCGCCCTCCCCTCCCCCCTGGCCTTCCTGCCCCGCAGTCCGGCCGTGCGGAAAGCGGCCCGCCGCGCGCGGTCCGTGCGACGGCGCCTCGCGCCGCGGCTGCCCGGCCCGCGGCCTTCCGCTGTGGTCCGGGCCCGGGCCGGGAACGCGCGGTGACCACCGAAGCGGTGCCGCCCGCCGCACCCCCGCGGGCCCGCCCCGGCCGCCCGGGCCGCCCGGCGAAGGCGCCCTCGTCCGCGCGCGAGAAGGGCGGCCGGCTGCGGGCCCTGGACGGTCTGCGGCTGCTCGCCGCGCTGATGGTGGCGCTGTACCACTACGGCGGCCGGGGCGGGGAGGTCCAGCAGGCGTGGGGGGCGTCACCGCGCCGGGAGTTCCCGACCCTGTCGGGCGTCTTCGCGTACGGCTGTCTCGGGGTGCAGATCTTCTTCGTCATCAGCGGCTTCGTGATCTGCATGAGCGGCTGGGGGCGCCCGCTGCGCGCCTTCTTCGCCTCGCGCGTCTCGCGGCTGTATCCCGCGTACTGGGCCGCGATCGCTCTCGTGACGCTGGCCTTCGCGCTGCCCTGGGTGGCGTACCGGACGGTCTCCCCGAGCGATCTCCTGGTGAACCTCACCATGCTGCAACAGCCCGTCGGGGCGCGGCGGGTGCTCGGGGTGTGCTGGACGCTCTGGGCGGAGCTGCGCTTCTACGCGCTCTTCGCGCTGTTCGTGGTGCTGCCGGGGGCGACCCGTCGCCGGGTGGTGCTCTTCTGCGCGGTGTGGACGCTGGCGGCGGCCGTGACGACCGCCTCGCACGTGGAGGTGCTGCGGGTCGTCGTCATGCCCGAACACGCGTCGTTCTTCATCGGCGGCATCGGGCTGTATCTGGTCCACCGGTTCGGCCACGACGCGGTGTCCTGGGGCATCGTGGCGGTCAGTTTCCTGATCGGCCAGCACTACGCGGTCACCGGTCTGTGGCATCCGCCGGGCCCGCAGTACTTCTCCTACCGTTCCCCCTACGTCGTCATCGCCGTCGTCGCCCTCGGCTACGCGGTCGTCGCCGCCGTCGCCCTGAACCTGCTCCCCTGGGCGAACCGGCACTGGCTGACCGTCGCCGGCGCGCTGACCTACCCGTTCTACCTGGTGCACGAGCATCTGGGCTGGGTGGTGATCGGCGGCCTCCACCGGGGCCTGCGGATCCCCTCCGCCGCGGCCCTGCCGCTGACGATCGCGCTGATGCTGCTGCTGGCGTGGCTGCTGCACCGCTACGTGGAACAGCGGCTCACGCCCGTGCTGCGCGCCTCACTCGCCCCGGGCCGGGGCCGGTAGCAGCGTCACCCCGATGCCCGCGATGACGGCCCGCAGCCCGTCGTCGAAGCCCGCTTCGAGGTCGTCGAAGAACTCGCGCCCCGCCTCGACCGCCAGCGGGGAGTCGCCGATGCGCCGCGCCCGCACCTCGTGGTCGTAGGCGGGGTCGCGCTCCCCCGGCACGGGGTACACGGACTGCTCCTCGATGGCGTAGCCCATGGTGTACGTGTTCAGCGTGAACCAGGCGCGGGCGGCGCCGCGCGAGGTGAATCCCGCGTCGAGGCAGACCCGCAGGAACGACTCCAGGGTGCCGGCGTAGAAGTCGCCGGTGAAGCGGGTGCCGCTGAAGACCTTCGCCCCGTCCCGGTAGCCGAGCAGCTCGCGGCGCAACACATGGGCGGCGTGCGCCATGACCTCCTGCCAGGTCGCCCCTTCGGCCGCCGTCAGGGCCGGGATCATCCGACGGAACATCTCCGTCGCCATCTCGTCCAGCAGCTCCTGCTTGTTCTTGAAGTGCCAGTACAGGGCGGGGGCCTGGACGTTCAGCTCCTTGGCGATCCTGCGCAGCGTGAGCCCTTCGAGGCCCAGTTCGTTCAGCAGGCGCAGCGCGGTGTCCGCCACCAGGGCGCGATCGATTCGAGTTGCCACCTTGACAGCTTAACGCTGTTCAGTTCAGGCTGGGCACACGCCAACTTAACGACGTTAAGGAGGGCTCTCGTGAGCCTGCCCACGCCCACCGCCACCTCTGCCACCGCTGCCACCGCTGCCACCGCTGCCACCGAGGTTCTGATCGCCGGTGCCGGGCCGACCGGTCTGGTCCTCGCCATCGATCTGGCCCGGCGCGGTGTCCGGCACCGTCTCGTCGACCGCTCCGAGCGCGGCTTCCCCGGCTCGCGCGGCACCGGGATCCAGCCGCGCAGCCAGGAGGTGCTGGACGATCTGGGCGCGATCGACGCGCTGTGGGCCGCCGGCGGCCCGTGCCCGCTCGTCCAGATCTGGGACGGCACCACCCGGGGCGAGAAGCAGCGGATCGTCGAGCCGGCCGAGCCGTCGCCCGGCGTGCCCTACGGCGAGATCCTGATGATTCCGCAGTGGCGGACGGTGGAGATCCTCACCGCGCGGCTCGAAGCCCTGGGCGGCCGGGTGGAGTTCGGCACCGAGCTGACCGGCTTCGCGCACGACGCGGACGGTGTCACCGCCACCCTGCGGGACGCCGGGGGCACCGAGTCGGCCGTACGGGCGGAGTACCTGGTCGCGGCGGACGGCGGGCGCAGCACCGTCCGCAAGGCCCTCGGCATCCCCTTCACCGGCGAGCAGGTCGACGCGCGCCCGGTGCTGATCGCCGACGTGGTCGTGGAAGGGGAGCTGCTCGACCGCGGCCACTGGCACGTGTGGCCCCGGGCCGAGGGCGGTCTGCTGGCCCTGCGGCCGCTGGAGAACGTGGAGACGTACCAGCTCATGGCCAGTTTCCAGGACGCCTCGCACGAGCCCGACCCGGCCCGCGACGCCACCCCCGAGGCCCTGGCCCGCCTCATCGCCGAGCGCACCGGGCACCCGGGGGTGCACACGGGCGAGGTGCGGTGGTCGTCCGTCTACCGGGCGCGGGCGGCCATGGCCGAGCGGTTCCGTACCGGCCGGGTCCTGCTCGCCGGGGACGCGGCGCACGTCCACTCGCCGGCGGGCGGCCAGGGGCTGAACACCAGCCTCCAGGACGCCTACAACCTCGGCTGGAAGCTGGAAGCAGTGCTGCGGCTCGGCGCGCCCGACGCGCTGCTCGACACCTACGACACCGAGCGCACCCGGGTCGCCGCCGACGTTCTCCGCCTGTCCACCAGCGTCCACCGGGCGGACCGGGCCACCGGGGGCCCGAGTCTGCGCGGCCGCGAGACCCATCAGCTGACCCTCAACTACCGCGAGAGCCCGCTGTCCCGGGAGCTGCGCCGAGACCTCCCCGAGGAGGCGCTGCGCGCCGGCGACCGCGCGCCGGACGCCCCTTGCGTGGATGCCTCCGGCGCGGCCGTCCACCTCTTCGACGTCTTCCGCGGCCCGCACTTCACCCTGCTGGCGCTGGGCGACACGCATTGCACGGCACTGGACGTCCCGTGGGTGCGCACCTGCCGCGTGGGCGACGGCCCGGCGGCGGACCTGCGCGACCCGGAGGGGCACGCCAAGGCGGCCTACGGATCGGGGCTGTTCCTGATCCGCCCGGACGGCTACGTGGGCCTGGCGACGGACGACGCGGCGGACATCGCGGACTACCTGGCGACGGTGTCGGGATAGACCCCGGGCCCGCATGGCCAGGGCCCCGGCGTGCCGTTACCGCACCGCCGCCGTACCGGCCGTAGCGCTAGAGAACCAGCGACAGCAGCATCACGAAGCCGAGGCCGACGACCGAGATGATCGTCTCCATCAGCGACCACGTCTTGACCGTCTGGCCGACGTCCATGCCGAAGTACTCCTTCACCAGCCAGAACCCGGCGTCGTTGACGTGGCTGAAGAACAGCGAGCCGGCGCCGACGGCCAGGACGAGCAGGGCGGAGTGCGTGGTGCTCATGTCGGCGGCGAGCGGAGCGACCAGGCCCGCGGCGGAGATCGTGGCCACCGTCGCCGAGCCGGTGGCGAGCCGGATGCCGACCGCGATCAGCCAGGCCAGCAGCAGCGCGGAGACGGACCAGTCCTCGGAGAAGTCCAGGATCATCTGCCCGACGCCCACGTCGATCAGCGTCTGCTTGAAGCCGCCGCCCGCGCCGACGATCAGCAGGATGCCGGCGATCGGTACCAGGGACTTCTCGACGGTCCCGGCCAGCCGGTCGCGGCCGAAGCCCGCGGCCCGGCCGAGGGTGAACATGCCGGTGAGGACGGCGGCGAGCAGAGCGACCAGCGGTGAGCCGATGACGTCGGTGACCCGCTGGACGTGGTCCTTCGGGTCGTCGACGACGATGTCCACGAGGGCCTTGGCCAGCATCAGGACCACCGGCAGCAGCACGGTCGCCACGGTGGCCGCGAAGCTCGGGCGGCGTTCGAGGTCCACCGAGGGGCGCTGGGGTATCAGCTTCTCGGGCGGGGTGATGTCGACCCAGCGGGCGGCGACGCGGGCGAACAGCGGTCCCGCGATGACCGCGGTCGGGACGGCGACGAGCACGCCGAGCGCGAGCGTCACCCCGAGGTTCGCGCCGATCGCGTCGATGGCGGCCAGCGGGCCGGGGTGCGGCGGGACGAGGCCGTGCATCACGGACAGCCCCGCCAGTGCGGGGATGCCGATGCGCATCAGTGAGTAGCTGCCGCGCTTGGCCACCAGCAGTACCACCGGGATCAGCAGCACGATGCCGACCTCGAAGAAGAGCGGCAGCCCGATGACGGAGGCGATCAGCACGACCGCCCACGGCATCGAGCGGGGGCCCGCCTTGGCGAGGATCGTGTCCACGATCTGGTCGGCGCCGCCGGAGTCGGCGAGCAGCTTGCCCAGGATCGCGCCGAGCGCGATCAGCACGCCGACGCCCGCGACCGTGGCGCCGAGGCCGGTCGTGAAGCTGGTGACGACCTTGTCGAGGGGGGCGCCCGCGACGGCGCCGAGCACCAGCGAGCCGATGGTCAGCGACAGAAAGGCGTGCAGCTTGAAGCGGGTGATGAGGAGGACGATGACGGCGATGCCGACGAGGACGGCGATGCCCAGCTGTGCGTGACCTGCCGAAGTGATCGGTCCGGCGGGGGCCGCGGCCAGCATCTCGACGCTGAGAGTGCTCACGGGGCTTCCTAGAGAGACGGGGGAAGTGGGGTCAGAGTTGCCGCAGTGCGGCGGTCGCCCGTCGGGCGATGACGTCCGGGCCGGGCGCGACGTCCACGGCGACGCCCGCCTCGTCCGCGTCCAGTGGCTCCAGGGTCGCGAACTGCGAGTCCAGCAGCCGGGAGGTCATGAAGTGCCCCTTGCGGGCCGCCATCCGCTCGGCGATCAGCTCGCGGTCGCCGGTGAGGTGGAGGAAGACGATGCCGGGGGCGGCGGCGCGCAGCCGGTCGCGGTAGGCGCGCTTGAGGGCCGAGCAGCTCACCACGCCGCCCTGCCCGGCGCGCCCGTGGGCCCAGGCGCCGATGGCGTCGAGCCAGGGGGCGCGGTCGGCGTCGTCCAGCGGGGTGCCGGCGCTCATCTTGGCGATGTTCGCGGGCGGGTGGAAGTCGTCGCCCTCGGCGTAGGGGACGCCGAGGGCGTCCGCCACCAGCGGGCCGATCGTGGTCTTGCCCGTGCCGGACACTCCCATGACGGCCACGACGGGAGAGACGTGGGGGGCCTGCATCGCTACCTCGCTGTCCTCGTTGACCTCGACGCCTTTGGCGATGCGGACACTCAAGCCGATAAGTACGACGTATTCAAGACCCCGTGCTTAAAAGTCATACTTAATTGCCCTCGCGGGGGCGCTGCCCGGGTGCGGGAGGGGCCTGGGCCGTCCGGCGGGAAACGTAGGCTGAGCCCATGGAGAACCAGGGGCAGGGGTTGCACGCGCGCGTGCTGCAATCCCTCGGGCCCGCGATCACGGCCGGCGAGTACCCGCCCGGCAGCGTGCTGCGCACCGACGAGCTGGAGCAGCGCTTCGACGTCTCGCGCACGGTCATCCGCGAGGCGATACGCGTACTGGAGTCCATGCGCCTGGTCGCCTCCCGGCGCCGGGTCGGGGTGACCGTCCTGCCGGCCGAGGAATGGAACGTCTACGACCCGCAGGTCATCCGCTGGCGCCTCGCGGGCGCCGACCGGCCGCGTCAGCTGCGCTCACTGACCGTGCTGCGTTCGGCCGTGGAACCCGTGGCGGCGGGGCTCGCCGCCCGGCTCGCGACGCCCGAGCAGTGCGCCGAGCTGACGGACCACGCCCTGGGCATGGTCGCCACCTCGCGCGGCCAGCAGCTCGACGCCTATCTGGTCCACGACATCGCCTTCCACCGCGTCATCCTGCGCTCCTCCGGCAACGAGATGTTCGCGCGGCTCGGGGACGTCGTCGCCGAGGTGCTGACCGGCCGCACCCACCACCAGGTGATGTTCACCGACCCCGACCCGGCCGCCGTCACCCTGCACGTGCGCGTCGCCGAGGCCGTCCGGGAGCGGGACGCGGCCCGCGCCGAGGCCCTGACCCGCGAGATCGCCGCCGGCGCGATGGCGGAACTGGACGTCCTGGCGCCGTAGGCCGGGGGCCTTCGGGCGGTTCCCCGCCCGCGGGCCGGGTGCGGCCGACGGCCCCGCCGATGACGGCGTCGTCCCCGCTCCGTACCGGGCTTGCCACAAGCCGCCTGCCCGGCCGCGCAACTGACGCGCCATCGAACGGACATCCGTAGGCTGATCTCATGAGTCGCCACCACGACAACGAGCCACTCCTGGTCCGCCAGCGGTACGGCAACCGCTGGGTCTACAGCCACCGCGATCCCGGGAGCCTCGCTCTCGTCGTCATCGCCCCGATCGTCGCCGTCCTCACCCTGTGGGCCCTGTCGAGCGGCATCCCGCGCTGAGCGGACCGCTGCGCCCGCCCGGGGCCGCTGCCCCCGCCTCGGCCGCGGCCCCGGTCCCGGCATCGGCCGCCCATCGCTCGTTCCACCGCTGATCCGCCTCCAGTTGCGCGGCCAGCGAGATCAGCAGCGGCTCGCTGTTCGCCGGGCCGAGGAGTTGCGCGCCCAACGGCAGCCCGCCGGGCGTGAAACCCGCGGGTATGTTCACCCCCGGCCAGCCGAGCACGTTCCAGGGCCAGGCGTACGGGCACGCCGCGATCATCGTCGCGTCCGTCCGGTGGCTGGACAGCTCCGCCAGCTCCCCGGTCCGCGGCGGTGGCACCGCCGTAGTGGGGGTCAGGACCACGTCGAACCGCCCGAAGAGTTCTCCCGCCCGGCGCCGCAACGGCCCCTCCGCCGCCCGCGCCGCGCGCAGCACCCCGCCGCCGAGCAACAGCCCGCCGCGCGCGTTCACCCGCGTACGGGCGTCGAGCAGCGCCGGGTCGGGCACCCGCCCGACCCAGTCCCGGATGCCGGACATCGACCGCGGCACGAACGACAGCCCGATCAGCCCGTACCGCGGCTCCTCCGCCACCACCTCGTGCCCCAGCGCCGCCAGCCGCTCCGCGATCCGTACCGTCGCGGCCCGGACGACCGGGTCGAGCCGCTGCCGGACCACCGCGAAGGCGGGCCGCAGCGAGAGCGCGATCCGCAGCCGCCGGGGCTCGCGGCCCGCCGCCGCCAGCAGGTCGACGGCGGGCGGCCGGTGCAGATCACCGGCGTGCGAACCGCTCGCCACGTGCAGCAGGAGGGCGGCGTCGGCGACGGTGCGGGCCAGCGGGCCGTCACAGGTGATGCCCCGGAAGGCCTCCGGGTCCGGCCACGTCGAGATCCGCCCCCGCTGCGGCTTGATGCCCACCAGATGCGTCCAGGCGGCGGGGATGCGGATCGAGCCCGCCCCGTCCGAACCCAGCGCGGCCGGGACGAGCCCGGCGGCGACGGCCGCAGCGGAGCCGCCCGACGACCCTCCGGGGGTGTGCTCCGGATGCCACGGATTGCGCGTCACCCCAAAGGCCGGCCCTTCGGTGACGGGCCACTGCCCCAGCTCGGGCGTGTTCGTCTTGCCGACGATCACCGCGCCCGCCGCCCGCAGCCGGCGCACCGCCTCGCTGTCGGCGCGCTTCGGCGGGAACCGCCCGGGACAGCCGAAGGCGGTCGGCTCGCCCGCCACGTCCATGTCGTCCTTGACCGCGACCGGCACACCCAGCAGCGGCAGCCGCTCCCCCGCCGCGAGCCGCCGGTCGGCGGCGTCGGCCTCCGCCCGCGCGGCCTCGGCCCGCACCCGGCGGAAGGCGTTCAGCGTCTCCCGCGTCCGCTCGATCCGCTCCAGCGCCCGCTCGACGAGCACCCGCGAGGACACGTCCCCGTCGGCCAGCGCACGGGCCTGATCCGCCAGCCCGTCGGTCCTGAACCCGGTCACCCGAACCCCCTGCCGTCGCTTCCACTCCACGGTAGGGGAACGCGAGTTGCTCGCACATCCGTCTGACGACGGTGGAGCCCGGCCGTCCGGCCCGTCCCGGGGGTTACCCCCACCCCGGGGGAACGGCTGGCCGGATGGGCAAGGCGCGCGGCGTCAACCACCCTCGTCCCCATGCCACTTACACCCCGCAAGGCCCTGCTGTTCACCCTCTCCGCGACGGCCGTCGCGGCGACGCTCACCGTCCCGGCACAGGCCTCCCCGTCCCCCGGCGCCGCCGCCCTCACCTGGACGCCGTGCGCGAGCGCGGCCGGCGCCACCGAGTGCGCGACCCTCTCCGTCCCGATGGACTACCGCGACCCGGCCGGGCAGCGGGTCGAACTCGCCGTCTCCCGGCTGCGCGGGGCCGACTCGCCCGCCAAGCGCGGCACCTTGCTGATCGTCCCCGGCGGCCCCGGCGGCTCGGGCGTGGCCCGCCTGGCGGCCAAGGGCGCCGAACTGCGGAAACAGACGGGCGGGGCCTACGACCTCGTCGCCTTCGACCCGCGCGGGGTCGGCGGCAGCACCCAGGCCGACTGCGGCCTCTCCGACGACGACCGCGAGATCACCCACCTCCGCCCGTGGCCGGGCCCCGGCGGCGACATCACCGCCAACGTCGCCCGCGCCCGCCGTGTCGCCGCCGCCTGCGAGACCCACGGCGGGGCCATGCTGCGCAACATCTCCACGGCCAACGAGGTCCGCGACATCGAGAGCCTCCGCCAGGCGCTCGGCGTACGGAAGCTGTCGGCGTGGAACATCTCCTACGGTGCGTACGTGGGGGCCATGTACGCACAGAAGTACCCGCACCGCACGGACCGTTGGGTGCTGGACAGCAGCGGCGACCCCGACCCGGAGCGGGTCGCCCGGGGCTGGTCGGCGAACATGTCCACCGGCGTGGAAGACCGCTTCCCCGACTTCGCCGCCTGGGCGGCCGACCCGGCTCGCGACCGCGCGCACCGCCTGGCCGAGCGGCCCGAGGACGTCCGCCCGATGTTCCTGAAGCTGGCGGCGGAACTGGACGCGGCACCAAGGGCGTTCGCCGACCCGGCCCACTTCCCCCTCACCGGCAACCGACTGCGCCAAGCCATGCAACAGGCCCTCACCAGCGACAACGACTTCGAACCCCTCGCCGAACTGATCCTGGCCGCCCGCGACACCACCGGGCCCCTGACCGTCCGCGACGTCCTGCCCGGCGGCCCGCTGAGCCAGCGCGAGGCGGCGGTCATGGTCGGCACCATCTGCAACGACGTCGGCTGGCCCCACGACATCCGCGCCTACGCCCGCGCCGTCACCGCCGACCGCGCCCGCCACCCCCTCACGGCAGGCATGCCGGCGGGCGTCATGCCCTGCGCCTTCTGGAAGACCGCCCCCGCCGACAAGCCCGTCCGCATCACCCCGCACGGCCCCTCGAACATCCTCATGATCCAGAACCTCCGCGACCCAGCGACCCCGCACCACGGCGCCCTCAAGATGCGCGAGTCCCTCGGCGACCGCGCCCGCCTCGTCACCGTCGACTCCGGCGGCCACGGCGCCTACTTGGCCAACGGCAACGCCTGCGGCGACCGCGCGGTCACCGAATTCCTGACAACGGGCCGCCGCCCGTCGGGCGACACGGTCTGCCCGAAGAAATGACGTGATCTTCGCGGTTGCGACCGCGAAATGGCACGTGCGAGCATCGCGGCCAGGACGTGGTGGTTCCCGGCCTCGGTGAGCCGGCGGGCACGCCCTGGACCCCGGACGTGCGCGGCCGCACAGCCCGGCGAGCGACACCGAACCGGTTGAATGGGATCGTGGCGACCGTGATACGACACATAGAGTTCGAACGACTGCACAACTTCCGCGACTTGGGCGGATACCGCACCGAGGACGGCCGCACCCTGCGGTGGGGGCGGCTCTACCGGTCCGACTCGCTCGCCAAGCTCCAGGGCGAGGACTGGGAGCGTTTCCTCGCGCTCGGTGTGCGTACGGTCATCGACCTGCGCTATCCCTTCGAGATCGCGCGAAGCGGCCGTGTGCCCGAGCACAGTCAACTCGCCTATCACAACCTGAGCGTTGAGCACCGGCCCTACGACCAGGCGGCGATCGATCCCGCCCTCGACCCCTGGCGTTATCTCGCCGACCGTTATGCCGAGGTCGCCCTCGACGGTGCCGAGGAGATCCGGCAGGCTCTCGACGTCATCGCGTCCGGCGGCGATCCGCTCGTCTTCCACTGCCATTCCGGCAAGGACCGCACCGGCCTGCTCGCCGGACTGGTGCTTTCCCTTCTCGGGGTCGCCGAGGAGGACATTCTCGCGGACTTCGCGCTCACCGAGCTGGCCACCGAACGGCTCGTCGCCGACTGGCGGGCCGCGCATCCCACGCGGACGCTCACCTGGCCCGGATACGGGCGGGCGCCGGAGGAGGTCATGCGGTTGTTCCTGGCCGATCTGGCCGCCGAGTACGGGTCCGTACGCGGGTATGCCACCGAGCGGCTGGGCGTCGACGACGCTCTGGTCTCACGGATGCGGGAGCGGCTCCTGACTCACGCCCCGTAAAGCGCCCGCGCCCGCGCACCGTCCACCGGGCGGCCGTCCTCCGGTATGGGCAGGAAGTATTCCGTCTGCCACTTCTGCGTGCCGCCCGCCTGGCGGCTCGTCGTCGTCACCCACGGCGGGTAGACACGGAACGCTCGCTTCCCGCCCACGCCTTCCGTTGACACGATGCCGCGCTCGCGCAGCACCTCCCGCGGAAAGACGAACTGTCCGAAGCCGTCGGCGTCGCGCGTGCTGATGACGAAGAGGTCGACCGGGTCCGCCGCGTCGAAGGGCCGGATCGGCCCGGACTCGGATCGCTTCCACACCGTGACGAATTGGCCGGCCTTCGTGGGAGTCGTCTTCGCCACCCGGAATCGGACCGACCGGCCGTCCAGGGTGAACGTGTGCGCCGCGTACTCGGCGCTCTCCGCCTCGGGTACCGGGTCCGAGCAGGTGAATCCGCTCGGGTCGTACACCAGGGTCTTCGCCGCGAGCAGGTCGTCATGGGGCGTCGTCGTCATCCACCCCACTCTGTCATCCCGCCGAAAGCGCCGGACCGGGCACCGGCCCACTCGGCAGAGCCCCTCATGCGACCGTTCGGGTCGATTTTATGTAAAGAATTCCGCACGGCCGCGCGCCCCGCCCCGCATTCGCCGGGATCCCTGGCGCCCTTGCCTCAAGAGGAGCGAACAAGGGGGAGCGAAGGAAGGGGCTGATCGCAGTGTTGGTGTACAAGGTCCGGATCGCCGTCGCCGACATCCACGAGGCGGGTACCGACGAGAAGGTGCAGGCACGCCTGGTCTTCCGGGACGGCTGCTCGACGGTGTGGACCATGCTCGGTACGTTCCAGCGCGGTACCAGCCCCGCCTTCGACATCTTCCTCGAGCAGGACCTCGGTACGCCGACGGGGATCGAGCTGATGAAGAACGGCCCGGACAACCTCTGTCTGACGGGGATCGAGGTGACCTGCCCCGGCGGGGCCGTCGCCCGGTGGATCGGGGACGGCGGGATCCGCGAGTGGCTGGCCCACGAGACGAGCGACCGCTACGACACCTACTTCGGCGTGCGGAGCCTGTTCGACCTCAGCCCGGCCGAGGCCGCGACCCCGGTCGTCCGGCCCGTGGCGCGGCCGGCCGCGCGTGCCGCCGCCGTGCACGCCGTGCTGCCCGTACCCGACGAGCAGCGCGTCGACGGCAAGAGCCGCTTCTGGGCGTTCACCGACGACCGTTACCGGCTGATCGAGATCTCCGACGGCCCCGACCGCACGGACACCCTCGTGGCCCGCGACCGGCCTATCTCGCAGTGCCCGGCGCTCGACGGGCTGCTCGCCCTCGACACCGTCTGGCCGGTCCCCGACCGGCAGCGCGTCGGGCCTGCCGACGGCTCGACGGGCACCGGGCGCGCGAGCGAGTTCTGGGTCTTCTCCGGCGACCGGTACCGGAAGATCTCCGTCGACGACGGGCCCGCCCACGCCAACCGGGCGCTCGGCGAGGACCGCCCGGTCCGCGACTGGGCGGCCCTCGACGGGTTCCCGTTCCTGGACGCCGTCCTGCCCGTGCCCGGCCATCAGCGCGTCAACGGCACCAGCCGCTACTGGGTGTTCTGCGGCGACCGCTACCGGCTCATCGAGATCGAGGACGGGCCCGCGCACACCAACACCGTCATCACGCCCGACCGTCCGGTCGCGGAGTGGGCGTCGTTCGAGGGCTGGAACCACGTGGACACCTTCCTTCCCGTCCCCGACCACCAGGGCGTGTACGACAGGAGCCGCTTCTGGGCGTTCAGCGGCGACCGCTACCGGCTCATCGAGATCGACCACGGGGTGGGACACGCCGACACCCTCGTCACCGGCGACCAGCCGGTCTCCCAGTGGGCGGCCCTGACGTAGGCCACGGGAAGGGGCGGGCCATCAAGCGCCCGCCCCCGCCCCGCTCATCCCTCCAGCACCGCCCTGAGCTGGTCCAGGCCCCAGTCCAGATCCTCCTTGCTGATCATCAGCGGCGGTGCGATCCGGATCGTCGAGCCATGGGTGTCCTTCACCAGCACCCCACGTTCCATCAGCCGCTCCGAGATCCGCCGGCCCGTGCCGTGGGCGGGGGCGATGTCGACGCCCGCCCACAGGCCGCGGCCGCGCACCGCCTCGACCGCGCCGCCGCCCACCAGCAGACCCAGTTCGTGGTGGAGGTGTTCGCCCAGCTCGGTCGCGCGCTGCTGGTACTCGCCGGACTTGAGGATCGAGACGACCTCCAGGGCCACCGCGCACGCCAGCGGGTTTCCGCCGAAGGTCGAGCCGTGCTCGCCGGGGCGGTGGACGCCGAGGATCTCCCGGGAGGCCACCACGGCGGAGACCGGCACCACGCCGCCGCCGAGCGCCTTGCCCAGGATGTAGACGTCGGGCACCACGTCCTCGTGCTCGCACGCGAACGTCTTCCCCGTGCGGCCCAGGCCCGACTGGATCTCGTCGGCCATGAACAGCACGTTCCGCTCGGCGGTCAGCCGGCGTACCTCCGCGAGATAACCGGCCGGCGGCACGAGCACCCCGGCCTCGCCCTGGATCGGCTCCAGCAGCACGGCGACGGTGTGCTCGTCCACCGCGGCCTCCAGGGCCGCCGCGTCGCCGTACGGGACGATCTCGAAGCCCGGGGTGTACGGGCCGTAGTCCGCGCGGGCCTCGGGGTCGGTGGAGAAGCTGACGATCGTGGTCGTGCGGCCGTGGAAGTTGTCGGCCGCCACGACGATCTTCGCCCGGCCGTCGGGGACGCCCTTGACGCGGTAGCCCCACTTGCGGGCGGTCTTCACCGCCGTCTCGACCGCCTCCGCCCCGGTGTTCATCGGGAGCACCATGTCCTTGCCGCACAGCGCGGCCAGCTCGGTGCAGAATTCGGCGAACCGGTCGTGGTGGAAGGCGCGCGAGGTGAGCGTCACCCGTTCCAGCTGTGCCTTCGCCGCGTCGATCAGCCGGCGGTTGCCATGGCCGAAGTTGAGCGCCGAGTAACCGGCGAGCATGTCCAGATAGCGACGCCCCTCGACGTCGGTCATCCACGCGCCCTCCGCGGTCGCCACGACGACCGGCAACGGGTGGTAGTTGTGGGCGCTGTGTTCCTCGGCGGCCGCGATGCTGTCCTGCGTGAAGGTCAACGTGTGCTCCGTTCGGTGTCGGGGCATGCTGCTGCTCACTTTCTAACACCCCCACCCGTACCGCCGGACCGAGTCCGGGTCCGCACCTGAGAGAATGTGTGCATGGCCCTTGATCGTCCGCGCGCTCTCTCCGGTATCCAGCCCACCGCAGGCTCGTTCCACCTCGGGAACTACCTCGGTGCCGTCCGCCAGTACGTGGCGCAGCAAGAGACCCACGACGCCTTCTTCATGGTCGTCGACCTGCACGCGATCACCGTGCCGCAGGACCCGAAGGAGCTGCGGGCCAACACCCGCATCGCCGCCGCCCAGCTGCTGGCCGCCGGGCTCGACCCGGACCGCTGCACCCTCTTCGTGCAGAGCCACGTGCCCGAGCACGCCCAGCTCGGCTGGGTGATGAACTGCCTCACCGGCTTCGGCGAGGCCTCGCGCATGACGCAGTTCAAGGACAAGTCCGCGAAGCAGGGCGCCGACCGCACCACCGTCGGCCTGTTCACCTACCCCGTGCTCCAGGTCGCCGACATCCTGCTCTACCAGGCCGATTCCGTGCCGGTGGGCGAGGACCAGCGGCAGCACGTCGAGCTGACCCGCGATCTGGCCGAGCGCTTCAACACCCGCTTCGGCGAGACCTTCACGATGCCGTCGGCGCACATCGTCCGCGAGACCGCGAAGATCTACGACCTGCAGGACCCGACGGCGAAGATGAGCAAGTCGGCGTCGAGCACCAAGGGTCTGATCAACCTGCTCGACGAGCCCAAGGTCTCCGCCAAGAAGATCAAGAGCGCGGTCACCGACACCGACACCGTGATCCGCTTCGACACCGAGAAGAAGCCGGGCATCAGCAACCTGCTCACGATCTACTCCACGCTCACCGGAACGGGTGTAGCGGAATTGGAGCAGAAGTACGAGGGCAAGGGTTACGGTGCGCTGAAGACGGATCTGGCCGAGGCCATGGTGGAGTGGGTCACCCCGTTCCGGGCCCGCACCCAGGAATATCTGGACGACCCCGAGACGCTGGACTCTGTCCTGGCCAAGGGCGCCGAGAAGGCCCGCGCGGTGGCGGGCGAGACCCTGGCCCGGGTCTACGACAGGATGGGTTTCCTGCCCGCCAAGCACTGACAGCGCCGGTCACCGGGCCGGGGCGGACCGGCCCGCACCATCGGTGACGGGTCGGTCACGGAGCGCGCGGGGCCCTGGGTCCCGCCCGCGAAGGACCGAGTGACCTGGCGACAGGTGTGGCTCAGCCGCCACACTGGCCACGGGGACGTACAGGCTGCACAGGAGGGAGAACGCAATGGGGACCGTAACGCTCGGCGTTTCGATCGCGGTCCCGGAGCCGTACGGCAGCTTCCTCCAGAAGCGGCGCGAGGGCTTCGGTGACCCGCACGCACACGGCATCCCCACGCACGTCACCCTGCTGCCGCCGACCGAGGCCGACGACTCCTGCCTGCCCGCGATCGAGGCCCATCTGGCCGAGGTCGCGGCCGCGGGTCGGCCCTTCCCGATGCGGCTGTCCGGGACCGGTACGTTCCGCCCGCTGTCGCCCGTCGTCTTCGTCAACGTGGTCGAGGGCTCCTCCGCCTGCGCCTGGCTGCAGAAGCGGATCCGGGACACCGCCGGTCCCGTCGCCCGTGAGCTGCAGTTCCCGTACCACCCGCACGTCACCATCGCGCACGGCATCGCCGAGGAGGCGATGGACCGGGCGTTCGAGGAGCTGACGGACTTCGCGGCCGCCTGGACCGTGGGCGGCTTCGCCCTCTACGAACAGGGCGCGGACGGCGTGTGGCGGCTGGAGCGTGAATACCCTTTCGGGCAGGGTGAGCAGGACGCGCGGGCCATGACGTCCGGCGTACCCCACCAGGGTGTGGTGCGCCCTTCCGCGCCCTCCCGCTGACGCGTCTCGCCTTCCCGGCGGATCGTCGGGCTGCCGGCCGCCGGACCATGCTCACGCTTTCGGGGGACAGGGGTGCCGGGCCGGGAAGTGGTTAGGTGTCGTCCATGGACTGGTTGACCCGGCTGCCGTGGATCGGACCCCTGATCGTCCGGCTGACGCGCACCCACGGGTGGCGCTCGTACGAGACCCTCGACCGGGCGAAATGGGCCCGGCTGGCCGCCGCGATCACCTACACCAGTTTCCTGGCGCTGTTCCCCCTGATCACCGTCGGCGCGGCGATCGGCGCGGCCGTCCTCACCGACGCCCAGCTGCGGACGCTGGAGGAGAAGGCGGCCGAGCAGTTGCCCGGCATCGCCGGTCAGCTCGATCTCAGCGGTCTCGTCGACAACGCGGGCACGGTCGGCGTCGTCGCCGGCGCCCTGCTGCTGTTCACCGGCGTCAACTGGATCGGGACGTTGCGCGAGTGCCTGCGTGCCGTGTGGGAGCGCGAGGAGGCCCCCGGCAACCCCTTCCTGCTCAAGCTCAAGGACGCGGCCGTGCTCGTCGGCCTCGGCGGGGTGGCGCTGGTCTCGGCCGGCTGCTCGGCGTTCGCCTCGGCGGCGGTGGGCTGGGTCGTCGAGAAGACCGGGCTCGCCGACGGCGGGGCCGGTCCGCCGCTGCTGACGGTGGCGGGCTTCGGTGCCGCCGTGCTCGCCGACTTCGTGATGATGCTCTACGTCCTGTCCCGGCTGCCCGGGGTGCTGCCCGAGCGGCGCCGGCTCCTCGTCGCCGCGCTGCTCGGCGCGGTCGGTTTCGAGCTGCTCAAGCTGCTGCTGAGCGGCTATCTGCAGGGAGTGGCCGCGAAGAGCATGTACGGGGCGTTCGGCACCCCGGTCGCCCTGCTGTTGTGGATCAACTTCACGGCCCGGCTGACGCTGTTCTGCGCCGCCTGGACGGCCACGCCGCACGGTGCGGCCCCCGCGGCGGAGGACGGGGCCGCGGAGGCCGTCCCGTCCGGCCCCGCCGCCCCCGCCGGCCCCGGCCGGTCCGCCGAGGACATCAGCCCTGGCGCCGGCCCCGGTCCGGCAGCGGCCAGCGACGGTGCACGGCGAACCCCGCCACCGCCACCGCCACCAGCGAGGCCAGCGTGATCCCGACCGCCGTCCACATCCCTCCGCCGGAGCCGGCGACCGAGGCCTGCGAGCTGTCCACCGCGCCGGGGACGCCGCTTCCGCCGGTCGCGCCGCCCACGCCCGGCGGCGGCACCAGATGGCCCACGGGCTTGACGTGCCCGGCCGCCTCGAAGCCCCAGTCCAGCAGGCGCGCGGTCTCCTTGTAGACCTCGTTGGCCTCCCGGTTCTCCGGGTTCATGACGGTCACCAGCAGCTTGCGGCCGTCGTGCTGGGCGACCCCGGTGAAGGTGTTGCCCGCGTTGGTGGTGCTGCCGTTCTTGACCCCCGCCATGCCCTTGTACGCGGTCATCCCGTTCGCACCGGTCAGCAGCCGGTTGGTGTTCATGATGTCGAACGAGTCCCGCTTGCCGTCCTTCTTCACCTCGCCCGGGAACTTCGCGTACGCGGTGGCGCAGTACTCGCGGAAGTCCGCCTTCTGCAGACCGGAGCGGGCGAAGAGCGTCAGGTCGTACGCGCTGGAGACCTGGCCCTCCGCGTCGTAGCCGTCCGGGCTGACGACGTGGGTGTCCTTCGCCTGGAGCGCCTCGGCGTGCGCCTGCATGTCCTTGACGGTCTGCGGGATGCCGCCGTTCATCGAGGCCAGGACGCGGACCGCGTCGTTGCCCGAGCGCAGGAAGACACCGAGCCACAGATCGCGGACGGAGTAGGTCTGGTTCTCCTTGACCCCGACCAGGCTGCTGCCCGCGCCCATGCCCTCCAGATCGGCGGGCTTGACCTTGTACTGCCGGTTCTTGGGGAACTTCGGCAGCACGGTGTCCGCGAAGAGCATCTTCAGCGTCGAGGCGGGCGGCAGCTGCCAGTGGGCGTTGTGCGCGGCGAGCACCTCACCGGACTCGGCGTCCGCGACCAGCCAGGAGCGGCCGGTGAGCTCCTTGGGCAGGGTGGGCGCCCCGGGCCCCAGCAGCACCTGGGTGCCCGGCTTGCCCAGCAGTTCGCCGCCGACGGTGGACATCCGGGCGGGCGGCTGGGCGGGCGGGCGGCCCTTGTCGTCCTTCTTCCCGTCGGCCAGGGCCGGGGTGGCGGTGAGCACGGGGAGCAGCAGGGCCGCGGCCAGAGCGGCGGCGCGGCGGCGCGGCGCGGCGCACCGCGGGGAGTGTGATGTCGTCGTCGGCACGTTCGTGAACGTACCTCCAGGTCCACGCCCGGAGGAGGGCGCCTCACCGGCGCCTGCCCCCGGCGTGGACCCGATAGGACCAGTGCGCCGGCCCGAACGCATACTGAAACCCATGCCGAACTCTTCCGAGGACTCCCCGCGCGGGGGTTTCACCCTCTCCCGCCCCGTGGCCTGGTTCCTGCTCGCCTTCGGCGTGTGGAGCTGGTTCATCTGGATCACTTTCGTCAAGAACCTCTGGAAGGACGGCAGCGGGCTCGCCTTCGACGACGCGGGCGATCCGACCGCGTACTTCTGGGTCCATCTGCTGCTCGCGATCACCTCGTTTCTTCTGGGGACGGCTGTCGGGGTCATCGGGTTGCGTGGCGTCAGGGCGTTGCGGCGCAGCTCATAGCCGACCGCCCGGTGGCAGTTGACGATCACTTGGCCGATTCCCAGGACGTACGTCCGTTCGTGTGTTTAGGTGATGCGCATCACTGGACGGAGGGGGCACGGGGTGCGCGGGGGCCGGGGTCGGGCAGGTACGACAAGTGCGGTGGGCGTTTTACTGCTGGCGGTCGGGGTCGGCGGCTGCTCGCTCTTGTCGCCCGAGACGAAGAAACAGGAGCCGATCTCGGTCGGCACGACCGACACGGTCAGCTCGCTCGATCCGGCGGGGGCGTACGACGCGGGCTCCTGGGCGCTGTACAGCAATGTGTATCAGTCACTGCTGACCTTCGCCGCGGGCGCCAGCAGCCCGGTGCCGGACGCGGCGGAGCGCTGCGCGTTCAAGGACCAGTTACGCACCTACGAGTGCGTGCTGCGGCCCGGGCTGAAGTTCTCGAACGGGCGGGAGCTGACGGCGAAGGACGTGAAGTTCTCCTTCGACCGCATCCGGCGCATCAAGTCGGACCAGGGGCCGATGTCGCTGCTGGAGACCCTCCGGGCGGTCGAGACGCCGGGGGACGACAGGGTGACGTTCCGGCTGAAGGTGCCGGACGCCACCTTCCCGTTCAAGATAGCCACCGGCGGCGGGTCGATCGTCGACAGCACCCGCTACCCGGCGGACCGGCTCCGCACGGGTGACGAGGTGGACGGCTCGGGCCCCTACGTCCTGAAGAAGTACCGGCCGGGTGCCAGCGCCGAGCTGGCCCCCGCCGAGGGGTACCGGGGCGGGATGAAACGCGAGGGCTCCCCGGTGGTCGTGCGGTACTTCGCCGACGCGGAGCGGATGAGCCAGGCGTGGCAGCGGCGGTCCATCGACGTCGCCACCCGCTCGATGCCGCCGACGGACATCGCGGCGCTCTCCCCCGCCGACTCGGACGTGAAGGTCATGGAGAGCGCGGCGGCCAGCACCCGCAACCTGGTCTTCAATCTGCGGGACGGCTCGCCCGTGCGGGACGTCGCGGTGCGCCGGGCCATCGCCTCCGTCGTCAACCGCGAGGCGCTCACCCGGGACGTCCACCGCCGGACGGTCGAACCGCTGTACTCCCTGATCCCCAAGGGCCTCACCGGCCACACCACATCGTTCTACGACCGCTATCCCGCCCCCGACCCGGCCAAGGCCCGGCAGCTGCTGCGGGAGGCCGGGGTCCGGCTGCCCGTCCGCTTCGGCCTCGCCTATTCGCAGGGCGCCGCCACGGACCAGGAGGCGGCGCTGCTCAAGAAGCAGCTGGAGGCGAGCGGGCTGTTCGAGGTGACCACCCGGCGGGTGGGCTGGGCGGAGTTCCAGCAGGGCTATGCCCGTGGGGCGTACGACGCGTACTGCGTCAGCTGGGTGGCCGACTTCCCCGACCCGGACACCTTCACCAGCCCTCTGATCGGTGTGGGCAACGCCTTGCACTCGGGGTATTCCAGTCCGCGCGTCGAGCGCCTGATCGAGGCGGCCCAGCGCAACGAGCAGCGCGGCCGGGCCGCGAACGCCTTCCGGGAGATCCAGAAGATCGTCGCCGAGGACGTGCCGCTCCTGCCGCTGTGGCAGAAGAAGGACTACGCCCTCAGCGGCTCCGCCATCTCCGGCACGCAGTACCTCTCGGACGGCACGGGAACGTGGCGGCTGTGGCAGCTGGGCCGTATCTGACACCCGCTCACCCCGTGCGCTACAGGCCGTGCTTGTCCAGGAAGCTCGTGATCAGCTTCTGCCACTCCTCGGGCCGCTCGGCCATCGGGACGTGACCCGTGGCGATCTCGGCGTACTCGGCACCGGGGATCCGGTCCGCGAGCACCCGGGAGTTGCCGGGCGAGACCAGCGTGTCCAGGGTGGTGGCGATGACCAGGGTGGGTACCCGGATCCCGGCGAGGTCACCGGTGGTGTCCGCGGCCTGGACGACGGCCGCCTGGTCGGCCGCGCCGTCCGGGACGCCCGCGATGAGCTGCGCGTAGAAGGAGTCGAGCTGCCCGGTGGGCACGGCGTTGAGGAACGGTTCGCCGAAGGCGGTCAGGGCGACGAAGCGGGCGAACGTCTCCCGGTCCCCGTCGGCCAGCAGCTTCCGCCAGATGTCCAGGGCGGCGAGCAGCCGGTTGTCGGCCTTGGCCAGACCGGCCGTCAGCACCAGTGCGCGCACCCGCTCCGGGTACCGGGCGGCCGCCCGGACGGCCACGAGCGTGCCCAGCGAGTAGCCGACCAGGGTGAAGGTCTCCAGACCCGCCTCGGTGGCGGAGGCGACCACGGCGTCGGCCAGGCCGTCGAGGGTCAGCGGCCCGGCCGCCCGGGGCGTGGCGCCGGAGCCGGGGTAGTCGGGGGCGACGACGGTGTGGCCCTCGGCGAGGGCCGGGATGACCGGCAGGTAGTTGCCCTCGATGCTGCCGCCCGCGCCGTGCGCGAGCAGGACGCCGGGACCGGAGCCGTGCACCTGGGCGGTGAGCGGGCCGAACGGGGATACGGGAATCTGTGTCATAGCCATGAGGTTGGCAGTTGACATCAGTGTGAAGGTCAAGGGGAGGACCGCGATGCGGATAGGGGAACTGTCGCGGAGGACAGGCGTCAGCACCCGGCTGCTGCGTTACTACGAGGCGCAGGGCCTGCTCGTCTCCGAGCGGGACTCCAACGACTACCGGCGCTACGGGGCCGACGCGGTCGAGCGCGTGACGCGCGTCCGTGAGCTGCTGGCCGGCGGTCTGACGACCGAGGCCATCCGGAACCTGCTGCCCTGTACGGAGGGCGGGCCGGGCCTGCTCGCGTGCGAGCGCTCCGTCCAGGTGATGGACGAGCAGTTGTCGCGCGTGGAGGAACAGATGGCCGAGCTGCTGCGGAAGCGCGAGGCGCTGCGGGAGGTGACGTCGGCCATGCGGCCGGCGTAACCGGGGCTCCGCCCCGGACCCCGGTCCTCAATCGCCGGACGGGCTGGAATTCCAGCCCGTCCGGCGACGACGAGGGCCCCGCTCCAAGGATGGAGCGGGGCCCTCGTCGTGACTAGCGGACCGCAGGTCGGACGTCAGAAGCGACGCGTGATCAGCGCGCGCTTGACCTCCTGGATCGCCTTCGTGACCTCGATGCCACGCGGGCAGGCGTCCGTGCAGTTGAACGTCGTGCGGCAGCGCCAGACGCCGTCCTTGTCGTTCAGGATCTCCAGCCGCTGCTCCCCGGCCTCGTCACGCGAGTCGAAGATGAAGCGGTGGGCGTTGACGATGGCCGCCGGGCCGAAGTACTGGCCGTCGTTCCAGAACACCGGGCAGGACGACGTGCACGCGGCGCACAGGATGCACTTGGTGGTGTCGTCGAACCGCTCGCGGTCCTCGGCGCTCTGCAGGCGCTCACGGGTCGGCTCGTTCCCCTTGGTGATGAGGAACGGCATGACGTCGCGGTACGCCTGGAAGAACGGCTCCATGTCGACCACGAGGTCCTTCAGGACCGTGAGGCCCTTGATGGGCTCGACCGTGATCGGCTTGGCGGGGTTGATGTCCTTGATCAGGGTCTTGCACGCCAGGCGGTTCTTGCCGTTGATGCGCATCGCGTCGGAACCGCAGATGCCGTGCGCGCAGGAACGCCGGAACGTCAGCGTGCCGTCGAGGTCCCACTTGATCTTGTGCAGGCCGTCGAGGACCCGCTCCTTGGGGTCGATCTCCAGCTGGAAGTCCTGCCAGGTCGCCTGGTCGGAGATCTCCGGGTTGAACCGGCGGATCCGGAAGGTGACCGTGATCAGGTGCGCGGGGGCCTCGGACTCGGCCGAGGCCGCGCTCTTCTCGAGCGTCGTGGTGCTCATCAGTACTTACGCTCCATCGGCTGGTAGCGGGTCTGGACGACCGGCTTGTAGTCGAGGCGGATCGAGTCCTTGCCGTCCGCGTCGACCTCGCGGTACGCCATGGTGTGCCGCATGAAGTTGACGTCGTCGCGGTTGGGGTAGTCCTCGCGGTAGTGACCGCCGCGGGACTCCTTGCGCGCCAGCGCGGACACGGCCATGACCTCGGCCAGGTCGAGCAGGTTGCCCAGCTCGATGGCCTCCAGCAGGTCGGTGTTGAACCGCTTGCCCTTGTCCTGGACGGAGACGTTGAGGTACCGCTCGCGCAGCTCGGCGATCTTCTCGACGGCCGTCTTGATGGTCTGCTCGGTGCGGAAGACCATCACGTTGGCGTCCATGGTCTCCTGCAGCTCCTTGCGGAGCTCGGCGACCCGCTCGGTGCCGGTGGAGTTCCGCAGCCGCTCGACCTGGTCGGCGACGAGCTGCGCCGGGTTCTCCGGCAGCTCGACGTAGTCGGCCTTCGCGGAGTACTCGGCGGCCGCGATGCCGGCCCGCTTGCCGAAGACGTTGATGTCCAGCAGCGAGTTGGTGCCGAGGCGGTTGGCGCCGTGCACGGACACGCAGGCGACCTCGCCGGCGGCGTACAGGCCGGGGACGACGGTGTCGTTGTCGGCCAGCACCTCACCCGCGACGTTGGTCGGGATGCCGCCCATGGCGTAGTGCGCGGTGGGCTGGATCGGGATCGGGTCCGTGTAGGGCTCGATGCCGAGGTAGGTGCGCGCGAACTCGGTGATGTCCGGGAGCTTGGCGTCGAGCTGCTCCGGCGGCAGGTGGGTGAGGTCGAGGTAGACGTGGTCGCCCTCGGGACCGCAGCCACGGCCCTCGCGGATCTCCGTGTAGATGGAGCGCGAGACGACGTCTCGCGAGGCGAGGTCCTTCATGACGGGCGCGTACTTCTCCATGAAGCGCTCGCCGTCCTTGTTGCGGAGGATGCCGCCCTCACCGCGGGCGCCCTCCGTCAGCAGGATGCCCATGCGCCAGATGCCCGTCGGGTGGAACTGGAAGAACTCCATGTCCTCCAGCGGCAGACCGCGGCGGTAGCACGCGGCCTGGCCGTCACCGGTCAGGGTGTGGGCGTTGGAGGTCACCTTGAAGAACTTGCCGGTGCCACCGGAGGCGTAGATGACGGCCTTCGCCTGGAAGACGTGGATCTCGCCGGTGGCCAGCTCGTAGGCCACCACGCCGGCCGACTTCTTGACGCCGTCGACCTCGGTGATCAGCTGGTCGAGGACGTAGAACTCGTTGAAGAACTCCACGCCCTCCTTGACGCAGTTCTGGTACAGCGTCTGGAGGATCATGTGGCCGGTGCGGTCCGCGGCGTAGCAGGACCGGCGGACCGGGGCCTCGCCGTGGTTGCGGCTGTGACCGCCGAAGCGGCGCTGGTCGATGGTGCCGTCCGGGGTGCGGTTGAACGGCAGGCCCATCTTCTCCAGGTCGAGGACCGCGTCGATGGCCTCCTTCGCCAGGATCTCGGCGGCGTCCTGGTCGACCAGGTAGTCACCGCCCTTGATCGTGTCGAAGGTGTGCCACTCCCAGTTGTCCTCTTCCACGTTGGCCAGCGCGGCGGCCATGCCGCCCTGCGCGGCACCCGTGTGGGAGCGGGTCGGGTAGAGCTTCGTCAGGACCGCGGTGCGGCTGCGCTTGGTCGACTCGATGGCCGCGCGCATGCCGGCGCCACCGGCGCCGACGATGACGGTGTCGTACTTGTGGATCTTCATGGTCGCGTCAGCCCCGGGCTCTAGCGGATGTTCGGGTCGAAGGTGAAGATCACCAGCGTGCCCAGCAGGACGGTGAACACCGTGGCCGCGTACAGCAGGTTCTTCAGCCAGAAGCGGGTCTTGGGCCGCTCCGCGTAGTCGTTGATGACCGTGCGCAGGCCGTTGGCGCCGTGCAGCATGGCCAGCCACAGCATCAGCAGGTCCCAGCCCTGCCAGAACGGCGAGGCCCAGCGGCCGGCCACGAAGGCGAAGCCGACCTTGCTGACGCCGCCGTCGAGGACGAGCTGGATCAGCAGGTGACCCAGGACCAGGACGACGAGCACCACGCCGGACAGCCGCATGAACAGCCAGCCGTACAGCTCGAAGTTGGTGCGGGTCGACTTCGGGGTCTTCTTGGTGCGCTTGCGGGGCGGCTCGATGACCGGCGCCGGATTGTCCACGTCGTACAGGCTTACGCCCTCGACGGGACCGACCGCGGAAGAGGTGTCAGCGGACATCAGGCGTCAGCTCCCGAACAGTTCGCGTGCGGCGTGCCCGAGGACGGGGTAAATGGCCCCGGCCATCAGCACGAGCCAAATGCCCATGACGGTCCAGAGCATCTGCTTCTGGTACCTCGGGCCCTTGGACCAGAAGTCCACGGCGACGACACGGAGGCCGTTGAGCGCGTGGAAGAGGATGGCGGCGACGAGGCCGTACTCCATCACGGCGACGATCGGGGTCTTGTACGTCGCGACGACGTCGTCGTATGCCTCGGGAGAGACACGGACGAGCGCGGTGTCGAGGACGTGCACGAACAGGAAGAAGAAAATGAGGACGCCGGTGACTCGATGAGCCACCCAGGACCACATGCCTTCCCGGCCGCGGTACAGCGTTCCAGCCGGCACGGAAAACCCTCCGGGAGCGGGGATTGGGGCCTGCCGGCTTCACTGTCAGCGGGCCCGGCCGGGTACGGTCCACCGGCCCTGGCCATCGTAGCGACGCCTTGTCGGTTCGGTCTCGCGGGGTCTGTCAGGTGTGATCAAACAGGCACGTACGGCCTAGCTGCCGGGCGGCCCACAGCCCGGCGAGCTGACGGTTATCTCCCCGCGTGTCCGATACGCGCATAGCCTTTATCAGGACAGATACGACATCCGCCTGTCGCTCATACGAGTCCACTCATGTACCGGAAGTCACTGCGGACTCCCCTGTCGGCCCCTTGCGCGACGCCCCGGGGCGCCTTGGGCCAACCGGGTGAGACGGCCGCGGACGATGCGGCGCAGCTCCTCGGCGGCGGTGATGTGCTCCTCGTGGAGGGGGTCGGCGAGGCGGGCGCGGAGGGCCCGGAGCAGCCGGCCGGGGGCCTCCTCGGGGCGGCAGTCGTCCAGACAGATCACGAAAACATGGCCGAATCTACGCTCGTACGCGGCGTACGCGGCCCGTAATGCGCCGGCGGCGCGGGCCTGGGAGAGGGTGACCGCGCCGGTGGTCTGCGCGGCGAGCGCCTCACAGAGGTCGGCGCGGCCGAGGGCGCGGCCCGTGGTGTCGGCGGCGGCCAGCAGGGCGTCCGGGGCGGGATAGGGACGGTGGGCCGCGAGCCGCCTGGCCCAGCGGCGACTGCCGCAGCAGGCCAGGAGGGCGGCCTCGGCGTCGTCCGGGTCCGCGGCGTTGAGCCGGTCGAGGCCGTCGAACCGATCGATCCGGGCAAAGCGGGCGAAGTCGTGCAGCGTGGACTCCTCGAAGGACGGGCGAAGGCGGGTGGACCGGAAAGACCCCGGGAAGGAGAGGGACGGGCGGGACGCCGAGCCGAGACGCCATCGACGCCAACCCGAGACGTCACGACGTCACGGTGTACGCCACGGTAACGACGCATCTCAGCCACTGTCCGACGGATGCGCGAATTTCATTCGGACGAGAGGGGTTTCGGGCGCGTAGTCGACGCCGGGAGGGACGAAGGGCAATACCTTCGCCCCAGAGTCGCACCAAATAGGAGATTTGCTCCATGGGACTACCTGGCAGGATCACCCGCGTTCCGCTGGCCCGGGGCTGGGTGGCGGGCCTCTCGCTCGTCGCCACCATGAGCCTGATGGGCTGCCCGGGGGGCGGTGGCGCGAGCGACGCCCCGACCCGGAGCGACTCCCGCTCCCCGTCGTCCGGCGCGGCGGGCTCCTCCGGCACCTCCGCCGCCGCGGCCTCCTCCCCGCCCGCGGCCCCCGCGTTCGCCGCCGTTCCCGCCGGGCCGCCGCGCACCGTTCCCTTCGTGCGGTCCTTCACCGCGGGCGGCGGCCCCGGCTGGCGGCCCACGCCCGGCGCCCGGGTCGTCACCGATCCCGGCGGACCGCTCGCCGACGAGGGCCGGCGCCTGGCCCAGGACCTCCGCCTCGCCTCCTCCGGGGGCCCCGCCCGCGCGGGCGACATCGAGCTGGCGCTGCGCCCGGGACAGAGCGGCGGCCCGGAGGGGTACGAGCTGACCACCCGTGACCGCAAGGTCCTGATCACCGGCGCGGCCGAGGCGGGCGTCTTCTACGGCACCCGGACCGTCGTCCAGGCCGTGCGCTCCGGCGGCGGCGTCCCCGAGGGCGTCGTACGGGACAGCCCCGACCGGCCGCAGCGCGGCCTCAACCTCGACACCGCCCGCAAGCACTTCCCCGCCGAGTGGGTCGAGGCCCGGCTGCGCGAGATGGCCGACCTGAAGCTCAACATGCTCGGCCTGCACTTCTCCGACGACCAGGGTTTCCGGATCGCCAGCGAGTCCCATCCCGAGGTCGTCTCGGCGCAGCACCTCACGAAGGCCGAGGTCCGCCGGATCGTCGCGCTCGCGGGCGAGCTGCACATCACCGTCGTCCCCGAGCTGGACTCCCCCGGCCACCTCGGGGCGGTGACGGACGCCCACCCCGCCCTGGAGCTGCGCAACCGGGCGGGGACCCCCGCCGAGGGCGCGGTCGACGTCACCGCCCCCGAGGCCGCGCGCATCGTGGACGACCTGCTGCGCGAGTTCGCCCCCCTCTTCCCCGGCCCGTACTGGCACCTGGGCGCGGACGAGTACCGCGCACTGCTCGCGAAGGACCCGCAGGCCTCCTACCCCCGCCTGGCCGAGCGGGCACGGGCGAAGTACGGCCCCCGGGCCCGGGTCCAGGACCTCGCGGCCGGCTGGCTGAACGACCGGGTCGCCGTGCTGCGCGGTCTCGGCAAGAAGGCCAAGGCGTGGAACGACGGCTTCTTCCGCGGCGGTGTGGTCACCGCGGACAAGGACATCGAGGTCGAGTACTGGACGGGCAAGGAGCTGGGCGCCCGCGAGCCGCTGGAGTACCTGAACGAGGGACGCCCGGTGGTCAATCTCAACGACGAGTACCTCTATTACGTACTCGGCGAGCCCAACGAGTTCCGCTACCCGACCGGTGAGCGGATCTACCGGGAGTGGTCCCCGGCGGTGCTGCGCGGAACGACGGCCGTACCGGCGAACCTCGCCGGGCCCTCGCGGATCCTCGGCGGCCGGCTCGCCGTCTGGTGCGACCGCGCTGCCGCGCAGACCCCGCAGCAGGTGGCGGCGGGCATCCGACTGCCGTTGGCGGCGCTCGCCCAGCGCCTGTGGGACCCCCGCCGGCCGGCTCCGCCGTGGCAGGACTTCTCGGCACTGACCGCACGCGTCCTCCCTCCGGGGGCTTAGCCCTGACCTCCGGGCCCGTCTCGCCGCCTGCGGCGGCACGGCGCCCTGCGGGCGCGTCCTCAATCGCCGGACGGGCTGAATTTCAGCCCGTCCGGCGATTGAGGACACCGCCGCCCAGCGGTGGTGCGGGCGATACGGCCCGCAGAGCCCGCGCAGCGGACGGGCAGCGGACGGGCTCACACGAAGCCCCGGCCAGGCCCTAGCCTCCAGGGGTGAACCACGTGGGCCGTCCCACCGTCGTCGCACGGATACGGAAGGACAGATTCGGGAAGCCCGCGTACTCTCCACGGCGGAGTGCGCGCACGCGCGCCCGCGCATCTGAACGAGGGCCCGATGAAGATCGAATTCCTGCTTCACAACGCGTACGGGATCGGCGGCACGATCCGCTCGACCGTCAACCTCGCCGCCGCCCTCGCGGACCGGCACGAGGTGCGGATCGTCAGCGTCAACCGCCCCGTGGACGACCCCGAGCTGACCATCGATCCACGGGTGCGCCTGACGCCCCTGGTGGATCTGCGCGAGGGCACCGAGGGCGACGAGTACGCGGCTCCGCGCAACCAGCTGCCGAGTGAGATCTTCCGTGACGAGCGCATCGACAACGGCCGGATGGCCGCGACCGCCCTCACCGACGAGCGGGTGGCCGCCCACCTCGCCGCCACCGACGCCGATGTCGTCATCGCCACCCGGCCCAAGCTCATCGGCTATCTCGCGAAGTACGGCAGCGACCGCTATCTGCGCCTCGGCCAGGAGCACCTCACCCACGAGGCGCACGTCCCCGAGCTGCACGCCGTGATGGATCCGGCGATCGCCGCGCTGGACGCCTTCGCCACCGTCTCCGAGGCCGACGCCGGGCACTACCGGGACGCCCTCCCCGGCGCCCACGCGAAGATCCTCTCCATTCCCAACGCCGTGCCGGCCCCGGCCGCCGCGCCCTCCACCGGTGACTCGAACACGATCGTCTCGGCCGGCCGGCTGGTGGCCGTCAAGCGCTACGACCGGCTCATCGCCGCCTTCGCCAAGGTCGCCGCCGAGCGCCCCGAGTGGAATCTGCGGATCTACGGCCGGGGCCCGGCCAAGGCCAAGCTGCGCCGGCAGATCGAGGAGCTGGGCCTGTACGAGCGGATCACGCTCATGGGCGCCCGCTCGCCCATCGAGACCGAGTGGTCCAAGGGCTCCGTCGCCGCCGTCGCCTCCGACGCCGAGTCCTTCGGGATGACCATCGTCGAGGCCATGCACGCGGGCCTGCCCGTGATCGCCACCGACTGCCCCTACGGCCCGCGCGAGATCCTCACCGACGGCACCGACGGGGTGCTCGTCCCGCTCGACGACGCCGACGCCGTCGACGCCTACGCCGGCGCGCTGCTGAAGCTCACCGGCGACGCCGAACAGCGCCGCCGCCTGGGCGCCGCCGCGCGCGAGACCGCCCACCGCTACGAGCCCGCGCGGATCGCCCAGCGCTACGAGGACCTCTTCGAGGAGCTGCGCCCGGGTTCCACGGCCGAGAAGAAGAAGGGACTGCTGCGCGGTCTCTTCGGCGGCGGCCGCCCCAAGAACGCCCCGGCCCCCGCGCCACGGGGAGACATCGCCCACCCCGTGGCGCGCTGTGCCGTCGAGGCCGACGGCACCCTGAGCGTGCGGCTGCCCGCCGAGCAGCTCACCGGCGCCGACACCCACATTCTGCTGCGCCACCGCGGCACCAAGGGCAAGGAGAGCGTGCGCGCCGAGCTGACGGGCCGCCGGGAGCCGGGCGGCTGGGCCGAGGCCCGCTTCGCGCCCGCGGCCCTGCCCGAGGGCCGTTGGGACAGCTACGTCGAGCGCCCCGGCGACAAGTCCCGGCGCCGGCTGGCCGCCGGGCTCGTCGAGCAGCAGGCCCTGCTGACCCTGCCGCTCGCGGTGACGGCGGACGGCGTCACGGCGCGCGTCCCGTACGAGACGAGCGACGGGTTCCTCGCCGTGCGCACCTGGCTGCGTCCCGAGCACGCCGAGGTCACCGAGGTGCGGGTCGGGGAGGAGGGGGTCACGCTCACCCTCGCCGCGCACGGCACGGTGTTCGGCGAGGGCGCCGAGCTGATCGCCCGGCTGCGCGGCGGTGACGGTTCGGTGGGGGACGTGCGCGCCCCGCTGACCGGCGGCACGGGTCGCCTGCCGTACGGGCCGATGGAGACGCGGCGCGGTGACGAGCAGGATCTGTGGGACCTGTGGGTGCGCCCGGCGGCGGGGGCCGCGCTGGTGCGCGTCGGCCGGATCGGCGGGGACTTCGCCGACCGCAAGGGCATCGACACCTTCCCGGCGGCGACCGGCGGCGGGGAAGGAAACGTCCGGCTGCGCCCGTACTTCACGGTGACCAACGACCTGACGATCGCCGTCAAGGACGTCGACGGGGAAGCGGCCGAATAGCCGGGGGCGGCTCCGGACGGAGGACGGCCGGGGCCGCCACCCCCCACAGGAGAGGCCCCGGCCGCCGTCCGGTGCGAACCATGGAGTGGCCCGCACTTCGTACAGCGCCACGACGCGCGATCGCGTCACACCCGTCGTCGCCGATCCGTTCCGCCGTGGCGGCGGGGCCCGTGTGGACGCGGCCGGGCCCGAGCCCGTAACGTGCCCTCTTCCGCCCCTGGTGGGCGCGATCGTCACTGCTTTTTCCCGGTGGCCGGGGTCATGGCCACATCTCCTGGGGGCTGAAGAAGATGTATCCGTGCGGTCATTGCCGCGCCGTCGCCGTGGGCCCGGACGGCCGCTGCGCGGCGTGCGGCTCCTACGGAACGCCGCGACCGGGCGGCATGCAGGCACCGCCGTACCCGTACGCCGGGGCGCTGCCCGTCGGCGGCGTGGACCTGCGGCGCGGGGTGCGTATCGCGCTGACCGTGCTGCTGTGGCTGAACGTGCCGATGCTGATGCTGGTCGTCGCGGCACGCGGCAGGCTCCGGGCGTCGTTGCAGGACTTCCTCGACGCGGGCCGGACGCTGTCCGCCGCGCAGAAGGTCGACGACGTGGAGTCCTTCGCCGTCGGCGTGGACTTCGTGTACTTCCTGGTGATGGCCGCCACGGCGGTGCTCTGGGTGATCTGGTTCCGGCGGGTGCGGCTCAACGCGGAGTACTTCGCACCGGGCACGCACCGCTTCGGTACCGGCTGGGCGGTGGGGGCGTGGTTCACGCCGGTCGTCAACTTCTGGTTCCCCAAGCAGATCGCCAACGACGTCTACCGGGCCAGCTCCCCGGCGGGCCCGCAGCACGTCCGCAAGGGGCTGCTCAACTCCTGGTGGTCCCTGTGGGTCGCGAGCGCGGTGTTCAGCGTTCTCGGGTCGGTCGTCTACTCGCTCGCCGACCAGAAGATCCGGGCCCACGACTATGACGCCGCGACCCTCCCCGGCGACGTCCAGTCCCTGATGACGGGTCTGTCCCTCACGATCTTCTCCCGGCTGCTGTTCCTGGTCGCCGCGGTGCTCGCGCCACTCGTCGTGGGGCAGCTGACGAAGATGCAGGAGCAGCGCGCGGCGGCGGGCCCCCAGCCCGGCTTCCCCCAGCCCGGGTATCCGCAGCCCGGCTACCCGCAGGGCGCCTTCCCCGCGCCCGGTTACCCCCAGCCCGGTTTCCCCGGTGGTGTGCCGCAGGGTGCCCCCGGTTATCCGCCCGCACAGCCCGGCCCGCAGGCCGGTCCGCAGCCCGGTTCCCCGTACGGCCCCGGCGGCCCTGCGCAGAATCCTTTCGGCAGCGGTCCGGCGGGCTACTGAAGTTCGGTTTCCACCAGTGGGGCAGGATGAGGGCGTGCAGGGGGACGACGCTGAGCTGACCGTCGCGGTGCGTGCGGCGCAGAACGGGGACGAGACGGCATTCCGTACCGTCTACCGGTCCGTGCATCCTCGGCTGCTCGGATACGTACGATCGCTCGTCGGTGACGCGGACGCCGAGGACGTGGCGTCCGAGGCGTGGTTGCAGATAGCCCGGGACCTGGCCCGGTTCTCCGGGGACGCCGACCGCTTCCGCGGCTGGGCGGCCCGGATCGCCCGCAACCGCGCGCTCGACCACATCCGGATGCGCGGACGGCGGCCGGCCGTCGGCGGTGACGAGAGCGAACTCGCGGGCCGGCCGGCCGACGCGGACACCGCGGTCGAGGCCTTGGAGTCCCTCGGCACCGGCCGTACCCTCGCTCTGATCGCCCAGCTCCCGCAGGACCAGGCCGAGGCCGTCGTGCTGCGCGTCGTCGTCGGACTCGACGCGAAGAGCGCGGCGGGCGTGCTCGGCAAGCGCCCGGGCGCGGTGCGCACGGCGGCGCACCGCGGCCTGCGGAAGCTGGCCGAGCTGGTCACGGCCGGAACCGGCCAGCAGTCGGCCGACCAGATCCCCGGACAGCGGCGGCCGTCCCCCGGAGCCAACGCTTCTGCGGGTGTGACGCAATTGCGGCCGCGGACGCAGAAGGACATGTGATGGCGGACGACCACCGGTACGACTGGCTGGATGACGACGCCGTGGAGCGGATGCTGCGCGGCGGAACGGTCGACTCCGCAGCCTTGGACGAAGACTCCCGGCCCGCCGCCGAGCGGCTGGCCGCGAGCCTCGCCGAGCTGCGGGCCCCGGCGCTGCCGGGCGCCGGGGCCGACGGGCCGCTGCCCGGCGAGGAGGCGGCGCTCGCCGCGTTCCGCGCCGCCCGGGCCGAGGGCGCGCCGGGCGTACGGGCGTCCTTGCGCTCGGTGCGCGGCGGCACGTCCGGGACCTCGGGGGCGTCCGGTGCCGCCACGGGCGCCGGTGAGCCCTTCGTGCGGCTCACCGCCCCGGCCAAGAGCCGGGCGTTCCTGCGCCGCCCCGTCAAGGGTGCGCTGGCGCTGGCCCTGGCCGGCTGCGCGCTCGGCGGCGTGGCGGTCGCCGCCGGTACGGGCGTCCTGCCGGGCCCCTTCGGGAGCGCCGGCAGCGCGCCCGCGCCCGCCACCAGCGTTTCGGCGGCCGAGGACCGTGACACCCGGACCCTGGCCCCCGGCCTCGACGACCCCACCGGCACGCCCTCGCCCGGCGCCACCGGCACCGGGCGGCCGGGCGGGAGACCCTCGGCGTCCGGTTCCGTGCCGACGGACCCCGGCGCGCCGACCGGGCGGGACAAGAAGGACGACGGCCCCGGCGAGAGCCCCTCGGCCACGCGCACCCGCGACGACGACCGCGCCGGGACCGGCAAGGACGGCGGCGCCAAGCCCAAGCCCGAGGTGTACGTCCGGGTGTGCGATCTGCTCCGCACCGGCCGGCAGCGTGACAAGCGCGCCGACGAGGACGAGGTCCGCACCCTGGAGCGAGCCGTGGGCGGGGCGGCGCGACTGCGCACCATCTGCACGGATGTCGTCAAGGGCAAGCTCCCCGACGGGGACGACGTGCCGCGCGGCTCACGGCCCGTGCCGCATTCGCGCAGCGCCCCGCACACCCGCTTGCCGGCACCGCCGGCGCTCCCCGCGCCCGCCCCGGTGACCCCGCTGCTCGACGTGCCGGTCCTCTGACCCACGGGCCGGCGGCGCGGCCGGGCCACGGGTTCCGCCGGATTCTTCCGACGGTGTGACGTTCGGTGTGACGTTTTTCGGCCCGGTGGCGCTGAAGGAAGTGGGCCGACTGGTCATCGGCCGCGCATGAGCTGGAGTTCCCCCAACAGCCGGCTCTGCGCACCCGGCGCGGGCGGAGCTCTTTCCCCCGGCTCTGCCCGCGCCCCCCTTCCCGCCCGGCCGGGGATGCCCGTGCGCGCCCCCGCCCCGGCCCGCTCCCGCGCCGCTACAGTCCGTCGCACAGGCTCTGGTGGTCGCCCGGCTGAGCGCCGGTCGACGGCGGCGGGAGGCGTGAACGCATGGCACGCGAATCGGACGGCACGTGGCGGACCGAGTCCGGACTGCCCGTCGAAGCGGTCTACGGGCCCGGTGCGCTGGACGGCTGGGACCCCGCCGAACGGCTGGGCGAGCCCGGCGCGTTCCCCTATACCCGCGGCGTCTACCCGACGATGTACACGGGCCGCCCCTGGACCATGCGGCAGTACGCCGGTTTCGGCACGGCCGCCGAGTCCAACGCCCGCTACCGGCGGCTCATCGAGCACGGCACGACGGGCCTGTCCGTCGCCTTCGACCTGCCCACCCAGATGGGCCACGACTCGGACGCCCCCCTCGCGAGCGGCGAGGTCGGCAAGGTCGGTGTCGCGATCGACTCCGTCGAGGACATGCGGACGCTGTTCGACGGCATCCCGCTCGACCGGGTCTCCACCTCGATGACCATCAACGCCCCGGCGGCCCCGCTCCTGCTGCTCTACCAGCTCGTCGGCGAGGAACAGGGCGTCCCTGCGGACCGGCTGAACGGCACCGTCCAGAACGACGTCCTGAAGGAGTACATCGCGCGCGGGACGTACATCTTCCCGCCCAAGCCGTCGCTGCGGCTGACCGCGGACGTCTTCCGGTACTGCGGTGCCGAGATCCCCCGGTGGAACACGATCTCGATCTCCGGCTACCACATGGCCGAGGCGGGGGCCTCGCCCGCGCAGGAGATCGCCTTCACCCTGGCCGACGGCATCGAGTACGTCCGCACGGCCGTCGCGGCGGGCATGGCCGTCGACGACTTCGCCCCGCGGCTGAGTTTCTTCTTCGTCTCCCGCACGACGCTCCTGGAGGAGGTCGCCAAGTTCCGGGCGGCCCGGCGGATCTGGGCGCGGGTGATGCGCGAGGAGTTCGGGGCGCGCGATCCCAAGTCGCTGATGCTGCGCTTCCACACCCAGACGGCGGGGGTGCAGCTGACCGCGCAGCAGCCCGAACTGAACCTGGTGCGGGTGGCCGTCCAGGGCCTCGCCGCCGTCCTGGGCGGCACCCAGTCGCTGCACACCAACTCCTTCGACGAGGCCATCGCCCTGCCCACCGACAAGTCCGCCCGGCTGGCCCTGCGCACCCAGCAGGTCCTCGCCCACGAGACCGATATCACGGCGACGGTCGACCCGTTCGCGGGCTCGTACGCCGTCGAGTCGCTGACCGACGGCGTGGAAGAGGCCGCGCTGGCGTTGATGACCCGCGTCGAGGACCTGGGCGGTGCCGTCGCCGCCATCGAGCACGGCTTCCAGAAGGGCGAGATCGAACGCAACGCCTACCGCATCGCCCGTGAGACCGACAGCGGAGAGCGGGTGGTCGTGGGGGTCAACCGCTTCCGGCTCGCCGAGGAGGACCCGTACGAGCCGCTGCGCGTGGACCCGGCGATCGAGGCCCGGCAGACCCGCCGCCTGGCCCGGCTGCGTGCCGAACGCGACGGGCGGGCGGTGGAAGCGGCGCTGTCGGACCTCAGGCGCGCGGCCGAGGGCACGGACAACGTCCTGTACCCGATGAAGGACGCCCTGCGCGCGCGGGCGACGATCGGCGAGGTGTGCGGCGCGCTCCGCGAGGTCTGGGGCACGCACGTGCCGACGGAGTCGTTCTGAGGCGCCGGTCGGCAGCCCGGGGTCCCTCCACGCTGCGTCACACTGGTGTCATGTCCTCTCCCCGCCGTACCTGTCCCGTCTGTGCCCGTGAGATCGCCGTGGTCGGTGGGCGGTTCGCCCGGCACGATCCGCCGGGCCGCCGTTCGTCCTTCGAGCTGATCTCCTGCCCCGGGTCGCGGAAGTCCGCGCCCCTGCTGTCGACGGCCCCCCGGCTCTTCGATCCGGACGAGCCGCCGACGCCGGGGCAGCAGCAGCTGTTCTGAGCGGGGTGCCCCCGGCGGGGGCGGTCAGAGGATGACGTGGGGCAGGAAGCGCGCGTAGCCGTCCGTGACGAGTCCGGCCGACTCCCGGATGCCCAGTCCCGCCGCCTCGTCCTCGACGACCCATGCGCCGAGCACCACGCGGTTGCCGTCGAAGTCGGGCAGTGGTGACAGCTCCTGGTAGCAGCAGGCCTCGTCGCGGACGGGCGCGGCGGAGCCCGGTTCGTGGACGGTGACGCCCGCGCCCTCGCGGCCGAACAGCGGCTTGGCGACGTAGCCGCGGCCGTGGGCCAGCTCGCGCGGGCCGTCGAGGTAGGCGGGCAGCAGGTTCGGATGGCCGGGGAACAGCTCCCACAACACCGCGAGCAGCGCCTTGTTGGAGAGCAGCATCTTCCAGGCGGGCTCGATCCACAGGGTGGAGCCGGTGCCGCCGCCGTTGTCGAGGGTGTCCAGGACGTGCGGGCCGAAGCGGTCCGTGGCCAGCCACTCCCAGGGGTACAGCTTGAAGCAGGCGCGTACGAAGCCGTACCGCTCGTCGACGAAGCGGCCGGAGAGCCGGTCCCAGCCGATGTCCTCCATCGAGATGGCCCGGGTGTCGAGGCCGGCCTGTTCGGCGGTCTCGCGCAGATAGGCGACCGTCATCAGGTCCTCGCCCAGCTCGTCGTCGGCCGAGTGCGCGAAGTACAGCGGCGCGCCGGGCGGCAGCAGCGGCGCCTGCCGCTTCCAGGAGTCGACGAGCCGCTCGTGGAGCGAGTTCCACTGGTCGGCGTCCGGGAAGCGGTCCTCCATCCAGAACCACTGCGGGCTCGCCGCCTCCACGAGCGAGGTGGGAGTGTCGGCGTTGTACTCCAGCATCTTGGCCGGGCCGTCCCCGTCGTAACGCAAGTCGAACCGGCCGTAGAGGGAAGGCAGTTCCGTGCGCCGCCGCCAGGACTCGGCGATCAGTGCGGTCAGGCGCGGGTCGGTGATGCCGAGGTCGGCGAAGCGGCCGGTGTCCACGATGTGCGCGGCGGCCTCCAGGCACATGCCGTGCAGTTCCTCGACGACCTTCTCCAGCTCCTCTATCTCCTCCAGCTCGAAGGAGTAGTACGCGCTCTCGTCCCAGTAGGGCCGCAGCGAACCGTCGGGGTAGCGGGTGAGGGGGTAGACCAGGCCCTGTTCCTCGACGGTGGACTGCCAGCCGGGGCGGGGTTCCGTGCGGTGGCGGCGCATGGTCGCTCAGCCACCGCCCGAGCCGGAACCGGAGCAGCCGAAGCCGCCGCGGTCGACGGCCTGGCTCTTGCTGAACGTGCCGCGGTCGGAGAAGCCGCCGGACTTGCTGCCGTCGTAGTACCAGCGCCCCGAGGACGAGGAGCCGCCGCTCCCGCCGCTGCCACTGCCGCTGCCACTGCCGCTGCCACCGCCCTTGCCGCACGCCTTGGAGTCGACGACCTTGTAGCCGCGCGAGACGTCGTAGCTGTTCGGGTCGACGCACCGCTTGTCCGGTTCGGAACCGCAGGAGGTCAAGGCGGTCGCGAGGACGCCCATTCCACCCAATACGACCGTACTGGACCGCAGTCGCCGCCTTGTCTTCGCTGCCATGTAGCCGACCCCCGTCAACTCGGACCGATGAAAGTCCGTTCACCCTAAGGGGCGCGTCCCGCGGGAGGAACTCAGGGCGTTCTACAGTCGGTATGTGCTCTTGGGGATGATCTGCGCGCTCGGTTCGGCGGTCTGCTTCGGCACCGCGTCCGTCCTCCAGGCCGTCGCGGCCCGGGCCGCCGCGCCCGGCAGCGGCTCGGGCGTGGACGCGCTGCTGCTGATGCGCGTCCTGCGCCAATGGCGCTACCTGGCGGGTCTGGCCCTCGACGGCATCGGCTTCGCACTGGAGCTGGTCGCCCTGCGCTCCCTGCCCATCTACGCCGTCGGCGCCGCGCTCGCCGCGAGCCTCGCGGTGACGGCCGTGGCGGCCTCCCGGGTGCTGCGGGTGCGGCTCAGCGGCGTGGAGTGGGCGGCGGTGGGCGTGGTGTGCGGGGGTCTCGCGCTGCTCGGCCTGTCCTCCGGCGAGGAGGGCGACGAGACGGGCTCCCTGGCGCTGCGCGTGGGAGTGCTGTGCGTCGCGGGAGGGGTGCTGGGCCTGGGCGCGCTGGCGGGGCGGCTCCCCGGCCGGGCCCGGGCGGCGGCCCTCGGCCTGGGCTCGGGCATCGGCTTCGGGGTGGTGGAGGTGGCGGTCCGCCTCGCCGACGACGTCGCACCGGGCGCGCTCGTCACCAACCCCGCCGCGTACGCCGTACTCCTGGGCGGCGGCGCGGCGTTCCTGCTGCTGACGTCGGCGCTCCAGCGCGGCTCGGTGACGGCGGCGACCGCCGGCATGGTCATCGGCGAGACGCTCGGTCCGGCGCTGGTCGGCGTGATCTGGCTCGGCGACCGCACGAGGCCGGGGCTGGCGCCACTGGCGGTGACGGGGTTCGCTTTGGCGATCCTGGGGGCCCTGGCGCTGGGTCGCTTTGGCGAGGCGCCTTCGCCGTCTCGGTGACGTGTGGGCCCCGCCGCGGGCCGGTGTCGTCCGCACCCCCGCTGCGCGGTGGTGTCCTCAAGCTCCCCCAGCTACCGCTGGGAGGTACCCCCAGGGGCTTGATGTGGCTGGTGTCGGCCGACATCAGCCCAATCAAGCCTTGGCACAGGTTTGGGCCGAGCCCAGCCAAATCCAGCCCGTCCGGCGATTGAGGACGCGCCCGCAGGGCGCTCGCCGCCGCAGGCGGCACCAACGGCCCGCCGGCCAGGCAAGAGGCGCTCAGCCGCCGCAGGCGGCATCAACGGGCCGCCGGCCAGGCGAGAGGCCATCCCGAATAGTCAATTCAACAGCCACCCAAATCACCAAACGGCTTCGCCGCCACGCATAAGCGCCACATAAAGCCCCCACCCGCAACCTATCACCCCAACCTCCCGCCCTGAAATCAAGTCCCCTTCCCAAGACGGAATTTCACCTTCCAGATATACCGAGTTGACGGCCCCTCACCAGCGCTTATGCTCACCCAGCCAATACCTGGCATCCCCCAACACGTTGGAAAGGCCGACTCGGTGAAGAGAAGTGTCTACTCCGCGAGAGCGAGAAGACAGACGAATACCGGCATGCGCGGCGCCTGCCTGACCGTGGTGTCATTGGCGCTTGTCGCCGGGTTGCTCGGCACGAGCCCCGCGTCGGCCGACGCGGCGGATGACGTCACCATCGTCAACCAGGTCCCGGCGACCGACCGTGGCCGAATAGTCGACCTGTGGAAGACCGGCGGGCCCGGCGTCAAGGCCGCCGCCGAAGCGGCTCTGCTGGGCAGTGACGAGGATGTCCGTCGCTTCCTCGACAGCGAGAAGGAACTCGCCGAGCTGCACGACGACCGCGTGGCCACGGTCCAGGTGTTCACCCTGGGCGGCCGTGGGGTGCGCGAGGCCGCGAAGCAGGCCCTCGCCGGTACCCGGGAGGAGCTGCGGACGTTCCTGCGGAGCGGCTGGCAGGCTCCGATGGAGCAGGACCAGCGGGTCCAGGTCATGCAGATCGTCAGCGCGGGCGGCAGCGGCGTCCAGGAAGCGGGCAAGGCCGCGCTGAACGGCACGCAGGAGGACGTCCGCAGGTTCCTCGACGAGGGGCAGTTCCCGGCCCAGGAGGCCGACGACCGGGTCCGGCTCATGCAGATCATGAGTTCCGGCGGCCCCGCGACGAAGGAGGCCGCGAAGGTCGCCCTCGCCGGCACCATCGACGACATCCGGGAGTTCCTGGACGTCGGCCAGAACGTGGCCCGCGCCCGGGACGAGGAGCGCGCCACGGTCGCCCAGCTGGCCGAGCGCGCCAAGGAGGCGGGCAAGCTCGCCAAGCGGGAGACCGAGGCCGCGAAGGACGCTTCCGAGCGCGCGGTGATGGCCGCGAAGCTGGCCAAGGAAGCCGCGCAGAAGGCGGCCAAGGAGACCGAGGCGGCGAAGAAGGACTCCAAGCTGGCGGCGAACGCCGCGGGCCGGGCGGCGGAAGCCGCGACCGGTGCCGCCGAGGCGGCCCAGGAGGCCATCGGGGCGGCCCGCGCGGCCAACACCTCGGCCCGTATCGCGGCCAGTGCCGCGTCCCAGGCGGCCGAGGCCGCCGCGGGTGCCGCCGAGGCCGCGGCGCGCGCACGGGGCGCGGCGGCGAACGCGGCGACCGACGCGGGCCAGGCCTCGGCCGCCCGCAAGGCCGCCGAGGACGCCCGCAACGCCGCCAAGGGCGCCCGGCTCGCCGCCGACGCCGCCGTGGCGGCGGGCGAGGCGGCGACCCAGGCCGGTGAGGCGGCGTCGGCCGCGGCCGGTGCGGGCGCCAACGCCATCGCCGCGGCGGACGCCGCGGACGAGGCCGGCAACTTCGCCGACGCCGCCGGCGCACAGTCCGCCGTCGCCAGGTCGGCCGCCGCCGCGGCCCGTCGTCACGCACGCGAGGCGACCCGTGCGGCGAACGCCGCCCAGTCGCTGGCCCAGCAGGCCGCGAGCGCCGCCTACCAGGCGCGTGACGCCGCGACCTCGGCCGCCGAGCACGCGGAGAAGGCGGCGGACGCCGCCGAGGAGGCCGCGAAGCACGCCGGTGAGGCGGCGAAGGCCGCCGCGGAGTCCACCGCCCACGCGGAGGCCGCGAAGAAGGCCGCCAACGTGGCGTCCGACTCCGTGAACAAGGCCCGTACCGTCCAGGAGATCGCCCGCAAGGTCGAGGACGAGGAGCTCAAGTCCCGCACGGCCGGTGCGATCGAGCAGGCGAAGGACCTCAAGGCGGCCGACAACGACCGCAAGGCCAAGGCCGCGGACGCCGTCAAGGAAGCCAAGGCGCTGGACGAGGAGGCCACCCGGCTCGCCGCCGAGGCCGCCAAGCCCGGTACGGACACCAAGGAGGTGGCCGACAAGGGCCGCCGGGTGGCGCTGCTGGCGATGAAGACCCGTGGCCCCTGGAGCCGTACCGCCGCCGAGGCGGCGCTCGCCGCGTCGGACGACGCGGTCCGCGCCTACGTACGGTCGGGCTGGAAGACGGCCGCGCAGCAGGACGAGCGCGCCCGCGTCGAGCGACTGGTGGACGAGGCCGACTCGGAAGCCGTGCGCAAGGCCGCGGCGGAGGCCCTCAAGGGTGACGCCGCGAAGATCAGCGAGTTCCTGCGCACCGGTCAGCACCAGGCGGCGGTCGACGACTACCGCGTGAGCGTGGTCCAGATCGCCAACAACAGCAAGCGGGGCATCCAGGAAGCGGCCAAGGCGGCGCTGAAGGACGGCTCGCCGACGAAGCTGCGCGAGTTCCTCAACGAGGGCCAGTACGCGGCACGCGAGGCGGACGAGCGCGTCGAGGCCGTGCAGCTGCAGAGCACCGGCGGCGCCGAGGTCAAGGCGGCCGCCCGGGTCGCTCTGGAGTCCCCGCCGCTGCTGCTGCACGCGTTCATCCAGAACGGGCAGTTCAAGGCCGCGCGCAAGGACCAGCTGACCGCCACCCACGTGGCCGAGGTCAAGTCGCTCATCGCGGGGGCCTCCGTGGTCGCCGCGACCGCCCAGCAGAACGCGGCGGAGGCGGCGCGCGTCGCGGCCGTCGCCCGCAAGGCGTCCGCCGAAGCCGACGGTTACGCCAAGCAGGCCGCCGACTCGGCCAAGGAGGCCAAGGGCTACGCGGTGGACGCGCTGAACTCGGCCAAGCAGGCCGCGTCGTCGGCGGCGGACGCCGCCAAGTCCGCCAAGGTCGCCCGTGACGCCGAGGCCGCCGCCAAGCGCGACGCCCGCGACGCGGAGAACTCCGCCGCCCGTGCGGCCGTCTCCGCTTCCTGGGCCCGCTCGTCGGCCGACGAGGCCTACGCCGCCTCCGAAGAGGCCCGTGCCTCCGCCACGGCCGCCGGCAAGGACTCCGACGCCGCGAACAAGGCGGCCGAGGAGGCCTACGAGGTCGCCGTCGCCAAGCAGCGTGCCGAGGACGAGGCCCGCCGCCGCGAGGAGCAGCTCCGCAAGGAGCGCGAGGAGGAACTGCGCAGGCAGGCCGAGAAGGACGACGACGGCTGGGGCTGGGGCAAGTGGGGCCACCTGGCCCTCGACGTCGTGGGCGCCGTCCCCGGCATCGGCACCATCGCCAACGGCGTCAACTGCGCCTGGTACGGGGCCGAAGGGGACTACGGCAACGCCGCCCTGTCCTGCATGGCCGCCATCCCGGTCGCCGGTGAGGCCGCCACGGCGGCCAAGCTCGCCAAGTACGGCGAGAAGGGTCTCGGCTTCATCAAGGGCCTCCGCAGGGCCTGCAAGAACAGCTTCACCCCGGGCACGCCCGTGCTCATGGCCGACGGCTCCGCCAAGCCCATCAAGGACGTGCGGACCGGCGAGAACGTGCTGGCCACCGACCCCGAGACGGGCCTGACCGAAGCCCAGCCCGTCGAGGGCGTCATCGTCGGCAACGGCGTGAAGCAGCTGGTGAACCTCACCGTCGACACCGACGGTGACAAGGGCGACGCCACCGGCACGGTCACCGCGACCGCGGGCCACCCCTTCTGGCTCGCCGACCGGCACGCCTGGGTCAAGGCCGGCGACATCGAGCCGGGTGCGAAGCTGCGCTCCTCGAACGGTACGACCGTCGAGGTCACGGGCACCGACGCGCGGACGGCCACGCAGCAGGTATTCAACCTCACCGTCAGCTCCATCCACTCGTACTACGTGCTCGCGGGCCGCACCCCGGTCCTCGCCCACAACGCCGAGTGCAAGATCGACGGCATCGCTGAGGACTGGGCCCAGAAGGGCTTCCACGTGAAGCTGCCGGGCAAGGGCAGTGCCGGTGAGGTCTCCGTCGCGGCCGACAAGACCGGTGCGATCACCTACCGGTCCACGTTCTCCGGCAAGGCGGGCAAGGAAGCGCTGGCCGCGGCCAAGAAGAGCTTCTCCAACGCCGCGTTCCAGAAGAAGGCCCTGGCGGCGGCCGAGAAGGGACTGAAGTACCTCAAGGAGAATCACAGCTACAGCCAGGAGATCCCCGGCCTGGAGCGGCTGGTGGAGACACTGAAGAAGCTCACCTCGTGAGTGGGCGACCGATGAGTCCGGACGAGTTCCGATGAGTGAGGAGCGACCCTGATGAATGCCCTCCTGCGCTTCCTGCGCACGGGAGAGCTGGGCGCGGCCGTCCCCGGCACCGCCTACCGCGACATCGTCGCGCGGTGGGGGGAGCCGGACGGTTTCGCCAGCGAGGACCCGGTGTTCTGTCTGTACGGCGACGTGCAGCTGGGGTTCTCTGACGAAGGCGCGCTCCGGCTCATCGCGGTCGAGCCCGACGGGGACACGGTGTCCGTTCCCGGTGACGGGGGAACGTTCTTCGACGAGCGGGTTCCCCGCCTCTCGGAGGCACTGGCCCGGCTGGCCGAGGACGGTTACGGCGCGGCGAAGTGCGCGCCGTTCGTCCCGGACGAGACGTGGTGGCGGATCGACCGCTCCGGCGTCCTCGTCGCGGACGACCCGGACGACCGCCTGACGGCGATCCACCGGACCCTGCCCTAGCCGGCCCCGGCACCATCACCGCGCACGCGACGCAGCCCCCTTTCCGGCCCTGCCGGGGAGGGGGTTCGCCGTTGCCCCGCGCCCCGGGCGCCACCCCTTGAGGACCGGGTGGCTCAGGACCGCGTGGCCCTCTCGCATTCGTCCCCGGCGGATGCGCCCCGCCAGACCGGCGCGCTGCGGTCGTACGGGTCGACCTCCGTGCCGCTTCCGTCCGCCCGGCGGTCCGTGCCGAAGGGCGGGGTGAAGTAGCCCGTGGGGGCGCCGCAGCCGCCGTTGGTCATGGCGTATTTCTGCGAGACGATCGAGAACGTGCCCGGCTCGGTGATCACCTTGCCGGGGTCGTCCCAGCTCAGGACCAGCTCGCGCCGGACGATCGTGCGCACGATCTCGTCGTCGCCGCCCGCGTCCGCGCGGGTGACCGGGTAGACGAAGGTGACGTCGGCGGTCACCTGGAGCGCGCCGCGCTCGCCCTCCCGGTAGGTGAGCCGGCCCCGGGTCTTCACGACGTCGCCGACCAGGCGGGTGCGGGAGGGCTGGAAGCGGCTGAAGAGCAAGAGGGGGTCGTTCTTCTCGCTCGGGCTCCGGAAAGCGGTCCGCAGGAGGTCCTGGACGTCCTTCTGGTGCGGATTGATCAGCGCGATCGCCTTCTCGGGGCGCTCGCCCCGCAGCACCTCGCGGTCCAGGCCGGACGCGACGAGGAAGTCCCGGCTGCGGGCCAGGGCACGCTCGACCTCGGCCTCGCTCATCCAGCCGACCGCCGCGGCCTTCGGCACGGTGATCCCCGCCGCGCCGCTCGCCCAGTCCGCCGCCGGTGAGCCGCGGAACGGCTCCTCCTTGGTGGGGCGTCGGTCCGCCGCCAGCGGGGGTGCCTGGTCCGGGCGGGCGGTCTCGGCCGCCGACGGCGGGGAGCCGGGATCGTCACCGGCGAACAGGTCCACTATTCGCCCCGGCACGAGCGCCACCACCAGCAGCACCAGCGAGGCCAGCAGCCCGGCCACGTACCAGCCGGTGCGCCGCTTGGGCCGCGCGGGCGTGTAACTGCGCCAGCCCTCCGGGACGCGGTCCGGCTCATCGCGCAGCCGCCTCGCCACGGCGCGGGCCCGCGCCGACGGCTCCTTGGGCGCGTCGGCGGCACCCGCCACCGACTCGCGCAGAAACCGCTCCCACTCCTCGTCGGACCTCGACGAGCCGTCCGGCTCCGTACCAGCACCCATCCCCGAACCCCCTGGCAAGCAACAGAACGCTTCCCCATTCCCTGGGACGCGTCCGCATAATGACATGGAGCACTGACAGCGGGGCACGGTGGAGACCGTGCGAGGACTCGCGCCACGGGGCGCGGACTCCGGCTGCGGCCACAAAAATTTATGTCAAAGAAATCCGGGAATCCGGAGCGCGGAAATACGGGCAGCCGAACCGGATCACATATAAGGATGACATAAATGTGCCGCCCACAATCTATCACCAGCGCCGACTTTGCGTGTTCTTGACGATGGCTCAGGCCCGCATTCCGTGGCCGCCAAGGGCCTACCGCGAGTAACGCATTGACGCGTACACGCCATAACCCTCATGGGCACCCTCTATCTGGAGCGCATAACTCCGGTTAATGCGCGCCTAGTTATCGGATCAAGCCATGGTTATGCTCGGTCGGCCGAAATTCGGCGGACCCGACTTGACCGTGCGGGTTGCTTGTGATGGGAAGCAGCAACGTGAACAGATCTGGGGGGAGATGGGGGCGTGGCATACGTACGTTGTGCGCCGGTGCCCTTTCGCTCTCATTCGCCGCGGGAGCGCTGGGCGCGAGCCCGGCGGCCGCGGATGACGGCCCCGTCGTCAGCCCGATTCCGGCCACCGACCGCGGCCGCGTCGTCGAGCTGTGGCGGACGGGCGGGCCGGGTGTCCGGGCGGCGGCGGAAGTCGCGCTCATGGGCACCGACGAGGACGTACGCCGGTTCCTCGACAGCGAGAAGGACATCGTCCAGCTGCATGACGAGCGGGTCGCTCTCACGCAGTTGTTCGAGGTCAGCGGCCGGGGCGTGCGCGAGGCGGCCAAGAAGGCGATCAACGGCAGCCGGGACGACCTGCGGACCTTCCTGAAGGACGGCTGGAAGGCTCCGCTGGAGCAGGACCGGCAGGTCCGCGTCATGCAGATCGTCACCGAGAACGGTGGCGCCACCAAGGAGGCCGGGCGCGCCGCGCTCAACGGCGGTCCGGAGCAGGTGCGGGAGTTCCTCGAGGACGGCCAGTACCCGGCCCGCGAGTCCGACGACCGGGTCGAGCTGACGCAGATCGCGACCACGGGCGGCCCGGCCACCAAGGCCGCGGCGAAGCTGGCGCTCAGCGGCACCATCGAAGACGTGCGCGAGTTCCTCGCGGTGGGTCAGCACGTGGCCCGCGCCCGGGACCAGGAGCGTGCCTCCGTCGCGGAGTTGGCCGAGCAGGCCAAGGCGGCCGGCGCACGGGCCAAGCGGGAGACCGAAGCCGCGCAGGAGGCCTCCGAGCGCGCGGTCGAGGCGTCGAAGCTCGCCAAGGAAGCCGCCCTGAAGGCGGCCAAGGAGACCGACGAGGCCCGCAAGGACTCCAAGCGGGCCGCGAACGCCGCGGGCCGGGCGGCCGAGGCCGCCCGTGGCGCGGCGGCCGCGGCACAGCAGGCCATCAACGCGGCGCGGGCGGCGAACCAGTCCGCGCGGGTGGCGGCGGCCGCCGCTTCCCAGGCCGCGTCCGCTGCCGCCGGTGCGGCCGAAGCGGCGTCCCGGGCGCGGGGCGCGGCAGCCGCCGCGGCCTCCGACGCGGGTCAGGCGTCCACCGCGCGCAAGGCGGCGGAGGCGGCCCGTGAGGCGGCCAAGGGTGCGCGCATCGCGGCCCAGGCGGCCACGCAGGCCGGTGCCGCCGCCGACGCGGCCTCGGGTGCGGCCAAGGCCGCCTCGTCCGCCGGTGCGAACGCCGATGCCGCCGCGAACGCGGCCGGTGAGGCCAGCGGTTACGCCGATGCGGCCGGTGTGCACTCGGCCGAGGCGGCCGCCGCGGCGGCTTCCGCGCGTCGTCACGCACGCGAGGCGACCCGGGCGGCCAACGCCTCCGAGGCGCTGGCACGGGAGTCGTCCGCCGCCGCCTACGAGGCGCGGGACGCGGCCAACGAAGCCGCCGAGCACGCCGAGAAGGCGGCCGACGCGGCCGAGGAAGCGGCCAAGCACGCGGGTGAGGCGGACAAGGCGGCCAAGGAGTCGACCGCCCACGCCGTCGCGGCCAAGAAGGCCGCCGACGCCGCCACGAGCGCGGTGGCGAAGGCCAACAAGATCTTCGAGCTGACCCGTAAGACCGAGGCCGAGGAGATCACCGCACGCACCGCCGCGGAGATCGAGCGGGCCAAGGACCTCAAGGCCGAGGACGACGACCGCAACGCCAAGGCCGCCAAGGCGGCCCAGGAGGCGAAGGACCTCGACGCCGAGGCGGTCCGCCTCGCGGACGAGGCCACCAAGTCGGGTGCGGACACCAAGCAGGTCGCGGAGAAGGCCCGCCGGATCGCGGTCATCGCGATGAAGACCCGTGGCCCCTGGAGCCGTGCCACCGCCGAGGTGGCACTCGCCGGTTCCGACGGTGCGGTGATCGACTACCTGCGCACCGGCTGGAAGAAGGCCGCCGAGCAGGACGACCGGGCACGCGTCCAGCGCCTGGCGGTGGAACCCCGCACGGTCGAGCTCCGCACGGCCGCCCAGCAGGCCCTGACGGGTGACGCCCAGCAGGTCCATGCCTTCCTGGAGTCCGGCGCGGACAAGGTCATGCTGGACGACTACCGCGTCCGCGTCACGCAGATCGCCACCTCCAGCGGCCGCAGCGTGAAGGAAGCGGCCATGGCCGCGCTCAAGGACGGCAGCGCCGCGAAGCTCCGCGAGTTCTTCACCTCGGGCCAGTACACCGCCCGCACCACCGACGAGAAGGTCCAGGCGACCCAGCTCAGCGCCGGCGGCCCCGAGCTGAAGTCCGCCGCCCGCATCGCCCTCGAAGGCCCGCCGCAGCAGCTGCACCGGTTCATCGCGACCGGCCAGTACCAGGCCAAGCGCAAGGACATGCTGGCGGCCGCGCACATCGCCGACGTCCAGCACCTGATCGCCGGTGCCGCCGGCATCGCCGCCGGGGCGCAGAAGAACGCCGCGGAGGCCGCCCGGGTCGCCGCCGTCGCCCGCAAGGCCGCGGACGAGGCCAAGGACTGGGCGAAGAAGGCCGACGAGTCCGCCGGCCAGGCCAAGAAGTACGCCGAGGACGCCAATAAGTCGGCGAACGAGGCCGAAGCCTCCGCTGCCCAGGCGAAGGAATCGGCGAAGGCCGCCCGCCAGGCGGAGGCCGACGCCAACCGCGCCGCCGCCGACGCCATCGACTCCGCCGCCGCCGCGCAGAGTTCAGCCGACTCGGCACGTGGTTCGGCGGATGTCGCATGGACCGCCGCCAACGAGGCACGCAGCTCCGCCACCGCCGCCGGGAAGGACTCGGTGGCCGCGGACAAGGCGTCCGCCGAGGCCTTCACGATCGCCGTCACCAAGCAGAAGGAAGAGATCGAGCGGCGGCAGAAGATCCTGGAGGCGTGGAAGAAGAAGTACGCCGAGGCCGAGAAGGCCGCCAAGGACAAGGACGACGGCTGGATCCCCGACTGGCTGGAGAACGGCGCCAAGACGGTCGGGAACTACGCCACGGAGTTGCTGAACCCCGATGTCATCATCGGCTCCGGCGAAACGGCTCTCGGCATCTTCATGATGGGGGTCGGCGGCTCGGGTGACATCGCCGGTGGCGCCCTGTGCATCACCGGCATCGGCTGCCTGGCCGGAGCCCCGGCCATTGTCGCCAGCACCAGTCTCATCGTCGGCGGTGGCTTCACCATCGGTGACGGCGTCCGCCGCATCGACGAAGGCGTCGGAACGGCACTCCGTAACGCTCGCAGCAAGGGCGGCGGCGGGGCCAAGAAGGAGCCGGAAACTCCGAACATCGTCCACGACGGCGTCGATGATATCGTCCAAAACGGCCGCCCCCAGCGCCTCAACCCCGACGGGACTCCGGACTTCTTCGAGGTGCGCACGGGAGGAAACAACCCGACTCCGCCTTCCATCGCGAGGAAGTGGGGCGGCGCCGAAATCTACGACATCCCGGGTGGTGGGAACTCCTACCGGATCCTCATCAACAAGTACGGGGACATCGGCTGGGTGGTCGACCACAACTACAACAAGATCACCCTGTACAAGCCCCGGCCCTGACTCCGTAGAGAGGAATTTTCGTGGAGGTCACCGACATCTCGCGCGATCTGGCCGCGTCAGGCCTGCGCCTGTGCGGAATGGAAGAGCCGGGCGCACTCGTGCCCGTGTGGGGTGCGTTCCTCGCCAGCAGCTGCCGCCGCGAGGAGGGAAGGAAGGACGCCGTCGTCACCAAGGACGACCCGGACTTCCCGGCCTCCGCGAATTCCTCGTGGTTCCGCCTGGCGGAGGACGAGGGGCTGTTCGACGAGAACGGCGAGTTCCTCTTCGCCGTGCCGACGCCCTCCGGGGCGAGGCAGTGGGCGCGGGTGCGGCTCATGGACGACTGGGACGTGTTCGGGAACCGTTCCGAAGCCGATTCCGAAATCTTCGGACCGGAAGGGTTCCCCGAATTCGTCATGCTGTCCACGGACGGAACCCTCGTCCTGCGGGCAACCGTCTGGGGCAACGGCTCCATCGGTCTGGTGGCACTGCCGCATCCACGACGGGTAGAGACGATCAGTCGCTACGTCGAGCGCCGCAGCGCCAACCCGAAGACGCCGCCGCATGAGCGTGCCGAGGGTACGAACTGGCTGAGTTCGCCCGCGTAGCCCCTCCGGGGGCCGACGTCACGCAGCCCCCTCCCCGGCTATGCCGGGGAGGGGGCTGTCGCCGTTCCGGACGGCAGTGACGAAGGTGTGCCAGGCGGCGGGGCGGAACGTGAGGGCGGGGCGGTGGGGGTTCTTGCTGTCGCGGACGGCGACAGCGCCGGTGGGTATGTTGTCGGCGACTTCGAGGCATGCCTCATCCCCGTCGCTGTACGTCGATTTGCGCCAACGTTCGCCGACCTCCACGCACTCGCCATCGGCGTCGCTATATGAAGACTTACGCCAAGTGGTCTCAATCAAATCTACGTATTCGATTCGCATGCGTCGAACTCCTCCATTGCTCTTTCGATCCAGGAAAGCGATGCGCACGGTGACAGCGCCAACGCATGGACCAGGTCGTACCGATAGGAATGCCGGGCTACTTCTTTTCTGGTCTGCACCAGTTCGCCCAGCGTTCCTCCCTCCAGGTAGGCCACATCCGGTGCGCTCTCGAAGGAGAGCAAGGTCACCGAACCACCCATGGCGGCATGGGAGCCAGCCGCGAATGGCAGAACTTGCACTTGGACGTTCGGGCCACTTGCCGCCTCAAGCACCCGCGCCAACTGGTCGCGCATGACTGCCGGGCTGCCCACTGCGCGCCGGATGACCGCTTCGTCCAAGACGGCCCACAGGAGCGGGGGGTCGGCCTCCGCCAGTACGCTCTGCCTGCCGATCCGGGTGGCGACCTTTTCCTCGATTTCGTCGGCAGTGCACCACGGCTGGGCAGCGCTCATGATTGACCGCGCGTACGCATCGGTCTGCAAGAGGCCCGGCACCGAGTGCGCCAGGTATGCGTGCATGGCGATCGCCGTGGCCTCGTACTCCAGGTACTTACGCAAGCGATCGGGGATCGGCTGGCGCTTGGCGTGCACCCACAGGTCGCACAGGTCGCCGTCCGCACCGAGAATCTCGTCCAGGCGGTCGGAGATTTCCTTGGACGGCGTTTCGTTGCCCAGTTCGTACTTGGCGATCTGACTGTGATGGACCGGGATCATGTCTCCCAGCTCCCGCTGGGTCAGTCCGGCCCGGATGCGCAGTTTGCGGAGCTTCACTCCGTAGAGGCAGGCCAGCGAGGCCGTGGGGTCAAGTTCCTTTGGTGGAGGCACTGTTGTCACCGGGTTTCACTTTGACACGCCGAAATCAGCTACTCCTGGCGAGCGTAGCTCTACTGACCGACACCGGAAGCTGAAATCGGGGCAACCACCCCACAGGGTGTCGCACACACGATCTACCGCGAATCGTACGGGTGTTGGCGCCCGAAAGCACCGTTCCCCAGCCCACCCGCCGGGCTAGCGTGCGGCACATAAGGCGACCCCCGACGGTGCTAGGAACACCGACCGGGGGTCTACACCCACCAGGAGAAGAGACCTCCCGAGAATGTTGAAGCATGCTAGCGCTCCCACGCGCTTCTTCACGCAGGTATCGAACGACATCATCCGCCACCCCCGCCTTTCGGCCGAGGCCGTGCGTCTCCTCACCTGGCAGCTCTCCCTGCCGAACAGCGAGGACGTGTCGCTGGCCAAGACGGCCGAGCGGGCCGGGATCAAGAAGACGGCGTTCATCCGCGCGAAGCGGGAACTGATCGCCGAGGGGTACGTGCACGAGTGGCGCGCGCAGGGCGCGCGGGGCCGTTGGTTCACCACGCAGCTCGTCTCGAACAAGCCCCTGACGGCGGAGGAGGCGTCGGCCGCCCGCAAAGGGCCTCGACCGACTGCCGCCCCACCGACCGTTCGTCGACCGACTCGTCCGTCCGTCGGCCGTTCCCAAGAGAAGACAACGGGGGCGAAGACTTCCCACCCTCCCCACCCGCTGGCCGAGCGGGGCGCGCAAGCCCTCGCCCTCGTCACGCGCGGCGAACGCAAACTGCGGCTGGCACCCGCCGACATCGCGCAACTCGCCCCGCTCGCGGCGGAATGGCTGCTGCGCGGGGCGACCATGGGGGAACTGCGGGAGTCGCTGACCTCAGGGCTTCCGGAACGGATCAACTCTCCGGCCGGGCTGACGCGTGACCGGCTGCTGCGCAAGATGCCCGCGCCTCGGCCGTTCGCCGAGCAGCGGGCCGCAGGGCCCGTCGTGCCGCGCGTGGCGGGCATGTGGGAGTGCCGGGGTGATCACACACAGCCGTACCTGTTCCAGCCGGTGGACGGGGAGACGCTGTGCCGCGACTGCCGCCGGGAACGGGCCGAGGAAGCGCACGCCTCCGGCGCCATCGGTGCCGCGCTACGGGGCGGCAGCCTGGTACGGGCGGCCTTGCGCGGCGGCCACAACACGCCCTGACCAGCCGGGGCGGACACGCCGGACGGCCCTCAGTCCGACTGCGCCCGACCGTCACGGATCCACGTCACCACGACCAGGGCGGCGGCGACGTACATGACGCCCGCCGCGTTGCTCACGGACTCGACGTACTGCTCGTAGCCGTCCGCGCGCAGCTCCCCGGCGAGGAATCCGAGCGCGGTCCCGAGCCCCGCGAGCGCACTGGACAAGGCGGCGAAAGGGGCCTTGGACATTCCATCTCCTCCGAGCAACGAGACGACCCGTTCACCGCCGAGTCTGTTTATGCACCGTCAACTTCCCGGTCCTGCCCCGAATAGTGCGGCTCACACACGTGACGCCGGGCACATCGACCCGCCATCCGCCGGGCCGTCGCCGACCCCGGGACAGGTCACTGACCGGCGCCCAGGTCACCCTGACGCACCAAGCGTCCGGCGAAGCTCGTACCGGCCGGTCGGGCACGATGTGGGGTGACGCAGTCGACCGGCCGGCAGGACCTCCGCATATCCCGGGACCCGACGGCGGAGCCCGCCCGGGGGCGAGGAGGACGACCGATGGACACGGAACAGGGCCCCCCGCCGCCTCGTGGGCCGGACTGGCGGATGTTCGACGCGGTGCCGGTCGCGGTGGCGGTCACTCACGGCCCACGGCACACCGTCGTCTACACCAACCGCCTCTACGGGGAGCTGTTCGGTGACCGCCCGGTCGGCCTGCCGGTCGGCGAGGCATTCGCCGGCCTCCTGGAAGGGGAGTACCTCGGCCTCTTCGACCAGGTCCTGCGCACCGGTGAGCCGGTGGGCGTCACCGCCGCGCCCGTACGGACCGGCGCCCCGCACCACGACGAAGAACGCTTCTTCACCTTCAGCCTCTCGGCGACCCCCGACACCCCCGGAGGGACGGGCACCCCCGGAGGGACCGGCGTCCTCGTCGTGGCGGTCGAGGTGACCGGCCAGGTGCGGGCCGCCGACCGGCCACGGCTGCTGTCGGAGGAGCGGCTGCGCGCCCTGCGTCGTTACGAGAGCCTCGCGGCCACCGGCCACCGGATGATGTGGGTGACGGCCGCCAAGGGCGGAACCATCGAGCGGAGCCTCGGGTGGGAAGAGGTGACCGGCCAGACGTGGGAGGAGTTCCGCGGTGACGGCTGGATCGACGCCCTGCACCCCCACGACCGGGCCCCGATGACGGCCGCCTGGCGGCGCGCCCTCGAAGAGGTGCCCGACCAGTTCGAGTACGTCTACCGGCTGCGCACCCGGGAGGGCGGCTACCGGCACTTCGACGTCAAGGCCGTACCGGTCCGTGAGCGGGGCACCGTCGTGGAATGGGTGGGCACGTGCACCGACATCGAGCCGCAGTGGCTGGAGCAGCGCCGCAAGGACCTGCTGGCCCACGCCGCGGCCGTCCTCGCGGAGGCCACCAATCCGCGCTGCGCGCTCGCCACGCTCGGCGAGGTGATCGTTCCGGCGCTGGCCGACAAGTGCGGGATCTACCTCCTGGCGGCCACCGACGGGCACACGGCCGCCGAAGGGCCGATCACCGTGGAGCGGATCTCCGTCCGCACCCGTGAGGGGCTCCCGCCCGAGCTGCCGGGGCGCCGCGAGGAGCGCCTCGAAGCGGGCAGCGCGCTGGCGCGGGCCGTCCGGGAACGGCGCGTCATCCACGCCACCTTCACCCCCGACACCATTCCCCCGGACACCGCCCCGGCCGCCACCGTCTCCTGGCTGCACCGGGCCGGTGCGCACAGCATGGTGATCGTGCCCATCGTCATCGACGGCACGCTCGCCGCCGTCGTGGACGCCTTCGCGTGCGGGGACCGCGAGCCGATCGGCCCGGCGGACGTGGCCCTGATGCACGAGTTCGTCGAGCAGGCGCAGGAACCGCTGCGGCACATTGCCGAGTTCCAGCGCACCCGGCGCGTCGCCTTGGCCCTGCAGCACAGTCTGCTCACCGACCCGCCCCGGTACGAGCGGTTGCGGATCACCGCCCGCTACCTGCCGAGTCCCACCGCCGCCGAGGTCGGCGGGGACTGGTACGACTCCTTCATCCTGCCCGACGGGGCCCCGGTCCTGGTCATCGGTGACGTCGCGGGGCATGACATCGCCGCCGCCGTGACCATGAGCAAGATGCGCAACATGATGCGCGGCCTGGCCGCCGACCGCCAGGAACCGCCCGGCGACATCATCCGGCGGCTGGACGTGGCCACCCAGACCCTCAACCCCGAGGAGGGCACGGCCACCTGTGCCCTCGCCCGTCTGGAGAAGGACGCCGAGGGCGGCTGGCGCACGCGCTACAGCGTCGCGGGCCACCCTCCGCCGCTGCTCGTCACGAAGGACGGCGCCACCCGCTTCCTGGACCGGGCCGGTTCGCCGATGCTGGGCCTGCCCACGCGGGACGACGACTGGCGTGACAGCGCCGTCGAACCCCTGCCGGCCGAGAGCACCCTGCTGCTCTACACCGACGGTCTGGTGGAGCGCCCCGACGAGGACATCGACGAGAGCCTCGACCGTCTCCGCCGCACCGCCGCCGTCCTCGCCCGGGAACCGCTCGACGTCTTCTGCGACAGCCTCCTCGCCGAACCCGCCGCGTTCGGCCGCGACGACATCTGTCTCATCGCGCTGCGCGTCCCCACGAAGGAACCGGCGGAGGAGGACGGCTGACGAGGACGGCGCGACCGGCCCCGTTGAAGCCGACGGTCTCACGGGGCGACCGTTACCGGGCGTAGGGGTTGTCGATGGTGTGGGGTCGCCTGGCGGTCTCCAGCACGTTCCGGCCCCCTCTCCAGTCATTACCTTCTTCGGCTGGTCCGGCCCCGGGGCCGAGCGGTGGCCACCAGCCCCAGGCCGAAGATCAGGACCGCCGGCGCACCGGCGACGACGGAGTCGCTACTGTGCAGGGGCCACATCCACGCGTACGGCCGCCCTCCCGGGCCCAGCCCGATCAAGGCGCAGGCCACGGGCAGGGCCGCCACGGTTACGGGACCGTATTGCGCGTGGGTGAAGCGCTGCACGATCAAGCCCACGCCCAGGTAACCCAGGAAATTGCGGGCAACGGCGAAGGCCAGCGCGAAGTCGAGGAGAAACGTCTCCAGCAGAGCGACAAGCGACGCGAGAACACCGGCAGCGGTGAGAGCGGCCACCCACCATGAGGTGACGGGGCGCACCGCGCACGCTTCCGTCTCCCAGGGCGCGCGGTTCAGCCCGTAGAGCATCACGCCCGCCGGGAGCACCGGAAGGACGAGCGGCACCGGGACACCCCCTCCCAGGCCACTGAAGAAGGAGGGCAGGGGGACCGTTGAGGTCGAAAGGAGGGGTGCCGCCACGAAGCACAGGACCAGTGCCCCGGCCCAAGAGGAGGTGGCGTGTGCCCGGACCCACCAGATCACGGCGTCTGCCTCGCTGCCCGTGCGTACGAAGTCGGGTCGAGATCGGGCGCGACGGAACAGTCACGGACCGCGCTCATATTGCGCTCGAACCACCTTTGCTGCGCCGCCACCGGCAGTCGGCGGACCTTTTCGCCCAATTCGACGGCTTTGGCGGGCCACTGCCTGCGCAAGGCGGAGGGCTGCGCTCCCGCCGTCAGGGCAAGCCATGAATGGACAGCCGAGGCAGCCTCGTCGCCCGGGTAGCGGGCATTCGGCTGCTGGGCGCAGGCCGGCGGCTCGGCGGGCATCGCCCCTGCAGAAATCGCGGTAACGACAGAATTTCGGTTCGGAATCGTGGCACCGAACTCGATTCGCGATACCGGTTTGATTCCAACCGCCCGAAGGTTACGGTCCGCGTCCTGGGACCAGCGGAGGAAGTCCGCCTGGTCGGCACGTTGTTCGGGCCACAGGCAGACCTGGGGACGGCTGCCGACACACTGGAAGAGCGAACGGTCGCGCGCTTGGGCACCCTTGAACCCCAGCGGGCGGGCCAGTGCCACGCTTGCGACGATGCCCACGAAGCAGACTGTCCAGGCCAGAGCCAGCCGGGCCTTGCCCTTACGCATCACCAGCACGAGTAGCGCCGCGGTGATCAACCCGGCGGAGAAGGCGGCGGCCGATCCCAGACTCCGCAGTGACGGTTCCTGATCCAGACCGCAGCATTCGGTAACGCCCTGTCCGTTCAGATGGCGCAGCCAGGAAGGGCTGTCGAGGGCCGCGGGCCAAAATCCCCAGAAGTAGCCGACGATGAGCATGAGTGCGGCGCTGAGCAAGCGGGGCAGTCGGCGGCCCACCAGATATCCCACGGCCATGTGGGACAGCACGATGAGATAGGCGGTGGCCAGGACAAGGAAATCCGGATGACCGGGCTTCCCGAGAGCGGGACCGGAGAAGGCGGCCAAGGAAACGAGCAAGCCGACGAGTCCGAGGGCGGCGACCGGGGCGAGGTGAGTGGCGGCGACACTCAACCGAGATCGCGCCGGTGCCCAGCCGTCGACACCCGCATCGGCCAAACGGCCCGCCTCCCATGCGGCGCAGGCACCGCAGGCACCGCTCACGAAGCCGAGAACGACGAGAGACTGCGTACTGGCGGACGCCCAGTACTCGATGACCGTGTCGGAGTTCTGGGCGCTGAACCACAGCAGTGCGGGAAGAAGGACCAAGGCAGCCCAAACGGCGGGGCCGGAGCGCAGAAGCGTCTTGATGCGCATGTCCGGCTCAGACCTCCCCGCGCACCAGCGACCGGTACGCGCTCTCCGCGCGCCGTTCACCGGGTACATCGCCGGGCGCATGAGCGAGAAAGCCGTGAGTATCGCCTTCGTACACGACCCGGCCCCGGTCGAAGACGACAACGGAGTGGTAGATGTCCGCCAGGTCTTCCGTCTGGTGGGTGGAAACCACGAAGTGCACTCTGCCGGACAGATCGGCGAGCAGTTCCCGGAAGACTCTGCGCTGCTCCGGGTCCAGACCGGCCGTGGGCTCGTCAAGGAGAACCACCTCCGCTCTGTGCACGATCGCTTGGGCGATCCCCAGGCGCCTCAGTTGGCCGCCGGAAAGCTCATGGCTGCGCCGGGAAGCGAGCTGGGTGAGCCGGACCCGGTCCAGAGCATCGGCGGAGCGGTCCCAGGCGCGGCGTCGCGAAAGGCCCTTGAGCCACCCCGCGTAGGCGGCTTGTTCCCGAACGGTCAGCCCCGGCACCGGACTGACGCGCTGCGGCAGCCAACCGACTCGGCGACGGAACTCGCCTCGGTCGCTTCGCCGCACGCTGTCCGCCGACCCGAGGCGCACGGTGCCGCCCGAGGGCGCCAGGACGGAGGCACCTAATGACAGCAGTGTGGACTTTCCGGCACCGTTCGGCCCGAGCAACACGGTATTCCCGGGCGGAACTTCGAAGGTCAGCGAGTCGAGGACGGGTACGCCGGCCCGGTACCCGAAAGTGCAGTCTGTATAGCGCAGTGGCACGTGGCTTCCAAGGTGGAGACGGCTGGGGAGGAAACAGGCCGCCCGGCCTGCCGTACCAGGACGCCAGGCCGGGCGGGGGTTCCGGTTCGATCAGTACCTGACGGCGATGCTACTGACGTTCAGGTACGAGCGGGGAGCGTCGTCCCCGTTGAGGTTGGAGTAGTTGAAGTAGTACGTTCCACCGGACTGGCGTCCGAAGTTGGACGTGTTGCAGTAGTTCTTGCTTCTGTCGACCACGGGGTCGGGGAGCCCACTACGGTCCCTCTTCAGCTGGATCCCGGCATACCTGAAGGTCGAATTAGAGGCGGAGCATCCGGAAAACCGGACAGTCGTGGATGCGCCATCACTGTTGTTGTCGTCCCAGTGGCGCGATTCCTTGCCCGTGACCCAGTTGCTGGCGTAGGAGTCGAAGCCTCCTTCGGCATGAGCGACTCCGGCTGTGAGAGCGAACGCCGCGACGGCCGCAGAGGCTATCGCACCTGCCTTCTGTACTGCACGCATGGGTATCTCCTCGGTAGGAGGGCCGAGTTGCCAGTGACCCCAAAATCGACTGTGTGTGCGAGGTGCCCGGTGAGCATCACCCAACGCCCATGGGTGGTCAACAACGGACGGCAAGATCGAGGCATGCGAGAAGGGCGATGACACGCCGATGACGGAAGCAGCGATTCAGGACGCGATCAACTAGCCGCCGACTCCCGCACTTTCCACCGGCAACGCGGCGCCGTGCAGGCCCAGTTAGGTACCCGTCGACTTGAACTGCGGGCCTCCGCACGCCCCTACACACGGTGGTGGCACCGCTCAGTTCCAGCACAGGCAGGCGTTGCTTGCGGAAAGGGTTCCGGCACCTCCCCTACCGCCGGCCATAGCCGCTCGGTGCACAGCGACCGACAGGAAACAGCCAACCCGGCCTTCGGGTAACAGCACTCTCACTGCCTGGTTCAGCCCCGGGTCCGTTCCCCGGGGGCCCGGCGTTCACCCCGTCGGCAACGCCCGGCAGAGGGCGTCCAGGGCGCCCGCGAAGGCGTGGTCGGGGGGTGTGCCGTACCCGACGATCAGGCCGTCGGAGACTCCGGAGTCGCCGAGGGTGTCCGCGTGGCGGAAGCGGCTCAGGCCCTCCAGGGCCAGGCCCTCCCACGCGGCGGCTCGCAGGGCGTCGCGTTCCGTGCCCGGCGGGAGTTCGAGTACGGCGTGCAGGCCGGCGGCGATGCCGGTGATGCGGATGTGGGGGGCGCGTTCGGCGAGGGCGGCCACGAGCTGGTCGCGGCGGCGGCGATAGCGCAGTCGCATGGCGCGGACATGGCGGTCGTACGCGCCCGAGGAGAGGAACTCCGCGAGCGTGAGCTGCTCGAAGGCGCCCGACGCCCACTCCCCCGTCTGCCTGAGCGCCAGCACGTCGTCGACCAGGTGCTCCGGCAGGACGAGCCAGCCCAGCCGCAGGCCGGGGGCGAGGGACTTGCTCGCCGTGCCGCAGTAGACGACGTGTTCGGGGCCGAGGCCCTGGAGGGAGCCGACCGGTTGCCTGTCGTAGCGGAACTCGCCGTCGTAGTCGTCCTCCAGAATCAACCCGCCGGTACGCGACGCCCAGTCGACGACGGCGGCACGCCGGTCGGGGTGCAGCGGCACTCCCAGGGGGAACTGGTGGGCCGGGGTGAGGAGCACCGCCCGTACGTTCTTGTGCGCCTCCAACTCCGCGACGTCCGCACCGAGTCGGTCGACGGGCAGCGGCCGTTCCCGCAGCCCGGCGCGGGTGACGACGTCGCGGTGGAGCCACAGCCCGTACCCCTCCACGCCCAGTTCGCGCACGCCCCGCTGCCGCAGGACGCGCCCGAGGAGGGCGAGGCCCTGCATGAAGCCCGCGCACACCACGATGCGGTCCGGGTCCGTGCGTACGCCCCGGGCCCGGGCGAGGTAGTCCGCGAGGGCGGCCCGCAGTTCGGGGCGGCCCCGGCCGTCGCCGTAACCCAGCGCCTCGTTCGGCGCCTTGGTCAGAGCGCGGCGGGCGGCGGAGAGCCAGGCCGCGCGGGGGAAGGCGGAGACGTCGGGCGAGCCGGTACGCAGGCTGTACGCGGGGCCGACGGGCGGGCGGGGCCGGTCGGGGCGGCGCTCGGGGGTGCGGGACGCGGTGCGCCGGGCGACGCGGGTACCGGAGCCCTGCCGGGCGGTGAGCCAGCCCTCGGCGACCAGCTCGCCGTACGCGTCGGCGACGGTGTTGCGGGCCAGCCCGAGGTCGGCGGCGAGCGAACGGGAGGAGGGCAGCCGGGTGCCGGGCGCGAGACGGCCCGTACGGACGGCGTCGCGCAGGGCGCGGAGGAGATTGGCCCGCACACCGCCCGGCCCGGCGAGGTCCAGATGCAGATCGGCGCCGCCGGGGGGTGGTGTGGCGGCCGAAGTGGCCCATGATTCCCGCATGGAAATGGACCATACCCCTGGGCTAACCGAACCGTAGTGTCATGGGTATGACGAACGACGCCACCGCCCACAGCCACGGTCCCCGGATGTCCTTCCACAAGCTGGCCCCCGAGGTCCAGAAGGCGATGTACGGCCTGGAGACGGCCGCCCGCAAGGGCCTCGACCCGGCCCTGATCGAGCTGGTCAAGATCCGTGCCTCGCAGATCAACCACTGCGCCTTCTGCATCGACATGCACGTCAAGGACGCCCGCAAGGCGGGTATGTCGGAGGAGCGCATCTACCTCCTCAACGCCTGGGAGGAGGCGGCCGGCCACTACACCGAGAAGGAGCAGGCGGCCCTCGCCCTCACCGAGGCCGTCACGGTCCTCACCGACGGCTTCGTCCCGGACGCGGTCTACGACCGGGCCGCCGCGCAGTTCGAGGAGGGAGAACTGGCCCAGCTGATCGCCCTCATCACGACGATCAACGCCTGGAACCGCATCGGCGTCACCACCCGCATGACACCGGGCCTGTACGAGGCCTGACGCCGGCCACAGCCGACCGACAACCACATAGTGTGACCGATCGCCTCCCCGCTCGTTGTTCCGCGCGGGGGGCGATTCCTCATGTCCGGCCCTGCCACGTGGCGCATCATGGTGACGAGCCCCTCATGGCAGTCCGGGACATGTACCCACAGCCAGAGAAGGGGGCCCGACATGGGAGGTCTCGCGATGACGGCGCCGCTGCCCGACCACGAGCTGGCACACCTGCTTGACACCTACGAGCACCTTGAGGTGCCCGAAGGCCATCGAGCGGAACTCATCGGGGGGGAGATCGTCATCTCACCGTCTCCTACGAACTTCCACAACTGGATCTACAGCGAGCTCCACTATCTGCTGGTACGGGAAACGCGGCAGCGGGGCTGGGCGGTCACCAACACCACCACCGTCTTCCTCCCCGCCACCGACGAGAGGTACATCCCCGACCTCCTCGTCTGCCCCGCCGACGCGCTGCTCCGCGACCCCGACGAGTGGCGGTTCGCCGCCGAGGACGTGCTGCTCGCCGCCGAGATCACGTCGCCGTCGACCGCCCGGCGGGACCGTGGGCCCAAGGTCTGGGGTTTCGCCCACTCCCAGGTGCCGATCTACCTTCTCGTGGATCCGTACGACGGCGACGGGAACACCACGGTGCACTCGAACCCGGACGGTGAGGGCCGCTACCGGGACGTGCGCCGGGTGGCCTTCGGGGAAAAGCTCCACCTCCCCGAACCCTTCAGCCTCGACCTCGACACCTCCGGCTTCCTCAAGGCGTGAGTGACGAAAGGTCCCGGCCGCCGGGCACGGATGTGCCGGCGGGCCGGGACCTTCACCGGAGGCGGGCAGCCGTTACGGCAGCCACGCCTTCCATACGTCCGGGTGCCGTTGCACCCATCGCTTCGCGGCCTCCTCCGCCGGGAGCTTGTCCTCGGCGATCATCTGCGAGACCTCGTTCTGGTCCTTCTTCGACCAGGTGAAGTTCTTCAGGAAGCGGGCCGCCTTGCCGCCCTTTTCCGTGAACTCCGCGTTGAAGAACTTCTTCAGCGACGACGTCGGGTAGGCGCAGTCGATCGTCTCCGGGTCGGCCGTGCCCTTCTCGGCGCACGCGTCCGTGTACTTCGGCAGCTTCACCTCGACCATCGGCACCTCGTTGAAGAGCCACTGCGGCTCGTACCAGTAGGTGAGGAAGGGCTGCTTCTTCTTGGCGAACTGCTTGATCTGGGTGATCTGCGCCGCCTCGGAGCCCGCGAAGACGACCTGGTAGTCCAGGTTGAGGTTCTTCACGAGCGCCTTGTCGTTGGTGACGTACGACGGCGAGCCGTCGAGCAGCTGGCCCTTGCCGCCGCTTTCGCCCGTGCGCAGCTGTGACGCGTACTTGTTGAGGTTCCGCCAGTCCAGGACGTCCGGGTGGGCGTCGGCGAAGTACTTGGGGACGAACCAGCCGATGTGCCCGGTGACCCCGAGGTCGCCGCCGGGGGCGATCGTCTTCTTGTCCTTGACGTACCGCTGCTCCTGGTCCGGGTGGCCCCAGTCCTCCATGATCGCGTCGACGCGGCCCTGGCTGAGCGCGTCCCAGGCGGGCACCTCGTCGACCTGGACGGTGTCGACGCGGTAGTCCAGCTCGTGTTCCAGCAGGTACTGGGCGACGGCGGTGTTGGCGCGGGCGCCCACCCACGACTGGACGGAGAGGGTCACGGTCTTCGCGCCCGCCGCGTTGGCGTAGGGCGAGGCCTGCTTGGTCATGTCGGCCGCACCGCAGCCGGTGGCGGCGAGGAGTCCGAGGGTGCCCGCGAGGGCGGCCCCGAGGGTGACGAGGCGTGTGCGAGCCATGTCAGGCCCCCTTTCCGGCGCGGGCCTTCGTCGGCTGGGTGACCCGGTCGAGCATCAGGCCCAGACAGGCGATGGCCACGCCCGCGACGAGGCCGGTGGCCAGGTCGCCCTGGGCGAGGCCGAAGACGACCTCGTAGCCGAGCGCGCCGCCGCCGACGAGACCGCCGATGATGACGACGGACAGCACCAGCACCACGGCCTGGTTGACCGCGAGCAGCAGCTCCGGGCGGGCCAGCGGGAACTGCACGTGCCGCAGCTGCTGGCCGCTGGTCGCGCCGAGCGAGCGGGCGGATTCCATGGCGCCGGGATTCACCTGGCGCAGGCCCTGGCTGGTGATGCGCACGACGGCCGGCAGCGCGTAGACGATCGCGGCGGCCGCCGCCGGGGCCCGGCCGACGCCGAACAGGGCGACGACGGGGATCAGGTACACGAACTGCGGCATCGTCTGGAAGACGTCCAGGACCGGGCGCAGCAGCCGTTCCGTGCGGCGGCTGCGCGCGGCGCCGATGGCGATGGCGAAGCCGAGGACGAGTGTGACGGCGACGGCCGCGAGCACCTGCGAGAGGGTGTCCATGGAGCTTTCCCAGCGGCCGAGCACACCGATCGCGCCCAGGGCGAGGACGGCGGTCAGGGCGGTGCGCCAGGTGCCGATCAGCCAGGCGAGGGCGGCGACGAGCAGCAGCGCGCCCCACCAGGGCAGGCTCTGCAGGCCGTCGCGCAGCGGGTCGAGGACCCAGCCGGTGTAGTGGGCGGCCCAGTCGGCGGTGCCGCCGATGCCGGGGACGCCGGAGTAGAGGTGGTCGACCATCCAGTCCTTGGCGTCGTTGACCGGTGCGGCGATGGCCACGGTCCAGCCGCCGGGCCAGCTCAGGGAGCCCATGGCCCGGGTGAGGACGACGACGGCGGCGGTGACGACCGCGACGAGCGCCCAGCGCTGGCCGCCCTTGCCCCGGGTCTCGGTGCCCACGCGCTCGCCGGCGGCGGCGGTCGTGCGGTCCAGCACGATCGCCAGCAGCACGATCGGGATGCCGGCGGCCAGGGCGCTGCCGACGTCGACGGTCGACAGAGCCTGGTAGACGCGGTCACCGAGGCCGTCGGCGCCGATGACGGAGGCGATGACGGCCATCGACAGGGCCATCATGATGGACTGGTTGACGCCGAGCAGCAGCTCGCGGCGGGCCAGCGGCAGCCGTGCGGTCAGCAGCCGCTGGCGTCCGGTGGCGCCGAGCGAGGCCACGGCCTCCAGCACGCCCTTGTCCGTGGCGCGCAGTCCCAGCGCGGTGAGCCGCGCCATCGGCGGGGCCGCGTAGACGACGGTGGCCAGTACGGCCGGGGCCACACCGATGCCGAAGATCAGCACGATGGGCAGCAGGTACGCGAAGGCGGGCAGTGCCTGCATGGTGTCCAGGACGGGCCGCAGGACGCGGAACATCCGGTCCGAGAGCCCGGCGGCGAGGCCGAGCAGCGCGCCGATGACGACGGAGGCGGCGACGGCGACGGCCATCAGCGCGAGCGTCCGCATCGTCGGCACCCACATGTCCAGCAGCCCGCACACGGCGAGCGAGGCCAGGGTGGTCGCGGCGACCCGTACCCCGGCGACCCGCCAGGCCAGGAGCGTCGCGGCCGCCGTCACACCGGCCCAGCCGAGGGCGAGCAGCACGACGTAGACGGCGTGCACGGAGGTGACGATGGCGTTACTGATGTGGCCGAAGAAGTACAGGAACACCCAGTGGTTGTCCCGGTTGTCGATGATCCAGTCGCTGACCTTGTCGAGCGGCTCGTCCAGGCCCACCGTGAGCGCGCCCGGCCAGCTGCCGCTGCCCCAGCGGGCGTCGGCGAGCGGGACGAGGACCGCCGCGGCGACCGCGAGCAGCAGGAGCTTGCGGGCGACGGGGTGGGTGCTGAGGAAGCTCAGGATGGTGCGGCTGCCCGACGCCGAAGCCTCGGCGGCGGTGGCGGTTCTGCCGGGCGCGGGAGCGGACGCCCTGGCGGGCTGGGCGGGCTTGGCCGCCTGGACCTTCGTGGCCGGCTTCGCCGGGGATGTGGCGGCACTCATGCGCGCCCCCCGTCCGGCCGGGCGGGGCGGGCCGTGGGGCGCGCCACCGCCAGGGGTGCCGTCGGATCCGTCAGGTGCTGCTTGTGCGCGCTCATGCCGCCGCCCTCTCCACTCGGTCCAGCCCGGCGACGACGCGCAGCAGGCTCTTGTGGTCGACGACGCCCAGGCAGCGGCCTCCGTCGACGACGCGGGCGGGGCCGCCGGTGCGGGCCACGGCCTCGATGGCGTCGGCGACCGTCGTGGCGGGGGCCAGTGCGGGGCCGGATTCGGCCTCGCCGCCGGTGGCGGGGCGCATCGCGCGGCGGACGGTGATGACCTGCTCGCGGGGGACGTCCCGGACGAACTCGCGGACGTAGTCGTCGGCCGGGGAGCCGACGATCTCCTCGGGGGTGCCGCACTGCACGATCCGGCCGCCGCGCATCAGCGCGATGCGGTCGCCGACGCGCAGCGCCTCCGCCAGGTCGTGGGTGATGAAGACCATCGTGCGGCCCTCGTCCTCGTGCAGGCGGACGACCTCTTCCTGCATGTCCCGGCGGATCATCGGGTCGAGGGCGCTGAACGGCTCGTCGAACAGCAGGACTTCGGGGTCGGCCGCCAGGGCGCGGGCCAGGCCGACGCGCTGCTGCTGGCCGCCCGAGAGCTGGGTGGGGCGGCGGCCCTCCAGGCCGGCGAGGCCGACCTTCTCGACCATCTCCATGGCCTTGGCGCGGCGTTCGGCCTTGCCGACGCCCTGGATCTCCAGGCCGTAGGCGACGTTGTCGAGGACCGTGCGGTGCGGGAGCAGTCCGAAGTGCTGGAAGACCATGGCGGCGCGGTGCCGGCGCAGGTCGCGCAGCCGGCCGCGGTCCATGCCGACGACGTCCTCGCCGTCGATGGCGATGGCCCCGGAGGTCGGCTCGATGAGCCGGGTCAGACAGCGCACGAGGGTGGACTTGCCCGAGCCGGACAGGCCCATGACGACGAACACCTCGCCCTGCCGGACGTCGAAGGAGACGTCGCGGACGGCGACCGTGCAGCCGGCCTCGCGGCGCAGGTCGTCGGGCGACAGTTCGGCCAGCGGGCCGTCGGGGACGCGGTCGGCCTTCGGACCGAAGACCTTCCACAGGTTGCGCACGGAGAAGACGGGCGGTGCCTCGGTGCCGGTACCGGTGCCGGCTGCCATGGTCTGTATACCGTCGGCGCTCATCACGCATCACCACCTAGGGTCGTGGCCGCACCGAGCAGTTCGGCGCACTTCTCCCCCACCATCAGTACTCCGATCATCGGGTTCACCGCGGGCATCGTCGGGAAGACGGACGCGTCGGCTATGCGTACGCCGTCGAGGCCGCGAATCCTCAACTGGGGGTCTACCACGGCGAGTTCGTCGGTGACAGCGCCCATGCGGCAGGTGCCCGCCGGGTGGTAGACGGTGTGCGCGACCTTCCGCGCGTACTCACTGATCTCCTCGTCCGAGGTGATCTCCGGGCCGGGGCACACCTCGCGCTTGAGCCACTTCGCGAGCGGCTCGGCCTTGGCGATCTCCCGGGCGATCTTGATGCCGTCGACGAGCGTTCGGGCGTCGTAGTCGTCCTCGTCCGTGAAGTAACGGAAGTCGAGGGCGGGCTTGACGGCCGGGTCGGCGCTGGTCAGGTACAGCCGGCCGCGGCTGTGCGGCTTGGGGATGTTCGGGGTCATCGACACGCCGTGCTCGGGCTTCTCGTAGCCGAGCCGCTCGGGGTTGTCGGTGAAGGGGATCTGGTAGAAGTGGAACATCAGGTCGGGCCCGTTGGCCGCCGGGTCGCGGCGGACGAAGAGTCCCGCGTCGGAGTCCATCGCCGAGTTCTCGGGGATCGGCCCGTCGGTCTCCCAGACGATGACGGACTCGGGGTGGTCGAGCAGGTTCTCGCCCACGCCCGGCAGGTCGTGCCGCACGGGGATGCCCAGCGCCTCCAGGTCGGCCTTGGGGCCGATGCCCGAATGCAGCAGCAGCCGCGGGGTGTCCACCGCGCCGGCGCACAGCAGGACCTCGCGGTCCGCCTCGACGATCATTTCGGTGCCGTCGGCGGTACGGACCCGCACACCGGTCGCCCGGGTGCCGTCGAGGACCAGCTCGTACGCCCAGGTCTCCAGCAGGATGCGGAGGTTGGGGCGGTCACCGGCCTCCAGATGGGGGTGGAGGTAGGCGACGGAGGCGGAGGAACGCTTGTTGTTCTCCGGGTGGTAGGCGAGGTCGAAGAAGCCGACGCCCTCGTGGAAGGGCTTCTTGTTGAAGCCCTCCACGCGCGGCACGTCGATCGCGGCCTGGGCGGCCTCGACGAAGTCGCGGGCGATGGCGTTGCGGTCCTTCTCGTCCACGGCCACGATGTTGTTTCGCAGCCGGGCGAAGTACGGGTCCATCGACTCCGCGTCCCAGCCCTCGGCTCCGGCGGTGGCCCACTCGTCCCAGTCGCCGGGCAGCGGCTTGAAGGAGATCAGGGTGTTGTGCGAGGAGCACCCGCCGAGCACCCGCGCCCGGCTGTGCCGGATGTGGGAGTTGCCGCGCGGCTGCTCGGTCGTCGGGTAGTCGTAGTCCAGCTCGCCGCCGAGCAGCCCGAGCCAGCGGCGCAGGGTGAGCACCTCGGGACGGTCGACGTCGGACGGGCCGCCTTCGATCACGACCACGGAGAGACCCGGGTCCTCGGCGAGCCGGGAGGCGATCACCGATCCGGCGGTGCCTCCGCCGACGACGACGTAGTCGGCGGTGATCTTCTCAACTGCGGGGGGCATGGGGGTACTCCTCGGGGGCGGGAAAGTTCTTCGCTCGTACGGCACCGGCCCGGTCGGGCGGTGGTTGCGGTCGTGGGCCGTCGCTGTCATCGACGGGCTGCCCGGGGGCTCAGCCTCCGAACCACCGCACCGGCTTGGGGGCGAGGTTCTGGTAGATGTGCTTGGCCTCGCGGTACTCGGCCAGCCCGGCCGGCCCCAGCTCGCGCCCGATGCCGGACTTGCCGAAGCCGCCCCACTCCGCCTGCGGCAGGTAGGGGTGGTAGTCGTTGATCCAGACGGTGCCGTGGCGCAGCCGGCCGGCGACGCGGCGCGCGCGGCCCGCGTCCTTCGTCCAGACTGCGCCCGCGAGCCCGTACTCGGTGTCGTTGGCGAGCGCGACGGCCTCGTCCTCGGTGCGGAAGGTCTCCACGGTGAGGATGGGGCCGAAGGTCTCCTCGCGGACGACCTTCATCGTGCGGTCGCAGCGGTCCAGGACGGTCGGCGAGTAGAAGTAACCGGCCGCCGGGCGGTCGGCGTTCGGCTCGGGCTGGGCCCCGCCGCAGCGCAGCGCGGCACCCTCGGCGAGCGCGGAGGCGACGTACGCCTCGGTCTTGTCGAGCTGCTGCGCGGAGACGAGCGGACCGCACTCGACGCCGTCGGCGGTGCCCCGGCCAAGCTTGATCTTCTCGGCGCGGCGGGCGAGTTCGGCGACGAAGCGCTCGCTGACGGACTCCTCGACGATGAGCCGGGAGCCGGCCGAGCAGACCTGGCCGCTGTGGATGAACGCGGCGTTGAGGGCCTGGTCGACGGCGGTGTCGAAGTCCTCGTCGGTGGCGCAGGCGTCGGCGAAGACGACGTTGGGGTTCTTGCCGCCGAGTTCGAGGGCGACCTTCTTCACGGTCGGCGCGGCGGCCTGCATGACCTTGGTGCCGCTGGCCAGTCCGCCGGTGAAGGAGACCAGGTCGACGTCCGGGTGCTCGGCCAGCCGGGCGCCGACGGGGTCGCCCGCGCCCGTGACGAGGTTGGCGACACCGGCGGGCAGGCCCGCCTCGACCAGCAGCCGGATCAGCTGCACGGTGGTCAGCGGGGTGACCTCGCTGGGCTTGATGACGAAGGTGTTGCCCGCGGCGAGCGCCGGGGCGATCTTCCAACTGGCCTGCAAGAGCGGGTAGTTCCAGGGGGTGATCAGCGCGCAGACGCCGACCGGCTCGTGCACGACGACGCTGTGGACGTCGGAGGTGCCCGCGTCGACGACGCGCCCGGGGCCCTCGCCCACGACGAGATCGGCGAAGTAGCGGAAGGCGTCGGCGACACAGTCGACGTCGGTACGGCCCTCTTCGAGGGTCTTGCCGGTGTCGCGGCTCTCGGTCAGCGCGATGGTCTCGCGGTCGCGCTGGAGGAGGTCGGCCACGCGGCGGAGCAGCGCGGCGCGCTCGGCGACGGGCGTGTGCGGCCAGGGGCCGTGGTCGAACGCGCGCCGGGCGGCGGCGACGGCCTCGTCGGTGTCCTCGGCGCCGCCCTCGGACACCACGGCGAGTGTCTTGGCGTCTGCGGGGTCGAGGACCTCCCGCTGCGCGCCGGACGCGGCGGCGCGCCACGCCCCGTCCACATGGATGGTCTCGACTGACGACATGTCTTTTCTGCCTTCCGATTTCCGAAACGTCCCGTTATCGGCCGAACAAAGGTCGGACCGGTAACGGGACGCCCCTAACCGGTAGGGAGAAACCTATGCCACTTCCTTCACAAAGAGTGACCTGAGTCACTCCGAACAGCACGTTCCGTCACCACCACGGACCGTTCCGTGAGGCGCGACGGGCTACCCCGAGCAGTAGCCGGACGGGCAGAACGACCCCAGGACCACCTTGAAGATCTCCAGGTGCGCGTCCCAGGCGTACACGGGCCCGGCGACCAGCAGCGCGTACTGCTTCCGGTCGGGTCCGGTGAAGGCATGCACGATGATGTGCCGCACGCTGCCGTCGTCCCGCTCGTAGGTGTACTCCAGCTCCGCCGTGTCACCCACCCTCCCGCTGACCCTTGCCAGGCTCAGCCTTCGGTAGTCCTTGTTCTTGGAGACCGTCTTCTCGGTCGCCACCAGCGATTCGTACGGGGTGCCCTCCGGGCCGTTCAGCGTGAAGACCTGGATCAGGCTCTTGTTGTCCGGCGTCTTGTAGAAGACGCTGGCCCCCTCCATGCTGCGCCGCCAGTCGCGGGGCACATCGAGGCGGAACCCGGCCGGGTCGTCGGTACGCAGATACCCCGACGGCGCCCCGGTACCCGCCAAGGTGCCGGGACTCGTCGGCGACGGGGTGTACGGATAGCCGCCGGTGCCGCCCGAGGTCGTGCTCCCGGTGGTGCTCCCGCCCGTCGTGGTGCCCGTCGTGGTGCTCCCCGTGGTGCCCGCGGTCGTGGAGCCCGTGGTGGTGCCCCCGGTCACACCCGAACCGCCGTCCGTGGGGCCCGGGGTCACCGGCGCGCTCAGGCTGGGGCCGGAGCCGCTGGGCGTGGCGCCGTCGTCGTCGCCGTCCCGCAGCAGCGCCCAGGCACCGATGCCGATCCCGCTCGCCAACAGCACCCCGGCCATCACCCCGGCCAGGATCGACGCGTGCGAGGGGCCCGAGGGCGGGCCCTCCGGCTCGTCCGGGTAGTACGGCTCCTCCGGCGGCAGCCCGTCCGGGGGGACCGGTCCCATGCCGGTCTCGGTCTCGGCCTCCGGCGAGGGCCGGTAGGCAGGCCGGGCCGGCAGCGGTGCGGGCGGTAAGCCCTCGACCCACTGCTGCCGGTCCGCGTCCCAATAACTCATGTGTCCCGCCCCCTCACCCGAGCAACTCGCCGATCGCCTGGACGACGGCTATGGCCGACGCCAGGCCCCCGGCGGTCGTGGCCCCGCCGGTCAGCAGCGCTCGCAGCCGCACCAGCCGGCCCCGCTCGGCCCGGCCGGTGCGCACCACCTCCTCCTCCAGCTCCGCCAACTGCCCGGCACAGCGGTCGAGCCCGTCGTCGTCCGCCCGCGCGAGCAGCGGCAACTGCTGCCGCAGCAACCGCACGGCCGCCAGCAGCTCCGGGGAGGCGGACACCAGCCAGCGGGAGGAGTCCACCGCTTCCGCGTCGGGGCCCGTGGCGACCGCGCCGCCCGACATCTCCCCGACGGCCACCCCGCCGTCCTCCGGCACCGTCAGCGGCACGGCCACCGGCCCGGCCGCCCGCTCGGCGCCCTGCCCGACGCGCTCCGACCGGTCCTCGGCACGGGAGCCGCCGCCGGTGGCGATGGCACCACCGGAGAACCGGCCCACGGCCACCCCGCCGGCCTTCTCGCGCCCCGCACGCTCTTCGCGTGCCGCGCGCCTCTCGCGTTCCGCACGCTCACGCTGGTCGCGCTGTTCGTCCGTCATCCCCCGACGCCTCCCGTCACGTGCTTGGCCTGCGCGCCACTGCCCGTGGCCACCGCGCCGCCGCTCATCGAGCCGATGAAGACACCGCCCTCGCTGACCTGCACGATCTGCTGCTCGAACTGATCGGTCTCATAGCCCTTGGAACGCAACGCGTCCCGCACCCCGCTCGCGATCCGGTCCTGGACCGTCTTCACATAGCGGCTGATGTCCATCTCCTGGAACAGCGAGACGGTGCGCACCCCGGCCAGCTCCCGTACCGACCCCGCCGGGCCGTCCGGCACCGCGCGCCGCGGGTCGGCCAGCCAGGTCCGAAAGAGGGTGATGCCCGTACGGACCGCCGAGACGGCCGCGGCGAAGCCGGCGGCGGGCCCGGTGATCAGCGCCCGCGCGCCGTCGCGCAGGATGTCCTCCTCGCCGCGCGCCGCGATCACATCGACCGCGCGGAACTCCGGCCGGATCGGCGTCAGGACGTGCGGCACCACCTCCAGCACCAGCATCCCGCCCTGGGTATGCACCCTGACCAGCACGGACACCACGATCTGCTCGTCCCACGCACCGACACGCACCCGCAGGAAGTGCCGGCGCGCCTCGCCGCCCTCGTCGACGGATTCCCGCAGATGCGCCCGGACGGTCGGCTCGTCGTACCGCACGGCCGGCCGCTGCGGGCCGACGGGCAGATAGACGAACTCCTCGATCTCCAGGTCCTTGAGCCGGTCGCGGCTGGTCTCGGCGGCCGAATCGCGCAGCGCCTCCAGCCGGGGGCGGATCAGCTCCACGACGGTGCGGCCGGTGAACGGCTCGTCGGCGTCGTCGGCCTTGCCGAGCTGCGAGCGCTTGAGTTCCAGGGCGAACGACCACGGCTCGTACGGCCTGCCCATGCCGATGAAGGGCCGGAAGGGGTCGTAGATCGTCAGCCCCGCGTACTGCTCGCGGTCGATGGACGCCCCGATGCGCCGGTAGCGGCCGGTCGGCACGGCCCGGGGCCGGTGGAGGAAGGCCTCACGGCCCAGCTCCATCCGCATGACGGCCGCGACCCGCGAGCGGTGCATCCACACCGGCAGGACCAGCAGCAGCGGGAAGAGCACGGCCGTCCAGTCGTCTCCGCCCTCGAACAGCACGTAGACGGCGAACAGCCAATACCCGATCATGAGCACGGGCGGGGCGACGGGCAGCAGCCTCTTCAGACCGCCACTGCCCTTGAGGGCCTGGCGGAGGGTCGACTTGTCGACGACGTACACCGCCGTCCCGCGCCCGGCGGCGGCCCGCGCGCCCCAGGCGCCCAGGCAGACCACGGCGTACATGGCCGCCCACATCCCCGGCACCGACGCCTCACCGGTGCCGGTGGTCAGGTCGACGGCGAAGAAGGCGACCCACAGAGCGAGCAGGAGGAGCGCGGTCAGCACCTCCTGCCCGCGGGCTCTTAAGGCGTGGGCGAGCACCGGCACAACGTCGATGCCGAGCGACGGCGCGATGGGTCTTTCCTCGTGTTCCACCAGCTCTTCGATGACGCGGCGGCGGAAGTCCGCGTCGAGATAGACACCCGCGCACAGCAGCCTCGTGGCCTCCGTGCGGGAGTCGTGTGGACCGGACTGGGTCATGCGTCCCCCGATCGTCGAACTGACCTGCGAATGTGCAGGAGTTGACGGATTTTCGGAGAACTCAGAATAAGCCAGAAGGCCCGCCACCGACCCCCTGCCGGGGGCAAATGACGGGCCGAAAGGCACCCCGTACGGACGTACGTTGGTACGTCCGTACGAGTGTGGGTTGATCAGATGAGGCTCAGATCAGGCCGAGGCCACGCACCGCGTCGCGCACTGTTCCCGACGCTCCTCTCGCGCCGTTCGGCCCCGGGGGGCCTTACGGGCTTCGAGAGAGCTGCGTCGGCCTCCGGCCGACGGGGTCGCGCGTCAGATCAGGCCGAGACCGCGGACCGCGTCGCGCTCCTCCGCCAGCTCCTGCACCGAGGCGTCGATGCGGGCGCGGGAGAACTCGTTGATGTCCAGGCCCTGGACGATCTCGTACTTGCCGTCCTTGCAGGTGACCGGGAAGGAGGAGATGAGGCCCTCGGGCACGCCGTAGGAACCGTCCGAGGGGATACCCATGGAGGTCCAGTCGCCGGCGGCGGTGCCGTTCACCCACGTGTGGACGTGGTCGATGGCGGCGTTGGCGGCGGAGGCGGCCGAGGAGGCGCCACGGGCCTCGATGATCGCGGCGCCGCGCTTGGCGACGGTCGGGATGAAGGTGTCGGCCAGCCACTGCTCGTCGTTGACGACCTCGGCGGCGTTCTTGCCGGCGACCTCGGCGTGGAAGACGTCCGGGTACTGGGTGGCGGAGTGGTTGCCCCAGATCGTCAGCTTCTTGATCTCGGAGACCGGGACACCGGTCTTCTTCGAGAGCTGCGAGAGCGCGCGGTTGTGGTCCAGGCGGGTCATCGCGGTGAAGCGCTCGGCCGGTACGTCCGGAGCGGCGGCCTGCGCGATGAGCGCGTTGGTGTTGGCCGGGTTGCCGACGACGAGGACCTTGATGTCGTCCGCGGCGTGGTCGTTGATGGCCTTGCCCTGGGGCTTGAAGATGCCGCCGTTGGCCTCGAGCAGGTCACCGCGCTCCATGCCCTTGGTGCGGGGGCGGGCACCGACGAGGAGGGCCACGTTGGCACCGTCGAAGCCGACGTTCGGGTCGTCGGTGATCTCGATGCCCTGGAGGAGCGGGAAGGCACAGTCGTCGAGCTCCATGGCGGTGCCCTCGGCGGCCTTGAGGCCCTGCGGGATCTCCAGCAGCCGCAGCTTGACCGGCACGTCCGAGCCGAGGAGGTGACCGGAGGCGATGCGGAAGAGCAGCGCGTAGCCGATCTGACCGGCCGCGCCGGTAATGGTGACATTGACGGGAGTGCGGGTCATGGCGATCTCCTGCTGCGAACTGGGGTTGGGTGTCCCTGCCCATTTGTGAGGATCTCTCTCGGTGTCAAGAGACCCGGCGTCAGGCTATCCGACGGCGCCCACTGCGAAGTGCCGACCCTGTGTGGAACGCCTCACGGGCTTCGCCTCCGGTTGTCTTTCACGGCCTTTCGCCTGGCCGGCGGCGTCTTCGCTCGCAGGCCGTCTTTACCGCCTGCGGCGGCGGGCGCCCTGCAGGCGCGTCCTCAAACGCCGGACGGGCTGGTTTTGGCGGGCCGCCTGCCTCTTCGCCTGCGGGCCGTCCTGGCCGCCTGCGGCGGCAGAGCGCCCTGCGGGCGCGTCCTCAAACGCCGGACGGGCTGGTTGTGCTGGCCGACAGCCTCTTCACCTGCGGGCCGTGGGCTGGTTGTGGCTGGCCTCAGCCCATTCCAGCCCGTCCGGCGATTGAGGACAACCGCCGCGCAGCGGTGGTGCGCCCCGGCGGCGGGCTCAGCCGAAACCCGTCCGCCGGGCAACGGCAGAGGCAGAGGCAGCGCCCAGCGGCACCGTGCAGCCCTTGCGGCCAGTCGTCAACGTCGCGCAGGCCGAGGCGCGGTCGGGGCCGGTGGCCGGGACCATTCGGGTGTAGCCGTCGGCGTCCCGGTCGACGCGGCCGGCCTCCGTGCGGGCCGCCGCACCCGAATCGGCCGCCCCGGTGATGCGCAGCGTGTCGCCGGGGGCGGCCTTGGTGATGCGGGCCCAGGCGGCGCCACAGATCTTGCTGTAGCGGACCTCCAGATAGGAGGTGCCGATGGTCGCGGCACCGGCCGTCGTGGCATGCCGGCCGCCGCAGCCCATGGTCTCCGGGTCCTTGCCCGCGCAGCCGGCGCCCGAGCACTTCACCCCGGCGGGCAGCCCGACCGCGCTGCCGCTCGGCGACGTGACCGGACCGGCCTGCCCGCCCGTGTCGTCCTCGTCCATGCCGAAGAGCAACAGCGCGGCGGCGACGACGAGCAGGGCACCGAGGACACCGGTCAGGAACAAGGCGACATGGGCGCGCGGCCGCCGCTCGTCCGGGATGGCGGCCGACCGCACGTCGGGCGACTGCCCGGGCCGCACCAAGGAGGGCGGCGCGGCCGCCCCGCCCCGGGGCCGGGCGGATCGTATCTGCTCCGGCCGGCCCGGCGGCGGCTCTGTCCACGGGCCTATCGGGTCGGCGTGGTGACCGCCGGGTTCGCGGGACGCCATCCCCTCGGCCGGGGGGCCGAACTCCCCCAGGGCGGCCCGCGCCTGGGCGACCCGCACCCCGTCGAGCGTCGCGTCGTGCCGCAGCTCCGAACGGGTCCAGGAACGCTCGGCCAGCTCCCACATCGTGCTCAGGTGCCCGACGTCGGTGCCCGTCGCCTCGGCCAGCGCCTCGGCCGCCGCGCGCGGTGGCAGCAGCCGCCCGTTCAGATAGCGCTCCCACGACGACTTGCTGTACCCGGTGCGGTCCGCGACGGCGGCGACGCTCAGACCGCTGCGTTCCACGAGTCTGCGCAGTTGCTCGGCGAACTCCCGCACCTGCGGGTCGAGTTCCTCCGGTAGCGCCTTCCAACGAGGCATTGTCCTCCCCTGTCCCCCTATGCCTACCCCTTGCATACCCACTCCACAGCTTCGGGGCTGACACTCCACAGGGATGCCGCAACCGGGCATGACAGTTCCCGGCATCGGGGCGCACGGGGGTACTCGCGGTCGGTCACATGCGTCACACGCACGGGCGCACGCTCCCGGGACGCCACCGGAACCCGCTCCGCCCCGGCGTGCGCCGCGCGGTGTTTTCGTCACATCCCACGGACATCCGAAACGAGACGGGGACCTCGTACCGAAACGGTCACCTCCGCGCCACAGAGCGGTCGTGGACCTTGATCGGGATCGGCGGGGTCATGATCCTCAAGAGGAGGCGGCGGCCGGTCCTCCCACGGGGGTGGAGGACCGGCCGCGGCCTTGCCCGGACCACGTCAGCGCACGGTGAAGTGCAGTACGTCGTCCAGGAACGGGATCTTCAGCCATGCCTTCGGCTGCGCCATCAGGGCGAGCAGCACGATGGACGCGCCCAGACCGCCGTACGTGATCATGTCGGTGAACCGCGACCGCACGGCCAGCATGCCCACGGACGGCAGCGCCCAGCGCAGCACCGCGCCGCCGATCATCGCCAGGCCGATCAGGATCGTGCCGACCCGGAACGCATCGAACGCGACGAGCAGCAGTCCCAGCCCCGTCACACCGAGCACGGCCAGCAGCGGCCACTGCCGTGCCGGGGCGGGGGCGTCCCCGGGCGCGGCCCGGCCGCCGCCCTCGGGACGCGCGGTGTCCCGCGTGACCGCCTGGAAACGGCGCGACTTCTCGGGCCCGGCCTCGTTGCCCGCGGTGGCCTCCGAGAACTTCCCGGAACCGGGACGCCCCCCGGGGCCGGTACGCGTCATCGCGGCACGCCGGGCGGAGGACCCGTCCCCGGCCTTCGCCCGCGCGCCGGGAGCAGACCGCCCCGAAGACCCGGCCCCCTGCGCGGCAGCGGACGCCGAGGACGCGCCGGACTCCGCGGACCCGGAACCGGCCTCGGCAGGGGGTTCGGCACCTGCTCCGGGACGCGGCCCGCCCGCAGGGCGCCCGGCCTCGGGATCAGGGGCCGGCCCGGAGGGCTCTCGCTCAGCCGCCATGGACGCTTCCGGTCGCGCGACCCGCGGCCTCCGCCGCCTCGGCTGCCTCTACTACGTTCACCAGCAGCTGCGCCCGCGTCATCGGGCCCACGCCGCCCGGGTTCGGGGAGATCCAGGCGGCGACCTCGGCCACGCCCGGGTGGACGTCTCCGACGATCTTCCCGTGCTCGTCCCGGCTGACACCGACGTCCAGGACGGCCGCGCCCGGCTTCACGTCCTCCGGCTTGACCAGGTGCGGCACGCCCGCCGCGGCGACGATGATGTCCGCCTTGCGCAGCTGCGCCGACAGATCACGGGTGCCGGTGTGGCAGAGGGTGACCGTGGCGTTCTCGGACTTGCGGGTCAGCAGCAGACCGATCGAGCGGCCGACGGTGACGCCGCGGCCGACGACCACGACGTGCGCGCCGTTGATCTCGACGCCGTGGTGACGCAGCAGCCGGATGATGCCGTAGGGGGTGCAGGGCAGCGGACCGGTCTCGTTGAGCACGAGCCGGCCCAGGCTCATCGGGTGCAGCCCGTCCGCGTCCTTGGCCGGGTCCATGAGCTCCAGCACCCGGTTGGTGTCGATGCCCTTGGGGAGGGGGAGCTGGACGATGTAGCCCGTGCACTCGGGGTTGTCGTTCAGCTCGCGGACGACCGCCTCGATCTCCTCCTGCGTGGCGGTGTCGGGCAGTTCGCGCTGGATCGAACCGATGCCGACCTGCGCGCAGTCGCGGTGCTTGCCGGCCACGTACCACTTGCTGCCGGGGTCGTCGCCGACGAGGAGGGTGCCCAGGCCGGGCGTGATGCCCCTGGCCTTCAGCGCCTCCACCCGGGCGGTGAGTTCGGACTTGATCGCGGCGGCGGTGGCCTTGCCATCGAGAATCTGGGCGGTCATGGGTTCATCCTCCAGGATGGGGCGGCCCTCGTTCCAATCCGGGCGGGGCCCGCCCCGGTGATATGCACGGTCGTTCTCACCGACCGTGGTCCTTGTACAACGCATACGGGTATCGGCTGGACAAATACCAAGAGCCCAACAACGATGATCCGGCAGTGCCGCGGGCTGTGACGGGGGGCGGACCGCTGTGCCATCTCTCCTCCTGATGTCCGCGCCGTCCCCGCACGACTACGGAGGAACACCCTCACCATGAGCTTCGGCGACCAGAACAACCCCTACGGACAGCAGCCCCCGCAGGGCCAGCCCGGCTACGGCTACCCGCAGCAGGCCCCCCAGGGCATCCCGGCCCAGCCCGGCCAGCCGTACGCGCCCTTCCCGCAGGGGCAGGGCGGGTACCCCGGGGCGCCCTACGGCCAGCCCCAGGTGATGCCCGGCCTCACCAAGGCCGCCCGCATCCTGATGTACGTCATCGCCGGCATCCACGTGGTCGTCGCGGCTCTCTTCGCCACCGCGCTCGCGAAGATCGACGACGCGGTCGAGAGGGAGGGGACGAACGGTACCGTCCGCGGCGCCAACGGCGAGGAGGTGGACGTGGAAACGGTCATCGACGCCGGCAAGGGCGTCATCGTCTTCTTCACCCTGCTGGCCGCCGTCTTCGCGATCATCGGCGTCATCCTCGCCATCCGCTACGCCAAGGGCCGTAACGGCGTCCGCGTCGGCTCGATCGTCTACTCCTCGTTCGGCATCATCAGCGGTCTGATCACCTCGGTGATGTACGGGCTCGGCCTGGTGACGCTGGTCGCGTCGATCCTGGTGATCGTCTTCGCGGCCAAGCGCGTGTCGTCCGAATGGTTCCAGCGCCCGCGCTACTGAGCGCTGACCGTGGCCTCGGCCTAGCGGGCTGGTGTGGCTGACTTCAGCCACACCAGCCCGTCCGGCGTTTGAGGACGCGTCCGCAGGGCGCCCTGCCACCGCGGGCGGCAATCCGGCGAACCGCCGGAGGCCTTAGTGGAAGAAGTGCCGCGTACCCGTGAGGTACATCGTCACGCCCGCCGCCTTCGCGGCCTCCACGACCTGCTCGTCACGGACCGAACCGCCCGGCTGGACCACGGCCTTGATGCCGGCGGCGGTCAGCACCTCCAGCCCGTCCGGGAAGGGGAAGAAGGCGTCCGAGGCCGCGTACGAGCCCCGGGTGCGCTCCTCGCCGGCGCGCTGGACGGCCAGCTTCGCCGAGTCGACGCGGTTGACCTGCCCCATGCCGACGCCGACGGTCGCGCCGCCCTTGGCCAGCAGGATCGCGTTGGACTTCACCGCCCGGCAGGCGCGCCAGGCGAAGGCCAGCTCGGCCAGCTCGTCGGCGGACAGCGCCTCGCCCGTGGCGAGCGTCCAGTTCGCGGGGTCGTCGCCGTCGGCCTGGAGCCGGTCCTTGTTCTGGACCAGGATCCCGCCCTCGATCGACCGGGACTCGCCCCCGGCGGCCGGTGCGTCGGCGCAGCGCAGCACGCGGATGTTCTTCTTGCGGGCCAGCACCTCGACGGCGCCGTCCTCGTAGGCCGGGGCGACGATGACCTCGGTGAAGATTTCCGCGACCTGCTCGGCCAGCTCGACGGAGACCGGGCGGTTGACGGCGATGACGCCGCCGAACGCGGACAGCGGGTCGCAGGCGTGGGCCTTGCGGTGCGCTTCGGCGACGTCCGAACCGATGGCGATGCCGCACGGGTTGGCGTGCTTGATGATCGCGACGCAGGGGTCGGTGTGGTCGTACGCCGCCCGGCGCGCGGCCTCGGTGTCGACGTAGTTGTTGTACGACATCTCCTTGCCGTGCAGCTGCTCCGCGTACGCGAGGCCCTTGCCCGTGCCGTCGGTGTACAGCGCGGCGGGCTGGTGCGGGTTCTCGCCGTAGCGCAGGACCTGCTTGCGGGCGTAGGTGACGGCGGTGAAGTCCGGCCAGGGGCCCTCGTCGGCCGCGTAGTCGTCCGCGAACCAGTTCGCCACGGCCACGTCGTAGGCGGCCGTGTGCTGGAACGCCTCGGCGGCGAGCCGCTTGCGCTGGGTGAGGTCGAAGCCCCCGTCGGAGGCGGCCTTCAGTACGTCGGCGTAGCGGTCGGGGTTGACGACCACGGCGACGGAGGGGTGGTTCTTGGCGGCGGCGCGGACCATCGAGGGGCCGCCGATGTCGATCTGCTCGACGCACTCGTCGGGAGCGGCGCCCGAGGCGACGGTCTCCCGGAACGGGTAGAGGTTGACGATCACCAGCTCGAACGGCGCGATGTCCAGCTCGGCGAGCTGCTCACGGTGCGAGTCGAGCCGCTGGTCGGCGAGGATGCCGGCGTGCACGCGCGGGTGCAGGGTCTTGACCCGCCCGTCGAGGCACTCGGGGAAGCCCGTCAGCTCCTCGACCTTGGTGACCGGGACCCCGGCCGCCGCGATCCGGCCGGCGGTCGAGCCGGTCGAGACGAGCTGGACGCCCGCCGCGTGCAGCCCGCGGGCCAGCTCCTCCAGCCCCGTCTTGTCGTAGACGCTGACCAGCGCGCGCCGGATGGGCCGCTTCGTACCTTCGGCGGTCGTACCTTCGACGGTCACGGGATTCTTACCTTTCGTCCCTCTATGCGGTAGCCGTTACGGGCCAGGCGCCCCACGACATCGACGAGCAGCTCGCGCTCGACTTCCTTGATCCGCTCGTGCAGCGCGGATTCGTCGTCCTCGTCCCGGACCTCGACCACGCCCTGGGCGATGATCGGGCCGGTGTCGACGCCGTCGTCGACGAAGTGGACGGTGCAGCCGGTCACCTTGGCGCCGTACGCGAGCGCGTCGCGCACGCCGTGGGCGCCGGGAAAGCTCGGCAGCAGGGCCGGGTGGGTGTTGACCACACGGCCCTCGAAGCGGGCGAGGAACTCCTTGCCCACGATCTTCATGAAACCGGCGGAGACGACGAGATCGGGCTCGTACGCCGCCGTCGCCTCGGTCAGCGCGCGGTCCCACGCGTCCCGCGTCGGGTGGTCCTTCACCCGGCGGACGAACGTGGGCAGCCCGGCGCGCTCGGCCCGCTCCAGCCCGGCGATGCCGTCCCGGTCGGCGCCCACGGCCACGATCTCGGCGCCGTAACCGGCCGGATCGGCGGCGATCGCGTCGAGCAGGGCCTGCAGATTCGTCCCCGAACCGGACACGAGCACGACGAGACGGGCGGGACGGGGCCGGCGGCCGGGAGACGCGGGAGGTGGGGAGGCCACGGCGGGGCCCTTTCTCGCGGGTGATGCGGTTTGTATGGTCGTACGAGACGGAGGGGTCCCCGAATACGGGGGACTCTACGAAGCCGCCGACCGCCAGCAACGATACCGGCACTCCGAACGGCCCCCACGGGACGGGGGCGCGCGCGGAAGGTAGCGTCTGGAAGCAGCGCACGAAGTGATGTGCGGAGGCGAGGTACGGATTCGGCACCACGCGGTGGGGCGCACCGCCGCGACGCGCCGGGGCGACGCGCGGATTCCGGGCGCGGAATCCGGGCACGCCCCCGTACGTTCGAGGTGCGGGAGTCGCGGGACCTGCGGTGCGTGGGGCTCGCGGGGCCCGCCGGGCCGATGCGGAGCCGATGCGGGCCGATGCGGAAGCCCGACCGGTGCCGAGCGGTGCCGACCGACGCCGATACAGCCGACACAAGGGGAAGACACACTCCACATGCCGGACCGACGCCGCCACGCGGCTCACCGCTTCTCGCTGCCCACCGCGTCCGCCGCGTCCCTTGGAGGGCTGTGATGAGGAACGCCCGCATGTCGCACGAGCGCGATGCGCAGAAGCCGTCCTCGCCGTCGCCGTCCGACGAGCAGCGGGACAACCCCTTCGCCGCACCGCCGGAGGGCCGGCCGGACCGGCCGTGGCAGCCGCGGCGCGGGCCGGAGGGTTCGGACGACCCCGAGGACGGCCGCGACGGCGGTCATGAGGACGGTCGTGAGGGCGAGGGCCCGCCGCCGGCGTGGGGCAGCCAGTGGAGCAGCCGCCAGCCGGGCCGGCAGGGCGGCGGGTTCGGCGGCGGCAAGGGCCCGGGCGGCCCGAACCCCTCCGGCGGCGGCCCGGGCGGTGGCGGCCCCCGCTGGGACCCCACGGACCCGGCCCAGCGGCGGGCCCGCTACGCCCTGCTCGCGGGCATGTGGGGCTTCTTCTTCGCCCTGTTCAGCATCCCGCAGGTGGCCCTCCTCCTCGGTGCCCTCTCCGTCTACTGGGGCATCAGCGCCCTGCGCGCCAAGCCCCGGCCCCAACGCACGGACCCGGACATCCCGCCCCCGCCGAACGGCGCACCCGCCCCGAACGCGTCCCGCCCCCAGACGACGGCGGCCGTGAGCGGCCTGGTCACGGGCGGCCTCGCCCTGGCCATCGTGGCGGCGACGTTCACCTTCCAGGTCGTCTACAGCGACTACTACACCTGCGTCGACGACGCCCTCACCCAAACGTCCCGCCAGTCCTGCGAAAACCACCTCCCGAAGCACTTGCGCCCGCTGCTGGGGGAACGGGACTGACTCGGGCCGGTCGCCCTGCCGGGCCGGTGAAGGAGCCGACGGGGCCGCACGGGCCGCACGGGCCCCACAGCCCCCGCCCAGGTCCGGGCCAGGCACCGGCGGGAGGCTTGCCCCGGTGCCCTGCCAGGCCCGGAGGCCGAGCCGTCAGGTGCGGACGGCGCCCGTCGGCTGGCAGCTGCCGAACCAGCTCCATTCCCGGGCCCGGAGGGCCCCCGCGGCGTCGCGTCCACGTGCCGGGCCGGAGGCCAAGGGGTGGTGGCGCGGCCGGGTTACAAACCCTCGGGTGCGGGCGGGTTGGGGTGGTCGTGGGGGGCGAAGTCGGGCATGAGGCCGCCGCCGGAGTCCTTGAGGGCGGCCCAGCGGAGGCGGCGGGCGTGGGCGTCGTGCCAGTCCGGTGCGCCCGGGGCGGGGGCGGAGGGCGGCGGGGTGGGCCGGGCCGCGTGGCGGGGGCGGTGTTTCCGCCGGTCTCCTCGGCCCTTGCCGCCCTCCTCCTGGGCCTCGCGGTCTCCCCCGCCCCTGCGGCCCGCCCGGTTCCGCCGCCCGGTCCGCACCTCCCGGCCCGCCCGGAGCTTGACCTCCCCGGTGTCCGTCCGGGCGCGCGGGTCGCGGCCCAGCCGCTCGGCCAGGCGGGCCCGGGACGCCCGGGCCTTGCCGCCGCCGTCCCGGGCGTCCTCCCGGCCGGTCCCCCGGCCGGCCTCGTCCTTGCCGGCGCCCCCGGCGGCGGCGTCGGCGTCGGCGTCCCCCCGCCCTTCTCGGTCCTCCGCGGCCGCCTTCCGCAGCCGGCGGCCCTTCCCCGGCAGCATGCCGGGCCACCACGACCGTTCGCCCGCCGCGGGCGTCCCCGGCTCCGCCCCTGCCTCGGATCCCGGTTCCGGATCCGGTTCCGGGCCCGCGGCGCGCGCCGGGAGCACCGGCAGGCCCGGCGGGCGGAACGACGCCACCGAAGGCTTCGGCTTCGGTGGCGTAGTTCCGGCGGCGGGGAGCGTCGGCGTCCCGGTCTTCCGGCGGCCCGACCGCACGCCGGGCAGGTCAAGCGCGGGCAGCCCGGGGCCGACGGCGGCGGTGGTGGTGGGAGCGGCCGTCGCGCCGTCGTCGGCGACCGGCCGCGTGCCGAAGCCCAGCCAGCCCGCGGCACCCCGGACGAGCGCGCCCGCCGTCCACCGCCGCCGCCCCTTCTCCTCGGCACTCACCCTCGGCACCGCCGGCACCGCCGGCACCACCGGGGCGGCCGGCGCGGCCGGGGGACGCGCCGGCCGCAGCCGCTGCGCCACCACACCCCGCCGCAGCCAGCGCAGCACCAACGCTCCGGGGACGCCGATCGAGAACGTCCAGGCCAGGGCCGTTCCACCGGTGAGCCACCACCGCGGGCCGAAGGTCGCGAGGGTGGCCGAGCCGAGGGCGCCGGAAGCGGCGAAGGCCAGGGCGGTGGTCACCGCCGCGCAGACCACGGCGGCGAGTGCGGCGATCACGGTGACCTCCCACACGCCCACCACGGTGGGCGGCCGTGGGACGGCGAAGCGGGCGACCGCCGCACCCGTCGCGACCGACAGCGACACCGTCACCACCAGCGTCAGCGGCCCCGCGTCGCCCGGCGACGGGAGCGCCGCGAGCAGCGGGAAGCCGGGCAGTGCGGGGTAGCCGACGGCGCCCAGCGGCGCGACCACACTGCCCGCGCCGACCATGAACCCGGGCCCCAGCCCGTACGACGCCGCCCAGACGACCGCGTTGGGCAGCAGTGCCGCGCACAGCAGCAACACCGCCGCCCGCCCCGACCAGTCCTGCGTCAACTGGGACAACGCGTCGTGGGCCGCCGCCGCGTGCCACGCGAGCGAGCCCGCCAGCAGCACCGCGGCCCCGCCGAACAGCACCCCCGTCGCGGCCGTTCCGGCCCGTACCGCCGCGACCATCCGGCGGCGCGTGAACCAGCGGCGCACCCGCGCCGGCATCACGTTCGCCACACGGCGCGCGAGCCCCGACCGCGGCCAGCCCGGGCAGCCCGCGGCCGTCCACACCCCGGCGGCGACGGTCACCACCGCGAACACGGGCAGATGCGCCAGGGCGCTCCAGGGCGCGACCCGCACGGTCCCCGAGGAGGCGAAGAGGACGGCACCCGCGCCGACCAGCAGATACCCGCCGGTCATGGCCAGGATCGCGGTGCGCGGCGTGAGCCCGGTGAACGGATCCGGTCCGGCCGCGTGGTCCAGTGCCGCCGGGTCGTGCGAGCCGTCCGGCGGGCCCGGCGCGCGGGCGCCGTCCGGCTCCGGCGCCCGCGGATCGTCCTCCGCGTCCGCGCCGTCCAGCGCGTGCCGCGCCGTCCGGTAGAGCAGCCAGCCCGGCAGTGCCGTGAGCAGCAGCGGCGTCAGGCCGAGCGGTGCGGGCACCCCGGAGAGCGTTTCGGTCCGGACGAGATCGGCGCCCTGCGCCAGCAGCCACAGGTCGGCGGCGATGCGCAGCGCCGCCGCGGGCCCGCCGTCGGGGTACGGCGACGAGATCCACAGCGCCAGGACGCCCACGGCGAACGCTCCGAGGCCCAGGCCCGCGGCGATCATCCCGTCGAAGAAGGCGGTGCCCACGACGGGCGGAACGCTGGTCGCGGACCGGCCGCGCGTCGGCAACGACGTGCTGCGATCGGCATATTGGGTCACGGAGCCATGCTGCCAACAACAGGGCTTTCGTCCCGGTAGCGGGCAAATAGCCGTCGTGTCGCTCAAGATACGCTTATGCACCTTTTTCAGCTGTAGGGCCGAAAGGTCGGTGTCCTGGCGCCGCCGGGCGGAAACGGCTGTGGGGCCGCACCCCCAAAGGGGTGCGGGCCCACAGCCGGAGATCCGGAAGGATCAGGCGCCGAGCGCGGCGCGCGCGAGGCGAGCCGTCTCGGACGGGGTCTTGCCGACCTTCACGCCCGCGGCCTCGAGGGCCTCCTTCTTCGCCTGCGCGGTGCCGGACGAACCGGACACGATCGCACCGGCGTGGCCCATCGTCTTGCCCTCGGGCGCGGTGAAACCGGCCACGTAGCCGACGACCGGCTTGGTGACGTTGGCCTTGATGAAGTCCGCGGCCCGCTCCTCCGCGTCGCCACCGATCTCGCCGATCATGACGATCAGCTCGGTCTCGGGGTCGGCCTCGAACGCGGCGAGCGCGTCGATGTGCGTGGTGCCGATGACCGGGTCGCCACCGATGCCGACGGCCGAGGAGAAGCCGATGTCACGCAGCTCGTACATCATCTGGTAGGTCAGCGTGCCGGACTTCGACACGAGACCGATGCGGCCGGGCTTGGTGATGTCGCCCGGGATGATGCCGGCGTTGGACTGGCCGGGGGTGATCAGACCGGGGCAGTTCGGACCGATGATCCGGGTCTTGTTGCCCTTGGCCTGCGCGTACGCCCAGAAGGCGGCGGAGTCGTGGACCGCGATGCCCTCGGTGATCACGACGGCCAGCGGGATCTCGGCGTCGATCGCCTCGACGACGGCGGCCTTCGCGAAGGCCGGCGGCACGAAGAGCACCGACACGTCGGCACCGGTCTTCTCCATCGCCTCGGCGACGGAGCCGAAGACGGGCACCTCGGTGCCGTCGAAGTCGACGCTCGTCCCGGCCTTGCGCGGGTTGACGCCACCGACGATGTTCGTACCGTCGGCCAGCATGAGCTTGGTGTGCTTCATGCCCGTGGCGCCGGTCATCCCCTGGACGATGACCTTGCTGTCCTTGGTGAGGAAGATAGCCATGGTTGTGGAGTCCTCGTCCTTTACTTAGCCGCAGCCAGCTCGGCGGCCTTGTCGGCCGCGCCGTCCATGGTGTCCACACGCTGCACGAGCGGGTGGTTGGCGTCGGAAAGGATCTTGCGACCCAGCTCCGCGTTGTTGCCGTCGAGACGCACGACCAGCGGCTTGGTCACGGCCTCGCCCTTGGCCTTGAGCAGCTCCAGCGCCTGGACGATGCCCTTGGCGACCTCGTCACACGCGGTGATGCCACCGAAGACGTTGACGAAGACGGACTTGACGTCCGGGTCGCCGAGGATGATCTCGAGGCCGTTCGCCATCACCTCGGCGGAGGCGCCGCCACCGATGTCGAGGAAGTTGGCGGGCTTGACGTTGTCGTGCTTCTCACCGGCGTACGCGACGACGTCCAGGGTGCTCATGACGAGACCCGCGCCGTTGCCGATGATGCCGACCTGACCGTCGAGCTTGACGTAGTTCAGGCCCTTGGCCTTGGCGGCCGCCTCGAGGGGGTTGGCCGCGGCCTTGTCCTCGAGCGCCTCGTGCTCCGGCTGGCGGAAGTCGGCGTTCTCGTCGAGCGAGACCTTGCCGTCGAGGGCCAGGATGTCGCCGCTGGCGACCTTGGCGAGCGGGTTGACCTCGACGAGGAGCGCGTCCTCGGCGACGAAGGTCTTCCACAGCGTCACCATGACCTCGGCGACCTTCTCGGCCACCTCGGCCGGGAACTTCGCCAGGGCGACGATCTCGCGGGCCTTCTCGATGGTGACGCCGGTGTTGGAGTCGACCGGGACCTTCGCGAGGGCCTCGGGGGTCTTCTCCGCGACCTCCTCGATGTCCATGCCGCCCTGCACCGAGGCCATGGCCAGGAAGGTGCGGTTGGTGCGGTCGAGGAGGTACGAGACGTAGTACTCCTCGAGGATCTCGGGAGCGGTCTCGGCGATCATCACCTTGTGGACCGTGTGGCCCTTGATGTCCATGCCGAGGATGTCCGTCGCGCGAGCGACGGCCTCGTCCGGCGTGGCGGCCAGCTTCACGCCGCCGGCCTTTCCACGGCCGCCGACCTTCACCTGCGCCTTGACGACCGACTTGCCGCCCAGCCGCTCAGTGGCCTTGCGCGCCGCCTCAGGCGTGTCAATGACTTCACCGGCCAGCACCGGTACACCGTGCTTGGCGAAGAGGTCCCTCGCCTGGTACTCGAACAGGTCCACGCGCGTCAGTCCCTTTTCCATGGATATCGCGGTTCGTTGTCTGCGCGGGCGTGCCGCAGGCAGCGTGAGGGCGCGATCTTTGACGAGGGCGGCACACGTTCACCGTTGACGCGGCATGTCCGTCTCGCAGGTTATCCCCGAGGGAGGGAGGTCCCTAAATCGCAGGTCACACTCGGGCCGTGATTACGCTCACAGATCGCGACAGCGCCCGTACTCATATGGGTATACAGGGGTACGACCGGCGGCGCCGCGTTCCGCCCGCCGACACCGCGCGTCCCCGTCAGCCGGCCGCCCCCGATCCGCCGTGCGGGGCATCCGGTCCGGGCACGGGCAGGGGCCGCTTCTCGAGCGCCGCCGCCATGACGTCCGGGAAGAGATCGGGTGTGCAGGCGAACGCGGGCGCCCCGAGGGCGGCCAGCGCCGCGGCGTGCTCATGGTCATGGGCGGGAGCGCCCTCGTCGGACAGCGCGAGCAGTGTGATGAAGCGGACCCCCGAGGCCCGCATGGCCGTGACCCGCTTGAGCATCTCGTTCCGGATGCCGCCCTCGTAGAGATCACTGATGAGGACGACGACCGTCTCGGCCGGCCGGGTGATCCGCGACTGGCAGTAGGCGAGCGCGCGGTTGATGTCGGTACCGCCGCCGAGCCGGGTGCCGAACAGCACGTCCACCGGGTCGGACAGCCGGTCGGTGAGGTCCACGACGGTGGTGTCGAAGACGACGAGACGGGTGTCGAGGGACCGCATCGAGGCGAGGACCGCGCCGAAGACCGAGGCGTAGACGACGGAGGCCGCCATCGACCCGGACTGGTCGATGCAGAGGATCACCTCCTTCCGTACCGACCGCGCCGCCCGGCCGTGGCCCACGAGGCGCTCCGGCACGACGGTGCGGTGCTCGGGCAGGTAGTTCTTGAGGTTGGCCCGGATGGTGCGGTCCCAGTCGACGTCCCGGTGGCGGGGGCGGCTGACGCGCGCGGAGCGGTCGAGGGCGCCGGTGAGCGTGGCCCGGGTGCGTACCGCGAGACGCTTCTCCAGCTCCTCGACGACCTTGCGGACGACGGTCCGCGCGGTTTCCCTGGTGGTGTCGGGCATCACCTTGTGGAGGGACAGCAGCGTCCCCACCAGGTGGACGTCCGCCTCGACGGCTTCGAGCATCTCCGGTTCCAGCAGCAGGGCGGACAGACCGAGCCGGTCCATGGCGTCGCGCTGCATCACCTGGACGACGGACGTCGGGAAATACGTGCGGATGTCACCCAGCCACCGGGCGATGCGCGGCGCCGACCCGCCGAGCCCCGCCGCGCGCCGGCCCTCGCCGGGACCGGTGCCCGCGCCCTGACCGGAGCCCTGACCGGATCCCTGGCCGGAACCGGAGCCCGGACCGGGGCCGGGGGCCGAGCCGTAGAGCGCCTCCAGGGTGCGGTCCATGGCGGCGTCGGTGCCTCCCAGCGCGCACCCGGTGCCGTCGCCGCCGCCCTCCCCGCCGAGCACGAGCCGCCATCGCCGCAGCCGCTCCGCGGCCGGATCCGGGGCCCGGCCGTCCGTGGCCGCGTCGCCCGGTCGGCTCGCGCCAGGTGCCCCGGCCGTCCCGACTGTCCCGGCTGTCCCGGCCGTCCCGTTCGCCGTCGTCATGACCCAGCTCCCCCTGCCCGCGCCGGGGCGGGCGTCGATGTGTCGGTGGTCCGGTCCAGCCCCAGCAGCAGGCGCATCGTCGGCAGTACGGCCGCCGCCCGGCCGGGGTCGAGGCCCGCCCCGAAGCCCGGTGTGCCGCCCACGCCCCGGGCCGCCGGGCCGTCGGGCGCGCCTCCCCGGCGGACCAGCTCGCCGAGCGTCCGGCGCACCCCCGCGTCATAGGCGGAGAAGGTGCGGCGCAGCAGGGGCAGGACGTCCGTGAACGCCTCGGACGGCACACCGGCGAGCCAGTCGTCGACGAGGGCGAGCAGGCGCTCGTCGTGGATCAGGAGCATGCCGCCGGAACCGTCGCTGCCGACGAATCCCTCGATCCAGGCCGCCGCGTCCGCCGGTGGGGTGCCGACCGAGAGGGCGCGGCTCATCAGCCCGGCCGCCCGGTCCTCGGCGAGCCGCCCGTCGTCCAGCAGGAGGCGCGCGGCCCGCCCCCGGATTCCCCCGGGCAGCCCCTCCCGCTCGGCGAGGACCCCGAGCACACCGGACCAGCGGTCGCGCAGGCCGGACGGGCCGGGCCCGGCGGAATCGTGCGGCCCGGTGGTGGTACTCGACGTGGGGGCGGCGGCGGGGGCGTCGGTGGGGGCGGCCGGGGCCGGCTCCGCCAGGAGGGCCACGGACCGGTGGACGGCGTCCAGATGCCCCCGCATCTCCGCCGCCGCGTCCGGGTCGAGCCCGGCGCAGGCCGCCGGGAGGCCGACGCAGACGCGCTCCACGAGCCCGGTGGCCACCTCGCCGAGGGCGGCGGTGCCGGTGCGGCGGACGTCGCCGTAGCGCACGGCACGGACGAGCGCGGGCAGGGCCTGTGCCAGGTGCGCGACGTCGGTGTCGAGGGCGGCGCGGTCGGCGAGGACCCGCATGACGACGGGCAGGGCGTCCGCGAGGCCGGCCGACAGGCACTGCTCGGCGAGGGTGGTGACCTGGGCCAGGGTCGCGGACCCGATGGCCGCGGACTCGGTCTTGGCGGTGGCCGCGCCGGCCACGGTCGTGCCCCACACGCCCGCCTCCGCGACCCGGACGGACAGCTCGGGCTCCCAGCGGAGCCGCCAGGTCTCGCGGAAGGTGCCCAGCCCGCCGCACGAACGCACCGGTTCGCCCCAGTCGATGCCGAGCAGCCGCAGCCGGTGCAGCAGCCGGCTGCGCGCGGCGTCGGTGTCCTCGCGCAGATCGAGCTCCCGGTCCCGCACGGGGCCTTCGGGTTTGAGGCGCAAGGTGCGCTGAAGGCGGGACAGGTCGCGCTGGAGCGGGGTGGCGGGTGCCGTCGCGGGGACCTCGCCGAGCGCGTCGCCGACGATGAGCCGGTCCCGTACGAGGGCGAGGGGCGCGTCGGAGCCGTCGCACATCACCGCCCGGACCGCGTCGGTGGTCTCGGTGAGCCCGGCCAGGGGGCGGCCCCGCAGAGCGGCGAGGGTGTCGGCGAGCCGGACGGCCTCGATGACGTGGGCCGGGGAGACGGCGTGGTCCTCCTCGCGCAGGAGCCGGGCGACGGTGGTCAGCCACCGCTCGACGGGCCGGTCCGGGGCGTCGAAGAGATGGCCGTACCAGCCGGGCGCGTCGATGCCCGCCCCGTATCCGCTGTGCCGGGAGAGACGGCGGTTGGTCCACGGCACCCAGCTGAGCCGGGCCTTGACCTTCGGCAGCCCCTTGAGCGCCTGCCGGTCGGCCGCGACGGTCCGCTGCGCGGTGAGGGCCGGTACGTGCCAGGCCCCGCAGACGACGGCGACGGCGTCCCCGAACTCGCGCCGGGCTTCGCGCAGCTTGAGCCGCATGTGCGCTTCGCGCGCGGCGTCACGGGCGGCTTCGCACTCGCGGTCGCCGCCGCCGTCGCAGCCGTCCGCGCACGCGCCGTCGCCGAAGGCGGCGCGCAGTTCGCCCATGGCCTCGGCGATGGCCCGGAAGGGCGCGAGCGCGTCGTCGTCCGGCCGGCCGCCGGTGCGGCGGTGCTCGACGGCGTCCTCCCACCACAGCTCCGCGTCGTCGTACCCGGCGGCTTCCGCGAGCGTGGCGAGAGGGTCGGTGCGGGGCGCCGGGCAGGGGCCGGCGGGCCCGCCCGGGGAGCCGGGGGCGTCGCCGACGGGCTCCGGCCGCAGCCGCCCCCGGTCGTCGTCGTGCCGCGGGGCGAGCGCGTGCGCGGCGGGCAGGTCGACGAAGCGGACCGGCACGTCGTGGGCCTGGGCCCAGCGGATGGCCACCCATTCCGGGGAGAACGCGGCGAACGGCCAGAACACGGCCCGGCCGGGGTCGTCCGTGGCGTGCGCGAGCAGCGCGACGGGCGGGCGCATCCCGGGGTCGGCCGCGAGGTGGACGATCGCGTCCGCCTCGGGCGGCCCCTCGATGAGCACGGCGCTCGGCGCGCACTGGTCGAGCGCCGCCGCCACGGCACGCGCGGAGCCCGGGCCGTGGTGGCGCACCCCCAGCAGCGCCGGGCCGGGCCCGCTCATCCGGAGACCTCGCGGCACGCGCGGTAGAAGTCCTTCCAGCCGTCCCGCTCGCGGACGACCGCCTCCAGGTACTCCTGCCAGACGAGCCGGTCCGCCGCCGGGTCGCGGACGACCGCGCCGAGGATCCCGGCCGCCACGTCGCCCGCGCGCAGCACGCCGTCGCCGAAGTGGGCGGCGAGGGCCAGGCCGCCGGTGACGACGGAGATCGCCTCGGCGGTGGAGAGCGTGCCCGACGGCGACTTGAGTCTCGTGCGGCCGTCGGCGGTGACCCCGTCGCGCAGCTCGCGGAAGACGGTGACGACACGCCGGATCTCGTCGAGCCCCCCGGGCCCCGTGGGCAGGTCGAGCGACCGGCCGATCTGGTCGACACGGCGGGCGACGATGTCGACCTCGGCGTCGGCCGTGGCGGGCAGGGGCAGGACCACGGTGTTGAAGCGGCGGCGCAGCGCGCTGGAGAGTTCGTTGACCCCGCGGTCGCGGTCGTTGGCCGTGGCGATCAGGTTGAATCCGCGCACGGCCTGCACCTCCTGGCCCAGTTCGGGGATGGGCAGGGTCTTCTCGGACAGGATGGTGATGAGCGAGTCCTGCACGTCGGCCGGGACGCGGGTCAGCTCCTCGACGCGCGCCGTCTTGCCCTCGGCCATGGCGCGCATGACGGGGCCGGGCACGAGCGCGTCCCGGCCGGGGCCGTGCGCGAGGAGGCGGGCGTAGTCCCAGCCGTAGCGGATCGCCTCCTCCGGGGTGCCGGCCGTGCCTTGCACCAGGAGGGTGGAGTCGCCGCTGACGGCGGCGGCCAGGTGCTCGGAGACCCAGGTCTTGGCGGTGCCGGGCACGCCGAGCAGGAGCAGCGCCCGGTCGGTGGCGAGCGTGGTGACGGCGACCTCGACGACGCGGCGCGGGCCGACGTACTTCGGGGTGATGACGGTGCCGTCGGGCAGCGTGCCGCCGAGCAGATAGGTGGCGACGGCCCACGGCGACATCCGCCAACGCCCGGGCCGGGGGCGGTCGTCGGCCGCGGCGAGGGCCCTCAGCTCCTCGGCGAAGGCGTCCTCCGCGTGCGGTCGCAGGGCTTCGGTCTCGGTTGCGGGCACGGTCACAAGTCCCCCTCGTCGTGCGCTTCCCGGATACGTGAACCACCTTGCACCCACCCACTGACAATCGGCTTCGGCAGCACGAATCCCCTGGTCAGGGCGATTGTCAGTGGGTGGGCCTAGCTTGGTCGGCATGAATTGGCAGGGGGAACGCAGGACGGCGGAACCGGTTCGCGCACCGGACGCTGACGCCACGTCACATACAGCGGGCGCCGGCCTCGCGGTGCCCGGGCCGTGGGCGGGCACGGGGGCGAGTACGACGGGGGAGGCGGTCCCCTCCCCGGACGCCGAGGCGGCGCAGCGCCGCGCGGAGCGCCGTGCGCGGCGGATCACCGAGGGGGTCACGGAGTTGGAGCGGCGGCTCGCCGATCTGCTGCGGGGCGGGCTCGCCGCCGGGGAAGCGGACGGCTACGGGTGGTGGGAGGAGACGGCGGCCCGCATGGTCGACGCCCAGGCCCCAGGACTGGCGGCGCGGGTGCGGGAGTTGGCGTCGGTGACCGGGTCCGGCGCGGATCGGGCCTCGCGGCTGCTGGAGGAGTGCGCCTTGCTGCACACCCTCAATCAGGGCTGGCTGCACCGCGACCGGCTGCCCGAGGCCCTGGCCGCCACGGTGCGCACCCGGGTCGGCATCACCTCGGACGCGGCGTCCGTGCTGGCGTCCGCCACCCCGGTGCGTGATCTGTGGCTGGTCCTGGCCCAACAGGACGCCGACGACGGCCGGTTGGTCACCAGGAAAATCTGGCTGCACGGCCGGAGCACGGGCCGGGCGGCCCTGCTCCTGTCCTACGGCGCGGCCGGGCGGGCACCCGAGCTGTCGCTCCCCACCGGGCTCGCCCTGGACGCGGACCTCGCGTACCACCCGGCCGCCCGGCCCTTGCGCGCCGCGCTGGGCACCCGTCACGCGGCACCCGCGCCCAGCCCCGCACCGCCGCCGGGCGGCGATGTCACGGCGGCCCTCCGCGCCTACGGCGAGGCCCTGCGGGACGACCCGTGGCTCGACGCGTGGCCCGTGGTCCTCTCGGCCGTGATCCCCGTCCCCGGCCCGGAGCACGGCTGGCAGTTGGCCGACGCGCACGGCGAAGCCGCGCTCCCCGTCGACCCCCGGTGCGGCGACCGCCCGGGCCTGTGGCGGCTCGCGGCGATATCCGGCGGCTCCCCGGTGACGGTCTTCGGCGAATGCGGCCACCGGGGCTTCACTCCCCTGACCACCTGGGCACCGGAGCCCGTCGCGCTCTGACGAGGCCCGCTCCCGGCCGGACCGCCCGGCGGTCGGCGACACCCACAGGAAGGGCAAGCTCATGACCGGCACCTGGGACGATCTCGTCACCGTGGCCCTGCTCGGCACCGAGCGGCGCACTCCGCCCACCCGTCCGAGCCCCGGGCAGGACGCCGCCGGGGCGCTGCTGGACGCCGCCGCGCTGCGTACCGTGCGGCGGCGCGCCGGGCTGCTGCCGGCCACCGCCCGGGAGCGTCCCGAAGCCGCGCCCGAGGACCCGCGGCCGCCGCTGCCGCCCGCCGCCCGGCGGCGGCTGGAGCTGCTGCTCGCCGACCGGGCCGGGCCCGGTGACGGCGCCGGACGGCGGGGTTCCCTGCCCGACCTCGTCGAGTTGCTGCCCCAGTGGCTGGCCGCCGCCAACGGCCACGGCTACCGGGCGCCCGCCGCGCTGCTGCCCGCTCTGCTCGACGCGGCCCGGGCCCGCTCGGACCTGCGCCCGCAGGCGCTCGTCCTGGCCGGGCCACGCGCCCTGTGGCTGGCCCGGCTCAATCCGCGGTGGAAGTACGCGCTGCGCGGCGGCCCGGCGCCCGCGCCCCGCACGCACCCCTGCGCCCCGGGGCCCGAGCAGCGGGTGTGGCAGGAGGGCCTGTTCGCCGAGCGGTCCGCTCTCCTGGTGTCCGTGCGGCGCCGCGATCCGGCCGCCGCGCGGGAGCTGCTCGCCTCGACGTGGGCGACGGAGCGGGCCGAGGACCGGCTGATGTTCCTGGACTCCCTGCGCGAGGAGCTGTCCCCCGCCGACGAGCCGTTCCTCGAACGGGCCCTGGCCGACCGCAGCCGCACGGTGCGGGCCACCGCCGCCGAGCTGCTGTCCGCCCTCCCCGGTTCCGCGCTCGCGGCCCGGATGGCCGACCGGGCCCGGTCCTGCGTCGGCCTGGACCGCACGGGCGTCGGCGTGCCCCGCATCGCCGTCGAGGCACCGCACGAGTGCGACGCCGGCATGCGGCGGGACGGCATCACCGCCCAGCCGCCGTCCGGGCGGGGCGAGCGGTCGTGGTGGCTGAGCCAGCTGGTGGAGGCGGCGCCGCTGGACACCTGGTGCGAGCGGTTCGGGGTCACGAGCCCGGCCGAGGCCGTGGCGCTGCCCGTCGCCGACGGCTGGCAGCCGGACCTGCACGCCGCGTGGTGCCGGGCGGCGGTCCGGCAGCGGGACGCGCGGTGGGCACGGGCGCTGCTCGGCCCGGCGACATCACCCACCGCCCCCGAGGGCTCCTCGTGGCGGGACCCCGCGAGGCTGCTGTCCGCGCTGCCGGAGGCGGAACGGGCGGCGTGGGTGGCGGAGTTCATCGCGACCCACGGCCTGCCGGAGGCGTTCCGGCTGCTCGGGGTGTGCGCGGTGCCGTGGTCCAAGCCCCTGGGGAGGGCGGTCGTCGACGCCCTCGACATCGCCCGGGACGCGGGCAGCTACCCGTGGAGTTTCAGCGGGGTGATGGGCCTGGCCGAGCGCTGCCTCGACCCGGCCGAGGCCGATCGCCTGGAGGTCCTCACCACCCTCCCCGACGAGCCCCGGGACGGCATGGGCGCCCCCGGCGCCGCCGGCTACTGGGCCGAGGCCTTCCAACGCCTCGTCGGCACGCTGCGCATACGCGCCACAATGCGAGCGGAGCTCGCGGGATAGCCGCCCCACGAGCCCGCCTTTCCGGGACGGCTCCCCTGCCCACGGTGGTTGTCCTCAATCGCCGGACGGGCTGCTGTGCTGTGTCCTCAAGCGCCGGACGGGCTGGTCTGGCTGACCTCAGCCAAAACCAGCCCGTCCGGCGATTGAGGACGCGCCCGCAGGGCGCTCGCCGCCGCAGGCGGCACGCAGGCCGTCAGCCCAAAAACCGCCGGCAGGCGAGAGGCGGCACAACAGGCCGTCAGCCAAAGAACCGCCGGCCAGGACTACGCCGGCTGCCTAACGTTGGCGTTGACCCACTCGACGATCGACGTCGTCGTCGCGCCGGGCGTGAAGATCTCCGCGACTCCCTGCTCCTTGAGCGGAGCGATATCCGCCTCCGGGATGATGCCGCCGCCGAAGACCTTGATGTCCTCCGCCTCGCGCTCCCGCAGCAGCTCGATCACCTTCGCGAACAGCGTGTTGTGCGCGCCGGAGAGGATGGACAGACCGATCGCGTCGGCGTCCTCCTGGATCGCGGTGTCGACGATCTGCTCGGGCGTCTGGTGCAGCCCGGTGTAGATGACCTCCATGCCGGCGTCACGCAGCGCCCGTGCGATGACCTTGGCGCCGCGGTCGTGGCCGTCGAGCCCCGGCTTGGCCACCACCACGCGAATCGGACCGGTCACTCCCATCACTGCCTCCATCTACGACTGCCGTCACCGGCCGAGGTCCCGGGCCCGGAGGCCGGGGAAGTGAACGAACGTTATCGCCAGCATCCCGCAACCCGCCGTTTCGCGGCCGAGACCGAGGGGGAAATCACACGTGGGACAACACGTTCGCTACGCACCGCGCCCGCGCCTCCGCGTCCGGTGGGCCCTTTGGCCGCCCGGATCGCCGAGGCGCCCGGCGCGGTCGTCGCGAAGCGAGCCGCGGCGCGGTCGCAGTGGCACCGCCCCGCCCGGCCGTACGGCGGGGGGCGCGACGAGCGGCCCAGCGGAGCCGCCACGCGTGCACACGGGGGACGGAGCCGCCCGCCTGCTGTGCGCAGTTCAGGAGGTCGGCCATGGGGGCCCTGCCCTTTTCCTTCCGTACCCTCGTCCGCCCTCCGGCGGCGCTGGTGCGCTCCACGGTGCTGGAGCTGTTGATCCTCGCGGGTCATCTGCTGCTCTATCCGTCCGGCCTGACGCAGGAACGCCGCCCTCCGCCCCTGCCGGTACCGCCCGAGCCGCCCCTGCCCGCCGGGCCGCCCGCACCGTCCGGGCCGACGTCCCCCGGCCCCGCCGCCCCGGCGGGCGGCACGGCCCCGCACCCGGCGCCCACCACGGCACCGGCCCCGGCAACGGTCCCGGCTGCGGTACCCGACCCGCATCCGCCCGTGCTGCTCCTCCACGGTTTCATCGACAACCGCTCGGTCTTCGTCCTGCTGCGCCGCTCACTGCGGCGGCACGGCTGGTCCCAGGTCTCCTCGCTCAACTACTCCCCCCTGACCGGTGACCTCCGTACGGCGGCCGCGGCGCTCGGCGGGCACATCGAGGAGATCTGCGGGCGCACGGACCGCGAGCGGATCGACATCGTGGGGCACAGCCTCGGCGGTCTGATCGCCCGCTATTACGTCCAGCGGCTCGGCGGCGACGCACGGGTGCGCACCCTCGTCACGCTCGGCACCCCGCACCGGGGCACGGCCGTGGCGCCGCTGATGTCCGCGCACCCGCTCGTACGGCAGATGCGTCCCGGTTCGGAGGTCATCGCGGAGTTGTCCCGGCCCGCCCCCGATTGCCGTACGCAATTCATCGCCTTCTGGAGCGACCTGGATCAGATCATGGTCCCCGTCGAGACGGCTCGAATCGATCATCCGGACCTGTCGGCGCGGAATGTCCGGGTGAGTGGAGTGGGGCACCTGGCGCTCCCGGTCCACTGGGCGATAGCGGCCGGCATCCGGCAGGCGCTGGCCGCCGAGGAAGCGGTGGCCGACGCGACCGGCACGTCATCGGTGGCCTGACCGGGCCACCCGGCCGGCCCGTGACGTTTCCTCGCACAATCGGCCAAAACTTCGAACAGATATCGAACGTCAAACCTATTACTCGGGGTTCAGTCCACCGAAAGGCGGCCAAATGCCCGTACCCCGAAGGATCGAAACGTGACGAAGATTGTCGCCGTCCCGTACCGCCGGGTACAGTCGCCGCTAATTCACCTGCTGCCGAGGCGAAATGGAAGTGGTGGTGAACGACCGTCACCCGTCGGCGGGCCCAATCCCGACCGTTCCCACTCCCGATGCCTACGGGCATTACCCGGCGTATGCGCAGCAGGGCACCCAGCAGGGTTATGCCCCCTATGGCGGCTACGACACCGGGCAGTGGGACACCACAGACACCACCGGCCAATGGGACACCACCAGTCAGTGGGGAACCACCGGCCAGACCCAGACCTGGGACTTCAGCGCCTACACCGGGCAGCAGTCCGAACAGCAGACCGGGCAGTGGGACACCACCACGACCGGCCAGTGGGATGCCGACGCCTGGGGGGCGGGCAGTTCGTACGACACCTCGGGGCAGTGGGACACGGCCGGGCATCCGCAGGAGGGCCAGTTCCAGCCGCAGTCGGCGTTTCCGGGCCAGGAGCATCCCCAGACCCAGACGTGGGACACGCCCGGGCAGTTCCAGGGCTGGGACACCTCCGGCCAATGGGACATGAGCGGTCAGACGCAGACGTGGGACACCAGCGCGTACGCGAACCCCGACGACACGCACGGAGCCGGCCACGGCCAGGAGGCGCCGCACGGGCAGCCCCCCGAGGCCCCGCACGATGCGACCGTCATGACTGACCTCGGTCTCGCGGAGCTGGACACGCCGGGCCCCGACAGCGGCTTCGGCAGTGACTACGGCAGTGGTTTCGACGGCGGTTTCGACACCGGTGCCACGGCGGGCACGGCACCCGGCGCACGGGGCGTCGCCGACGCCGAGACCCGGACCATGGAAGCGGTGACCGCACCGCCCCGGCGGGACGACCGGTCCGCGGACGCCCCCGAGGAGACGCGGAGCGGCCAGGGCCGCAGCCGCCGCAAGGGCGCGCCCGCGAAGGCCGGTTACCGGCCGCGCCGCAAGGCGCTGCTGACCGTCGCCGTGCCGTCGGTCGCTGTCATGGGCGTCGCCGGCATCGCCGCCGCCTCCGTCTCCACCGGCGGACAGAGCGACACCAAGCAGACCCAGGCGGCCACCGCCCCGGACCCCGCGGCCGTCAAGCCCGCCGCGGCCAACAACAAGCTGGACACCCAGCTCGCGAGCCTCAGCAAGGGCGCCGACGACTTCGCCAGCCGCGCCAGCCGCACCCAGGAGCGCATCGACCTCAAGGCGCGCCAGGAGGAAGAGCGCAAGCGCAAGGCGGAGGAGGCGGCCCGCAAGGAGGCCGAGCGCCCGAAGTTCGCGCTGCCCGTCGCGCAGCACGGGCTCAGCGCCTATTACGGCCAGGCGGGCATCAACTGGATGTCGACGCACACCGGCATCGACTTCCCCGTCGGTTACGGCACCCCCGTCATGGCCGCCACCGACGGCACCGTCCGCACGCAGTACAACGTGGCGTACGGGAACATGGCCATAGTGACCTCGCCCGAGGGCGTCGAGACCTGGTACTGCCACCTGAGCAGCACCAAGCTGCGGTCCGGCCCGGTCAAGGCCGGGGACGTCATCGCCTACTCCGGCAGCTCCGGCAACTCCACCGGACCGCACCTGCACTTCGAGGTGCGTCCGGGCGGCTCCGCCGTCGACCCGCTGCCGTGGCTGCGCGGCCAGGGCCTCGACCCGACATAGGTGTTGCCGCCTGCGGCGGCGAGCGCCCCGCGGGCGCGTCCTCAAGCGCCGGACGGGCTTGATATCAAGCCCGTCCGGCGCTTGAGGACACCGCCGCGCAGCGGTGATGCCCCCAAACGATCCGCCGGAAGGGCTAAAGCTTCTCGACCGGTGCGTAGCGCAGCAGGAGCCGCTTCGGCTTCTCCTCGCCGAAGTCGACCGTCGCCTCGGCGTTGTCACCGCTGCCCTTCACGCCGACGACCGTGCCGAGCCCGAACGAGTCGTGCGTGACCCGGTCGCCGATGGTCAGGGCCACCACCGGCCGGTCCTTGGTGCGCCGCGTCGCGAAACCGCTCGGGCCCGCCTTGGCGCCACCGCCGCCGCGCGAGGACCCGAAGCCGGACGTGAGACCGGAGACCGCGCCCATCGACGCCGACGGGGTCGCCGGGCCGGTGCGGCGCCACTGCACGTACTGCTCGGGGATCTCCTCCAGGAAGCGGGACGGCGGGTTGTACGCGGGCTGGCCCCAGGCGCTGCGCATGCTCGCCCGGGTCAGATACAGCCGCTCGCGCGCCCGCGTGATGCCGACGTAGGCGAGCCGGCGCTCCTCCTCCAGCTCCTTGGTCTGGCCGAGGGCCCGCATGTGCGGGAAGACGCCGTCCTCCATGCCGGTGAGGAAGACGCAGGGGAATTCCAGGCCCTTCGCCGTGTGCAGGGTCATCAGCGTGATGACGCCGGTGCCCTCGGTGTCCTCGTCGGGGATCTGGTCCGAGTCGGCGACCAGGGCGACCTTCTCCAGGAACTCCGCCAGCGTCCCGGGGCTGTCCACGCCCTCGGCGGACCGCTCCTGCTCGAACTCCAGGGCCACGGCGGCCAGCTCCTGGAGGTTCTCGATGCGGGTCTCGTCCTGCGGGTCGGTGGACGCCTGGAGTTCGGCGAGGTACCCCGTGCGCTCCAGGACCGCTTCCAGCACGGTCGCGGGTCCGGCCCCGGACTCGACGATCGTGCGCAGCTCCTCCATCAGGACGTTGAAGCGCTTGACCGCGTTGGCCGAGCGGGCTGCCATGCCGTACGCCTCGTCCACCCGCCGCAGCGCCTGCGGGAAGCTGATCTTCTCGCGCGACGACAGCGCGTCGATCATGGCCTCGGCGCGGTCCCCGATGCCCCGCTTGGGCACGTTGAGGATGCGGCGCAGCGGCACGGTGTCCTCGGGGTTGGCGAGCACCCGCAGGTAGGCCAGCACATCGCGGACCTCCTTGCGCTCGTAGAAGCGCACTCCGCCGACGACCTTGTAGGGCAGCCCGACGCGGATGAAGATCTCTTCGAAGACACGGGACTGGGCGTTGGTCCGGTAGAAGACGGCGACGTCCCCGGCCTTGGCGTCCCCGGCGTCCGTCAGCCGGTCGATCTCGTCGGCGACGAACTGCGCCTCGTCGTGCTCGGTGTCGGCCACATAGCCGGTGATGGTCGCGCCGGCCCCGGCCTCGGTCCACAGGTTCTTCGGGCGGCGGTTCTGGTTCCGCTCGATCACCGCGTTCGCCGCGGAGAGGATCGTCTGCGTGGAGCGGTAGTTCTGCTCCAGCAGGATCGTGGTGGCGTCCGCGTAGTCCTCCTCGAACTGGAGGATGTTGCGGATCGTGGCGCCGCGGAAGGCGTAGATCGACTGGTCGGCGTCGCCCACGACGCACAGCTCGGCGACGCCCTCCTCCGGGGCGTTCTCCGCGGTGCCCACCAGCTCGCGCACCAGGGTGTACTGCGCGTGGTTGGTGTCCTGGTACTCGTCGACCAGCACGTGCCGGAAGCGCCGGCGGTAGTGGTCGGCCACGTCCGGGAATGCCTGGAGGAGGTGGACCGTGGTCATGATGATGTCGTCGAAGTCGAGGGCGTTGGCCTCGCGGAGCCGCGACTGGTACATCGCGTACGCCTCGGCGAGCGTCTTCTCGAAACCGTCCGCCGCCTGCGCGGCGAAGTCCTCCTCGTCGATCAGCTCGTTCTTGAGGTTCGAGATCTTCGCGCTGAACGACTTCGGCGGGAACTTCTTCGGGTCGAGGTCCAGATCACGGCAGACGAGCGCCATGAGGCGCTTCGAGTCGGCCGCGTCGTAGATCGAGAAGGAGGACGTGAAGCCCAGCTTCTTGCTCTCCCGGCGCAGGATCCGCACGCACGCGCTGTGGAAGGTCATGACCCACATGGCGTTGGCGCGGGGGCCCACCAGCTCCTCGACGCGCTCCTTCATCTCGCCCGCGGCCTTGTTGGTGAAGGTGATCGCGAGGATCTGCCCCGGGTGGACGTGGCGGGCGCCCAGCAGATGGGCGATGCGGTGCGTGAGCACCCGGGTCTTGCCGGACCCGGCACCGGCGACGATCAGCAGCGGCGAACCGGTGTGCACCACGGCGGCACGCTGCTGGTCGTTCATCCCCTCCAGCAGGGCGACCGGGTCCACGACGGGCCGGGCCGCCCCGTCGCGGTAGTACGCGTCGCGGGGGACGGGAGCGTCGAACGCGCCCCCGAAGAGGTCGTGCGGCACCGGCTCCGGGGCCGCGTCCTCCGGGGGCGGCGGGTGCTCCTCGCCCGAGGGGCCGAGATCCGCCAGGAAGCTGTCGTCAAAGAGGCTGCTCATCGCCTCCCGAGTCTAGGGCGCCCCACTGACAGCCGGTCCCGCTTCCGCCGACCCGTTCGCCCCGGGGACTGTGACGTACGTCTACGTCGGCGTCGCGCGGGCCCGCCCCCCCCCGGACGCCGGACGGGCCGGAACCGGCCGGGCCCGGCCCGGACCGCAGGGTTACGTCCAGAGCACGGCGACGAAGATGTTGGCCGTGGTCAGCGCGCCCACCGCGCCGAAGGCGGCGGCCGGGACCTTCTCGTCGTCCCGCTTCACGTAGACCAGGCCCAGGATCACGATCAGCAGCGCCAGCTTCACGCCGATCTTGACGGTGTTGACGGTGTTGCCGTCGGCCTGGTTGAGAGCGACCAGCGCGAAACCGGTGACCAGCATGGTCAGCGCGCCGTGCAGCATCGCCGGGACCATGCGCGCCGCACCCTTGCCCATGGCCTTCATCTGGGTCATGAAGCCGCCGAGCAGGGCGGCGATGCCGATGATGTGCAGGCCGACGAAGGCGTGAATCAGTACGTCCATGAGGGCGACCCTAGCCGGGGCCATAGCACCCCATCGCCGTCAGGTAGGGAGTTATCAGCGCTTCGATCACACGCTGGCCGGTTCCCTCCGCACGGACGGGAGTTGCACGGTCACCGACGGTCACTGAATGGCTGATTCCGGGCATTACCGGTCAAGCCCGTATCCACGTGACCGCGCGGTTTAGCGTCCTCCTCCAGACGACGGTGGTCCGCTCACTCTCCCCCTCGCGCGGACCACCGTCGTCCGAGGCCCCGCACCGCAGGCACCGCCGGAAGGGACTGACGACCGACGTGGCGTCGCACCGCAAGCCCAAGCAGCACCCGCTCGCCGGGAACACCGCCCGGACGGCGGCCACCCTCGCCCTGGCGGGCGTCGCCACCGCGACCGCGCTCGACGGCACCGGCAACGCCACCCCACCGCCCACGAAGGACCAGGTCAAGGTGCGGGTCGCCCAGTACTACCGGGATGCCGAGGTGGCCACCGAGCGGTACAACGGCGTCCGGGAGAAGGCCGACCGGGCCCGGTCGGTGCTGGACGGGCTGCAGGACGAGGCGGCCCGCAGGACCGGGCGGCTCAACGCGGCCCGCAACGCCCTGGGCTCCTTCGCGACCGCCCAGTACCGCGAAGGCGGTCTCCCGCCCGCCGTGCGGCTCCTGCTGTCCTCCTCGCCGGAGCGGTTCCTGGAACGGGCGTCGCTGGCCGACCGCGCGGGCAGCCTGCGGGCGGTCGCCCTCACCCGGGTGCGCGGCGAGCTGCGGGGCGTGGAGCAGGTACGCACCACCGCGGCGGCCCGGCTCGCCGAACTCAAGGACGAACAGGCCGCGCTGGCCCGGCACAAGCGGACCGTCGAGGCGAAGCTCGACGACGCCAGGCGGCTTTTGAACCGGCTCACGGCCGAGGAGCGCGCGGAGTTCCAGCGCGACGGCGCGGAGGCCGGGGCCGTGGCGGACGGCCCGGAGCGGGCCGTCGCCGCGAGCACGGCCCCGTCGGGGGGACGGGCGGGCATGTCGGCCCCCCACGGCGTCACCCAGGCCCCGACGGAGCGCGCGGCGCGGGCCGTGGCCTTCGCGTACTCCGCGCTCGGCAAGCCGTACGTGTGGGGGGCGACCGGCCCGTCCGGGTTCGACTGCTCGGGCCTGACCCAGGCGGCCTGGCGGGCGGCGGGGGTGTCGCTGCCGCGCACGACCTATACGCAGATCAACACGGGGCGGCGGATCACCAGGTCCGAGCTGGCGCCCGGTGATCTGGTCTTCTTCTACTCGGGCGTGAGCCATGTCGGGCTGTACGTCGGCGGCGGCAGGATGATCCATGCCCCGCACCCCGGCGCGCCGGTGCGGATCGCTCCCGTCGACCAGATGCCGTTCGCCGGCGCGGCCCGCCCCGTGTGACCCGCACCCATCCGCTGCGCGGCGGTTGTCCGCTGTCCTCAAGCGCGGGACGGGCTGCTGTGCTGTGCCCTCAATCGCCGGACGGGCTGGTTTCGGCTGAGGTCAGCCGAAACCAGCCCGTCCGGCGATTGAGGACGCGCCCGCAGGGCGCCCGCCACCGCAGGCGGCTCGCAACACGGCTACGCCGAGACGTGCTTGGTCAGCCAGCGAAAAACATCCGGTACCTGCCGCTTCCAGACAGCCGTGCCGTGGCCGCCCGCGCCCGCGGGGATCATCGATACCTGGACCGTCGTCGGCGCCTTCGCCGCCTGCTTGATCGCCAGCCCGCCCTGGTAGCCGTCGCCTTCCGCGCCGGAGAGGAACAGCGCGACGCGCGGCGGCGTCTTGGCGCGCTGGAGCATCTTCCAGGGGTTGTTGGCCTCGCGCAGCTCGGGGGTCTTCGCGGTGAGCGAGGCGGGTTCGCCGGCGGGGTCGTTGTAGCCGGACAGGCTCACCGCGGCCCGGTAGCGGTCGGGATGGGCGACGGCCAGCTTCGCCGCGCAGTGCGCGCCCGCCGAGTAGCCGGCGACGGCCCAGCCGTCGGGCTTCTCCGCCGCCCGGAAATTGTCGACGACCATCTTGCGGACGTCGACGCTCAGCCAGGTGTCGGCGTTGACCTTCCCGGGGATGTTCGCGCAGCCCGAGTCGACGTCCCCAAGGAGCGTGGTGCGCGGCGCGACGATGATGAAGGGGGCAACCTCGCCCTTCGCCATCAGCGGCTTGAGCTGGGTGTTGACGTTCAGGCTGCCGAACCAGGCCTTCGCCGAGCCGGGGAAGCCGGGCAGCACCTCGACCACCGGGAACTTCTTGTCCCGGTACGCCGGGTCGTCGTACTGCGGCGGCAGCCAGACGTAGACCTCGCCCTCGACCCCCGATATCCGGCCCTTGAGCTGCGTCTGGCGGACCCCGGCGCCCATCCGCCGGTCCGAGACGGGCGTGAACTTCTGCGACACCTTCGGCTCGCGGTCCAGCGACTTGCCGCCGGTGCCGTCCGGTCCGAGGTCGGCGGCCTCGGTCACGTGGTCACCGGTGCCGAGCAGGTCGTCCCAGTTGTCGAAGAGCGCGTTGGAGTTGTTGACGATCACGAAGACCAGCACGATCGCGGTCGCCTGCGCGAAGAGGAGCATGAGGAACCGCGTCACCAGGCGGACCACCTTCGGGCCGCCGATCCTGCCCCACAGTGCGAGCGGCAGCACCAGGGCCACCACGACCAGGAGGATCGTGGTCAGGAAGAAGGGCGTACCCGTCAGGCTCATCGGGCTCTCGTTTCCGGATCGCGGGCCCGGCGGGCCCCGGCCCTGCGCAAGTGAGAGCCTTTCGTCCGTTCAAGATGCCACGGGAGCCGCGGAGGTTCCGCCGCCGTCCCCACCGCCGCGACGGGCCCGCCGCGGCGCGTACCGTCGGTAACGACGCGGCTCCGTTCCGCGCGTCACGGCGGCCCGGAGCCGCGCCCGGTCAGACGAGCCTGCGGGCCGTCGCCCACCGGGTCAGCTCGTGGCGGTTGGACAGCTGGAGCTTGCGCAGCACCGCCGAGACGTGCGACTCGACCGTCTTGACCGAGATGAAGAGCTGCTTGGCGATCTCCTTGTAGGCGTAGCCGCGCGCGATCAGCCGCAGCACCTCGCGCTCGCGCTGGGTCAGCCGGTCGAGGTCCTCGTCGACGGGCGGGGCGTCGGTCGACGCGAAGGCGTCCAGCACGAACCCGGCCAGGCGGGGCGAGAAGACGGCGTCACCGTCCTTGACCCGGAAGACCGCGTCGATCAGGTCCGCGCCGGTGATGGTCTTGGTGACGTACCCCCGGGCGCCGCCGCGGATGACGCCGATGACGTCCTCGGCGGCGTCGGAGACCGACAGGGCGAGGAAGCGGACCGGGGACTGCGGGTCGGCCATCAGGGCGGCACTGCGGCGCAGCACCTCCACCCCGCCGCCGCCGGGCAGATGGACGTCCAGGAGGACGACCTCGGGGCGGGTCGCCGCGATGACCGTCACCGCCTGGTCGACGTCGGCGGCCTCGCCCACGACCTCGACGCCCGTCCGCTCGGTGGCCCCGATCTCGGCCTGCACACCGGTGCGGAACATCCGGTGGTCGTCGACGAGCACGACCCTCGCATGGCGCTCCGTCATCTCTTCGGTCGTCATGACGCCTTCTCCGCCCTCTCCATTTCCAGCTCCACTTCGGTTCCCCCGCCGGGCACGGAACGCAGTCTCGCCGTACCGCCGTTGCGCCGCATCCTGCCGATGATCGACTCGCGGACGCCCATCCGGTCCTCGGGCACGGCGTCCGGGTCGAAGCCGGGCCCCCGGTCCCGGACCGAGATGAAGACCGTACGCCCGTCGACCTCGGCATAGACCTGGACGGCACCGCCCTCGCCACCGTACTTGGCGGCGTTGACCATGGCTTCCCGGGCGGCCTGCTGCTGCGCGGCCAGCCCCTCGTCCAGCGGGCAGTCGCCGACGACGACGACCTCGATCGGCACCCCGTGGTGGTCCTCGACCTCGGCGGCGGTGGCCTTCACGGCCTCGGCCAGGGTGGTGGGCTCCGCGGCCTCGTCCTTGCCGCGCCCCTCGGGCCTGTAGAGCCAGGCGCGCAGCTCCCGCTCCTGGGCGCGGGCGAGGCGGGCGACCTCCCGGGGGTCGTCGGCGTTGCGCTGGATGAGGGTGAGAGTGTGCAGGACGGAGTCGTGGACGTGGGCGGCGACCTCGGCCCGCTCCTGGGCGCGGATGCGCATCGTCCGTTCCGTCGAGAGGTCCTGTGTCATCCGGACGACCGAGGGGCCCGCCAGCAGCGCGATCCCGACCACGACGGCCAACGAGGCCTGCAGGACCGTGCCCAGGTGCCGGGCCGAGCCCTGGAGGACGACCATGCCGGTGACCCCGACGCCGACCAGCAGCACACCCGCCGCGCCGCGCGCGAGCGGCAGGACCCGCTTGCGGCGGCTGACCTCCATCCAGTGGGCGCGCCGGGCGTTGTCGGCCTGCCGCCAGACGAGCGCGACGCCCGCGCCGATCAGGAGCAGCGGCCAGATGTAGGCGTTGGCGCGGCCGAGCTGGAGGGTGTCGACGAAGATCGCGGCGCCGATCATGACGGCGATGAGCGCGAAGACCTGGCCCCGGTCGGGCTTGCGGGCGAACCGTCGCCGGCGCCCGTCCGGCGCGTGTCCGGCCACGGCCGCCGCGCGCGGTGCCTCCACCCCGCCGACACCGAGCGGCACGACGAACCAGAACACCGCGTAGAGCACGGCCCCCATGCCCTGCACCATGAACAGCGCGCCGAAGGCGACCCGCACCCACGACACCGGCATGCCCAGGTGCCCCGCGAGCCCCCGGGCCACGCCGCCGAGCAGCCGCCCGTCGGCGCTGCGGTAGAGCTTGCGCGGCGAACGCCCGTCGGGGCCGGGGCCGGGCGGCGCGTAGGCGCTTGCGGCGCGGGGCGGCGTCGTCGATGCGCTGGTCATGCCCCGATCGTCACATGCCCGTGCGCGCGGGGGCATCAGGGTCGTCCCTGACCGGCCCCGGGGAAACCCCCGGCACGGCCCTCCTCGCGCCGCCCCTGCCCGTACCTCCCTGCCCGCACTGCCCGCCGCTACGAGCCCGGTCCGTCGGGGCCCGGCCGGAAGCCGTCACGGAGCACGTCGAAGACGGCGACGTGCCGGTTCCACTCGTCCTTCGGCGCGGAGAGGTAGAGGGCGTACTCGTTGCCGCCCTCCCGGCCGAACCCGAGGTCGATGGCCCGGAACTCCCGGACCCGGCCCTTGAAGGTGAACTCCCATACCGCCGCGGGCTCGCCCCGGAACCTGGTCTCCTGCATCCGGCCCCGCCGGTAGCCGTCGACCTCCGTCTTGAGCTGCTCCTCGACCTCCTTCCAGTGCCGGAGGTGGTCGGGGCTCGCGAAGTCGAGGACGTTGACCTTGATGCCGACGAGTCCGCCGGGGGCGATGTAGTCGACCTCGACGGGCGACTTCTCCTTACGGGTCCAGCCGTTCGGCACGGGGAAGGAGACACCGAGCCGCTTCTCCTCCACCAGGTGGTACCCCGCCGGGACGGGCGGCGGCTTCCAGGCGGCCGGAGAGGGGGCGGAGCTGGGGGGAGCGGCCGCCCGTGAGCCGGTGTCCTGGCCGGGGCCGGCGTCCCACGTCATGAGGAACGCGCCGGCCGCGAGCCCGGCGGCGACGACGGCCGTCGCCCCCCACAGGAGCGCACGGGACCGGCGGCGGCCACCGCCCTCGGCGGCACCGGCCCGCTCCCCCGCCGCGTCGGACGGCCGCGCCGCTTCGGCCGCCGTCCGTGCCGCCTCCGGGGCCGTACCGGACGCCGTACCCGACGCCGCCGCCGTACCCGATGCCGTCGGCTCGTCCAATGCTCCGGCCCACCCCGGGGGCGGCGGCCCGGTGAACGCGTCGCCGCCGGACGGCTCGACGGCCGTGGGCGCGCAGGCGGTGACCGTCGTGCGCTCGGGCCGCTGCTCCGGTATGCGCAGATATGCCGTCTCCACCTCGGCCATCGGCTCGCGCAGGATCTGCTCGACCAGCTCGGCCGGCGGGCGCAGGTCCGGTTCCTTGGCGAGCAGCGTCTCGATCAGCTTGGTCAGCGGCCCCGCCCGCAGGGGCGGCTCCAACGGGTCCATGGCGATGGCGTAGGCCGTCTCGACGGCGGTGTCCTTGCGGAACGGCGGTCGCCCTTCCAGCGCCTGATACAACGTCGCACCGAGCGCCCACAGGTCGGACGCGGGACCCGGCTTGGCGCCCTTGACCCGCTCGGGCGCGATGTAGTCGATCGAACCGACCATCTCGCCCGTCTTGGTCAACGTCGAGGTGCCGGTGGACTGGGCGATACCGAAGTCGGTGAGCACGATGCGCCCGTCCTCGCCGAGCAGTACGTTGCCGGGCTTGACGTCGCGGTGCAGCACCCCGGCCGCGTGGGCCGCCCGCAGCGCCGCGACCATGCCGCGCCCGATGCGTGCCGCCTCGTCCGGCGAGACGGGGCCCTGGCGGATCAGATCACCGAGCGTCGTCGACGGCACGTACTCCATCACGATGCACGGCAGCCCGTCGTGCTCGACCACATCGTGGACGACGACCACGTTGGGGTGGTTGATCCGGGCCGCGCTGCGCGCCTCACGGCGGGTGCGCTCGTAGACGGTGGCGAGTTCGTCCTCCTCCAGGTACGGGGAGACGTGCAGCTGTTTGAGCGCCACCTGACGGCCCAGCAACTCGTCCTCGGCGCGCCAGACGGTGCCCATGCCGCCCCGGCCCACGCGCTCGAGGAGCCGGTACCGCCCGGCGAGCAGCCGACCGCGGTCGGACCGCGATCCGGCCGCCACGGGCCACTCGGACGCGGCCCCGGACACTGACTCAGACACCGTGCGCCCCTCCGGTTCCCCCATGCGTGTTCGATGCGCCACGATATCCGCCGCCGTCTCAGGGAAAATCTCAGGGAACGGGCAGGGTCGCCACGGATGCCTTTCGGACGGCCCGGTTGACACCATGTCCGTATGACCGACGCACCAACCGCCCAGGGCTCCCGGCCCCTGGACGCGGCGCACGACCCGCCGACGGAAGCCGGGCCGCCCTTGCGGCGCAGCCGTGAGCACAAGGTGCTCTCCGGTGTCTGCGGCGGCCTCGGCCGCTGCTTCGACCTGGACCCGGTCGTCTTCCGGGTGGTGCTGGGCGTGCTCGGCGTCACCGGCGGACTGGGGCTGATCGTCTACGGGCTGGCGTGGCTGCTCATCCCGCTGGAGGGCGAGGAGGAGAACGAGGCCCGGCGGCTGCTGTCGGGCCGGGTCGAGGGCGCGACCCTGACGGCACTGCTCTGCGCCCTGGTGGGCTGCGGGCTGTTCCTGTCGATGCTCAACAACAGCGGTGCGATGGCCTTTTCGCTGGCGCTGACCGTCGCCACCGTCGGCGCGGCCTATTGGTCGCAGCACCACCGGCCCGGGGACGGCGAGGAGGACACCCACGCCACCCAGAAAACGGTGGAGGCGCCGCCGGAGACGAAGGCCCCGCCCACGCCGGGCGGCCCGTCCTGGTGGCGCGACCCGATCGTGAAGGACGGCCCGGAGAGCCCGTCCGCCATGGCCACGGGCTATTTGTGGGGACCCGACGACAGCCCGGCCGACAGCGCGGCCCACGAGCACGGCTGGTCCGGCCTCCTCGGCCCGTTCGGCGGCCTGACCAAGCCGAAGGCCGCCGCCCGTCCGCTCTTCCCGCCCGCCCGCTCCACCCCGCAACCGGCCGGGCGGGCGCTGGGCGGCTGGGTGTTCCTGCTGGCCCTGGCCGCCTTCGCCCTGGGCTCCGGGCTGTCCTGGCACGACCACCCGATGAGCACCTCCCTGGAGATCGGCCTCGCGTGCGCGCTCGGCGTCTTCGGCCTCGGCATCGCGACGAGCGCGCTCTACGGACGCACCGGCGGCGGCACCGTCTTCGCGGCGGTGCTGACCGGTGTCCTGCTCGTGGGTGCCGCCGCGCTGCCGGAGTCGGTGACCGCCGACTGGCACCGGACGACCTGGCGCCCGGCGAACGCCACGCAGGTCCGGGAGCACTACGCGGTGGGCAGCGGCGTCGGCGTCCTCGATCTGTCGGGGGCGGCCTGGCCGAAGGACCGGGCGATCGGCACGAGCGCCGAGGTGGGCGCCGGACGGCTCGAGATCGTCGTGCCGGTGGACATCACGGCCCGGCTCGACGTCAAGGTGGGTCTCGGTGACATCCAGCTGCCCGGTGAGCAGCGCGACGACATCGACATCGACCTCGGGAAACGCAAACGGATCACCCTGCCGCCGCCCGCCGGGCACACCTCGCGCGGCACGCTGGAGATCCGGCTCGAAGTCGGCATCGGCCAGGTGGAGGTGACCCGTGCGACGCCATGAATTCGAACCGGGCAAGCTCGTCATCGGACTCGTCCTACTGGGCGGCTGCGCCGCCTACCTCGGCGCGGCCGTGGGCCGGTGGCACTTCCCCGCCTATGTGCTGCTGCCGGCTCTGGGCACCGGCCTCTGCGTCTCCGGCACGGTCTCCGCTCTCGCCGTCGCCGTCCGCCGCCGCCGGGAGTCCGGCGCGGAACGCGACGGCCGGCCGGACTCGGGCTGACCGGGGCGCCGGCCGGGCTCTCGGCCTGAGGATCGAGCTGCCTCGGGTCTCAGGCCGGCAGCCGCCCGCGCCGGCCCCGTATACGGCCCCTTATGCGGCCCCGCCCTTGGCCACGCCCACGGGTGCCGTGCCGACGCCGTCGGCGCAGGGCCGCGTCGGCCGAGAACATGGGCGCGCCCGCGAGGATCAGCGGCAGCCAGGCCATCAGATAGACGAGGTCGTTGCCGTAGTAGTAGGGCGTCGCCGCCCAGCTCACGGTCAGCCACAGGCTGAGGGAGATCAGGGCGCCCCCGGTCGCGGCCACCCGGGCGCACAGCCCCAGCAGCGTGCCTATGCCGACGGCGACCTCACCGATGCCTATCGCGTAACCGAAGCCGACGGGGCTCTTCAGCGCCAGGTCGACCAGCGCGGGGATCGCCGCGCCGTCCCGCACCGCCCGCATCAGCTCTCCGACCGAGCCCGGGCCGCTGCTCGCCAGGAAAGCGGAGTCGGTGAGCTTGTCGAGCCCCGCGTAGAGGAACGTGACCCCCAGGAACACCCGCAGCGGCAGCAGCGCGTACCGCGACAGGGCGGACCGCCGGTCCCCGCCGCCGCCCGTTCCCGTACGTCCCGTGAAAGCCATGCCGCCCGCCGCCTCTCCTGCCCCTTGCCTCCTACCGCACTCACCCGACCATACGTACGTCGGACGGAAAGCGCTCAGCCCTGTGGACAACCACAGGGCTGTGGATAACTCGGAGCCACCGGGCGGGCCGCGCGGACCTCAGCCGAGGAGTTCCGGCTCGCTGCGGATGATCTGCTGGTACAGCGGCTGGTAGTTGATCCAGGCCACCAGGTCGTTGCCGAGCTGCTCCCGGGTGTGCAGCGCGTTCTCGGGATCGATGAGCACCGGCTTCCCGGCGGCCTTCGCGACCAACTGCACCTGGCACGAGCGTTCCATCGTGATGAACCACCACGCCGCCGCGTCCACGGAGTCCCCGACGGTCAACAGCCCGTGGTTGCGCAGGATCACGGCCTTGTGCGGTCCGAGGGCGGCCGCTATCCGCCGTCCCTCCTCCTCATCGAGGACCACGCCCGTGAAGTCGTCGAAGACCGCGTGGTCCTGGTAGAAGGCACAGACGTCCTGGGTGATCGGCTCCAGCGGCTCCCCGAGCGCGGCCAGTGCCCGCCCGTACGTGGAGTGACTGTGCGCGGCGGCCACGACGTCCGGCCGGGCCCGGTGGACCTGCGAATGAATCGCGAACGCCGCCTGGTTGACGTGGTAGCGCCCCTCGACGACCTGCCCCTGGTGGTTCACCAGGATCAGATCGGAGACGGTGACGTGCTTGAAGGACATCCCGAACGGATTGACCCAGAAGCAGTCCGTGAACTCCGGGTCCCGCGCGGTGATATGACCCGCCACGCCCTCCTCGAACCCGAGCCGCCCGAAGAGCCGCAGCGCGGCCGCGAGCCGCTCCTTGCGGTACCGCCGCTCGTCCTCGACGTTCTCGTGCTGGGGCGGCATCGCGAAGTGGAGCCGGTCGGTGGGTACGGGCTCGGGGGGCGTGGGCTGCGGCATGACGGCTCTCCTCCGGCTGTTCCGTGGCTACGACACGGAAGCTACCGCCGGGTACCGGAGGAGGCCAGAGTCCTGTCCGCTCCGAGAGCTACATCCGATCGATCTCCGTGAGATCGATGTCGATGTCGAAGGGCACGGTGAGCTTGAGCGCGCCCCGGTACGTTCCCGTCGGAGCGTACTGACGTGTTTCCAGGTCCAGCGCGAAGACATGGACAACCGGCTGGTCGTCCACCCCCGCCATCTCCACCCGCCAGAAGTACGGAATGCCGGCCGTGGCGTACTTGTGCGGCTTGGTGTCGCGGTCGCGGGACTCGGAGTCCGGCGAGACGACCTCGACCGCCAGCATCACATCCCTGACCTGGAAGCTCGTCTGTCCTCGGCTCCGTACCGACGCGGCTCGTACGACCGCGACATCCGGCTCCGGGCCGTTGCGCTTGTCGATCACCACGGTCATTTCCCGGGCGACCTTGAACTCGGGCGGAGCGGTGCGCCGCAAGCCGTTCACCAGCAGGTCGATCACAACGCTGTGGAAATACCGTTGTGGACTCACGAAAACCAGACTCCCGTCGATCAGCTCCGTGTGCGGCGGGAGGTCGGGCAGCGTCAGCAGGTCGTCCACGGTGTAACCGTCCTGCGGCGGCACCGGCCAGTGGTGCGCGATCTCAGCGGTCATAAGTCCTCCCATGGACGGGATTCTGGGCCCTGGAACCAGCGTACCCACCACAAACGCCGGTGCCGCCGCCCAAACGAATGAGCGTCGGCACCGGCGTTCGACCCTGCCGCATCAGACGCCCCGCGCGGGTCCCGGACGTCGGTCGATCGCCGTGAGGTCGATGTCGAGGTCGAACGGCGCGGTGAGCTTCAACCGGTCGTGGTGGATGCCCGTGGGGACGTAGGCGCCGAGAGCCGGGTCGAGTTCATAGACGTAGACGACAGGAAGGCCGGCATTCTCCTCCACCCGCCAGAAGTGCCGGATCCCGGCAGCCGCGTACTTGCGGGGCTTGACCTCGCGATCACGGGCCATCGAATCCTCGGAGACGACCTCGACGGCGAGGACGACGTCCTCGGGCCTGTGCCAGGTCTGCTCCGGGCCCCGGTCTCCCTCGACGCGGAACACGAGGACATCGGGCTCGGGCCGGTTACGCGCGTCCAGCCTGATGGTCATCTCGCGGTCGACGTCCAGGCCGTCCGGAGCCTGCTCCAGGAGGGCCCGTTCCAGCAAGCGCATGGTGCGCATGTGGAACCGGGTCTGCGGACTCACCAGTACCAGGCTCCCGTCGATCAGCTCCGTGTGCGGAGGGAGATTCGGAAGCCGGTCGAGATCATCCGCCGTCCAGCCGCCCTTCGGCGGGCGGGCCCACTCGTACTGCTCGGGCAGCCCGTACTCGCGCGCGGCGCTCATGCTCGCTCCCATACGACGGAGTCTCGCCTGTACGGCCAGCGTACCCACCACAAACGCCGGTGCCGCCGCCCAAACGAATGAGCGGCGGCACCGGCGTTCGATCCTATGAGGGGATCGGTGGGACTACTCCCACTCGATCGTCCCCGGCGGCTTGCTCGTCACGTCGAGCACCACGCGGTTGACGTCCTTGACCTCGTTGGTGATGCGGGTCGAGATCTTCGCGAGCACCTCGTACGGCATCCGGGTCCAGTCCGCCGTCATGGCGTCCTCGGAGGAGACCGGGCGCAGCACGATCGGGTGGCCGTAGGTGCGGCCGTCGCCCTGGACGCCGACGCTGCGGACGTCGGCCAGCAGGACGACCGGGCACTGCCAGATCTCCTTGTCCAGACCGGCGGCCGTCAGCTCCTCGCGGGCGATGGCGTCGGCCTCGCGCAGCAGGTCCAGGCGCTCCTTGGTGACCTCGCCGACGATGCGGATGCCGAGGCCCGGGCCGGGGAAGGGCTGGCGCTGGACGATCTCGTCCGGCAGGCCCAGCTCGGCGCCGACCATCCGGACCTCGTCCTTGAACAGCTGGCGCAGCGGCTCGATGAGCTTGAACTCGAGGTCCTCGGGGAGGCCGCCCACGTTGTGGTGGGACTTGATGTTCGCGGTGCCGGTGCCGCCGCCGGACTCGACCACGTCCGGGTAGAGCGTGCCCTGGACGAGGAACGCGACGTCCTCGCCGTCGGCCGCGCCCTCGGCGACGATCTCGGCCTGGGCCTGTTCGAAGACGCGGATGAACTCACGGCCGATGATCTTGCGCTTGGTCTCCGGGTCGGAGACGCCGGCGAGCGCGGTCAGGAAGCGCTCCTGCGCGTCGACGACCTTGAGCTGCACACCGGTCGCGGCGACGAAGTCCTTCTCGACCTGCTCGGTCTCGCCCTTGCGCATCAGGCCGTGGTCGACGTAGACGCAGGTGAGCTGCGAGCCGATGGCCTTCTGGACGAGGGCGGCGGCCACGGCGGAGTCGACGCCGCCGGACAGCCCGCAGATGGCGCGCTTGGTGCCGACCTGCTCACGGATCGAGGCGATCTGCTCCTCGATGACGTTGCCGGTGGTCCACGTGGGCTCGATGCCGGCGCCACGGTAGAGGAAGTGCTCCAGGACCTGCTGGCCGTGGGTGGAGTGCAGCACCTCGGGGTGGTACTGGACGCCGTAGAGCTTCTTCTCGTCGTTCTCGAAGGCGGCGACGGGCACGACGTCCGTGGACGCGGTGACGGAGAAGCCCTCGGGGGCGGCGGAGCAGGCGTCGCCGTGCGACATCCACACCGACTGCTCGGCCGGCGTGCCCTCGAAGAGGGTCGAGCCGACCTTGGAGACGGTCAGCGGGGTGCGGCCGTACTCGCGAGCGCCGTTGTCGTCGACCGTGCCGCCGAGGGTGGTGGCCATCAGCTGGAAGCCGTAGCACATACCGAAGACGGGAATGTCGGCTTCGAAGAGGGAGCGGTCGATGCTCGGTGCACCTTCCGCGTAGACCGACGACGGACCGCCGGAGAGGATGATCGCCTTCGGGTTCTTGGCGAGCATCTCCTCCACCGGCATGGTGGACGGGACGATCTCGCTGTAGACCCGCGCCTCGCGGACGCGGCGGGCGATGAGCTGGGCGTACTGCGCGCCGAAGTCGACAACGAGGACGGGGTCCGCGGTGTTGTCGTGGGCGGCAGCAGGGGACGCTGATGGCACTTCGGCGGCCTTCCGGCGGTGAAACGGGGGGTTGGACTTTCCATTCTAACGGGCTCATACTGAGCCCATGTTTAAGCAGCTCACCTTCGCGTTTACCTATGGCACCGGCCCGACCGGCTGCCATGGTCGTGCTGCTTGATCCACTGATCAGCGACTTCCCAGGCGCCCCGGGCCGACAAGGCCCGGGGCGTTCTGCGTTTTCCGGGTCCGATGACCGGCCGCGGGGCCCCAGCCCCCAGGAGAGACGGACATGAGCACCCAGACCGCCACGGCACCCGCCGCCACCCCTACCCCCACGGCACCCATTGCCCCCACCGCCCCCGAGACCGGTGCGCGTACGGACGAGGCCGCCCGTCTGATCACCGGCGCGCGCGGCCGGATCGATGATCTCGACGGTCGGATCATCGGGCTCGTGCAGGAGCGGATGGCCGTCTCGGCGGTGATCCAACGCGAGCGGATCGCCTCGGGCGGGCCCCGGGTGAGCCTCGCCCGGGAGATGGAGATCCTCACCCACTTCAGCGATCAGCTCGGCAAGCCCGGCACCACCTTGGCCATGACCCTCCTGGAGCTGTGCCGGGGACGGATCTGAGCGGGATTCCGGGAACGGTCCCGGGAAGGACCTCCGCCGGAGCCGGGCCGGCCCGGGCCGAGCCCGACGCGGTGCCGGGCCCCGACGCCGTCACCCGTACGGCGCGTGACCGCTTCGCGACACGCTTCGTTGGACTCGTTGTCCGCGCCATCCAGGAGCGGCCCGCTTGTGCACCACGTGTGGCTTCCGCCCCTGTTCACCTGGGCGCCCGGCGACGACAGGGCGGATCCACCGGAGTGTGAGACGTACGAGCACGTATGTCGTGGGACCTCATTCCGGTGGCACGGTGGCCGGTCAGCAGGGGACAGCAGCCCGGCCGCCACCCAGGGTCGGTCGGTTCCGGGGACGCCTGGAACCGACCGTATCCGGTCGAAACGGTTGCGCACGGCGAGGGACATCCCCCACGATGCCAAGGGGACACCAAATCCCCGGGCCCGCACCGACATTGGTCGAACCAGCCGCGCGGCGGAACGGTTCATCGATGCCCCCGGGCCGGCACGACCTCTCGAACCCGCGGCGCTTCCCCCGGCGCCGCTTCGCGGCACCGACCCTGCCCTGACTCCGGTGCCGGCAGTCAAGGGCCCCGTGACCGCCCGCGCCCCCCGCGGAGGCGGCCACGGGGCCCTTCGCCGGTCCCCCGCCCCGCGGTGAGGTCGGGCCCCCGTGGGCCCTACGCCGGTGCGCCACCCCGCTCGGCGCCACCCCGCTCGCTGTCATCCCGCTCGGCGTCGGCGCGCTTCGGCGGCACCTTGGGCACCGCCAGGAACGGCAGCCGCAGCGCCCCGAACGCGTCCTTCGGGACCGCCGGGCTGCGGGGCTCGACGGCGGCCACGCGTTCGTAGGCACCGCCTTGCGGGGGACGGGGATCCGCCTCGCCCTTGTTCGGCCAGAAGGCCATCGCGCGCTCCGCCTGGGCCGTGATGGTCAGCGACGGGTTGACGCCCAGGTTCGCGGAGACGGCGGCGCCGTCGACGACGGAGACCCCCGGGTGCCCGTACAGCCGGTGGTACGGGTCGACGACCCCGCGGGTGGCGTCGGAGCCGATGGGGCAGCCGCCCAGGAAATGGGCGGTCAGCGGGGTGCCGATCAGTTCGCCGATGTTGCTGCCCGCGAAGCCGTTGATCTCCCGGGCGAGGTGCGTGGCCGCCTCGGCCGCCTCGGGGATCTGCTTCGGGTTGGGCGCGCCGTGTCCCTGCCGGGCCGTGAGCAGGCCCTTGCCCGGACCCTTCCGCCGCCGGTACGTGATCAGGGAGTTGTCCAGCGACTGCATGACCAGACCGATGATGGTGCGCTCGGACCAGCGGCGGTTGGACAGCGACCGCAGGGCCACCACCGGGTGCCGCGCGCAGTTCGCCGCGAAGGCCACCGCGCGTGGCACCCGGGTGCCCACCGGCACCTGCATGATCGACAGGGCGCCCATCGCGTTGGAGCCCTTGCCGTACCGGACGGGTTCGATGTGGGTATCGGCGTTCGGGTGGACGGAGGACGTGATCGCGACGCCGCGGGTGAAGTCGGCCTTCGGCGCCCCGTGGGCCTCGCGGTAGCGCCGGTCGTCGGTCATGGCGCCGACGAGCGCCTCGGAGTTGGTCCGGGTGAGGTGGCCGAGACGGTCGGGGATCCGGGGCAGCAGGCCCTTGTCCTTCATCGCGTGCAGCAGCGTCTGCGTGCCGTAGGTCCCGGCGGCGAGCACCACCCGTTCCGCGCGCAGCACCCTGGGCCGGGCCTTGCGCCGTTTGTCGGTGGGCACGGTGTAAACCTCGAACCCGCCGCCCGGGCGCTCGGTGAGGGCCACGACCGTGGTCATCGGGTGGATGACGGCCCCGGCCCGCTCGGCGAGGTACAGATAGTTCTCGGTGAGGGAGTTCTTCGCGCCGTGCCGGCAGCCGGTCATGCACTCGCCGCACTCGGTGCAGGCCCTGCGGGCCGGGCCCGCGCCGCCGAAGTACGGGTCGGGCACCTCGGCGCCCGGCTCGGCCCGCGCGGCACCCCCGGCGCCCCCGGCGTCCTGGCCGTCGCCGAAGAACACCCCGACCGGTGCCAGGTGAAAGGTGTCCCCCGCGCCCATCTTCTCGGCCGCCGCCTTGAGATGGACGTCCGAGGGCGTCACGGTCGGGTTGAGGCGTACCCCGAGCATGCGCCGGGCCTGGTCGTAGTACGGCCGCAACTCCTCCTGCCAGTCGGTGATGTGGGCCCACTGCGGGTCGTCGAAGAACGGTTTCGGCGGGACGTACAGCGTGTTGGCGTAGTTGAGCGAACCACCGCCCACGCCGGCGCCCGCCAGGACCATCACATTGCCGAGGAGGTGGATGCGCTGGATGCCGTAGAGCCCGAGGGCCGGGGCCCACAGATAGTCGCGCAGTGCCCAGGAGTTCCTGGGCAGGGTGTCGCGGGTGAAGCGACGGCCCGCCTCCAGCACCCCGACGCGGTAACCCTTCTCGGTCAGGCGCAGGGCGGACACCGAACCGCCGAAGCCCGAACCGATGACGATCACGTCGTAGTCGTAGTCGTGCTCAGCCACCGGGACCTCCGTAGGGGTGTGCGGATCCGTGGAGCGTGGGGTTCAGCGCAGACGCAGGGCCTTCATGGCGCGCAGGCCGCGTGACATGACCGCCGCGTACGTCTCGTCATCCAGCCCGAAGGCGGGAGCGAGGGGCATGATCCGCTGCTGGGCGACGGTCTGGGCCTCGGTGTACTTGAGTATGCCCTCGGAGCCGTGCCGACGTCCCAGCCCCGAGTCGCCCATGCCGCCCATGGGTGACTGCGCGCTGCCGTAGGCGGCCGCGTAGGCCTCGTTGACGTTGACGGTGCCCGCGCGCAGCCGCGCCGCGACCGCGCGGCCCCGCCGCCCGTCCCTGGTCCAGACGCTGGCGTTGAGCCCGTAGGGGGTGGCGTTGGCCAGGCGCACGGCCTCGTCCTCGTCGCGGAAGCGGTAGACGGAGACGACCGGGCCGAAGGTCTCCTCCGTGCGGACGGCCATGGGCTCCTCGACGCCTTCGAGGACGGTCGGCTCGTAGAACAACGGCCCGATGTCGGGCCGGGGGCGGCCGCCGGTGAGGACGGTGGCGCCCTGGGCGACGGCCTCCTCGACGTGCCGGGTGACGTTCCTCAGTTGCCGGTCGGAGACCAGCGACCCCATGTCGGCGCCGTAGGCGAGGGCCGTGCCGAGCCGCATCGCCTTCGTACGGGCGACGAACCGCCGGAGGAACTCGTCGGCGACCGACTCGTGGACGTACAGCCGCTCGATGGAGACGCACAGCTGGCCCGCGGAGGAGAAGCAGCCGCGGATCGCGCCCGCGGCGGCCTTCTCGACGTCGGCGTCCCGCAGGACCAGCATGGCGTTCTTGCCGCCGAGTTCGAGCGAGCAGCCCACCAGGCGGGCGGCGGCGCCCTGGGCGACCTCGCGGCCGGTGCGGGTCGAGCCGGTGAAGGAGACGTAGTCGGCGTGCGCGACGACGGCCGGGCCGACGACCGGGCCCTCCCCGAGCACCACCTGCCACACATCGGCGGGCAGGCCCGCCTCGATCAGCAGTTCGCGGGCCCACAGGGCGGTCAGGGCCGTCTCGGTGTCGGGCTTCATCACGACGGCGTTGCCCGCGGCGAAGGCGGGCAGGGCGTCACCGACGGACAGCTCGAAGGGGTAGTTCCAGGGGGCTATCTGACCGACGACCCCGCGCGGCCCGCGCAGTTCGGTGACCTTGGTGAGGGTCGGGATGACCCCGGTGTGCGGCCTGGGCCGCAGATAAGCCGGTGCCTTGCGCCCGTAGTGGCGGGCCGCGACGGCGACGGCCTGCACTTCCTCGTGGGCGTGCAGTCTGACCTTGCCGGTCTCCAGCTGGATGAGGTCCAGGACCTCGCTCTGCCGCGCGAGCACGAGGTCGTGGAAGCGCAGCAGTACCGCCGCGCGCTGCCGCACGGGCACGGCGGCCCAGCGGCGCTGTGCCGCGCGGGCCCGGTCGAAGGCGACGGCGACGTCCTGCGGGGTCGACTCCGGCAGGTCGGCCAGCTTCCGCCCGGTGAGGGGCGTGTGGTTGGCGGTCGTTCCGCTGCCGATGACCCCGGCGGTGAGACGGGCGACGAGGGCGGGGGTGACGACGTCGGCGGCGCCGCGAACTCCCGGCGCGGCCACGGGATTTCCGCCGGAGCCCGGTGCCCCCTTCGTCTCCTCGATGGTCGCCGTTGCCCCGGATATGCCGGGTATCCCTGCTGCGTCGCGCCGCGAGTCCGTCATGGGGGCGAGCGTAGGCGCGGGCCGACACTTTGGGTACCCGCCAGTAGCCCCATTTCACCGGTCGGGCACCGCAGGCCGCACCCGCCGCACCCGACGCTCTCCGGTGCGGCGGCTGCGACGGGCGCGGCGGGTGGTGTCGTTACTCCTGGAGCTTGAGGTACTGGAGCACGTTCTCGAAGAGCTTGTCGCCGTCCTTGCGGGACTCGCCCTTCTCGGGCATCCGCACTTCGAGCTGCCAGGAGACGTTCTTGGCCTTGTTGACGATGACCTGGGTCCGGATGAGTCTCTTGGGGTCGTCCTCGTCGCTCCCGGACTTGCGGTAGACGGTCCGGACCTCCGCCGTGTCCATGCCCTTGTAGGCCGCCTCGGTCTTCTTCGCCACGGGGTCGACGAGCCCCGGGGCGGTGCCGCCCTGGTAGTAGTCCTTGAGCTTGTCGGCTTCGGCGTCGGCCGAGCCGATGTCGGGCTTGGGCGTGGACGAGCCCGGCTTGGGCTCCTCCGACGCGCGGGTCAGATAGACGACGAACACACCGCTGGGGTCGCTGAAGCCGACCCATCCCTTGTCCGCGTCCATGGTCTTGACGTAGTCCTCGGGGACCGCGAGGGACGCCCGCACGATCTCCGGTTCCTCCCGGACCTTCCAGTGCAGCGGTATCGCCGGTCCGACCGCGAACGGATTCACGACGAGGAGCACCGCCGCGGCGGCCAGGGCGATGACGCCGCCACCGAGCCCCCACTGCGCCTTGCGGTTGCCCTGGAGCACGGGCGGCACCCAGCGGCTGCCGGCGGAGGACGGCACGGACGGGGCGAACGCGGCGGGCTGCGGAGCGGTCGGACGGGCCACGGACTCCAGCGTCTGCCGGGCCTCCGCGCTCGTCGGGCGGGCCGCCGGGTCCTTGCGCAGCAGTTGCATGACGAGCGTTCCGAGCGCGCCCGAACCACGCGAGGGGATCTGCGGCTCGGTGGACAGGATGCTCTGGAGGGTGGCAGGGGTGTTACTGCGGCGGAAGGGGGAGACGCCTTCCACAGCCGCGTAGAGCACGACACCCAGCGACCACAGGTCGGACTCCGGGCCGGGCACCTGGCCCAGCACCCGTTCCGGAGCGACGTATTCGGGCGAGCCGACGAAGGCGCCCGTCTCCGTCAGCCCCTGCTCGCCCTCGATCCGGGCGATGCCGAAGTCGGTGAGCACCACCCGGTCGTCGGGGCCGAGCAGCACGTTGTCGGGCTTCACGTCGCGGTGCAGCACGCCCGCCGCGTGGGCGGCGGACAGCGCGCCGAGGACCGCCAGACCGATCTTGGCGGTCTCGCGGGGGTCCAGGGTGCCCTCGGTGAGCCGGTCGGCGAGGGAGCGCCCGCGCACCAGCTCCATCACGATCCACGGACGGCCGTCCTCGACGACCACGTCGTGGACGGTGACGACCGAGGGGTGGTCGATGCGGGCGGCGGCGCGGGCCTCGCGCTGCATGCGCTGGTAGACGGTCTGCCGCATGCTCTCCGGCAGGTGGTCGGGGACGCGCGGCTCCTTCACGGCGACATCGCGGTCGACGACCTCGTCACGGGCCTTCCACACCGTGCCCATGCCACCGTGACCGAGGCGGGAGAGGAGCCGGTAGCGGCCGCCGACCGTACGGCCGGCGCCGGGGTCGGCCGGCTCCCGAGGGGGCGGGGTGTGGTGGGCCGTCGGCTGGTACGACCCGTTCGTCCCGTTCGGTGCCGCGATATGGCCGGAATAGGGATGGCCCGGCGCGCCGGACGCGGCCGGAACGCTCGGCGGCTGGAGCCCGTAGCTGGTGGGCTCGTCGGCCCGTCCCCCGTGGTTCGTCATGAACCAATCAATACCAACCGGGGGTCCGTGGGCGCATCTCGGCCGCCTCGGCCGCACCCGGCTCAGGGCGACGAAACCGGCCGGGTGCGCACAAAGGTGTCCAGGGCGGTGTCGAAATGCCGCCGCCCCTCGACCGACTTGCCGGCCGGGCCCGACACCCACACGTCGTACATCTTGCCGCCCTCGTCCCAGCCGAGGTCGTAGGTGTGGCGGGGGCCGGCGTCCTCCTCGAAGCCGCTCCAGGTGAACTCCCACGAGGCGGCCGGGTACCCCTTGTGGGTCGTCTTCTCGACCCGGCCGTCGCAGTAGCCGGGATAGCGGTCCGGTGCCTGGTCGGCGGAGCTGCGCATCGCGCCGATCGGGCCGTCGGGGCGAGGGTCCTGGATGAGGATGCCGATCCGGAACTCCTTGCCGGGCGAGTAGTAGAAGACGCGCGGTGGTTCGAGGGAGCGGGTGTAGCCGTCGGGCACGGCGAGCGCGAACCCGGCCGGGTCCTGCACGACGTGGTACCCGGCGGGTGCCTTCACGCGCGGCGGGACGGCGGGCGCGGCGACGGACGCCTGTCCGGAGGGGACCGACGGGCGTCCCGGCCGCGCGGCCACCGGAGGCGCTTCCCGGTCCACCAGGACGACGGCGAGCCCGGCGCCCGTTCCGGCCAGGGCGGTGAGGGCGAGGGCGGCCAACAGGACGGTACGCGCGCGCCCGCGCCGCGCGGTGCGGGGCGGGTGGGTGCCTGTGCCGTGGGGTGCCGTGTCGGGAGACGGAGGTGCCGGAGGTGTCGGGGGCTCCTGGGGTGCCGGGAGTTCCTGGGATACCGGGGCTTCCTGGGGTGCCGGGAGCGGTGGGGCGGGCGGCGGTACGGGGACGCCGCGCTGCGTGGGGGTGTAGCGGGTGGCGGGCGCCAGCCGCCCGGTGTCGAGGTAGCCGCGCAGCAGCCGCTCGGCCTCGTCCGCGCCCATCCGGTGCCCGGGGTCGCGTTCCAGCAGGCCGCGTACGACCGGCAGCAGCGGGCCCGCGTCGGCCGGTGGCCGGATCTCGTCGTAGACGACGGCGTGCAGGATCCCGCCGAGGGAATCACGGTGGAAGGGCGACGCACCACTGAGCGAGGTGCACAACAGCACTCCCAGGGACCACAGATCGGATTCCGGCCCGGCGCGGCCGCCCGACATGCGCTCCGGCGCGGTGTACTCGGGCGAGCCGACGAACGCCCCGGTCTCGGTGATCGTCGTCGCCCCCGACACCTGGGCGATGCCGAAGTCCGTCAGCACGATACGGCCGGTGCCGGCCTCCAGGAGGACGTTCGCGGGCTTGATGTCCCGGTGCAGCACACCACGCGCGTGGGCGGCGCGCAGCGCCCCCAGCATCGCGACCCCGATCCGGGCCGCCTCCCGCGAGGTGACGGGCCCCTCGGCGGCCAGCCGGTCGGACAGCGCCCGGCCGTCCACCAGCTCCATGACGATCCAGGGACGCCCGTCCTGTTCGACGATGTCATGCAGGACGATCACGTTCGGATGCTTGATCTGCGCGACCGTACGGGCCTCGCGCAGCGTGCGGTCGCGGTGCGCCTGCGCCTCGGCGGCGCTCAGCTCGCCGTCGACGTGCAGCTCCTTGACCGCGACCTCGCGGGCCAGCAGCTCGTCATTGGCACGCCAAACGGTGCCCATGCCGCCACGCCCGATCCTCGGCCCGAGCCGGTAGCGGCCGGCGATCAACCCTTCGGGTGCAGCGAAGGTCCCCATGGAGCCCATCTTGCCGCACGTCCGGGCACTTCACGGGCCCGGCGCCGGATGCGTCCCCCGGCCGGCACGCCGAGTTCAGCCGGTCTGTCGGCGCTCGATCACCATCAGCACCCCGTGGCTCCCGTGTCGCACGGCGTGCGAGGTCCGGGGCGGTACGACATACAACTCGCCCGCCCGCACGACGACGGGCGTGCCGTCGATCTTCTCGGCCGGGCCGGCCTAGTCGGCCTGGTCGACCGGGAACGCGGGCGTCCGGCCCCCGCGCCGCGTGCGGACCGCCCGGCGGGCACGCTCGACCGGGGCGGTCATCTGCGGCAGCCCCGGCGGTCGCAGCGCCCCGTAGTCCGTGAACCGCACAACCCCGCACGTCCCGCAGCGCGCCTCGCCGCCGGCGCGCCTCCACCCCGAACGATGGCCGCACTCCCGCACCCGCGTGCGGACGGTCATCGTCAGCGCTCCTCAGCGAGCAGGTGTGCCGTCCGCCGGTGCCGGCGCATGGCGACGAGCGCGTCTCCGGCCTCCACCTCGCCCGCCCCGGCCGTAGCCCGCCGCCAGGCGGCTTCCAGGTCCGCGCACTCCCCGCAGCCGAGCAACGGCCTGGGCCCGGTCGGCCACAGGCCCGCGCCTCCCGCTCCTCCCGCGTGGCCAGCCGCAGCACGGAAGAGGGCACCTCCCACTCCAGCCCACCCCCGGGACGCCGCAACTGCACCCGCTGCCCCGCGCCTCCGATCACCTGCGCGATCCGGCTCTCCCGCGTGTCCACCACGAACGCGCCGTTCCTGTACGTCATCGCATCGCACCTCCTTCCCTGACCGCACTGCTATTCGCGAAAAGCAGCAAGCTGTCCCTGGAGGCACCCACATCCGGGTGGTCGCATACCGTGTGAAGCGGCAAGGGTGGGAAGCTCAAACGGCCGGAGGACATCGTGAGCAACAGCAGGTGGATCAGCAGCTCGATGCCGTACCTGACGCCGCGCGCCACCGGTGGGGGCGACGCCTGGGGAGCCGAAGCCGCAGCCCAGGGCCGACGCGGAAGCCAGCGCATCGTTCATGCCGGGGAGGTGGCGGCACCACCGGATGTCGCCGAGCTGCTGGGACTTCCCGCCGGGGATTCCGTCGTCGTGCGTCGCCGGATGATGTATCTCGATGACCGGCCGAACGAGCTGACGGACACCTACTACCCCACCGCCATCGCCCGCAGCACCCGTCTCGCCAAGACGGCCAAGATCCCCGGTGGAGCAATCACGCTGCTCGCCGAACTCGGGTACGTGGGTGCGAAGGTCCGCGAGGACGTGATCGCTGGGATGCCGAGCGACGAAGAGCGGGAGCTGCTCCAGACAGCGGAGGATGAACCCGTTCTGCGTTTGACACGGCTCTCGCTCGACAGTCGGCAGCGACCGTTCCAGGTCGACGTGATGACCATGCCCGCGCATCGCCAGCGACTGCGTTACGAGATCAGGATCGGATGACCGTGCACAAGACCGAGGCGGACTCGTCGGACCGCCGCTCTCTGCACGAGCGGATCGCTGCCGACCTGCGCGACGAGATCATGAGCGGCGACTTGCCCCCTGGCGGCAACCTGCCGTCCACCGTGCAGCTCAAAGCCAGGTTCGACGCCTCCAACGCAACAGTGCAGAAAGCTCTGCAGCTATTCAAAGACGAACACTTGGTCATCGGACGGCCGGGGGCAGCCGTCACCGTCCGCGAACGTCGGCAGCGAACCATGCGCCCTGCGGCGTACATGGCCCCGTCGACAGCTGGTGAACCGTACCGCTGGATCACGGAGGCCTCGAAACAAGGTGCGCAAGCACGTAGCAAACTGCTCGAAGTCGCAGAGGTCGAACCACCCACAGACGTCTCTGTGGCCTTGCGGCTTCCAGAGGGGGGCATGGCACTGCTGCGCCGCCAGCTGCTTTTGATCGACGATGAGCCGGTGGAATTGGTGAAGTCCTACTACCCATTGGAGATCGTCCGTGGCTCCGCCATAACGGAGCGCCGAAAAGTCAAAGGCGGCACACCGACGCTTCTCAACGACCTGGGCTTTCCGCCTCGGCTCAGCGTGGACAAGGTCTCAGCCCGCGTCCCCACGCAGGAGCAGTACAACGCGCTCCGACTGCCCAGCAACCTGCCGGTCCTTCGGACGCTCCGCGTTGTCTACAGCGACAATGAACGGCCCATCGAGGTGACCGTCATGGTCAAAGCCGGGCACCTCTACGAAATGCAGTATGAGTTCACGCCTGAGTGATCAGCGCTGACCCGTCGAAGGCTACGCACCACTCATCCGTCGGCGTGGACGGTCCGCGAACTACGCGAGGAGATCGCGGTGTTCAGCAGCCGCCCCGCACTCGCTCTGCCGAGCTAGACGCGGGGGTAGAGTCCCCGGCATGCATCCGGTCATGCGCGACGACGCACGCCTCGCTCTCGTGAACTGACCATCGACGACGTGGACGCCGTATTCGCGATCTACGGCAGCCCGGAGACCACCGAGCACCTCAGTTTCACGCCGCGCTCACGCGAGGAGGTCGGCAGCATCGTCACCCGGTCCATGTCCTCGGCCACGGCCTCCCCGCGCGAGGAGTACGCGCTCGCCGTCGTCGAGCGGACCACCGACGACCTGATCGGCTTCGCCCGTCTGGCCACGGACCCGCACCAGCCACGCGCCGCCACGATCGGCAGCGCGTTGCGCCCGGACACCTGGGGCGTCGGGTACGGGAGCGAAACTTTGCGCTTGCTCCTGACCCTCGCTTTCACGGACCTGGACCTGCACCGCGTCTGGGCGGCGCGGTCTCCGCTGAACGTGGCAGCGGAGAAGACCCTGGAGGCTGCCGGGTTCACGGAGGAAGGCCGGATCCGCAGTCACGTCCACGTCCGTGGGGCGTGGCGCGATTCCATCGTCCACGGGCTCCTCCGCGAGGAGTGGAACGCCGAACCCTTCGCGGGCGAGGCGTAGGGCACACGACCGTCCACCAGCCACTCGGTCGAGCGCGAGGGCCGGTGAGGACGGATGAGGGAGCGCTTCGGTGCAGAACCGCCAACGGCCCGCGATCACCACTGAGCAATGGTCCGATGCCAAGCTCATATGGGACTACCACCAGTTGAGGCACGAGGTACGTCCCTGTTCGGCGGCGATCGGTCTCGGTAGTCACGATCTCGGGGTGGCGGCCACCGGAGCCGAGTTGTATCACGCCGGGCTGTTCCCCCTGATCGTCTTCAGCGGTGGCAACAGTCCGACCACAGCGGCCCGCTTCCCGCACGGAGAGGCGGTCCATTTCCGCTCCCACGCCCTCGCGCTGGGCGTGCCCGACGACGCGATTCTCCTCGAACCGAATGCGCGCAACACCGGTCAGAACATCACGCTGTCACGTGAGGTGTTGCTCAAGGCCCATGTCGCCGTCGACTCGCTGCTCCTGATCTCCAAGCCGTACATGGAGCGCCGTTCCTACGCCACGTGCCGCAAGCTTTGGCCGGAGGTCGAGGTCATCTGCGCCTCCGAGCCCCTCGAATTCGATGACTACATGAAGTCCATCGGGGACGCGAAACTGGTCGTAGACATGCTGGTCGGCGATCTGCAAAGAATCATCGAGTACCCGGCGCTCGGGTTCGCCGTCGAGCAGGAAGTGCCGGGCGACGTTCACGACGCCTATCGACGCCTCTTGCGTTCCGGTTTCGACAGTCGGCTGCTGCGCGCCTCACAGTGAGAGGGCGCCGCCCAGGAAGGACACCATGAGCACCGGCGAGTGGACCAGCAGTTCCCTGCCCTATCTGACAGCGCGCGGCACAGGTCGGCCAGACGCCTGGACCGCTGAGGCCGCCGCCCAAGGGCGGCGGGGAAGTCAGCGCATCGTCCATGCAGGAGAAGTGCCCGCGCCGCCGGACGTCGCGGAGTTGCTCGGGCTGCCCACGGGCGAGAGCGTGGTCGTGCGTCGGCGGGTGATCCTCCTCGACGACCGGCCGAACGAGCTGACCGACACCTACTACCCCACCGCCATCGCCCGTGGCACGCGTCTCGCCGGGACGGCCAAGATTCCCGGGGGCGCGGTCACACTGCTCGCGGACCTCGGCTACACCGGCGCCCGCGTCCGCGAGGACGTGATCGCCCGTATGCCGAGCGCGGAGGAGCGGGAAGTGCTCCGCACCGCGCCGGACGAACCCGTTCTGCACCTGACACGGCTCACGCTCGACCGCGACGACTCGCCGATCCAGGTCGACGTGATGACCATGACGGCGTCCCGCCAGCGGCTGCGGTACGAGATCACGATCGGCTGACCGCGTCCGAGGCCGAGGCGGGCTCTCCGGCCGCGAAGGGACCGGCGTCAAGCCTGGCGACGAGCGCCGGGAAGATCTTGGACCGGTGCATCGTTGTCACTGGACATGACACATTTCGACGGCTTCGACGCCGCCACGGCCAGCCTCCTCGACGGCAAGAACTTCGCCACCCTCGCCACGGTCAATCCCGATGGCGGTCCCCAGACTTCGGTGGTCTGGTTCGTGCGCGAGGGCGACACGGTGCTCATCTCCTCGACCGCCGGCCGCAAGAAGACCCGGAACATGGAGCGCGACCCGCGCGTCAGCCTCTCGGTCTTCGATCTGGAGAACCCGTATCGGTCGGCCGAGATCCGGGGCACCGCCGAGCTGGTGCCCGACCCGGAGAAGGTGCTGCCGAAGCGGCTCTCGCAGCGTTACCTGGGCGAGGACCCGCCGCAGGAGACGGAGAGCCGACTGATCGTCCGGATCACCCCGGAGCGGGTGAACGGCTTCTCGGTGTAGGTCCCGACACCTGCTACCCCGCCGGGACGGCCAAGGTGCCGGGGGGGGGACGAACACGCTCCTCGCGGACTTCGGATGAACCGGCGTCCGCGTCCGTGAGGACGTGATCGCCGGCACGCAGGACGAGGACGAGCGGAAACCGCTCCCAACCGCGCCGGACGCGGCCGAGCCGCAGGCCCGAGGCGCGGCCACCCGGGGTGACGGCACATTCCACCCCCCACGTCATGTAAAGTTGCCTCCGCAACGCCAACCGGCAGCATCACCGCCGGGAAGCCGAGCACTCGTAGCTCAACGGATAGAGCACTTGACTACGGATCAAGAGGTTGCAGGTTCGAATCCTGCCGAGTGCACAGCCCGAAAGGCCCCTTCCATCAGTGGAAGGGGCCTTTCGCGTTTTCCGGACCGCAAAGGCGAAGGCTCACGGCCGCCAGACATACCGCACATCCGGCTCCCGCTCCTCGTTCGCCGAGCCGTCCGTGCGCTCCGCTTCCACGAAGCCGTGGCGTTCGTAGAAGCGGTGAGCCGGGGTGTTGATCTGGAAGGTCCACAGGTCCAGGCCGGTGGGGCAGCGGTTCTTCGCCAGGGTCACGAAGCGGTCGCCCAGGCCGTGGCCCCGCCAGGCCGGTGCCAGGTAGAGCTGGTCCAGCCAGGCCCGGTGCAGGACCATCATGCCGACGATCTCCCCGCCGGCCTCCGCGACCCACGTCTCACACTCCGGGATCACCACGTGGCGGAAGTAGTCGCGGACCTCGTCGTCCGTGTGCGCCCGGCGCACCGTCGGTAGGGCCGCGTCGTACGAGCAGAGCCAGGTCTCGGCCGTGCCGGCCGCGTCGGCGGGGGTGGCGCGGCGGATCAAGGCCTTATGGGCAATGGCGAGCGCGGGAAGGTTCATGCCGCGCACCGTCTCAGCCCGGGGCAGCGCGGCGCACCCGAATTAGCCCGCCATCGGCGGGGGCCCGACGGGTCGGGCCTCCGCCGGTTGCCGCTATGCGGCGATCGCCGTCAGCCCGGCCTCCGCGATCTTTATGTCGTCCGACCAGTGCCCGCCCGAGACGCCGATCCCGCCGACGAGCTGCCCGTCGACGACGATCGGCAGCCCGCCGCCGAACGTGACGAGGCGGTCGATCCCCGTCCGGGCCCCCGGCGCCAACTGCGTGTCGTTCTCGACGAACTCGTGCCACTCGTGGGTGCTCAAGCCGAAGGCGGCGGCGGTGTACGCCTTGTCCTGGGCGATCTGGATGGTCATCAGGCCCGAGCCGTCCATCCGGGCGAACGCGCTGAGATGGCCGGATTCGTCGACCACCGCGACGGAGAACAACACCTCGGTCTGCCGGGCGGCGGCGAGGGCGGCATCGACGATGGCGCGCGCGAGGTCGTTGCTGAGGGCGGGACGAGTGCGGACGGCGGGGCGGATCGGGGCGGCGGTCATGTCGGACTCCTTGCGGGGAGGGGGAGGGGGAGCGGCAGCGAAGGGCAGGGCGCCGTGGCCGAGGCCGGTGGCGGACACCGCGAGCCGCCTCGGAAGGGGCAACTCATTCGCATGCATGCAGCTAACAGCATGCGAATAGCCATTCGCAAGCTGCCTGCTGTCTTGGCGGATACTGCCGGCCGCTCCTACACTCGGCGCATGCATTACTCCGAGCGCCTGATGGTCCACATCAAGCAGGCCGAACGCCTCACCCAGGCCGCCAAGGAGGCCGCGGTACGGGAGGCGGGGATCACCGCCGCCCAGCAGGGCGCGCTCGCTGTGCTCAGTGACAACCCGGGGATCAGCGCCGCCGAACTCGCGCGGCGTCTCTCGGTGACTCCTCAGACGATGAACAGCCTGCTCGGCCGGCTGGAGTCCCGCGGCCTGGTCGCCCGCAGCCCCCACCCGATCCACGGCACGCTGATCGAGGTCCGGATGACCGAGCACGGTAAGAAGGTGTTCGCCCAGGCCGACGCGTTGGTGGCGAGGCTCGACGCCCGGCTCGCCGAGGGGCTCTCCGAGACCGAGTCCGCCGCCGTCCGGGACCTGCTCACCCGGATCACGCGGAACGCCGAGGCCGCGACCCGCCCCCCTCGCGCCGAATAGCCACCGCCGGGCCGCTGCCGACCGACCGCCGTTCACCTGAGTGCCGCCCTCCGGCGGTCCGGTAGCCGTAGGGCCCCGTAGAGGACAGGATGCGACCTACATCGCCCCTACCCTCTCCCCCATGAACAGCCTCCGCATCAGCGACGAGCAGCGCCGCGCCCGCCTCGGGCGGCGGCATCTGCTCTCCCCCTCCCACCGGGCCACGGCCGTCGAGGACGTGGCGGACGCGCTCGTCGCGCTGCACGCGACCGATGCCGCGACGGTGTATCTGTCGGCGTGCGCGCGGCTCGCCGAGCCGTCGACGGCGGAGGTGGAGCGGGGGCTCTACGAGGACGTGACGCTGATCAAGCTGCTGTCCATGCGGCGCACCCTCTTCGCCGTGAGCCGGGAGTTCGCGCCGTACGTCAGCTCCTCCACGGCACGGGCGATCGCGGTGCGCGAGCGGGCCGCGTTCGTGAAGTTCCTGCGGGAGGGCACCGACGGGGGCTGGGACGAGGCGCGGCTCGCCCGGACCGAGGCCGAGGTGCTGGACGCGCTCGCCGCGCGGGGTGAAGCGACGACGGCCGAGCTGGCCGAGGACGTGCCGGTGTTGAGGGAGACGATCGTGGTGTCGCCCGGCAAGCCCTACGAGGGGCGGCAGAGCGTCGGCAGCCGGCTGCTGCGGCTGCTGGCCTCGGACGGACATGTGCGGCGCGCCCGGCCGCGCGGGTCGTGGACCAGCAGCCTGTATCCGTACGCGCGGGTGCCGCAGCTGCCGGAGATCGACGTCCGGGAGGCGAAGGCCGAGGTCGCGCGGCGGTGGCTCGCCGCGTATGGGCCGGCCACGGAGGCGGATCTGAAGTGGTGGACGGGCTGGACGCTCGGCGATACGCGCAGGGCGCTCGCCGATGTGGGGGTGACGGGCGTCGAGCTGTCCCACGGGCCGGGGGTCGTCCTGCCCGACGACGTCGACGACGAGCCCGCCGCCGGGCCCTGGGTCGCCCTCCTGCCCGGGCTCGACCCGACCGCCATGGGTTGGCGCGGCCGGGACTGGTACCTCTCCCCCGGTGACGTGCCCGCTCTGTTCGACCGGGCGGGCAACGTCGGCCCGACCGTGTGGAGTGACGGACGGATCGTGGGCGGCTGGGCGCAGCGGGCGGACGGGGAGGTCGTCTGGCGTCCGCTGGCGGACGTCGGCCGTCAGGCGGCCGCCGCGATCGACGCGGAGGCCGCCCGGCTGGGTGCCTGGCTGGGCGGGGTGCGGGTCACTCCCCGCTTCCGCACCCCGCTGGAACGGGAACTGTGCGCGTGAGCGTCACACCGCACCGGTCGGGCGGTGGCGTGGGCGCCACCGCCCCGTAGCCGTCGGGCAGGGGCTCAGCCCACGACCTTCCAACTCAGCGAGCCGGACAGCCGCTTGCGCAGCGCCGGGTCCACCACCTTGTCCGTGCGGTCGGTGGCCTTGGCCGTCAGCGTGTGGGCCTTGCCGTCCGGCTTCACGCCCAGGGAACGCGGGGTCACGCTCGTGCGTCCCCGGCCCGCCAGGACCTCGCGTCCGTCCACGAACCAGCGCACGGTCGTGGTGGCGGCGGGCAGCTTCACGGTCACCTTGTCCTTGCCACCGACCTTGCCTGAGGTGCTCGTGGTGCTGGTCAGCACGCTCGCGTGCCGGTAGAAGCCCGCGATCATGGCCTCGCGGCCCGGCAGGTTGAACTCGCGCCCCAGCGAGCGCATGATCGAGTCGTCCGTGGGGCGGTAGAGGCCCTTGGGGTAGTAACCGGCGCCCTCGAACGCGCCGACCTTCCCGCCGTCCGGGGAGGTCTTGCCGACCCAGCGGTACCACTTCTTCTTCTGCGCGGAGAGCTGCGCGGCGGTCAGCTTGCTGGTGTTGGCGCTGTCCGGCTCGGCGCCGGTGTACGTGCCGTACTCCTCGTACTGGTACTCGTCGGCGAGCTTGCCGAAGGAGTGGCCGGTCTCGTGCACGGCGACCTGGTCGGAGTCCTCGTTGTCGGACGAGGCGGTGGCGATGCCGTCGTAACCGACCTTGGAGACGACGTCGTTGTAGCCCGCGCCGCCGTACTTGGTGGAGTTCGACAGCACCACGACCAGATCCGCGTCGGGCGCCTTAGCGGCGTACGACTCGACGCGGCCGGTGTCGACGCACAGCAGCCGCTCGATGCCGTCGCAGAAGAACCGCGACTTCAGCGCGGTGTCCTTGACGACACCCTCGCCCGGGTCGCCGGAGACCCCGGACTGACGGGAGACGGCGTCGACGGCCCAGACGTTGAAGAGCTTCTTGTACGAGGCGTAGGGCTCGACGGCGGACATCTGCGCCCACTTGGAGCGCACGTCGGCGTGGAAGTCGCCCTGCTGGGAGGCGGTGTAGCCGTCGCCGATGAAGACGACGTCGACCTTGGTGCGCGCCGTGCCGTTGCCGATGATCTTGCTGAGGGCACCGTCGCCCGCGACCGAGGGCCGCAACGTGCGGGGCGGGGTGGTCGAGGCGGGGACGGTGGTGTGACGGGGGTGGCCGCCGGGGTCGGTGAAGTACTCGACGTGCTGGGTGCGTTCGGCTGTCGGCTTCGCCGGTGCGGGTGCCGGCGGTGTCGCCGTCGCCGTCATCGTCGTCACCGTGGCGGCCAGCGCGGCCGTGAGGGCCGCACCGGCCGCGAGGGATATTCGTCTGCGCATGGGGGGTTCCTCCCTGGGCCCCCCATATAAGTGGGGGGTTAAATCGCATTGAGGTGCGGCTTAACGTAGGGGGCTCAGGGGGCACATGGCAATGGATGAGGTTCAAGTTACCCAAATGACACGCGCAGTTCGTCGCCGGGGGCTGGGCGGCGGCTACGCCTCGTCCCGGACCAGGCGCAACAGCCGGTCCAGGACCACCCGGCCGCTCGCCCGGAGGCCGTCGTGTTCGTACTCGTCCGTGACCCACGTCCGCAGGCCCGCGATCGCGCGCGCGGTGCGCAGCGAGTGCTCGGTGTCGACGTAGAGGTCGTCGTGGTAGATCGCCGCCGCCACGGGGACGGTGTTGCGGGCGAGGCGCTCGGGGTCGTAGAGGGGGGCCCAGTCCCGGCGCTCGGCGAGGAGTTCGGCGGTCTGCCGCAGGGGGCGCAGGGCCGCGTGGGTGCGCAGCATCCAGGGGTGGACGCTCTCGCCGGTGAAGAGGAAACGCGCTCCCGGCTCGATCCACCGTTCGAACTGCGGGTATTCGACCCTCACCCGATCGGCTGACCAGTGCGTCGCGCGCTCGTCCTGGGCATAGATGGCCTCATGGAGGATGGCGTAAAGAGGGCAGTCGGCGCGGGAGAGGACCGCCGCGACCTGTCCGGCGAAGGCGTCGGACAGCCGCGGTCCCGCGACGGTGTCCACGAAGGCGTCCTCGAGGAGGTAGTGCAGTCGGTGGGAGCCGTCCCCGGTGCCGAGGAGGATGCCGAGTTGCTGGAAGGCCGGGACCGTCAGGAGCGTGCCGTCGGGCAGCACCTCCTCGTGGTCGGCGAGATGGTGCGCGATACGGCGCGCGGCGGCCTCGTCGCCCGGGTAACGGGCGTAATGCGCCAGCGACTTGCGCTCCATGCGCGGGTAAGCCGCGCGGTAGACGGTGTCCGCGTCGGCGTCGAGGGACGGCAGTCCGCCGGTGATCAGGACCTCGGCGAGCCCCTCGGGGGCGTACGAGAGGTAGGTGACCGCGCAGAAGCCGCCGAAGCTCTGCCCGAGCACGGTCCATGGCCGGCCGCCGGTCAGCCGGGCGCGGATCAGCTCGCAGTCGCGGACGATGGAGTCGGCGCGGAAGTGGGTGAGGTAATCGGCCTGCCGGGCCGGGGTGCCGCGCAGCGGAAGCGTCTGCCGGGTGGCGGGCGTGGATCGGCCGGTGCCGCGCTGGTCGAGGAGGAGGACGCGGTAGTCCTCCAGCGCCCGGTCCAGCCAGTTCTCCCGGCCCACGGGGCGCCCGGCGGGGCAGCCGGGGCCGCCCTGGAGGTAGACCAGCCAGGGCAGTTCCTCGTGTGCGCGGCGGCGGGCGACGACCTCGCGGGCGTAGAGGCGTATGTGTTCGCCGTCGGGCGCCCGGTGGTCGAGGGGGACGTCGAAGAAGCGGTCGGTCATGACGAGGCCGGGCTGCCGGACGACCCCCGTACCCGTGGTATCTATCGGATCCGCCGGTCCGCTCGTCCGCGCGGCGGCAGCCGCCTTCCCCAAGGCTTCCGGCATCGTCCGTCCTCACCTCGACTACATCGAATCAACCAGATTTAACTCACGACTTAAGTCACGGCGTAACTTACCGAGGGGCACAAGTGGCCGAGAACAGCACCCACGGCATACGGGCCGACGAACCCGCCGACATCGGCCGACGCGTGCTCCGGCTGCGGACGGAACGGGGTCTCACCCAGAAGCAGTTGGCCGAGCCCGCCTACACCGCCGCGTACGTCTCGACCCTGGAGGCCGGGAAGGTACGCCCGTCCGAGACCGCCCTGCGCCATCTCGCGGGGCGCCTCGGCATCACCCTGGAGGAACTGGCCACCGGCCGGCCCCCGCATCTGGCCATCGAGCTGCGGCTGCGGCTGACCGACGCCCGGCGCGTCCTGGCCACCGGGGACGCCGAGGACGCGGCCGCGCGTTTCCGCGCCCTGCGCGCGGAGGCCGCCGGGCACGCCCTGGTGTCCGAGGAGGCCACCGCCGTGCAGGGGCTCGGCGACTGCGCCCTGGAGACCGGTGACCTCATCGCCGCGCGCGACCACTTCGCCGAGGTCGAACGGCTGCTGGCCCACGAGCCGCTGCCGCGCCGCGTCCCGGCCGTCCGCGGCCGTGCCACCGCCCATCTCCTCGCGGGCGAACTCCGGTACGCCTGCTACCTGCTGGAGACGGCCGTCGACGAGCTGAACGCCGCCGGGCTGCACGACCCCGACGCGCTGCTGTTGCTCTACACCGCCGTCATCGCCCCCTACATGGACATGGGAGCGCACGCGCGGGCCGCGCACGCCGCCGAACTCGCGCTCGCGCTCGCCCCGCAGGTTGACAATCCGGCGCTCATCGCGAGCATGCACCGGGGGGTCGCCCGCACCCTCATCGCCGAGGGCCGGATCGCGGAGGCCGACGCCTCGCTCGCCAAGGCCCAGGAGCTGTACCAGCAGCTCCACATCCGCACCGAGCTGGCGCACTGCCACTGGATGCGCGGCTACGTCTACGCACAGGACGGCGATCTGCGCAAGGCCGAGAGCGAGCTGCGCACCGCCCGCGACATGCTGGCCTCAAAGAAGGCCCCGCTGTTCACCGTGCAGGTCGAAGTGGAACTCGCGGACGTGCTGCGGCGGCGCGGGAAGGCGGCCGAGGCGGAGGAGCTGCTGCGCCCGCTGCTGTCGCCCTCGGCCCTGGGTGCCGAGCGCGGCGCTGTCCACGCGGGCGGCGCGCACCGGCTGCTGGGGCTGATCGCCGAGGAGCGTTCCGACTCCGAGGCGGCGGAGGAGCACTACTGCGCGGCGCTGTCCCTGCTGGAGCGCACGGGTGCCGCGGGGGATCTCGCCGATCTGTGCCGGCTGCTGGGCGATCTGCTGCGGCGCACGGGCCGGACGGACGCCGCCCTTGACGCGTACCGCACGGGCCTGGGCCACCGCGCGGCTCCCGGCACGACGACCCTGGGCCCCGCACCGGCCGCGCCTCCGCTGTGGCGGCCGTAGGCCGTGTCCGGGTTTTGGCTGACCCCAGCCAAAACCAGCCCGTCCGGCGATTGAGGACGCGCCCGCAGGGCGCCCGCCGCCGCAGGCGGCAAAACCGACCGGCAGCCGAAGTTCCGCCGGTGAGGCGAAAGGCGGCAACGACGCGGACCGTCAGCCGAAGACCCGCCGGCCAGGCGAAAGGCGTCCGCTGACCGGCTCCTCCCCTCCAGAGGCCGGTCAGCGGCCGGTCGTGTACGGCGCGAGGAGGCTGCTCCAGCCGCGCCGCAGATCCTGGTACTCGTCGGCGCACAGCTCGGCGCGCTCCTTGGTCAGCAGCGTGCCGTCGACGAGTCGGCCGCTCTTCTTCGGCGCGGCGCCGTAGAGGTAGCAGCGGTAGTTGGCCGAGCGGGTGGCCTCCGGGGGGTGCTCGGCGGAGAAGTCGATGTCCTCGGGGGCGGTCTCCCGCGCGTACTGGGCGTAGTTGTCGGCGGCGGCCAGCACCGCGGCCCGGCCCGCGGCGCCCTGCGGGATCAGGTTGTACGCCGCGAACTGGTCGGCGACGTCCTCCTCCCGGCCGGTGGTCGCGAGGTGCAGCGTGTCCTTCAGGGCGTGCGCGGCCTCGTGGTAGAGCGTCTCGGTGATCACACCGGCGGTGCGCTCGTCCGGGTCGGGGCTGTGGGCGTCCTCGAACATCGACCGGACCTCGTCGACGAAGTCGTAGCAGAGTTCGATGCGCCGGGTCTCCTGGTCGTAGGTGGGGACGTCGTCCTTCTCGTCGCAGGTCCGGCCGACGACGCCGATGTCCTTGGGCAGCCGCAGGGTGTCGTTCAGATGCTCGGCGACCCGCTCCGGCAGCCGGCGGTCCTTCAAGAACGGCCGTTCGTCCGCGCCGCCGCGCCGGGGGGCCTCGTAGGACACGGACAGGCCGCCGCTTGTGGGGGACGCGGCGGCCTGGGACCGGGTGCAGCCGCACGCGGTCGCCAGGGCGACGCAGACGCCGGTCGCGACGAGGGCGCGGGCGCGCCACGCGCGATCGGGCGTCCGGGGGTGGGCCCCGGCATGGTGCAGCATGGACACACTCTGCCGGTCGGGGTAACCGGAACGGAATCCCCCGTGGGTCCCGGCCCACCCCCGCCGATCGGCGGGGGTGTCCCCTCCGGCCGGGTGGAGCGCCCGGCTCCGCTTTTGTCCGAGCCGTGCGGCAGGCTGGGGGACGCCGGGGGCCGACAGGAGGCACTCCGGCTCTTGAACAGGGAAGAGGGAGCGGCCCGTGATCCGTGTTGCGGTGGTGGACGACGAGCAGCTCGTCCGGTCCGGGCTCCGGATGATCCTGGGCACGGCCCCCGACATCGAGGTGGTCGCGGACTGCGGCGGCGGCGCGGCCGTGGACACCGTGCGCGGCTGCGCGCCCGACGTGGTGCTGCTCGACATCCGGATGCCGGACGTCGACGGGCTGACCGTGCTCCGCGCCCTGCGCCTCCTCCCGGACCCGCCCGCCGTCGCGATGCTCACCACCTTCGACGCCGACGAGTACCTGGCCGCCGCGCTGCGCGCGGGAGCGTCGGGGTTCCTGCTCAAGGACACCGACCCCGAGCAGCTCGTACGGGCCGTGCGGACCCTCGCCGCCGGGGCCAGCGTGCTGGATCCGGGCGTGACCCGGGCGGTCATCGGCGGCTATCTCGCCGCCGAGGCGGAGACGACCGCCGCCTCGGCGGTGCGGGCGCTGACGCCGCGCGAGCGCGAGGTGCTGGCCCACCTCGGCGCGGGTCTGGCCAACCCCCAGATCGCCGAGCGCATGGGACTGGCCCCCAGCACGGTCAAGGACCACGTCCGGGCCGTCCTCGGCAAGCTCGGCGGGGTCAACCGCGTCCAGGCCGCCGTCGTCGCCGACCGCGCCGGTCTCGTCGCCACCCGCCACCCCGCCGAGGCCGCCCCCGGGGACGGCGGCGCCCGGTGACCGCCTCCCCCCGGTCCCGGCGCCGTCGCGCCGGCGTCCGGCTGCCCGCCGCCGCGCCCGTGGTGGTGCCCGCGCTCTTCGCGGTCATGGACGCGCTGCTCGTCAACGGCACCGGGCTGGGGCTGGAGCTGGGGGTGTCGCTGCTCGCCGCGGTCGCGCTGCTGTGGCGCCGGCGGTTCCCGCTCGTCGTCTTCGCGGCCACGCTGCCCGGCATCTACATCGGCTACATCTGGTTCGCGCCCATGGTCGCGCTCTACACGATCGCGGTCCGCCGGCCCGACCGGCGGCTGCTCGTCGCCTGCGGGCTGCTGCTGGCCACCGCGCACTTCCTGCCCTACCCGATCTCCGAACTCTCCTTCGACGACCGCCGCGAGACGGCCCTCTTCCTCGTGGACGCGCTCGTCACCGCCGCCACCCCCGTCGCCGTCGGCCTGCTCACCCGCACCCGCCGCGAACTGGCCGCCCGCCTCGACGAGCTGACCCGCAGCCGGGCCCGCGAGGACCGGCTGCTGTCCGACCAGGTCCTCGCCACCGAACGGGCCCGGCTCGCCCGCGAGATGCACGACGTCGTCGCCCACCAGGTCAGCCTGATCAGCCTGCAGGCCGGGGCCGTGCAGATCAGCACGGCGGACAACGAGGCGCGCGCCGGGGCCCGCACGATCCGCGAACTGTCCGTGCGCACCCTGGACGAGCTGCGCCACATGGTCGGCATCCTGCGCGCCGCGGGCGCCGACACCGAGGAACTCACCCCGCAGCCGCGCCTGGCCGACCTGCCCCGGCTGATCGAGCTGAGCGCCCTGAACGTCGACTACGAGGACACCTCCGACCGGGCGACCGAGCGTTCCGAGGCCGTCGAGCGGGCCGCCTTCCGCACGGTGCAGGAGGCGCTGACCAACGTGCGCAAACACGCGCCCGGGGCGTGGGTGCGGGTCCGGGTCACCGAGGAGGAGCCGCGGGGCCTGCGGGTCGAGATCCGCAACGGCCCGGCGGATGCGGCCGTACCGGCGCCGGAACTGCCCGGCGGGGGCCACGGTCTGGTCGGGCTGCGGGAGCGGGCGCAGAGCCTGGGCGGAACGCTGACCGCGCACGCCACGGACGACGGCGGCTTCCTCGTACGGGCGGAGTTCCCCGCGTCGGGGTGAACGCGTCGGGGCGGTGGTGCGGACGCCACGGACCGCGGCCGCCCGCCACGTGATCCGCCGGACAGGCTTACGCGGACAGCGGGTTCGCCCGTTCGTCGGTCGCGGTGTCCAGGTCGGGGAAGACCTCGAAGAGGCGGCGCACCCCGAGCGCGCCGAGCACCCGGTTGACGTGCGAGCCGTCGACCGCGCCCTGCGCGGGCAGGATCAGCCGCAGCCGGCCCTGGCAGGAGCGCATCAGCCGGCGGGCGGCGATCAGCACGCCCACCCCGCTGGAGTCGCAGAACCGGACTTCACCGAGGTCGAGCACCAGGCTGCGGCGGCCCTCGGCGACCGCGTCGTGCACATGCTGCCGGACCGCCGGCGAGGTCACGAGGTCCATCTCCCCGGAGACGCGGAGCACGGCCCAGTGGCCCCGCTCGCCCTCCGTCACCTTCAGTGTCACGTGCCCGCAGCCCTTCACTCGGTCCCGCGCTCCCACGGACGTCTTTCCTCGGTGGCCTCTGCCCGGCCGCTTTCCCGTGAAACACCACCTGGCATACGCCGGGCGCCAAGGAGCCTATGCCCCGTCCAAAGCCCTCAGCCCCACAGATCCGGTCACACCCGCATAACACATCGGCACATTCGCACAGGTACGATCCGCAACGATCGGCGCAACGTGCGCAAAGTGAACGTACCCATATCATCCGTGGCCGTTCCCGGGCGGCAATTTGCCGCAAAGGAGGCTGGGGCGCCGGGCGCGGCCACTACATTCGACGAGTATGTGACGGTGGGCACAAGCAGTTTTGGGCAGCAGTACGACGTACGCGCGTACGGGACACGTGAGTGAGACGCCACCGGGTGCCACCCGCGTGGCGGTGCGCACGCAAGGGGGCCGTATGACGACCGACGCACCACCCCGGTGGGACCGGAAGATGCAGCAGCGCCTCGCGAGCGGCGAGGCCGCCGCGCTCGGTGAGCTGTACGACCGGTTCGCCTCCCTCGTGCACGGCCTCGCCCACCGGGTCCTCGGTGACGAGGCGGACGCCGACCGCGTCACCCGCGAGGTGTTCGGCCATGTCTGGGAGCACCCCGACGCCTACGACCCCAAGCAGGGCCCGCTGCGCTCGTGGATCGCCACGCTCGCCCACCGGCAGGCGGTCGGCCGGCTGCGCCAGTCGGAGAGCGACCGGGAGAGCGCGCCGGAGGAGATCGAGGAGAAGGTCCGCGCGGCGTCCGCCGCCGCCCGCGCCGACTACATCGTCACCTCCATGCCCGCCCCGCTGCGCGCCGCCCTGGACCTCGCCTATTTCCGCCGGCTCGACTACCGCAGGGCCGCCGCCGACCTCGGCGTCACCGAGGACGAGGCGCGCCGCCGTCTCCGGCTGGGCCTGCAACTGCTCGCCACCGCCCACCCCGGGCCGCGCGCGGCGGTGCCGCCCGGCCGCGGGCAGGGGAGGGCCGGCCGGTGAGCGGCACCGACGACCCGGCGGGCCCCGGCCACCGGCTGCCCGGCGGCGGGCACGGCGCGGCGGACCGTCCACCGCGCATACCCCCGCCGCGTCCGCCCGCCGAGGACGCACCGCGCTGGCCGTACGCACCGGACCCGGCGCCCCGGCCGGTCCCGCCGCCCTCCCCCGCCCCCGCCCCCGAACCGCCCGTGCCCGCGACGCCACCGATGTCCCACGGACTGCTCACGTCACTGCTCGGCGCCTGGGCGCTGGCCGCCTGCTCCCCCGAGGAGACTGCGGCGGTCGAAGCGCATCTGACGGACTGTGCGAGCTGCGCGGAGGAAGCCGTCCGGCTGCGGGACGCGGTCGCCCTGCTGCACCCCGAGGACAATCTCGACCTGGACCCCACCCTGCGCTCGCGCACCCTCGCCACCTGTCTGTCCCGCCGCCCCGCCCGTATCCCGGTGCCCGAATGGGCCGCCCCCTACGACGCGGAGACCGCCCGCCTCGACGCCCTCCTCCGTGACATCGGCGAGTCGGAATGGCGGGCCCCGGTGCGGCTGGGCTGGTTCGACGGCCGGCGCCCGGCCGGGCGGGACACCACCGTGGCCGAGGTCATCGGCCATCTGATGGCGGTGGACGGCATCGTCGCGGACGCGCTCGGGCTCCCCGCCCGGCGGGGCTGCGAGGGGCCCGGGACGCCCACGGAACGCACGGAGGCGTTCTGGACCTCGGCCGCCGAGCGGGCACCGGGGGACATACGGGCCGCCTGGCGCGCCCAGAGCCACTCGTTGCTCAGGACGGTCTCCTTCGCGGACGGCGGCGTCGCCGGCCTCGACGTCCCGTACGGCCCGTTCGCCCTGCCGCTGCGGGACTCCCTCCTCGACCGTGCCTTCGAATGCTGGGTGCACGCCGGGGACATCGCCGAGGCCGTCCACTACCCCTACGCCCCACCGGCGGCCGGCCATCTGCACCGGCTGATCGACCTCGCGGCCCGGCACCTGCCCGCCACGATCGCGCACCGCCGCCGCACGGGCCTGGCGGGCCCGCCCCGCACCCTGGTCGCGGCGGGCACGCCGGGCCGCACCCTCCACCTGGAGATCGAGGGCGACGGCGGCGGCCACTGGCGCATTCCCCTCGACTCCCCGGCTGCGCTCCCCTCGGCGGACGAGGAGGTGGCCCATGTAGCGCTGGACGCCCTGGAGTTCTGCCGCCTCGCGGCGGGCCACGTACCGCCGGAGGAAGCGGCGGCGGGCCAGCACGGGGACCGTGAGGCGATCCGCGACGTGCTGCTCGCCACGGCTTCGCTCTCGCGGTTGTGACGACGTCGGGTTGACGTGACGTGGGGCCCCGCATCTCGGATGCGGGGCCCCACGGGGTGAGAGGCCCGCGGCAACGGGTGGCTCTCGAAGCTGCGGCAGACCGTCCGGACGGAACATGTACCGGCATCGCAGTTCTGCTGAGTTTCTCCCACGCGGACCGGCGTTGCAGGAAGGGTCGCAACACGTGCCGGATGGATCCGGACACTCGCTGAACAACCCCGGGGCGCCGGCCAGGCACAACGTGAAACCGGCCGCCATTGTTCACTCTCATCCCGGACGCTCGGTAAACAATCCGCGTCGACACCTCACGATGACGAACGAACACGGCCCCGGAATCCGGTGAACAACCAGACCTTCTGAGCGGGTGACTTCACGCCACGCCAGCTGGGACAGTGGAGCCGTGTCCCGGGCGGCAACCCGTGACACTCCATCAAGGGCCGTCCGGACAAAGGGAAGTGGTACTTGTGTCGATCGATACGCACACACTGTGCGTCAGTCTGCCGGGAGGAAGGACCCTCACGGTGCCGCCGGTGATTCCGGTACTGGTGGTCGTCGTCGTGCTCGTCGCACTCGGCTACGACGAGACCGCCGCGCTCGCGACCATTCTCGCCGCCGGTACGGCGGCACGCGAGCTCCAGCGCACGTCCTGACCCCTGTCGGCTGCCAGGGGGTGCCGCGCCTTTCGCGGCACCCCCTGGACCACCCGCGGGAGGCGGGAGTGGCACGCCCGGAAAACCCGATCGACCCCACGGCCCCGTACGGGACGTTCGCCCGGCAACTGCGGAAGCTGCGCCGCGCCGCCGGTTCACCCACGTACGCGACCCTCGCACGACGCACGATTTATTCGGTGTCCGCGCTGTCCCAGGCGGCGGCGGGCCGCAAGCTCCCGAGTCTCGAACTCACCCTCGCGTACGCCACGGCCTGTGGCGGCGACCGCGAGCACTGGACCGAGCAGTGGCTGATCGCCCAGCACCAAGCGGAGCCGGCCCCACTCGGCGGCCCGGCCACCACCGAGGTACGCCCCTGGTCGACGCGACCGCCCGTCCCGGCCTCGTCCGAAACCCCTCGGGAGTTCATCGCCTGCTTGCGGGAACTGAAGCTCTGGGCGGGCAACCCGTCGCTGTCACGGCTCGAGGACATCGCGCGGAACTGGACCCCGCGCACCGCCCGCCTGCCGCGCAGCACCATCGGCGACGCCCTGGACCCCAAACGCGCCTCGCTGCCCACCTCGTTCGTCGTCCGGTCGCTCGTACGCGCCTGTCTGGCCTTCGCCCAACGACAGAGCCGGATCCACGCGGAGGAGACCGCAGGGGTCGTGGAGCAGTGGCACGAGCACTGGCTGCGCCTGTCCAGGAGCGGACACCGGCAGCCGGCCCCACAGCCCGCACCGAAGCCCGTGTCGGACACATTGCCGGTCCTCGTGAAGAAGACCGTGGAGGTCGCCGAGCTGCCCCTCCCCCGGGCCCGCGTGCTGCGCGCCCCCCTCGATCACGTACCGGACGCCAGGCGCGTCCTGGCCGAGGAACTGCGGGCCCTGTTCGGCGAGCTCGGTACCTCCCTGCGCGCGTTCGCCCAGCGACATCACAGGGACGTGAGCACCGTCTCCCGGTACCTCTCGGGCAGCCGTATCCCGCCGTGGGAATTCGTCTACGCGCTGTTGCGGGACGTGTCGCTGCACCGGGGCCGGGAGGTCGCACCGGACGCGGTGAGCCGTCTCCGGCAATTGCACCTGGCCGCCCTGCGCCCCCATCAAATGGCGGGGCTGCGCCAAGCCCTCGACGACGCCGAGTCCCAGTTGCGCCGGAGCATCGCGTGGGAAGCCGAGCTCAAGGAGCAACTGTCCGCCCGGCTGGAGGCCATCGCCGAGCTGGAAGCACGGCTGCGGGAGCTTCAAGGCTCCCGCCAGCCGCGATCCGCCTGACCCTCGCGGGCCGCCGTTACGCGAAGACGACCGTCCGCCGCCCGTTCAGCAGCACCCGGTGCTCGCTGTGCCACTTCACCGCGCGCGCCAGCGCCTGGCACTCCACGTCGCGGCCGATCGCCACGAGCTGGTCGGGGGTGACGCCGTGGCCGACGCGCTCGACCTCCTGCTCGATGATCGGGCCCTCGTCCAGGTCGGCGGTCACGTAGTGCGCCGTGGCGCCGATCAGCTTCACACCGCGCGCGTGGGCCTGGTGGTACGGCTTGGCGCCCTTGAAGCTCGGCAGGAAGGAGTGGTGGATGTTGATGATCCGGCCGGACAGGGCCTTGCACAGGTCGTCGGAGAGCACCTGCATATAGCGGGCGAGGACGACCAGCTCGACGCCCTCGGCGCGGACCAGCTCCAGCAGTTCCGCCTCCGCCTCCGGCTTGTTCTCCTTCGTCACCGGGATGTGGCGGAAGGGGATGCCGTACGAGCCGACCAGCTCGGCGAAGTCGGTGTGGTTGGAGACGACGGCCGCGATCTCGACCGGAAGCGCGCCGATCCGGGACCGGAAGAGCAGGTCGTTGAGGCAGTGCCCGAACTTGGACACCATCAGCACGACGCGCATCTTCTCGTCGGAGCGGTGGATCTGCCAGTCCATGTGGAAGGTGTCACCGATGGCCGCGAAGCTGGCCCGCAGCTTGTCCACCGTCACCGGGGCGTCGGCGGTGAAGTGGACCCGCATGAAGAAGAGCCCGGTGTCGTGATCGCCGAACTGCTGGCTGTCCTCGATGTTGCAACCGGTCATGAAGAGATAGCTGGACACCGCGTGGACGATGCCCTGCTTGTCCGGGCAGGAGAGGGTGAGGACGTACTGTTCGGGGGCCCCTTCGGTGGCGGGGGGCTGCGAGGCGTTCATAGCCCAATAGCGTCGCATACCCGTCGGCCCCATCGGACCGCCCGCCTCCGCGGGACCCCCGGACCGGGCCCCGCGAAGGGCCCGCGAGCGGTCAGGCGATGCGGGTGAGCCGCGCCAGCACATCCAGCGGACGCGGCGGTACGTCCGCTTCGTCCCCGTCGTTCGCCGCCAGCCGGACATGCGCCTCGCGGGCGGCCCGTACGGCCTCCGGCCAGGCGTGGTGCTCCAGATACGCCGAGACGGGCGCGTCGGCCCCGACCTGGTGCATGATCCGCAGCACCCGCAGGACGGCGACGTCGACGAGGTTGGCCTCGGCCGGGTCCCGGAAGATCGTCCCTATGTATTTCTCCGCCGACCAGTTGTCCAGCCAGGTGTCCTCGACGAGCCGGTAGACGGCGTCGGTCACATCTCCGTACCCCGGGAGCCCGGGCAGCCAGCACTCCCGCTGGAAGACGGGGTCCGAGAGCATGTGCAGCGCGGAGCGCACGTTCACGCGCCAGCGCCACCACGGCATGTCATTGAGCGGCATGCCGTCCATGGTGGTCGAGCGGCGGCCGCGACGGGAAGACTTCTCCGAACCTTGCACAGCACTCGATCGTACGTTCCCCCTCGGTCGTCCACATCAGGCCCCCGCAATTCACTCCGGTGACACTCGTCGTCGCACCGCGATCACACGTCCGTTCCCCGGCGGCCGCGAGAGTGCGGGCCATGACCGGACGGCGCCGCCTGACCATCCGCCCCTTACGGACCACCACGACCGCCGCGGTGTGCGCCACGGCGCTGACCGCGGCGCTTCTCACCGGGTGCGCGGGGCTCCCCGGGGCGCGGGGGGACTCCTGGGCGCCCGTCACCGTCATGACCTGGGCCCCCGAGGGCACCCCGGCCACCAACATGGCGGGGATGCCCGCGATGGCCGGTGCGTTCGCCCGCTGGGTCAACGCGCACGGCGGCATCCACGGCCGCGACCTCAAGGTCCTCACCTGCAACGAGCGCAATGAATCGGTCGCGGCGTCGCACTGCGCGCGGCGTGCCGTCGAGGAGGGGGTCGTCGCGGTCGTCGGCTCCTACAGCCAGCACGGCCGGGCGATGATGTCCCCGCTGGAGGCGTCCGGCACCCCCTTCATCGGCGGCTACGGCCTGACCGACGAGGAGCTGAGCAGCCCGCTGTCCTACCCGGTCAACGGCGGCCAGGCCGCCCTGCTCGCGGGCAACGGGCGCCAGCTGGCGGGCGTCTGCGAGCGCGTCGCCCTCGTACGGCCCGACACGATCTCCGGTGATCGTCTGCCCGCGCTGCTCGACGCCGGGCTCGCCGCCGCGGGCCGGCCACCGGCCGCCGACCTCCGCGCCCCCGAGGACGCCACCGACTACGAGCGGACGAGCGCACAGGCCCTGAAGGCCGCGGGCCCCGGCGGCGGGGGCTGCGTCACCGCGGCGCTCGGCGAGCGCACGGACACGTTCTTCGACTCCTTCCGACGTCAGCCGGAGGCCGGGGCCAAGGTGCGGATCGCCTCCGTGCTCGGCAGCGTCCGGCAGTCGCTCGTCGACCGCACCGGCGGCGCGAAGAGCCCGCTGGAGGGCGCGTTCGCCACCGGCTGGTACCCCGCCGCGGACGATCGCCGCTGGGCGGCCATGCGCGAGGTCATCGACCGGCACGCCTTCGGTGACAACCGTCTCGACCCCGCCGATCCCGGCGTGCAGACCACGTGGATCGCCTACACCGCCCTGCGGTCGGTGCTCATGGCGCTCGACGCCGGGGACATCAGCGCCCACGCGGTACGCGGCGCGCTCGACCGGGGGCACCGCGTCGGCACGGGCGGGCTGACGCCCCCGCTCTCCTGGCGCTACCAGGACCTGCTGGCCGTCCAGGACTATCCGCGGATCGTCAACGCCAATGTCACCTATCAGGTGGTGCGGGACGGCCGGCTCGTGGCGGTGCGCGAGGGGTTCACCGACGTCACCAGGACGCTGGAGCACCGCCGCAAGCCCGCGTGACGGCGCGGGCGGGCGCACAGCCGGGGCTCACAGCCGGACTCCGCCGGGCTCACAGCTGGGACCACGCGTGCTGGCTCAGCCCGTACTTCTTGGCGATCGGGTTCCACAGGTCGGCCGCCTTCTTCTTCGCGGCGGTCGCGTCACCGCTGGCCTTGTCGCCGGCGGCGCTCTCCCGGGTGGGGCGGGCGTGGCCCTTGAGGCAGCCCCGCTTGCCGTCCACCTGCTTGGCCCACTTCGCGTAGTGGCTGTCCGCCGAGGCGGACGACTGCCAGGCCTTCCGCAGCTGCGACGCCAGCTCCGCGTGGTCGGGCAGCTTGTCGATCGGGGTCCGGCCGAGGCGGGTCACCAGACCGTCGCGCTGGGTGGCGGCCGCCCGCAGATCGCTCGCGGACGCGTCGAGGTTCTTGCAGCTCTTGGTGGAGTCCACGGCCTTGATGACCGACTCCCGGCTGTTGTTGCTGTCCTTGAGCAGCGCGTCCAGCGCCTTCGCCTGGGCCAGCGCCGGGTCGGCGGACGGTGACGGCGGCGGGCTCGTCTTCTGGTCGTCGTCCTTCGGCGGCTGGCTGGGGGCCGCGCTCGCGGAGGTGTTCTGTTTGTCGCTGGTGTCCTCGTCGCCGCCGCTGAGCAGCGCGCCCGCGCCGAGGCCGGCGATCGCGCAGGCCGCCACGACCGCGCCGATCAGCACGGCCGGGGACTTCTTGCGCCGGGCCGGCGGGTCGTAGGGCTCGTGGGGTTCGGGGGCCCGGTGCGCCTCGTGGGGCGCCCGTCGGCCGGGGCCGCCCGGGCCCTGGTGGGACGGCACGGGCCCGTGGCCGGGCGGCGGCGTCTGCTTGCGGATGGGCTCCTGGACGGGCGGCAGCTGCGCCGTCGGCTCGGCGGCGCGGAACAGCCCGTCGAACTCGGCCGGCGGCGGCCGCTCCGCCTGGCCCGGCCGCATCGCGAAGATCGGCGGCCCGCCGGCGGCCGGGTCGGCCGAGTGCGCGGCCGGGGCCGAGGGCCGCTCGGAGACGGGCGGCAGATGACGGGTGGCCTCGAACTCCGCCGGGGCGGGCGGCTGCGGGGAGAGCAACTGCGTGGCCTCCGCGGCCGATTCGGCGGCGTGCCGCCCGTGCGGCCGGTCGTCCCGCTCGGCGCCCGACGGGCCGGTGCCGGGTGTGCCGGCGGGTATGCCGCCGGGTATGTCGCCGCCCACGGGCGGCAGGTACTGGGTCGCCTCGGACGGCGAGTCGGGCGAGCCGCCCGGCTCCAGGTACTCGGGGGTCACGGCCGAGGGGTCGGCCGCCCCGCGCGCGAAGGACGCGGTCGGCGTGGACGAGCCGGGCAGGGAACCGGTCCCCATGGACGGCAGGTACTGCGTCGCTTCCGACACCGAGTCGGAGGAACCGGGCGCGGGCCCGTCGGCGGCCACCGGCGGAAGGTACTGCGTCGCCTCGGACACCGAGTCGGAGGCAGGCTGGGCGAAGGGCGCGGGCGGCACCGGCGCGCCGGGGAGGGGGCCGTTGCCGACGGGCGGGAGGTACTGGGTCGCCTCGGACGCCGAATCGCCCCCCCGCGCCGGGCCCGTGGCCACGGGCGGCAGGTACTGGGTGGCCTCGGAGGCCCCCGGGGCCGGCGGGGTGCCCGGCGCGTGGGCGGGCGGCGGCGGCACGCTGACGAAGGCCTCGGTCACCTGCGTGACCCGCATGGGCTGCCCGGCCTCCTGCGGCGGCTGGGCCGGCGGGTTCCCCGGCGCCTGCCGGGGACGCTCCGGAGGCAGGGGCGCGCGCTGCCCGTCGGCGCTCCAGGGCTCACCCCAGGACTCGTCCGATGCCGCCGCGTCCCGCTGCTCCCGGCCGGGGGACCACGGCGCGGCGTGGCTCCTGCGCGAGGGCAGCACGACGCCCTCGTGCACGGGCTGCGCGGGCGGGGCCGCAGGGAACTGCGGCTCGTCTCCCTGTCCGCTCTGCGTCACCGGGACTCCTCAAGCTGTACGGGACTGACTCGAACCGGCGGCTCACGCTACCGGTTCGCACTGGCGGTCGGCCATGCACCGCCCGTCCAGCCCCGTACGACGCTCCTGCCCCCCGGCCCGGTTCCGTCCCGACGGGCCTAGGCCCTGTCCGGCGGATCTTCGGCTGCGAGCCGTCGTGGCCGCCTCTCGCCTGGCCGGCGGTCTCTTCGACTGCGGGCCGTCGTGGCCGCCTGCGGCGGCAGGCGCCCTGCGGGCGCGTCCTCAATCGCCGGACGGGCTTAATTCGAGCCCGTCCGGCGATTGAGGACACCGCCGCGCAGCGGTGGTGCACCCCCCATGCAACCGCCGGCCAGGCCTACGCCGCTTGTACCTCCAGCCTGGCCCCGAACTCCCGGACCACGGACTCCTCCCGGTAGGGCGCGAGGCGCTGCTGGAAGTCCTCCAGATACTCCGCGCCGCGGTTCGAGCGCAGCGAGCCGAGGAGTTCCAGGGCGCGGGTGCCCGTGGCGCAGGCCTCTTCCACCTCGCGCTGCTGGACGTGGGCGGTGGCCAGCAGCAGCAGACCGATGGCGCGGCGGCGGACGCGGCCCTCGGGGTGACCGGCGACGGCCGCCTCGGCCTGGCGGCGGGCCGGTTCGGCCTGGCCGAGGTCGCGGTGGCAGTGCGCCAGCTCGTCCGCGAGATAGGCCTGGTCGAAGTGACGGATCCACGGCGGATCGTCCCCCGAGTCCCCGTCGCCGTCGGCCTGTTCGAGACAGGTCACCGCCCGGGTCGCGACGGACTGGAAGGCCCGCGCGTCACCGAGCAGCGCGTGACCGCGCGCCTCGGCCGCGCAGAACATCGCCTCGGCCCGCGGGGTGACCCGCCCCCGCGCCCCCTCCTGCGCGGCCTTGGCGAGCTGGGCGATCTCCCTCGGATTGCCCAGCGACGCGGCGAGATGACTCATGCTCGCGGCCAGCACATAGCCGCCGTAACCACGGTCCCCGGCGGCCTGGGCCAGCCGCAGCGCCTGGATGTAATAGCGCTGGGCGAGACCGGGCTGACCGGTGTCGACGGCCATGTACCCGGCCAGCTCCGTCAACCGGGCGACCGCCGCGAAGAGTTCACGGCCGACCACCTCCCGGTAGGAGCCGGCCAGCAGCCCGGAGACGACGCTGTTGAGGTAGTGGACCACCACCGGGCGGACGTGCCCGCTGCCGTACCGGTGATCCAGCTCCACGAGGGCGTCGGTCGTGGCCCGGACGGCCTCGACGTCGGAGACCCCGACCCGGGCGCCCGCGTTGCGCGCCACCTGCGCGTCGGCACTGGTGATCAGCCAGTCCCGGCTGGGCTCGACGAGCGCGGAGGACGCCACGGACGTACCGCTGAGGAAGTCCCGGCGGCCCACGTCACTGCGCCACAGCTCACAGACCTGCTCGATGGCACCGAGCACGGTCGGGGAGAACTGCAGCCCGACACCGGAGGCCAGGTTCTTGCCGTTGGCCATGCCGATCTCGTCGATCGTCACCGTACGGCCCAGCTTGCGGCCGAGCGCCTCGGCAATGATCGCCGGGGCGCGGCCTCGCGGCTGCTGGCCGCGCAGCCAGCGGGCTACGGACGTTTTGTCGTACCGAAGATCGAGGCCGTGCTCGGCACCGCACATATTGACCCGGCGCGCCAGACCGGCGTTGGAACAGCCCGCTTCCTGAATGAGTGCCTGCAGCCGTTCGTTCGGCTGCCGCGCCACGAGTGGCCGTGCGGCCATGCTGTACCCCCTGAAACTGCTATGCCTTCGCGACGGCTGCCGCGAAGCGCGGAGAAGCTGAGACGGCTGTGAACGCGTTCTCCTGTGATCTTTGCCCCCCTGGTGTCCGGAGAATGCGGGACTTACCGGTAATGACCGGCAATTGCGGTAATGACGCGGTGACATCTGCGGTAGGCGAAACGGTGACGACCGCGTCCGCGACCGCCAGGCAGGTGGCTACCCCTTCGCGGCGGCGAACCCGCGCCTGCGCCCCCGTGCATGCTCCCGTGCGCCCCATATGCATGGCCGGGGTCCGCGGAGGAGGCCATGCCCGAGCCGTAACCCCTGGTGACAAGGGGAGTTGTGATGAACGTGGAAAAGACCATCGGAGTAGGAGCCCCGCTTATCCCCCAACAACGCGGCGAGCAGGTCCTCGACGCCGCGGTTCGATACGCGGAAGAACGGCACTGGGACGTATTCGCCGGCACCTGGCTGGAAGTCGACCAGGGCAGGGAACGCTGCTCGTGCGGTGATCTCGACTGCCCCTCGCCCGGCGCGCATCCGGCCCGCCCCGACTGGGCCACCCAGGCCACCGGCAGCGCGGTCGCCGCGCGCCGGATGTGGGCGAAACAGCCCAACTCCTCGGTTCTGCTCCCGACCGGCCGCACCTTCGACGCGCTCGACGTACCCGAGAGCGCGGGCTGTCTCGCGCTCGCCCGGATGGAGCGGATGGAGATCCAGCTCGGGCCGATCACCTCCACCCCGCACCGCCGGATGCTGTTCTTCGTCCTGCCCGGGGGTGCCCTGAAGGTCGCCGACCTGGCCCGGAAGCTGGGCTGGCCGCCCTCGTCCCTGGACCTGGTCGCGCGTGGCGAGGGTGACTACGTCGTCGCGCCGCCGACCCGGATGGGCGCGCGCGGCGCGGTCCAGTGGGCGCGCCAGCCGACCGCCGCCAACCGCTGGCTGCCCGACGCGGAAGAGCTGGTCAGTGCCCTCGCCTACGCGTGCGGCCGGGAGACCGCGGACGCCCGCGGCCGCTAGTCCGCTCCGCGGCGGTCGGAGTCGTTCGCAGTCGCTACGACTGCCGTCCCGCCGGAGGGGCTCAATCAAGCCCGCCCGGCGATCGACGGCTAAGGCCGGCCCTCCCCCGTGGGGCCGGCCTCGGAAACCGAGGCGATATAGCCGTCGGGCCGCACGAGCAGGCTCTCCCCCCGCGCGTCCGTGCGCGTCACGGTGATGACGTCCGCCCCAGCCACCACCGGCACCCCCTCACCCTCACGCCCACCGGAAGCCGCACCGCGCGGCAGTACCCGGACGTGCCGGCCGGCGCGCAGCGCCTCGTAGAGCCGCGTCGGGCCGTCCCCGGACTCCACCAGGGGCAGATCGGGGGCGCGGCTCCCGACGAGGGGGTGGGCGCCGGGCGGTGCGGGGTAGCGGATGCCGAGGCCGGAGACGAGCATGGCGGGACGGCGAGCCGCCCACGGCACGAGCCGGAGGGCGACGGCCGCGCCGCGCCGCAGCCCCCGCACGGCCGTCGAGCCCGTCAGCGCCATCCGCAGGATGGCCCCGCTCAGGCGCAGGACCATGGTGCCCACCGGGTGCCGCTCGTCCTGGTAGGTGTCGAGGAGGGCGTCGTCGGCACGGCCGGCCAGCACGGCGGCGAGCTTCCAGCCGAGGTTGGCGGCGTCCTGCAGCCCCGCGTTCATCCCCATGCCACCGGCGGGCGAGTGGACGTGCGCGGCGTCGCCCGCGAGGAAGACCCGCCCGTCGCGGTAGCGCGGCACCTGGCGTTCATCGCTGTGGAAGCGTGAGGTCCAGCGGGCGTCGTGGGCGCCGAAGTCCGTACCGAACGCGGCCCGGGTCACGGCGCGCAGATCGTCCAGCTCGACGGGCGCGTCGGCGGGCAGATCGCTGCCGCGCTCCCAGGCGATGAGGCGGTACCAGCCGTCACCGAAGGGGATGACGAAGGAGAAGCCCTCGTCGACGCCTTTGAACGCGGGCGTCACCCGGGGCGGGGCGGCGAGGCGCACGTCGGCCATCATGACCGACCGCAGGACGGACTTGCCGGGGAAGGGCATCCCGAGCGTCTGCCGCACGGTGCTGCGCACGCCGTCCGCGCCGACGACGTACCGGGCGCGGAGGGTCGCCGCCTCGCCCTCATCGGAGACCTCGTCGGCGGTGTGCGTCCGGACGTCCACGTCGACGCCGTCCGCGTCCTGTCGCAGCCCCACGACCTCGGTGCCGCGCCGGATCTCGGCACCGAGCTTGAGGGCCCGCTCCTCCAGCACCCGCTCGGTCTCGTACTGCGGGGTCATCAGCACACCGGGAAAGCGGCTCGGCAGGGCCGACAGGTCGAGCCTGGCCTTGCCCAGGAGCCGCACGGACGAGATGAACACGCCGGTGGCGAGCAGTTCCTCGGCGATCGAACGCGCGTCCAGCACCTCCAGGGTCCGGGCGTGGACGGCGAAGGCCCGGGTGAGGTTCGACTCCCGGGCCCGCCGCTCCAGCAGCACGACCCGCACACCGGCGGCGGCGAGATCGCCGGCCAGCAGAAGCCCGGTGGGCCCGGCGCCGACCACGAGGACGTCGGCGGTGGGCTCGCTACGAGAAGTCATGGCAGCTCCAGGTGTCTCGGTCCTTCCAGTGCACACCCGGACCCCGAGTATGTCAACGGTCGTTGAATTAATTCCGGGCACGCCGATCCGGCCGTGGAGCGGAGGGTGACCGTGGGGCGGAGGGTGACGTCAGGCCGGCAGGGCCGAGGCGAGGAACGGCTCGACCACGCGGCGCCAGCCGTCGGGCTGGTCGTAGTGGACGAGGTGGCCCGCGTCCGGCACCTCGGCGTAGACGCCGCGCGGCAGGACGCGCACCATCTCCTGGGCCTCGGCGCGGCCCAGCTCGCCGTCGAGACCGCGCACGACGAGGGCCGGGCACTCGACGAGCGCCAACTCCTCCCAATGCGCGTCGTGGACGTACGTCTCCCGGGCCAGGAGCATCTGCCGGCGGGAGAACAGCGGCCGCCAGCCGTCGGCGCGCTCGGCCGCCACCTCGGCGTAGAAATCGCCACGGGCCGGGTTGGGGCGCTCCAGCGTGGGGTCGTCCTCGCCGAACCACTTGCGCACGTCCGCGAGCGTGGCGAACGGCACCGGCCAGGAGCGGAACCACTCGCCCCACTCCCGCTGCGTCGCCGCGCCGAGCGCGGAGGCCCGCATGTCGCAGACGACCAGGGCACGGACGAGGTCGGGACGGCGCGCGGCCAGCTGCCAGGCCGTGAGAGCGCCCATGGCGTGCCCGACGAGGGTGACGGGGGCCAGACCCAACTCCTCGACGGCGGCCTCGGCGTCGGCCACATAGGCCTCGCGGGTGTACGGGCCGTCGGCCGGCTTCTCGCTGCGCCCGTGCCCCCGCTGGTCGAGGGCGACCGCGCGGTGGCGCGTGGAGAGCCAGCGGGCCGTCTCCGCCCAGTGCGAGGCGCGGCCCATCAGCCCGTGGAGCAACAGCACACCGCTCGGACCACCGCCGCCGAACGGGCCGCCCGCCTTCGGAGGGTCGGCGAACTCCCAGGCCGCCAGCCGCACCCCACCGCTTCCGCTCACGTCGATACGCCGCACCATGAGTCCTGGCACTCCCACTTCTCCCCCGAGCAGCCCTAGGTTATGGAACACCTCTTCGAATGAGCCGATATCGCGCGCAACACCCCTCGTTCGAGTGACCATGCGGCAGGATTGGCCGCCCGCACCCAGGGGAGACATCGATCTGGGCGCGGACCGCTCGGGGAAGAAGGTCCGCGAGGCGCACCCTGGGAGCTCGGGGCTCCGGGTCGCCGCGGGGGAGCACGGGGAGGTGGGGCCCCGGCGATCTGAAAAGTCGCCGGGGCCCTTTGCACTGCGTGCGGCGAGCGCACGACGTGCGGCCGGTGCACTGCGTGCGGCCGATGCCCTGCGTGCGGCCGATGCCCTGCGTGCGGCGGGGTGCGTGGTGGCTGTGCGGCCCGCTGGCCCCATCGAACCCTCCCCAGGTCGGTGGCGCGTGGGCATATGCGTCAGCGCCAGCGTGGCATGCCGAGGGGGCTGGGCGTATCGATTCCGCTGACTCCGGTCGGAATCAAGGAAGTTGACCGACGGCCTTGCGGCGGCCTCCGGCGGATCTGCGGCTACCGGCCCGTGCCGCCTGCGGCGGCAGGCGCCTCTCGCCTGGCCGGCGGTTCTCCGACTGCGGGCCGGCCCGTTGCCGCCTGCGGCGGCGAGCGCCCTGCGGGCGCGTCCTCAATCGCCGGACGGGCTGAATTTCAGCCCGTCCGGCGATTGAGGACAGAGCACAGCAGCCCGTCCGGCGATTGAGGACACCGCCTACCTCCCAGCGGTAGCTGGGGGAGCTTGAGGACGCCGCCCACGCAGCGGAAGGGCTCGGCCGGAACCAGGCCATGCGTGGGGGTGACGGCCGGCCAGGCCTAGCGCTTGGCTACGAAGACGTGCGCGGCGATGTCCGCTTCCAGCTCGGCGGCCTCGCCGCCGCTGCCGACCAGGACGCCGCCGGGCGACTCGGTCACGCTGACCACCGCGCCCGGCTGGACGCCCGCGCGCCGCAGGGTGTACATCAGCTGGGCGTCCGTCTGGATCGGCTCGCCGATGCGGCGGACGACGACCGTCTTGCCCTCGGTGCCCGGCTCCAGATCCATCAGGCTGACCATGCCGGCGTTGAGGAACGGGTCGGCCTCGGCCTTCTCGCCCAGTTCCTCCAGGCCCGGGATGGGGTTGCCGTAGGGCGACTCGGTCGGGTGGCGAAGCAGCTCCAGCACGCGGCGCTCCACCGCCTCGCTCATCACGTGCTCCCAGCGGCACGCCTCGGCGTGCACCTGCTCCCACTCCAGACCGATCACGTCGACCAGCAGGCACTCGGCGAGCCGGTGCTTGCGCATGACGCGGGTGGCCAGTCGGCGGCCCTCTTCGGTCAGCTCCAGGTGGCGGTCGCCGGCGACCGAGACCAAGCCGTCCCGCTCCATGCGGGCCACGGTCTGGCTCACCGTCGGGCCGCTCTGGTCGAGCCGCTCGGCGATGCGGGCGCGCATGGGGACCACGCCTTCCTCTTCCAGCTCGAGGATGGTGCGGAGATACATCTCCGTGGTGTCGATCAGTCCGGACATGTGTGCCCCTCGATATGTCGTGCGCTGGCCCTGGACTCAATTCTGACGCATACCACCGACAACGGTGCCGCGTACGGCGTCGGCGCGGACGCCGTATTGACAGGGCGCTGGTCAAGACCGCAACGTGATCCGCGCCACGAGCGTACGCACCGGTCGTGCGCACCCCCCACGCACCACCGGATTCCGAGCTAAGGAGCCCCGCAGCGATGAGCGAGAACAAGCTGGCCGGGCAGTTCTTCGACGCCGCGATCGGGCTGCTCCAGCGGGCTCGCGACGAGGAGGCAGACCACATCGCCGCCGCCGGGACCATGCTCGCCGACACGGTGGTCGACGGCGGGCGGCTCTTCGTCTTCGGTGCCGGGCACTCCTCGCTCCCCGCCCAGGACGTCGTCTACCGGGCGGGCGGCCTCGCCCTGATGAACCTGCTCGCCGTCCCCGGGGTCGTCGGCGTCGACGTCATGCCCGCCACGCTCGGCAGCGCGCTGGAGCGGGTGAACGGCCTGGCCGGAGCGGTCCTGGACTCCAGCCCCGTACAGCCCGGCGACGTCCTGATCGTCATCTCGCTGTCCGGCCGCAACTCCCTGCCGGTGGAGATGGCCATGAACGCCCGGGCCCTGGGGCTGAAGGTCATCGGCGTCACGTCCCTCGCCTACGCGGGGCAGACCAGGTCCCGGCACGTCTCGGGCACCTTCCTCAAGGACCACTGCGACCTCGTCATCGACAGCAAGATCCCGCCGGGGGACGCGGAGCTGACCTCCGACGGCATCGCCGCCCCCTTCGGCCCGGCCTCCACCGTCGTCACCAGCGCCCTGCTGCAGGCCGTCGTCGCGACCGCCGCAGGTGAGCTGGCCGCTCGGGGCATCGACCCGCCCATGCTGCGCTCCGGGAACGTGGACGGCGGCCACGAGTGGAACGGCCGGGTGATGGCCGAGTACGGGGACCGGATCTTCTTCCGCCATTAGCCCAATCCAGCCCCTGGGGGTACCTCCCAGCGGTAGCTGGGGGAGCTTGAGGACGCGCCCGCAGGGCGCTCGCCGCCGCAGGCGGCCAAGACGGCCCGCGGCCGGCGAACCGGCGACCAGGCCAGACGTGGCTGGCCTCAGCCGACAGGCTTACCGCACCAGTCGGCCGCGGCCGCGGCCTCCGCCTCCGCCGTCGCCGCCAGGTCGATCGACGCGGCCACCCGTGAGGCGACGTCCTCCGCGTAGGTCGCGTCCGCGCGGTCGAACGGGCGGCGGGAGGGGCCGCGCAGGAAGGTGACCGCTCCGAGCGTGCGGCCCCGGCTGCGCAGGACCGTCGCCAGGGCGTGTTCCGTGCCGTCCGGCCACTTGCGGTCCGGTGCCCAGCCGTCCGTGCGGTCCGAGCCGGCCCGCACCGAGCCGCAGCGCTCGACCGCCTGCAGTGCCGGGTGCCCGTCCGCGTAAGGCACCGGCAGTCCGCTCAGGGCCGCCGCCGGGCACGGACCCGGCGCCCCGGCGGGCGTCGCGGCGGTCCGCAGCAGCCGCACCGGGCCTTCGGGGGCGGCCATCGGTTCGGGCAGCAGATCGATCACGGCGTGGTCGGCGAAGCCCGCGAGGGCGAAGTCCAGGTAGAGCGCCGCGCCCTCCATCGGGTCCTCGCACTCCGCGACCGCCCGGCCCGCCCGGTGCAGCTGATTGCCCCGGAACCGCAGCCGGGCGCTCTCCTGTTCGGCCAGCCGCGTCTTCGTCACGTCGAGGAACAGCCAGGCCACCCCCAGCGGCACCGGCTCCTCCGCGAGCGGGGAGGCCAGCCGCAGGAAGCCGCTGCGCCAGCAGCGCCGCTCCGACGCCGCTCCGGCGGCGTCCCGCAGCGTCACCCACAGGTCCGTGGGCGCGGGCGGGGCGCCGGCCGCCAGTACATGCTGGAGGGCGCCCTCCAATTCCTCCACGCCCTGGTGCAGGAGATCGCCCAGCGGCCGGCCGAGCAGGGCCGTGCGTCCCGTGCGCAGGGCCCGCGCGGCGTGCGCGTTGGCGAGGGCAGGGCGCAGGTCCGCGTCGACCAGCACCACGCCCCAGGACGCGTCCCCGAACAGCCCCTCGCTCAGCGCGATCGACCGCTCCAGGTCGATCTGCGTGTGCACCTCGCTGAACGCGCAGTACACGCCCTTCGGCCTGCCGTCCGCGCCGGGGACCGCCGAGGTCTGGACGCGGACGAGGACCCGGCCGCCGTCCTTGGTGAGCAGCGCGAACTCGTGCACCTGCCGCCCGGGCGTCTCCAGCACGCCCAGCAGCCGCGCGGTGACCTCCTCGGCGTCCGCCGGGCGCACGGCCCAGCCGGCCAGCCCGTGCCGTCCGACGGCCTCCGCCGCCGACCAGCCCAGAATCCGTTCGGCCTCGCGGTTCCAGTGGGTGACCGTGCCGTCGGCGTCGAACGCGCACAGGGCGGCGTCCATGCCGTCGAGGAGCGCCGCGAGGAGGCCGGAGTCGTCGCTGCCGGCGGCGGCCCCGGTCCCGGTGCGGGTTCCGGGGCGGGCGGGGCCGGACGGGTGTGGAGCGGTCACGTGGTACCCCCTGCTGGACGCGTCTGCATGTCCTGCACGACGGGCTATTCAACTCGACCGTGCCCGGCACCACACCGTCTTCGGCGAAATCGGTGCCACGGGGAAATTCGCTTGTCGTCCACGGGGCCGTTTTCTAGGCTGTGGGTACACGAGAAGGGAGGTGGTTCGGGACATGATTTCAGTCCGGACGCGTGAGGTGACCGCGGGCTAGCGCCCGTCGTCGCGCACAGCGCAACGCCGGCTCCGCCGGCCAATTCCCAGCAGTCACCCGATCCGTGGGCCGCCGAGTCGTCCGCTCGGCACCGCCGCGCCGCGAGGCACGGCGGTAACCGGCCCACGGATCGTCTGCGTTCCGGCGGTGCCTGCCGCCGCCCGCTACGGGCAGAGCCGCTCGATCCGCCAGCCGGGGTCCCCGGCGGCCCGCACGTACCGGAGCCGGTCGTGCAGCCGGTTCTCCCGGCCCTGCCAGAACTCCACGGTCCGGGCCGTCACCCGGAAGCCTCCCCAGCCCGTCGGCACCGGCACCGGTGTGCCCTGCGGGTAGCGCGCGGCCAGCCGCTCGTACGCCTCGTCGATCTCGGCGCGCGAGGCGGCCACCGTGGACTGGGCGCTGGCCAGGGCGCCGAGCTGCGAGCCGTGCGGGCGGGAGCGGAAGTAGGCGGCCGTCTCCTCCTGCCCGACCCGTTCGGCGGTGCCGGTGACGATGACCTGGCGGGCGACGGGGTGCCAGGGGAAGAGCAGCGAGACGTGCGGGTTGGCCGCCAGTTCGACGGCCTTGCGGGAGCCGTAGTTGGTGTAGAAGACGAAGCCGCGCTCGTCGTAGCTCTTCATCAGCACGGTCCGGGAGCTGGGCCGTCCGGCGGCGTCCGCGGTGGAGACGACCATCGCGTTGGGCTCGTGCAGCCCGGCGGCGACGGTCTCCGCGAACCAGCGTGCGAACTGCCCGTACGGGCTGTCGGCGAGGTCCGTCTCCAGGAGACCGCCGAAGCGGTACTGCGCGCGCATCGCGGCGGGGTCGAGATCATCGGCGTGGGACACGCGGACATCTTGCAACACGGGCCGCCCGCGGGGATACGGCGCACGGGAGCGGGAACGGCGGCCTGAGCCGCTCATCCTCCCCCGTGCGGGGGCCCCGTAACCCCGCCGCGGGCGAAAGGCGCACTGTGCCGGACATCACCCTTCCCCGCGTCCGGTGAACCCACCAAAATCACTGAGCGGGAAGCTGTGGCAGCCACGCACCACCGGCTATCGTGTCCGGCCTGGGCGGACCCGGCTTCCCACCGAAGCCCGGTGCGCCGGCCGGGCGGGTACCGGGCGGAGAACCGGGCGTCGAGCCGGGTGAGGAACAGCCGCACGGGGCATGACCGGGTTGACCGAATCGGACCGCGAGCCGCGCCGCGCAGCCGCGTAACCGCTTCGGGGCCGCCAACAGCAGCCGTAGCAGCAGTCAACGGCCACCACCGTGGCCGGCAGCCGCTTGTCACACATCACGAGGAGCCGCCTGATGTCCGACTTCGTACCCGGGCTCGAGGGAGTCGTCGCGTTCGAGACGGAGATCGCCGAACCCGACAAGGAAGGCGGCTCGCTGCGCTACCGAGGCGTCGACATCGAGGACTTGGTGGGCCAGGTGTCCTTCGGGAACGTCTGGGGCCTGCTGGTCGACGGCGCGTTCAACCCCGGGCTGCCGCCCGCCGAGCCGTTCCCGATCCCCGTCCACTCCGGTGACATCCGGGTCGACGTCCAGTCGGCGCTGGCGATGCTCGCCCCCGTCTGGGGCCTGAAGCCGCTCCTCGACATCGACGAGGCCACGGCCCGGGACAATCTGGCGCGGGCCGCGGTGATGGCGCTGTCGTACGTCGCCCAGTCGGCGCGCGGCCAGGGGCTGCCGATGGTGCCGCAGAAGGAGATCGACAAGGCGGAGACCGTCGTCGAGCGCTTCATGAAGCGCTGGCGCGGCGAGCCGGATCCCAAGCACGTCAAGGCCGTCGACGCCTACTGGACCTCCGCCGCGGAGCACGGCATGAACGCCTCCACGTTCACCGCCCGCGTCATCGCCTCGACGGGCGCGGACGTGGCGGCGGCCCTGTCGGGCGCGGTCGGCGCGATGTCCGGCCCGCTGCACGGCGGCGCGCCGTCCCGGGTCCTCGGCATGATCGAGGAGATCGAACGCACGGGCGACGCGACGGCCTACGTCAAGCAGGCCCTGGACCGCGGCGAGCGCCTCATGGGCTTCGGGCACCGCGTCTACCGCGCCGAGGACCCCCGCGCCCGCGTTCTGCGCCGCACGGCGAAGGAGCTGGCCGCGCCGCGCTTCGAGGTCGCGGAGGCCCTGGAGAAGGCCGCCCTGGAGGAGCTGCACAACCGCCGCCCGGACCGGGTCCTGGCCACGAACGTCGAGTTCTGGGCGGCCATCGTCCTGGACTTCGCGGAGGTCCCGGCGCACATGTTCACGTCGATGTTCACCTGCGCCCGTACGGCGGGCTGGAGCGCCCACATCCTGGAGCAGAAGCGCACGGGCCGCCTGGTCCGGCCGTCGGCCCGCTATGTGGGGCCGGGGACGCGCGACCCGCGCGACGTCGAGGGTTACGACGACATCGCGCGCTGACCGGCGCCGCCCGTACGGCCCGCTCCCTCCCGGGGGCGGGCCGCGTGCCGTTTCGCGGGGCCGTCAGCGCAGCACTCCGTCCAGGATCCGCGCCCACTGCTCCACCACGCGTTCCCGCCGGGCGGAGTCGTCGGTCAGCAGGTTCGCGAGCCCCAGTCCGCGTGCCATGTCCAGCAGGCCCTGCACGGTCTCGCGCACCCCCGGGCGGGCTTCGTCGGCCCCCAGGAGGTCCACCGCCATCCGGTGCGACTCCCGCCCGACGCGGGCCTCCAGGTCCGTCACCCGGGGCCGCAGCTGCTCCTCGTGCGCGGCCGCCGCCCACAGTTGCAGCGCCGCGCGGAACAGCGGGCCGGTGTAGAGGCCCACCAGCGCGGCGACCACCGCCCGGGTGCGGTCCGGGCCGCCGCGTGGCATCAGCGCCCGCAGCGCCGCCGACCGCTCCTCCGCGACGTACTCCACCGCCGCCGTGAACAGGTCCTCCCGGGTGGGGAAGTGGTGCTGGGCCGCGCCGCGTGACACCCCGGCCCGTTCGGCGACCACCGCCACCGTCGACCCCGCCCAGCCGAACTCCGCCAGGCACGCGATGGCCGCCTCCAGCAGCCGCCGCCGGGTGGCCCGGCTGCGGTCCTGTTTGGGCGCGCTCACCGTGCCCATACGGGGTCCCGCCGCTCCAAGAACGCCGTCATTCCCTCCCGCGCCTCCGGTGACGCGAACAGCCGCGCCGACCGTCCGGCCATCGCCTCCGTGTCGCGGTCGAAGGCCCGCAGGACGTCCGCCGTCACCAGCCGCTTGGACTCGGCGAGCCCTTGCGGCGAGGCCCGGCGCAGCCCGTCGAGCACGGGGGCGAGCGTCTCGTCCGGGTCCCCGGCGAGGGTGATCAGCCCGATCCGGGCCGCTTCCCCGGCGTCGAACCGCTCGCCCGTCAGGTAGTACCGGGAGGCGGCCCGCGCGTCGAGGCGCGGCAGCAGCGGCAGCGAGATGACGGCGGGTGCCAGCCCCAGCCGCGCTTCGGTGAACGCGAACGACGCGTCCGCTCCCGCCGCCGCGATGTCGCACGCCCCCAGCAGCCCGAGCCCGCCGGCCCGTACGTGCCCGGTGACGCGGGCGACGACCGGCTTGGGCAGTTCCACGACGGCGCGCAGCAGCCGGGCCAGCCCCAGCGGGGCCGTCGCGTCCGATCCGGCCTCGCTCAGGTCGGCGCCCGCGCAGAAGGTGTTGCCGGTGTGTGTCAGCAGTACGGCACGCGTGTCCGCGTCCTGGCCGGCCCGTGCAAGGCCGTCGTGGAGTTCGGCCACCAGCCGGGCGGAGAGCGCGTTGCGGTTGTGCGGGGAATCCAGGGTCAGGGTGGTGATGCCGTGCTCGTGGGAGCGGCGGACCAACATCCGCGAACCACCTTTCCTCAGTACGACTTGGGCAGGCCCAGCGTCCGGTGCGAGACGTAGTTGAGGATCATCTCGCGGCTGACCGGCGCCACCCGCGCCACCCGGGCCGCGGTGATCAGCGAGGCGAGCCCGTACTCCGAGGTCAGCCCGTTGCCACCGAGGGTGTGCACCGCCTGGTCGACGGCGTGGACGGCGGCTTCCGCGGCCGCGTACTTCGCCATGTTGGCGGCCTCGCCCGCACCGGCGTCGTCGCCCGCGTCGTACAGCGCGGCGGCCTTCCGCGTCATCAGCCGCGCCAGTTCCAGTGCGATGTGCGCCTGTGCCAGCGGGTGCGCGACGGCCTGGTGGGCACCGATCGGCCGGTCCCACACCTCGCGGGTGCGGGCGTAGTCGACGGCCCTGGTCACGGCGTACCGGCCCATCCCGATCGCGAAGGCGGCGGTCATGACGCGCTCGGGGTTGAGCCCGGCGAAGAGTTGCAGCAGGCCCGCGTCCTCGTCACCGACGAGCGCGTCGGCGGGCAGCCGCACCCCGTCCAGCACCAGCTCGAACTGCTTTTCCGGCGCGGCGAGTTCCATGGCGATCCGGCGGCGGGAGAACCCGGGCGTGTCACGGCCCACGATGAACAGACAGGGCTTGAGCGTGCCCGTCCGGGCATCCTCGGTCCGCCCGACGATGAGGGTCGCGTCAGCGATGTCCACACCGGAAACGAAGACCTTGCGGCCGGTGAGGATCCAGTCGTCGCCATCCCTGCGCGCCGTCGTGGTCAGCCGGTGGGAGTTGGACCCGGCGTCCGGCTCGGTGATCCCGAAGGCCATCTTCGTCGTACCGGCCGCGAGCCCCGGCAGCCAGGCGCGTTTCTGCGCGTCCGTGCCGAAACGGGCGATGACCGTGCCGCAGATGGCGGGCGAGACGACCATCATCAGCAGGGGGCACCCGGCGGCACCCAACTCCTCCAGCACGATGGCGAGTTCGGTGACGCCGCCGCCTCCCCCGCCGTACTCCTCGGGCAGGTTCACCCCGAGGTAACCGAGCTTGCCGGCCTCCGCCCACAGCTCGTCGGTGTGTTTGCCGTCGCGTACGACGGAGGCAAAGTACTCCCGCCCGTAGCGAGCGCCCAGCCCGGCGACGGCGGAGCGCAGATCACGGTCTTGCTCGGTCTCGACGATGGCATGACTCATGACGTGGTCTCCCGGGTGGTGACGACGGCGAGCAGGGCTCCGACCTCGACCTGACGGCCGGGGACGGCGTGCAGAGCGGTGAGCGTGCCGTCGGCTGGCGCGACGACGCGGTGTTCCATCTTCATCGCCTCCAGCCACAGCAACGGCTGCCCGGCCCGTACGGACTCCCCCACGCAAAGGCCCGGCGCGACCCGGGTGACGGTGCCGGGCATGGGGGCGAGCAACGAACCGGGCTCGGTACGGGTGGTGGGGTCGGGGAAACGGGGCAGGGCGGTGAAGGCGAAGGAGCCGAGGGAGGCGGAATCCACGTAGACGCTCCCGCTGGGGTAGCGGGCCACCTCGAAGTCCCGCCGGACCCCGCCCACGTCGAGAACGACGCACTCGGGAGCGGCGGACACCAGCCGGACGTCGTCGAACCCCTCGGCGAAGAGCCCGCCACGCCCCAGCCGATAGCGGACCTCGACCTCGTCATCGCCGACGCGGTAGCGCTTGACCTGCGGCTGGGAGGGAATGTTGCGCCAGCCGCCGATGCGGTGCGGTACGGATGTTTCTCCCACCCGCCCGCCCTGGGCATCCGGGGGTTGGCCCCCCAGGGCCCCCACGCGCCGCGCGGCAGCGTCGGCAAGGGCAGCGGCCAGAGCGGCGAGCCGCAGCGCGCCACCCTCGTCGGCACAGGTCAGCTCGTCGAGATACCGATCATAGAAGCCGGTGTCCATCGCCCCCGCGAGGAACTCCGGGTGCCGGAGGGACCGTACGAGCAGCGAGCGGTTGGTCACGGGCCCATGGATACGGGCGTGCTCCAGCTCGTAGGCGAGCCGCCGAACAGCTTCGTCCCGCGTGGGAGCCCAAGCGATGACCTTGGCGAGCATGGGGTCGTAATGAACACCGACGACGTCACCGTCCTCGACACCGGAATCAACACGCAGACTGGGGGCGCTGACGGCCGAGGAAAGGCCCAGGCGATCGACCGGGCCGTCCAAGCGGTGCTCCGCGCCACCAGCAGCCGAGAGGTCACGGGAGGTGACGGGGTCGCAGGGGTGGGGGTCCGGGATGCTGCCGTGTATTTGCGGGCCCAAGTTCGGGGCGACCAAGGGATTCCGGGTTCCGGGCCCGTAAATATACGATCCCGGACCCCCGCCCCGGAGGCCCCGGCGCCGGACCCCCCACGCACCGGCCCCCACCGACAGCCGGTGCACCACACCCGCCCAAGGCCGCCACGACCGCGCCGGATCCTCCGCGTACAGCCGGGCGGACACCGCGTGTCCCACCGGGGAAGGCGGCGCGCCCAGCGCCGCCCCCTCCGCGACCCGGATCTGGAGCGCCACCAGATCCACCCCGTACACGCACTCGGTCACCGGATGCTCCACCTGCAGCCGCGTGTTCATCTCCAGAAAGAACGCCCGCCCACCCGGCGACACCAGGAACTCGACCGTCCCGGCCCCCCGGTAGTCGACCGCCGAGGCCGCCGCCACAGCGGCCGAACTCAACGTCTCCCGCAGCCCTTCCGGCAGCCCAGGCGCGGGCGCCTCCTCCACCACCTTCTGGTGCCGGCGTTGAAGCGAGCAGTCACGCGTACCCAACGTCCACACCGTCCCGTGCGCGTCGGCGAGGATCTGTACCTCCACATGCCGCCCGCCCTCCACGTACGGCTCGACGAACACCGACGCGTCCCCGAAGGCGGCGGCGGCCTCGGCGCGGGCGGAGGTCAACTCGCCGGGCAGGTCGGGAAGGTCACGAACGACCCGCATCCCCCGCCCCCCGCCGCCGAAGGAGGCCTTGACCAGCACCGGCAGATCGGCGGCGGCGACCGAGGCCGGCTCCAGGGACGACAGCAGCGGCACCCCCGCCGCCGCCATCAGCGCCTTCGCCCGCGTCTTGGACGCCATGGCCGAGATAGCCGACGGCGGCGGCCCGATCCACACCAGCCCGGCGTCGGTCACGGCCCGCGCGAACCCGGCGTCCTCGGAGAGGAAGCCGTACCCCGGGTGGACGGCGTCCGCGCCCGCCGCGCGCGCGGCCGCCACGACGAGGTCGCCCCGCAGATACGTATCGGCCGCCGCCGACCCCGGCAGTCGCACGGCGGCGTCCGCCTCCCACACGTGCGCGGCGGATTCGTCGGCGTCGGAGTACACGGCGACCGTGCCGATGCCGAGCGACCGGCAGGTACGGAAGACGCGGCGGGCGATCTCGCCACGGTTGGCGACCAGCACTGAGCGGATCACGGTCACGACCTCACATCCGGAAGACGCCGAAGCCACCGCGCGCGCCCTCGACGGGCGCCGTGTGGATCGCGGACAGGCACAGCCCCAGCACGGTCCGCGTGTCGCGCGGGTCGATGACGCCGTCGTCGTACAGCCGCCCGGACAGGAACAGGGGCAGCGACTCCGACTCGATCTGCGCCTCGACCACGGCCCGCAGCCCGGCGTCGGCCTCCTCGTCGTACGGCTGCCCCTTCGCGGCAGCGGACGCGCGGGCGACGATCGACAGCACTCCGGCGAGCTGCTGGGGGCCCATGACGGCGGACTTGGCGCTGGGCCACGCGAAGAGGAAGCGCGGGTCGTAGGCCCGCCCGCACATCCCGTAGTGCCCGGCCCCGTAGGAGGCGCCCATGAGGACGGACAGGTGCGGCACGCGCGAGTTCGACACCGCGTTGATCATCATCGCGCCGTGCTTGATGATGCCGCCTTGTTCGTAGTCACGGCCGACCATGTAGCCGGTGGTGTTGTGGAGGAAGACCAGCGGGATGTCCCGCTGGTTGGCGAGCTGGATGAACTGCGCGGCCTTCTGCGACTCCGCGCTGAAGAGGACACCTTGGGCGTTGGCCAGCACGCCGATGGGGTAGCCGTGCAGCCGGGCCCATCCGGTCGTCAGGCTGGCCCCGTACAGGGGCTTGAACTCGTCGAAGTCCGAGCCGTCGACGATCCGGGCGACGACCTCGCGGGGGTCGAAGGGCACCTTCAAGTCGCCGGGCACGATGCCGAGCAGCTCGTCCTCGTCATACCTGGGAGGCTCGGCGAAAGAGACCGCGTCAGGGTGCGCCTTGTGCCGGTTCAGGCGTGCCACCACCCGCCGTGCCTGGCGCAGCGCGTCCGGCTCGTCGACGGCGAAGTGGTCGGCGAGGCCCGAGACGCGGGCGTGCATGTCCGCGCCGCCGAGCGATTCGTCGTCGGATTCCTCGCCGGTGGCCATCTTCACCAGCGGGGGTCCGCCGAGGAAGACCTTCGCCCGGTCCTTCACCATGATCACGTGGTCGGACATGCCGGGGACGTACGCGCCGCCCGCCGTGGAGTTCCCGAAGACCACGGCGACGGTCGGGATGCCGGCGGCGGAGAGCCGGGTCAGGTCCCGGAAGAGCGCCCCGCCGGGGATGAAGATCTCCTTCTGGCTGGGCAGGTCCGCGCCGCCGGACTCCACGAGGCTGACGCACGGGAGCCGGTTGGCGTAGGCGATCTCGTTGGCGCGCAGGGCCTTCTTGAGGGTCCAGGGGTTGCTGGCGCCGCCGCGTACGGTCGGGTCGTTGGCCGTGATGAGGCACTCGACGCCCTCGACGACGCCGATGCCGGTGACGAGGGAGGCACCGACGGTGTAGTCGCTGCCCCAGGCCGCGAGGGGGGACAGTTCGAGGAAGGGCGTGTCGGGGTCGAGGAGCAGTTCGACGCGTTCGCGGGCGAGGAGTTTGCCGCGTGCGCGGTGCCGGGCGGTGTACTTCTCGCCGCCACCGGCGACGGCCTGGGCGTGCGCGGTGTCCAGCTCGGCCAGTTTGGCGAGCATCGCTTCGCGGTTGGCCGTGTACTCGGGGCTCGTCGGATCGAGCCCGGACGCCAGCAGGGTCACAGCAGCACCTCCGGTATCTCCAGATGGCGGGAGCGCAGCCATTCGCCCACCGCTTTGGCCTGCGGGTCGAAGCGCGCCTGGGAGGCGACGCCGTCGCCGAGCAGCCCGTAGACGGTGAAGTTGAGCGCGCGGAGGTTCGGCAGGAGATGCCGTTCGACGGCGAACCCGCCTACCTCCGGCAGGAGTTCGGCGAACCGCGCCACGGTCAGCTCGTGGGCGAGCCACCGCCAGGCGGCCTCGGTGCGGACCCACACGCCGACGTTCGCGCTGCCGCCCTTGTCCCCGCTGCGGGCCCCGGCGATGAGCCCGAGGGGGACACGGCGGGTGGGGCCGGCGGGGAGCGGGGCGGGGAGCGGCTCCTCGGCGGGAAGCGCGACCGGCACGGCGGCCGGGGACGGCGGCAGCACGGGGACGCACGTGCCGTCCGGGAGGACGGCGGTGTGCGGCACCTCGCCGGGGTCCACGTACGCGGCCTCGAAGACGCCGTAGGGCGCGCCCTTGCCGGGCGGGGCGGTGAGGTGGAAGCCGGGGTAGCCGGAGAGGGCCAGTTCGACGGCGGCGGCGCTGACGGCCCGGCCCACGGCCTCGGGGTCCCGGTCGCGCACGACGAGCCGCAGCAGCGCGCTCGCCTCCTCCTGGACCGGCGCGTCGGCCCGGTCCGTCCGGGCGAGGGTCCACCGGACCTCGGCCGGGCGGGACGTCGCGAAGACGGCCTCGAACTGGTCGCGCACCAGGGCCGCCTTGGCCTCGATGTCGAGGCCGGTCAGGACGAACACCACCTCGTTGCGGAAGCCGCCGATCCGGGTGAGGCCGACCTTGAGCGTGGGCGGGGGGGCCTCGCCGCGCACCCCCGAGATCCGCACCCGGTCCGGGCCGTCGGGGGTCAGCCGGGCCGTGTCCAGCCGGGCCGTCACATCGGGCCCGGGGTAGCGGGGGCCCGCCGTCTCGTACAGCAGTTGCGCGGTGACCGTGCCGACGGTGACGGCACCGCCGCTGCCGGGGTGTTTGGTGATGACGGCCGAGCCGTCGGCGTGGATCTCGGCGAGGGGGAAGCCGGGGTGGCGCACGTCGTGCTCGCGGAAGAAGGAGTAGTTGCCGCCGGTGGCCTGTGCGCCGCATTCGAGGACGTGTCCGGCGACGACCGCGCCCGCGAGGGGGTCGAGGTCGGCGGCGGTCCACCCGAAGTGCGCGGTGGCGGGCCCGGTGACCAGTGCCGCGTCGGTGACCCGGCCGGTCACGACGACGTCGGCGCCGGCCCGCAGACACGCGGCGATCCCCGCGCCGCCCAGGTAGGCGTTGGCGGTGAGGACGCCCTGGTCCCACGGGCGCGCCTCCAGCAGGTCGTCCCCGGTGACGTGCGCGACCCGGACGGGCACGCCGATCCGCCGGGCCAGCTCCTCGATCCGCCGGGCGAGGGCGGCGGGGTTGAGCCCGCCCGCGTTGGTGACGATCTTGACGTTCCGGTCGGCGGCCAGTTGGAGCCCTTCCTCCAGCTGGGCGAGGAAGGTCTTGGCGTATCCGAGGCCGGGGTCCTTCAGCCGGTCGCGGCCGAGGATGAGCAGGGTGAGTTCGGCGAGGTAGTCACCGGTCAGTACGTCGAGGGGGCCGCCGGTCAGCATCTCGCGCAGGGCGTCGAAGCGGTCGCCGTAGAAGCCGGAGGCGTTGCCGATGCGCAGCGGGGGCGGCGGGGTCACCGGGCCGCCTCCCCGGGGGCGCGGCCGGGGCCCGGCGGGCCGGCGAAGGCCTGGACGATGTCCAGCCAGCGGTCCGCGTCGGGTCCGGTGACCCGAAGGGCGAGGTCGGCGCGGTGGGCGCGCCGGGTGGCCAGCAGACAGAAGTCCAGGGCGGGGCCGGTGACGCGCTGGGCCGCGTCGTCCGGCCCGAACGTCCACCGGGTGCGTCCGTCGGGGGCGAGGAGTTCGACCCGGAACGCCTCCGTGGGCGCGGGGAGTCCGCGCACCGCGTACGCGTGGTCCCGGGCCCGGACCCCCATCCGCGCCACGTGCCGCAGCCGGTCCGTTCCCGCGCGGTGGACGCCCAGCGCGTCGGCGACGTCCTGGCCGTGCGCCCAGGTCTCCATCAGCCGGCCGGTGGCCATGGAGGCGGGGCTCATGGCCGTCCCGTACCAGGGCATTCTGACCGCCTTCGGCATCGCCGCCAGCGTTGCGGCCAGCTCCACGCGCCCGGCGCGCCAGCGTGCCAGCAGCTCGCCGGGCGGCGCCTGGGCCCCGGCCCGCGCGGCCTCGTCGACGAAGGTCTCCGGTGCCGCGAGGGCCTCCTCGGCCTCGCGGGCGAAGCCCTCGGGGTCGGTGGCGGACCGCATGGCCCGCTCGTCGGTCCACGCCAGGTGCGCGATCTGGTGGGCGACGGTCCACCCCGGGGCGGGGGTCGTCCGCTGCCAGCCCTCGGCGGTCAGCTCTCCCACCAGTGCGTCCAGCTCCGCGCCTTCCGCCCGCAGGTCCGCGAGTACGTCCGCGAGTACATCCGCCGGGTCGGCCACGCCGCGCTCCCCTCGAAGGGTCAACTCCTCATGGACAAGGCGAGTTGACGAAGCATCAGCCCTGTCGTCACGCCCGTCGTGAGCGTGGCAGGGGACCGGGAAACAAGCAAGCGTGCTTGCATTATTTTCGGCCGTCCTCACCGCCGGGCGCACCGAGCGCCTCCGCGAGGACCTCGGCGAGATGCCGCCCGCGCCGCCCGGCGAGCTGGTCGAGCTGGGTGCGGCAGGAGAACCCGTCCGCCAGCACCTCCGCCCCTTCGGGCGCTTCCCGCACCGAGGGCAGCAGCCGCTCCTCCGCGCAGGCGACCGACACGTCGTAGTGCCCCCGCTCGAAGCCGAAGTTCCCGGCGAGACCGCAGCAGCCGCCGCTCAACGCGCCGGTCAGCCCGGCGCGCTCGCGAAGGCGATGCTCGGCCGCGTCACCCAGGACGGCGTGCTGATGGCAGTGCGTCTGGCCGACCACGGGCCGGTCGAGACGCGGGGGCTCCCAGGCGGGGGCGCGTTCCTCGATCACCTGGGCGAAGGTCCGCACGGCCGAGGCGAGGCGTGCCGCGCGCGGATCGTCGGGCAGCAGTTCCGGCAGGTCGGTGCGGAGTGCGGCCGTACAGCTCGGCTCCAGGCCGACGACGGGCAGCCCGGCGGCGAGGGCGGGTGCCATGACGTCGAGCATCCCGCGCATGACGGCCCGGGCGCGGCCCAGTTGCCCGGTCGAGACCCACGTCAGCCCGCAGCACACCGCCTTCGGCGGCACGACGACGCGCAGCCCGGCGGCCTCCAGCACGGCCACGGCCGACCGGCCGACGGCCGGGGACAGGTGATTGGTGAAGGTGTCGGGCCACAGGACGACGGTGCGCTCGCGTGCGGGGGCCGGACCGGCGGACACCGCGCGAGGGCGGTGCGCACGCTCCCCGGCCCCGACCCCGGCCCCGGCCCCGGCCGGGCCGCGCCGCCCGCCCGCGCCCCCGGCCTCCGCCGCCGCGCTCCGCGCCCGCCACCAGCGGGTGAAGGGTTCCGGGGCGAGCTCCGGGAGCGCCCGTTCCGCCGCGATCCCCCCGATCCGCTTGGCGAGAGCAGCCACCGGGCCCACACCAAATGCCGCGTTGACGACCGGGGCGATCCGGGCGGCCCCCGCGACCCGCAGCCACACCGGCAGCCATCCCATGGCGTAGTGCGCGGCGGGGCGGAGCCGGCCCGCGTAGTGGTGGTGGAGGAACTCCGCCTTGTACGTGGCCATGTCCACCTCCACCGGGCAGTCACCACGGCACCCCTTGCACGCCAGGCACAGGTCGAGCGCCTCCCGCACCTCCGTCGAACGCCAGCCGTCCGTGACCACCCCGCCCCGCCCGCCCGCGAGCATTTCGTACAGCAGTCGCGCGCGCCCGCGCGTGGAGTGCCGCTCCTCGCGCGTCACGCGGTACGACGGGCACATCACGCCGGCCCCCGGGCCCACGGCCGTGTCCCGGCACTTGGCCACCCCCACGCACCGCCGCACGGCCGCCGTGAAGTCGCCGCCGTCGCGCGGGTAGCCGAACTCCACCGGCACCGGCCGCCTCGGCAGTACCGAGAAGCGCAGGTTCTCGTCCAGGCGGTGCGGGCGGGCGAGGATGCCGGGGTTGAGGCCGCCCGCCGGGTCCCACAGGTCCTTGACGCGCTCGAAGAGGGCCACCAGCTCCGGCCCGTACATCCGGGGCAGCAGTGCCGCCCGCGCCTGCCCGTCCCCGTGCTCGCCCGAGAGCGAGCCGCCGTGCGCGACGACCAGATCGGCCAGGTCACCGGAGAACTCCCGGAAGCGGCGCACCCCCGCCGCGCCCAGCAGGTCGAAGTCGATCCGTACGTGCACGCAGCCGTCGCCGAAGTGCCCGTAGGGCGCGCCACGCAGCCCGTGCTGGGCCAGCAGGGCGCGGAAGTCCCGCAGATACGCGCCGAGCCGGGCCGGTGGCACCGCGCAGTCCTCCCAGCCCGGCCATGCCTCGCTGCCGTCGGGCATCCGGGTCGCGGTGCCGGCGGCCTCCTCCCGGACCCGCCACAGGGCCCGCTGTCCGCCCGGATCGGTGACGACGGTGTGCCCGGCCGCGCCGTCCGCGACCGCCACCCGGCCCAGTGCGGCGGCCCGCGCCGCCGCCTCGCCGGGCGTCGCCCCGCCGACCTCGACGAACAGCCACGCGCCGCCCTCGGGCAGCCCCGGGACGTCGCCCACCAGGTCGGCGGCCATGCCCTCGACGGTCAGCGGCCCGTGCGGCAGCAGCAGCGGCGCCGCGTCCGCCGCGCCGCTCTCGTCGGCGTACGCCAGCACCGCCAGGGCCCTGGCGCCGGGCGTCTCCACGAGGCGCAGCGTCGCTTCCGTCAGCACCCCGAGCGTGCCCTCGCTGCCGGTGAAGGCCCGCGCCACGTCGGTGCGCCGCTCGGGCAGCAGCGCGTCCAGGGCGTATCCCGAGATCCGCCGGGGCAGCTCGGGGAAGCCGGTGCGCAGCCGTGCCAACTCCCCGTCCACCAGGGCCCGCAGGCCGTCCGCGAGCCGTGGCGGCAGACCGTCCCAGCCCTGCCCGAGCCGGGCCCGTTCCCCGTCGTAGGTGAGGACGTCGAGGGCGCGCACGTTGTCGGCGGTGGTCCCCCACGCCACGGAGTGGGCGCCGCACGCGTTGTTGCCGATCATTCCGCCGAGCGTGCAGCGGGCGTGCGTGGAGGGGTCGGGCCCGAACGTCAGCCCGTGCGCGGCCGCCGCCGTCCGCAGCTCGTCGAGGACCACACCGGGCCGCACGACGGCCGTACGGGCCTCCGGATCGATCCGGACGATCGCGTTCATGTGCCGGGTGAAGTCGAGCACCACCCCCACGCCGGTGGCCTGCCCGGCGATCGACGTCCCGCCGCCGCGCGCCACCACCGGCACCCCGCGCTCGCGGCACACGGCGAGCGCGGCGGCGACGTCGTCGGCGTCCTTCGGGGCGACGACGCCCAGCGGTACGCGGCGGTAGTTCGAGGCGTCCATGGTCGTCAACGCGCGGGCGGCGGCGCCGAAGTCGACGTCACCCCGGACGGTGGCGCGGAGCGCGGCCGGCAGTCCATCGTGATCAGCCATGGATCCAGCCTGCCCGAAGGGGCCGCCGCCACCCGGGAAAGAACACCGGCATCCGGCGGGGCGCACCGGCGCCCCGGGGGAACACCCGGACCCGGGACCGGACGCCCGTCCGCCACTTCCCTCCCGTCCGTTACCTGCGTCTCATCCGGCGGACAGCCTCCCGTGCGGCGCGCCGGGACGGATTAGGCTGCCCACGTGGCTGATATCCAGATCCCCGCTGACATCAAGCCCGCCGACGGTCGCTTCGGCGCGGGCCCGTCCAAGGTGCGTACGGAGGCGCTCGGCGCCCTGGCTGCCACCGGAACCTCTCTTCTCGGCACGTCCCACCGCCAGGCCCCGGTCAAGAACCTGGTCGGCAAGGTGCGCGACGGCGTCCGGGACCTCTTCTCCCTCCCCGAGGGCTACGAGGTGATCCTCGGCAACGGCGGCTCCACCGCCTTCTGGGACATCGCGACGCACGGGCTCATCGAGGCCAAGTCGCAGCACCTCACCTTCGGCGAGTTCTCGTCGAAGTTCGCCAAGGCCGCGAAGCTCGCCCCGTGGCTGGCCGAGCCGACCGTGATCTCCTCCGAGCCGGGCACGCACCCCGAGCCGGTGGCCGAGGCGGGCGTCGACGTCTACGCCCTCACCCACAACGAGACCTCCACCGGTGTCGCCGCGCCGATCGAGCGCGTCGCGGGCGCCGACGAGGGCGCGCTCGTCCTGGTGGACGCGACGTCCGGCGCGGGCGGTCTGCCCGTGGACATCACCGAGAGCGACGTCTACTACTTCGCCCCGCAGAAGTCCTTCGCCTCCGACGGCGGACTGTGGCTGGCGGCGTTCTCCCCGGCGGCCCTGGAGCGCGCGGCCCGCGTCCACGCGTCCGGCCGGCATATCCCGGAGTTCTTCTCGCTGCCGACCGCGATCGACAACTCCCTCAAGAACCAGACGTACAACACCCCGGCCCTCTCGACGCTCTTCCTGCTCAACGAGCAGCTCGAATGGCTCAACGGCCAGGGCGGCCTGGACTTCGCGGTACGCCGCACGGCGACGTCGGCGCGCGCCCTCTACGGCTGGGCCGAGGCGTCCAAGCACGCGAACCCGTTCGTCACCGACCCGGCGAAGCGTTCGGCCGTCATCGGCACGATCGACTTCTCCGACGACGTCGACGCGGCGGCGATCGCCAAGGTGCTGCGCGCCAACGGCATCGTCGACACCGAGCCGTACCGCAAGCTCGGCCGCAACCAGCTGCGCGTGGCGATGTTCCCGGCGATCGACCCGGCGGACGTCGAGGCGCTGACCGCCTGCGTCGACTATGTGATCGAGCGCCTGTAGCGCGTTGGTGGCGGGCGGGGCCGAGTCCGGCCCCGCCCGGCCCGTCCGGCGTCATGGAGGGGGTGCCGGCTTCGGCCCGGGGCTCAGTCGCGCTGCCCGGTCCGGCGCTCGTAGTCGGCGAAGCCGTCCTCCACGGTCGGCAGCACCAGCTCCACCCGGAAGTAGGGCACGCTCCACAGCGGGCTGTCGCGAAGGCCCTCGAACAGGTCCGACCACGCGGTCAGGTCGTCGGTCGTCGCGACGAGGACGTCCGACGGGGCGGCGGCCCACGCCTCTGCGTCGAACCACCGGACCTGGACGGCGTCGTGCCGCTCCAGCAGGGGCTGCACGTGATCGGCGATCAACTGCTGGCGCTCACGGCGCTCCAGCGCGAGCCACGCGGGCAGGGCCGTGAGGTGGACGAATATGGTGAACCGCGGCTGCGGCTGGGTGGTACTCATGCCCGCCATTGTGCCGGTCACCGCCGACGGAACAGCCGCCGCAGCCCCAGGACCAGCAGCGTCGCGACGGCGAAGGTACCGGCGCCGAGGGCGAGGTTGCGGTTGCGGTCGTCACCGCCACCCCCCTGGGCGCCGTTCTGCCCTTGACCGCCGCTCTTGTCGTCGGAGGGCGCCTTCGCGGCGTGCTCGGGCAGCAGCTCGCCCTCCAGCGGGACGGGCGAGACCTGGCTGCGGACGCCCTCCGTGCCGTACATCAGCGTCCGGCCGTCCGGGGTGAACGTGACGGACTCGCCCTGCCGTTGCAGGGGCACGTTCGGCCGGCCGATCTCCTTGGGGCGACCGTCCTCCCACCGGTACGCGCGGGCGTCGAAGTAACCGCGCACCACGAGCCGCGTGCCGTCCGGGGAGAACGCCCCGTCCGTGGCCCACAGTTGGAGGTCGGCGACGCGCCGGAAGACGTTGGTGCCGGAGGCGGACAGCTTCTCGGGCCCGGCGTAGAGCCCGCCGCCGGACCGGTGCTTGCTCGCGATGTAGACCCGCCCGGTCTTGGGGTGCACCATCAGCGACTCGGCGTCGCGCGGCCCGCCCTCGTACTGGACCGTGTACCGGACCGGGGTGACGGTGACGTCCTTGAGTTCCTTCGGCTCGGCGAACCGGTAGATCCACACCTTGGGCCACGTGCCCCCGAGGTTGTCGCCGATGTCCCCCACGTAGACGTTCCCGTCGGGGCCGATCGAAATGGCCTCCACGTCACGGGGGTCGATACCGGAGAGCGTGACGGTCGCGACCGTGCGGCCCGTGCGGCTGTCGACGGCGTAGACGTACGGGCCGTCGTCGCTGTCGTTGTGCGTCCAGTACACCCCCGGGTGCGTACGGCTCGCGGCGAGACCGCTCGACTCCTTGATCTTGGGGTCCTCGATGGTGAACGCGGAGGGCGTCCCGCCGTCGGCCACGGCGGGCGTGGCGGCGGGCAGCACGGTGAGTGCGGCGAGCGCGGTCAGCGCGGCGATTCCGGGGGCACACAGGAGCGGACGCATGGCCCAAGCCTGCCATTACGCGCGGCGGGTCCGAAAAAAATGATCGCGCGTCGGTGGACGCGTCCGTTACAGTTCCCGGCATGAAGCGCGCTGCTATGTGCATGACGACGACGCCGGAGAGTGTCCCGGCGCGCTGACAGCTGTCTTTGTCCGAAGCCCCGGGGCGAGTGCCCCGGGGCTTCGCCGTGTGGTCACTCGCCTCACCCCCCGTGAGGAGATCACGATGCACGACCACCGCAAGCTCGGCCGCGAGCTGGACTTCTTCGACACCGACCCGCTGATGGGCGCGGGCCTGCCGTACTGGCTGCCCGACGGCGCGGCCGTGCGGCACGCGCTGGAGGAGTACATCCGCGACGCCGAGCGCCGCGCGGGCTACCGGCACGTGTACTCCCCCGCCCTGGCCAAACGGGAGTTGTACGAGGTCTCCGGCCACTGGGCGCACTACCGCGACGACATGTTCCCCCCGATGGACCTCGGCGGCGAGCAGGTCGTCCTCCGTCCGAGCCTGTGCCCCCACCACGCCCTGATCTACCGCTCCCGCGCCCACAGCTACCGCGAACTGCCGCTCCGGTTCGCCGAGCTGGGCGGCATGTACCGCTCCGAACTCTCCGGCGTCCTCGGCGGACTGACCCGCGTCCGCGCCATCCAGCTGAACGACGGGCACGTCTTCTGCACCCCCGACCAGGTGGCCGACGAGGCGCGCGCGTCCCTGGAGCTGATCCGCCGGGCCTACGACGCCCTCGGCATCCGCCCCACCCGCTACCGGCTCTCCCTTCCCGGCGCGGGCGGCAAGTACGTGGCGGATCCCGGGATGTGGCAGCGTGCCACCGCCCTGCTGACCGAGGTCCTCGACGCGTCCGGCGTCCCCTACGAGACCGCCGAAGGGGAGGCGGCGTTCTACGGCCCGAAGATCGACGTCCAGCTCACCGACAGCGCGGGCCGTGAATTCACCCTGTCCACCGTCCAGATCGACTTCCACCAGCCCGAGCGGTTCGATCTGCACTACATCGGCCCGGACGGCGCGAAACACCGGCCGGTCATGGTCCACCGCAGCATCATCGGCAGCATCGAGCGGGCCGTGGCCCACCTCATCGAACAGTACGGCGGCGCCTTCCCCGCCTGGCTGGCCCCCACCCAGCTGGTCGTCCTCCCGGTCTCCGAAGCGGAGACCCCGCAGGCCGCCGCCTTTGTACGCCGCTGCGTCGAGGCGGGCCTGCGCGCGGAAATCTCGGGCCCGGAACACGGCACCCTCGGCGCCCGCGTTCGCGCCGCCCGGCTCGTCCCGTACCAGGCGGTGATCGGCGCCCGGGAAGCCACCGCCGCCCAGGTCGCACTGCGCCTGCGCGACGGCCGCCGCCTGGAGGCCATGCCGGAACCGGAGGCGCTGGCCCGCATGGGCGCGGTGATCGCGGCACGCGGCGGGGGACTGTGGGAGGGGGACGCGGCTGCGGCTGCCGCGTAGGCGGGTGGCTCTGCCCTCGCGGGCCCGAGGGCCGCGTCGCCCTCACCCCCGCTGCGCGGCGGTGTCCTCAAGCGCCGGACGGGCTGGTTGTGGCTGAACCCAGCCGCATACGGTGAGCTTCATGAACTCGTCCTTCCCAAAGGGAGGGGGTGGGGCCGCCAGGGTCCACCCCCTGTTGCCCCCGTCCGGAAGGGCGGGGTGTCAGGCGGGCCGGGCGGCCAGATAGCGGGTGATCCCGTCCCGGATGAACGGCGGGATCGTTAGGAGCTGGAGGCGTTCGGGGGCGAAGAACCGGAGCTTGACGCCCTCGGCCAGGGGGAGGGTCTTCTCGTCGCCGTCCCAGGTGGCGGCGAAGAAGGTGATGAGCTGGCCTGAGCCGTCCTCGTCGCGGACCTCGAACAGCTCGGTCAGGTTTAGAGCCGTGAGGCCGGCTTCCTCTTCGAGTTCGCGGACGATCGTCTCGGCCTGGCTCTCGCCCGGGTCGGTGCCCCCGCCGAGGAGGCTCCAGTGAGCGGGCCAGGCGATGGCGGGGAGGTCGTCGCGCAGGTGCATCAGCACTTCGCCCCTGCGGTTGGCGATGATCGCGACGGCCCCGCGGGCGGTGGTCGGGCCCTCGGCGGTGGCGGTGTCGGAGTGCATCCCGACACCGTAGTGACGTGAGGGTTCGTCATACGGCAGCATTCACCGTCTGATCCGAAAACCAGGCGGCTGCCATCAGGGCCTGCATGCGGGAGGGGTCGAACCGTTCGCCGGCTTCCAGGCCGCGTTCCAGCAGTGGCCGCAGCGTCGTGTGGAGGGTTCCCCGCCGGGATTCGGTGCGAGAAAAGGGGGTGCCCCGAAGGGCACCCCCTTTCACAACCCGGCAAACCACCGACGGCACATCGCTTGCGTTATATCGCTGGTGTCAAATCACCGGCAGCAAGTCGTCGGTATCAGTGAATCTTGATCCAGATGATCTTGTGGATGTAAGGCTGACCCGGGTGCCACTGACCCCACTTGTTCATGGTGACGGTCTCGAGCCTCGGGTCGCTCTCATTGCGCTGGAACTGGAAGGTGACGGTGTTGTTCCCCGACTCGACCCAGTTGACGCCGTAAATGGCGACACCCGTTTCCCCGGCGTTGGCGAAGCAGAGCGTGTCGCGGCCGTTGTTGTTGTGTATTTCGAGGTAGTCCCTCTGGTTGCAGTTCGTGCGGTTAATCTGGGCGCGGGCTGTCGCGTCGGATGCTGCAACGGCGGGCAGGGCGGTGGCGGCCAGCGCGGCAACAGCCGCGGCGGCGACACCTAGGGAACGTCCCACGAGAAGCTTCATTCTCTCTCCCTTATCTCCTTGCGGTGCAGGAGTCCTCACCGTCGCACACGCCACAAGCTCCCCGAAAGCACCTTTCCCGGCCAACTTCTCATGCCATTGGCATGTCCACACAAACGGTCGCCCGCCAATACCGGACACTCAATCGACCCGAAAGAGCGTCGCAATGGAATTGGCCAGCTCTCCGAGACCGGGAAAGGCCGCCCCTCGCCTTTCGGACGTCTGCGACTCAACGCCTTTCCGCTTCTCCCCGCCCCCGCCCCACAGGAGGGCGGTGGCACTCCGTGGCACACGAGGGCGAAATCAAGGGTTATATGTGAGTGGCATCACGTTTCCGGGCGCTATCGGCGGGTCTGATGAACAACCGGCGTCGAGGAGGTCTCCGCAGGGACCGCCGGCCGCTGCCTCCACTCCCCCTTGCGCCTCGGCGAGCACCGGCAAACCGGCCAGCGAAGAGTTAGTTGAATGGCCGATACATGAAGGTGGTTGGCGTGCGCCGCACCTTGCAGACGACGGTGGAGCCGTCCGGTCCACTCCGTTTGAAGAACTGCTCGACCGGCGGGGCCTGTCGCCGTTGTCGGTCAGTCGGGTCAGTTGCCCGAATCCGGCCGCGCGGCGACGAACGACCCCATGCCGGGGGTGGTGACGATCAGCCCCTCCTCGCGAAGGGCGGCCGTGACCTTCCGGACGGTTCCTCGCGCGACGTCGAATTCCTGCTCCATGCGCACCTCGGAGATGAGCTGGCGCGGCGGGTATTCGCCGGTCGCGATGCGCTCTCGGATCACGTCGGCAATCTGTATCCACTTGGGGCGCGTCGGGTCGTACTCAATCACGTGCAGGACTGTATGCATCTGTATCCAACCGAACATAGACACTACTGTCCTTGAATAGGCATGGACAGGGGGGTCTAGGCAGGGCTAGGGTGATGCGCGAAAGACCCCCGCGACCGTGCGACCGATCCGGGGGCATGGCCACCAGCCTCCAAGGAGCTGATGACGTGAAGAACTCTATCTCCCGCCTCCTGGCCCGGGCGAGGGCTCTGTTCCAGCCCGCCACTCCCGCCCAGGACCCGGGCATCGCACCGCCCACCGCCCCTTCCGAGCCGAGAATCCCGCCCAGCCTCGACGGCACTCTGACCGGCGGCGGCGAGGTCGGCCTATGGGTGAGTGCCCACGGTTTCGACATCAGGCCCCGCCCCACGGCGCCCCGCCACGTGCCGCCCGAGTCCGGTTTCGCGCTCGGGAGCATGGTCGTCGACACCGTCACCGGCGGCATGGGCCGGGTGCGGGCCGTGGCCGCCGACGGGATGATCCGCGTCGAGCATCCGAACGACTACACCTGGAAGGCGTGCAGCGTCCGAGCCGCCAACTCCGTCGAGCGGCTGAACCTCCTGGCAGCGGACGCTGCACAAGCGAGCCGACCCCACTAGGGCCTGTCCGATGGTCGCGTGGCCGGGTCGGCAGTCGCATCGTGCCGACTGGTGTGGGGCGGGGTGATCTGTCGGATCGGGAGTGGGCTCGGCTTGAGCCGCACTTGCCGAAGAACGTGGGACGTGGCGGTCGTTGGAAGAGCCATCGCAGGGTGATCAATGGCATTCTCTTCCGGCGGCGGACCGGTGTTCCGGGGCGTGATCTGCCAGCGCGGTTCGGGAAGTGGAAGACGGTGCACGACAGGCACCGAAGGTGGTCGGCGGACGGCACGTGGGAGAGGATCCTTCGGGCCGTCGAGGCCGACGCCGACGCGGAAGGCCGGATCGACTGGAGGATGGTCAGTGCGGACTCGACGTCCTGTCGTGCCCATCAGCATGCTGCGGGCGCCCGCACTGGCGCGGTACGTATCCCCGGACGGCGGAGCCAGCCTGCTCACCATCGTTCGGATGAGGCCCCGGGCCGCTACCGTGGCGGGCTGACCTGCAAGATCCATCTGGCCGGTGAAGGCGGCCGGTGGCCGCTCGCGTTCGTCATCACACCCGGCCGGTGGGGTGACGCCCCGCGACTGATCCCTGTCCTTGAACGCATCAGTGTCCCGCATCCGGCCGGTGGTCACCCGCGCACGCGCCCTGATCACCTGGGTGGCGACAAGGCATACTCACCCGCCGGAACCGCCGATACCTGCGGCGTCGGCAGATCAAGCACACCATTTGACCGTTCAGTGGACACACCCCATCGGACGTCAGCGCGAAACCCACCGAGAAGTTCAAAGCCTAGGCTGGGGTGGTGAATCGCACCGATCGCTTGTACGCCCTGGTTGAGGAACTTCGAGCAGTGTCGCCGCGGCCACGCAGCGCCAGGTGGCTGGCACAGCGCTTCGAGGTCAGCGTGCGCACTGTTGAACGGGATCTTGAGGCGTTGCGGCAGTCGGGCCTGCCGATCCGCAGCAACGCCGGTCGGGCCGGGGGATACAGCCTGGACCGGGAGCGCACGCTACCGCCCATGACGCTCAGCACCGCGGAGGCCCTCGCCATCAGTGTCGCGCTTCGGACGGCGGCGTCCACTCCGTTTGCGGCCGCCGCACGGTGCGCCAGTCAGAAGGTGCTGGCGGTGCTCCCCGCCGACGTGCGACATCGGGAGGAAGCGCTCACCCGGCAGGTGTACCGGGTCGGGGACCACACGCCCAGCGTGAACGGTGTGTTGAGCGAGGTCATCGTCGAGGCCATGGTCTCCGGACGCGTCTTGCACCTCACCTACGCCGACCGAGCCGGCGCGGTGACAACGCGCGACGTCGAGCCGTTGGGGCTGTTGTGGGGGCCGAGTGGCTGGTATCTGGCGGCGTGGTGCCGACTGCGGTCAGCAATCCGAGGCTTCCAGCTCGACCGGATCAGTTCGCTGGAGCTGTCGGGCGAGCGGGTGGTGTCCCGGGAGCCGCACTGGCAGGCCGAGCTGAAGCGCCTGGACGCCGAACCGTTCGCGTGGTGACCTCAATCACCGACACAGCGGTGTCGCGAGCGGTTGCCAGGCTGTTCGTCATGGACAACGAGAAGCGCATGACCATGTGGTGCCGTATGTGGAACGAGGACCCCTCCCTGGCGTACGACCTGATGTCCGACGATTGCGTGCAGTGGTCGAATCGCAGCGCCGGCCTGGACACCGTGATCGGCCCGCACCAGCAGGAACGGTTCATTGCCGCCTACCGCGCACGGCATGTGAACATCTTCAGCCCGAGGGTATGCGTCGACGCCGGTGACCGGTTCGCCTACCTGTGGGACGTCAGGATGGCCGACGGTCAGGTACTGACCGGCATCGACGTCAACATTCTCAAGGGCGACCGCATCCACGAGAACTGGACGTTCGTGGCAGAGCGGCATTGTGCGCAGTCCGATCCAGGACCCGAGGCAGCTGAGACGACCGGCCCTGCCGCGATCGAGGAGCTGTGCCACCGCTGGATGCAGCTTCGCAACGGCCGGGTCGAACCGGCCCTGGACGTGGTGACTGACGACTTCGACCTGTTCTCGGGGGCTGACCCGGTCGGCGACGCGCACGGCCCCTCCGGGCTCGCCGACCTGATCAAGCGACAGGCCCAAACCGATGACCTACCGGCCTTCACGATCCACCGGCGGCCCATCGTCGACCCCACGCGGGGGCATGTGGCGCTCCTCTGGACGGCCGAAACCAGCGTGGACGGCACCTCCGTCGGCGGAGTCGACCTCCTGACGGTGCGCGCGGGCCGGTTCGCGCGCGCGTGGTCACTGACGGGGGCTCGTCCGTTCCGGTACTGAGTGGGCGTTAAGTTCGTTTCCGGATGCTCTGGTGTCGCCCGCTCGAGGGTACGGAAGCCTTCAGGCCGACTCGCATGTCGTGTGCACGATGGTGTTCGGGCATGGAACGGATGCCGTACGCGCTGCTGTACCAGAACCGGACGGGCCGTCAGTGGCGGCTCCTGCCATATGACTTCCCGACCTGGTCGGCGGTGTTCTACTACGAGACCGCCGCACGCGCCGACGGCCTGCGAGAGCAGATCAAGCACCTCGCCAGCACCCTCACCGAGGTCGAGGCCCGCCTCACCGAGATCGTCACCACCCGCAAGGTCATCGACGGCCTCACCCTGCCCGACCGCGCACAGGCCCCCGAGGAGCCCGCCACCACCTACCAGCGCATCGTGACCGCCTTCAACGAGCATCCCGAGCAGGTCTTCCGGGTTCGCGACTTACACGAACTCCCCGGACTGCCCGCCGACGAGCCCTCGATCAACGTCACCCGCTCCCGCCTCGGACGACTCGTTCGCCGGGGACTCCTCAATCAGCCCGGACGCGGCCAGTACCAGAAACGGACTTAACACCCTCTCAGATCCGACGTTCATCCGGGCCACATCCGGGCTTCGTTGTGATCTCGCCCCAGGCGCACATGGCCCGTGGGGCGTACAGCCAGGCGAGCGAGCATCTCGGGCAAGCCCGCCTACTGGCCGACCGAACCGGCTCGGTTCGTCACCGCCGCCGTATCGAGCAGGTCCTTGGCCCCGCTGATGTGCCCGAGGTCCCCCCCGGTCGTTCCCGCCTCGGTCTCCGCCCCGGGTACGTGGGCGTGGCCAGGCCCACGACGCGGATCCGCACGCCCCTCCACCCACGCCGCAAGCATCCGGATCCTTTAGAGATCCATGCCGCTCAACGCGGCGGCGCCGGTCGCCGTCGCCGCCCGCGCCCACAAGGTGGGCCAAAGCCGCTCCGCCGACCTCGTAGGGACCGCCGCCCGCACCGTCACGCACCAGATGAGCACCAGTACGGGCGGTAAACCAAGGTCAATACCGGCTGATCCACAGACGGAATCATGTGCTCTAGAAGCGCCGTCACACAGGCCAGGCAGGATTCAGGCGACCAAGTCCCTCCACTGCAAAGCCCCAGGTCAGCGACCTGGGGCTTTGCTGTTGTTCCGACCATTCCAGGCCAGCATGTCATTCGCGCACGTCAAGGGCCGCGACAACGAGCGAAGCTGAGCGGGACGGGCCCGGAGAGAGAGGTTCCCGGCCGTCCCACCGGGAATCACTCCGACCGTGGTCGGCAGGCAGTGATTCGGCGATTTCGCCTGGGGTCACCACTCGATGAGAACCGCCCCGGGGTCGCCCTTCTCGCCCTGCTTACCCGGTTGGCCGTTTCCGCCCCCGTGGCCGTCGTAGGCCTTCTGATGGTCCTTCTCCCGGCCGCTTGAGCCCTGGCCGCCGCTGCCGCCGTGGCCGCCGTCGCCGCCGTCGCCGCCCTTGCCGCCTTTACCGTAGTTGCGGCCGTTCACGGCGGGGGCCCCGGTGCCGCCGGCTCCGTGGAACCCTCCCGTGTAGGAACTCCCACCGTAACCTCCCTCCTTTCCGCTACCGCCGACACCGCCGCGCTCACCGTCAGCGCCGTTCTCGCCGGGTGCGCCGTCAATGGACTCGACCGGGAGACCGGCGCACTTGAAGACGTTGGGGTCGGTCGGGCCGCCGCCCGTCCCGCCCTTGCCCGGGCCCGCCGGATCGCCGCCGTCGCCCGCGTAGCCCTTACCGGTCTTACCGTTGGTGCCCCCCACACCGAGCGGGCCACCCGGAGCTGCCTGCGCGCCGCCTCCCGGGGAACCTGCGGGCGCCACCACGTATGTCTTGTCCTCGCTGTAGACCTCTGTAGGGAGCAGAGGCTTGATGAGGGTGGGAGGTTCGTAGGTTCCACCCTTTTCGCTCGAAGCACCCGAGGAACCGTTGGTGCCACCGCTGAAGAGCGTGGCACCGGCCTCGCCCTTGCTCCCGCCGGCCCCGCCCCTGCTGCCCGAATTCGTTTTCGAGTCGACTGGTTTGAGGACCCGGACGGTCAGCTTCTGACCTGGCTCCACTACAACCTGGCACTTGACGAAGCCACCTGCGCCGCCGCCACCGCCGCCACCGCCGGCCGATCCGCCGGCTCCGGCACCACCGCCGCCACCGCCGGACGTAGGTCCGGCCTCGCCCCCGCCGCCGCCACCGCCACCGCCACCGCCACCCGCGCCACCACCTCCGTGGCCGCCAGAACCCCAGGCCGAGATGGTGAGGGCCTTGACCCCCTTCGGCACGGTGAATTTTCCGCGCCCGGTGAACAAGTGCTCGCCGTGCGGCTCCGCCGCCGCCTGCGCGGGCGCGGTCATGGCGCCGGCCAGCAGGCTGGTCAGGGCCAGCCCCGCACCCACCCACAAGGGCAGGCGCATACTCATCGATCGCTCGATGTTCGACACGGTGTTGTCCTTCGCTCGGAGAATGTCATGCCGCGGTGGCTCCACCCGGCATGCACAGCGGGGCCGGCACACGCCGTGCCGGCCCCTCATGCGGTTTACTTCAGAGCAGAGTCGGCCGTGCTCGCGCCTCCGGAAGCGACGGTGGAGACGGCGGAGTTGACCGTGTCCTTGACGTTCGTGATCGGGCCCGGCTCCGGAGCGGCCGGGGCCGGGGGCGGGGTGCTGGAGGACGAGTCGGAGGAACTGCCCGAAGCCTTCTGGTCGTACTGGTAGGTGTCCGTCACCTTGCGCTCCTTGGTGATCTTCCCCGGAGCCGGGTAGGTGATCTGGACGGGCAGACGGACGGGGCCGCCGTCGTCGGCCAGAGCCATGGACGCCTGGCCCAGGGTGATCGCCGAGGCGGCGACGGCCACGAGGGCGGCGGCGATGCGATTACGTGTGGAGAACATGAGTGTTCACTCCTCTTTCGATGGGGGATACGCGACGCCGACGGCGTGCGGGTAAAAAGCCGAACCGGCAAAACAGCGGCTGGATTTGGATGCCGGAAGGGGTGCGGCGTCGACGATTGCTACCGGCGGTATTAGCGGCAAGTCAAATCGTCGGATCGCACGATAGCGAACGGGCGTGCCTGGTAAATCGCGGGCCACACACGCGCGTTCGGAACGGATGCGTGGGCGTGTGAAGCATCGAACTCACACAGGTACGGAAAAACGCTTATCAGCCACGCTGATTGACGCCAGAGGCTATTTCGGCGCGGCACTCCACCGGAACCCGGTCAGGTGACGCCCGTCCACGCCACGCATCGCTCCCACCCGTGCGGGGCATCCACAGAGGGTCAGCGGTCCGGCGATGAAGACGCGGGGGTGGTCACGGATCGTTGCGGGGCCCTTGTCGGGGGCGCCGACAAGGCCGGCGCGGATCAGGTGGTAGGTGCCGCCGGCGTACGTTCAGGACCAGGCGGGGCACCGGGAGGCCCCGTTTCCTCTGGCCAGAGGGATACAAGAGGCTCGAAGATCGACGATTCCCCAGCTCAGAGCGCGAGTTCGATTCTCGTCACCCGCTCCACGCACTTCTCTCGAAGCCCCGGGCCGTCGGCCCGGGGCTTTCTTGTTGGGCGAGCCGCGTGCGGGTGTTGTGCGCGGGTCCTGAGCGCCCGCGCACGGTCAGGTGAGCGCGTCCGCCGCCGCCGTCAGCCAGTACGTGACACGCAGCGAGTCGTCGACGTGCACCCCCTTGGCCTGGAGGGCGGCCTCCGCCACCTTGTCGCCGCCCTCGAAGCCGATCTCCAGGCTCTAGATGTATTGATCACGAGCGTTGGTGACACTTGCAGGCCTTGATCATGGCGAAGACCTCCGGTGAGGTGGAGGTGTCGAGTCTTCACCGCACGGAGGCCTTCGTGTCCCACCGTAACGCCCGGCTGACCGTTCACGGCAGACGGATCCTGGTCGAACGTGTCCGATCCGGCCGTCCCGTCGCGCATGTCGCGGCGGAAATGGGCATCTCGCGGACGACAGCCCACAAGTGGGTCCGCCGGTGGCGGGCCGAGGGCGAGCCGGGATTGCGGGACTGCTCCAGCAGCCCGTGCACGACCCCGCACCGCACCCCTGCCCCGCCCTTGAGGCCCGTGTGTGCGAGCTGAGGACGGCACGGAAGCTTGGCCCGGCCCGGGTCGGGCCCGTCCTGGGCCTGCCCGCCTCGACGGTGCACCGGATACTCACCCGGCACGGCCTGCACAGACTCGCCTGGATCGACCGGCCCACCGGACAGGTCATCCGCCGCTACGAACGCGACCGCCCCGGCGATGGGCCTACCTGCGGCCTTACACCAGCAACGACGAACGAACCGCGCCCTGGCAGACTTCCTCCACACCTACAACCACCATCGCTGCCACACCGCACTCGCAGGACAGCCCCCGATCAGCCGTGTGAACAACGCTACGGGTCAATACACCTGGGCCGTGTCCGACGAGTTCAGGCGAGTGCACGCCGGACACGCTCGGTGGTGCGGCGTATGGGTTACTGGAACGTCAGTGTCCCGGTCCCCTCCACGCTGGATACCCCCGATCCCGCGCATGCCAGGGGGTTGGGGTTGAGCAGGGTGATCGTTTCTACGGCTGCGTCGTTCTTGCCGTATCCGTCGGTGACGGATCCCGTCTTCACCACCACACTGGTGGCCGTCAGCCTCGTCACCGAGACGGTGGTCCAGTGCACAGTGGACTTCAGTCCGTTGTTCCACTTGTACTCGACGGTGGACTCCGGGCCGAGGCCGAGGGACTGGCAGGACGAGGGGACGGTCACCTCGAGAGCGCCGTGGCCGGAAGTGATGCCGGCCGGGTCTGTGCAGCTGGACCACGTTTCGCGGACCTTCACCTTGGTGTTCTGGGTGGTGTTGGTCAGGGGCGGGTCGAAGGTGGTCTTCTGTGTCCCCGTGCACTCCAGGTCGCCGACGGCGGCTTGGGCGGTGGTGGGGACGAGGAGACCGCTGACCGCGAGAGCGAGTACAAGGGTGGTGCCGAAGGTCCGGGAGCGTATGCCGACAGGCACGGTGCCTCCTATGGCTATTCGGGACAGTGGTGCACGGTTCAGCCATTAGCCCAGAGGTATCGGCCACTTGGCCAGATCCAGACCCAAACCCCGCGCAGCACTGGCGTGCCAATCATCCGCTCCGCACCCCTGTGCGCCACCCAGTGCACCAATATCCCGACGCACGGGTGAACGCGCAGGCGGAACAAGAGCCCGTCGACCACCTTGCTGACACGCCCCCCCGCCCCACCCTGCGTCCTTCAGCAGATCCAGCGGCAGCGGCGGGGGCAACACATGGAGGGGCCCTGGTGCCACACGGCACCAGGGCCCCGAAGGAACTGCTACACCATCTGCCGACTTTGATACTGCGTCGGCGTTCCGTTTCCGCTCACCGACCGAAATGCCGTCGGGGACGCGGGGATCGCGGTTGCTTGACCGGAGACCACCTCACTCACGATGTCCTGCGGTACCCGGACGCGGTTCTCATGTCCGGGCGATCCTGATGGCGTTCAACTCCTCCGTTCTTCCCTCTGGTTACTCACTTACCAAGCGGTACTGCGTACTGCGTCCTGCTGATACTGCGAACTGCTGGTGGCCTCTCACGGCGCCACCTCCGGCAGCCAGCCCCGTCGCCCGTTCTGCGTCCACTCTGGCTTGGAACCCCACTGCCGAACCTCCCGGTACGCGCGCCCGCAGTCAGGCGCCTTTACCGAGGAACCACTGGGAACCTCACTGCTGGTACCACTCGTGGCGGCCCCTGATCACTGCGGGCCACCCGGTCCGGCCGTCAGTCCCGTCGCCGTCCTGCACCTGCTCTGGCTTCGGTACTCCACCGCCGCACCGTCCTGCGCACTTCACTTGCGGGTACTTCTGGTACTGCTGCCCGGCAGTTCATCTCTGCCGGGCCCTTCTCGATCTCGGCTACGTAAGAAACCATAACCACACCCACCCCCAATGTCTACCTCAGCCAGGGTAGATTTTCGCCTGTTCGGCGGAGAGGTAGTCACCCCTCAAGACGCACAAGTACGGGAGGCGCGGCCCTCGGGCCGGTAGTCGAGCACCAGGGCGCCGGAGGCGAACGTGGTGGTGCCGCCCAGCTGCCAGGTCGACGTCGGGGCACCCTCCGGGAAGAGCCGCTTGCCCTTGCCGACGACGACCGGGTGCACCCACAGCTTCAGCTCGTCCACGAGGCCCTCGGTGACGAGCGAGCGGATCAGGGCGCCGCTGCCGTATATGAGGATGTCGCGCTCGTACTTCTCCTTGAGCGCGGTGGCCCCCCGGCCCAGATCGCCCTTGATCACCTCGGCGTTCCACCCGGCCGACTCCAGGGTGGCGCTGGCGACGTGCTTGGGCATCGCGTTGATCCGGTCCGCGAAACCCTCCTCGTCCGTCATGCCGGGCCACGCCTGGGACATGCCCTCGTAGGTCTCACGCCCCAGCAGCAGCGCGTCGGCGGCGAACAGCGCCTGGTGCGCGTACCGGCCGTGCTCCTCGTCGAAGTAGGGGGCGGTCCAGGCCGGGCTTTCCATGACGCCGTCCAGCGACACGTAGACCAGCGCGACGATCTTTCCCATTTCCAACCCCCAGGTATCGGCGACACAACGGGAGCCCGTTCCGTTGAAGGCCCCCTGTCGGTGATCAAGTTAGGGCCGACCACTGACATCGGCCCCCGCGTCGCCCGACAGGGCGGGCTCCCGCTACCGTCCCGCCTCCTGGGCGTCGATCAGCTCGTCCCAGTGCTCGCGGGTCCACTCGCACGCCGCGTCCAAGGGGCCCAGCAGCCCCCGGCCGAGCGTGGTCAGCGCGTACTCGACACGCCGCTCGGGGCCCTCGTGCTCGTCCCGGGTGACGAAGCCGTCGCGCTCCAGGCCGCGCAGGGACTGGGTCAGGGACTTCGACGTGATGCCGCGCAGCGGGACCTTCAGCTCGGAGAACCGGCGCGGGCCGTCCTCGAGGCAGCGCAGGATCGACGACGCCCACTTGTCCCCGACCCGGAACGGAACCAGCGGGGACGGGCAGACCGGGTCGAACATCTCCGGGTCCAAGGGCGGCGGGGCGGGCGGGGACGGGGGCTGGTTCATGATCCGTACGGTAGGCCGGTATCCGATCGGTAACCAGCCCTTTCCCTAGGGTCTGCCCCATGACGAACCACGGAGAGAACGACAAGGGCAAGATCATCGTGTTCGGGGCCGGCGGGCGGGTCGGGCGCGCCGCCGTCACCGAGGCGCGGGCACGCGGATACGAGGTCACCCAGGCGGGCCGCGCGGACGGGGACATCACCTCGGCGGCGGACGTGGCCCGGCTGGCGGCCGGGCACGACGCCGCGGTGGTCGCCGTGTACGACCAGGGGGCGGCACCGGGTGTGTTCTTCCCCGCCGCGGCCCGCGCCCTCGCCCAGGGCCTGCCGCGGGCGGGCGTCGGGCGGCTGGTGTCGGTCGGACTGGCCTCCGTACTGCCGACGGCGGACGGGACGCCGCTGATGGACACCCCGGGATATCCGCAGGAGTGGCGGGAGTTCTACCTCGGCCACGGTGCCGGCACGGACACGCTGCGGGCGACGGCGCCCCAGGCCCTGGACTGGGCGGTACTGAGCCCGGCCGGGGACTTCGACCACGCGGGCGGACCGGCCACCGGCTACGCCCTCGCCGCCGCCGACGCCGCCTCCCGCATCACGCACACGGACTTCGCCCGGGCCCTGCTCGACGAGATCGAGGCGCCGTCGCTGCACGGCACGCACGCGGGGGTGACCGGGGCATGACCCGTACCGAAACCGTCGTTGACAACCCGAACCCCTGGGTCGCCGACCACATCCGGCGCTTCGAGGAGACCGCCGGACACCCACGGCCCGGGGTCTCGGACCTGCTGCTCACCACCCGCGGCCGCCGCTCCGGGCAGCTGCGCCGCACGGCGCTGGCGTACGTACGGGACGGGGACGCCTACGTCCTGACGGCCTCCAACGCGGGCGCGGACAGCCACCCGGCCTGGTACCTGAACCTGACCGCGGACCCCGCCGTCACCCTCCAGGTCGGCGCCGAGACCATCCCGGCGACCGCCCGCACCGCGGACCCGGCCGAGGCGAAGCGCCTGTGGCCGGTGGTGGTGGCCGCGATGCCCTCGTACGCGGCCTACCGGGACGCGGCGCGCCGGGAGATCCCGCTGATCCTGGTCACCCGCGCGGAGTGAGCCCGTCCGGGGGAACCACCCGGTTCGCAGCCCGGATTTCCCGGCCCGAGGAAGAAAACTCGTACCGCGACCGGCACCGGCACACCGGCACGAGCCAAGAGGAAGACCGAACATGTTCACGAACACCAGGGCGTTCAGCAGCTTCGCGGTGGACGACATGCAAAAGGCCAAGGGCTTCTACGGGCAGACGCTCGGGCTGCGGGTCACCGAGCAGCACGGGCTGCTGACGCTGCACATCGAGGGCGGCGGCGAGGTCCTCGTCTACCCCAAGGCCGATCACGTGCCGGCGTCCTTCACCGTGCTCAACTTCCCCGTGAACGACATCGACAAGGCCGTGGACGAGCTGGTCCAGCGCGGGATCGCCTTCGAGCGCTACCCCGAATTCACCCAGGACGAGAAGGGCATCATGCGCCAGGAGGGCCCGTACATCGCCTGGTTCACCGACCCGGCCGGCAACACCCTCTCCGTGCTCCAGGAGCGCTGAACCGGGGCCCCCGACGCGCCGTCCGGCAACGGGACCCTTGCTTCGAGCGCGCTCCAGGGCCTTTGCTACGGGCATGGAGTACACGCAGCTCGGACGCACGGGACTCAAGGTCAGCCGGATCGTTCTCGGGACGATGAACTTCGGGCCTCAGACGAACGAGGCCGACAGTCACACCATCATGGACGTCGCGCTCGACGCGGGCGTCAACTTCTTCGACACCGCCAACGTCTACGGCTGGGGCGAGAACAAGGGCCGCACCGAGGAGATCATCGGCAGCTGGTTCGCCAAGGGCGGCGACCGGCGCGACAAGGTCGTCCTCGCCACCAAGGTCTTCGGCAGCATGGGCGGCGACGGTCCCGTGTGGCCCAACCAGGACCGGCTGTCCGCCCTCAACATCCGGCGAGCCGTCGACGCCAGTCTCCGCCGGCTCCAGACGGACCACATCGACCTGTACCAGTTCCACCACGTCGACCGGACGACGCCATGGGACGAGATCTGGCAGGCCGTCGACGTCCTCGTCCAGCAGGGCAAGATCCTCTACGTGGGGTCCTCCAACCACGCCGGCTGGCACATCGCGCAGGCCAACGAGGCGGCGCGGCGGAGGCGGTCCTACGGGCTCGTCAGCGAGCAGTGCCTGTACAACCTCGCCGAGCGGCGCGCCGAGATGGAGGTCATCCCGGCGGCCGAGGCGTACGGGCTCGGGGTCATCCCCTGGTCGCCGCTGCAGGGCGGACTGCTCGGCGGGGCGATCCGCAAGGAGCGGGAGGGCACGTCGGGGCGGTCGGTGGAGGCCCTCGCGAACACCAAGGTCCGCGAGCAGGTGCAGGCGTACGAGGACCTGCTCGACAAGCACGGTCTCGCGCCCGGCGAGGTCGCCCTGGCCTGGCTGCTGACCCGGCCCGGAGTGACCGGGCCGATCGTCGGACCGCGCACCGCCGACCAGCTCGGATCCGCGCTCCGGGCCGTCGAGCTGAAGCTGTCCGACGAGGTGCTGACCGGCCTCGACAAGATCTTCCCCGGGCCGGGCCCGTCCCCCGAGGCGTTCGCCTGGTAGGCCGGGGACGGACGCGTCAGGACGTCACTTCACCGCCGCGACGACGGCGATGACGACGAGCATGACGGCGAGCACACCGGACATGATCCGGTTTCTGGTCTTGGGATCCACCCTTCGAGCGTAACCGGACCGGCGGAGTGCGACCGCAACCGGCTCGGTGGCCCGGCTCAGTGGCCCAGCGGCCAGGACCGCAGTTCCTCGTACCGGGGGCGCTCCCCCGGTACGCCGGAGACCGGCGGGTGGCTGCGCACGAGCACCAGCCGGTCCGCCGTCCACGGCGTGCCGCGGAAGTCCGCGAGGGCCGCCGCGTACGGCTTGAGGTCCACGCCGCCCGTGGCCCGGGCGAGGGTGAGGTGGGCGTGGAAGGTGTGCGTACCCTCCACGTCCACCCCGGCCCTGCGGGCCCCGGCCGCCGTCGAGCGGGCGAGGCCGCGCAGGGCGGCCCGGTCGCCGTCGGCGCCCACCCACAGGACGCGGTCGCCGAAACGACCACCGCCGGCGAGCCGCAGCTCGTGCGGCGGGTGCCGGCGCGCGGCCCGCTCCAGCCGCACGGACAGCTCCGGCAGCAGCCCCTCGTCGACCTCGCCGAGGAAGGCGAGCGTGAAATGCCACCCCGCGTGCTCGGCCCAGCGGAGCCGGGCGGAGCCCGGGAGGGGGCGCAGGGCGTCGACGACGACGGTGAGTTCGGCGAGGGCGGACCCCGGCGGGATGATCGCGGCGAACAGTCGCATGTGGCCAGTGTCCTGGCCGGACGGGAGGATCCGGCGGATCTTCGCCTACGGTTGTCCTGGCCGGACGGGCTATCACCTGCGGGCCGTCTTCCCGCCTGCGGCGGCAGGCGCCCTGCGGGCGCGTCCTCAATCGCCGGACGGGCTTGATATGGCTGAGCCCAGCCGCTCGCCCGCTAGAGGTCCAGCAAACCTCCGCCTGTCGGCCGTCATGGCCGCCTGCGGCGGCGGGCGCCCTGCGGGCGCGTCCTCAAACGCCGGACGGGCTTGAAGTGGCTGGCCGGGTCGGCGGGGCAGACGACGAACGGAGGGCGACGGGGTCGCCGGGGGCGTTCCGGAATGCTGCCGGATATTTGTGGGCGGAAGTGCGGGGTGCCGATGCGCCCTGGGGTTCCCCGCCCGTAAATATCCGATTCCGGAACGCCCCCGGAGGCCCCGGCGCCCGGCCCACGCCCACCGGCCCGCACCAGCACCCCCCACAACCCCTCAAGCCGTCGCCGCCAGCTCCTCCCGCCGCGTCGCGGACTCGCGCGGCACGAACTCCACATGCCGACGCCCCCGCCGCAGATCTATCCGCAGGCGCAGGCCACCCACCCGGGCCAGCGTGAAGCCGATCGCGGACGCGGCCAGCAGCGACACCACACCACCGGCGAGAAAGCCCACTCTCGCGCCGTAGACGTCGGTGACCCAGCCCACCAGCGGCGCGCCCAGCGGGGTGCCGCCCATGAAGACCATCATGAACAGGCTCATGACCCGGCCCCGCATCGCCTGGTCCGTCGCCAGCTGCACACTCGAATTGGCGGTCACATTGATCGTCAGGCCGAACATTCCGAGCGGCACCAGCAGCGCCGCGAACACCCAGAACGTCGGTGACAGCGCCGCCGTGATCTCCAGCAGGCCGAACAGCGCGGCCGCGCCGACCAGCAAGCGCAGCCGGGACGTGCCCCGGCGGGCGGCGAGCAGGGCGCCGATCAGGGAACCGGCCGCCATCAGCGTGTTGAGCAGACCGTACGTACCGGCCCCCGCGTGGAAGACGTCGTTGACGAACGCCGTCAGCCAGATCGGGAAGTTGAAGCCGAACGTGCCGATGAAGCCGACCAGCACGATCGGCCAGATCAGATCGGGGCGCCCGGCCACATACCGCAGGCCCTCCCGCAACTGGCCCTTGCCGCGCGGCGCTTGCTCGACCTCGTGCAGCTCACTGGTGCGCATCAGCAGCAGTCCCGCGAGCGGGGCCGCGTAGGAGAGTCCGTTGAGCAGGAACGCCCAGCCGCTGCCCACGGCCGTGATCAGCACGCCCGCGATGGCGGGGCCGACGAGCCGGGCCGACTGGAAGTTGGCGGAGTTCAGACTGACGGCGTTGCGCAGATCGGCCGGGCCGACCATCTCGACGACGAACGCCTGGCGGACGGGGTTGTCCACGACCGTGACGAGACCGAGCGCGAAGGCGGTGAGGTAGACGTGCCAGACCTGTACGTGGCCGGAGAGGGTGAGGCCTGCGAGGGCCAGGCCTGTGAGGCCCATGGCGAGCTGGGTGATCAGGAGCAGCCGCCGCTTGGGGTAGCGGTCGGCGATGACGCCGCCGTACAGCCCGAAGAGCAGCATGGGCAGGAACTGCAGCGCCGTGGTGATGCCGACGGCGGCGGAGGAGCCGGTCAGACTGAGGACCAGCCAGTCCTGGGCGATGCGCTGCATCCAGGTGCCGGTGTTGGACACCACCTGGCCGGTGGCGAAGAGCCGGTAATTACGGACCTTCAGTGAGCTGAAGGTGCCTCCCTTGGGCTTCAGGGAGGTGGTGCGTGCGTCGTCGTGGGTGTTCGGTGCGGGTGCGGAGTCTGCTCCGGGTCCCGAACTCAAAGTGCGTTCGCCTCCTTCTGGGCAGGCCTGACGCCGTCGGTACCGGCTCAGGCCGTCCTTATAGGCACCCACGGGCGGTCGCGTCGTGCGCGTACGCCTACAGGTGCGCGAGTTTCTCCAATACGGGCGCGGCGGCGCGGAGCGTCGCCCACTCGTCCTCGTCGAGCTGTCCGACCAGCTCGGCGAGCCAGACATTGCGCTTGCGCCGGCTCTCTTCGAGCATGGCCTCGGCCCGCTCGGTCTGGGTGACCACCTTCTGGCGGCGGTCCTCGGGGTGCGGGTCCAGCCGGACGAGGCCCTTGGCCTCCAACAGCGCGACGATGCGGGTCATCGACGGCGGCTGCACATGCTCCTTGCGGGCCAGCTCGCCAGGGGTGGCGGAGCCGCAGCGGGCGAGAGTGCCGAGCACCGACATCTCGGTGGGGCTGAGCGACTCGTCGACCCGCTGGTGCTTGAGCCGCCGTGACAGACGCATCACGCCGGACCGCAGGGAGTTCACGGCGGCTGTGTTGTCCGGGGTTTCCAGCATGTTAGTTAGTTTATCTTATTACCCGGGCTAAATAAAGTGGACGGTGAGGCGCCCGCGCCGCCCCGGCCCCTATGCCCGTTGCCTGACAAAAGTCATGCCGAGCCGCTGATCCTCGACCCTGCCGCGCAGGTCACCCCGCCCGTCAAGCTGTTCCTACCGAGCCCGCACAGGGCGCGGCGGCGATACGGGGAAGGGTCCGATCATGAGTGGCAGCACCATCACCGACACAGGGCCGGCGGCGGAGGCCGACGGTGCCGAGGGACGCGGGCGAGCGCTGCTGCGGAGCCTGTCACCGCTGATCATGGACGCGCTCGTCCCGATGGCCTTGTACTACGCGTTCAAGAGCGCCGGCATGAGCACCGTGGCCGCCCTGGCCTGGAGCAGCGTGGTGCCCGCCGTCCGTACCGTCTGGAGCCTGGTCAAGGACCGCCGGCTCAACGGTCTCGCCGCCCTGATCCTGGTCGTCAACATCGCGGCGCTGGCGTTCAGCACCATGTCGGGGGACGCCCGGCTGATGCTCGCCAAGGACAGCGGCGTGAGCAGTGTGGTCGGCATCGTGGTGCTGGTCTCCGCCTTCGCCGGGCGGCCGCTGATGAGCACGGGGCTCAAGCCGTGGGTGACCAAGGGGCGGCCCGAACGGGTCGCGTCCTGGGAGCGGCTGTCCGTCTCCCGCGAGCCGTTCCGCCGGGCGGAGCGCACGTTCTCGGCGGTGTGGGGCGGGGCGCTGCTGGCCGAGTGCGTCGCCCGGGTGATCGGGGCGTACGTCCTGCCGGTCGACACGATGGTGTGGCTGGGCAATGTGATCCTCGGGTTCGCGATCGTCTTCGCGATGCTCGTGGCGGGCGCCCTGGCCGCCGACCCGATGGAGAAGATGGTCGACGCGGACGTCCGGGACCACCGCGCCCTGGGGAACGACGAAGCCGCCCACGCCGGGATGGCATGAGCGGCTCGCCGAAGGAACCGGGCCGTACTACTTCACACCCAGCGCCTGCTCGATGGGGTCGAGCAGGAAGTAGACGAGGAAGCACAGCCCGACCACGTTGAGCAGCCAGGGGATCTCACGGGCCCGCTTGTCGGCGACGCGCAGCAGGATGAAGGCGAGCACGCCGATGCCGATGCCGTTGGTGATGCTGTAGGTGAACGGCATCGAGACGATCGTCAGGAACGCGGGGATCGCGATCGTGAAGTCGCTCCAGTCGATTTCCTTGACGTTGGCCGCCATGATCAGGAAGCCGACGACGAGCAGCGCCGGGGTGGCCGCCTGCGAGGGGACGATCTTCGCGAGCGGGGTGAAGACGAGGGCCAGCAGGAAGAGCCCGCCGGTCATCAGGTTCGCCAGGCCCGTGCGGGCGCCCTCGCCGACACCGGCCGTGGACTCCACGAAGCAGGTGTTCGCGGAGGCCGAGCCGACACCGCCGGCCGCGACGGCCACGCCGTCGACCATCAGGATCCGGCCCATGTTGGGCAGCTGGCCCTTGTCGTCCGTCAGCCCGGCCTCCTCGCCGACGCCGATGATGGTGCCCATCGCGTCGAAGAAGCCCGAGAGCAGCACGGTGAAGACGAAGAGGCAGCCGGTCAGCAGGCCGACCTCGTGGAAGCCGCCGAAGAGGCTGATGTCACCGACGAGACCGAAGTCGGGCGTGCCGACGACGCTGTCCGGCACCCGGGGGACGCTCAGGCCCCAATGGGCGTCGGGGATGTCGGCGAGCGAGTTGATGATGATCGCGACGAAGGTCATCACGACGATGCCGATGAGGATCGCGCCACGCGTCTTGCGCACGAGCAGGATGAAGGTGAGCGCGAGGCCGATCACGAAGATCAGCACCGGCCAGCCCTGGAGCTGACCGCCCTGGCCGAGGCCGAGCGGGACGGTGGTGTGCGCGGCGTCGGGGTTACGGGTGACGAAGCCGGAGTCGACCAGGCCGATCAGCGAGATGAACAGGCCGATGCCGATCGCGATGGCGCGGCGCAGCCCGGCGGGGATCGCGTCCATGACGCGCTGCCGCAGACCGGAGGCGACCAGCAGCATCAGCACCAGTCCGGCGAGCACGACCATGCCCATCGCGTCCGGCCAGCTCATCTTGGGGGCGAGCTGGAGGGAGACGACGGCGTTGATGCCGAGGCCGGCCGCGCAGGCGATCGGCACATTGCCGATGACGCCCATGAGAACGGTGCTGAGGCCCGCCATGAGGGCGGTGGCCGTGACCAGCTGGGCGTTGTCCAGCTGGTGCCCGAACTTGTCCTGGCCGGCGCCGAGAATGATCGGGTTCAGCACGATGATGTAGGCCATCGCAAAGAACGTGGCCAGACCGCCGCGCATCTCGCGGGAGACGGACGAGCCCCGCTCGCCGATCCGGAAGAACCGGTCGAGGGCGTTGCCGGGGGGCGGCGTGGGGGACGGCTGCTGGGCGTCGACCGGGGAGGTGGCCGAGGAGGGCATGCGGGACCTCAGTCGTACGGGCCTGGTGAGGCGAGCGGGGGTCAAGCGGGGGGCAAGCAGGGGTAAGCAGGGGTTCAGAACGGATCATGAACGGCGCATCTCATTTGGATGATCAAACGAAACTTCACAGTCGGATCCGGTCAGTTTCAGTATGAATAAACAAGAGATGAATTGCTATCTCCGCGCGTAGACCCTTATGGGGCAAGGGCTCCGCCCGGTACGGCGGGCCCGGGAGCGCACGGACTAGGCTTACGGCCATGACGAAGTGGACACCCAGACACGAGGCACCGGAGCCCCTGGAAGGCCCCGTCGTCGCCACCATCACCGGCGGCACGATCCTCTGGTTCGTCCTCTTCCTGGTGCAGCTCCCCTTCTACGGCTGGTTCGAGGACCACGGCCATCTGTGGTGGGTGTGGACCTGCCTGGCCGGGGGCGGCCTCGGACTGATCGGTATCTGGTACGTCCGTGGTCGCGAAGCGGCCATCCGACGTCATGCGGCGAACGCGAGCGAGCACGAAGGCGCCATTTCGGAAGGTGAACCGGGCTGACCGCCCGTACCGTCGGAGGCATGAGCGATCCGGCGCAGACCGCAGTCGAGGAGCCCGTACCGCCGGCCGCGCACCCCGGCCTCACCGCCCGCGAGGTCGCCGAGCGCGTGGACCGGGGCGACGTCAACGACGTCCCCGTACGGTCCTCGCGCTCCACCACGGAAATCGTCCGGGCCAACGTCTTCACCCGCTTCAACGCCATCATCGGCGTGCTGTTCCTGATCATCCTGGTCGTCGGCCCCGTCCAGGACGGCCTGTTCGGCTTCGTCATCGTCGCCAACACGGCGATCGGCATCATCCAGGAACTGCGCGCCAAGAAGACCCTCGACTCCCTCGCCGTCATCGGCGAGTCCAAGCCGACCGTCCGCCGCGACGGAGTCCCCACCGCCCTGGCCACCGGCGAGATCGTCCTCGACGACGTCATCGAACTCGGCCCCGGTGACAAGTGCGTCGTCGACGGCGAGGTGCTGGAGGCCGACGGACTGGAGATCGACGAATCGCTGCTCACCGGCGAGGCCGACCCCGTCCTCAAGAAGCCCGGCGACCCCGTGATGTCCGGCTCGTTCGTCGTCGCCGGCGGCGGCGCCTTCACCGCGACCAAGGTGGGCCGCGAAGCCTACGCCGCCCAGCTCGCCGAGGAGGCGTCCCGCTTCACCCTCGTCCACTCCGAGCTGCGCAGCGGCATCAGCCGGATCCTGAAGTACGTGACGTGGATGATGCTCCCGACCGCCCTCGGCCTGATCGTCAGCCAGCTCGTCGTGGAGCGGGACGACTGGCGGGAAGCGGTCCGGCGGATGGTCGCCGGCATCGTCCCGATGGTGCCCGAGGGCCTGGTGCTGCTCACCTCCGTCGCCTTCGCCATCGGCGTCATCCGGCTCGGCCGCAAACAGTGCCTCGTCCAGGAGCTGCCCGCGATCGAGGGCCTGGCCCGCGTCGACGTGGTCTGCCTCGACAAGACCGGCACCCTCACCGAGGGCGGCATGGACGTCACGGAACTGCGCCTCCTGGACGGCGCGGACGACTCCTACGTACGCCAGGTGCTCGGCGCCCTCGGCGAGTCCGACCCCCGGCCCAACGCCAGCCTCCAGGCCGTCATCGACGCCTACCCCGACAGCGCCGACTGGCGCTGCACGGAATCGCTGCCCTTCTCCTCCGCCCGCAAATACAGCGGCGCCGCCCTCAACGGCCCCGACTCCGAGAGCAGCCGCTGGCTGCTGGGCGCCCCCGACGTGCTGCTCGCCGAGGGCGACGCGGCGCTCGCCGAGGTCGAGGACCTCAACGCCCAGGGCATGCGCGTGCTGCTCCTCGCCCGCGCCGACCGCGAGCTGGACGACCCGCGCGTCACGGAGGGCGTGCGGCCCACGGCCCTCGTCGTGCTGGAACAGCGGCTGCGGCCCGACGCGGGCGACACCCTGCGCTACTTCGCCGAACAGGACGTCTCCGCGAAGGTCGTCTCCGGCGACAACGCCGTCTCCGTCGGCGCCGTCGCCGGAAAGCTCGGCCTGCCCGGCGCCGACAGCCCCGTCGACTCCCGCAAGCTGCCCGCCGACCGGGACGCGATGGCCGAGGCCCTGGACCGGGGCGCGGTCTTCGGGCGGGTCACCCCCCAGCAGAAACGGGACATGGTCAGCGCGCTCCAGTCCCGTGGCCACACCGTCGCGATGACCGGCGACGGCGTCAACGACGTCCTGGCCCTGAAGGACGCCGACATCGGCGTCTCCATGGGCTCCGGCTCCGAGGCCACCCGGGCCGTCGCCCAGATCGTGCTGCTCGACAACAGCTTCGCGACCCTGCCGTCGGTGGTCGCGGAGGGCCGCCGCGTCATCGGCAACATCACGCGCGTCGCCACGTTGTTCCTGACGAAGACCGTCTACTCCGTGCTGCTCGCCGTCCTCGTCGTCTGCTCACGGGTGCCGTATCCGTTCCTCCCCCGCCATCTGACGCTGCTGTCGACCCTGACCATCGGCGTCCCGGCCTTCTTCCTCGCCCTCGCCCCCAACAAGGAGCGCGCCAAGCCGCACTTCGTGCGGCGCGTCATGCGGTACGCCGTCCCGGCGGGGGCCATCGCGGGCCTCGCCACGTTCGCCGCGTATCTGCTGGCCCGGCAGCACTACAGCGGCACGGGGGCGCTGGACGCGGAGACGAGCGCGGCGACGCTGACCCTGTTCCTGATCTCCATGTGGGTGCTGGCGATCATCGCCCGCCCGTACACGTGGTGGCGGATCGCCCTCGTCCTGGCGATGGCACTGGGCTTCGTGATCGTGCTGGTCGTCCCCTGGCTCCAGCACTTCTTCGCGCTGAAACTGGTCGGCACGACGATGCCGTGGGCCGCCGTCGGCATCGCGGCGGCGGCCTCGGCCGCGCTGGAGCTGATGTGGCTCTGGGTGGGCCGTCGATTCCCTGCGTGACCCTCGCAGGGGGCTGCTCAGGCGTTGGACTTCTCGTCCTCGAGGGTCTCGCGGATCTGCTCGCGGAGGGCCGGGCTGTCCTGATGTTGGTGGACGGAGACGGCGTGCTCGGCGGCGGCGCGGATGACTTCGTCCTCTTCACCGGTGATGGTGAGGGAGCAGTCGGTTTCGCTGGGGAACCGGCGGCAGTCGGCGACTTTCCTGGTCATGACGGGCTCCTGGTAGTACGAATAGCCGCGCTTCCAGGGTAGATCGGTGGTGTCCTCAATCGCCGGACGGGCTGGTTTTCGCGCACCCCGCGTGGCAACGGCCCGCCCGGCGAGGGGCTAGTCGAACCAGCGGGCTCGCGCCAGCTCAAGCGTGCGGGAGGGGTCTTCCAGGAGGGCCGCCGCCTCGAAGCGGCGGGACCAGTGGCCCGCCGCCCAGGCGAGGCCCGCCGCGACGCCTTCCAGCGTCGTCGCGTGCAGCACGCCGTCCGGCCCGTAGCGCCAGTCCAGCTCGATGCCGCCGACGATCAGCTCGCCGTGTTCGACGTACGAGGACGGCGCCCCCGGCAGCAGTACCCGCACGCCGTCCGGGACCTCGCGTACCTCGCCGTCACCGGCGGGCACGACCACCGGGAAGACCTCGCTGACCCGGCGGACCTGCAACAGCTCCGCCAGTTCCGCCGCCCGCGCCGGCCGTACGGGCAGCACCGGGTGCCCCTCGGCCAGCGGCATCAGATCCGGGGCGTCGGCGACGAGCGCGTCCGCCGCGTCCACGACCCTGACCTCGCCGTCGACGACGGCACGCAGCTCGTCGGGGAGGGTGACCTGTTCCGGGTCGAGGTCGGCCAGGGCGTCGTACAGGGCGTGCAGCTGTGCCTCGCCCACCGGGAGGCGGTCGTCGGCCAGCCGCGCGAGCAGCTCCGCCGCGCCGCCCGGCTCGTCCAGCAGGGCGGCCACGGAGGTGCGGACGCCCAGGGCCCGCAGGACCTGCTCGTCGGCGAGCCCGCCCGCGTCGGCCGCCTCGTACAGGCCGCTCAGCAGCGGGTCGCCGCCCGCGACGCGCAGCCCGGCGGGGCGGCGCCCGCCGAGGACGGGGTGGCCGCGCAGCCACCAGGCGGTGTACGGGCGGACCGACTCCGTCGTGCCGTCCGGCAGCAGGATCCGTACGGGCGCGGTCAGCGCGTCGCGCAGCGGCGGCCGGGACAGCAGGGCGAGCGCCTGCGGCCAGGCGTCGTCGTCGACCAGGTCCAGGTCACGTACGGCCACGATCTCGGTGGCGACCGGCGGTACGGGGGTGTCGGGCAGCTGGTCCAGGACGTCTTCGCACCACACGTCGACGGCGTCGAGCAGGCCGGCGTCGTCGGGTTCGGCGTAGTCGCCCTCGCGCGCGTCGAGTTCCTCGGGGTCGAGGACGACGTCGGTGGCGCGAACGAGGGCGAAGTCGGCGAGCACACCGCAGGCGGTGAGGGGCTGCTCGCCCCACTGGTCGGCGAGCGCGGGGTCGCAGGCGGCGAGTTCGCCGGGGCGGATGACGCGCTCGAAGGGGCTGCCGGGCAGGACGAGTTCCCCGGCGGGGGCCGGTTCGCCGTCCTCGTCGGGCAGGGCGAGCGCCCCGAGCCAGGGTTCGTCGCCGGGCTTCAGACCGGCGTCCCGGACGAGGGTGAGGACGGTCTCGGCCAGGGCGTCGGCGTCGAGGGCGTCCTCGTCCCAGATGTCGTCGGCGTCGAGGGACCGCGCGACGGCGGCCCGCACCTGGGGGGTCGTCAGGATCGCGCGGGGCGAGGCCGGGGTGGCCCCGAGCTTCTCCAGCAGGGGGTGCGCGGCGTCGGGATGGGCGACCTTCAGCCCGAGGCGGGAGAGTCGCTCGGTCTGCTCGGGGTCCGTGCCGTCCGGCGGCGGCAGCAGCACCTGCCGGGGGCCGATGGCCGTGCGGCCGTCGGCGAGCGGCACGGGCAGTCCGCTGAGCCGGTCCGGGTCGACGCCGGCGAGGCTGTCGTAGAGGCGGCGCCACCACGCGGCGTCCCGTTCGACGCCCGCCAGCCGGTCGATGGTCTCGCCCAGCGACACCCGGGCGACGCCGAGCGCGCGCAGCTCTTGGCGGCGCTCCAGCCCGGCGGGCAGCAGGCTCGGGAACAGTTCGCCCAGCACGGCGACGGTCTCCGCGCCGGCGCCCTCCACGATCTCCGCCTCGACGGGCCGCAGGGCGTACGCCTCGCCGCCGGGGGCGGCCGCGAACGCGTCGTCCCAGGTGTCGTCCAGGGCGTGCGCGCCGGCCGGGGCGGGGTGCGGGGTCTGGGTCGAGGCGTCCGGGCCCTCGGTCCAGGGGATGCCCTCCACGCCGCCGCCGGACGGCACGGGCTCCTGGCCCTCGGCGCCGCCGTTCGAGGCCGCGCCGGGGAGGAAGGGGATCCGGGGCAGCCGGTCGAGGACGAGCCGGCGCATTTCCGCGTCCAGGGCGCCCTGCGCGAGCGGGGCCGGGACCAGGTCGAGTGTGCCGGTGCCGACGGGGTGCCAGTCGCGCAGCAGCGCGGTGTACGACTCGGCGGCCCGCTCGACGAGGAAGTCCGTGAGGGGGCCGGGGGCGGCGTGCCGGCGGGTGGGTTCGAGGGGGAAGGTGGCGATGAGCAGGGCCGGCAGGCCCAGGGGCTCGTCGGTGGGGGTGGGGGCGTGCACGACCGGGGCCGTGCGGGGCCGCTCGGGCGCGCCGTCCGTGCCCACCGGCACGGCCCATGTCACCGCCCAGGCCGGGCGCAGCCGCTCCTCCACGGGCCGGTCGGCGAGCAGCGCGGCGTCCAGCCGGCCGCCGGCCCGCTCGACGCGCCAGCGGGTGGCGCTCTCCCGCGCGGAGTCGTCGATGAGGACGTACGGGCCTTCCTGGCGGCGCGTCACCGTCCGCGTGGTGCCGTCCGGCGTCTCGACGACGACCTCCGTCAGGCCCGGCAGGGTCAGCAGCAACGCGTCGTCGATCCCGGCCAGCAGACGGGAGGTCAGGTCCTCGGCCGCGCCGTCGCGCAGCGGCAGCACGACGACGGTGTCGTAGCCGTCGGGGGCGCTGCCCTCGGCGGGCAGCGGGAGCCGCAGCAGCGGCACGTGGCCGGCGCGGCGGCGGATCTCCTCACCGAGGGCGGGGGTGCCGGCCGCCGTCTCCTCCGCGAGGGCCCGGGCCTCGGCGAGCGACCACCGGACGCCGCCGGTACGGGCGATGACGGCGGGTTCGTCGCTGACGGCCAGCACGGCGGAGAAGCCGACGCCGAACCGGCCGACGGCACCGTCGCCCTCGCCGGGCCCGGTGTCGTCGTCGCGCTTGGCGGACGCGCGCAGCGTGGCCAGGGACTCCACGCCGGCGGCGTCGAGGGGCGCGCCGGTGTTGGCGGCGGCCAGCACGGCGGGCTCACCGGCCCGGGCGGGGTGCAGGGTCAGCCGCAGCCGGCCGGGGACTCCGGCGCGGGCGGCGGCGTCGGCGGCGTTCTGGGCCAGCTCGACGACGAGACGGTCACGGTAGCCGCCGAGGGCGAGGTCCTCCTCGGCGTTGGCGTCCTCCCGGAACCGGGCGGGCGACGCCGCCCAGGCGTCCAGCACGCCGCGTCGCAACCGCGCGGTCCCGAAGGGATCCGCCCCGTCGGCCGTGCCCCGCACCATCGCCGTGCCGCTCACGTGTGTCTCCCTGCGCTTTCGCTGACCGCTGTGGCTCGGCCGGTGTCACTGGCCTCGCCCGTGCGGCCGAACGTACAGCCTCTTGCCTTGCCGGCGAACTTTCGGCTACGGGCTCGTCCTGCCGCCTGCGGCGGCGGGCGCCCTGCGGGCGCTGTCCTCAATCTCCCCCAGCTACCGCTGGGGGGACCCCCAGCGGGCTTGATTTCAAGCCCGTCCGGCGATTGAGGACACAGCACAGCAAGCCCGTCCGGCGCCTGAGGACGCACCAAACCAGCCCGTCCGGCGATTGAGGACAGCGTCCGCACCGCCCGCGCAGCGGAAAGCGCGGGGTCAGGCGTGGCCCAGGTCTTCCGAGGAGTCGGCGGATGCCTGCCGCAGAGGCAACGGGTCGACCAGGGTTTCGTCGATCACCGGCTCCGACGGCCGCGGCGGCTTCGGCATGACCGCGGCTTCGGAGTGGCCTCCGCAGCCGTAGGCGAGGGAGACGACATGGCCGTCCGCCGGGCCGAATTCGTTGGCGCAGACGCCGAACGCCTGGCCCAGGGAGCCGCCGATGCGGACCAGGAAGCCGCAGCTCTCGCAGGACGAGGGGGCTGCCTGGGCCATGGGCGTCTTGGCGCCGTGGGTCTCGTCCCAGCGGTCGGCCGCGGTGTGCAGGCCGTAGCGGGAGAGGACCCGGGCGCGGCGCAGGCCCAGTTCCTCGGCGACGCCCGCGATCGTGCCGCGCAGCGGCGTGGTGGGCTGCGCGGAGGGCGGCCCGGCCGTGATGTCGGCGTCCTCCGCCTCGGCGAGCTGGGCCATCTCCTCGGAGACGGCGGAGTTCGGCGGCGGGACGTCCTCACCCGTCCAGCCGGGCTCCAGGCGCAGATCGTCGGCCTCGGTGGGCAGCAGGTCGCCGGGGCCCATGTCGCCGGGGCGCAGCCGCTCGCTCCAGGGCACCCATTCGGGTGCGAGGAGCGCGTCCGGGCCCGGCAGCAGGACCGTCTCGTCGAGGGTGACGGCCTTGGCGCGGGAGGCCCGGGCGACGGTGACGGCCCAGCGCCAGCCGCGGTACCCGGGGTCCGCGCAGGCGAAGTAGTGGGTGACGACGCGGTCCCCGTCGGCGGCGACCTCGACGTGCTCGCCGACCATTCCGGGCAGCGCGGCCTCCTCGGCCGCCGCACGGGCGAGTTCGACCGCCTCGGCGCACAGGCGGTCCGGGGTACGGCTTCGCATCGCAGCACTCACAAGAATCGATTCTCTCTTCCACGCCGTCTCACGAGTGCGCCTGCCGAACGGCCGGGTCGGCGGACGGAGCGGACCGCAGGACCGCGTCGACGTCCGCGCCCGAACGGCCTCGGGCGCACCTAGTCACTCCCATTCTGCGGGATCGAGACTCGGGGCGCGGCCAAGAACGACCGCCGGTGGCGCGCTACGCACGCTACCCCGCGGGGCCGTGCGGGGGATAGCCGGGCTGCGGCGAGCCTCCCGCCGGTGTGCCCCGGGACGGGGTGATCGCGGGCCCGGTCCGGCCCGTGGATGCGCCGAAAGTGCCATCGGGGGTGTGAGTTGGGGCAGTATGGCGTGGTGGGAGCCATCCGGTCAGCCGAAGGCGGTCCGCTCCGCCGTGCGGGCCGGAGCGTGGGCCGGGTCTTGCGCAGCCCTTTTACCGGGGCGGCCCGGGGGGTCCGCAAGGCCACGCACGCGCACGGCGCGGGCGAGTCCGGGCTCGGCAAACTGATCGAGTTGCACGCGGTGAATTCCGCCGGCGACATGATGATCACGATCGCGCTGGCGTCCACGGTCTTCTTCTCCGTCCCCACCGACCAGGCGCGCGGGCGGGTGGCGCTGTACCTGGCGGTCACCATGGCACCGTTCGCGCTGCTCGCCCCGGTGATCGGGCCGCTGCTGGACCGGCTCCCGCACGGCCGCCGGGCGGCGATGGCGGGCGCCATGCTGACCCGGGCGCTGCTCGCGCTGACCATGTCGGGCGCGGTGGCGACGGGCGGTCTGGAGCTGTATCCGGCGGCGCTCGGCGTGCTGGTGGCCTCGAAGGCGTACGGGGTGGTGCGGTCCGCCGTGGTGCCCCGGCTGCTGCCACCGCGCATTTCGCTGGTCAAGGCGAATTCCCGGGTGACGCTCGGGGGGCTGCTGGCCACGGGACTGGCGGCCCCGCTGGGCGCGGGGCTGCATCAGCTGGGGCCGGAGTTCCCGCTCTACGGGGCGTGCGCGGTGTTCGCGTTCGGCACGTTCCTGTCCTTCTCGCTGCCGCACAAGGTCGACTCGGCGAAGGGCGAGGCCCGGGCGCGTCTGGTGTCGGGCGAGCACCGTCCACTCCGCCCCCCGCGCGCCGGGAAGCCGGAGCGGGAGGGGAAGCCGGAGCGGAATGGGAAGCGTGCCGCGTGGGCGCTCCTCGCGAAGTACGCGAGGCGGGGGAACCAGGCGGATCAGGGCACCCGGCGGGCTCAGCGGGCTCAGCGGAAGAAGAACAAGAAGCCGGGGCTGCGCACGGTGGGCAGCTCGGTGCTGCACGGTCTCCAGGCGAACAGCGCCATGCGCATGCTGTCGGGTTTCCTCACGTTCTTCCTGGCCTTCATGCTCCGGGTTCACCCGCTCGGGGGGCTGAGCCCGGCGATGTCGCTGGGTGTCGTCGCCATCGCGGCGGGCGGGGGGAACGCGCTGGGCACCGCCATCGGCGCGCTGCTGCGCTCGCGCGGGCCGGAGGCGATGATCGCGCTGGTGCTGTCCGTGTCCCTGGCGATGGCGGTCACCGCGGCCGTCCTCTACAGCCCGGTCACGATCGCCGCCGTGGCGGCCGTCGCGGGCATCTCGCAGGCGCTGGGCAAGCAGTCGCTGGACTCGCTGATCCAGCGGGACGTGCCGGAGGAGGTGCGGACGTCGGCGTTCGCCCGTTCCGAGACGCTGCTGCAGATGTCCTGGGTGGTCGGCGGGGCGATCGGCATCCTGCTGCCGCTCAACGGCGTCCTGGGCATGTCGGTCGCGGCGGGGTTCCTCGCGCTCGGCGTGGCGACCGCCGTGCGGGGGCTGCTGACGGCCGCCCGGCGCGGCTCGCCGCACCCGCGCGTGGCGTGAGCGGACGGGCCCGATAGCCTGCCCGTATGACCGCTGCGTTTATCCGAGGCAAGCGCCGCCGTGCCGCTGCCGCCGTCGGTGCCGTGACCTTCGGGCTCGTCGCCCTCTCCGCCTGCGACAAGCCGACGCCGCTGGCGACCGTGACCGTGGGTACGAACACGGTGACCACCGAGGCCGTCTGCCTCGACAAGGGCACCAAGCTCGACGAAGAGGCGCTGGCCAAGTGCCTGGCGAGCAAGGCCCCCAAGACCATCAAGGTGAAGCCGGGCGAGAAGGTGCGCGTCGGCGTCGAGCCCGACATCGCCGACAAGGGCTGGATCGTGGCCACCAACAGCCAGCAGAAGACCGCCCAGACGAAGCAGACCTACACGTCCCTGGACGGGCAGTCGCTCTTCGTCAACCAGCAGGCCCAGCGCATGGAGAAGTCCACGGTCCTCAACGTGGTCACGAGCGAGGGCGTGTGGAACGTCAAGCTCGAACTCGACAACGACTGACCCACCGGGCCCCTGTGATGCGCGTACTCGTGGTGACGGCCGTACCCGCCGAGCGTGCGGCGGTGACGGCCGCCGCACCACACCACGCGGAGGTTCCGCTGCCGGGCGGTGCGACCCTGCACCGCACGGCGCGTTTCGACGTGCTCGCCGCCGGGGTCGGCCCCGCCGCCGCGGCGGCGGGGACCGCGACCGCGCTGACCGCCGCGGCCGTCGCCGGTGAGCCGTACGGCCTGGTCGTCTCCGCGGGCATCGCGGGCGGTTTCCAGCCCGGCGCGCCGCTCGCCTCGCTGGTGGTGTCCGACGTGATCGTCGCCGCCGATCTGGGCGCGCGGACGGCCGACGGTTTCCTGTCCGTCACCGAGCTGGGTTTCGGGGTGACCGGCCACCGGGCGCCCGAGCCGCTCGTACGGGCCGTGGCCGAGGCGACCGGGGCGGCGCGCGGCGAGGTGCTGACCGTCTCCACGGTGACCGGGACCGCCGAACGGGCCGTCGAGCTGACGGCACGCCACCCCCGGGCGCTGGCCGAGGCCATGGAGGGCTTCGGCGTCGCCGAGGCCGCCGCCGCGCACGGGGTGCCGGCACTGGAGCTGCGGGCGGTGTCCAACGCGGTCGGACCGCGCGACCGGGCCGCCTGGCGGATCGGTGACGCGCTGGCCGCACTCACGGACGCCTTCCGCCGGCTCCCGCCCGCGCTCGTCGCGTCATCCGCCGAGAAAGCCGAGGTCACCCCATGAGCGAGCTCCTCAAGATCGCGTACTCGCCCTGCCCGAACGACACCTTCGTCTTCGACGCCTGGGCGCACGGCCGGGTGCCGGGCGCGCCCGCCCTGGACGTCACCTTCGCGGACATCGACCTCACCAACGGCATGGCCGAGCGCGGCGAGTTCGATGTACTGAAGGTGTCGTACGCGGTGCTGCCGTGGGTGCTGGAGGAGTACGCGCTGCTGCCCTGCGGCGGTGCGCTCGGCCGGGGCTGCGGTCCGCTGGTGCTGACGAAGGACGGCGGGAGCGCCGCCGGGCTGGCCGGGAAGACGGTCGCCGTGCCGAGCGAGCGCTCGACCGCGTATCTGCTCTTCCGGCTGTGGGCCGCCACCGAGGTGCCCGGCGGCGTCGGCGAGGTCGTGGTGCTGCCGTTCCACGAGATCATGCCGGCCGTCCGGGACGGCAAGGTGGACGCGGGCCTGGTGATCCACGAGGCCCGGTTCACCTATCAGGACTACGGGCTGGCCTGCCTCGCCGACATGGGCGAGCACTGGGAGTCCACCACCGGGCTGCCCATCCCGCTCGGCGCGATCATCGCCAAGCGTTCGCTGGGCACGGAACGGCTGCGCGAACTGGCCGAGGCGGCACGGGCGTCGGTGCGCATGGCCTGGGACGACCCGCTCGCCTCGCGGCCGTATGTGCTGGAGCACGCGCAGGAGATGGACCCGGCGGTCGCGGACCAGCACATCGGGCTGTACGTCAACGAATTCACGGCCCACCTCGGCGAGGCCGGTTACGCGGCGGTGCGCGGTCTGCTCACGCGTGCCGCGGCCGAGGGGCTCGTACCTCCCCTCGGCCGTGACGCGCTCGCTTTTCCGTAGCGCCTTCGGTGCGCCGCCGTATCCCGCTCGGACGTCTCAGACGTCCATCTGGTCGGCGACCGCGCGCAGCATGCCCGCGATCTTCGCGCCGTGTGCCTTGTCGGGGTAACGGCCGCGCTCCAGCTGCTGGGTGACGTTCTCCAGCAGGGTGGTGAGGTCCTGGACGATCGAGGCCAGTTCGTCGGGCTTGCGGCGCTGGGCGGCCGCTACCGAGGGGGCGGGGTCGAGGAGCGTCACGGTGAGCGCCTGGTCACCGCGCTGGCCGGCCACGACACCGAACTCCACCCGCTGGCCGGGCTTGAGGGTGTCGACCCCGGCCGGGAGCACCGAGGAGTGGACGAAGACGTCCTCGCCGTCGTCACGGGAGAGAAAGCCGAAGCCCTTCTCGCTGTTGAACCACTTGACCTTGCCGGTAGGCACGTCTGTCCTCGTCCTCGTATCTCGTCGGGAAACGCCGGAAACTGCACAAAACAACGGCGAAACAGCTCTGGATAGCACGACAGCGGGTCGCAAGACCCGCTACCCCCAAGGCTAATGGTCCCGGGCCCGGTGACAAGACGTCCCCGGGTGGTACCTCTGCGCATCTGGCGTCTGTCCGGTCCGTACGGCGATGGGCGTCCACGCCGACCGGTAGGGATCTACCCTGGTCGGGTGAGCAACGAAACGCCCCGAGCCGGGGATCTGCTGGTACGCGTCGGCGCCGTCGTCTTCCTCGTGGGCGCGGTCGCCACCCTGGCGACGGTCGCGCCGCTCTTCCTCGGCGCCGATCCGCTGCCCCCCGCCGCGTACTTCGTGTGCATGCTGATGGGCGTCGGTTTCCTCGTCGCCGGGGCCGGGGTGCTGCGGTCGATCGCGGAGCAGCGCCGTCAGGCGCGGGACGCGGCCGCGTCCCTCCCGGCCAGGTAGCCGCGCAGCCAGTCGGGGAAGGCCGTGAGGTCGTCGAGCAGCACATCGGCGCCCGCCGCGCGCAGTTCCTCCCCGTCGCACGGCCCGGTCGCGACCGCGACGGACAGCGCACCGGCCGTACGCGCCCCGCGCACATCGCCGACGTGGTCGCCTACGTAGACGCTCGCTCCGTGCTCGCGCAGCGCCAGCGCCTTGTCCTCGGCCCACAGGTCGCCTATGAGGAGGTCGGGGGCGAGGCCCAGGTGGTCGAGGTGGAGGCGGGCGTTGACCGGGTACTTCGCGGTCACGACGATCGCCCGCCCGCCCAGCTCCTGCACCGCGGCGATGGCCTCGCGGGCGCCGGGCATGGCGGGGGACGGGACGATCCCGAGCCTGGGGTACGCGGCCCGGTAGAGGTCGGCGGCCCAGCCGACCTTCTCCGCGGGGAACCAGTTGCGCAGCTCGTGTTCGAGCGGCGGGCCGAGCCGGCCGCAGACGAGGTCGATGTCGATGGGCGTCCCGGTGGTGGCGACCAGGGATTCGTAGGCGGCCCGGATGCCGGGCTTGGAGTCGACCAGCGTGAGGTCGAGGTCGAAGCCGACCGTGAACCGGTGCGTGCGCGGGAGCGAGGTCATGCCCCACATTGTGCCGCCGGCCCCACCCGTACACTAAGCCTTGCCTAAGTTGGGGCTTCGGTCCGCCCGCCCTCAGCGTTGTCGGCGTTTTCGACCGCGAAGTTCTTCGAGCGCGAAGTGGAACCCATGTCAGCCGCCGTCCCGATCAGCAGCCCCGGAGCCGCCGTGCTCCGCCGCCGCGTCGGCTGGACGACGGCCGCGGTCGTCGCCCTGCTCGCCGCGGTGGTACTCAGCCTCGCCGTGGGCGCCCGCCCGACCCCGCCCTCCGAACTCCTCGACGCGCTGCTGCACGGCGGCACGGACACCACGGCCACCGTCGTCCGGGAGATGCGGCTGCCCCGCACCCTCATCGGTCTGATGGTCGGCGCCGCGCTGGCCGTGGCGGGCACGGCCATGCAGGGCATCACCCGCAACCCGATCGCCGACCCCGGCATCCTCGGTATCAGCCAGGGCGCCTCGGTGGGCGTCGTCCTGGCGCTCACCGTCGCCGGGGTGCACTCCCTGACGGGCTTCGTGTGGTGGGCCTTCGCGGGCGCGGGCATCGCGGCCGTCGCCGTGTACGCCATCGCCTCGCGCGGGCGCGGCGGTGCCTCGCCGATCAAGCTCGCGCTCGCGGGCGCCGCGATCAACGCGCTGCTGGTCTCGGTCGTCCACGCCATCCTCACCACTCACGCGCGCGTGCTGGACGACTTCCGGTTCTGGCAGGTCGGCTCGCTCGCCGGCCGGCAACCCGAGATCGTCGCGCAGATCTGGCCGTTCCTGCTGGTGGGCCTGGTGATGGTGGTGTCCGTGGCGCGCGGGCTCGACGCCCTCGCGCTCGGTGAGGACGTCGCCAGGGGCCTCGGGCAGAACGTCGCGACCGTACGGATCGTCGGCGGTCTGGGCGCCACCGTCCTCACCGGTGTGGGCGTCGCCGCCGCCGGGCCGATCGCCTTCGTCGGCCTCGCCGTCCCGCACATCGCCCGCGCGATCGTCGGTTCCGACCACCGCTGGGTGCTGCCCATGGCCGCGCTCGTCGGTCCCGTCATGCTGCTCGTCGCCGACGTCGTCGGCCGGATCCTCTTCCCGCCGGGCGAGGTGCCCTCGGGGGTCATGACGGCCCTGATCGGCGTGCCCTTCCTCGTCACCCTGGTCCGCCGCAAGGCGGTGGCGGCATGACGGCCACCGCCCCTCCCCCACCTGGTGCGCGGCTGCGGCCGGCCGGTTATCTGCTCGTCCGGGCCGGGCGCGGCTCGTTCCTCGTCCACCGGAGGGCCGCGACCGTCGCCCTCGGCCTCGTGGTGCTGCTCGCCGCCGTGTGCGTGGCGTACCTGTGCGTCGGCAAGACCTTCGTCGCGCCCACCGAGGCCGTGCGGGTCGTCCTCGGGCAGCCGTCGCCCGACGAACTGGTCGTGGGCACGCTGCGGCTGCCCCGGATGACCGTCGGAGTGCTGATCGGCGCGGCCTTCGGCGTCGCCGGGGCGCTGATCCAGACCGTCTCCCGCAACGCCCTCGCCAGCCCCGACATCATCGGCGTCACCCAGGGCGCGAGCGCGCTGACGGTCGGGGCGATGACCTTCGGCGTCACCTCCTACGCCTTCCTGCCGTACCTGTCCGTCATCGGCGGACTGCTCGCCGCCGCCCTCGTCTACGCCTTCGCCTGGCGGCGCGGGCTGCACGCCGCCAGGTTCGTGCTCATCGGCATCGGCTTCGCGGTGGCGCTGCGCTCGATCACTCATCTGTTCATGACCAAGGGCGACTATCTGGTCGCCCAGCAGGCCCAGGTGTGGATGACCGGCTCGCTCAACGGGCGCGGCTGGGACGAGGCGACGCCGGTGTGCTGGGCGCTGCTCGCCCTCACCCCGTTCGTGCTCTGGGCGGCGCGGGCGCAGCGCACGGTGGCCATGGACGACGACACGGCCACCGCCCTGGGCGTGCGGCTGGGCCGGGTGCGGTTCGGGCTGGTCCTGCTGGGCGTGGTGCTCGCCTCGATCGCGACGGGCGCGGCCGGGCCCGTCGACTTCGTGGCCCTGCTCGCCCCGCAGATCGCCCGCCGGACGGCCCGCACCGCGCAGATCCCCCTGCTGTGCTCGGCGCTGCTGGGCGCGGTCATCGTGGTCTTCGCGGATCTGCTCGCCCGAAAGCTCTTCGAGCCCACCGAACTGCCCGTGGGCGTGCTGACCGCCGCCGTCGGCGCCCCCTATCTGATCTGGCTGATCATTCGCAGCCGCCCCGGAGGCACAGCGTGACCGAGACCAGGCTCACCGCCCGCGCCCTGACCCTGGCCTACGAGGACCGCACGGTCGTGGACGCCCTCGACCTCGACGTCCCCGACGGGCAGGTCACGGTCGTCGTCGGTCCGAACGCCTGCGGGAAGTCGACGCTCCTGCGGGCGCTCGGCCGGCTGCTGAAGCCGAAGGGCGGGGCCGTGCTGCTGGACGGCGAGGAACTCTCCCGGATACCCACCCGGCGGATCGCCCAGTCGCTCGGCCTGCTGCCGCAGACGCCCGTGGCCCCCGAGGCCATCACCGTCGGTGACCTGGTCGCCCGCGGCCGGCAGCCGCACCAGCGGTGGTGGCGGCAGTGGTCGGACGAAGACGAGCGTGCGGTCACCGACGCCATGGCCCGCACGGATGTGTCGGCCCTCGCCGAACGGGCCGTCGACGAACTCTCCGGCGGCCAGCGTCAGCGGGTGTGGATCGCGATGGCACTGGCCCAGGAGACGGACCTGCTGCTGCTGGACGAGCCGACCACGTACCTCGACATCGCCCACCAGGTGGAGGTACTGGACCTGGTCCGCCAGCTCAACCACGAACGCGGCCGCACGGTCGTCGCGGTGCTGCACGACCTGAACCAGGCGGCGCGCTACGCCGACCACCTGGTGGCGATGAAGGCGGGCCGGGTGATCGCCCGGGGCCGCCCGTCGGACATCGTCACGGCGGACCTGGTACGCGAGGTCTTCGGCCTGGACTCGGTGGTCGTACCGGATCCGGTGACGGGCAGCCCTTTGGTGGTGCCGTCAGCGCCGTGGTCTCTGGCCGGGAGGGACGACGGGCCGTCGGTGGCCACATCTAGCCCGTCCGGCGATTGAGGACGACCGCCTCTCGCCTGGCCGGCGGTTTCTTCGGCTGCGGGCCGTCTTGGCCGCCTGCGGCGGCGAGCGCCCTGCGGGCGCGTCCTCAAACGCCGGACGGGCTTGATACGGCTGGGCTCAGCCGACACCAGCCTTCGGCTAAGAGCCGTCCCGCCGCCCGCGGCGACCGGCCCGCCACACCACGAACAACGCCGAGGCAACGGCGGCGACGCGGACGACCACGGGCCACGTGGCCGAGAGGGCCGTGCCCAGTTCGCCCTGCGGGATCGGGGCGCCCCAGCGGCCGTGGGCCCGGCCCCAGAGCCAGACGATGCCACCGGCGACGGTGAGGCCGGGGACGCCCATGACCGCCATCTTCGATTCCGTGTGCGAGAGCCGGCGGGTGACGTAGGCGAGTGCCCACCCCGCGGCGAGCACGAGCCAGTTGCCGAGCACCGCGCCGACGAGCAGCAGCGTGGCGACGAGCAGCAGGAGCGGGCTCATGGAGGTGCCGTCCCCGGAGCGCCACAGTCCGGGGCGGCCCGCGCCGGGGCGCTGCCCGGCGTCGTCGACGCCCTCCGTCTCCTGCTCGCTCCGCTCCCGCACCGGCTCGCCCGGAGCCGAAGCCGGAGCCGAGGCCGAAGCGAAGGCCGGCGGCGGCTTCAGCATTTCGGGGATCTCGATGCCGCCGACGAACCCGTGCACCCGGTCCCCGGCCGTGAACGGCCCCGGGCCCGCCTGCTGCCAGCGGTCCGCCGCGTCACCGCCGGTACCGGTGCGGCCGAGTTCCTCCTCGGTCGCCAGGTGCGGGGGCGCTGCGGCGGGGAACCGGACGGGTTCGCCCTCGCGGCGCGGCATCGGCACCCGGCCCGGGTCACCGGAGCCGGAGCCGGAGCCGGGCCCGGAGCCCGGCCCGGACCCGCCGCCCGGGGCCTGCGCGTCGGAGACCGCCTCGTCCGGGGTGCCCAGATCGTCGAGGATCCGGCGCACGGCGGCCGGGGAGTCGGCCCCCTCCACCGACCGGCGCCGCTCGATCTCCGTGCGCAGCCGGGTGACCAGCCGCATGCGCTCGCCGGAGGTGAGCGGTCTGCGCTGAGCGAGGTCCCCGACCTGGCTCAAGTAGTCGTAAACAAGCTGATCACTCTCGATCCCCACCGAATCCCCTAAAACCACCAGCCAAGACCCACCAGCCGTTACCTCCCCGAAGGTACCGGTTCCGCGCCGGGCCGACGGAGGGAACGCGGCGAGGCACCCGGGCGCGCCACGGCCGCCGACGCAGCCCGGGGCCCACCCCCCGCGACCCGGTACCGTAAACAGAATGACCACTGCGCGGCGGGAGACAGCGAAGACGGGCCGAGCGCCCCGCGGGGGCGGCTCGCCCCGCACGGGCGAAGCCGGCCGCGGCGCGCCCCGCACGCTCGCCGACGAGCTGCGCACCCGCTCCGACGACGACCTCGCCGCGCTGCTGCGCGCCCGCCCCGACCTGCTCAACCCCGTGCCCGGCGACCTCACCCAGCTCGCCACCCGCGCCGGCACCCGCGCCTCCGTGGTGCGGACGCTGGAGCGGCTGGACCGTTTCGCCCTCCAGGTCGCCGAGGCGCTCGCCGTGGCCCCCGACCCATGCCCGTACGAGACGCTCCGCTCCCTCATGACCGGTGACACGGACGAGGACCCCCGCATCGGGCAGGAGTTGCCGCGCGCGGTGGCGACGCTGCGCGAGCAGGCCCTGGTCTGGGGCGGCGAGGACCGGTTGCGGCTGGTGCGCACGGTCCGCGAGGTGCTGGCGCCCAGCGCCGCCCACCCCTCCCCCACGGGTCTGGGGCCGACCGTCGCCGAGGCCACCGCCGGCATGTCACCGGGGCGCGTCCAGCAGATCGTCGCCGCCGCCGGGCTGCCCGCCACCCACGACCCGGTGACGGCCGTGACGGCGCTGAGCGCACTGTTCGAGGACCGCCGGCGGATGGCGGCGCTGCTCTCCCAGGCGCCCGCCGAGGCCACCGCCGTGCTCGGCAAGCTGCTCTGGGGCCCGCCGTACGGCACGGTGACCGCCGATCCCGCCCCCCATCTGCGCTGGCTGCTCGACCGGGGGCTGCTGCTGTCCACCGGCCCCGGTGGTGTGGTGCTGCCCCGCGAGGTGGCCCTGCACCTGCGCCCCGGGCGGGCCCACCGCGCGCCGGAGCCCGTCGCCCCCGAGCTGGCGCCCGTCACCGAGCACCCCGCGCGGGTGGTGGACGCGACGGCCGCCGGGCAGGCGTACACGGCACTGACGATCGTCGAGGACCTCCTCAAGGAATGGGAGAGCGGCAGCCCGCTGGTCCTGCGGGCGGGCGGGCTGAGCGTCCGCGACCTCAAGCGCACCGCCGCCGCCCTGGACACCACCGAGTCCGCCGCCGCGTTCTGGATCGAGCTGGCCTACGCGGCGGGGCTGCTGGCCGCCGACGGCGAGGTGGACGAACGCTACGCCCCGACCCCCGCGTACGACGACTGGCTCCGGCTGCCCGCCGAGGAGCGCTGGACGCGTCTGGCCACGGCCTGGCTGGCCGCCACCCGCACCCCGGGGCTCGTCGGGGAACGCGACGCCAAGGCCCGGACCCTCGCGGCCCTCGGCCCCGACCTGGACCGCGGCGCGGCCCCCGAGGTCCGCCGGCGGGTCCTCGCCCTCCTCGCCACGCTGCCCCCGGGCGCCTCCGTCGCCCCGGCGACGCTCCTGGACCGGCTGCACTGGGAACGCCCCCCGCGGACCACCGCCGAACCGGGCACCGAGGACCTCCGCACCCGGCTCGCCCGCTGGGCCCTGACCGAGGCGGACCTGCTGGGCGTCACCAGCCGTGGCGCCCTCGCCGCCCACGGCCGGGCCCTGGCCGTGGCGGTGCCGGACGCCGCCTCGCCCGTCGAGACGGCCGCGGCCACGCTCCTCGCGCCGCTGCTGCCCGAGCCGCTCGACCACGTACTGCTGCAGGCCGACCTGACGGCCGTCGCGCCCGGCCCGCTGGAGCGGCCCCTCGCCCAGACGCTGGGGGTGCTCGCGGACATCGAGTCCAAGGGCGGGGCGACCGTCTACCGCTTCACCCCCGGTTCGGTGCGCCGCGCCCTGGACGCCGGGCAGAGCGCGTCGGACCTCAAGGCGTTCCTCACCACCCACTCGCGTACTCCCGTGCCGCAGCCGTTGTCGTATCTGATCGACGACGTGGCCCGCCGCCACGGCCATCTGCGGGTCGGGGCGGCCTCCTCCTACCTGCGCTGCGACGACGAGGCGGTCCTCGCGGAGATCCTCGCCGACCGCCGCTCCGCCCCCTTGCGGCTGCGCCGCCTCGCCCCCACGGTGCTGGCGGCGCAGGCCGACCCGGGCGCGCTCCTGGACGGTCTGCGCGGCATGGGCTACGCGCCCGCCGCCGAGTCCGCCGAGGGCGATGTCGTCGTCACCCGCGCCGACGCCCGCCGCACCCCGCCGCGCACCGCCCCGACGCCCGTCCAGGACGGCCCGCCCGCGCCCGGCCCCACGCTGCTGGACGCGGCGGTACGGGCGATCCGGGCGGGCGACATGGCCGCCACGGCCGAACGCAAGCCCACCGCCGCCCCGGCCCCCGCCAACGGCGGCCTGCCGCGCACCTCCTCCGCCGACACCCTCGCCACCGTCCAGGCCGCCGTCCTGACGGGCGCCGCCGTCTGGATCGGCTACGTCAACGCGGAGGGCGCCGCGAGCCAGCGGGTCATCGCCCCGATCCGGGTAGAGGGCGGCTTCGTCACGGCATACGACCACACGGCCGACGAGGTCCGCACGTACCCGCTGCACCGGATCACCGGCGTGGCCGAACTGGTCGACGACTCGCTCTGACGCCCTTGCCGCCTGCGGCGGCGAGCACCCCATGGGCCCGTCCGGCGCTTGAGGACAACCACCGCGCAGCGGGGGGCGCCGGACGCGGACGGGCTCGGGCCCGCATACGGCACACTGGAGGTTTGGCCGTACGGTCCGATCCGGCCCGCACCGGCCGACCGCTAGCGAAAGGGCCCAGCGCGTGACCGGACCTCTGATCGTCCAGAGCGACAAGACACTCCTGCTCGAAGTGGACCACGAGCAGGCGGACGCGTGCCGTCGCGCCATCGCGCCGTTCGCGGAGCTGGAGCGCGCTCCCGAGCACATCCACACCTACCGCGTCACCCCCCTCGGCCTGTGGAACGCCCGGGCCGCCGGCCACGACGCCGAGCAGGTCGTCGACGCCCTCGTCGCCCACTCCCGCTACCCCGTGCCGCACGCCCTGCTCGTCGACATCGCCGAGACCATGGCCCGCTACGGGCGGCTGAAGCTCGTCAAGCACCCCGTCCACGGCCTCGTGCTGGAGAGCACCGACCGGCCGGTGCTGGAGGAGATCCTGCGGTCGAAGAAGGTCCAGCCGCTGGTCGGCGCCCGGATCGACCCCGACACCGTGGCCGTGCACCCCTCCGAGCGCGGTCAGATCAAGCAGACCCTCCTCAAGCTCGGCTGGCCCGCCGAGGACCTCGCGGGTTACGTCGACGGCGAGGCGCACCCCATCGAGCTGGACGAGAGCGGCTGGTCGCTGCGCCCGTACCAGCGGCAGGCCGTCGAGGGTTTCTGGCACGGCGGCTCCGGTGTCGTGGTCCTGCCCTGCGGCGCGGGCAAGACCCTCGTCGGCGCGGGCGCCATGGCCGAGGCCAAGGCCACCACGCTGATCCTGGTGACCAACACCGTCTCGGCCCGCCAGTGGAAGCACGAGCTGGTCAAGCGGACGTCGCTCACCGAGGAGGAGATCGGCGAGTACTCCGGCACCCGCAAGGAGATCCGTCCGGTCACCATCGCCACGTACCAGGTCCTGACGACCAGGCGGAAGGGCGTCTACCCGCACCTGGAGCTGTTCGACTCCCGGGACTGGGGGCTCGTCGTCTACGACGAGGTGCACCTGCTGCCCGCGCCCGTCTTCAAGTTCACCGCCGACCTCCAGGCCCGCCGCCGGCTCGGGCTGACCGCGACGCTCGTCCGCGAGGACGGCCGTGAGTCCGACGTCTTCTCCCTCATCGGCCCGAAGCGGTTCGACGCGCCGTGGAAGGAGATCGAGGCACAGGGCTACATCGCGCCCGCCGACTGTGTCGAGGTCCGCGTCAATCTGACCGACGCGGAACGGCTCGCCTACGCGACGGCGGAGACCGAGGAGAAGTACCGCTACTGCGCGACGACCGCCACCAAGCGAAAGGTCACGGAGGCGCTGGTCGCCAAGCACCAGGGCGAGCAGACGCTGGTCATCGGCCAGTACATCGACCAGCTCGACGAACTGGGCGAGCACCTGAACGCACCCGTCATCAAGGGCGAGACGACCAACGCGCAGCGCGAGAAGCTCTTCGACGCGTTCCGCCAGGGCGAGATCTCGGTGCTGGTCGTCTCGAAGGTGGCCAACTTCTCCATCGATCTTCCCGAGGCGACGGTCGCCATCCAGGTGTCGGGCACGTTCGGCTCCCGCCAGGAGGAGGCGCAGCGCCTCGGCCGCGTCCTGCGCCCGAAGGCCGACGGCCACGAGGCGCGCTTCTACTCCGTCGTCGCGCGCGACACGGTCGACCAGGACTTCGCGGCGCACCGCCAGCGGTTCCTGGCGGAGCAGGGGTACGCGTACCGGATCGTCGACGCGGATTCGCTGCTCGCGGGGGAGGACGCCGCCTGAGCCGTCCGGCCGGGCGGTCCTTCGCCCCCGCGAGCGATTCCCGGTCGGTACGCTGGCGGGAGAGTCGCGCCCTGGCAAGGAGAGAGCAACATGTCCCATCAGGACACCTACGAGGTGTTGTACACCGAGCCGGCAGCACGTGACCGCGATCGGCTGGATCCCCCGCGCAGGGCGTCGTTCGACAAGGCGGTCGAGATCCTCGCGCGTGATCCCTACACCGAGCTCTCGCGGCCCGTCGGCGCGGGCGAGCAGGACAGGGAAATCCGTCTCACGTCGCAGATCGTCGCGGAGTACATGGTGTCGCGAGGACGTCTGCTCCTCGTCGTTCTGCGGATCTTCGACGACACGGACATCCTCCTGACCGAGGACTGACGCCGCGGACAGCCGGGAAGGGGCGGGCGGAAAATCATTCGCCCGCCCCTTCCCGGCTGACTAGACTCCACCCTTCCGCCGCCTCCCGCATCGCCTACGGGAGCGTCGCCGCCCGGTCGGTAACCGGGCGGCTCCCGCTCACACCGCCGTACGCCAGGAGGCTTTGCCGTGCCCGCGCACGTAACCGACGTGAACGACCCTCTGACGCGCGAGCGCGCCCATCTCTCCGCCTCCCGGTCCGCGCTGCGTGCCATGCGTGCCGACGTGGAGTCGCTCGACATCAAGGACGTCACGGCGAACTGGGTCAACGCCGCCGTGCTGCAGCGGCAGATCGAGGAGCGCATCACCGCCCTCGCCGACCTCGCGCACACCCCGCTGTTCTTCGGCCGGCTGGACTATCTGCACGCGCCCGGCGCCGAGCGGGCGGAGGGCGCCGAGGGGGAACGCTTCTACATCGGCCGCCGGCATGTGCACGACGCGGACGGCGACCCGATGGTCATCGACTGGCGGGCGCCCGTCTCCCAGCCGTTCTACCGGGCGTCCAAGAAGGAGCCGATGGACGTGCGGCTGCGGCGCCGGTTCGGCTACACGGGCGGCGAGTTGACGGCGTACGAGGACGAGGACCTGACCGACGCCGCCGGTGACGAGCGGGCCAGCCGGCTGCTCCAGAGCGAGATCGAGCGGCCGCGCGTCGGCCCCATGCGGGACATCGTGGCCACGATCCAGCCGGAGCAGGACGAGATCGTCCGCGCGGGCATCGGCGGCACGGTGTGTGTGCAGGGCGCCCCGGGGACGGGCAAGACGGCCGTCGGCCTGCACCGTGTGGCCTACCTGCTGTACGCGCACCGCGAGCGGCTCGCCCGCACCGGCACACTCGTCATCGGCCCGAACCGGTCCTTCCTCCAGTACATCGAGCAGGTCCTGCCCGCGCTCGGCGAGTTGAACGTCGCCCAGGCCACCGTCGACGACCTCGTCGCCCACGTCGAGGTGCGCGGCACGGACAGTGCCGCCGCGGCGCGGATCAAGGGCGACGCCCGGATGGCGGAGGTATTGCGGCGCGCGGTGCGGTCGGGGGTGACGATGCCGGTGGAACCCGTGGTGGTGGTGCGCGGGTCGCGGCGCTGGCGGGTTCCGGCGTACGAGGTCGAGGAGATGGTCCGCGAGCTGCTGGGCCGCGACATCCGCTACGGCGCGGCCCGTGACGCGCTGCCCCAGCGCATCGCGCACACCGTGCTCGTACGGATGGAGGAGGCCGGCGAGGCCCCCGACGACCGGGTGCAGGACGCGGTGGCGCGCAGCGCGGCCGTGAAGGCGGCGGTCAAGGCGGTCTGGCCGCCGGTGGATCCCGCGAAGCTGGTGCTGCGGCTGCTGTCGGAGCCGGAGTTCCTGGCCGCGCACGCGGAGGGGATCCTCGACGCCGGGGAGCAGGCGGAGATCCTCTGGGCCAAGCCGGCCCGGGGAGTGAAGTCGGCCAAGTGGTCGGCGGCCGACGCGGTGCTCGTCGACGAGGCGGCCGATCTCGTCGCCCGCACCCCCTCGCTCGGCCATGTCGTCCTGGACGAGGCGCAGGACCTCTCCCCCATGCAGTACCGCGCGGTGGGCCGCCGCTGCACGACCGGCTCGGCGACGATCCTCGGCGACCTGGCGCAGGGCACGACCCCCTGGGCGACGAGCAGTTGGCCGGAGGCCCTCGCCCACCTCGGCAAGCCGGATGCCGCGGTGGAGGAGTTGACGACGGGGTTCCGTGTGCCGCGTGAGGTGATCGCGTACGCCTCCCGGCTGCTGCCCGCCATCGCGCCCGGCCTGGCCGCGGCGACCTCGGTCCGCGAGGCGGCGGGGGACTTCGCGGTGCGGGCGGTGGAGCCGTCGCAGCGCGACGCGGCCGTGGTCTCCGCGTGTGTGTCGGCCCTCGCCGAGGAGGGCTCGACCGGGCTGATCGCGGCGGACGCGCGGATCGCCGCGCTGGCGGAGGCCCTGACGGCGGTGGGCCTGCCGTTCCTGTCCCCCGGCGAGGAGACCTCGGCCGACGCCCGTCTCACCCTCGTCCCGGCCACGCTGGCCAAGGGCCTGGAATACGACTACGTGGTCCTGGACGAGCCGGGTGCCGTCGTGGCCGGCGAACCGGACGAACGCACGGGGCTGCGGCGGCTGTACGTGGCGCTGACCCGGGCCGTGTCGGGGCTGACGATCGTGCACGCCGAGCCGCTGCCGGCACAGTTGGGGTAGGGCCGTCTCCGGCGGATCCCCGACCGCGGGCCGTCGTCGCCACCGTTCACCCGACCCGCCGGAGACGGCCTACCGCCCCAGCGCTGTCAGCAGCGTGTCCGTGAGGCCGGGGAACCTCGCGTCGAGGTCGGCCTTGCGGAGCCGGACGAGGCGGTTGCGGCCGGCCACGCGCGTGGCGGTCACCCCCGCCTCGCGCAGCACCCGCATATGGTGCGACACCGTCGACTTGTGCAGGTGATCGAGCCCCAGCCCGGTCAGGTCGCAGCCGTGCTCCCGGCCGTCCAGAAAGACGGACAACAACTGCATCCGCACCGGGTCACCCAGGGCGTGCATGACCTTGACCAGCTCGATGTCCTCGGTCGCGGGCTGCGGAAGCCACTCGTCCACCACGCTTGCCTCCTCACCTTCGCCCCCACCCGGAACTGTTTGACAATCATCCACTCTTCCCTATTGTTTGACGAGTATCCAACAATGATCATGGGGAAGGGAACCCGTGCGCCTCCGCCTGCTCCTGCTCGCCCTCGGCACGTTCGCCGTCGGCACCGACACGATGGTCATGGCCGGCATCCTCGGCCGGGTCGCCGACGACCTCGACGTCTCCGTCGCGGCCGCCGGCCAGATGGTGTCCGTCTTCGCGCTCGCCTACGCCCTGCTGGCACCCGTGCTCGCGACGCTGACCGCCCGCTGGCACCGGCGCCGGCTGCTGCTCACCGCGCTCGCGGTCTTCACCGCCGCCAACGCGCTCAGCGCGCTCGCCCCCGACTACCCGACGCTGCTGGCCACCCGGGTGCTCGCCGCGGCGGGTGCCGCGCTCTACACCCCCACCGCCAACGCCGTCGCCACCGCGCTCGTACCGCCGGAGCGGCGCGGCCGGGCGATCGCGACGGTCCTGGGCGGGATGACCGTCGCCACGGCCCTCGGGGTGCCGCTCGGCACGTACGTCGGCCGCACCGACTGGCGGCTCACGATGTGGCTGGTCGTCGCGCTCGGCGCCGTGGCCCTGCTGGGGTTGGCCGCCTTCCTGCGCGAACTGCCCGCCCCCGCCCAGGCCGTGGGCCTGCGCGAGCGGCTGGCACCGCTGCGCGACGGACGGATCGTGGCCGCCGTGGCGACGACGTTCGTCTTCTTCGTCGCCTTCCAGGCCGTCTATATCTACCTGGCCGTCGCGATGCGCCCCGCGACCGGCGGCGAGGCAGGCCGGCTCAGCCTGATCCTGCTGGTCACGGGCGTCGCCTCGGTGGCCGGCAGCTGGCTCGGCGGCCGGGCGGTGGACCGCTGGGGCGTGCGCACCGTGCTGCTCGCCGCCGGTTCGGCGGCGGCGCTCGCCTTCACCGCACTGCCCTGGCTCGGCCTGACCATGGCGGGCGCCCTGCTCTACGCCGCCGTCTCCCCACTCGCCGGCTGGGCCATCTCCGTCGCCCAGCCCCACCGGCTGGTCTCCCTCAGCCCGGCCCACGCGCCCCTGCTGATCTCCCTCAACAGCAGCGCGCTCTACCTGGGCATGGCCGCGGGCGGCGGTACGGGCAGCCTGGCGATGACGCTGCTGGGCGAGCGCTGGTTCCCCCTGGTCTCCACGGCGCTGGCCCTGGCGGTACTGGCCCTGGTCGCCGTCACGACGTCCCGCCCCCGCACCGCGTCAAGCCCCGTCGGGCAGCTCGCAGCAGTGGCCACGGGAAAGTGAGGACGCCCCGCGCAGCGGAATAGGCGGGTGCGGCCGGCAGACGGCCTCAGCCGCCGAGGGCTTCCCGCCAGACCGCGACCGCGGCCGCGGAAACCGGCGCGTCCCAGCCCGCGGGGCGGGCCGCCCCGCCGATGTGGAACGCGGAGACACCGGCGTCGAGCAGCACCGGCACATGCCGCAGCTGCAGCCCGCCGCCCACGAGGATCCGCGGCTCGTACCCCGGCTCGTCCTTCCGTGCCGCCTCCGCGACGAGCGTCGCGAGGCCGTCGTCGACGCCCGCGGCGGAACCCGCGGTGAGGTAGGTGTCCAGTCCGGGCTGGTCGGCGAGCTGCTTGCGCACGGCGTCACGGTCGGCGGCCCGGTCGAGGGCACGGTGGAACGTCCACCGGGCGCGGGGGCCGACGGTCTCGGCGAGACGGGCGACGGCCGGCAGGTCGGCCCGGCCGTCGTCGGTGAGGAAACCGAGCACGAACTCATCCGCCCCCTCGGCGGTCAACGCCCCGGCGTCCGCGCACAGCGCGTCGAGCGCCGCGGCGCCACCCACCGAGAAACCGTCGGTGGCGCGCAGCATGACGCGCACGGGGATGTCGACGGCGGCCCGGACCGCGGCGAAGGTCCCGAGGGCCGGGGTCAGGCCGTCGGCGGCCATGTCACTGACCAGTTCGAGGCGGTCCGCCCCTCCGGCCTGCGCCGCCACCGCGTCCTCGACGTCGAGCGCGATCACCTCAAGAATTGGTCTAGACATGTAGGACAGCCTGCCACATGCGCCGTACCCGTCGAAAGCCGTGCTCCACAATTGGCCTATGTCAGCTACGCCCGTACACCCGTCCAGCCCCGCACTGCGCGTCCGCTGGCGGCAGACCGTGGCAAGGGCCCGCGCGGCGGCGGTCCCGCACGGGGCCCACCCCGACCCCGATCCGTACGCCGACGACCTGCTGGGGCGCTGGTCCGAACCGCAGCGCCGCTATCACACGGTCGACCATCTGCTGGCGGTCCTCGACCGCGTCGACGAGCTGGCCGAGCACGCCGACGACGCCGACACCGTCCGTCTCGCCGCCTGGTTCCACGACGCCGTCTACCGCCCCGACCGCTCCGAGAACGAGGAGCGCAGCGCCCGGCTCGCCGAGCGCGCCCTGCCCGAGCTGGGCGTCGACCAGGCCCGCACGGCCGAGGTCGCCCGGCTCGTACGGCTCACCGTCGGCCACGACCCGGCCCCCGGCGACTGGAACGGCGAGGTGCTGTGCGACGCGGACCTCGCCGTCCTGGCGGGGACGCCGCGGCAGTACGCGGCCTACGCGGCGGCCGTCCGCGAGGAGTACGGATTCGTCCCCGACGACGCGTTCCGCGCAGGCCGCGCCGCGGTTCTGCGCCAACTGCTGGCGCTGCCCCGGCTGTTCCGCACCCCGCAGGGACACGACCGCTGGGAGGCGGCCGCGCGTCTTAACCTCACGGACGAGTTGGGGGCGCTCTAGCCTCTCGCCTGGCCGGCGTCTTCTACGGCCTGCGGGCCCATCTTGCCGCCTGCGGCGGCGAGCGCCCTGCGGGCGCGTCCTCAATCGCCGCGCAGCGGTGGTGCGGGACACACGGCCCGCAGCCAGGCCCGCCGCCCTAGGATGGTCGTCGGGAGCGCAGGACGGCCAGCATCCAGGCACGGATGCTGCGTACCAGCTCCCGGCCGGGGGCTATCGGTGCCGAGCGCAGCACCTTGGAGAAATATTCGTCATTGGTCGCCTCGCCGGCCATCCAGCGACGCCCCGACTCGATGATCTCGCCCTCGCGCACGCTCATGCTGACCCCCACCTTCGCGTAGCCGTACGTCGACGATAGGGACACCGCCCTCCGCGGCGTCCGTTTCGCCACAACTTCACTGCTTCTACCCCGTCGTTGAGGTAGTTTCACCTGGACGAATGCCGTAACCAACCGGCAGCGCCCGTCAGGACTCCATCGCCCGTCGGCCCAGAGCGTGCGCGGTGCCGAGCATTCCCGTGATGACCATCAGATAAGGCTTGCGCACTTTCCCCTCGGGCAGATCCCCCACCTTGGGCGCATCGATGATCAACACCCCCTGGGGTTCGCTGCCGGCACACACCGGGGCGACGATGGCAGACAGATAATCGTCCCCCAGGTTGATCTTCAGGTTCCCATTGGTGTTCCGGTTGTCATGGATGTAAACGATCTGCCCCTGATTCAGGACGTTGATCAGGGCCTTCTCGGTCTTCCTGTCGAACTGCACCGGGGGCGTCGCCTGCCCGTGCACGACCTCCAGGTCGAAGTGCCCGTCGCCGCCCAGGGAATAGAAGGCCGACCGGGCCTTCCTGCTCGCGCCGTTGGCCACGACAGTGATGAGCCGGTCATGAATCTGCCCCAGGATCCTGGGAACCTGGGCGGGCTTGGCACCCACCAAGGTGCCCATGTGATCGACGATCGCCGACATGGCCGCTTCGAATTTAATTCCCTCGATACGTCGGTAGCGCTTCCGCAGCAGGGACGAAAGGAAAGGGGCGATCACCGCCGCGAGCGCCGCCGCGAAAAAGAGGGCAAACTTTGCGGAACCGGCGGACTCATTGGCCAGTGCCGTAATTCCGATCGTCAATCCGGGAGAAACAACCGGCATCACATAAAAGGCGAAATCCTGCGATTTCTTTTTCAGAGACATGGCACCTGCTTTCGACGGACCGAAACGCACCGTGACAGCAGCGATTATCCCGGCGTTCACCCTGACGTCGACCCACTTGAACCACACGTTCCCCACCCACCCCGAGCGCATCGGAGCAGTTTGCGGGGCGCTCATGACCAGGGCGCCGTCACCGCGACTCAATACGCCCCTCGACAGATGTATCCGCTCTCTTTGTCCGGGCGGCCAGCAAGGGCAGGAATCGGCAATATAGCCGCAGCCGCCCCGCCGCCGGACGGTATTCGGCGGACTCCCCACCGAAAGCGTGTGGAACAACGCCGCAAACCCGCATATCGCGGACTCGGCGACGGCATCGCCTTCCACTGGGCGAGACGGCCCCCGCCCGCGGGAATACCGTGGCCGGAATACGCGCTGGCACCGGACATGCCGACCGCCAGCCCGAACCGCATGCCCGTCGCCGTCCACGTCCTCGGTTTGTCAGTATTCGCCCTCGGAACGTCAGAATTCATGCTGTCGGGGCTGCTGCAGCCCCTCGCCCGTGACATGGGCGTTTCCATACCCAAGGCCGGGCTGCTCGTGTCCGCCTTCGCGATCGGCATGGTGGTCGGCGCGCCCCTGCTCGCCGCCGCGACGCTGCGGCTGCCGCGCCGCACCACCCTCGTCGCCCTGCTCGCCGTCTTCGGGCTCGGGCAGGTGGCGGGGGCGCTCGCTCCCTCGTACGGGGTGCTGTTCGCCTCCCGGGTGGTGAGCGCGCTGGCGTGCGCCGGGTTCTGGGCGGTCGGCGCGGCGGTGGCCGTGTCACTGGTGCCGGTGACGGCACGGGCGCGGGCCATGGCGGTGATGGTCGGCGGACTGTCCATCGCCAACATCGCGGGCGTGCCCGCCGGAGCGTTCCTCGGACAGCACGCGGGCTGGCGGGCGGCCTTCTGGGCGGTGGCCGCCCTGTCGGCGGTGGGCCTGGTCGGCGTGCTCGCGCTCGTCCCCGGCACCAAGCCGCCGACCGGCGCGGACGCCCCCCGGCTCCGCACCGAGCTGGGCATCTACCGCGACCGGCAGGTCTGGCTCGCGCTCGTGACCACCGCGCTGAACGGCGGCGCCGTCTTCTGCCTGTTCTCCTACCTCGCCCCGCTGCTCACCGAGACCGCCGGGATCGACGAGGGCTGGGTGCCGACCGTGCTGGGGCTGTTCGGCGTGGGGGCGCTGATCGGCACGGCCATCGGCGGCCGGATCGCGGACGCCCATCTGTTCGGCACGATGTACGGCGGCATCGCCGCCTCGGCGGCCGTGCTCACCGTGCTGGCGCTGACCGCGCACACCCCGGCCGCCGCCGTGGGCATGGCACTGCTGCTGGGCGTCACGGCCTTCGCGACGGCACCGGCGCTGAACGCCCGGATGTTCAACGTCGCGAACGCCGCGCCGACGCTGGCGGGCGCCACGACGACGGCCGCGTTCAACATCGGCAACACGGTCGGCCCCTGGCTCGGCGGACTCGTCATCGGCGCCGGCTGGGGCTATCCGGCGGTCGCCTGGACGAGCGCGGGCCTGGCGGCCCTGGCCGTGGGCACCACGGCCGTCGCCTCCCGGCTGCACCGCGCGACGAGCGGCTCCCGCGTGGTGCTGACGTCCGCCCAGCAGCCCTCCGGCAGCGAGCCGTCCGTGCCGCCTGCGGCGGCGAGCGCCCTGCGGGCGCGTCCTCAAGCGCCGGACGGGCTCGATTTGCGCTGACCTCAGCCAAAACAAGCCCGTCCGGCGCTTGAGGACACGGCACGGCAGCCCGTCCGGCGATCGAGGACACCGCCGCGCACCACCAGGGGGCGCTACAGACGCGGCCGCGGGCCAGGCTTACCGCGCGCCGGGGCGGTCGTACTTCGGCTTGCGCAGGCCCGCCGTCGTCAGCAGCCGTACCAGCTCCTTGGTGCCCACCTCCACCGCGCCCAGCCGCACGGCGTCACCGTAGGACGACGACGGCACGTCGTAGTGGTCCCGGTCGAAGGCCCGCGCCGGAGCGCCGAGCCGGGCCGCGAACGCGTGCAGCTCCTGGTAGCTGACATCGCTGACCAGGTGCGACCACATCCGGCCGTGTCCGGGCCAGGTGGGCGGGTCGATGTAGAGCGTCATCGCAGCGCCGTCGCCAGGGAGCCCACCGGTGCCACCAGCACCGCCTGTTTCGCGCACGCCCAGTGCGGGTCGGCGCCCAGTTCGGGCTCGACCTCCAGCGCGTGCGGGTCGCCCTCGCCCACGCACAGCGGGCACAGCGGCCAGCGCCCGTGGCGCTCCAGCAGGGCGTCCTGGACGTCCTGGGCGATGAGACCGGACAGGAACGCGGCGCCTTCCGGCCACTGCTCGACCCACCACCGCCGGTGGGTGACCGCGTCCTCGACCAGCGAGACGATTCCGGCCTCCGCCACGTCCCCCGCCGCCAGATCTGCGAGGACGAGCGCGCGTGCGATGTGCAGTGCCTGTTCGAGCTCCATACGGTCCATTGTCGGGGACCGCGAGGGTTGACGGTTCACCGGACCGAAAATACCTTTCAAAAGGTGAGCAGCAAACTGAAGGAAACTTTCGACGCCGCGTCATCGCCCGCCAATCCGGCACCTCCCGCACCCGCCGCCCTCGCCGCCAAGGTCCGCACCCTCGCCCCCTCGATGACCCGTTCGATGCAGCGCGTCGCCGAGGCCGTAGCGGGCGACCCGGCCGGTTCCGCCGCGCTCACCGTCACCGGCCTCGCGGAGCGCACGGGCACCAGCGAGGCCACCGTCGTGCGCACCGCCCGCATCCTCGGCTACCCCGGATACCGCGATCTGCGGATCGCCCTCGCCACGCTGGCCGCGCAGCAGGCGGCGGGCGCCGCACCCGCCGTCACCGCCGACATCGCCGTGGACGATCCCCTGCCGAGCGTCGTCGCCAAGCTCGCCCAGGAGGAGGCGCAGTGCCTGGCGGACACGGCCGCCGCCCTCGACACCGCCCAGCTGGAGTCCGCCGTCGCCGCGCTGGCCACGGCCCGGCGCATCGATGTGTACGGCATCGGCGCCTCCCATCTCGTCGGCCAGGACCTCGTCCAGAAGCTGCTGCGCATCGGGCTGATCGCCCACGCGCCCGGCGATCCGCACCTGGCCGTCACCAACGCCGTCCAACTGCGCGCCGGGGACGTGGCGATCGCCATCAGTCATTCGGGGCGGACCACCGACGTCATCGAGCCGCTGCGGGTCGCCTTCGAGCACGGTGCGACGACGCTCGCCATCACCGGCCGCGCCGACGGTGAACTCGTCCAGTACGCGGACCACGTCCTGACCACGTCCTCCGCCCGGGAGAGCGAGCTGCGCCCGGCCGCCATGTCCAGCCGCACCAGCCAACTGCTCGTCGTGGACTGCCTCTTCATCGGTGTCGCGCAGCGCACCTACGACAAGGCCGCCCCCGCGCTGTCCGCCTCCTACGAGGCGCTCGCCCACCGGCACACCCCGCGGAGCCGGCGCTGATCCGCCCCGGCCCGGAAGGAGCCGCCCGCCCATGACCTCCCACGCCGCGTACGCCGCGCTCCGCGCCCAGCTGGCGACCCTCACCACCGAGGAGTTCCGCCCGGAACTCGCGGACATAGACCGGCTGCCCACCCCGGACCTCGCCCGGCTCATGAACGACGAGGACGCCACCGTGTCCGCCGCCGTCGCCGCCCGGCTCCCGGAGATCGCCGCCGCCATCGACGCGACCGCCGCCCGGATGGCGGCCGGGGGCCGCCTGGTCTACGCCGGCGCGGGCACCGCCGGCCGGCTCGGGGTGCTCGACGCCAGCGAGTGCCCGCCGACGTTCAACACCGACCCCGGCGAGGTCGTCGGGCTGATCGCGGGCGGCCCGCCGGCCCTGGTCCGGGCCGTCGAAGGGGCCGAGGACAGCGCGGAGCTGGCCGCCGCGGACCTGGCCGAGCTCGCCGTGGGGGCGGCCGACACCGTCGTGGGCGTCTCGGCCTCCGGCCGCACGCCGTACGCGATCGGGGCCGTCGCGTACGCACGGCGGGCCGGGGCGCTCACCGTGGGCCTGTCCTGCAACGCGGGTTCGGCGCTCGGTGCCGCCGCCGAGCACGCCATCGAGGTCGTCGTCGGACCGGAACTGCTCACCGGCTCGACCCGGTTGAAGGCCGGCACCGCCCAGAAGCTGGTGCTCAACATGTTCTCGACCATCACGATGATCCGGCTCGGCAAGACGTACGGGAATCTGATGGTCGACGTCCGTGCCTCGAACGACAAGCTGCGGGCCCGCTCCCGGCACATCGTCGCGCTGGCCACGGGGGCGTCCGACGCGGAGATCGAGACGGCGCTCGGCGAGACCGGCGGCGAGGTGAAGAACGCGATCCTCGTGCTCCTCGGCCGTGTCGACGGTGCCACGGCCGAGCGTCTGCTGGCGGAGTCCAAGGGCCATTTGCGCGCCGCGCTCGACGCGACGCGGGGCTGAGGCCGCCCGCCCGCCGAAAACGCCCGAGGGCGGCACCCCCGCGATGGGGGTGCCGCCCTCGGCACGTACTGCTGGAACAGCTGATCCTCGAAAGGGTCAGAAGTCCATGTCACCGCCCGGCATGCCGCCCGGGGCGCCGCCCGCGGCGGCCTTCTCCGGCTTGTCGGCGATGACGGCCTCGGTGGTGAGGAACAGCGCGGCGATGGACGCGGCGTTCTGCAGCGCGGAACGCGTGACCTTCGCCGGGTCGATGATGCCCTCGGCGATCATGTCCACGTACTCACCGGTCGCGGCGTTCAGACCGTGGCCGACGGGCAGGTTGCGGACCTTCTCGACGATGACGCCACCCTCGAGACCACCGTTGACGGCGATCTGCTTGAGCGGGGCCTCCAGGGCGAGCTTCACGGCCTTGGCGCCGGTCGCCTCGTCACCCTCGAGCTCGAGCTTCTCGAAGACCGCGGAGGCCTGGAGCAGGGCCACGCCACCACCGGCGACGATGCCCTCCTCGACGGCCGCCTTCGCGTTGCGAACGGCGTCCTCGATGCGGTGCTTGCGCTCCTTGAGCTCGACCTCGGTCGCGGCACCGGCCTTGATGACGGCCACGCCGCCGGCCAGCTTCGCGAGGCGCTCCTGGAGCTTCTCGCGGTCGTAGTCCGAGTCGCTGTTCTCGATCTCGGCGCGGATCTGGTTGACGCGGCCCTGGACCTGGTCGCTGTCACCGGCACCGTCGACGATGGTCGTCTCGTCCTTGGTGATGACGACCTTGCGGGCGCGGCCGAGCAGGTCGAGACCGGCGTTCTCCAGCTTGAGGCCGACCTCCTCGGAGATGACCGTGCCGCCGGTGAGGATGGCGATGTCGCCGAGCATGGCCTTGCGGCGGTCACCGAAGCCCGGGGCCTTGACGGCGACGGACTTGAAGGTGCCACGGATCTTGTTGACGACCAGGGTCGACAGGGCCTCGCCCTCGACGTCCTCGGCGATGATCAGCAGCGGCTTGCCGGACTGCATGACCTTCTCGAGGAGCGGCAGCAGGTCCTTGACCGAGCCGATCTTCGAGTTGACGATCAGGATGTACGGGTCGTCGAGCGACGCCTCCATACGCTCCATGTCGGTGGCGAAGTACGCCGAGATGTAGCCCTTGTCGAAGCGCATGCCCTCGGTGAGCTCGAGCTCGAGCCCGAAGGTCTGCGACTCCTCGACGGTGATGACGCCTTCCTTGCCGACCTTGTCCATCGCCTCGGCGATGAGCTCGCCGATCTGGGTGTCGGCGGCGGAGATGGAGGCGGTGGAAGCGATCTGCTCCTTGGTCTCCACGTCCTTGGCCTGCTCGAGCAGGGCGGCGGAGACGGCCTCGACGGCCTTCTCGATGCCACGCTTGAGCGCCATCGGGTTGGCACCGGCGGCCACGTTGCGCAGACCCTCACGGACCAGCGCCTGGGCGAGGACGGTCGCGGTCGTCGTGCCGTCACCGGCGACGTCGTCCGTCTTCTTCGCGACCTCCTTGACCAGCTCGGCACCGATCTTCTCGTACGGGTCCTCGAGCTCGATCTCCTTGGCGATGGAAACACCATCGTTGGTGATCGTGGGGGCGCCCCACTTCTTCTCGAGGACGACGTTGCGGCCCTTGGGGCCGAGGGTGACCTTGACGGCGTCGGCGAGCTGGTTCATCCCGCGCTCGAGACCGCGCCGTGCCTCCTCGTCGAACGCGATGATCTTGGCCATGTGAAGTGGTCCTCCCAGGACGATGGGGGTACCTCCCTGGCTCGTCAGAGCCAGAGGGCGGATTGCTCCCGGACCGCGCTGGCGCCCGCGACGGACGGCCTGCACACCTGGCGGTTCCTTGCCCCGCCTGGCCTGCGGACCTCACCGACGGTCCAAAACTGTCACTCTCACCCGGAGAGTGCTAAGCCAATGATTAGCACTCGCCCCCTCCGAGTGCAAGCGCCTGGAGCCAAGAGCTACCCACACGAGGGGGCTCACACACGGGGCCCGGCCACGCTCGTGGGGCAGGGGTGTCCGGGCAGCACGAAGGGCCCGTACCTCCCCCTGGAGGCACGGGCCCTTCGGCGAGCCGATTGAGCCTAGGTGGTCGATGCGCCGAGATCAGCCGACCGCCAGCTTGACCATGTCCGCCTGCGGACCCTTCTGACCCTGCGAGATCTCGAACTCGACTCGCTGCCCCTCCTCGAGGGTGCGGTAGCCGTCCATCTGAATCGCGCTGTAGTGGACGAAAACATCCGCACCACCGTCGACCGCGATGAAGCCGTACCCCTTCTCCGCGTTGAACCACTTGACGGTGCCCTGAGCCATGCCTAACTCCCCTATTACTGGCCCTTGCGCAGGACCGCACTTCGCGGACCCGGGTCAGACCTCACCCCCCGGCAGTCCCCTGATCTTCGACATGGGGAACCCCGGAAGATGTGCGCCGGAACGCGTCGACCGCGGCTGAATGTATCTGCACGGATGCCGTCTGCAACAGGTCACTCGGACGAGAATTCCGGGCGCGGCCGATTGGCGATAACCGGTGAATACCGGGGATTCCCGGGCAAGTCGGGCCGGACATAACGCAACCAACCCGACAATTCGTGCACCTACTCGGCACACAACTTGACGGGTTCTCATATGCGTTCGGCACTGACGCCGGAGGGGGAACGCCTCAACTGTATCGCGCTTCAACAGACGGAATCGCCCCGTCCGTTTCCGGCCGGGGCGATTCACGGGACTTCCGCAGGAAACCTGCGAAAGGTCAGCCGCCGGCGACCGCCGGAATGATCGAGACGCCGGCACCGTCCGGCGTCACCGCATTCAGGCCGCCCTCGAAACGCACGTCGTCGTCATTGACGTACACATTCACGAAACGGCGCAGCTTGCCGCTGTCGTCCAGGACGCGGGCGGCGATGCCCGGGTGGTTCTTCTCCAGATCGGCGATCACCTCGGCGAGGGTGCCGCCCTCGGCGGAGACCTCGGCCTGTCCGCCGGTGTAGGTGCGCAGGATGGTGGGGATGCGAACGTTGATGCTCATGCGGATTCGCCTTCCGGCTAGAGATGACGTGCGGGGCCGGCCCCGGCCGTCGAGGGGGCCAGGGGCAGAGGGGGGCAGGGCGCGGGGCTCAGCTGCCGGCGAGGCCCGCCGCGCGGAACGCGTCGAGGCTCGGCCGGATGGTCGCGGAGGGCCCGGTGGTCGGGGCGACGGCGTCCAGGGTCTTCAGCCCGTCACCGGTGTTCAGCACGACCGTCGTCAGGGACGGGTCCAGCACTCCGGCCTCGATCAGCTTCCGGGTGACGCCGACCGTCACCCCGCCCGCCGTCTCCGCGAAGATGCCCTCGGTGCGGGCCAGCAGCTTGATCGCGTCGACGATCTGGGCGTCGGTGACGTCCTCCACCGCGCCGCCGGTCCGCCGTGCGATGTCGAGCACGTACGGCCCGTCGGCCGGGTTTCCGATGGCGAGGGACTTCGCGATCGTGTCGGGCTTCACCGGGCGCACGACGTCGTGGCCGTCCTTGAAGGCGCGCGAGACCGGCGAGCAGCCCTCGGCCTGGGCGCCGAAGATCTTGTACGGCCGGTCCTCGACCAGACCGAGCGCGATCAGCTCCTTGAGCCCCTTGTCGATCTTCGTGAGCTGTGAGCCGGACGCGATGGGCACGACGATCTGGTCCGGCAGCCGCCAGCCGAGCTGCTCGCAGATCTCGTAGGCGAGGGTCTTGGAGCCCTCCCCGTAGTACGGGCGGAGGTTGACGTTGACGAAGCCCCAGCCCTCGCCGAGCGGGTCGCCGATCAGTTCGGAGCAGAAGCGGTTGACGTCGTCGTAGGTGCCCTCGATGCCGACGAGGTCACCGCCGTAGACGGCGGCCATGACGACCTTGCCCGCCTCCAGGTCGTGCGGGATGAACACGCAGGACTTCAGGCCCGCGCGGGCGGCCGCGGCGCCGACCGCGCCCGCCAGGTTGCCGGTGGAGGAGCAGGAGAGGGTGGTGAAGCCGAAGGCCCGGGCGGCCTCGACGGCGATGGCGACGACGCGGTCCTTGAAGGAGTGCGTGGGGTTGCCGGAGTCGTCCTTGACGTAGAGACCGCCGGTGACGCCCAGTTCGCGGGCGAGGTTTTCGGCCTTGACCAGCTTGGTGAAGCCGGGGTTGAGGCTGGGCTTGTCCGCCACGTCGGCGGGGACGGGCAGCAGCGGGGCGTAGCGCCAGATGTTCTCCGGGCCGGCCTCGATCCGGCGGCGCAGCGCCTCGGGGTCACCGGTGGGCAGGTCGTAGGCGACTTCGAGCGGTCCGAAGCAGACGGCGCAGGCGAAGACCGGTCCGAGGTCGAAGCGCTCCTGGCACTCGCGGCACGAGAGGCCGACGGCGGGTCCGAGAGCGACGGGGGTGGCGACAGTGTGCACAGCCATGAGGCGAGGCCCTTTCTCCTCATCTTCCCCGTGGCGAACGTCGCCACGGGACGGAATTGGCACCTTCCCCACCGGGAGCCTCGCGGAGTACGCGGGACCGGCGGGAGGGTTGCCGGGGCTTCAACGGGCCGTATCCCTCTGCCCCTCTGGATGAGCGGTATGGCACTGGGCGCGGCCCAGGCGTTTGTGCGCACGACGACCCCGACATACGAAGGCCGTCCGCGTTGTTCAAGACTGTAACGGAAGGCACGGACGCCCGAACCAGTCGTCCGTACCGCGAGATGGGTCACATCCCGGCCACATCCCGAAGCCCCGCTAAGGAGTCGTACAGGTGCTGGAAGAGGTGGAGCGCTGGCTGGCCCGGCGTTCCTGGTCCGCCGCAGACCGTCCGCTCGACCGGATTCTCGCCGCCAAGCGCGGCGCCGGCACCACGGTCAGCGTCGTCCTGCCGGCGCTGAACGAGGAGGCGACGGTCGGTGCGATCGTGACGACGATCCGCCGGGAGCTGATGACCGAGGCGGTGCCGCTGGTGGATGAACTGGTGGTGCTGGATTCGGGTTCCACCGACCGTACGGCCGTGGTCGCGGCGGCGGCCGGGGCGCGGGTCGTGCACCGGGACGAGGTGCTGCCGCGGCTGCCCGCGCTGCCCGGCAAGGGCGAGGTGCTGTGGCGTTCGCTGCTGGCGACCGAGGGTGACATCGTCTGTTTCGTCGACGCCGACCTGCGGGACTTCTCGGCCGGCTTCGTCTCCGGCATCGTCGGTCCGCTGCTGACCGATCCGGAGGTGCACTTCGTCAAGGCGATGTACGACCGTCCGCTCGGCGAGGCCGTGGGCCAGGGCGGCCGGGTGACGGAGCTGGTGGCCCGCCCGCTGCTGAATCTGCACTGGCCGCGGCTGGCCGGCTTCGTCCAGCCGCTGGGCGGCGAGTACGCGGCCCGCCGGTCGCTGCTGGAGCGGCTGCCGTTCCCCGTCGGCTACGGCGTCGAACTCGGGCTGCTGGTGGACGCGCTGCACACCGTGGGCCTGGACGCGCTGGCCCAGGTCGACGTGGGGGTGCGCAAGCACCGGCACCAGGACGGGCGGGCGCTGGGCCGGATGGCCGCCGCGATCTACCGGACCGCGCAGCTCCGACTGGCCCGCGGCCATCTGGTGCGCCCCTCGCTGACCCAGTTCGAGCGCACCGCGGAGGGGTTCGTTCCGCGGACGTACCCGGTGGACACCGAGGAGCGGCCGCCGATGACCGAGGTGCCCGAGTACGCACAGAGGCACGCCGCGTAACCGTCCCTCGTGCGTACGTTTGAGTGCTTCCCGCACTGGCAAGGCTGCCGACATGGTCGCTGAGCACGTCGCCCCGATTCTCGTCGCATCCAACCGCGGACCCGTCTCCTACAAGCGACGCGAGGACGGCTCGCTCGCGGCGGGCCGGGGCGGAGGCGGGCTGGTGTCGGGCCTCAGCGCGATCGGGACCGACGCCGGCGCCCTGTGGGTGTGCGCCGCCCTGGGCGACGGCGACCGCGAGGCCGTCCGCCGCACGGGCGGCGGGCTCGACCCGGCCGACACCGGCGGCATGCGGGTGCGGATGCTCGACATCGCGCCCGAGGTCTTCACCGCGGCGTACAACGGCATCGCCAATTCCGTGCTGTGGTTCGTCCACCACCTGCTCTACCAGACCCCCCTGGAGCCCGATTTCGACGCGGACTTCCGCGCCCAGTGGGCGGCCTACGAGGCGTACAACGCCGCTTTCGCCGACGCGCTCGCCGAGGAGGCCGCGCCGGGCGCCACGGTCCTCGTCCAGGACTACCACCTGACGCTGGTGCCGGGCCTGCTCCGCGAGCGGCGCCCGGATCTGCGCGTGGGCCACTTCTCGCACACCCCCTGGGCCCCGCCGGACTACTTCCGGATGCTGCCGGACGACGTGGCCGAACAGGTGCTGCGCGGCGTGCTGGGCAGCGACCGCGCCGCCTTCCTCACCCGCCGCTGGGCCGAGGCGTTCGCCGCGTGCTGTGCCGACGTGCTGGGCGCGGAGATCGTACGCGGGGGCGACGGGCCCGACGGCGCGCTGTCGGTGGCCTTCGAGGGCCGTACGACCCGGCTCGGCGTGCACGGCCTCGGTGCCGACGCCGACTTCCTGCGCGAGCGGGCGCACCGCCCGGACGTCGAGGAGCGGATGGCCGCGCTGCGCGAGCAGATCGGTCCCGACCGCAAGACGATCGTCCGCGTGGACCGCACCGAGCTGTCCAAGAACATCGTGCGCGGCCTGCGCGCCTACCGCCGGCTGCTGGAGACGCGGCCGCAGTGGCGGGGCAAGGTGGTGCACGTCGCCTTCGCCTACCCCTCCCGGCAGGACCTGGCCGTCTACCGCGACTACACGGCCGAGGTGGAGCGGGTCGCCCAGGAGATCAACGCCGCGTTCGGCACGGCGGACTGGCTGCCGGTCGTCCTGCACGTCAAGGACGACTTCGCCCGCTCGCTGGCCGCGTACCGGCTCGCCGACGTGGCCCTGGTCAACCCCATCCGCGACGGGATGAACCTGGTGGCCAAGGAGGTCCCCGTCGTCTCCGACCACGGCTGCGCGCTGGTCCTCTCCCGGGAGGCCGGGGCGTTCGCGGAGCTGGGCGAGGACGCGATCACCGTCAACCCGTACGACGTGGAGGCCACGGCCCGCGCCCTGCACGAGGGCCTCCTCATGGACCCCGCCGAACGCGCGGAGCGCACCAAGCGACTGACCACGGCGGCCACGGCGCTGCCGCCGGCACGGTGGTTCTTGGACCAGTTGCGGGCGTTGCGGGGGTAGCCGGTTCTTTGGCCTTGGCCTGACCGGCGGTTCTTTGGCCTGCGGGCCGTCGTTGCCGCCCTTCGCCTGGCCGGCGGTTCTTCGGCCCGCGGGCCGTCGTTGCCGCCTGCGGCGGCGAGCGCCCTGCGGGCGCGTCCTCAAGCGCCGGACGGGCTGGTTTTGGCTGAGGCCGACCACATCAAGCCCGTCCGGCGATTGAGGACAACCGCCGCGCAGCGGTGGTGTCGCGCACCAAACGGCGCGCTCACCCTCCCGTCAGGGAGCCAGGCGGTGCGCGAGGGCGTCGAGGAGGTTCACGACCCCGGTCGGGCCGTCGACGACGAGGTCCGCGCGCTCGGCGAGTTCCGCGACCTCCGAGCTGCCGCTGCACACCAGCGTCCCCCGCAGCCCCTCGGAGCGGAGCTTCTCGACCGCCGCGAAGGCCGCGAGGTCACCGAGGTCGTCACCCGCGTAGAGCACGGCCGAGGCGTCGACCTCCTTGAGGTACTCGGCGAGGGCGACGCCCTTGTCCATGCCGGGCGGGCGCAGTTCCAGGACCATCCGGCCCGGTTCGAGGATCAGCCCGTGCCGCTCGGCGAGGGCTTCCAGCGGCCCGCGCAGGGCGTCGAAGGCGGCCTGCGGATCGGGGGCGCGGCGGGTGTGGACGGCGATCGCACGGCCGCCCTTGTTCTCGATGTGCAGGGTTTCCACCCAGGTGCCCTGCCAGCTTCCGGACCGGTCCAGCACCCCCGGCAGCTCGGCATGGACGGCGGCGACGCCCGGGTGCGGGGCGGGGGCGTGCACGCTCCCGGTGACCGCGTCCCAGCGCTCGGCGCCGTAGTGGCCCAGTACGACGAGGTGCTCCAGACCGGGCACCCCGGCGAAGCCGCCGTAGCGGACCGCGACCCCGGCCGGGCGGCCGGTGACCACGGCGACGGAGCCGAGGAGGGGCGCGAGCCGGGCGAGGGCGGGCACGGCGCCGGGATGGGCGCGGGCCTGCTCGGGGTCCGGCACGATGTCGGCGAGCGTGCCGTCGAAGTCGAGCGCGACCACGGCACGGCCGGGCCGCGCCAGCAGCGCGGCCAGTCCGTCGCGTCCGGCGGATGTCACGGGATCGGGAAGAGGACCCATGCGTCCGACCCTATCGGTGCGGGGGCAGGGGATGACCCCTGCGGGTCCGATCACCCGCACCACCGACCGCTGCGCGGCGGTTGTCCTCAAGCGCCGGACAACGACTACCGCCGCCCGCGCCGAGCGTCCCGCACGCGGCGTAGCCGGTTGACGGTGACCGGGTCGTGCGCAAGGGCCCTCGGGTCGTCGAGGAGGGCGTTGAGCAGCTGGTAGTAGCGGGTCGGGGTGATGCCGAGCCGCTCGCGGATCTCGCGCTCCTTCGCCCCGGGGCCGGGCCACGTGCGCCGTTCCAGGGCGAGCAGGGCACGGTCCCGGTCGGAAAGCCCGCCGGGCGACGGCACGGGCTCCGGACCGGCGCCCGGCCCCGGGTCCTCCGACGGCGGGTTCACAGGCCGCAACCTAACGCCCCGCGTTCTCCGTCGCCATGGCCTCGCGCTGGATCTCGCCGAGCACCGCGGCCGGGTCGCCGCCCTTCTGGACGGTCGAGCCGATCTTCTCCTTGATCGCCTTGCTGACCTTCGCCCAGGACGTCTTGTCCGCCGGGTAGAACTCCGCGTTCGGCAGCTCCTTCAGGAAGGGCCGGAGCGGCTTGTGCTGGTCGTCCTTGGCCATCGCGGCGGACGCGGGCGTGGTCACCGGCAGCAGGTCGTACTGGGTGGTGAAGTCCAGCACGTTCTCCTTGCTGTAGACGAAGTCGAGGAACGCGCCGACCTGCTCGCGGTGGCCGTTCTGCTTGAAGCCCATCATCCAGTCGGCGACGCCCATCGTGGACCTGGCCTTGCCGCTCACACCGGGCAGCGGGACCATCGTGTACTTGATGCCCTTGGCGTCGGCCTGCTGCATCAGCGTCGGGTGGCCGTTGAGCATACCCACCTCGCCGCGCGTGAACGCGTCGAAGACTTCCTGCCGGTTGGTGCGGGCGGGGTCGCCGCTGCCGGTGAGGCCCTTGCCGACGAGTTCGTCGCGCAGCCACTCGAAGGTCTTGATGTTCTCGGGCGACTCGATGGTGTACGTGCCGATGTTGTTGGTGTAGCTGCCGCCGCCGCTGAGCATCCACATCATGGTCTCGGCCGGTGCCTCCTCCGGGCCGAGCGGCAGCCCGTAGGGGATCTTCACGCCCGAGACCTGGAGCTTCTTCGCGGTGGCCTGCAGCTCGGACCACGTCTCGGGGGCCTTGGCGATGCCGGCCTTGTCGAAGAGCTTCTGGTTGCAGAAGAGCAGGCGCGTGCTGGCGACGAACGGCAGACCGTACTGCACCCGGTGCACCTCGCCCGCCTTGGCGATCGAGGAGATGAAGTCGGCCTGGGTGGGGATGGAGAGCATCTGCTCGGCGCTGAAGAGCTTGCCGGCCGCGGCGAAGTCGGCGTAGGCGCCGATCTGGGCGAGGTCGGGGGCCTTGCCGGCCGCGACCAGGTCGGCGACCTTCTTGTCGACCTCGGTCCAGCTGTAGACGTCGACCTTGACCTTGATGCCCTTGTGCGCGGATTCGAACTCGCGGGCGAGGCGGTCCCAGTACTTCTTGGAGCTGTTGGTCGGCTTGTCGCCGTAGTCCGCCGCGATCAGCCGGATCGTCTTGTCCCCGCCGGTCGCTTCGCCACCGCATGCCGTCAGTGCGGGCGCCAACGCCGCCGTGGCGGCACCTGCCGCCGTCAGACCCAAGAAACGCCGCCGCTGCACTGCTGCTTCCCACCCTTGAGGTTGGTGATTTGTCCGCTGGAGACCGTGAGTCTCTCCCGCTCGCCACCTTACGGGCTACCCGCTCGGGGTCTCGCTTCGGTATCGCCCTTCCCCCCATGTCACACGGGGTGCTATTCACGGTGCTGACCGTTACCCGCACGCCCCCGCAAGGAGCACCCGCGCATGGAACAGTCCGCTCGCCCCTCCTCCCGTACCGCCGTGGAGATCGCCACCCAGCCCGACTGCTGGCGCCGCGCGGCCGAGGCCGCGGCCGGGGCGCCGGGGCTGCCCCTGCCCGGTGAGCGGGTGGCCGTCACCGGCTGCGGCACGTCCTGGTTCATGGCCCAGGCCTACGCGGCGCTGCGCGAGGCCGCCGGGCAGGGCGAGACGGACGCCTTCGCGGCGTCGGAGTTCCCCGCCGGCCGCGCGTACGACCGGGTCGTGGCGATCACCCGCTCCGGCACCACGACCGAGGTGCTGGCCCTGCTGACCGCGCTGCGCGGCCGGACGCCGACGCTGGCGCTGACCGCCGATCCGAAGACGCCCGTGCGCGCGGCGGCGGACACGGTGGCGGTGCTGGACTGGGCGGACGAGGAGTCCGTCGTCCAGACCCGCTTCGCGACGACGGCCCTGGCGTTCCTGCGGGCGGGCCTCCAGGCGCACGGCCCGCTGCCGGCCGGGGTGCGCACGGTCGCCGAGGCGGCGGCGGACGCGGAGCGGGCCGTCACCGAGCCGCTGCCGCCGTCGGTGCTCCGGGCGGAGCAGTGGACTTTCCTGGGGCGCGGCTGGGCGTACGGGCTGGCGCAGGAGGCGGCCCTGAAGATGCGGGAGGCGGCGGGCGCCTGGACGGAGGCGTATCCGGCGATGGAGTACCGCCACGGGCCGATCGCGATCACGGCCCCGGGCCGGGTGGCATGGCTCTTCGGCCCCCGGCCGGACGGCCTGGCGGCCGACATCGCGGCGACGGGCGGCACGCTGATAGCCGACGGCTCCCGGCTGGACCCGATGGCGGACCTGATCCGCGCGCAACGCCTGGCGGTAGCGGTGGCCGAATCCCACCACCACGACCCCGACCACCCCCGCCACCTCACGCGAAGCGTGATCCTCCCCGACTGACCTCCCCCGCCGGCCGGCCTGCCGAACTCTGTCCTCAATCGCCGGACGGGCTGGTGCACTGTCCTCAATCGCCGGACGGGCTGGTGCGCTGTGTCCTCAATCGCCGGACGGGCTGGAAGGGCCGGGCCCAGCCACTCAAGCCCGTCCGGCGTTTGAGGACGCGCCCGCAGGGCGCCGGCCGCCGCAGGCGGCAAGACGGACCCGCAGCGGGCTGAGGCCCGTAGCCCCCGGCCCGAGGCGGCGCCGGACAGGCTGAGGGCCGAGCCCAGCCGAAACAAGCCCGTCCGGCGATTGAGGACGCGCCCGCAGGGCGCTCGCCGCCGCAGGCGGCAAGACAGGCCCGCAGTGGGCCAAGGCCCGTACCCCACCAGCCCGCCGCAGGCGAAAAGGCGCCGCACCCGGCAACAAACCCCCACCCCGACACAGCAGGGGCAGCAGCCTGCCGACAAGTGGACTAGACCTTTCATACGCACTCGCGCCAGACTGTCCCCGTGAGACACGTCATCGCGCTCGATGTGGGCGGCACCGGCATGAAGGCCGCCCTGGTCGGGCCGGACCACGAGCTTCTGTACGAGGCCAGGCGGCCCACCGGCCGGGACCGGGGTCCGGACGCCGTCGTCGCCGGGATCCTCGACTTCGCCGACGAGCTGCGCTCGGTCGGGTGGGAGCGGTACGGCCGGCGGGCCGAAGCGGCGGGCGTCGCCGTGCCCGGCATCGTCGACGAGGCGAACGGCGTCGCCGTCTACGCCGCCAACCTCGGCTGGCGTGACGTCCCCCTGCGCGCCCTGTTGAGCGAGCGCCTCGGCCGGGTGCCGGTCGCCCTCGGCCACGACGTACGCACCGGCGGCCTCGCCGAGGGCCGGATCGGGGCGGGGCGGGGCGCCGACCGGTTCCTGTTCGTACCACTCGGCACCGGCATCGCCGGGGCCATCGGCATGGACGGGCGCATCGAGGCCGGGGCCCACGGTTACGCGGGCGAGATCGGCCATATCGTCGTCCGGCCCGGCGGCCCGGTCTGCGGGTGCGGCGGGCGCGGGTGTCTGGAGACCATCGCCTCCGCCTCCGCCGTCAGCCGCGCCTGGGCGACGGCCTGCGGCGACCCGGACGCCGACGCCGCCGACTGCGCGGCGGCCGTCGCGGCGGGGAACGCCGCAGCCCGCGCGGTCTGGCGGGACGCGATCGACGCGCTCGCCGACGGCCTCGTCACCGGCCTCACCCTGCTCGACCCCCGTACGTTGATCATCGGTGGCGGGCTCGCGGAAGCGGGGGAAACGTTGTTCGCACCGCTGCGCGCGGCCGTCGCGGAGCGGATCACGTTCCAGAAGCTCCCGGCCATCGTTCCGGCGGCGCTCGGTGACACCGCCGGGTGCCTGGGGGCGGGTCTGCTCGCCTGGGACCTGCTCACCGCCGAAGCGGCCGGACCGGCCGGACCGGCGGGCCCGACCGGCCCGACCGGCACGCCCGGCCACGACGACCCCGCGCCACGCCCCACACTCCCCACCCCATCCCCCGAGTCCACGGAGGTATCCGCCTGATGGTCGAACGAACGGTTCTCACCGGCGCCCGCGTGGTGCTGCCGGCCGGCGTGGCCCACGACGGCCGCGTCGTGGTCGAGGGTCGGCGCATCGTGGACGACACGGCACGGGAGGAGCCGTCCGCCCTCGATCTCACCGGCCACTGGATCGTCCCCGGCTTCGTGGACGTCCACGTGCACGGCGGCGGCGGGGCGTCGTTCTCCGCCGGCAGCGCCGAGGAGGCGCTCACCGCCATCGCGACGCACCGCGCGCACGGCACGACGACCATGGTCGCCTCGACCGTCACCGGCGATCTGGACGACCTCGCCCGGCAGGCGGCCGTCCTGGCCGAGCTGACCGAGCAGGGCGACCTGGCGGGCATCCACTTCGAAGGCCCGTTCATCTCCCCGCACCGCTGCGGCGCGCACCAGCCGGGGCTGCTGCGCGACCCCGACCCGGCGGACGTGCGCAAGCTGATCGACGCCGCGCACGGCACGGCCCGCATGATGACGCTGGCCCCGGAGCTGCCGGGCGGCCTGGAATCCGTGCGGATGCTCGCCGACAGCGGCGTCATCGCGGCGGTGGGGCACACCGATTCCACGTACGAGGCCACGCTGGAGGCCATCGACGCGGGCGCGACGGTCGCCACCCACCTCTTCAACGCGATGCCGGGGCTGCTGCACCGCGCGCCCGGCCCGATCGCCGCGCTGCTGGAGGACGAGCGGATCACCGTCGAGCTGATCAACGACGGCACGCATCTGCATCCCGCCGTGCTGGAGCTGGCCTTCGCCCGGGCGGGCGCGGACCGGGTCGCGTTCATCACCGACGCGATGGGCGCGGCCGGCATGACCGACGGCATGTTCCCGCTCGGCCCGATGCGGGTCGAGGTCAAGGACGGTGTCGCGCGGATCGCCGACGGCCCCACGGCGGGCTCGATCGCGGGGTCGACGCTCACGCTGGACACGGCGTTCAAGCGCGCGGTGACCATCGACGGGCTGCCCGTCGAGGACGTCGTACGGGCCCTGTCGGTGAACCCGGCCCGGCTGCTGGGCATCGCCGACCGGGTCGGTTCGCTGGAGCCCGGCAAGGACGCGGATCTGGTGGTGCTCGACGACGCGTACGACCTGGTGGGCGTCATGCGCAAGGGCGAATGGCTGGTAAAGCCCGAAGTACGGTAATTCGCACCGCCCTTGACGGGCGACGGAACAGCGGCGGCGGGTCCCCAGGTCTGGGCCTGCCGCCGCTGTTTTGGCATGATCGCTCGCGCCGGGGCGTCCACGAACCCCCGGTACGGACAGCAGGGTTGCCGTCACACGGTCCCGCACGACGTGCCCGCACGACGGCCCCGGGAGGGAGACGCCGGTGATCCTCACCGTCACGCTCAACGCCGCGCTCGATCTGACCTACCGCGTCCCACGGCTGCGTCCGCACACCGCGCACCGCGTCACCCACGCCGCCGAACGCCCGGGCGGCAAGGGGATCAACGTGGCCCGGGTGCTGGCCGCGCTGGGCCACGACACCGTCGTGACGGGCTTCGCGGGCGGCGCGACGGGTGACATCCTGCGGCGCCACCTCGGCCGGGGCCCGGCCCGGGTCACCGACGCCCTCGTCACCCTCTCCGGCGAGACCCGCCGCACGGTCGGCATCGTCGACGAGTCCACCGGCGACTCGACGCAGCTCAACGAGGCCGGGCCGGACGTCGCCCCGGAGGAGTGGGCCGCGTTCGGGGACGCCTACCGGCGGCTGCTGCGCGACGCCGAGGCCGTCGCCCTGTGCGGGAGCCTGCCGCCGGGCGTGCCGGTGGGGGCGTACGCGCAGCTCGTACGGGCCGCGCGGGCGGCCGGGGTGCCCGTGCTGCTGGACACCGCCGGGGAGCCGCTGCGGCGCGGCATCGCCGCCCGGCCGGACGTGGTCAAGCCCAACGCCACGGAACTCGCCGCGCTCACCGGCTCCACCGAGCCGCTGCGCGCGGCGCACGACGCCCGGCGGCGCGGCGCCCACGCCGTCGCCGCGTCCCTGGGCCCGGACGGGCTGCTGGCCGTCACCCCCGAGGGCACCTGGCGCGCCGCGCCGCCCCGCCGGCTGACGGGTAATCCGACGGGCGCCGGGGACTCCGCCGTCGCGGGTCTGCTGTCCGGCTGGGCCGAGGGCCTGTCCTGGCCGGACCGTGTCGCCCGGGCGGTGGCCCTGTCGGCCGCGACCGTACGGGCCCCGGCGGCGGGCGAGTTCGACCGCGCGACGTACGAGGGTCTGCTGCCGCAGGTGAAGGTCGCCGAGGTATGACGGCCCGCCAGCCCGGGGCCGGCCGGACGCGACGGCCCGGCGGGCACGGGCCACAGCGGCGCGGCGTCACCCGGCGGCCGCCGTCGGGTGAAGGCCGCCCGGGGATGACGGCGCGGCCGTCCACCGCCACGGCCCCACGGCGGCGCGTCACCGGCCGGCGGGTACCGCCGGCACCGGATGGGCCCCGCCACCGCGCGGGGACACGAGGGCCGTTACGGCCGGAGGGTTGAGGCAGCCATGCCACTCGTCAGCACCGCCGAACTCGTCACCGAGGCCCGCGCCGCCGCCCGCGCGGTCGCCGCCTTCAACGTCATCACCGTGGAGCACGCGGAGGCCATCGCGGCGGGCGCCGAGGCCGCGGGGACGGGCGCGGTGCTGCAAGTGTCCGAGAACGCGGTGAAGTTCCACGGCGGCGACCTCGCGCCCATCGCCGCCGCCACGGCCGCCGTCGCCCGCGCCTCGACCGCGCGCCTCTCGCTCCACCTCGACCACGTCGAGGACGTGGCCCTGCTGCGTGCCGCGCACGCGCACAGCTTCGGCTCGGTGATGTTCGACGCGTCCGGGCGCGGCTACGGCGAGAACGTCAAGGCGACGGCGGAGGCGGTGCGTTGGGGGCACGAGCGCGGCATGTGGGTGGAGGCGGAGCTGGGCCGGGTGGGCGGCAAGGCGGGCGAACCCCCGCTGGACGCGCACGCCCCGGGCGTACGGACCGACCCGGCCGAGGCGGCCGCCTACGTGGACGACACCGGGGTCGACGCCCTGGCCGTCGCCGTCGGCAGCTCGCACGCCATGACCGAACGCACGGCGGCCCTCGACCACGACCTGATCACGCGACTGCGGGACGCCGTGCCCGTGCCCCTGGTCCTGCACGGCTCCTCCGGCGTCCCCGACCCGGAGCTGCGCCGGGCGGTCGCGGCGGGCATGGTGAAGATCAACGTCGGTACGGCCCTGAACACGGCCTTCACCGGCGCGGTCCGCACCTTCCTCGAAGCCCACCCCCAGGCCGTCGACCCGCGCCGGTACCTGGCACCGGCACGGGAGGCGATGGCCCGCACGGTGACGGGCTTCCTGCGGACCGTCAGCGGGTGACGGCCCGGAGCGTCAGCCGTTCTTGGGCGAGATCCAGAGCTGGTCGAGGTGCACGTCGCACGAATTGCCGGCCTCGCAGGAGAGCCTGAGGATGTTCGTGCCCTCGTTGAGCCTGACCAGGGACCAGGTGGTCTTCCACCCGTTCTCCCAGTCCTTCGTGCCGCCGAAGTTCTTCATGTTGATGGGCCGGGAGTCGGCCTTGCCGTTGGCGGAGATCGTGAGGGCGGCGTCCGTGCCGGGCACGCCGTAGCGCGCGTTCAGCCGGTAGTCGCCCGCCTTCTCGACGTCGACCTTCCACTCGACGCCGGCGCCCTGCTTGTTCATGCCCGCGATGTAGAGGCCGCCGTCGCCCAGCGCGCCCGGCACGGTCTTCTCCGTGACCGCGCCACCGCTGAGCCGCAGGCTCGCCGCGTCCTCCTTGGGCAGCTTGGCGGGCTTGCGCTTCGCCGGCTCGCTCTTCTTCGTCTCGGCGGGCTTGTCACCCTCCGCGGGGGTCGGCTTGCTCTCGCCGCCGCCGTCCGCGGTGTTCCGCTGTTCCTTCTTCTCGCCCGAGCTGTTGGTGAAGATCGCGACGCCGATACCGGCCACGACGACCGCGACCACGGCTATGGCGGCGACGAGCGGCCCGCGCCGCTTGGCGGAGCCGCCGCGTCCGCCCTGGGCGGGGGGCTGGGGGGCGCCGCCGCCGGGGAGGGTCTCGGGGGCGGCGTAGTGCGGGGCGGGGGCGCCGCCCGGGGGCTGCTGGCCGTAGGTGACCTGCTGCTGGGGCTGCTGGCCGTACTGGCGCGAGCCGACCGGGCGGACCTGGTTGTACGACGTACGGGGGACGCCGGGCTGGTGTGCCGGCTGACCGCCGTCGGTGCCGCCGTCGCCGCCTTCCGAGCGGTACAGGTAGCCGAACGGGTCGTCGCCCTCCGGCGTGCCCTGGCCGTTATTACCCGCCGTCATCCCCTGTCACTCCCAACATGGTGTTGCCCATCGGCACCCACTGCGTACGCGCCTGAACCCGCGGCCGTGGCGGCCGGGGGTCCGGCCGGCTACCGCGGGTTCGGATGGCCAAAATTCATGATCGATTCACGGTCGGCGTCGGTGCCGCATCGGCGCAGCCTACCCCGATCGGGGGACCGTACGCCGTGGTCTGGACCTCAGCCCGCCCGCCGCCCGGCCTTGGACCGGGACCGCTTCTCGACGTACATCCGCTGGTCGGCGGAGGCGAGGACCTCCTCCGCGGACATTCCGCACGCGGCCCAGCCGATGCCGAAACTGGCCCCCACGCGGACCGCCCGGCCTTCCACCCTTATGGGCGGAATGATGGCATTGCGTAGCCGGACGGCCAGATCCTCCGCGTCCGCGAGCCCCAGCCCGTCGGCGAGCACGACGAACTCGTCGCCGCCGAGACGGGCCACCGTGTCACCGTCGCGCACGCCGTTGCTCAGCCGGCGGGCGACCTCGATCAGCACGGCGTCACCGGTGTGGTGACCGAACCGGTCGTTGATCGACTTGAAGCCGTCGAGGTCGCAGAAGAGGACGGCCAGGCCCTTGACGCCGTCGTCGGCCTCCTCGTCGGGCGCGATGGTGTGCACATGGTGGTCGTACCCGGTCTCGGGCCCGCCGCGGTACTCGTCGGGGGCGCAGTCGCCGCGCTCCACCGCGTAGTCCGGGCCGACGTCCGCGCCGAAGCCGTGCCCGTAGGCGGCGCTCTCGACCTCGGCGAAGCCGTCGAGACAGCCGTACGGCCCGACGGCCGCCGCCGCGTGCGTCTCGCTGCCCGCCGGACGGTCGCAGAGCCGGCTGCCGAGGCGGGCTCTCAGCTCGGCGCTGTTGGGCAGCCCGGTCAGGGAGTCGTGGCTGGCCCGGTGCGCGAGCTGCAGCTCGTGGCGCTTGCGCTCCTCGATGTCCTCGACGTGGGTGAGCAGGAAACGCGGCCCGTCGGCGGCGTCGGCCACCACGGAATTGCGCAGCGAGACCCAGACGTAGGTGCCGTCACGGCGGCCGAGGCGCAGCTCGGCCCGGCCGCCCTCGGCGGAGGTGCGCAGCAGGGTGCCGACGTCCTCGGGGTGCACGAGGTCGGAGAAGGAGTAGCGCCGCATCTGCGAGGCGGACCGGCCGAGCAGCCGGCACAGGGCGTCGTTGGTGCGGTGCAGCCGGCCGTGCTGATCACCGCCCATCTCGGCGATGGCCATGCCGCTGGGCGCGTACTCGAAGGCCTGGCGGAAGCTTTCCTCACTGGCGCGCAGCGCCTGCTGTTCCCGTTCCAGTCTGACCAGGGCGCGCTGCATATTTGCGCGCAGACGAGCGTTACTGATCGCAATCGCGGCTTGGAAGGCGTACATCTGGAGCGCTTCGCGCCCCCATGCGCCGGGGCGGCGACCGTTGCGCGGTTTGTCGACCGAGATGACCCCGAGCAGTTCGCCGCCCGAGGCCCCCGCGGTGTACATCGGGGCGAAGAGGCGGTCCATGGGATGCCACTCGTCGGCGAAGCGCGGGGCGGGTCCGGTGGTGTGCCACTGCGGGACGTCGTCGTCGTCGAGGACCCAGCCCTCGGTGTACGGGATGAAGCGCAGATCGCCCCAGTGGTCGCCCATCGAGAGCCGGCGCTCCCAGGAGACGCGTGAGCCGACCCGGCCCGCCATCAGGGCCTCCGCCCCGGCGCTGCCCGCGACCGCGGCCACGACGAGGTCCCCGTCGGGGCGTACGAGATTGACGGCCGAGAGCTCGTAGCCGAGCCCGGCGATGATGCCGTCCGCCACGGTCTGCAACGTGTCCGCGAGGCTGCGCGCGGTGTTCAGATCGGCGACCACCTGATGCAACTGCCTCAAGGTCGCCAGGCGGACATACGGCTCCGACTCGGTCTCCATAGCTCGCTCTCCCCCGAGACCCCGACAGCAACTCCAGGCTTCTTGTCGTCCGCTTACCACGGCCACTGAATCACAGCGAGCTGACCACTCGGTACACAGGGTCAACAATTACCGCCCTCTGTGACCCATGTCACAGAGGGCGGTGGAGTCCTACCACTGGCGTTCGACGGCGTTCTTATGCTTCCTGAACGCAAATCCGGAACGGTTGCGGCCTATGCCCCGCCGGGCTTTACGGAGACGGCCTAGGACCCCCGGTCGGCCCCGGCTGGTCCCCCCGCCCGATGCGCCACGGCGGGCGGGGCGGCTAGCGTGCTGAGCGTGTTGCAGACGACTACGCCCCCCGAGACCGCCATAGCCCATCCTGGTGGGGTGAGCGCCGACGAATTCCGTGCCGCCCTCGCCCGCCTCGCCGCCGGTGTGGTGCTGGTGACCGCGCACGACCCGGAGGACGGCCCGCGCGGCGAGGACGTCGGCATGACGGCGACGGCCTTCCTGTCCGTCTCCCTCGAACCGCCGCTGGTCATGGTGAGCGTCCGCAACGGCTCACGGATGGACGATCTCCTGGCGGAGCAGCCGCTGTGGGCGGTGTCCGTCCTCACCGAAAGCCAGCGTCACATCGCGGGACGTTTCGCCATGAAGGGCCGCATCAGCGACCGGCTGCTCTTCGAGGACATCGCGTACACGCGCGGCGAGGCCTCGGGGGCGCCGCTGGTCGGGGGCGCCCTGGCGGTGCTGGAGTGCCGGACCGAGCAGCGGGTGGTGGCCGGTGATCACACACTGGTCATCGGCCGGGTACTGACGGCGGCCGCCCCGACATCGGAAGCCGGACCCCTGACGTACTTCCGGGGCCGGTACCGAACACTGGCCTGAACGGGCTCTCCTCAATCGCCGGACGGGCTTGTTTTCAAGCCCGTCCGGCGATTGAGGACACGCCCGCAGGGCGCCCGCCGCCGCAGGCGGCAAAGACGGCCCGCGGGCCAGAGAAACCGCCGGCCAGGCGAAAGGCACGGCCTAAGACCAGTCGCGCCCGGAACGCCCCCGCTTCGTGTCGCTCCGCTGCTTCTTGTTCCGCAGCCGCCGCTCGTTGATCCCGCGCGGGATCTTCGTCGCGCGCCGGGGCCGCGGCGGCGGCGCCGTGGCCTCGGCCAGCAGCGCGGCCAGCCGTACGGCGGCCGTCTCCCGGTTGCGCCACTGCGAGCGGTGCTCGGAGGCCCGCACGGTCACGACCCCGCCGACCAGCCTGCTCTCCAGCCGGGCGAGCGCGCGCTCCTTCCACACCGGCGGCAGCGCCTCGGTGCGGGCGAGGTCGAACCGCAGCTCGACCTGGCTGTCGCTGGTGTTGACGTGCTGGCCGCCGGGGCCGGAGGAGCGCGAGAAACGCCACATCAGCTCGGCCTCCGGCAGGGAGACCGAACCGCGGATGACGTGTGGACCGGACATGACACCCATGATCCCGTGCCGGGGCCGGGCGCGTCACCTCTTTTTGCGCCCGCCTCCGCGACACCCCGCATCAGGAATTGGCAAAGAAAGTAAAGCGGGCTGGAACCCTACGGTCCCTCCCTCGCGTTATCGGGGGTGACGGTAGCTTCGTGCGCGGACTTCGTACGCACACCACGAGGCCCGACGCATCGACAGAAAGGGACCCATCCCATGGCTGTAAGCCTGTCCAAGGGCGGCAACGTCTCCCTCACCAAGGAGGCCCCGGGCCTGACGGCCGTCACGGTCGGCCTCGGCTGGGACGTCCGCACCACCACCGGCACGGACTTCGACCTCGACGCGAGCGCCATCGCGGTGAACCCGACGGGCAAGGTCTACTCCGACGCCCACTTCGTGTTCTTCAACAACAAGTCCACGCCGGACCAGTCCATCGTGCACACCGGTGACAACACCACCGGCGTGGGCGAGGGCGACGACGAGCAGATCAACGTCAACCTGTCGGCCCTGCCGGCCGACGTCGAGAAGATCGTCTTCCCGGTCTCCATCTACGACGCCGAGTCCCGCAGCCAGAACTTCGGCCAGGTGCGCAACGCCTACATCCGCGTCCTCAACCAGGCCGGCGGCGCCGAGGTGGCCCGCTACGACCTGAGCGAGGACGCGGCCACCGAGACCGCCATGGTCTTCGGCGAGCTGTACCGCAACGGCTCGGAGTGGAAGTTCCGCGCGGTCGGCCAGGGCTACGCCTCGGGCCTCGCGGGCATCGCGCAGGACTTCGGCGTCAACGTCTGACACCGGCACGGCGTGCGGCCGCCCACGGGCTGAGCCGAGAGGGGGCCATCCACCCGGGTGGCCCCCCTCTTCTCACCCTCCACGCTCGCTTCGCGGCGGCCATGTCCCGGGCGACCGCACCCGCACCACTCCCCCGGGTGCGTCCATCCGGCGCAGGCCCCGGTTTTCGCCCGCTCCGGGCCTGTTCGATCCGAGCCGCCGGAGGGTAAGGAAACCCCTGGCTGTTCCTGGGTGAACGGCTACTACCGATGTCGGCAACCGGCTGACATCATCGCTCGGGAGACGCACATGAACTGTCCCGTATGTGGATCTTCAGACATGAGGCAACTCAACAATGGAAACTGGCAGTGCGGAAACTGCGGCGCAGTCACGGCTGGATAGGGCCGCGTGGGATGCGCTGGACCCCGAGACCCGGGAGCGGCTCGCGGCGTTCGTGTCACCCGAGGAGTTCACGGTGACGGCCGGCAGCGCGGAGTCCGCCAAGAGCTTCCAGCGCTTCATGGACACCCTGGACCGGGCCGAGCGGCACACCACGCTCTAGCCCTGGCGATCACTGCCGCAGGACGAGGGAAAGCACCTCGGAACCGATGCGCGCGCTGTCCAGAAAACGTTCCACCACCACGGGCTCGTCCCGAAGCCGCATACGGCCGGTGATGCACTCCCCGGCCGTCGCCTTACGGAAGACGATCACGTAGTTCCACGCCTGCTCGTCACCGTACGAGGGCTCTTCGTCCTGACCGGACCGCAATGCCTCGGTGAGCTTGGCCCGGTGCTCCTTCAACAGGCCCCGGCGCCAGTAATAACAGGGCGGCGGCTTGCCGCCCTCGTCCTCGTCCTCCGGATCCGGTGGGATCGTCAGCCCGTGCTGAATGACGTCAAACAGGCTTTCCACGAGCACTCGGCCGCAACCATAGAGATCCTCGCAGGCATTGATGCTGAGTAAGTAGGGTCGCTGCACCGCTCTTTTATAGCGCAGCGCCCCGCACGCCTCAGGCGTACTTTCAAGGCGTCAACCCCAGCTGACGGCGGGCGGCGTCCGGATCCAGCAGTGTGCGGGGGTCGTCGTCATCGGGCAACGGCGCACGTCCGACGATGCTTTGGATCGCCGCGTCGATGGTGACGTCCTCCAGCGGCGCGATCGCGGCGAGGAACTTGCCGTGCCGAGTGATGAGCGCAGGCTGACCCGATTGGCAGATCTCCTGGACCACCTGGGACGTCCGCTGCGAAAGTTCACGCATCGTGACGATCCGGGCCTCACTCAAGCTGACCTTGGACATATGTCTCTCCTCTTGCCTCGGGTGCGCCCGCCCCAGTGTGCCGCAACTTGTCCATCAAGATGTAGTACATCTGTGGAGCGAAGATGCTGCAAGTTGGATACCCGCCAAAGGGTGGGCGCATCCTCGAACTGCGCCAGAACACCTTCCCCGTACGGTAATTGAGCATGTGGCGCGTCCCGATCGAGAGACATCGGGCGTCGTTCCGAAGAAAAGAGGCCAGGTGTCGCTGCCTCAGGGCACACCCCCTGTCACACCCCCCACAACAGACATCCCTCCTGACCGCGGTACCTCGATCCGCGAGGCCGCCCGCTGGCTGACCACGGCGTTCGCCGCCGTCGGCACGGTGCTCGTGGCCGGGTTGCAGCTGGGGTCGCTGGGCGGGCTGGGCACCGAGGAACCCTGGCGGCTGCCCCTGGCACTGGGCGCGGTGTTCGTGGCCCTCCTCGGCACCGGGTGGATGATCGTCCGAGCCTCCCATGTGTTGATCACACCCGATCTGACCTGGACCGACCTCTTCGTCAATCACGAGATACCCGCGATCCGACGCATCGGCAGGGCGCAGCCGCTGCTGGCCGCCGGCCGCAGCCATCTCTCCTACGACGCGCTGCTGCAACTGCTCAAGGAGGCGAGTTCCACGGAGGCCGTGCCGTTCGAGGGCACCGCCGCCATCCGCCGGCAGCTCGGACAGGCCCGCGCGCGGGCGGCGCGCAGTCCGGCGGACCCCGAGGCCCAGGAGCGGGTCGCCGCCCTGGAGCACGCCGTCACTCTGTGTCTCAGCCGGGCCAATGCCTGGCAGTCGCAGCAGCTCTACCGCGCCCTGATCCGCACTCTGTTGCGCACCGGCATCCTCACCGCGGCCTGTCTCGTCGTCTACGCCTGGGCGGCCAACCCGCCCCCGGAGGAGTCGCCGCAGGTCAAGGAGCCGGTACCGGTGGAGATCCATCTGCGCGCCCCCGCGGACCGGCTGCCCGGCACCGAACTGGGCAAGCGGTGCCACCGCCGCACGATCGCCGGGGTCGCCGTCGGCGGGCGGCTCGACGAACCCCTCGTCGCCGTCCCCGCCACCGAGGACTGCGCGGCGGCCCGCTTCAAAGTCACCCCCGAGCTGGGCGTGGCCGTCCCGGTGAGGAAGAACTGAGCCGGGGCTTCCGCACGCCGCCCTAGGGCCCCCGCGCGCCCTCCCGCGCGGATGCGCACCCGGCCGAATGCGGAGATGCTGAGGTACGTCAGACATTCACGAGGAGGACCGCTATGTCCATGCTCGACAAGCTCAAAGGTCTGATCAAGGGACACCCGGACCAGGCCCGCCAAGGCATCGAGAAGGCCGGTGACGCGTTCGACGCGCGGACGCAGAACAAGTACCAGAGCCAGGTCGACACGGCCCAGCAGAAGATGAACGACCAGATCGGCAACCGGCCGCCCGACGAGCCGAAGTAGCCACCGTCACCGGAGCCGGTCGATCCCGCCCGGGTGGAGCCCGGTGCGGCAGTGCCGAAAGAGCCGCCGCGTCGTGCTTGCCCCGTCCCGTGCGGGATCCCGGTCGGCCGGTCAGCCCAGTGCCGCCACGCCGGCCTGGGCGCACTTCTCGTCCAGGTCACCACTGGGTGCCCCCGCGACGCCGATGCCCGTGACGGGCGCGCCCTGTGCCTGGAGGGGGCGCCGCCCGGCAGGAACAGCGTCCGCGCGGCGGCGAGCGCGCCCTGCGCGGCTTTGGTCGCGGCGTCCGGCGACAGCCACGCCGACCCGCTTGGACAGGGTGGGGCTCCGCATCGTGCGCTCCTCGTGAGATGAACCGTGCGGGGTGCGCTCCGCGCGGGTTGGAACGGTTTCGGCGGACCGCCCCCGGTCGGCACCCGCACCACCGCTGCGCGGCGGTGTCCTCAATCGCCGGACGGGCTGGATTTTCCAGCCCGTCCGGCGATTGAGGACGCACCCGCAGGGCGCCCGCGGGCCGGCCGAGACCCGGCGGTTCGTCCACGATCCGGCATCGCCGCAGTGCGACGGGGGCGCGGGGCTCCAGGAGGCGCTCCGAGCGCTCGCCGCACCCGGGGCCGCCGCCTTCTCCGTGCGCTTCCATGTCGAGGGCGATCCCGTCCCGCTGCCCGACCGGGTGCGTTCCGCCCTGCTGCGCATCGCCCGGGGCACGCCGGCCAACGTGAGCGCGGTTTCGCACTCGGTCTCGCACCGGTGCCCATCCCAGGACGCGGTCACGGGCTGCCCGGCGGCGCGGCCGCGGCCCGACGTGGTGCTGATGGGTCTTCAGCTCGGGCCCGGGACGGACGACACGATCACCGACCGCGAGCGCGGCATCCTCGGCCAACTCGCCCGCGGACTGGGCTATCGCGCGGGCGCTGTTCATCAGCGAGGCGACGGTGAAGACGCATTTGGGCCGGATCTACGACAAGCTCGGCGTCGACACCCGCGCGGGGGCCGTGGCGGTGGCGAAGGAACAGCGGTTGCTCAGTTGAACACTTCAGTAGGCCGTCAAGTGCGGACCAATCGGGAGCAGTTCACCGCATAGCGGATCCAATCAACCGCTGTTAAGAAAACGCTAGATCAAATCCTTGTTGCGCCCCTGTCAATGACAGGGAAGTGATGGCACTCTCTCCTCAATTCGCTCTTGCACCACTCCTGCACCAACGGGCGGTCCCCACCGGCTGCCCGAACCCCCCTCATTCGGCCGCGAGTTCGCGGCCCGCATTAGGAGCCAGAGTTGAGACTCATCACCTCCACCTCCCGTAAGCACACCCTGCGCGCCGCAGCGCTGGTCGCCTCCGCCGCCATGGTCGCCGTCGGCGTCCAGACCGGTTCGGCGACCGCCGCGGCCGACCGCGAGAACGGCGCCTCGGCGCTGGCGCTCTCCGCCGGTCAGCGGGTGTCCGCGCTCAAGGAAGCGCAGGCGGGAGCCTCCTCCACCGCTGCCGGTCTCGGCCTCGGTGGCAAGGAGAAGCTGGTCGTCCGGGATGTCGTCAAGGACGCGAACGGCACGGTGCACACGCGGTACGAGCGCACCTTCGACGGCCTGCCGGTGCTCGGCGGCGACCTGGTCGTGCACCAGCCGAAGAGCGGCTCGCGCAGCGTCACCAAGGCGACCGAGGCCGACATATCCGTGCCCACGACGTCCGCTTCCCTCGCGCCCGCCGCGGCGAAGCAGAAGGCGCTCGGCGTGGCCGCCGCGGAGAAGACCGCCAAGGCCGACGGCCAGGCTCCGCGCAAGGTGGTCTGGGCCGCGGGCGGCAAGGCCGTCCTGGCGTACGAGACCGTCGTCAAGGGCGTCCAGAAGGACGGCACCCCGAGCAAGCTGCACGTGGTCACCGACGCGGCCAGCGGCAAGACGCTGTTCCAGCGCGAGGCCATCGAGACCGGCAGCGGCACCAGCACCTACAGCGGCACGGTTCCGCTGACCACCACCAAGACGTCCTCCGGCTACGCCCTCACCGACGGTGCGCGCGGCGGCCACAAGACGTACGACCTGAAGCAGGGCACGTCCGGCACGGGCACCCTCTTCACCAACTCCAGCGACGTCTGGGGCTCCGGCCGCCAGGCCGCCGCCGTCGACGCGCACTACGGCGCGGCGGTCACCTGGGACTTCTACAAGAACGTCCTGGGCCGCAGCGGCATCAAGGGCGACGGCGTCGGCGCCTACTCCCGCGTCCACTACGGCAACGGCTACGTCAACGCCTTCTGGGACGACGACTGCTTCTGCATGACCTACGGCGACGGCGAGAACAACGCCAACCCGCTGACCTCCCTCGACGTGGCCGCCCACGAGATGACGCACGGCGTCACCGCCGCCACCGCCGGGCTGAACTACAGCGGTGAGTCCGGTGGCCTCAACGAGGCGACCAGCGACATCTTCGGCACCGCCGCGGAGTTCTACGCCAAGAACTCCTCGGACCGCGGCGACTACCTCATCGGCGAGAAGATCGACATCAACGGCGACGGCACCCCGCTGCGCTACATGGACAAGCCGAGCAAGGACGGCGGCTCGAAGGACTACTGGTCCTCCAGCCTCGGCAACAACGACGTGCACTACTCGTCGGGCCCGGCCAACCACTTCTTCTACCTGCTGTCCGAGGGCAGCGGCGCGAAGACCATCGACGGCGTGAGCTACAACAGCCCCACCTACGACAACTCCAAGGTCACCGGCATCGGCCGGGACAAGGCCACCAAGATCTGGTACAAGGCCCTGACCACGTACTTCACCTCCACCACCAACTACAAGGCGGCCCGCGCCGGCACCCTGAAGGCCACCGCGGACCTCTACGGCTCCACCAGCACGGAGTACAAGACGGTCGCCGCCGCGTGGACCGCGATCAACGTGAAGTGACACCCCCCACGGACGTCCCGGAAGTGATCACCGCACTCGTGCTCACACCCACGCGGTGATCACCCTCCGGTGATCGGCCCGTGCCCCCGCCACCGTCGGTGGCGGGGGCACGGGCCGGGCGCGTTTACGCACCCGGCCGACGGCCGTGACACCATCGAGGCGTGATCGACCTCGGCTACTCGCTTTCGCGCCGCTTCCCCGACCCGCCGCAGACGGACTACCGCACGGCGGATGTGCGGGCGCTGCGGCACGACCTCTTCTGCGGTGACGTCTACCTCGCCGACGTGAAGACGGACCGGGAGCTGTCCACAGGCTGGGGATGGGTTCCCGTGCTGGACTTCGCGTGGGCGCTCTGCGACGTCCTGGAACAGGTCGACCGCGACCCCCGGGGCAACCGCTCGTCGATCCCGCAGTACGCGGAGCTGGACTTCACGGAGTCGACCGACCGGCTGATGTTCGAGCGCCGCTTCGGCTGGGTGGAGGTCACCGCCGACTGGCAGCCGGCGGACGAGCCCCCGCTCAACTTCAACCACCGCGCGCTGCGGCGCGAGGCCCGTGACTTCCTGCACGATCTGATCGCTGACCTCTCCGACATGCACGAAGGTCTCGCCGACAATGCGGTTGTCTGGGACCTGCAGAGTCGCTTCCCGCGGGTGTGATTCTTCGGCTGTCGGCCCGTCTTGCCGCCTGCGGCGGCTGAGCGCCCTGCGGGCGCGTCCTCAATCGCCGGACGGGCTGGATATGGCTGGGCTCAGCCCACGTCGAGCCCCTCGGGGTACCTCCCAGCGCTCGGCTGCCGGTCTGCCTTGCCGCCTGCGGCGGCGAGCGCCCTGCGGGCGCGTCCTCAAACGCCGGACGGGCTGGATTCGGCCGTCACAGCCCGGGGCCGGCGACGCGGACGCCGATCTGGGCTGCGAACGCCGGGGCCAGGTCCAGCAGTTGGGCGGGGCTGATCACCGCGCCTGCCAGGTGGTCGATCCCCCGGGCGATGTCCAGCTCGGTGACCGCCCGCAGGTCCACGTCCTTCATCCGGACGGCGGTGAGGTCGGCGCGGCGCAGCACGCAGTCCCGGAAGACGACGCGCTCCAGCCGTGCCCCGCCGAAGTCCGCCTCCGCGAGCACACAGCCTTCGAAGGTGACGTCCTTGAGCGTGGCCGTACGCAGATTCAGGTAGTCGATCTTTCCGCCGCGCACCAGGACCCGTTCCAGCACCGCGCCGTGCAGCTGGGTGCCGCCCAGGCGGGCGTCGCGTACCTCCACGTCGCGCAGCGTCGCCTCCGCGAGATCCGTGCCGACGCCGCGCACGCCGTCGAGCACGCAGTCCGTGATCCGGGCGCGGCTCAGCCGCGTCTCGTCCAGGGCGCAGCGGAAGATCCCGCAGTCCAGGAAGCGCGCGCCCGGGGCGGCCTGGCCGACGAGGTCGATCCCGGTGAAGTCGATCCCGTCGTAGTCGCCCTCCGGCTCCAGCTCCGCCCCCTCCCACGGCCGCAGCGGCGGGAGCCGCACTTCCGGGAGCCGGGCCGTCGGCTGTCCCCCGGCCGCCTTCTGCCTACCGCGCGTCGTCATACCGCCACCGTGGCACACGGCACTGACAACGCCCGCCGGCCGCGCCACCCGGCCCTTGACCTCAACCATGGTCGAGATTGAAGACTCAAGGAGTCCAACGGAACCCCGTTCGAGGAGATCCCATGCACGCCGTCCGGCTGCACACCTTCGGCCCCGCCGAGAACCTCGTCTACGAGAGGACCGACGACCCCGAGCCCGGCCCCGGCCAGGTCCGTGTCGCCGTCGGTGCCGCCGGTGTGCACCTCGTCGACACGACCCTGCGGGCCGGTGACCCGAACGGGCCGTACGCGCTCCCGGAGCTGCCCACCGTTCCCGGGCGGGAGATCGCCGGCACCGTCGACGCCCTCGGCGAGGGCACCGACCCCCGCTGGCTCGGCTGCCGCGTCGTCGGGCACCTCGGCACCGCCCCCGGCGGGTACGCCGAACTGGCCGTGATCGACGCGGAGAAGCTGCACGAGATACCGCAGGGGCTGCGCGAGGACCAGGCCATCGCCATGATCGGCACCGGTCGCACGGCCCTCGGCATCCTCGGCTTCACCGAACTCTCCGACGCGGACGTGGTGATCGTGACAGCGGCGGCCGGGGGCATCGGCTCGCTGCTCACGCAGTACGCCAAGAACGCGGGCGCGACCGTCGTCGGCCTCGCCGGCGGCCCGGCCAAGGTGCGGCGGGTGCGGGAGCTGGGCGCGGACCTCGCCTACGACTACACCACCGGGGACTGGTCCGAGGCCGCCCGGGGCGCTCTCGGCGGGCGCACCGCCACGGTCGTCTTCGACGCCGTCGGCGGCCCCGCCGCCCGGGCCGCCGTCGGCCTGCTCGGCCCCGGCGGCTCGCACCTGGTGTACGGCTGGTCCTCCGGCGGTCCGCTCACCCTCGGCCCCGAGGAGCTGGCCGAGCGGTCCCTCACCTCGCGGTCGGTCCTCGGCCCGCCGATGCTGGATCGTTTCGGCGGCGGACAGGTGGGGCTGCGCAGGCTGGAGGAGGAGTCGCTGGCCCAGGCCGCGGCGGGCAACGTCGTACCGACCGTGCACCGCTTCCCCCTCGCCGAAGCGGCTGCCGCGCACGTGGCGCTGACCTCGCGGGCCACGATGGGCAAGGTCGTCCTCATCCCATAAGCCGGCGGGACCCCGCAGGCCGCTCGGCCATCCGGCTCAAGAAGCGGCCCCGCGCCATCGCACCTAGGCTGGACGGGCGAATCAGACGCCGTCGTCGGCTGTCCGAAAATGGTCGGCCGCGAAAGCAGGTTCCGATGAGTCCGAGCCCGACGAGTCCGGCCGGTCCGGGTGGCACACCCGCTCCGGCGCCCACCGAACCGTCCGATTCCCGCCGCTGGTGGGGTCTGGTCGTCATCGCGCTCGCGCAGCTGATGGTGGTCCTCGACGCGACGGTCGTGAACATCGCCCTCCCCTCCGCCCAGCGCGATCTGCACATGTCCGACGGCGACCGGCAATGGGTGATCACCGCCTACACCCTCGCCTTCGGCGGTCTGCTGCTGCTCGGTGGCAAGGTCGCGGACCTGATCGGCCGCAAACGCACCTTCACGGTCGGATTGGTCGGCTTCGCGGCGGCGTCCGCGCTGGGCGGCGCCGCCCACTCCGCGACGCTGCTGTTCGCCGCCCGCGCCCTGCAGGGCGTCTTCGCCGCGGTGCTGGCGCCCTCCGCACTGTCCCTGCTGACCACGACGTTCACGGATGTGAAGGAGCGCAGCAAGGCCTTCGGCATCTACGGCGCCATCGCGGGCGGTGGCTCCGCGATCGGCCTGATCGCGGGCGGGCTGCTGACCGAGTACCTGGACTGGCGCTGGTGCCTGTACGTGAACATCCCGATCGCGCTGGCCGCCCTGGCCGGTGCCCTGTTGCTGCTGCACGACCACCGGCCCGCCCACCGGCCGCGCCTGGACATCCCCGGCGTGCTGCTCGGCTGCGGGGGGCTCGTCGCCGTGGTCTACGGGTGCAGCGAGGCCGAGCCGCGCGGCTGGGGCGATCCGCTCGTGCTGGCCCTGCTGACCGGCGGGGCGGCGCTGCTGGCGCTGTTCGCCTGGTGGCAGACCCGGGCGCCCAGCCCGCTGCTGCCCCCGCACATCATTCGCGACCGCAACCGTGGCGGTGCGTTCCTGACGATGGGGCTCGCGGTCATCGCCATGTTCGGGATGTTCCTGTTCATGACGTACTACCTGCAGGTGGTGCTCGGCTACTCCCCCGTCCGGACGGGTCTGGCGTTCCTGCCGATGACCGCCGCGATCATCGGCACCTCGACCCAGATCTCGGCCCGGCTCATGACCCATGTGCCGCCGCGCACCCTGATGGTGCCCGGGGCGCTGCTGGCCTCCGTCGGGCTGTTCCTGCTGACCTTCCTGACCGTCGAGCCCGCCTACGTCTCCCACGTCCTGCCCGCCGAGATCCTCGTCGGGCTCGGCATGGGCCTGATCTTCATGCCCGTCATGGCCACCGCCACCGCGGGTGTCGCCCCGGCCGAGTCCGGCGTCACCTCCGCGACGGTCAACACCGCCCAGCAGGTCGGCGGCTCCGTGGGCACCGCGCTCCTGAACACCATCGCCACCAGCACCAGCGCCACGTACATCGCGGCACACCTGAGGTCCGCCGCCGCCGACGGCCCGCTGACGCCCGCCGTCCGGGACACCGTCACCAAGGAAGGCGTCGTCCACGGCTTCCACATCGCGATCGGCTGGGGCGCGGGCATCATGCTGCTCGCCGCCGTCGCCAGCGGTCTGCTCGTCACCGCCCGGGCGCCCAAGCACGGCACCCCGGCGGGTGACCCCGCCCGGGCCGCCGACGCCACCGTCTGACGCGACGGAACGGCGGGAGAGCCCCCGGCAGCCACCCGGAAGCCCTCCCGCCGCCCGCCGGATCAGCCGCCGAACGCGCTCGGGTCGATCCGCGCCAGCCGCTCGGGGTCGGTGAGGATGTCCAGCTCCGTGATCCGGCCGCCCCTGATGGTGAACGCCATGACCGACAGCACCCGGCCCTCCGCCATGGAGACCACGCCGGGGGTGCCGTTGACCAGCACCGGAAGGGCGGCCTCGGCGAACCGGGCGAAGGTGATCGCCTGCGAGGCGACCTCGGCGGCGCCGCGACGGAGCAGACCGGGGCGCAGGGCCCCGCCGTCGGAGCGGGCCACGATCTCGGGGTCGAGGACGGCGACGAGGGCGTCGAGGTCCCCGCCGCGCGCCGCGGCGAGGAAGGCGTCGACGATCCGCCGCCGGTGCGCCACATCGGTGTCGGGGGCGGGCGCCGCGCCCTGGACGCGGCGGCGGGCGCGGCTGGCGAGCTGTCTGGTCGAGGCGGAGGTACGGCCGAGGACGGGGGCGATCTCGTCGAAGGGCACGGCGAACATGTCGTGCAGGACGAAGGCGAGGCGTTCGGCCGGGGAGAGAGTCTCCAGCACGACGAGCAGGGCGATGCCCACCGAATCGGCCAGGAGGATCTCCTGCTCGGGGTCCAGACCGTCCGGGCCGCTGATGACCGGATCGGGGAGGCGGATCCGACCGTCCTCGTCGTGCAGCGGGCTCTCCCGGCGGGTGGTGCGCGAGCGCAGCATGTCCAGGCACACCCGGCCGGTCACGGTGGTCAGCCAGCCGCCCAGGTTCTCCACCCCGGTGACATCGGCACGGCTCAGTTTGAGCCACGTCTCCTGAACGGCGTCGTCCACTTCTCCGAGCGAGCCGAGCATCCGGTAGGCCACCGCCCGCAGATGAGGCCGGTGCTCCTCGAACCGCAGCGCCAGAACGTCTTTCTCGCTCATCTGTCACATCCCCGTCTTCTGATCCGTCAGTGCGGTGAAGGACGATAACCGGCCGGTGCAAGGGGCAACGACCGCCCGGGGAATGGAGACGCGAGTCCATGAAGGCGCACCACCCGCCGGCGATCCGGCCGCGGCGGACCGCCCAGGACCACGGGTGCGCGGAAAAGCCGTCGCGCGGACCCGGCCGGGCGGCCATGCTGGGGCCCATGAAGATCAGAGACGCCGAGGCAGCGGACTGGCCCGCCATCTGGCCCATCGTCCGTACCGTGGCCGCCGCGGGCGAGAGCTTCACCTTCCCGCGCGACATCGACGAGGACTTCGCCCGCGCGTGCTGGATGCTGACCGCGCCCGGCCGCACGGTCGTGGCCGTCGACGACTCGGGCACCGTCCTCGGCACCGCCAAGATGAATCCGAACCACATGGGTCCGGCCGCCCACATCGCCAGCGCCAGCTACATGGTCGCCCCCGAGCACACGGGCCACGGCATCGGCCGCGCGCTCGGCGAGCACACCATCGCATGGGCCCGCGCCGAGGGCTACCGCGCCATGCAGTTCAACGCCGTCGTCGAGACCAACACCCGCGCCGTCGCCCTCTGGCGCTCCCTCGGCTTCACCATCATCGGCACCCTGCCCGAGGGCTACCGGCTGCCCGACGGCGGCTACACCGGGCTGCACATCATGCACCGCCCGCTGTAGCCGCGGCGCTCCGGCCGGCCGGTGCCGTCAGGCGACCGGTGCCGTCAGGCGACCACCCGCAGCTCGCGCGCCGTGTTGTTCAGCCGCCGGCCGCCCGTGTCCGTGCAGGTCACGATGTCCTCGATCCGCACGCCGAACCGGCCCGGCAGATAGATCCCCGGCTCGATCGAGAAGCACATCCCCGGCACCAACGGCAAGTGCTCCCCCTCCACCAGGTACGGCGGTTCGTGCGTCGTCACCCCGATGCCGTGGCCCGTGCGGTGAATGAAGTACTCCCCGTACCCGGCCCGCCGGATCACCTGCCGCGCCACCCGGTCGATCTCCTGGCACGCCACGCCCGGCCGCACCGCCTCGAACGCCGCCTGCTGCGCCTCGCGCACCAGGTCGTGCACCGTGCGCTCCTCACGCGTCGGCTCCCCCACATGGACCGTACGGGTCGTGTCCGAGCCGTAGCCGTCCTTGAGCCCGCCGAAGTCCAGGACGACCATGTCGCCGTCCTCGATCATCCGGTCCCCCGCCTCGTGATGCGGGTTGGCGCCGTTCGGGCCGGAGCCGACGATCGTGAAATCGACCTGGCTGTGGCCGTGTTCGCGCAGCAGCCGGGCCAGGTCGGCGGCCACCTCGTGCTCCCGGCGTCCGGCGAACCGCACCTCCACGATCCGCTCGTACGTGGCGTCCGCCGCGGCCCCCGCCGCGGCGAGCCGCTCCACCTCGTAGGCGTCCTTGACCGCGCGCAGCATCGGCAGCACCTCGGTGAGCGCGCCGTAGGCCACCTCCGGGCGGTTACGCTGCAAAGCCAGCAGATGCAACGCCCAGGCGTTGTCGGAGACCCCGTAACGGCCCTTCGGCTCCAGGAGCTTGGCCATCAGCGCGTGGGGGTCCTCGCCGTCCGTCCAGCCGCTGACCGCCAACGCGCGGGCCCCCGGGGCGCGTTCGGCGTCGGGCCGTTCGAGGGCGGGCACCAGCAGCTGCGGCCGGCGCCCGGCCGTGATCAGCAGTGCGGTCAGCCGTTCGGTCGTGGGCGGCCGGTAGCCGGTCAGCCACACCAGATCCGGGCCCGGTGTGACGATCAGCCCGGCCAGTCCGGCGTCGGCGGCCGACAGCGCGGCACGCTCCATCCGGGCGGCGTAGTCCTTCGGGTCCACCGGGTCATCGGACGACCCCGGGGCGGCAGCGGCGGCATCGGTCATGAGGGCAGCGTAATCCGGACGAAGGCGGTCGGCGGGAACTTCTCTACCTCACGGGTGAGAGCCCCTCCTACCGGCGGATGAGGCCGACCCCGACCCAGGACCGATTTCCCCCTTAATCCGTTGTGCGCGAGCAACCCACTGCCTAGCGTGTTCATGCCCGTACACACACTCGGCCGGACAAACACGCGACAGGTCGGCGGGCCGCGCAGATGAAATCTTTTAAAGGAGCACCATGTTCCGACGAATAGGTCGGTTCGCCGTCCACCGCCCCTGGCTCACCATCGGGGGCTGGATCCTCGCCGCCGTCGTACTGGCCGTGTTCGCCCCCGGGCTGAAGTCCACCACCGATGAAACGGAATTCCTGCCTTCGCATTATGAGTCGGTACGGGTCGGCAAACTCCAGGAGGAGGCCTTCCCCAAGACCGAACAGCCCGCCGCCATCGTGGTCTTCCAGCGCAAGGACGGCGGCAAGCTCACCGCCGCCGACCGCGCCGACGTCATCAAGGTCTCGGCCGGCCTGGAGGGCAAGCACCGCGAGAAGGTGGCCAAGGTGGTCACCGGCCCGCAGGCCGTCTCCCCCAACGGTGAGATCGCCCTGGCCAACATCATCGCCAGCACCAAGAACTCCTTCGACGACAAGCTGCCCCAGTCCGTCAAGGAGCTGCGCAAGGACGGCAAGTCGCTGCTCGAGGGCACGCAGTTGAAGATGGGCATCACCGGCCAGGCGGCCAGCGCCCTCGACTCCCAGGAGTCCTCCGGCGACACCGACTCGATGATCATGATGGCGACCCTGCTGCTCATCATCGTGCTGCTGCTCGTCATCTTCCGCAGCCCGCTCATCGCGATCCTGCCGGTCCTGATCATCCTCGTGGTCGCCGCGGTCGCCAACGGCCTCATCGGCACCGCCGCCGAGCTGGGCGGTCTGAAGGCGGACGCCTCCATCTCGGCGATCCTCATCGTCGTCCTCTTCGGCGTCGGCACCGACTACATCCTCTTCCTGCTCTTCCGCTACCGCGAGCACCTGCGGCAGGGCCAGGAGCCGAAGCAGGCACTGTCCGAGGCCGTGGCCAAGGTCGGCGAGACCATCGCCTCCGCCGCCGGCGCCGTCATCGTCGCCTTCCTCGCCCTGCTGCTGTCCACCATGGGCATGATGCGGGCGATGGGCCCCTCCCTCGCGATCTCCGTCGCCGTGACGCTGGTGGCCGCGCTCACCCTCGTCCCCGCCGTGTTCTCGCTGCTGGGCACCAAGGCCTTCTGGCCGTCCAAGGCATGGAAGAAGACCCCGAAGAACCGCTTCGCCAACGGCGTCGGCGGCCTCGTCGCCCGCCGCCCCGGCGTCATCGCGGGCCTGTCCACCGTGGTCCTCGCGGTCCTCGCGGTCGGCGCGTTCAACTTCAAGGCCGAGTTCGACACCTCCAGCCAGATGCCGCAGAAGCTCGAATCGGTCCAGGCGATGAAGGACATGCAGCGCGGCTTCTCCGCCGGCCAGTCCGACCCCGCCATGGTCTACCTGAAGTCCAAGGACGGCGCGAAGCTGGACCGGGCCGCGCTCGGCACCTTCCGCACGAAGCTGGCCGGCATCGAGGGCGTCGGCCAGGTGGCCCCCGCCGTCAGCAACCCGGACGGCACCGTCGCCCAGTACGCGGTCGTGCTCAAGTTCCGGCCCACCGAGGACAAGTCCATCGAGCTGGCGGGCGGCACCCTGCGCGACACCGCGCACGCCTCCGCGCCCCAGGGCACCGAGGCCCTCGTCGGCGGCACCTCCGCGGTGCTCTCCGACATCGAGAAGGCCGTCAGCCACGACTACAAGGTGGTCTTCCCCGTCGCCGGCATCGCCATCATGCTCATCCTGGGCCTGCTGCTGCGCAGCCTCGTCGCCCCGGTGTACCTGATGATCGCGGTCGCCCTCGGCTTCAGCGCCACGCTCGGCGCGACGGTCTGGCTCTTCCAGGACCTCAAGGGCGAGTCCGGGCTGCTGTTCATGCTGCCGGTGATCGTCTACCTCTTCGTCGTCGCCATCGGCACCGACTACAACATCCTCATGGTCGCCCGGCTCCGTGAGGAGGTCCGCCGCGGCGTGCCGCCGAAGGAGGCGATCCGCACCGCGGTCGCCCAGTCGACCCCGACCATCACCTCGGCGGCGATCATCCTCGCGGGCACCTTCGGCGTCCTGATGCTCGCCGAGAACTCCATGCTCCAGCAGATGGGCTTCGCGGTCGCCTTCGGCATCCTCCTCACGGCCTTCGTGATGGCGATGCTGCTCGTCCCGACCGTGACCTCCCTGCTGGGCCACAAGGCCTGGTGGCCCGGCCACCAGGACTCCCCCCGGCCCGACCCGGCCCACCACGACACCACGGCCGCGGCCCCGCAGTGGTCGCCGGGCGAGGAGGTCCGCCGCTAAGGCCCGCACAGAACCGGCCCGCACGGGACCGTGAACGGGGAAAGGCCCTCCGGAAGCTTCCGGAGGGCCTTTCCCCTGCGCCGATCGGCGCTCGCACAAAGCCGCCTGTCGGATTCGAACCGACGACCCTCGCTTTACAAGAGCGACGCTCTGGCCAACTGAGCTAAGGCGGCAAACGCGGCGGGGCCGGCCCCGCGAACGCGGCACCACTCTACACAGCGCCCTGTTCCGTCAGCCACAACGTTCGGGGGCTGACAACCGCCCGCCGCGCGGGTACCGTCACCGGCAACCCCGTCCAATTGGACTGGACCACTCCTTTACTCGGATCGTCCGGCACGTTCCTGCCGGTGAAGGGACCGCATCACCATGGCCACGGTCACGTACGACAAGGCGACCCGCATCTACCCGGGGTCCGACAAGCCCGCCGTCGATCAGCTCGACATCTCCATCGAGGACGGTGAATTCCTCGTCCTCGTCGGCCCCTCCGGCTGCGGGAAGTCCACCTCGCTGCGGATGCTCGCGGGGCTGGAGGACGTCAACGGCGGCTCCATCAGGATCGGCGACCGCGACGTCACGCACCTGCCGCCGAAGGACCGGGACATCGCGATGGTGTTCCAGAACTACGCGCTGTACCCGCACATGACCGTCGCCGACAACATGGGCTTCGCCCTGAAGATCGCCGGGGTCAACAAGACGGAGATCCGGCAGAAGGTCGAGGACGCGGCGCGGATCCTCGACCTCACCGAGTACCTGGGCCGCAAGCCCAAGGCCCTGTCCGGCGGACAGCGCCAGCGGGTGGCGATGGGGCGCGCGATCGTACGCGAACCGCAGGTGTTCCTCATGGACGAGCCGCTGTCGAACCTCGACGCCAAGCTCCGGGTGCAGACCCGGACCCAGATCGCGGGGCTCCAGCGGCGCCTGGGCATCACCACCGTCTACGTCACGCACGACCAGGTCGAGGCCATGACCATGGGCGACCGGGTCGCGGTGCTCAAGGACGGGCTGCTCCAGCAGGTCGACTCGCCGCGCAACATGTACGACCGCCCCGCCAACCTCTTCGTCGCCGGATTCATCGGCTCCCCGGCCATGAACCTGGTCGAGGTGCCGATCACCGATGGCGGCGTGAAGTTCGGCAACAGCGTCGTGCCCGTCTCGCGCCAGGCGCTGACCGCCGCCGCCGACCGGGGCGACCGCACGGTCACCGTGGGCGTACGGCCGGAGCACTTCGACGTGGTCGAGCAGAACGGCGCCACCGCCAAGACGCTCTCCAAGGCGGCCGACGACGCCCCGGCCGGGCTCGCCGTCACCGTCAACGTGGTCGAGGAGCTGGGCGCGGACGGCTACGTCTACGGCACCGCGGAGGTCGGGGCCGAGCAGCAGGACCTCGTGGTGCGCGTCAACGGCCGCCGGGTGCCGGAGAAGGGATCGATCCTGCACGTGGTGCCGCGCCCCGGCGAACTGCACGTGTTCTCCACCTCCTCGGGCGAGCGCCTCAGCGACTGAGCCCCCGCGTGACGACAGGACCCCGTGCCCCGTCCGGCGCGGGGTCCCGCCGTTTCCGCGCCCACCGGGCGCCTGCACAAGTGGACATCCGCTTCGCACCCGCTGTCGATAAATACCCACGCACAACGCGCTTTTCGAGCCCCGTGCGTCAACATCGCTACCGCACTCACGCGCTGTGGTGTCGCTCGACCGGGTGACTAAATGTCGCCATATCATTACCCCTCGCTACCATCTGCGACATGAACCAGGCCGCCCGCCGCATCGGCAGAACTCTCGCCTTCGTCCTTCCCGTCGTCCTCGTGCTCTCCGGGACCCTCGCGGTCACCCGCGTCCCGTGGGCGGCGCCGAGCGACCGGACGCAGGTACTCACCGCTTCCTCCCATACCGCCTCCACTCAGGCCAAGGCCAACCGTGCCCCGCACGAGGTGCTCCGCGACCGGCTGCTCACCGAGCTGCAGGAGAAGAATCCGGGCGTCGCGCTCACGCATCTCCAGCAGGTCTCCGAGGGACGCCCCTCACTGGCCCGCCACTGCGCGGACATCGCGCGGGCGCTCGGCCGGGCCGCGGTCGCCAAGTACGGCTCCGTGAAGCAGGCCCAGGCCTTCTCACGGCCCGTCTGTGACACGTCCTTCGCCACCGGCGTCGCCCAGAACCACTGAGCGCCCGCCGCGGGCGCTGCCGTGGCACCGGCCGCCGGGCGGCCGGTGCCACGGCATATCGTCATCCGCATGACCGGCATCCACGCCCATCCGCACCCCACGCAGGCCGTCGTCCTGGCCGGCGGCCAGGGGTCGCGGCTGCGCCCGTACACCGACGACCGTCCCAAGCCGATGGTCGAGATCCCCGGCACGGGGACCCCGATCATCGGCCATCAACTCGCCTGGCTGGCCGCCGAGGGCGTCACCGACGCCGTGGTCTCCTGCGGCCACCTGGCCGAGGTGCTCCAGGACTGGCTCGTCTCGGCCGACCTGCCGCTCCGGGTGACCACCGTGGTCGAGAAGGAACCCCTCGGCCGAGGCGGCGGCCTCAAGCACGCCGCGGCGTCGCTGCCCCACCCCGACCGGCCCTGGTACGCCACCAACGGCGACATCTGGACCCGCTTCTCGCTCCGCGAGATGGCCGCCTTCCACCATGAGCGCGACGCCACCGCGACGTTGGCGCTGGCCCGCCCGCGCATCCCGTGGGGCGCGGTGGAGACGGACGAGTTCGGTCACGTCCTCGACTTCATCGAATCGCCGCCCTCGCCCTATCTGATCAACGCCGGCGTGTACGTCTTCTCCGCCGGCTTCACGGACCTGCTGCCGGAGCGCGGCGACCACGAACGCACCACCTTCCCGCGCCTGGCCCGCGAACGCCGCCTGGCCGGCTTCCCGCTCCCGCACGGCGCGTACTGGCGCGCCATCGACACGGCGAAGGACCTGACGGAGGCGGCCAAGGAGCTGGCCGCTCAGGGGCGTTCGTCGTAACCTCTCGCCTGGCCGGCGGATCTTCGCCGACGGGCCGTCTTTGCCGCCTGCGGCGGCGGGCGCCCTGCGGGCGCGTCCTCAAACGCCGGACGGGCTGGAGGTGGCTCGGCTGATGAGGACAGGCTCAGCCATATCAAGCCCGTCCGGCGATTGAGGACACCGCCGCGCAGCGGTGGTGCCGACGGCCTCCGGCGGTTCTTCGGCTACCGGCCCCCCGTGGTGCCGCCTGCGGCGGCGGGCGCCCTGCGGGCGCGTCCTCAAACGCCGGACGGGCTTGAAGTGGCTGGGCTGACGTGGACAACCCCAGCCAAAACCAGCCCGTCCGGCGATTGAGGACACCGCCGCGCAGCGGTGGTGCAGCGAGGCGGGCCGACAGGGCGCAGATGCGAAAGCGCGACGCCGCGCGCAGCGCACCCCGCGTCCGGAAGGACAGACGCGGGGTGCGGGCCGTGACGGAGCGGAGCGAAGGGTCAGCCCAGGAGGCCGCCCAGCGCGCCACCGCCGCGGGAGCCGCCGGAGGTCGTGCCGCCGGAGGAACCGCCGGTGCCGCCGGTCGTGCCACCGGTGGAGCCGCCCGTGGCCGTGGAGCCGGAGGGGCTGCGCGGGGCGGCGGGGGCTGCCGGCTGGCGCGGGCTCTGCGGTGCGGGGCGGACGCCGCCCGGGGTGTTGCCCGGCTGACCCGCGGTACCGGCGGAACTCGTCGGCGTACGGGCGGCCCCCGGCGCCGCCGGACCGGTCGGGGTGGGGGTCGCCGTCTTCCTGCCCGGCGCGGTCGGCTTGGGCGTGCCGGGGGGCACCGCGCTCTGGGAGCCGCGCGGGCTGGCCGGGGAACCGGGCTTCCGGGGCAGCGGCGTCCCGGGGAGGTGGTTCGTGGGCGGGTCGGCGGGCCCGGGCATCCGGGCGACCTCGGAGGACCGTACGGCCCCGCCGAGCGTCGAGCCGGTCAGCAGCGCGAGGCCGATCAGGACCGTCGCCATGATCGTGCCGCGGCGCAGGACGCGCCGGCGCAGCTCCCACAGTTCGGCACGCGGGCCGAGCCGCCGCCAGGCCTCGCTCGCGAGCCTGCCGTCGATGGAGTAGAAGGGGGCGCCGGCGATGACCAGGGGGCTCCACGCGGCGAGGTAGATGATGTCGGGGGCGTCGTACGCCGGAACGCTCCGCCAGCTCACCGTGACCAGCAGGGTCGCCGACAGCAGGACGCCGATGGCGGCGGCGACGCGCTGCCAGAGGCCGAAGATGGTCAGGACGCCGACTACGACCTGCAGGAACGCGACCGTGAGCCCGGCGCCGACGGGGTGGCTGAGCGCCAGGTCCCGCAGGGGTGAGGCGACGGGCCAGGGGTGCAGGGAGGTCAGCCAGGTGACCATGGAGCCGCGGCGGCCGCCGTCGAAGTAGACGGGGTCGCAGAGCTTGCCCATGCCGGCGTAGATGGAGATGAAGCCGAGGAAGACGCGCAGCGGGAGCAGGACGACCCCGAGGTTCATCCGGCGGCCGGGGTAGTAGGCGTGCCGGACGGAGTCGCCGCCGGGGCGGCGCGGTGCGCCGTCCTCGTCGTACGCGTCGTCGCGGCCGTCCCGGTCGTCGAACTCGGAGTCGTCGTACGCCGCTTCGTCATACGCGCTGTGGGTCGGGCGTACGCCGTGCAGGAGTTGGGTCCCGGGTCCGGTGGGACTCTGGGTGCCCGTGGGGTTCGTGGGTTCGGCGGGTCCACGGGGGCCGATGACGGTGGTCGGGGCGTCGTCGACGCGGATGCGCGGCAGCACCTGGGTGGAGCCCGCGTCGTGCCCCCCGGCGGTCACCGGGTCGGGGCCGGCCGCGCCGGAGTCTCTTATGGCTTGGAGGAGTTGGGTGGGCGCGGACTCGCCGGGCTCGGTCCGCCCGCTCCACACCACCGGGGCGCGCCGCTTGGCCGCGCTCCTGACGGTCGGCAGCTGCGCCGTGTCGGCGATCCCGGCGAACTGCCGGGCGGCGCGCGGGGGCCGGGCGAGCTGCACGCGGAAACTCACGTGGTTGACGACGACCTGCGCGGGGTCGGACGGAACCTTCACCGTACTCAGCGCGGGCTGGTCGTCGTACCCCGAAGAGCTTCCCCCCGTAGGTGTGCGGGGTGTTCTGGTGTCCACACTCATCTAACCGAGTGACTTGAGATTAGGACACTGTCTTGACCGACCCCAACTGTCCGAGACCCGTCAAGATCATCAACTGCGCCTTCCGGCGGATCTTGTGTTCCTCGAACGCCGGACGAGCTTGGCGGCTGAGCTCAGCCAAAACCAGCCCGTCCGGCGCTTGAGGACGCGCCCGCAGGGCGCCTCGCCGCCGCAGGAGGCAAGACGCGCCCGCAGCCGAAATATCCGCCGGCCAGGCTACGCCCGTCGCCGAGACGCCTCGTACAGCACCACACCCGCCGCCACACCCGCGTTCAGCGACTCCGCCCCACCCGGCATCGGGATGCGGACGCGGAAGTCGCAGGTCTCGCCGACGAGGCGGGACAGGCCCTTGCCCTCGCTGCCGACGACGATGACGACGGGGCCGCCGAGGGCCTCCAGCTCGTGCAGTTCGACGTCGCCGTCCGCGGCGAGGCCGACGACCGTCAGACCGGCCTTCTGGTACGACTCCAGCAGCCGGGTCATGTTGGTCGCGCGGGCCACCGGCGTGCGGGCGGCGGTGCCGGCGGAGGTCTTCCAGGCACTGGCGGTCATACCGGCCGCGCGGCGCTCGGGGACGACGACGCCGTGGCCGCCGAAGGCGGACGCCGAGCGGACGACGGCGCCGAGGTTGCGCGGGTCGGTGATGCCGTCGAGCGCGACGATCAGCGGGTCCTCGCCGGCATCGAAGGCGGCGGCGGTGAGGTCGTCCGGGTGGGCGTAGTCGTACGGCGGCACCTGGAGCACGAGGCCCTGGTGGTTGAGGCCGTTCGTCATCCGGTCCAGCTCCGGGCGGGGCGCCTCCATGAGGTTCAGGCCCTTTTCGGAGGCGAGCTGGATGGCCTCGCGGACGCGCTCGTCGTTGTCCAGGTACTGCTGGACGTAGAGCGTGTTCGCGGGGACGCCCTCACGCAGCGCCTCGACGACCGAGTTACGGCCGACGACCAGCTCGTTGGTGCCCTTGGGGCCACCACGGCGCGGAGCCGGACGCTTGGTCTCGTGCCGCGCCTTGGCGCTGGCGAGGCGGTTCTTCTTGTGTCCCTTGCGCTCGGACGCGGGCGGGGTGGGGCCCTTGCCCTCCAGGGCCTTACGACGCTGGCCTCCGCTGCCGACCTGCATGCCCTTCTTGTTGGACGTGCGGCGGTTCCTGCGCTGAGTGTTGCCGGCCATGGGTCACCTTTGTTTCTTCTACTGCTCAGGGCCGATGGGGACGGCTCAGAAAACGTACGTACGAAAAGTGTCTCTCAGGACGCCCGGTGGTGCCGGGCGTCACTGATCAGGACAGCGACCAGCGGGGGCCGGACGGGGTGTCCTCGATGGCGAGACCGGACTGCTGGAGCTGGTCGCGAATGGCGTCGGCGGTGGCGTAGTCCTTGCGGCCGCGGGCCGCCTGCCGCTGCTCGAGAACCAGCCTGACCAGCGAGTCCACCACGCCGTGGAGATCGTCACCGCGGCCCGTGCCGGAGCCGGCCCACTGCTCGTCCAGCGGGTCGAGGCCCAGCACGCCGAGCATGGCGCGCACCTCGGCCAGTCGGGCGACGGCGGAGTCCTTGTCGTCGGCGGTCAGCGCGGAATTGCCCTGCCGGACGGTGGTGTGGACGATGGCGAGCGCCTGGGGGACGCCCAGGTCGTCGTCCATCGCCTCGGCGAAGGCGGGCGGCACCTCGGCGGCGGGCGCGACCTCGTGGCCGGCCAGCTCGCAGGTCCGCTGGATGAAGCCCTCGATCCGGGCGAACGCGGACTCGGCCTCGCGCAGCGCTTCCTCGCTGTACTCGATCATCGAGCGGTAGTGCGGGGTGCCGAGGTAATAGCGCAGGACGATGGGACGCCAGTGCTTGACCATCTCGGAGACGAGCACCGAGTTGCCGAGCGACTTGCTCATCTTCTCGCCGCTCATGGTGACCCAGGCGTTGTGCGCCCAGAAGGCGGCGAAGTCGTCGCCGAAGGCCTTGGCCTGGGCGATCTCGTTCTCGTGGTGCGGGAAGATCAGGTCCAGCCCGCCGCCGTGGATGTCGAAGGTCTCGCCCAGGTACTTGTGCGCCATGGCCGAGCACTCCAGGTGCCAGCCCGGGCGGCCGCGGCCCCAGGGCGTCTCCCAGCTGGGCTCGCCCGGCTTGGACGCCTTCCACATGGCGAAGTCGCGCGGGTCGCGCTTGCCGGCCTCGACGTCGCCCGCCGCGCGGAGGTCGTCCAGCTGCTGGTTGGAGAGGGCGAGGTAGTCGGGGTAGGAGCGCACGTCGAAGTAGACGTTGCCCTCGGCGGCGTAGGCGTGGCCGCGCTCGATCAGACCGCGCATCATTTCGATCATCTCGGGCACGTGGCCGGTGGCACGCGGCTCGTAGGTCGGGCGCAGGCAGCCGAGCGCGTCGTACGCCGCGTTGAAGGCACACTCGTTCTCGTAGCCGATCGACCACCAGGGGCGGCCCTGCTCGGCGGCCTTGGCGATGATCTTGTCGTCGATGTCCGTGACGTTGCGGATGAAGGTCACGTCGTAGCCGCGGTAGGTGAACCAACGGCGCATGATGTCGAAGTTCAGGCCCGATCGGATGTGGCCGATGTGCGGTGCGGCCTGCACGGTGGCACCGCAGAGGTAGATCGAGACACAGCCCGGTGTGATCGGGGAGAAGTCGCGGATCTGCCGGGCGCTGGTGTCGTACAGGCGAATGGTCACGGAACCAGGGTAGTGGGCGTGAGGGAGTGCCCCGGGCAGTAGGTGCTTTCCGGCCGGGGGGAAGGCCCGCTCCGGACCGGGGTCCCGGCTGGCAGCGGGGATATGGAGGCTCTCCTGTCACTTCCATGGAGCGCCGGATCCGAACCCTCGCGGCACGTTTTGCCCCTTATTTGCCTTTTGCGTCAAAAGTACAAATAGCCGTGGTAGCTTCCCCGGCACGCCTCATCTTCTCGGTGAGGTGCCGCGGAACCCAGGAGGGGCGTTGCACTCCACTCTGCCGGTACAGCAGGAGCATCCGGAACCCCCGGCACCGGTTCGGCCCCGGCCGGAGCGGGACCGGGCACCCGGCAGGCTGGCCGCGCTGGACGGGCTGCGGCTGCTGGCGGCGCTGATGGTGGTGGCGTACCACTACATCGCGTTCGGCAGCGGCGCGTGGCAGGGGCCGTCGCGGTCGCTCTTCCCGACGGCCTATCTGCCGGCCTCGTACGGCTGGCTGGGCGTCCAGTTGTTCTTTCTGATCAGCGGCTTCGTGATCTGCATGAGCTGCTGGGGCAAGAGCGTGGGACGGTTCGCCGCCTCGCGGGTGACCCGGCTCTATCCGGCGTACTGGTTCGCGGTACTGGCCGTCTCGCTCGTCCTCTATCTCTGGCCGGTGGTCAACGAGACGCCCAGGCCGCAGGACGTGGCCGTGAATCTCACGATGCTCCAGGATCCGCTCGGGGTGGCCCCGGTCGACGGCGTCTACTGGACGCTGTGGATCGAGATGCGCTTCTACCTGCTGTTCGCGCTCGTCGCCTGGAAGGGGCTGACGTACCGGCGGGCGGTGGGCTTCTGCGTCGCGTGGGCCGTCGCGGCGGTGGTCGCCAGGGGCGTGGGCGACCGGACGCTCACGGAGATCCTGCTGCCGCAGGACTGCTGGTACTTCATCGCCGGTATCGCCTTCTATCTGATGTACCGGTTCCGACCGAATCTGGTGCTCTGGCTGATCGTCTCGGGCAGCTTCCTGGTCGTGCAACACGATCTGCTGGCGGCCCACGCGCGAGCGGAGAGCCATATGGGGCACAGCGTCCCGCGGTGGCCGACCCTGCTGCTGATGGCCGTGTTCTTCGCCGCGGTCATGGCGGTCGCCCTCGGCTGGACACGGCGTCTCGACTGGCGCTGGCTGGCCACGGCCGGGGTGCTGACCTACCCCCTTTACCTGTTGCACGAGCGCATCGGCTGGGTGGTCATCAAGCACGCCGACGGACACATGCCGCGCTATGTGCTGCTCCCCGCCCTCGTCCTCGGGATGCTGCAGGCCGCGTGGCTGACGCACCGCTATGTGGAACGACCGCTGGCGCGTGTGATCAAACACGGTCTGGAACGCGCGATGGCGGACATCCGAGGAGGTCAAGCGACCATCTCGGGGAATTCGCGTGTGCGGAAGTGAAGGAAGTGAAGAGAGTGATCACGAGAGAACCGTCACGGCGACGTAGACAGGTTCCTATGCCAACATGCCTGCGAATAGGCCCTGCATACTATGAACCGACTGCACAACGGGAGAGGACGACATGCGTTTCGCCAGCCGAGGTGATCTCGATGGCGGCCGGGTAGCCGTCCGGCGCTCCGCACCCAGGCTCTACGTCCTGGACGGGCTCCGTCTGATAGCCGCCCTCATGGTCGTGCTGTTCCATCTCGTCTCACTGCGCGGCGGCTGGGACCGGCCCGCCGCCGAGATATTTCCCGATCTCCAGCCCGTTGCCCGGTACGGCTGGCTCGGCGTCGAGATCTTCTTCCTGATCAGCGGCTTCGTGATCTGTATGAGTACCTGGGGGCGCACCCTGGGTGATTTCGTGGTCTCCCGGGTTTCCCGGATCTACCCCGCCTACTGGGTCGCCATATTCCTGACCGCGGGCGTCATCACCATGTGGCCGCAGGTCCGCGACGTGAAGAACTGGGACGTCGTCCTCACCAATCTGACGATGCTCCAGCAGGGGCTGGGGGTCTGGGACGTCGACGGCGTCTACTGGACGCTGTTCATCGAGCTGAAGTTCTATGTGCTCTTCGCGATCGTCGTCGCGACCGGTGTCACCTACCGCAAGTGCGTGCTTTTCTGCGGAATCTGGACGGTGGCCTCGATCACCGCCCCCACGGTCGACAACAAGCTGCTCGACATGTGGGCGATGCCGCTGTACTCGCCCTATTTCATCGCGGGCATCGCGTTCTACCTGATGCACCGCTTCAAGCCCACGGCACTGCTCTGGGGCATCGTGGGCATGTCCCTGCTGCTCGCCCTGCACCAGGTGCCGCGGCGGGTCTCGGACAACTCCTCCGAGGTCATCCCGACCTGGCCGGCCACCCTCATCGTCTTCATCGCCTTCGCCCTGATGGCGATGATCGCCCTGGGCTACTTCAACCGCTTGCAGTGGCGGTGGCTCGCGACGGCGGGCGCGCTGACCTACCCGCTCTACCTGATCCACCAGTACATAGGCATGACGCTGACCTACTGGCTGCGTCACACGATCCCCCCGCTGCCGCTCGTCCTGGGGATCATCGCGCTGATGCTGGGCGCCGCGTGGGTCCTGCACCGCTGTGTCGAGCGTCCGCTGGGCACGCGGCTGCGCCGGGCGCTGGGGAAGGGCATGGAGGAGATGCGACTGCACTCGGCGCCGGACGCCGGCCCGCGCGACGCCGCGCCGCCGACGCCGACGCCGACGCCGCTCGACGCGGTGGAGGTCCCGCCGGTGCCGCGGCAGCAGCGCCCGTACGAGCAGAAGGAGCCCGACCGGGTCGCCGTGGGCGCCCCGGGCACGCCCGACGGCCCCTGACGGCCGTCCCGCCGCCCCTTTCCGGGCCGGCGGGACGGCCCTCGGCTCAGAGCGAGCCCACGACCTTGCGCGCGGCCACCCGGACGACGACGCGCTCGGTGTCGTCCTTCGAAGCCGGGTTGAACTCCGCGTAGTCCTTCCCGGTGTACTTCCGCGACAGCTCGTTGATCAGCTCCTGACCGCCCTCGGTCGTGAGGGTGGCGGTGCCGCGGACCTCGGCGTAGGTGTAGGGCGCGTTGGACGGGTTGATCATGACGGTCACCCGCGGGTCGCGCCGGAGGTTCTTCTCCTTGCGGCGCCCGACGGTCGTGGAGATCAGCAGGTCGTCACCGTCGCGCTTGAGCCAGGTGACCGACAGCTGCGGACTGCCGTCGGGCTGCACGGTCGCCACGGTCGCGAAGACGGGGCTGTCGTCGATGAGCTTCTTCAGGTCGTCGGAGAGTGCGGCTGACACGGTGGGGGTCCTTCCCTCGGTGACGGCGTCGTTCTCACCGTATGCGCAGCGCGCGCTTGGCCGACGGATCTCCGACCACGGGGCGCCTGCGGCGGGCGGCGTGGGGCCCTGCCGGACGGGCGGGTTTGAGCTGAGGTCAGCCATATCAAGCCCGTCCGGCGCTTGAGGACGACCGCCGCGTAGCGGTGGTGCCGACGGCCTCCGGCGGTTTTTCGGCTACCGGGCCGGTTTTGCCGCCTGCGGCGGCGAGCGCCCTGCGGGCGCGTCCTCAAGCGCCGGACGGGCTGGATTGGCTGGGCTCAGCCCAAACCCGCCCGGACGGGCTGATGAGGACAGGCTCAGCCAAAACCAGCCCGTCCGGCGATTGAGGACACAGCACAGCAGCCCGTCCGGCGCTTGAGGACAACCGCCGCGCAGCGGGGGGTGCGGAAGGGGCCTCAGACCGCGTCAGCGGAAACGGTCGGGAAGACCAAGGCCGTGGCAATGGCCGCCAGGCCCTCCGCTCGGCCCGTGAGGCCGAGGCCGTCGGTCGTGGTGCCGGAGACCGATACCGGGGCGCCGATCGCCGCCGACAAAGCCTTCCGTGCCTCTTCCCGGCGCTTGCCGATCTTCGGGCGTACGCCGATCACCTGGACGGCGACGTTGCCGATCTCGAAACCGGCCGCCCTGACGATCCGGGCGGCCTCCGTCAGCAGGGTGACACCGGACGCGCCCGACCACTCGGGGCGGTCGGTGCCGAAGTGGGCGCCGAGGTCGCCGACGCCGGCGGCGGAGAACAGCGCGTCGCAGGCGGCGTGGGCGGCGACGTCACCGTCGGAGTGGCCGGCGAGGCCATGCGTGGCGTCCTCCCAGAGCAGGCCCGCGCACCACAGCTCGCGGCCCTCCTCGAAGGCGTGCACGTCCGTGCCGATGCCCACCAGGGGCAGTACCGGCGGTACCGGGGACTCAGAAGCCATCGTTGGCCCTCCTGCGGGCGAGTACGGCCTCGGCCAGGACCAGGTCCAGCGGCCGGGTCACCTTGAAGGCCTCCTCGTGGCCGGGCACCACCACGACGGTGGTGCCGAGCCGCTCGACCAGGCCGGCGTCGTCCGTGGCGCCCTCGCCCTCGCGGGCGGCGGAGGCGAACCGGTCGTGGGCGGCCACCAGGGTGGCGCGGTCGAAGCCCTGCGGCGTCTGCACGGCCCGCAGCAGCGCCCGCTCGGGCGTCCCGACGACGGGCTCGGGCTCGCCCGCGGCATCGCCGGTGCGCGGCTCGACCTGCTTGACGGTGTCCGCGAGGGGCAGTGCGGGGACGACGGCGGGCGCGCCGTCGTGGACGGCCGTGACGACGGCGTCGACCGTGTCGACCGGCACCAGGGGCCGCGCGGCGTCGTGGACGAGGACGGTGGTGACGTCGTCGGTGAGGGCCCGCAGGCCCAGGCGCACGGACTCCTGGCGGGTCCCGCCGCCGGGGACGACCAGCACCTCGGTGGGGTCGTGGTCCGCGAGGGGGTACTCGTCGAGGAGGTTGCGGACCTCGGCGGCACCGTCCGGCGGGGCGACCACGACGACGAGCGAGACGGCCCGGGAAGCCGCCATCGCGCGGACCGCGTGGATCAGCATGGGCGTGCCGTTGAGGGCACGCAGCGCCTTGGGGGTGCCGGGCCCGAGCCGCACTCCGCGACCCGCCGCGGGAATGACGGCGGCGGTGCGTCCGGGTGCGTCGGCGGTGGCTCGATCGGACATTGCGTTGGCGTTCAGGTTTGCTTCCTCGGCCGAATTGGGTATGGCCTCAGCGTGCCGGGCACGATGCCCCGACCAGCCCCTTCCGTGACGACTGGTCGGGCCGGCTGCCCGGGCCCGGCACACCAAGTACGGCGTGAACGACATTCGGCGCCGCGAAGCGTCGCCGAAGCGCGCCACCGAAGCAGAGATGCCGCAGCGCCGGCGGATGACCTTTTCGTCATCACGCGGGCACCGCGGCACTTCTTTACGTCCAGCACCTGCTGTGGATCCAGCGCGCGGATCCCGCACTACTGCGCATTACCTCAGGACGCGAGAACCTCGTCGAGCAGGGCCTCGGCCTTGTCTTCGTTGGTGTTCTCCGCGAGGGCGAGCTCACTCACCAGGATCTGGCGCGCCTTGGCGAGCATGCGCTTCTCTCCGGCGGAGAGCCCGCGCTCGCGCTCACGACGCCACAGGTCGCGCACTACCTCGGCGACCTTGATCACGTCGCCCGACGCGAGCTTCTCGAGATTTGCCTTGTAGCGACGGGACCAGTTCGTCGGCTCTTCCGCATACGGTGCGCGGAGCACCTCGAAGACCCGGTCCAGCCCGTCCTGGCCGACCACATCGCGCACGCCGACGAACTCCGCATTGTCCGCTGGCACGCGAACCGTCAGGTCACCCTGGGCGACCTTCAGCACCAAGTAGGTCTTGTCCACGCCTTTGATCTGGCGAGTTTCGATGGCCTCGATCAGCGCGGCCCCGTGATGGGGATAGACCACGGTGTCGCCAACCTTGAACGTCATGTGACAGGTACCCCTTCCGTGACTATCCAGTCTAACACGAGAAGAGGGCGTTCTGAATGGCGTTTCCGCAGGTCAGGGCATATCTCGGGGCTTGACAACAGCAACCGGAACGTGCTGCGGGAGGCTTCCGGAAGCGGGTATTCGCAGGTCGGAGCCGTTGTCCGGGCGGAGTGAAACGCGCACGTTACACCCGTCCGACGGGCCCCGCGAGCGACTGAACGTCCCGGTTTGCCGGGGTCCGGTCGGCGGACTTCCCCTACTCCGTTCGGGGAGCACCTACCTTCCACGCGGGTAATCCCGAATTGATCAACGCGAACTTGATCAATTACCGAAGACCTTCCGCGACCCCCTCGCATTCCTTAACCGATAATCCGCCGCATCGCCCGATGCCGGTTCCGGACGGATGGACGGGCGATATTCGGCCGCTCATACACACGGTGTCCGCGCGACTACGGCATCCGGGTGAGTGACTAGGGGTAACCGGCGGGCCCGTCCGGTATCCGGGGGGGGCGGGTCCGCGGAACGTTCACCACCACGGGCGGCACGCACCGGCACGCGCCGCCCACGGCCGGGGACCCCGCCGGACGGACCCGCGTGGACCAGCCGAGTGGCACCGTGTTGACCATGGGGGCGGGTCGGGTGCGGAGGCTCTCCGACGGCTCGGTAACCTAAGCCCCGCTGACACATCCTTTACTTCGTCCAAGGAGATGCCGCCGCCGTGAGCAGCAGCCTTCGACGCGGCGCTCTCGCCGCTACCGCCCTCGTGCTCTCGATCGCCTCGCTCTCCGCCTGCGCGGCGGGCAACGATGCCCAGACGCTCGAGGTGAAGCCGGACAACGCCGCCACCTCGGTGGGTGACATCAAGCTTCAGAACATCAACGTCATCACCCAGCCGAAGCAGGAGACCGCGGGCCCCGCGGTCATCACCGGCAAGGTCTTCAACACCGGGACCGAGGACCAGACGCTGACGGCGATCTCGCTGCCCGGCAAGGGCACCGCCGTGAAGCTCTCCCCGGCCAAGGGCACGGGTCCGCTCGTCGTCCCGGCCGGTGGTTCCGTGACGCTCGGCGGCGCGGGCAACCCGTCCGCCGTCCTGCCGAACGGCCGTGAGGCGCTGAAGGACGGCGAGTCGCAGCCGCTCACGTTCGACTTCAGCTCGACCGGTGATGTGAAGATCTCCGCGTTCGTCTTCCCGGCGAAGAGCTACTTCAAGGAGTGGGGCCCCGCCGAGCCCGCCCCGGCGAAGCCCGGCAAGCCGGCCAAGCCCGGCGCCACGCCGTCCGGCACCCCGGGGAGCACGCCCGGCACGGAGGCCGGTGCGCAGCCCGGTGGCAACACGCCGCCCGCGGGCCAGCCCACGCACTCGCCCGGCGCCCAGCAGCAGCACGACGCCGGTCACTGAGCCGTCGCGCCGTGGACACGCACCGGGGGCCCGGAAGCTTTCGCTTCCGGGCCCCCGGTGCGTGCGGGCCTTGCCGCCGACGGGCCTACGGCTCGAACTTGTAGCCTAGGCCCCGGACCGTCACCAGGTAGCGCGGGGCGCCCGGGTCGGGTTCGATCTTGGCGCGCAGCCGCTTGACGTGGACGTCGAGCGTCTTGGTGTCGCCGACGTAGTCCGCGCCCCAGACGCGGTCGATGAGCTGCATGCGGGTGAGGACCCGGCCCGCGTTACGCAGCAGCATCTCCAGGAGGTCGAACTCCTTCAGCGGCAGGTCGACCTTGCCGCCGGAGACGGTGACGACGTGCCGGTCGACGTCCATCCGCACCGGTCCGGCCTCCAGCGCCGCCGGGGTGACCTCCTCCGGCTCGCCCCGGCGCCGCAGCACGGCCCGGATGCGGGCCACCAGCTCGCGCGAGGAGAAGGGCTTGGTGACGTAGTCGTCGGCTCCTATCTCCAGGCCGACGACCTTGTCGATCTCGCTGTCCTTGGCCGTCACCATGATGACGGGCACGTTGGAACGTCCCCGTAGCTGCCGGCAGACCTCCGTACCGGGCAGGCCCGGCAGCATCAGGTCGAGCAGGACCAGGTCGGCGCCGTTGCGCTCGAACTCGTCCAGCCCGTCGGGCCCGGTGGCGGCGATGGCCACCTCGAAGCCTTCCTTGCGGAGCATGTAGGACAACGCGTCGCTGAACGATTCTTCGTCCTCGACGACGAGCACTCGGGTCACGGACGGGCCTCCGGTCGGGTCTCGGGGCAAAACAGCGCGGCGGCCGCGGGGAGCGGGCCGTCCCCGGGGGCGGGCGGTGCGGTCACGGGCGGACCTCCGGTCGGGTCTGCGGTTCGCTCGGGGCGAGGTGGTGCGGGGTGGTACGGGCCGGTCGGGGTGCCGGGGGTCACGGGCGGGCCTCCGGGGCGGTCAGGCGGTCGCCGGAGCGAAAGTCCCCGGCGCGGACGCCGGCGGCCGTGCCGTCGGCGTGTTCGATCAGTGTGCGCCCCCGGTCGCGGTCGCGGGCCGCGCCCGCCTCGGGGAGCCGCAGGGTGAACGTCGAGCCCTGGCCCTCGGCGCTCCAGACCGTGACCTCGCCGCCGTGCGACGCGGCCACGTGTTTGACGATCGCGAGGCCCAGGCCGGTACCGCCGGTGGCGCGGGAGCGGGCGGGGTCGACCCGGTAGAAGCGTTCGAAGACCCGTTCGCGGTCCTTCTCGGATATGCCGATGCCCTGGTCGGTGACGGCTATCTCGATGAGGTCGCCGCCGGGGGCCGTGATGTGGCGGGCGGCGATGCCCACGCGGGTCCGGGCGGGACTGTAGTTGACGGCGTTCTCCACGAGATTGCCGAGGGCGGCGGCGAGCTGGCCGCGGTTTCCCCAGACGCGCAGGTCGGCGGTGCCTCCGGCGGCCATCGTGATCTGTTTCGTACCGGCCTGCTGGCGGCAGCGGTCGATGGCCTCGGCGACCAGTTCGTCGACCCGTACGGGCTCGGAGTCCTCCAGCGGGTCGTCGTTCTGCACCCGGGAGAGGTCGATGAGCTCCTGGACCAGATTGGTCAGCCGGGTCGCCTCGATCTGCATGCGGCCCGCGAAGCGGGTGACCGCCTCGGGGTCCTCCGAGGCGTCCATGACGGCCTCGGAGAGCAGGGACAGCGCGCCGACGGGGGTCTTCAGCTCATGGCTGACGTTGGCGACGAAGTCACGGCGGACGGCCTCGATACGGCGGGCCTCGGTGAGGTCCTCCACCAGGAGCAGCACCAGCCGGGAGCCGAGCGGTGCGACCCGGGCGGAGACCGCGAGGGCGTCGCCGCGGCCGGTGCCACGGCGGGGCAGGTCGAGTTCGACCTGGCGTATCTCTCCGTCGCGGCGGGTGTCGCGGGCCATCTGCAGCATCGGCTCGACGGCGAGTACGCCGCCCCGGACCAGCCCCAGCGCGTACGCGGCGGAGCTGGCCTTGACGACGGCGTCGCCCTCGTCGAGGACGACGGCGGAGGACCGCAGCACCGACAGCACGGTGTCCACACCGGGCGGCAGCACCGCGTCGGTGTGCAGGGAGCTGCGGGTCGGGCGGGACTGGTCGCGTTCGCTCCAGCGGAACGCCAGCATCGCGATGACACCGGTGCACACCCCGGCGAGGGCTGCCGCTGCGGCGACGGCCGCGTCCACGTTCATGAGTCAAGGTTATGCGCGCCCTCCGCCCGTCCCACAGCCAAATGGGGGGTGCCTCGAACACACGTTGCCGAGAGTTCACCTTCACGTCGGTGCCGGTTCACTCCGGAGGCCGTTCGCCGTCGCGTTGCGGCCCGAACGTGGGACCGTGGGCGGGCGGAGAACCCCCCGGCCGGCGCTACTCGGAGTGAGAGAAGGTCAGGAATGCGGGACGCGTACCACGAGGAGCTGGATTCGATCGGCGAGGGACTCGTCGAGATGGCCCGGCTCGTCGGCTCCGCGGTCGGGCGCGCCACCACGGCGATCCTGGACGCGGACCTCAAGCTCGCGGAGTCCGTGATCGCGGCGGACGCCAAGGTGGACGACCTCCAGCGGGACCTGGAGGCGCGGGCCATCGCCCTGCTCGCCCGCCAGCAGCCGGTCGCCACGGACCTGCGGATCGTCGTCACCTCCCTGCGCATGAGCGCGGACCTGGAGCGCTCGGGCGACCTCGCCCAGCATGTGGCGAAGCTGGCCCGGCTGCGTTTCCCGGAGACGGCGGTCCCGCGCGACCTGCACTCCACGGTCCTGGAGATGGGGCAGCTCGCGCAGCGGCTGATGGCCAAGGCGGCCGAGGTGATCATCACCAAGGACGTCGACCTCGCGCTCCAGCTGGAGCACGACGACGACGCGATGGACCTGCTGCACCGCGCGCTCTTCCAGCACCTGATGGACGACCGCTGGAAGCACGGCATCGAGACGGCCGTCGACGTGACCTTGCTGGGCCGCTACTACGAGCGCTTCGCGGACCACGCCGTGTCCGTCGCCAAGCGCGTGGTCTATCTGGTGACCGGTGAGCACGCCGACGAGCTGACCCAGGCCAACGCGCAGTCGCCGTCCGGTCCGGTCGAGAACGCGTAGGGCGCGTCCATCGGTACGTGCTGCCGCGTGTGCTTCCGCGCGCCCTCGGTGCGCCCGGACACCTGTGCGTCCTGGCCATTGACGGCCGGTTCGCCCGGTTCTTGACTGGGGGCAGGCAGACCACCCTTCGAGGAGGTACCGCATGACAGATGCTTCTGAGTCCCCGCCCGAGAACTTCGCCGACCGTGCGTCCTTGTTCGCACTGAGCGGTTGTCAGTGCGGACCCGGGTGCTCGTGCGGCTGCCAGAGCGGCGGATCGTGCCAGTGCGGCGGCGGCTGCGGCTGACCGCCCGCGCACGTCTCTCACGGGAAGGGCCCCCGACCGGTCTCCGGTCGGGGGCCCTTTCACGGCCGGGGCCGGTCTGTCTAGCCCGTGTTCCCGGTCAGATACGCGGAGACGACGACATTGGCGGTGTACGTGCGCCGCTCGCGGTCGTAGCTGCCGCCGCAGGTGATCAGGCGGAGTTCGGCGCGGTCCTTCTCGCGGGGCTCGTAGACCTTCGCGGCGTCGAAGTGGTCGTTGTCGACGACGGCGATGTCCTCGACGGTGAACTCGACGGTGGATCCGTCGGCGCGGGCGACGGTGACCGTCTCGCCCCGTTTGAGGGTGCTGAGGTCGTAGAAGACGGCCCGGGTCTGTTCGGTGTCCACGTGGCCCACGAGGACGGCGGCGCCGGGGCTGCCCGGCTGGGGGCCGTCCTTGTACCAGGCCACGGCCGTGGGCCGCTCGTACGGGGGCGGTTCGACGCCGCCCTTCGCGTCGAGGCCGTGGCCCTCGACCGGGGCCTTCAGGCCCCGGGCCTTGATGATCAGTTCCTTGGGGTCTGCCCCCGGCAACGGTTCGTGTACCGGGGGCAGACCGTGCGCAGGGGGGCGGCCCGCGGCGACGCCCTTCGAGGGAGCCTTGGCTGCCGGCTCCTCGATGGTGTCACTGCCGCACAGGCACAGGGCGAGCAGCAACGCCACCCAGGCCACCCCTGTCAGCAGACGGCCAAGGCCACCTCTGCGCTGTTCTGACATGACGCCCGTTCTCTTCCCGTCACTGCTTCACGGTGCGGCGGCGGTACCAGAACATTCCACCGGCCAGACCGGCCGTGGCACCCGCGGCGAGGAGGATGACGGGGACGTCGGACGAGGACTCCGACGAGGCGAGTTTCGCGGTGGCGCCACCGCCCGCGTGCGCGGGAGCGTGGGGCTTGCCGTGCCCGTCGTGACGGCCGTCGTGGTCCTTCTTGTGGCCGTCGTGATCCTTCTTGTGACCGTCGTGGTCGCCATGGCCGTGGTGGTCGTGACGCCCGTCGTGGTGGTCCTTGCGACCGTCGTGGTCCTCACGGCCGTCGTGGTCGCCTCGGCCGTCGTGGTCGTGACGCCCGTCGTGATCGTCGCGGCCGTCGTGGTCGCCTCGGCCGTCGTGGTCGTCACGCCAGTCGTCGTCACGCCAGTCGTCGTCGTGGTCCCCGCGGCCGTCGTGGTCCTTCTTGCCGTCGTGGTCCTTGCGACCGTCGTGGTCGTCGCGGCCGTCGTGGTCCTTCTTGCCGTCGTGGTCGTCGCGGCCGTCGTGATCCTTCTTGCCGTCGTGGTCGTCGCGGCCGTCGTGATCCTTCTTGCCGTCGTGATCGGACCGTCCCTCGTGGTCCTTGCGCCCGTCGTGGTCGTGGCGGCCATCGTCGTCGCAGTCGTCACGGCCGTCGTGATGCTTGCCGTGCTCGTTGTGGTCGTCGTCGTCGGTGGCCGGGTTCTCGCCGGCGGCGACGACGGGGGCCTCGGCCACATTGGTGACCGGGCTGTCGACCGCGTAGGCGGGAACGGCGGAGACGCCGCAGACGGCGATGACGGTGGCTGCGCCGCATATGACGGAGCGGATTGAGTGCATGGTGTTACCTCCTTGCTTCGAGGCTCACCCGCACATGCGTTCCGCGCATCCGGAGCGTATCCGCGCTACTCCATTCGGTGACCGACCCGTCGTGCGGGCCCCCGCGCACGACCGGCTCCCGGGGCAGCACGAAGCCCCCTTTCCGCGGCGAAAGCGCAGGCAGGGGGCTTGGTGGCGGATCAGTGGTGTTACTTCTTCTTGCCCTGGTTCTTCACGGCCTCGATGGCGGCCTTGGCGGCCTCCGGGTCGAGGTAGGTGCCACCGGGCTTGACCGGGTTGAAATCGGCGTCCAGCTCGTAGAAGAGCGGGATGCCGGTCGGGATGTTCAGGCCCGTGATGTCGGCGTCGGAGATGCCGTCCAGGTGCTTGACCAGGCCGCGCAGGCTGTTGCCGTGGGCGGCGACCAGGACGGTGCGGCCGGCCAGCAGGTCCGGGACGATGCCGTCGTACCAGTACGGCAGCATCCGCTCGACGACGTCCTTGAGGCACTCGGTGCGCGGGCGCAGCTCGCTCGGGATCGTCGCGTAGCGCGGGTCGTCGCTCTGCGAGAACTCCGTGCCGTCCTCGAGGACCGGCGGCGGGGTGTCGTAGGAACGGCGCCAGAGCATGAACTGCTCCTCGCCGAACTCGGCGAGGGTCTGCGCCTTGTCCTTGCCCTGGAGCGCGCCGTAGTGACGCTCGTTCAGCCGCCAGGAGCGGTGGACCGGGATCCAGTGGCGGTCCGCGGACTCCAGCGCCAGCTGCGCCGTGCGGATGGCGCGCTTCTGGAGCGAGGTGTGCAGTACGTCGGGGAGCAGGCCGGCGTCCTTGAGCAGCTCACCGCCGCGGACTGCCTCCTTCTCGCCCTTCTCCGTCAGGTTCACGTCCACCCAGCCGGTGAACAGGTTCTTCGCGTTCCAGTCGCTCTCGCCGTGGCGGAGGAGGATCAGCTTGTACGGTGCGTCGGCCATGTCCAAGAGCGTAATCGACGCCCGATACCGCCCGGACCCCCGCCGCGCCTGGCCGCGCCGGGCCGCGTCCGGCCGCCCCCGGAGGGCCGGGGGCGGTGGCCCGTGAGACGACGGCGATAACTTGATGGCGCGGACACGCCAAGCCTGTGTAAGTTGTGATCAAGCATTGAGACGCTTACACACCGGGGGTAGCGGGATGACGGTCGCGAGCATGAGGCGGGCGGCGAGAGAGAGCGTCTCGGGGCTGCCCCGGGAGTTCTGGTGGCTGTGGACGTCCACCCTCGTCAACCGGCTCGGGGCGTTCGTCGCCACCTTCCTCGCCCTCTATCTGACCCTCGACCGCGGCTACTCGGCCTCGTACGCCGGTCTCGTCGCCGCCTTGCACGGGCTCGGCGGCGTGGTGTCCTCGATCGGCGCGGGCGTGATGACCGACCGGCTCGGCCGACGGCCCACCCTGCTCATCGCGCAGACCTCGACGGCCGCGTCGGTGGCGGTGCTCGGCTTTATGCAGCACCCGGTGGCCATCGCGGCCGTCGCGTTCGTGGTCGGCATGGCGAGCAACGCCTCCCGGCCGGCGGTGCAGGCGATGATGGCCGACATCGTGGCACCCGAGGACCGGGTGCGGGCCTTCGCGCTCAACTACTGGGCCATCAACCTCGGCTTCGCCTTCTCCTCGCTCGCCGCCGGGCTCATCGCCGAGCACAGCTACCTGATCGGCTTCCTCGGCGAGGCGGGCATGACGCTGGCGTGCGCGATCCTCGTCTTCCGCAAGATCCCCGAATCCCGCCCGACCGTGACGCCGGGTGCGGCGGGCGCGGCGGAACCCGAGGTCGGCATGGGGACGGTGCTGCGCGACCGGCGCTTCATGGGCGTCGTCGGACTGTCCTTCCTGATCTCCCTGCTCTTCATGCAGAGTTCGGTGTCGCTGCCGGTGGCGATGGGCGAGAACGGCTTCTCCAGCCGTGACTTCGGCATGGCCATCGCCGTCAACGGCGTGCTGATCGTGGCCCTGCAGATCCCCGTGACCCGCTTCATCGAGCACCGCGACCCGCAGCGGCTGCTCGTCGTCTCGGCGCTGCTGGCGGGCTACGGCTTCGGACTGACCGCCTTCGCCGGGTCGATCGCCGTCTACATGCTGACGGTCTGCGTCTGGACCCTGGCCGAGATCATCAACTCCCCCACCCAGATGGGCCTCGTCGCCCGCCTCTCCCCCACCCACGGCCGGGGCCGCTACCAGGGCGTCTACGCCCTGTCGTGGTCGACGGCGGCCCTGGTCGCCCCACTGGCGGGCGGCACCGTGATCGACCACTACGGGGCCGGCACGCTGTGGGCGGGATGCGCGGTGATCGGCACGGTCGCCGCGGCGGGGTACTGGCTGCTGATGCGGAACCTGCCGGCGGCGGAACGGGTGGAGACGGCCTCGGCGCCGGCTCCGGCCGCGGCCCCGGCCGCACCGGAGGCCGAGCCGACGGCGGCCTGACCGGCCGCGCCGCCTGTGCCACGACGCCGCTGTCGGGCCCCGAATGCGGGTCGTTCGCAGGCCCGACCGCAGGCCCGACGGCGGGCCCGTCCACGGCCCCGACCGCCACTGATCGGATCGAGATAACGTGGTGTGCCGGAATGTCTGGTGAGAGAGGTGGCTCATGGCCGCTGCGGCGGAATCGGCCTCGGGTGACCTGATCGAGGTGTTCAAGGCCCTCGGCAACCCTGCCCGTTTGCAGATCATGCAGTGGCTGAAGGACCCCGACACGCACTTCGGCGCGTACGAACCGATCGCGGACCGCCGGTCGGTCGGCGTGTGCGTCACGCACATCCAGGCGAAGTCGGGACTCGCGCAGTCCACCGTCTCCAGCTACATGAGCACGCTCGAACGGGCGGGACTCGTGCGCCCCACCCGGGTGGGCAAGTGGACCCACTACCGGCGCGACGACGAACGGCTGGCACAGGTGGCGCGAGCGATCGGCACCGTTATTTGATTGACGTATCGCAATACGTCGATACGATCTCCTCATGTCGACCTTCGCTGCCGCTCCCACCGCCCTGATCGTTCACGCTCACCCCGAGCCCCATTCGTTCAGCACCGCCCAGATGACCACCGCGGCACAGGCGTTGCGCGATGCCGGTTACCGGGTCGACGTCCTCGACCTCTACTCCGACGCGTGGGCCCCGGTCCTCGGCCGTGCGGAGTTCGCGCCGGTGGAAGGGCACTTCAAGCCGCAGGCCGAGCAGCGGCGAGCGCTCGGGGACGGGACGCTCGACGCGACCGTCAAAGCCCATCTCGACCGGCTGCTCGCCGCCGATCTGCTCGTACTGTCGTTCCCGCTGTGGTGGTTCTCGCTGCCCGCCATCCTCAAGGGATGGGTGGACCGGGTCTTCGTGATGGGCGGGGTCTTCGGCGGGGACCTCGGAGTCTTCGGCGACGCGGCGCTCGCCGGGAAGCGAGCGATGCTGCTGTTCACGACCGGCGGGGCCAGTGAGTCGTTCCGGCCCGGCGGCGCCTACGGGTCGATGGACGACTTCCTGTTCCATATCCACCGCGGCATGCTGGAGTTCGTCGGCTACCAGGTGCTCAGCCCCGTCATCACCTACGCACCGGCCCGCATGACCGACCGGGAAAGGGCGGCGGCGCTGGCCACGGTCAGGGACTCCGTCGCGATCGCCGCGGCGGAGTCGCAGCCCACCGTTCGCTGACCCCGCGGCGTGGTGTCGGCTCTGGGGTGCGCGGAAATCCGTTTCGCGGCTTGCCCCGGCGGCTCTACTGTGGCGCGGTGATGGCTCAGGTGATCGTCCTCAACGGTGGTTCCAGCTCGGGGAAGTCCGGGATCGTCCGGTGTCTGCAGGCGGTTCTGCCGGATCCGTGGCTGGCCCTGGGGACGGACACCCTGGTCGACGCGATGCCCGCGTCCCTGCGGACGTCGGACGCCGGGATCGAATTCGCTCCGGACGGAGCGGTGGTGGTCGGCCCGGCGTTCCGGACGCTCGAAGCGGCGTGGATCGCGGGGATCGCCGCGATGGCCCGGGCCGGCGCCCGGGTCATCGTCGACGAGGTCTTCCTCGGCGGAGCGGACTCCCAGCGGCGATGGCAAAAGGCCCTGGGTGAACTGCCGGTGCTGTGGGTCGGCGTCCGGTGTGACGCCGCGGTAGCCGCGGGCCGCGAGGTCGCCCGAGGCGACCGGACCGCCGGAATGGCCGCCTCCCAGGCGGACGTGGTCCACCAGGGCGTGACCTATGACCTGGTGGTCGACACCACGCGGGCGGAGGCGATGGAGTGCGCGCACACCATCGCCGCGCATCTCATCTGATCGACAGCCCGGCGCACCCCGCCCGCGGGGGTAGGGGCACGCGCGGCGTCGGCGCGGGCGAGGTCAAGACCGCGGGCAGTCAGGACCGCGGGCGCTTGACCCAGCCCTTTTTCACCAGCTGGTCGCAGTGCCACTTCGCATGGCGGGTGGATTCGCCGTTCTTCTTGGCCGCCGCGACGCAGTCCGCGTACGGGTAGGGCGGCCCGTAGGGAGCGGAGGCGGCCTGGGCGGTTGCTCCCGCGAAGGCTCCGCTCATCGCGATGGTCGCGGCAAGGGCGACACTCATCCGGCGCACAGCTGCGCTCCTCTCGTCTCCATCGAAGCCCGGTGCTTCGTACGCGCTCGTTTTTCAACGACGCGCCGCACCTCAAGTCACGACGTCACGCAAGGGGCAGGGCCCGGCCGTGGTTCAGTCCTGGTCCCGGGTGAGGTTGGCGAACGCCTCCAGATTGCGCGTCGACTCCCCGCGCGAGGTACGCCAGGCGTACTCCTTGCGGATCGCGCTCGCGAAGCCCATCTCCAGCAGGGTGTTGAAGCTGCCGTCGGCGTTCTCCAGCACCGTGCCGAGGATCCGGTCGATCTCCTCCGGGGTCACGGCCGCCAGCGGCAGCCGCCCGACGAGGTAGATGTCGCCGAGCCGGTCGATCGCGTAACCCACCCCGTACAGGCGGGTGTTGCGCTCCAGCAGCCAGCGGTGCACCGCCTCGTGGTTCTCGTCGGGGCGGCGCACGACGAAGGCGTTGACCGAGAGCGAGTGCTTGCCGACGATCAGCGAGACGGTCGTCGACAGCTTGCGGGTGCCGGGGAGCGTCACGACGTACGTGCCGTCACTCGGGCTCTCCCATGCGAGGCCGGCGTCGTCGAGCGTCCGTTCGAGGATGGAGTTCGCGTCAGACATGCGTCGAGCGTAGGCGACGGCGCCGCTCGTGCATCGCCGCCGTGTAGACGTCGGCCGTGGCGGCGGCCGCGGTGTCCCAGCCGAAGGACCGCGCGTGCGTGGCCGCGGCCGCGCCCATCCGGTCCGCGAGCGCGGTGTCGTCGGCGAAGCGGTTCAGCGCCCGGGCGTAGTCGGCGGGGTCGTGGCCGTCGACGAGGAAGCCGCTGACGCCGTCCCGCACGGCCACCGGCAGTCCGCCCACGGCGGCCGCGACGACCGGGGTGCCACAGGCCTGGGCCTCGGCGGCCACCAGGCCGAAGGACTCGCTGTAGGAGGGCATGACCAGCACGGACGCGGCCCGGTACCAGTCCGCCAGCTGCTCCTGGCCGACCGGCGGGCGGAAGCGGACGACGTCGGCGATGCCGAGCCGGGCGGCCAGCTTCTGCAGACCCTCGGGCTTGGCGAGACCGCTGCCGCTGGGGCCGCCGACGACGGGCACGACGACGCGCGAGCGCAGCTCGGGCCGCTGGTCGAGGAGGTGACCGACGGCGCGCAGCAGGATGTCGGGGGCCTTGAGCGGCTGGATCCGCCCGGCGAAGAGGGGGACGAGCGCGTCGGCGGGCAGTCCCAGCCGGGCGCGGGCGGCGGCACGTCCGTCGGCGGGGGTGAAGCGGTCGAGGTTCACGCCCGGGTGCACGACGGCGACCTGCGCGGGGTCGGCCTCGTAGTGCCGCACCAGCTCCTCGGCCTCGCCGTCGGTGTTGGCGACGAGCCGGTCGGCGGCCCGGACGATCTGCGTCTCACCGATCACCCGGGCGGCGGGCTCGGGGGTGTCACCCTCGGCGAGGGCCGCGTTCTTCACCTTGGCCATGGTGTGCATGGCGTGCACGAGGGGAACGCCCCAGCGTTCGGCGGCGAGCCAGCCGACGTGGCCGGAGAGCCAGTAGTGGGAGTGGACGAGGTCGTAGTGGCCGGGGCGGTGGCCCGCCCAGGCCCGCATCACCCCGTGGGTGAAGGCACAGAGCTGGGCCGGCAGCTCCTCCTTCGCGAGGCCCTCGTAGGGGCCCGCGTCGATGTGGCGGACGAGCACACCGGGGGCCAGCTCGACGGCGGGCGGCAGGGTGCCGGTGGTGGCGCGGGTGAAGATCTCGACCTCGATGTTGATCGAGGCGAGCCGCTTGGCCAGCTCCACGATGTAGACGTTCATGCCGCCCGCGTCGCCGGTGCCCGGCTGGTGCAGCGGGGAGGTGTGGACGCTGAGCATGGCGATGCGGCGGGGTTTGCGGGCTCCCCCGAGCCGTCTGCGCGGGCTGCCCGTGAACGGGCCGAGTGTGCGGCCGCGGCGGTTGCCGAGCCGGGCTACGTACTGGCTCACCGTGCGGGACCTCCGTCCACCTGGTAGGGCGTGCGCCACCTGTCAACGGAGTGCAACGCTGCGGAGGAGGCCTCCCATTCCCTGTTTCTACGAGTGAATTATCACCCGATATACCCGCTTGTATTCCGTTCCGGACGGCGCGGAGGCACGCGGTCCGGCGGCTGTGATAGAGGTGCGGTGTGTGCGGGGAGCCCGCTTGCACCGGGCTCCCCGCACACACCTGCTTTTCTCCCGGCCGATTACTCCCCGGCGGCGCGGGTGTCCAGGCGGCGACGGCGAATCGAGGCCGCGTAGGTGGCCAGGCCACCGCAGACCAGAGCGACGCTCGCCGCCAGGATGAGCTGCGAGGTGGACGAGGATCCGGTGGCCGCGAGAGTGGCCCCTCCCGTCACGACGCCTGCGGCGCCGCCGGCGGTGTAGTTCATGCGTTTCCCTTCTTCATTTCCAGGCGCTGACACGCGTGGAGTAGGACTTGATGACAGAGGTGATCAGCCAGTAGTTGCGCACGGTGGCGAACACCAGCCCCGGGAGCATCAGAACTTCGACCACCACGGCCTTCCAGCCGAGGTGGCGCACCCTGAGTCCCGCGAACACTGACCAGAACGCGATCAGTGAGAACCAGATCGGGTCGAAGAGGAACCCGTGCCGGGCGGTCACGCCCAGCCAGACGGCGAGCCAGCCCATGGTGTAGAGGAAGCCGACGAAGCCCAGCACCATCGTCGTGATCGAGAACCACGTGTACCGGGTCCAGCCCCGGCGGCGGAGGGTGTCCACCGTGCCCCGGCCCCACCGCTCGCGCTGCTGGATCAACTCGCGCAGGGTGGGCATCAGGTCGGTGTAGGCGATGCAGAGCTGGTTGGCCGTGACCTTCCAGCCCGCCTCCTTGAGGGCGATCGTGGTCTCGTAGTCCTCGACGAGGTTGGCGTGGTCCTCCCAGAAGACGTCACCCCGCCAACGGACCACGCTCAGCAGCGCCTCGGTGCGGTAGAAGGACCCGGCGCCGGACATGCTGTGGATGCTGCCCCGGTAGCGGCTGCGCGCGTAGCGCCCGTACTCGATGATCTGCATGCCCGTCAGATACCGCTGCCAGGGGTTCTTCCAGAGGTCCGTGCGGCCCAGGCAGGTGGCGCTGAGCCCGCCGATCTTCGGATCGGACTGCATGACCCGGCGGGCGCGGGCGAGGAACTGGTGGTGCAGGCTCGTGTCCGCGTCCATCACCAGCAGATGGCGGGCGGCGGCGGTCAGCCCGCCCTCCACCCGGCTCAGCCACTGGATGCCGTGGTTGAGGGCGCCTGCCTTCTTGTGCGGGTTGTGCGGGAGATCGAGCACGACCGTGTACGGCACGTCCGGGCGGGCCGCGAACTCCCGGGCGATGGCCTCGGTCCGGTCGGTGGAGTTGTTCACGACGACCACGACGAGATCGGGCCGGTAGGTCTGCGCCGCCAGCGAGTCCAGGGCCATCAGGACCCCGGCTTCCTCATTGCGCGCGGGCACGACCACCACGGTGTCGAACATGACCGAGGACGGGGACGTCAGCACCCGACGTCGCCGATGCCCCTGCCCCCGCCTGCGCTTTCCTCCCGATTTGGCACGTCCCGGACGTGTTGACGCACGCGTTGATAACGCGCCCACAGGTGACCCCCCGCCCCCTTTGCGCACCGCCCGACGCCCAGCCCCCCATGGCGTTCATCGGACATATCAGTGCACATGTGTTCGAGGCGATCTTTACATCCCTTGGTCCGTACTTGCAAGCAAACAATGAGCTTTTTGTGAAGGCGGCGTAAGCGCGGACTCCGGCGTACCGGGCGTAACGCCGTCCGCCACCGCGTTCCGTACCGCTTGGGACCGCTTAGGCTCTGCACATGCCGCCCCGCCCCACCCCGCCCCACCGTCCCGTCGGTTCGGCGACCCGTGGGACGACCAACCCGAACCGGCTCCGCCGCATGGACCGCTGGATCGCCGACGCGCACGGCGCCGCGCTGCGCCGCAGTACCGACCCCGTCGCCGTCGACCTCGGTTACGGGGCGGCCCCCTGGACGGCCGTGGAGCTGCTGGACCGGCTGCGGACGGTGTGCGGCGCGGCGGAGGTCGTCGGGGTGGAGATCGATCCGGCGCGGGTGGCGGCGGCGAAGCCGTACGAGCGGGAGGGGCTGTCCTTCGCGCACGGCGGCTTCGAGGTGCCGCTCGGCGCCGGGCGGCGGCCCGCGCTGATCCGGGCGGCGAACGTACTGCGGCAGTACGACGAGGACGAGGTGGCCGCCGTGTGGGCCAGGCTCCGCGCCCGGCTCGCGCCCGACGGGCTGCTCGTCGAGGGCACGTGCGATGAGATCGGCCGGCGGCACGTATGGGTCGCGCTCGGCCCGGAAGGCCCCCGGACGGTCACCTTCGCGACCCGGCTCGGATCCCTGTCCACCCCTTCCGACCTGGCCGAACGACTCCCCAAGGCGCTCATCCACCGCAATGTGCCGGGCGAGCCCGTGCACGCCTTCCTCCGCGACTTCGACCGCGCCTGGGCGGCCGCCGCGCCTTACGCGGCGCTGAGCTCTCGGCAACGGTGGATCCGTGCCGTGTCCGCGCTGAGCACGGACTGGCCCCTGACGGATGGCCCTCGGCGCTGGCGGCAGGGGGAGGTGACGGTGCGGTGGGAGGCGGTGGCGCCGTGCGGCTGAGCTTGGCGGGGTTTTGGGTTTTGGCCCGAAGGGCCGTCTTTGGCCTGCGGGCCGCCTTTGCCGCCTGCGGCGGCAGAGCGCGTCTCGCCTGGCCGGCGGAACCTTGGCCTGCGGGCCCGTCTTGCCGCCTGCGGCGGCGAGCGCCCTTCGGGCGCGTCCTCAATCGCCGGACGGGCTTGAAGTGGCCGGCCTCAGCCCAAACCAGCCCGTCCGGCGATTGAGGACAAAGGAAACGGTCAGCTCGCGAGCTGGCGACGGTCGCGGCCGCCCGCGATGGTGATCTTGCGGGGCTTGGCCTCTTCGGCCACCGGGATGCGCAGCGTCAGCACTCCCAGGTCGTAGGAGGCGTCGATGCGGTCGGTCTCCAGCGTGTCGCCCAGGAACAGCTGACGGCTGAACGTGCCCGAGGGGCGCTCGTCGACGATCAGCTCGGCGCCTTCGGGGGCCGTCTTGCGGCGTTCGGCGTGGATCGAGAGGACGTTGCGCTCGACGTCCAGGTCGATCGATTCGGGGTCGATGCCGGGAAGGTCGAACTGGACCACGAATTCGTCGCCGACGCGGTAAGCGTCCATCGGCATGGCCGCCGGCCTGGCCTCGGTGCCGAAAACCTGTCGGGTGAGGCGGTCGAGGTCCCGGAACGGGTCGGTCCGCATGAGCATCACAGGTCACTCCTTTTCTCTGACGTTGGGGGGATGCCCTCGCTCTCTTCTTATATAGCGCGCCGGAGAAAAGTTGACAAGCCTGGGCTCAAGCTTCGTGCGCATCGGCTCCTAAGGCGGCCAGCAGCGCGTCGACGAGCCGGCGGTCGCGCTCGCGGGTGAGGCGGTCGCGGGCCGCGTCCGGCGGCAGCCACAGGAAGCGGTCGACCTCGCGGCTGGGCGCGAACGCGCCCCCCGTCGCCCGGGCCGCCCAGTACCGCACCTCCTTGGGCCGTCCTTCCGACGGATAGCGCGCGGTGGGCAGGGCCGCCCCCACCTCGCACGTCATGCCGGTCTCCTCCAGGACCTCCCGCAGCGCGCCGGACAGGGCGTCCTCGCCGCGCTTGAGCTTGCCCTTCGGCCAGGACCAGTCGTCGTACTTCGGCCGGTGGACGAGGCCGAGCTCCAGTCGGCCGTCGTCGGGGGAACGGCGCCAGAGGGCGCAGCCCGCCGCCAGGACGGGTCCGTGACCGGGCCCGGTCACGGTGTCGTCACCGCCAGCCGCTGCCAGAGCCGGCCGAAGGCGAAGCGGGCGGCTTCCACGTCGTGGCGCTGGTCGGCGTGGAGCACCCCCAGCGCGTACGCGGTGGCCGGTGCGATGCGGGGTGTCCGGGCCGCGGCCGCGGCGGCCGCGGCGGCCTCCGCCGCGTCGCGGTGCCGGTCCAGGGCCTGGCTCGCCCCCAACAGACGTACGGTCAGCGCGGGTTCGACCTCGATCTGGTCCTGCTCGTCCAGCACCTCCTGGCCGTACCGCCGCAGTCGTACCAGCCGTCGCACCTGGTGCCAGGAGGCGTCCTGCCGCCCCTCGGCGGGCGGGGCGTCGGCCGCCGGCGTCGCGGCGAGGCCGTGGGAGAGGGCCTCGCCGTTGTACGGATGGCCCGCGACGGACAGCGGCAGCGTCTCGACGGCCTCGGCCAGCCGGCGGTGTGCCTGGTCGACGAAGTGCGTCAGGGTCTCGTGGGCGCGGAGGTCGTGGGCCGCGGGGTCCAGCGGGACCTCCGAGGCGAGCACGGCGACGTGGTCGGCGACGGCGTGGAAGCGCGAGGAGCCCAGCGCCTGCAGGGCCGCAGAATGGGCCCGCGTCCGCGCCAGGGTCAGCCGGCGCTCCAGCAGTGCCCCCGCCCGGGCCGCGCCGACGGTCAGCGCGCCGCTCCCGGCCCCCTCCCGCGACGCCCGCCGCGCGCCGGCCGCCGGGTCCGGTTCGGCTTCCCCGATGCCCGCGCCCGACAGCCGGTGCAGCGCCCCCCGCAGCCGGGCCAGCCGGGCCGCGTGGGCGTGCTCGTGGGCCAGGGTCTGCGACAGCCACACCAGCTCGGAGCGGAGCTGGTCCGTCCAGACCGTGTCCGTCAGCGGCCGGTAGACGTGCAGGGCGCCGAAGAGGCGCCGGGCCGAGCGGCGCAGCAGCCGCGCCGCCTCGGTCGCGTCCTCGGCGTCGGCGCCGCTCTCGCCGTGCGTCCGCAGGCTGCGCAGGAATTCGGTGGCCTGGGTGTGCAGATAACTTGCCAGTACCTCCCCCGCCGTCGCGTTCCCCGCGCGGCGGGCGGACGGCCCGGTGCCCGCGGGGGCCGGGAGCGCGGGGGGCGGGGTCGCGGGGGCGCGGGTGCCCGTGCCCACCGGGGGTTTCGTCGTCATCGTGTCCCGCCCGCCGAGAGCGCGGTCCGTAATCGGCGGATCATGTCGCTGAGCCACGCCGGCGCCTCCGGGCGTCTATGAGCATCTCCTGTACGTTCCGCAGCGGCTGCCCGTCGGCGTCCGTCGCCTGCCGGGTCCAGCCGCCGTCCCCGCCGAGGTGCCAGGACGCGGTGGTGTCCGACATCCCCGTCTCCAGCAGTCTGCCGAGGGCGGCCCGGTGCCCGGGGTCGGTGACCCGCACCAGCGCCTCGATGCGCCGGTCGAGATTGCGGTGCATCATGTCCGCGCTGCCGAGCCACACCTCCGGTTCGCCGCCGTTGCCGAAGACGAACACCCGGGAGTGCTCCAGGAACCGGCCGAGCACGCTGCGCACCCTGATGTTCTCCGACAGCCCGGCGACGCCCGGTCTCAGGGCGCAGATGCCGCGCACCCACACGTCCACCGGCACCCCGGCCCGCGACGCCCGGTACAGGGCGTCGATGACGGTCTCGTCGACCATCGAGTTGACCTTGACGCGGACGTACGCGGGCCGCCCGGCCCGGTGGTGCGCGACCTCCTTCGCGATGCGGGCCACCAGCCCGTCGCGCAGTGATCTGGGGGCCACCAGCAGCCGGCGGTAGGTCTCGCGGCGCGAGTATCCCGACAGCCGGTTGAAGAGGTCGGAGAGGTCGGCCCCCACCTGCGGGTCGGCGGTGAGCAGCCCGAGGTCCTCGTACAACCGGGCGGTCTTGGGGTGGTAGTTGCCGGTGCCGACGTGCGAGTAGCGGCGCAGCGTCTCGCCCTCCTGGCGGACCACCAGCGACAGCTTGCAGTGGGTCTTCAGCCCGACCAGCCCGTAGACGACGTGACAGCCGGCCTCCTCCAGCTTCCGCGCCCATTTGATGTTGGCCTGCTCGTCGAAGCGGGCCTTGATCTCCACCAGGACGAGGACCTGCTTGCCGGACTCCGCGGCGTCTATCAGCGCGTCGACGATGGGCGAGTCGCCGGAGGTCCGGTACAGCGTCTGCTTGATGGCCAGCACGTCCGGGTCGGCCGCGGCCTGTTCCAGGAAGGCCTGGACGGAGGTGGAGAAGGAGTCGTACGGGTGGTGCAGCAGCACGTCCCGCTCGCGCAGGGCCGCGAAGATGTCGGGGGCGGAGGCGGATTCGACCTCGGCGAGGTCCCGGTGGGTGCCCGCCACGAACTTGGGGAATTTCAGCTCGGGCCGGTCCAGGGCGGCAATCCGGAAGAGCGCGGTGAGGTCGAGCGGGCCGGGCAGCGGATAGACCTCGGCGTCGGAGATCTTGAGTTCGCGGACCAGCAGGTCGAGGACGTACGGGTCGATGGTCTCCTCGACCTCCAGCCGTACGGGCGGGCCGAAGCGGCGCCGCATCAGCTCCTTCTCCAGGGCCTGGAGCAGGTTCTCGGCGTCGTCCTCCTCGACCTCGAGGTCCTCGTTGCGGGTCACCCGGAACATGTGGTGCGCGAGCACCTCCATGCCGGGGAACAGCTCCTCCAGATGGGCCGCGATGACGTCCTCCAGCGGGACGTACCGCTGGGGGGACGCCTCCAGGAACCGCGACAGCAGCGGCGGCACCTTCACCCGGGCGAAGTGCCGGTGGCCGCTGACCGGGTTGCGGACGACCACGGCGAGGTTGAGCGACAGCCCGGAGATGTACGGGAAGGGGTGCGCGGGGTCGACGGCCAGGGGCGTCAGCACGGGGAAGATCTGCTGCCGGAACAGGGTGAACAGCCGCCCCTGCTCCTTCTCCGACAGCTCCTGCCAGCGGATGAGGTGGATGTCCCGCTCGGCCAGCTCGGGGGCGACGTCCTGCTGGTAGCAGGCCGCGTGCCGGGCCATGAGTTCGCGTGAGCGGGTCCAGATCAGCTCCAGGACCTCGCGCGGCTGGAGGCCGGACGCCGAGCGGGTCGCGACACCGGTCGCTATGCGCCGCTTGAGGCCGGCGACCCGGACCATGAAGAACTCGTCGAGGTTGTTGGCGAAGATCGCCAGGTAGTTGGCCCGCTCCAGAAGGGGCGTCGCCGGGTCCTCCGCCAGCTCCAGCACCCGTTCGTTGAAGGCCAGCCAGCTGCGTTCCCGGTCGAGGAAGCGCCCCTGGGGCAGCTCCTCGGTGTCCGCGCCGTCCGGGCCGCCCGAGCCGTCCGGGCCGCTCCGAAGGTGCTCCCCCGCCGAGTGGCCGCGCTCGTACCCGTCCCCCCGGTCCATCGGGGAGCCGATGCCGTAGCCGTCGAGCCCGGCGTCCAGGTCGGGCTCCAGTCCGGGCCCCTCAGGGGCGGTGGCCGTCCGCGGCCGGTGCGCGGTGATGGACCCCACCGAGGGCTGCGGCCGGGGGCTCCCCCACGGGTCCAGCGGCCGGTCCGGATGCGGATCGTCGGGTGCCTGAGCGCTGGGAGGCCGGTTCATACCTCCATGGTGCCGCGCCGCGGGCACGGTGGGCTCGTCGGAGACGGGCGCCGGGGCTGCGCGTCGTCTCCGGCCGGGGGTTCGAGACACGGCGGGCTGCATTCGGCAAGGTTCGCAACCGCGGTTGAATCATGGGTAACGCGCACATGGCGCGCAGGAAAGCGGGACCCTACCCCGTGGGGTCGGTATCCCCCGCGCGAAGGCCTTCCAAGCGCGTACGCCCGCCCACGAAGGTGGACGGGCGTACGGCAGGGGCGCTCGGTCAGTGGTGGGCGCGCCGCATCCACCACAACGCGCCGCCCGCGAGGAGCACGGCGAGCACGGTGACGATGCCCGCCTGGGCCCACTGCAGGGGCCAGAGGTGGCTGTACGGGTGGGACTCGATGTACCAACCGCTCGCGCCGTGGTCCGCGAGGCACTGCGCGGGCTTGACGCCGATGCCGCAGTCCGGTTCCACCATGTGCCGGCCGTCCGGGCCGACCATGCCGCGCTCGAACCACCAGGTGCGGTGTCCGAGCAGGCCCGGCATGTCGGCGGACAGCTTCGTCACCGGGGTGACCAGGTACTGCCGCAGGGAGCCGACCGCCGTCATCACCGTCCCGGTGGCCAGCATGGCGATGATCACGGCCGGGAAGGCGCGCTTGACCAGCAGCCCGACGAGCGCGCCGACGGCCACCCCGGCCAGGGCGAAGGTGACGGGCGCGAGCCCGAGCGCGTTGAACGACTGGTGCCAGACCTGGCCGGGCAGCAGCACGTCACCGTGCTCGCGGTCGCCCACGACCCGCCAGCACCAGGTGTAGAGCGCGGAGAGCACCGAGGTCCCGGCGAGCACGACCACCGCCGGCAGCACCAGCTTCGCCGCGAACCAGCGCAGCGGCGAACCGGACTGCGACCAGGCCACCTTGTAGGTGCCGCTCTCCAGCTCGCGCGCCACCATCGGGCCCGCGACGAACGCCGCCGTCAGTGGGGGCAGGAATTCCAGCAGCAGACCCGCGTAGTGCAGGTAAGTGCCGTACGAGCCCCGGAATTCGGCCACCTTCACCGACGAGCCCTCGCACTCGAAGGCGTCGCAGACGGCCAGCAGACGATGCGCGTCGATGAAGTCCGCCATCGCGCCGTGCAGCCACACCAGGGCTCCGGCGAACGCGAGGAAGAACGCCGACAGGATCCACGCGGTGGTGCGGTGCTGCCGTACGACGGTCCAGCCGAGGGCGCGCGCACCCGGCGCGCGCGGGGTCGCGGTACGGGCCGTGGGTACCGAAGTCATGGTCACGCCGTCGCCTTACGGGAGGAGGAGGTGGCCGCCGGGGCCTGGGAACGGTGGCGCAGCAGCCAACAGGCGGCGACGGCCAGGAGCAGGGCGAGACCGACGAAGATCCCGGTCTCGGCCCACTGCATGGGCCACAGGTGGGAGCTGGGGTGGAGGTCCGCGTACCAGTCGGTCGCGCCGTTGCGGGCCAGGCACTCGGCGTCGGAGATGTCCATGTCGCACCAGAGGGACTTGATGCGGCCCACGTCCGGGCCGACGCCGCCGCGCTCGATGACCCAGGCGGTGTCGGGAGGCGACGGCCGCTCGGCGTAGAGCGTCGTCACCGGGCTGATCACATAGGGCCGCAGGACGTCCAGCGCCCAGATCAGCAGGCCGGAGACCACCAGGGTGACGCCCATGGCCGCGATCGTGCGCCTGACCAGCAGACCGACGAGCGTGCCGAGGGCGACCGCCAGCAGGGCGTGCGCGACGGGGGCGGGGCCCATCATGTCGAACGTGTACCACCAGCGCTGGTACAGCAGGTCGGGCGGAAAGGAATGCCAGGTCCAGGCGTAGGCCGCCGACAGCAGCGAGAAGGCGGCGAGCACGGCCACGGCGGCCGTGGCGAGCTTCACCCCGAGCCAGCGCAGGGGTGAACCCGACTGCGACCAGACCACCTTGTAGGTGCCGCTCTCCAGTTCGCGTGCCACCATCGGCCCGGCCACGAACAGGCCGGCCACCCAGGGCAGGAACCGTAGCAACCACCCGATTTTGTCGAGGAGATCGCCGTAGCCGACGCGGAATGCGCTGATGGCCTGCCAGTCGCGTTCCGTGCACGTCTCGGCCTCCTCGCACCCGCGGTGCAGGCCCTGGCCGTCGAGGTAGGCGTTGCCCGCGAACCTCAGCCACACCAGCGTGCCGACGAGCGCGACGAGCAGGACGAGTCCGGTCCACACGGCGGCCCGGTGCTGCCGCCACACCAGCCAGGCCATGCCGCGCGGACGGGGCAGCCGGGAGCGGGGGACGGCGGCGGTGGCCGGGGCGGCCCGGGTGGCGGTGCTCACGCCGCCCCCTTCGCGGCGCGGCGCGGCTCCGCGCTGGGTGTGAGCAGCACCGGGGCGCCGGGCGAGCGCAGATGCGCGAGGAGCAGCTCCTCCAGGCTCGGTTCGGAGACCTCCCAGCGGCCCGCGACCGGGCCGTCGGTGCGCACGAGCGCGCTGAACTGGCGCCCGGTGGCGCTGGATTCGACGACCGTGTGCCCGGCCAGCTCCGGCGGCACGCCGGGCCCCTCGTGGCGGCCGAGGAGCAGGGAATGTCCGGCGATCAGGTCCTCGATCTCGCCCGCGAGCCGCACCTGGCCGTCGGCCACGAGCAGCAGGTAGTCGCAGACGCCGTCGAGTTCGGCGAGCACGTGCGAGGCCATCACGACGGTGGTGGCGCGTTCGGCCGCCTCGGCCATGAGGGTGGCCATCATCCGGTGGCGGACGAGCGGGTCGAGATCGCTCATCGGCTCGTCCAGCAGCAGGAGTTCGGGCCGCTTGCCGAAGGCGAGGGCGAGCGCGACGCGGGTGCGCTGGCCGCCGGAGAGGGAGCCGACGCGGGCGTCGAAGGGCAGGTTCCCGTCCCGTACGAGGCGCTCGGCGGCGGCCTGGTCCCAGACGGCCGGGTTGAGTTCACGGCCAAGGCGCAGCGTGTCGGCGATCGTGAAGTGGGGGTAGAGCGGCTTCTCCTGGGCGACGAACGCCACCCGGGGCCGGACGGCGGGGTCGGTGGGCCCGGCGCCGAAGACCGTGAGCGTGCCGGTGGTGGGCCGCCGCAGGCCCGCCGCGAGGGAGAGCAGGGTGGACTTGCCGGCGCCGTTCGGTCCGACGAGGGCGCAGATCCGCCCGGCGGGCAGGCGGAAGGAGCAGTCGCGCAGCGCCCAGCCGCGACGGTGCTTCACCCCGACGCCGACCGCCTGCAGGGCGGTCCGGTCGGGCTGAAAGGTCAGGTCGGTCATGCGGTCCCCTTGTTCCCCTTGTTCATGTGGTGCGCCTCGTTCACGTGGTGCGCCCCGGGCCGCCCGTGGCCGCCGAAGCTCTCGTCCAGCACGGAGGCGACCAGCGCGGCCACGTCCTCGCGGTCGAGCCCGGCCGCGCGTGCGCGGTCCGTCCAGTCGGCCAGTTCGGCCCGCAGCGGCGAATCCGCGGCGGCTTCGGGCCGCGCCAGCGACCGCCGCACGAAGGTCCCCAGTCCGGGGCGCGGCTCGACCAGTCCTTCGCGGTCGAGTTCGCGGTAGGCCTTCAGGACGGTGTTCGGGTTGATGGCCGTGGCCGCGACGACCTCCTTGGCCGTCGGCAGCTTGTCGCCGGGGGCGAGCAGGCCCAGCCGGAGGGCCTGCTTCACCTGCAGGACGATCTGCAGATAGGTGGCGACTCCGCTCCGCCGGTCGATGCGGAATTCGACCACGCGCCTCACACCCTTTCACTACTTGATTAGTGAAAGGGTGGTGGAAGGGTGCGGCGCTGTCAACCGCCGCCGATCGCGGCGGACACGCGAAACCGCCCTCCAGGGCGGTCCTGGAGGGCGGTTTCGGGGTTTTCGCCGGGCGGTGCGGCGCGGCGGATATGCGCGAATGCCGAACGGGCTCAGCTCTCCGAGCGGTACATCAGATCCGTCTCGTAGACCTGGAACCCGAGGCGCTCGTAGACGGTGACGGCGGGCTTGTTGTCCGCGTCGACGTAGAGCATGGCCGTCGGCAGGCCCTCGCCCGCCAGGTGCCGCAGTCCGGTCGCGGTCAGCGCGCGGCCGAGCCCGCCGCCCTGCGCGCCGGGCCGCACGCCCACCACGTACACCTCGCCGATCCCCTGGTCGGCGTGGACCTTCGTCCAGTGGAAGCCGACGATGTCGCCGTCCTTCTCGGCGAGGAAGAAGCCCTTCGGGTCGAACCAGGCCTGGGCCTTGCGGTCGTCGAGGTCCCGCTGGGTGAGCGAGCCCTGCTCGGGGTGGTGGGCGAACGCCTCGGCGTTCACCGCCAGCCACCGCTCGTCGTCCTCGCCGGGACGGAACGTCCGTACGCGCACGCCCTCGGGCAGGGCGGGCTCGGGGAGGTCGAGACCGGCCAGCGGCCTGCGCATCTGGCGCAGCTCGCGGAAGAGGCTCAGCCCGAGCACCTGCGCGAGGTGCCGGGCGGCCGGGTGCCCGCCGTGCGCCCAGACCCGCAGCCGCTTGCCCGACTCGGCCAGCAGCGCCGTGCCGAGCGCCCGCCCGTGGCCGCGACCGCGCCGGCCGGGCCGGACGACCAGCTCGCCCGCCGGGGCCTCCACGGGATCGCTGTCCTCCAGCTGGGCGTATCCGACGAGTTCGCCGTCGGAGTCCCGCAGCAGCAGGTGCCGCACCCCCGGCCGCACCCCTTCGAGCTGCAACCGGCCCTGCTCGGAGACGGCCGGCTGACCGTCGGCGTCGGCGGCCTCCGCCACCAGCGACAGCACCTCCCGCACCAGCTCGGGCGCCAGCTCCGGCAGAACCTCGATCGACCGCGGTCCGCCCGCGTCGTACACCACCACGTCACTCATGGCCTTGAGCCTACGACCCGGGCGGGGCGCTACCGGGGGTACGCCGTGGCGTGCCCGCCCGGCCGGTGGGGAAGTGACGGGGAACCGGCAGGGAACCGGCGGCCGGAAGCTACCAATTCGTCACCTCAACCCTCCTGTCGCGCTACGCGCGTTGACCGTAAGCTGCGGCCGACCCACCTGCTGTAACACCAGCACAACATCATTACAAAGGGGAACAAATGCCCGCGACGCCTCATGCGACGCCGCCACGGAAGCGCCTCGCCGGACGGCTGACCGCCACCGCGGCCGTGCTCGCCGCCACCGCCGGAGTGCTCTCCGCCGCCGCCCCGGCGGGCGCGAACGGCACGGTGGCCGCCGACAGCGCGCACAGCGGCAAGCAGCGCCACGGCCGCACGGTCGACGTGCAGCTGCTCTCCTTCAACGACCTGCACGGCAACCTGGAGGCCCCGCAGGGCTCCTCCGGCACCGTCACCGAGACGCAGCCCGACGGCACGAAGAAGGTCATACCGGCGGGCGGCGTCGAATACCTCGCCAACTCGCTGCGCACCGCCCGCCGGGGCCACGAGTACTCGATCACCGCGGCGGCCGGCGACATGATCGGCGCGAGCCCGATGATGAGCGGCCTCTTCCACGACGAGCCGACCATCGAGGCACTCAACAAGATCGAGCTGGACGCCACCTCCGTCGGCAACCACGAGTTCGACGAGGGCCGCGCCGAGCTGCTGCGCATGCAGCGGGGCGGCTGCCACCCCAAGGAGGGCTGCTTCGAGAAGGGCAAGAAGTTCCGCGGCGCGGACTTCCCCTACCTCGCGGCGAACGTCACCGACGAGAAGACCGGCAAGCCGATCCTGAAGCCCTACACGATCTGGAAGCACAAGGGCGTGAAGATCGGCATCATCGGTCTCACCCTGGAGGGCACCCCGGACGTCGTGACGGCCGAGGGCGTCAAGGGCCTCAAGTTCCACGACGAGGTCGAGACGATCGACAAGTACGCCAAGGAACTCGACCGCCAGGGCGTGAAGTCCATCGTCACCCTCATCCACGAGGGCGGCATGCCGGCGTCGGGTTCGTACAACTACGACTGCGACACCCCGGGCGCGGGCGCGGGCATCTCCGGGCCCATCGTCGAGATCGCCAAGAGGGTGACCCCGAAGGTCGACGCCCTCGTCACCGGCCACACCCACCAGGCCTACGCCTGCACCATCCCCGACCCGTCGGGCGCGCCGCGCACGGTCACCTCGGCGGCCTCCTTCGGCCGTGTCTACACCGACACGACGCTGACCTACGACCGGCGGACGAAGGACATCGTCCGGACGAGCGTCAAGGGCCCGCGTGCCACGAACCACGTCGTCGACCGTGAGCAGCCCAAGGCCGCGGACATGACCCGGCTCATCGACCGCTGGAAGACCCTGGCGGCCCCGGTCGCGAACAAGCCGGTCGGCTACATCTCCGCCGACATCAACGGCCGCGGCTCGGAGGCGTACGAGAAGCCGCTCGGCGATGTGCTCACGGACGCCCAGCTGGAGGCCCTGGCCCCGGCCGACAAGGGCGGCGCGCAGATCGCGTTCATGAACCCCGGCGGCATCCGCTCGGACCTCGCCTTCAAGGCGTCGGGCGCCGAGGGCGACGGCGTCGTGACCTACGGCGAGGCGTTCACGGTCCAGCCGTTCACCAACATGACGAACGTCGTCGACCTCACCGGCGCGCAGGTCATCGCCGCCCTCCAGCAGCAGGTCAGCGGCCCCAACGAGCCGCAGCCGAAGATCTTGCAGGTGAGCCGGGGGCTGACCTACACGCTCGACCTCACCAAGCAGGGCGCGGACCGTGTCGTCGCCTCGTCGGTGAAGCTGAACGGCACCGCGATCGACCCGGGAAAGACGTACCGGGTCGCGATGAACGAGTTCCTCGCGGGCGGCGGCGACGGCTTCCCCGCCTTCAAGGAGGGCAAGAACAAGCTCGTGGGCGCCTCGGACCTCGATGCCTTCACCTCGTACCTCACCGCGCACTCCTCGGCGGCCTCGCCGCTGGCTCCGCCGAAGGGTGACCGGATCACGATCGTGAAGTGACCTCGGGCCGCGACGGGCTGTTGTGGCCGGCCCGAACACGCGCGCGGGGCATCGAAGATCACCGCGCCGGGGTCTGTCGCTTTGGTGAGGATGTTGTGGCCGTGGCCGGAAAGGGGCCGGGGGCTCTTGTCCGCGTCCGGTGCGGCTGCGACGGTTCGGGTCGGTTCGGCGCAGCCGGCCGTCACAGCGAGGGAGAGTCGACCGTGTCGAAGAGGCTTTACGTGGGCAACTTGAGCTATCGGACGACGGAGGGCGACCTGACCGCACTCTTCCGGGAGGCGGGTCCGGTGCAGAGCGTCAGCATCGTCACCGACCGCGACACGGGCCGTTCGAAGGGCTTCGCGTTCGTCGAGATGGGCGACGGTGACGCGGCCGGGGCCGTCGAGCGGTTCAACGGCACGGAACTCGACGGGCGCCAGCTCAACGTCAACGAGGCCCGGCCCCGCGAGGAGCGTTCGGGCGGTCGCGGCGGGTACGGCGGCGGCGGCCGCCGCGGCTGATCCCGCACCGGTCCCAAGTCGGCCGGAAATCGCGCTCCTTCGCCCGCACGGCGTGAGACGGTGATCTTTGATCGCACCGACAGGAGGAATCGCGATGGCGAAGATCACGGGCCAGGTCAAGTGGTTCAACGAGGCGAAGGGCTTCGGCTTCATCAGCCCCGCCGACGGGTCCAAGGACGTCTTCGTCCACTTCTCGGCGATCCAGGGCAATGGCTTCAAGACACTGGCCGAGGGCCAGAACGTCGAGTTCGAGATCCAGGACGGCCAGAAGGGCCCCGCGGCCGCGAACGTCAACGCGATCTAGACCGGGTGTCGCGGGTCGGGGGCGGGCCGAGCCCGTCCCCGACCCGTCCCGCGTGCGAGGCGGTGGCACCGGCCCGTCAGCGGAGCCCGTCAGCGGAAGTCGGCCACGTGGTCCCGCGCCCACTGCTCGAACGAGCGGGCGGGGTGGCCCGTCACCCGCTGGACGGCGTCCGTGACCAACGGCTTCTGGCCCACGGTGGCCCCGGAGTACCGGATGATGTCCTCGGCGGCGACCGTCGGGACGCCGGCCCGCTCCATGGCGGCGAGGGCGTCCTCGAAGGACACCTCCTCGAAGGACACCTCCTCGAAGCGCACCTCCGGCCGGCCGAGGACACGGCCGATGGTGCCGACCTGCTCCGCCACCGTCAGCCCCACCGGGCCGGTCACCACATAGGCCTGGCCGAGGTGCGTGCCCGTCGTGTCCAGCAGCGCCTCGGCGGCGACGTCCGCGAGATCCGCCTCGTGCACGGGGGCCGCGACGGCCCGCGCGTAGGGGCCGCGCACGACGCCCTCGGCGCGGATCGGCTCCGCCCACTGCAAGGCGTTCGTGGCGTACATGCCGCCGCGCACGAAGGTCCACTCCACGCCCGAGTCCCGGATCGCGCGCTCGGCCGCCGCGTGGGCGCGCGCGATGAAGCCGTCCTCGTCGGCGGGCGTACCGGTGACGGCCATCGAGGAGTTGAGGACGATCCGCCGCACCCCGGCCTTCACCGCCGCGTCGATCAGGGGGCCCGCCTCCAGGCCCGTGGCGGCGATGTTGAGGAACAGCGCCCGCGCGCCGGTCAGGAGCGCGTCCAGTTCCGCCCCGCCGGTCAGATCGGCCCGTACCACCTCGACGCCCGCCGGCAGGCCCGCCCGCTCGGGGTCACGGCTCACCGCCCGCACGGGGGTGCCGGCGGTAAGCAGCCGGTCCACCAGTTCGCGGCCTACGTTTCCGGTCGCTCCCGTCACCACGATCATGAGTACGTTCTCCCGTCAGGTCGGTCAAGGCACACACGGCATACACACGGCACTCGCCTGGTGAAAGCGTCCCGGCTTGTGCCTTGCCGCCACGCTAAACGGCCGGTTCACCGTGGGGGAAAACACATCCCTCCAACGGCCGGAAATAGCGCAGGATTTACGCGTAACCGGCAGTAGGCCTTGCGTCCGGGGTCCGCACGCGTGGTGGGATGTGGTGATGCGAACCCCCACACGCATACCTTCCCGTCCCCCCAATCCGTATGACGAACTCGCTTCCCTGGCCGACCCGGAAGAGACTCTGCACGAAATACCGGCCGGCGTAGCCGACGCGGCCGACGACCGGACCGACGACGATCCCCTGGGCCTGGGGCTGAGGTACGACGATCCGCCGGACGATCCCCCGCACGACGCCCCGGCCGGGGAATCCGGCGGGGAAGACGCCTGGTCGCCGCCCGACCACCGGCGTGCCAGGCGCTCCCGGCGCCGTCGTCGCCGGTTCTCCGCCGTGCCGCTCACGGTGAAGTTGCTGTTCGCCGTCGTGGCCTGTGCCGCATTCCTCGTGCTCGCCGACCGTTGCGCGGTGATGTACGCCGAGAAGAAGGCCCAGCAGGCGCTTCAGCGGCAACTCCATCTGGAGGCGGCCCCGCAGGTGGACATCCACGGCTTTCCCTTTCTCACCCAGGTCTTCGCGAAACGGCTTTCGCGCGTCGACGCGACCGTGCCGGACGTGGCGGCGGACCGGGTTTCGCTGGCGAAGGTGAAGGCGAGCGCCCGGGACGTGCGGCTGACCGGGAATCTCCCGGCCGATGTGCGCGGTGCCGTCATCGGGAATCTGGACGGCGAGGTCCTGTTGGCCTTCGACGACCTGAACCGGGAACTCGGTGCCTCGCAGGTCAAATTCAGTGACCACGGCGGCAATGCGATCCGCGCGGCCGGGACGTTGTCCGTCGCCGGTGAGGAACTGCGCGTCCGGGCGCAGGCCCGGCTGCGGCGGGACGGCGACCGCGGGATCTCCACCGACATCGACGGGATGAGCGTCGATATTCCCCGGGTCGCCACGTACCGCCCGGGCAAGGACAAGGGGCTCGTCCTGCACCGGGAGACCGCCGAGCGCATCAGCCGGGACGCCGCCCGGGTGAAGGCGCTGTTGTCGGTGCCCGCCGTGGCCGAGCGGCTGGGGGTGCCGAAGGAGGCCGCGGCGCTCGCGTTGCGCGACGAGGACCGGCTGCGCGAGGTGACGGGCGCGCCCCGCTTCGTGGAGCGGCTGACGCGGGTGAACCTGGTCGACGTCGTGGTCGACCACCCGTGGCTGCTGAAGCGGATCGGTGTGGATCCGAAACTGGTGTCGGCCCTGATCGCACTGCGGCCGCCCGAGTTGTCGGACCGGCTTTCGCTCTCCTTCCAACTGCCGAAGGAGGCGCGGGACCTGCACCTGCGCCATGTGAAGGTCGAGCGGGACGGCATCCGGGCGGAGCTGACCGGGGTGGAACTGCCCGTCGGCGAGGCCCGTTAGCGGAATCTTTTGCCCACCGAATGGATCATGTAATATTCATTCCGCGCCGCTAGCTCAGTTGGTTAGAGCGGCTGACTCTTAATCAGCAGGTCCGGGGTTCGAGTCCCTGGTGGCGCACGGAACGGGAAAGGCCCCCACCCATGGTGGGGGCCTTCCTCGTGTACCCGGCCGGGTTCGGCCGCCCGGTCCGTCCGGCGGCTGCCGGGCGCGCCTACGGCAGCACCGGCGGGGCCGCCGGCGCGCCCGGCAGCCGCACGGAAGCCACCGTGCCGCCGCCCTCGGCCGTGCGCAGGGTCACCTCGCCGCCCGCCTGCCGCACCGTGCGGGCCACGATCGACAGGCCGAGGCCGCTGCCCGGCAGGCTGCGGGCGGTGGGCGAGCGCCAGAAGCGGTCGAAGACGTGCGGCAGTTCCTCGGGCGGGATGCCCGGCCCGTGGTCGCGTACGGTCAGCTCGCCGCCGGCCAGCCGCACGGCGATCTCCCCGCCCGGCGGGCTGAACTTCACGGCGTTGTCGAGGAGGTTGACCAGCGCCCGTTCCAGGGCGGCGGGCTCCGCGCGGACGAACCACGGGTGCAGCTCGGCCGTGATCGTCAGCCCGGACCCGCGCAGCCGGGCCCGGCCGACGGCCCGCTCGGCGATGTCGTGCAGGGCGAGCACCCGCACCGGGCCGCCGGGGGCGCCGTCCGGCCGGGACAGCTCCTGGAGGTCGCCGATCAGCGCGGCCAGCTCCGTCATCTGCGCCTTGACGCTCGCCAGCAGCTCCTTGCGGTCCTCCGGCGGGATCGCCCGGCCCGTCTCCTCGCTGCGCGCGAGCAGGTCGATGTTGGTGCGCAGCGACGTCAGGGGCGTGCGCAGCTCGTGCCCGGCGTCCGCGATGAGCTGCTGCTGCCGGTCGCGGGAGGAGGCGAGGGCCGCGGTCATGGAGTTGAAGGAGCGGGAGAGACGGGCGATCTCGTCCTCGCCGTCCACGGGGATGCGCACCGCCAGGTCCTCGGTGCGGGCGATGTGCTCGACCGCCCCGGTCAGCCGGTCCACGGGCCGCAGCCCGGCACGGGCGATCCACAGTCCGGCCGTCGCCGCGCCCAGCACGCCCACCCCGGCGGTGATAACCAGCAGGAGCGCGAGGGAGTTGAGGGGTTTGTCGGCCTCGCTCAGCGGCTGGGCGATGGACACGGCGGTGTTCGGCAGCGGGCCCGCGGAGGTCGCGACCCGCATCCGGGTGCCGTCCCTGGCCGTCGCGTTGTGGAGCGTGTCCGACAGCCGCCCCTGGGCGACCGCCAGATCGGCGTCGTCGACCTGGACCGGTGACTTGCCGAGCGTGGTGCAGACCAGACCGCCGGCGGTGACGATCTGCACGGTGTACGAACCGGGCTGCCCCGGCACGCCCGCGGGGTTGGCGTCACAGCTGCGCAGCAGCGCGCTGAGGTAGTCCTTGTCGGCCCGGGCGCTGGTCAGCGTCTCGTCACGCTGGTGGCCGAGCTGCTGCTTGGTGACCAGCCAGCAGGCGCCCGCGGCAAGCGCCACCGCGACGGCGACGGCGGCGGTCGTCAGCAGGGCGAGCCGGGAGCGCAGGGGCAGGCGGCCGAATCTTCGGATCACTCGGCGCCGCCGTCGGCTCGCAGGACGTATCCGACGCCCCGCACGGTGTGCTCGGCGCCGCCGTCGGCTCGCAGGACGTATCCGACGCCCCGCACGGTGTGCACGAGGCGCGGCTCGCCGCCCGCCTCGGTCTTGCGGCGCAGGTACATCACATACACGTCGAGGGAGTTGGAGCTGGGTTCGAACTCGAAGCCCCACACGGACTTGAGGATCTGCTCCCGGGTGAGGACCTGCCGGGGGTGGGTGAGGAACAATTCCAGCAGCGTGAATTCGGTCCGGGTCAGCTCCACCGCCCGCCCGCCCCGGGTCACCTCGCGGGTCGCGAGGTCCATCCGCAGGTCGGCGAAGGTGAGAGCGTGCGCGTCGGCGGGCCCCGAGCCGGTGGCGGTCGCGTAGGAACTGCGCCGGAGCAGGGCCCGGATGCGGGCCAGCAGCTCGTCCAGCTCGAAGGGCTTGACGAGGTAGTCGTCGGCGCCGGCGTCGAGGCCGGTGACGCGGTCGCCGATGGTGTCCCGGGCGGTGAGCATGAGGATCGGCACGGTGGTCCCGGCGGCCCGCAGCCGCCGGGCGGCCGTCAGCCCGTCCATGCGGGGCATGAGGACGTCCAGCACGATCAGCTCGGGGTCGTAGGCGTCGACCTTGTCGAGGGCGTCGAGCCCGTCGACGGCCAGCTCGGTGCCGTAGCCCTCGAAGGCCAGACTGCGGCGCAGCGCTTCACGGACGGCGGGTTCGTCGTCCACGACCAGAATGCGGGCGGGCTGGTCACCGTGCTCGACGGGGCTCATCGCGGGTACCTCACGGGGTTCACGGGTCATGGAAGGACGCGGCGGGACGAAACGGTGTGTGTGCCGCGCCCCTCAGCGTGCCACGCCGCCGGGGCGCTGGCGCTTTGCCTTTGCGCTTGGCGCTGAGCCTGTGCCTGTGCCTTGGCCGGCACGCTGCCGGGGCGCTGGCGCTGCGCCTGTGCCTGCACGCTGCCGGAGCTGTGGCACGGCGCGGGGTACCGGCGCGACGCCGGGTACCGCCCCAGTGCCGGCGTGCCGGCCGGCCGCATGGCCGCGTCACGCACTGCCGGAGCGCGGGCACGGCGTCGGTGCCGGAGCTGGGGGCACGGCGCCAGGGTGCCGTCACGACGCCGCCGGAGCGCCGGTCGGCGCCAACGTACCGGTGGGCGGCATGGCCGTCACCGCTGCCGGAGCTGTGGCACAGCTGGAACACCGGCTCGACGCCCGAAGCGCCGGCACGGCGCCGGAATCCCGGCTCATTGCCGAACACGGCACGGAGCACCGGCCCAGTGCCGGCGTGCCGACCGGCCGCACGGCCATCACGCACTGCCGGAGCGCCGGCAGGGCGTCGGGTACCGGCACGAGGCCAGCGCGCCGGCACGGCACAGGGCACCGGCCCAGTGCCAGCGTGCCGACCGGCCGCACGGCCATCACGCACTGCCGGAGCCCCGGCACGGCGTCGGGTGCCGGCACGACGCCAGCGCGCCCGCACGGCGCCGGGTGCCGGCCCAGTCCCAGCCGGCCGCATGGCCACTACGCGCTGCCGCCGCCGCGCAGCTTCGCGAGGTCCGCCTTGACGTCGTTGACGGGGATGGCGAAGCCGAGACCGACGCTGCCGGCCGAGTCGCCGGTGCCGGAGCCCGAACCGGAGGCGTACATCGCGGAGTTGATGCCGATGATCTGGCCGCTCATGTTGATGAGGGCGCCGCCGGAGTTGCCGGGGTTGAGCGAGGCGTCCGTCTGGATCGCCTTGTACGTGGTCTTGGACGAGCCCGTGTCGCCGTTGTACTCGTTTCCGCCGAACTCGAAGGGCCACTGGGGAACGCCGCGGTCACGCCGGTCCGGTGCCTGGCCCTGCTCCTTCGAGACCGTGACGTCGCGGTTCAGGGCGGAGACGATGCCGCTGGTGACCGTGCCGGTGAGGCCCTCCGGCGAGCCGATGGCGACGACCTCGTCACCGACCTGGACCTTGCCGGAGTCGCCGAGCTGGGCGGCCTTCAGACCGCTGCCGCCCTCGACCTTGATCAGGGCGAGGTCCTTGCCGGGGTCGGTGCCGACGACCTTGGCGCTCTTGGTGGTGCCGTCGCTGAGGCTGACCTTGACGGTGTCGGAACCGGCCACGACGTGGTTGTTCGTGACGATCTCACCGTCACCGGTGATGATCACACCGGACCCGGTGGACTGGCCGGAGGACGTGGCGGCCTTGATCTCCACGATGCTGGGCCGCAGCGCCTTGGCGACGGCGGAGACGCCGCCGCTCTTGGAGGACACGTTCCGCACCGGCGTGGACTGGCTGCCGTTGCCCGGCCCGTCCGTCAGCTCCCCCACGAGCGCGGCCGAGCCGCCGCCGACGACCGCCGCGACGAAGGCGCAGGCGGCGAGCAGCGCCACCGGCCGCCGCCGGGCCCGGGAGGCGGCGTGTCCGGCAGGGGCGCCACCGGCGGGGGCGGGCGCCGCGAACCCGGCGTAACCGCCACCCGCTCCGCCGGCACCGCCGGCACCACCCGCACCGCCCGGCCAGACGGGGACACCGCTCGCCGTGGCGACCGGCTGCCCCGGCGCGTACGCCGGAGGGGCCGGGTAGGCCCCGGGCTGCTGCCCGGAGCGCTGGTCAGGGTTGTGGTCGCCGCTGCGGCGGTGCGTCTCCGTCATGAGTGAGACTGTCCTCCGGCTTCATGAGAACTGTCTGAGCGCGGCGTAAAAAGCCCGACAGAAGTAGTGGGTATGCCCGGTTTGCTGCGCTTCCCGGCCGAGGGGCCGGGCCCTGCCCTCAGCCGCCGCAGCCGCACGAGCGCCGGACGACCAGCGCCGACGGGAACTGCTTGAGCCGCTCGCGCCGGGATCCGGCGACACGCAGGGCGTCGTCGAGGACCAGGTCCACGGCCGAGCGGGCCATGGCGATGCGGTCGGAGGCGACGGTGGTCAGCGGCGGGTCCGTCAGGGCCGCCTCCTTCACATCGTCGAAACCGGCGACCGCCAGCTCGCCGGGGACGTCGATGCGCAGCTCACGGGCGGCCCGCAGGACGCCGATCGCCTGGTCGTCGGTGGCGCAGATGATGGCCGGCGGCCGGTCGGGGCCGGACAGCAGCCCGAGGGCGACCTGGTAGGCGTCGTAACGGTTGTAGGGGGCCTGGAACAGCCGGCCCTCCAGCGATTTCCCGGCCTCGCGCATGGCCCGCCGCCAGCCCTCGACGTGGTCGGTGACCGGGTCGCCGATCACCGGCGTCTCCTCGGTCCCGCCGAGACAGGCCACGTAGGGGTGCCCGTGCTCCAGCAGATGACGGGTGGCGAGCTGGGCGCCGCCGACGTCGTCGGTCACCACGGCGACGTCGTCGATGGCGTCGGGTCTGCGGTGCATCAGCACCACGCGGGCGTCCCACGCGTCGATCTCCGTGGCGGCGTGTTCGCTGGGGCCCTGGCTGATCAGGATGAGCCCGGAGACCCGCATGCCCAAGAAGGCCCGCAGGTAGTGCACTTCGCGCTCGTCGAGATAGTCGGAATTGCCGACGAGCACCATCTTGCCCCGCTCGGCCGCGGCCTGCTCGACCGCGTGCGCCATCTCCGCGAAGAAGGGCTGGCGCGCGTCCGGGACGATCAGGCCTATGAGGTCCGTCCGTCGGGACGCCATCGCCTGGGCGACCCGGTCGGGCCGGTACCCCAGCTCCTTGATCGCCGCCAGCACCCGGTCCCGCGTGGCCGGGGCGACCGGCCTCGGACCGTTGTTGATGACATAGCTGACCACCGCGGTCGACGTCCCCGCCAGTCTCGCCACATCGTCCCGCGTCACCTTGGCCACGGGCGGCAGTCTACGCGGGTCCACTCACCTCTTCGCCGGGCGTGCGACGGCCTCCGGCTTCTCCGTTCGTGGGGCGTCCGCGGGGCTCTTCGGCGGGGAATCCTCGGCCTGGCGCTCGGTCTTCTCCGGCTTCTCCGGGACCACGAAGCGGTAGCCGACATTCCGCACGGTGCCGATCAAGGACTCGTGCTCGGGACCGAGCTTGGCGCGCAGCCGCCGCACGTGCACGTCCACCGTGCGGGTGCCGCCGAAGTAGTCGTAGCCCCAGACCTCCTGGAGCAGCTGGGCGCGGGTGAAGACCCGGCCCGGGTGCTGGGCGAGGTACTTCAGCAGCTCGAACTCCTTGAAGGTCAGATCCAGTATCCGGCCCTTGAGCTTCGCGCTGTACGTCGCCTCGTCCACGGAGAGGTCGCCCGTACGGATCTCCATCGGGCTGTCGTCCATCGAGATCTGCCGGCGTCCCATCGACAGCCGCAGCCGCGCCTCCACCTCGGCGGGCCCCGCCGTGTCCAGCAGGACGTCGTCGACGCCCCAGTCCGCGGTGACCGCCGCCAGACCCCCCTCGGTGACCACGAGGATCAGCGGGCAGCCCGGGCCGGTGGACCGCAGCAACTGGCACAGGCTGCGCACATGGGGCAGATCGCGGCGGCCGTCGATCAGTATGACGTCGGCCCCCGGGGTGTCCACGAGGGCCGGGCCCTCGGCGGGAGCCACCCGCACGCTGTGCAGCAGCAGTCCGAGCGCGGGAAGCACCTCCGTCGACGGCTGGAGGGCATTGGTCAGGAGCAGCAGTGAACTCATCGGCTGCCACCCTCGGTCGTACGGTCGTCCTTGCTGTCCTGCACGCTTCGCTCGCCCATAACGTCGGTTCCTCCTCGGTCCCTGCGAGGACGTTGCGGCACTCATTCGTACGGTTTGCGGTCTCCGCGCCCTAGGAGCACGCGTGCGATCGGCCGCGGGTGACGCGTCCGAATGCACAAAAGGACCCGGGGGCGACTCTGCCCGGATCCTCTCTGCCCAGCAGAATAGCCCACCTGACTTTCGGAGGTACGGACGATTTTGCACGACCTTGTGTTTCGTCGCTCACTTCGAGTGGTCATCACGGCGCGCTCTTGACAGCCGACGGAGTGCGGCTGGAGGCGCGGTACGAGCCCGGTCCGGGCCTCGCGCGGCACCCGGCCGGCCGCCCGGCCGTCGTACTCGCGCACGGCTGCACCGGCGCGCCGGAACGCCCCGGTCCGCGACGGGCCGCGCGGGTGTTCGCGCAGCACACCGCCGTGATCGCCTTCTCGTTCCGGGGTCACGACGGCTCGGGCGGCCGGTCCACGCCGGGCGACCGCGAGGTCCTGGACCCGGCGGCCGCGGTGGCCCGGGGCCGCTCGCTCGGCCACCGCCGGGTGGCGACCACCGGCATCTCCACGGGCGGCTCGGTGGCGCCGCGACACGGCGCCCTCTGCCTGCCGCCGAACGGGGGAGGGCACAGGGGGCGCACGGACGCACACGCCGACACGGTCGTCCCGGTAAGCGCGGCCGCTGAGCCGAGTCGTGGAACGGGTCGAAGCCCAGCCCTGACGGCGCCCCGAACCGGGGCCGGCGGTGTCCTCGGTCGCCGGACGGGCTGGTTTTGGCTGAGCCCGGCCCAACCGGCCCGCCCGGCCCCGCCTACGCCGCGGCGAACTGGGCCGCGTACAGGTCCGCGTACGCCCCCCGTGCCGCCAGCAGTGACTCGTGCGTGCCCTGTTCCACGATGCGGCCCGACTCCATCACCAGGATGACGTCCGCGTCGCGGATCGTGGAGAGCCGGTGGGCGATGACGAAGCTCGTGCGGCCCGTGCGGAGCTGGGCCATCGCGTGCTGGATCAGCACCTCCGTGCGGGTGTCGACCGAGCTGGTGGCCTCGTCCAGGACGAGGATCTCCGGCTCCGCCAGGAACGCCCGCGCGATCGTGATGAGCTGCTTCTCGCCGACCGAGACGTTGGCCCCCTCCTCGTCGATCACCGTGTCGTAGCCGTCGGGCAGCGTACGGACGAAGCGGTCGACGTGGGTGGCCCTGGCGGCCTCGACGATCTTGGCCATGGAGGTGCCGGCCGGCGCGCCGTACGCGATGTTCTCCGCGATCGTGCCGCCGAAGAGCCATGTGTCCTGGAGGACCATGCCGATGTGACCGCGCAGCTCCTCGCGGGACATCTCGGCGACGTCCGTGCCGTCCAGGGTGATGCGGCCGCCACTGACCTCGTAGAACCGCATCAGCAGATTGACCAGGGTGGTCTTGCCCGCGCCGGTCGGGCCGACGATGGCGACGGTCTGGCCGGGGCGCACCGTCAGCGAGAGGTTCTCGATCAGCGGGGTGTCCGGCTCGTAGCGGAACGAGACGTCCTCGAAGGCGACCTCGCCGCGCACCCGCTCGGGGCCCACCGCCACCGTGGTGTCCGGTGACTGCTCCGCCGCGTCCAGCAGCTCGAAGACCCGCTCGGCGGAGGCGACCCCGGACTGGACGAGGTTGGCCATGGAGGCGACCTGGGTGAGCGGCTGGCTGAACTGCCGCGAGTACTGGATGAACGCCTGGACGTCACCGATCGACAGCGCGCCCGTGGCGACCCGCAGTCCGCCGACGACGGCGACGAGGACGTAGTTGAGGTTGCCGATGAACATCATCGCGGGCTGGATGACACCGGAGATGAACTGCGCCTTGAAGCCCGCCTCGTAGAGGTCCTCGTTCTCCTTGCGGAAGGTCTCCGCGGACTCCTTCTGCCGGCCGAAGACCTTCACCAGCGAGTGCCCGGTGTACATCTCCTCGATGTGGGCGTTGAGCTTGCCGGTGGTCTTCCACTGGGCGACGAACTGCGGCTGCGCCCGCTTGCCGATCTTCGTGGCGACGACGATGGAGACGGGGACGGTCACCAGCGCGACCAGGGCCAGCAGCCAGGAGATCCAGAACATCATCGCGAGCACGCCGACGATCGTCAGGGCCGAGGCGACGATCTGGCTCAGGGTCTGCTGAAGGGCCTGCTGGATGTTGTCGATGTCGTTGGTGGCGCGGGAGAGGACCTCGCCGCGCTGCTGCTTGTCGAAATAGCTCAGCGGCAGCCGGCCGAGCTTCTCCTCGACCTGCTGGCGCAGCCGGAAGACCGCCCGCTGGACGACGACCGTGGCGATCCGGGCCTGGACGGACATCATGAGCGACATGCCGAGGTAGATCAGCGCCACCCACAGCAGCACCACCCCGATGGCGTCGAAGTCGATGCCTTGGCCGGGGGTGAAGTCCATCGCGGCCAGCATGTCGGCGACCTTGCCGTCACCGCTCTGCCGCGTCCGGGCGACGATGTCGGCCTTGGTCGCACCGGCGGGGAACTGCCGGCCGACCACACCCGAGAAGATCAGGTCCGTGGCGTGACCGAGGATCTTGGGGCCTATGACGGACAGCGCCACGCTGGCGACGCTGAAGAACAGCGCGACGGCGATGACCCCCCGCTCCGGGCGCAGCATGGCCAGCAGCCGGCGGCCGGAGCCCACGAAGTCCATGGACCGCTCGGTGGGCTGGCCGCCCATGTGCCGGGCCATCCCGGCCGCGGGGGCCGGGCCACGGCGGGCGGCGGAGGACGGCTTCTCGGGGGTCGTCACGCTGCCTCCTCCTCGGTGAGCTGGGAGAGCACGATCTCCCGGTAGGTGTCGTTGGCCGCCATCAGCTCGGTGTGGGTCCCGCTGCCGACGACCCGCCCCTCGTCCAGGACGAGGATCCGGTCGGCGTCGCGGATGGTGGACACCCGCTGGGCGACGATGACGACCGTCGCGTCGCCCGTCTCACGGGCCAGCGCCGCCCGCAGCCGCGCGTCGGTGGCGTAGTCGAGCGCGGAGAAGGAGTCGTCGAAGAGATAGACGCCCGGTCTGCGGACCAGGGCCCGGGCGATGGCGAGGCGCTGCCGCTGCCCGCCGGAGACGTTGGAGCCGCCCTGCGCGATGGGCGCGGCCAGCCCCAGCTCCATCCGTTCCACGAATTCCCGGGCCTGCGCGGTCTCCAGCGCCTGCCACAGCTCCTCGTCGCTGGCGTCCGGACGGCCGTAGCGCAGGTTGGAGGCGATCGTCCCGGAGAAGAGGTACGGCTTCTGCGGGACGTATCCGACGCTCTCGGCCATCAGGGCCGGGTCCAGGTCCCGTACGTCCACGCCGTCGAGGAGGACCGCGCCGCCGGTGGCGTCGAACAGGCGTGGGATCAGGCCCAGCAGTGTGGACTTGCCGCTGCCCGTGGAGCCGATGACGGCCGTGGTCTCGCCGGGCCGGGCCGTCAGGGAGACGTCCTTGAGGACCGGCTCCTCGGCGCCCGGGAAGCGGAACTCCACCTCGCGCAGCTCCAGATGACCGGCGCGGAGCGGCTCGGTGACCGCAGCGGCCGGGGGCACCACGCTGGAGTCGGTGGCCAGGACCTCCTGGATGCGCTCGGCACACACCTCGGCGCGCGGCACCATCATGAACATGAAGGTCGCCATCATCACGGCCATCATGATCTGCATGAGGTAGCTGAGGAACGCGGTGAGCGCCCCGATCTCCATGTGCCCGCCGTCGATGCGGTGTCCGCCGAACCACAGCACGGCGACCGAGGACAGATTCACCACCAGCATCGTCGAGGGGAACATCAGCGACATCAGCCGGCCGGCCCGCACGGAGACGTCCATCAGATCGGTGTTGGCGCCCTTGAAACGCTCGCGCTCGTGGCTGTCGCGGACGAAGGCGCGGATGACCCGGATGCCGGTGATCTGCTCGCGCAGCACGCGGTTGACGGTGTCGATGCGGTCCTGCATGCCGCGGAAGAGCGGTCGCATCCGCCAGATGATCACCGAGACCACGGCCCCGAGCACCGGCACGATGATCAGCAGCAGCGCGGACAGCGGCACGTCCTGCTGCAGGGCCATCGCGATGCCGCCGACGCACATGATCGGCGCGGAGACCATGAGGGTGAAGGACATCAGGGCCAGCATCTGGACCTGCTGCACGTCGTTGGTGGTGCGGGTGATGAGCGACGGCGCCCCGAAGTGGCCCAGCTCGCGGGCCGAGAAGGACTGCACCCGGTCGAAGACCGTGGCGCGCAGATCGCGGCCGACCGCCATGGCCGTCCGGGCGCCGTAGTAGACGGCTCCGATGGCGCAGACGATCTGGCCCACCGTGACGGCCAGCATCCAGCCGCCGATTCCGAGGATGTACCCCGTGTCCCCCTTCACCACGCCGTTGTCGATGATGTCCGCGTTCAGCGTGGGGAGGTAGAGCGTGGCCAGCGTCTGCAGAAGCTGGAGCAACACCACGAGCGCGATCGGTTTCGAGTAGGGCCTCAAGTACGCCCGTAGAAGTCGTACCAACACATAGGCAGCGTAAGTGACCGCACTGACAGCGAGCCTCCCGTTTTTGGCGGGTGGCGGACCGGGGAACCCGCGGCACCCGTCATCATGGAGGCGCAGGAAGAAGGAAAGGGGTCGCCGTGGCGACGACAGACTCGGCACGTCCGGCACTGCCGGAACAGCCGGCCCGGCCGGAACCGGAAGGCACGATCCGGTACTGGGCCGCGGCGAAGGCCGCGGCCGGCACGGCCGAGGAGCCGTACGCGGCGCGGACGCTCCGGGACGCGCTCGACGCGGCCCGGCACCGCCACGCGGCCCGTCCGGAGTTCGCGCGGGTCCTGCTGCGCTGCTCCTTCCTCGTGGACGGCGATCCCGTCGGTACACGCGACCACACGACGGTCCAACTGGCCGAGGGCGGCACGGTCGAGGTGCTCCCGCCCTTCGCAGGAGGGTGATCCCGACACCATGAGCAATCAGCACCGCAAGCCGTACGAGCCGTACGAGCCCTACGACGAGGGATACGGGCCGTATCCCCCCCAGGGCGCCGCGCGGCCCGAGCAGCCACCGGCGGCCCAGCCGCGCGCAGTCCAGCCGCCGGCTCCCGGGCCCTACGACGCCTACGACCCGTACGCGCGGCAGCAGCCGACGCCGCGGCCTGCGGAGTGGCCCTCGCACACGGACGAGCAGGGCTATCAGCCGCAGCAGGAGCCGGCCACCCAGACCTGGGACACCCGCGGCTGGGAACAGCGCGGCTGGGAGCCGTCCCCGGCGGCGGAGCCCGCGTACGGCTCGCCGTGGCCGGGCGACCCCCTGCCGCAGCAGGCACCGGCCGGCCCGTACGGGGCGGGTCAGTACGGGGCCGCCCCGTACGGGAACACCCCGGGACGGCACGCGGCTTCCGGTGGTGCGGGCCCGGCGCCCTGGCCGTCGGCGCTCGACGAGCCGGGGCCGGACCCGACGGACCGGGGAAGCGGGCCCGGGGACGAGCCCGCGCCGGCCCCCCAGCGGCCGATGACCGCGGCCGAGAAGGCGAAGGCCGAGGGACGGCCGCAGATCCTCTCGCCCGGTTTCAAGCCGGCCCTGGTCACCGCCGTCCTCGCGGCCCTGCTGGCGCTCACCGCGCCGCTGGGTGAGTTCGCGCTGGCCGTGCCCGTGGTGCTGCTGCAGGCGGTCACGGCGGCCGGCTGGTTCCGGCTGAACGGCATGTGGCCCGCCCGGCAGGGCATCGCGCTCGCGTTCCTCGGCGGCGTGGCCGCCGACATCGGGCTGCTGGCCACGGACGCCCTCGACGCGCCGACCGTCCTCATCGGCACCCTCGGGGTGTGGGTCCTGCTGACGCTCGTGCTCCAGCTACGCAGCCACGCCGCCCCCGACGAGCGGCTGTACGGGCTCACGGCCGCCGTCGCCTCGGCGGGAGTCACGGTCCTCGCGGCCGGTCATCTGGCCGCGGCCGCCGACGCCGTCGTGGTGGGCGCGACCGCCGTCGCCGTGACGGTCCTGGCCCGCGCGCTGCCGCTGCCGTCCGTGGCCTCCCCCCTGATCGCCCTGATCGCGGCGACCGGCTCCGGCATCGCCACCGGCCGCCTCACCGACATCGGCCCGTCCGCGGCCCTCCTGGGCCTGGCGGCAGGCGCCTGCGCCCTCATCGGCCTGCGCGTCGCGAGCTACGACTACCCTTCCCGGTTCGTCCACATGACGGCAGGCGTCGCCCTACCGCTCGCCGCGGCGGCACCGGCGGTATACGTCCTCGGCCGGGCGCTGGTCTGACGGCCGGACGGGCTTGCTGTGCTCTGTCCTCAATCGCCGGACGGGCTGAAATTGGCTGCCCGGCACTTGAGGACGCCCCCGCAGGATGCCCGCCGCCGCAGGCGGCACAGACGGGCCGCAGGCCGAAGGAGTCGCCGGCCAGGCGAGAGGCACCCGCCGCCGCAGGCAGACAGGCACAGACAGCCCGGTAGTCAAAGATCGGCCGGCCAGGCCCTAGGCTCGCCACTGAACCCGACCGGGAGTCCGATCGAAAGCTGGGGGAACGACAGCAGATGCGCGCCATTCGAATACTTCTGATCGTCGCCGTGGTGCTGGGCGCCCTTTTCACGGCCGCCGACCGCGCAGCGGTCTGGTTCGCCGAGAACGAGGTCGCGGAGAAGATCCGCAGCAGCCAGAACCTGTCCGGCACCCCCGACGTCTCCATCAAGGGCTTCCCGTTCCTCACCCAGGTCGCGGGTTCCAGCCTCGACGAGGTCGAGATCAAGCTGGAGGGCGTCACCGCCAACGCGGGCGACCGCTCGATCCGCGTCACGAACTTCAAGGCGAAGCTGAACGACGTCGAGATCGACAGCAGCTTCTCCTCCGCCGTCGCGCAGCGCGCGACCGGCACCGCGCACATCTCCTACGAGGACCTGACCAAGGCCGCCCAGGATCCCGGGGTGAGTGTGGGCCACGCCGACGCGGGCAGTGACAAGGTCAAGGTCACCGGGAAGCTCTCGGTGTTCGGCCAGACCGTGGAGCGCAGTGTGGTGTCCACGGTGACCGTGGTGGGCAAGGACACCATCCGGGTGCGCGCGGACCAGATCCCCGCCACCGGGTTCCCGGGTGCGGAGGAGATGATCCGTGCGAAGACCGACTTCGACCGGCAGCTCAGCGGGCTGCCCAAGGGCGTCAAGCTCGAGAAGGTCGCCGCGGGCCGGGACGGTGTGGACATCACGTTCAGCGGCGAGAAGGTCAACCTCGCGGGCTGAGCGGCCCACCGGCGGACGCGCGGGGCCCGGCGAAGCCCCTCCGTGTCGCCTTGGGTCCACGCAGCGAGACGTCCCCGTCCGCAGAGCAGAATCCCGGGGCGCGCGGCGCTTACCGAGGTTCCGGATTGGCCTGATCGCCACCCCGCCGTCCCATTATCCGGATGATCCCGTCTCACCATCCGACATACCGGTGACACACCCGCCTGTCCGTCCCTACGATCGGACCCATGAAGCGACAGGCGGATCTCACGAAGCGGCGGGCAGTCGACCTGTGCCGCGTCGCCGCCATGCTCTGTCGCCGTGTCTGACGGGAACCCGTTCCCCCGGTTTCCCCTCCCGGCCGTCTCGAGGCCGCATCGAACTCCCCGCATCACACGCTGCGCAGCGCCGCGCACCCATGCCGCCGCGCAACCGCACAGCACGCGCACACCCGCAACTGCCCCGGAGGAGAACAGCATGAGCCGCCGCAGTGAGGTCCTGGTCGACGCCGACTGGGTCCAGGCACGCATCGACGACCCGAAGACGGTCATCGTCGAGGTCGACGAGGACACGTCCGCGTACGACAAGAACCACATCAAGAACGCCGTCCGGATCGACTGGAAGCAGGACCTCCAGGACCCGGTCCGCCGCGACTTCGTCGACCAGGCCGGCTTCGAGAAGCTGCTGTCCGCCAAGGGCATCGCCAACGACGACACCGTCGTCCTCTACGGCGGCAACAACAACTGGTTCGCCGCGTACGCCTATTGGTACTTCAAGCTCTACGGCCACCAGGACGTCAAGCTCCTCGACGGCGGCCGCAAGAAGTGGGAGCTGGACTCCCGCGACCTGGTCGCCGAGGTTCCCCAGCGCCCCACGACCACCTACCGGGCGAAGCCGCAGGACGTCTCGCTGCGCGCCTTCCGTGACGACGCCGTCAAGGCGATCGGCTCCCTGAACCTGGTCGACGTGCGCTCCCCCGACGAGTTCAGCGGCAAGCTGCTCGCCCCGGCGCACCTCCCGCAGGAGCAGTCGCAGCGGCCCGGCCACATCCCGACCGCGCGCAACATCCCCTGGTCGAAGTCGGCCAACGACGACGGCACCTTCAAGTCCGACGACGAGCTCAAGGAGATCTACGAGAGCGCGGGCGTGGACCTGTCCAAGGACACCATCGCCTACTGCCGCATCGGCGAGCGTTCCGCGCACACGTGGTTCGTGCTGCACGAGCTGCTCGGCCAGGCGAACGTCAAGAACTACGACGGTTCCTGGACCGAGTACGGCTCGCTCGTCGGCGTGCCGATCGAGCTCGGCGCCAACTGATCCCCTCACTCGCGACCCGAAGGAAGACCCATGTGTGGAGCAACGGCAGGCGGCCCCGACGCCTCGAACGCCAAGCCCGGTGAGACCACGATCCAGGGCTCGGTGACGCAGAACGGTCACCCGGTCACCGGTTACGTGCGCCTCCTGGACAGCACCGGCGAGTTCACCGCCGAGGTGCCCACCTCGGCGACCGGACAGTTCCGCTTCTACGCGGCCGAGGGCACCTGGACCGTGCGGGCCCTCGTGCCCGGTGCGACCGCCGACCGCAAGGTGGTGGCGAAGAAGGGCGGCCTGGCCGAGGTCGCCATCGCCGTCTGACGGCGGACACGAACGGCCGGAGGGCCGCACCCGGGGGTTGGACGCCTTGCCGGGGTGCGGCCCTTCGCGCTGCGTGGAGGGCGGTCGTACCGTGGAGCTATGTACGCGCGGAGACGCCATGTGTACTTCGCCATGATGGGCACGTGCATCGGCTTGTTCGTCCTGGCGTGGTCCGTGGTGCGGCTGTGGTCCGTCCCCGTCGCCGTGGGCATGTGCGTCGTGGCGATGCTGATCCCGCCGGTCGCGGCCATCACGGCCAACCGCCGGGGGCCGGACGACCGCTGGTGGGACGACCCGTCCGGCGACCCCAAGTCGGACGAGTGGTGGGACGAGCTGGACGGTAAACGGTAAGGCTCCCGCCGGGATCACCCACATACCTTTGCCGCGCGCAGCGGCGGGCGCCCTGCGGGCGCGTCCTCAAACGCCGGACGGGCTGGTTTCTCAATACACCAGCGCCTGCACGCCGTCCCCCATCGCTTCCGCCACGAACACCTGAGCCCCGGCGATCCGCGCGCCCTCGATCAGGTCCTTCTCCTCGATGCCGCGCCGCGCCGCGCACTGCGTGCACACCGTGATCGTCCCGCCGCCGGCCCTGATGCCGTCGATCAGGTCCGGCAGCGGCGCCGCGTGCGGGAGGTCGAATTCCGCCGCCCGGCCCGGCAGCGCGAACCATGAGGACTCCCCCGTCAGCCACAGCGACACCTCGACACCGCTCGCGACGGCGACCGCCGCCACCGTGAACGCCTGCGAGCACCGCTCGGGCGCGTCCGCGCCCGCCGTCACCTTGATCACGAGCTTCTTCGCCATGCGGCACAGCCTATGCGCGGGGCGGCCGACCTCACAGCGCCTCCCGCCGGGCGGCCGACTAGACTCGAAGCGGTCCGTACACCCTCACTCCGACCGAGGAGCGCGCTCGTGCTTGAGGCAGTCTTCACCACCCTGCTGGTCCTGGTCGCCGTCGGCGTCATCTCATTCGCCGGGCTGACCTGGAAGAAGCTGTACCAGGGCCAGCGCTGACCGCAGGTCCTCCCGAGCCTCCTTCCTCGTTCTCCTACAGATCGTCTGAGCCCATGATCGAGATTCCGTCCGACCTTCACCCGAGCCTCGTGCCCCTCGTCTTCCTCCTCGGCAAGTGGGAAGGGGCCGGTGTCGCCGACTTCCCCGGTGCCGAGAAGTGCAACTTCGGGCAGGAAGTCACCTTCACCCACGACGGCCGTGACTTCCTCGAGTACACCTCGCACAGCTGGGTGCTCGACGAGGAGGGCAAGATGGTCCGCCCCCTGGAGACCGAGAGCGGCTACTGGCGGATCGACAAGGACCGCAAGGTCGAGGTCGTCATGATCCGCGACCAGGGTGTCGCCGAGGTCTGGTACGGCGAGCTGGCCGACAAGAAGCCGCAGATCGACCTGGCCACGGACGCCGTCGCCCGGACCGCGGCCTCCGGCCCGTACACCGGTGGCAAGCGCCTCTACGGCTACGTCAAGAGCGACCTGATGTGGGTCGGCGAGAAGGCCACCCCCGAGGTGCCGCTGCGCCCCTACATGTCGGCGCACCTGAAGAAGGTCGCCGACCAGGCCGCCCTGGAGGAGTGGGCGAAGAACCTGCCCGACGACATGCCGGACGGCGTCGCGTTCTTCAACCAGGACGGCACGCCCTACACCGGCTGAGCACGACCTACGAGAGCTTCGCTCTCACCACGCCCCGCGGGGGAAGTCCGGTCGAATTCCGGCGCTGACCCGCAACGGTAGGCGGGAGGACCTTGCACGGTCCTCCCGCGAGCCCGATCACCCGCGGCGGCGTCAGCTCCTGACAACTCGCCGTGGACTGCGAGGGGACGCCCCCGCGGAACGCGCTCGGGGCCGCTCCTTGGGACGCAGGGAAGCGGCCCGAGCCGAAGGCGTCACCCGTGGGGATCCCCTCCCAGGTCACCTCTCCCAACACGACGGGCCCACCCGGCACACCGCCGGCGCCCCGCCGGCTGCCGCTGCCGCCCCTGCTGGCCGGGCTGGGGGCCGCCCTGCTCGGCTCGCTGCTGTGCTGCGTCGGGCTCGGCTCCTCCGGGGTGACCTGGTCAAGGACGCTGCGCTATCTGTGGGCCGGGCTCAGCGGCGGGGCCATCGCACCCGACGAGGTCTCCGCCTACACCATCATCTGGGAACTGCGCTTCCCGCGCGCCCTGCTCGCCGCCGTCGTCGGCGCCGGGCTCTCCGCGACCGGCGTCGCCGTCCAGGCCATGGTCCGCAACGCCCTCGCCGATCCCTTCGTCCTCGGGATCTCCTCCGGCGCCGCCGTCGGGGCGAACTCCGTGCTGCTCTTCGGGGCGCTCGGCTCGCTCGGCGTCTGGGCGCTGTCCGGCGCCGCGTTCACCTCCGCGCTCGCCGCCATGCTGCTCGTCTACGCGGCCGCGCGCACCGCGCACGGGCTGACCCCGCTGCGGCTGGTGCTGACCGGCACCGCCATGCACTACGGTTTCGCCGCCGTCACCACCTTGATGGTCTTCAGCGCCGACCGCGGCGAGGCGGCCCGCTCGGCCATGATGTGGCTGCTCGGCAGCCTCGGCGGCGCCACCTGGGCGTCGGTGCCCATCGCGGCGGCCGCCGTCGCGGCCGGGCTCGGCTACCTGCTCTGGTCGGCGCGGAACCTGAACGCCCTCGCCATGGGGGACGAGACGGCCACCGCGCTGGGCGTGGACCCCGAGCGGCTGCGCAGACGGCTGTTCGTCGTCACGGCCGCCGTCACGGGCGCCGTCGTCGCCGTCAGCGGTGCGATCGGCTTCGTCGGCCTGATGGTCCCGCACGTCACCCGCATCCTCGTGGGCGCCGACCACCGCCGGGTGCTGACCGTCGCTCCGCTGCTGGGCGCGGTGCTGCTGCTGTGGGTCGACATCGTCTCCCGGCTGCTGCTGGCACCCGTGGAACTGCCGGTCGGCGCGATCACCGCCGTCATCGGCGTGCCGTGCTTCGTGCTGCTCATGCGGCGCCGCGGATACACCTTCGGAGGGGCCTGAGCATGCGCGTCGACATCGAGGACCTGTCGGTCGAGATCGCGGGCGCCCGGCTCGTCTCGGACGTCGGACTGCGGGCGGACAGCGGACAGTTCGTCGGCCTGGTCGGACCCAACGGCAGTGGCAAGTCCACTCTGCTGCGCTGTGTCTACCGCGCCCTGCGGCCGGTCTCGGGGCGCGTCCTCCTCGACGGTGACGACCTGCGCGCGCTGGACGCCCGGGAGGGCGCCCGCAGACTGGCGGCGCTGCCGCAGGAGTCGGCGAGCGAGTTCGACTTCACCGTCACCGAGATCGTCGCCATGGGACGGCTGCCGCACCAGAGCGCCGCCGGGCGCGTCACGGCCACCGACACCGAGGTCTGCGCGGGCGCCCTGGAACGGGTCGGTGCGGCCCACCTCGCCGAGCGGGGCTTCCTGACCCTGTCGGGCGGGGAGAAACAGCGGGTGCTGATCGCCCGGGCCCTGGCGCAGCAGCCGAAGGTGCTGGTCCTGGACGAGCCGACGAACCACCTGGACATCGCGCAGCAACTGGAGGTCCTGGCGCTGGTGCGCGACTCCGGGCTGACCGTGCTGGCCGCGCTGCACGACCTCAATCTGGCCGCCACCCACTGCGACGCCCTGTATGTCATCGCCGACGGCCGCATCGTGGCCTCCGGGCCACCGCACGACGTGCTGACCGCCGAGCTGCTCGCCGACGTCTTCGGCGTCCGGGCGCACCGCGTGCCGCACCCGGAGTCCGGTGTCCCGCAACTGCTCTTCGACCGTATTCCCACCCCCTAAGGACGCGCCATGGCCACCGCCGCCGCCCGTACCGCCCGTACCCTCACCGCGCTCGTCGCCGCCGTCGCCCTCGCGGGCTGCGGTGCGAAGGTCGACGACTCCGCGGCCGGTGAGCACGCCGAGGGGGCCGGGGGAAGCACGGGGCACTACCCGGTGACCATCGAGAACTGCGGGGTGAAGACGACGTACGACAAGGCGCCGCGGCGGGTGGTGACCAACGACGTCGGCATCGCGGAGATCATGTTCGCGCTGGGCCTGGAGGACCACATGGCGGGCTATGTGGCACCGGACTACAAGGGTGACCGCGAGGCCGTGGCGTGGAAGGACGGCTACCGGAAGGTGAAGTGGCTGTCGAAGAAGGAGATCACCAAGGAGATCGTCCTCGACGCGAAGGCCGATCTGGTCTTCGCGGGCTGGAACTACGGCTTCAACGAGGGCGGCGGGTTCACCCCCGCCTCGTTGAAGAAGCTCGGCATCGGCAGTTACGTCCTGACCGAGTCCTGCCGCAACGGCGGCGACGCCAAGTCCCGTGGTGTGATGCCGCCGCTGGAGGCGCTGTACACCGACCTGGAGACGCTGGGGAAGGTCTTCGACGTCGAGGACCGCGCGGCGAAGCTCGTCGCCGGGTTCAAGAAGCAGGTCGCCGACGCCCAGGCACGGATCCCGAAGGACGGCGAGCGGCCGAGTGTCTTCCTCTACGACGACGGCCGGGACAAGCCGCTGACCTCCGGCGTGTACGCCGGGCCGCACGACATCATCACCAAGGCCGGCGGCGACCATGTGATGAAGGACCTCAAGGACTCCTGGGTGTCGGTCAGCTGGGAGACGGTCGTGGACCGGAACCCGGACGTCATCGTGATCAACAACTACGGTGACGTCACGGCGGAGCAGAAGAAGAAGTTCCTGAAGTCCTTCCCCCCGCTCGCGGGCGTCTCGGCGGTCAAGAACGACCGCATCTTCGTCCTCGACTACGTCGATCTCGTCGAGAGTCCCCGCAACCCGGCGGCCATCGCCGCGCTGTCGCGTTACCTGGAGGGGGTCCGCGAGGGCTGAGCCGGCCCCGGCCCGCCCGCCCGGACACGCCCTAGACTGGGGGCGTGGTGGACACCGACTGGCAGAGCGATCTCCGTAAGCGCGGCTACCGGCTGACCCCGCAGCGCCAGCTCGTGCTGGAGGCGGTGGACCGGCTGGAGCACGCGACCCCGGACGACATCCTCACCGAGGTCCGCAAGACCGCGGGCGGGGTCAACATCTCCACGGTCTACCGGACGCTGGAGCTGCTGGAGGAGCTGGGGCTGGTCAGCCATGCCCACCTCGGGCACGGCGCGCCCACGTACCACCTGGCCGACCGGCACCACCACATACACCTCGTGTGCCGGGACTGCACGGACGTGATCGAGGCCGATCTGTCGGTCGCCGGGCCCTTCACGGCGGCGCTGCGCGAGACGTTCGGCTTCGAGACGGACATGAAGCACTTCGCGATCTTCGGGCAGTGCGCCAAGTGCTCCGCGAAAGCGCCGCCCGCCGGGTCGTAGGCTTGTCCGCATGCCGCGTCATACGAATGCCAGCCCCCTGCTGTCGCTGCCCGGTGCCGTTCCCGCCGAGGGGCCGGACGAGGGTGTCGCCGCGCACTACGGTGATCTGTTCCGCGAGCAGCGCGCCCTCGCCGGCGGGACCGGTTTCGTGGACCTCTCGCACCGCGGAGTGGTCACCGTCACCGGCGACGACCGGCTGAGCTGGCTGCACCTGCTGATCACCCAGCACGTGAGCGCCCTCCCGGCCGGTCAGGCCACGGAGGCCCTGATCCTCTCCGCGCACGGCCACATCGAGCACGCGCTGTACCTGGTGGACGACGGGGAGACGACCTGGGCCCATGTGGAGCCCGGCACCCAGGGCGACCTGATCGCCTACCTGGAGAGCATGAAGTTCTTCTACCGGGTCGAGGTCGCCGACCGTACGGACGACTTCGCCGTGGTCCACCTCCCGGCGGGCTCGATCGCCGGGACGCCCGAGGGCGTCGTGGCCCGCGAGACACCGCACGGCCGGGACCTGTTCCTGCCGCGCGCGGAGCTGACGGCGTTCGCGGCCGCGCACGGCCCGGCGGCCGGCTCCCTCGCCCACGAGGCGCTGCGCGTCGAGGCACACCGGCCGCGGCTCGGTCTGGAGACCGATCACCGCACGATCCCCCACGAGCTGGGCTGGCTCGGCACGGCGGTCCATCTGCAGAAGGGCTGCTACCGCGGCCAGGAGACGGTCGCCCGCGTCCACAACCTGGGGAAGCCGCCGCGCCGGCTGGTCTTCCTCCACCTGGACGGCAGCGACGTGAAGCTGCCGGGCCACGGCGCGCCGATCCGCCTCGCGGCGGACGGCCCGGAGGGCCGCCAACTGGGCTTCGTCACCACCTCGGCCCGCCACCACGAACTGGGCCCGATCGCCCTGGCCCTGGTGAAGCGCAACGTCCCCCTGGACGCGCCCCTCGTGGCCGGCGACGGCACGGCGGCGGCGCAGGAGGTCGTGGTCGAACCGTAGCGTTGGCCACCGTGCGGCCTCCGGCCGGGGGTTCGGCGGCAGCCTGCAAGGGGCCGGGCCCCTTGCACACGCCCCCCGCCGGGCGGCGGCCCGGCACTCCTCTCCGCCGCAACGGCGACCAGCCGAGCGAGCGCGGCCCGGCGGTGCCCTACGGCCTCCGGCCGGGAAGCTCGGCACCGCCGGAAGCCGCCATCGGGGCGCGCCACCGCCGCGGCGGATCTATGGGCCCGGGCCCCTTCCACACGCCCCCGCCGGAGGCGGCCCCGCGGCCTCCGGCCAGGAGGCTCGGCACCGCCGGAAGCCGCCGTCGGGGCGCGGCACCGCCGCGGCGGATTTAGGGGCCCGGCCCCGTACGGCGCCCCCGCCGGGAGTTCGGCGGCGGACTCAAGGGGCCTGCCCCTTGCACACGCCCCCGCCGAGAGGCAGCCCCGCCCCCATCTCCGCCGCCACGGCGACCAGCCGAGCGAGCGCGGCCCGGCGGTGCCCTACGGCCTCCGGCCAGGAGGCTCGGCACCGCCGAAAGCCACCATCGGGGCGCGGCGCCGCCGCGGCGGATCTATGGGGCCGGGCCCCTTGCACACGCCCCCCGCCGGGAGGCGGCCCGGCGGCGGAGATGGGTGCGGCCTCCTGCCGGGAGGCAGCCTCACATCCCCCCTCAGACCTCCAGAAGCACCGTGAACGGGCCGTTGTTCGTCAAGGTCACCTTCATGTCCGCGCCGAAGCGGCCCGTGGCCACTTCGGCGCCCAGGGCTCGTAGGCGGGTGACCAGCTCGTCGACCAACGGTTCCGCCACCGGGCCCGGGGCCGCGGCGTTCCAGGTGGGGCGGCGGCCCTTGCGGGCGTCACCGTAGAGAGTGAACTGCGAGATCACCAGCAGCGGTGCGCCCACGTCCGAGCAGGACTTCTCGTCGTCCAGGATCCGCAGCGACCACAGCTTGCGCGCCAGCTGCTCGGCCTTCGCCTCAGTGTCCTCGTGCGTCACTCCGACAAGCACACACAACCCCTCGCCGAGGATCTCGCCGACGACCGCACCGTCCACGGCGACGCTCGCGCCGTCCACTCTCTGCACCACTGCACGCATACGGACCATGATGCCCTGCGTCCATCCAGGGCTGTTCGGGTGCAGAGGCCCTGCGGGCGGGGCGGACACAGTGGCACGATGCGTACAGGCGGTGCGCATGCGGGCATCGTGATGTGACCGCACACCGCCCGAGGGGACGGATACGCATGCCCACACCCACCGAGGACGGCCCCATGCTCAAGGCAGTGGACAGTCTGAACCCCCGCCCGCCGAGCCAGCGTTCCGGCAGGCTCGCGGACGTCCCCGTGCGCCGGCTGGGCGATCTGCGGCTCGCGGAGCTGCGCGCGGTGCGCCGGGACGCCCAGCGCGACGAGGCGGACCTCAGCTATGTGCGGCGGATGCTCCAGGGCCGCATCGACATCCTGCGGGCCGAGCTGGCGCGCCGGACCACTCCCGGCTCGCCCCTCATGGAGCGGCTCGTCGTGGACCGGCTGTCGGAGATCCTCGCGGACGAGCCGTCCGCCCACCGTTCCTCCGCCCGTCATGTGACGCTCGGGACACCGCACGGCGAGGAGTTCCGGCGGCTGGCCGAGGACATGCTCTCCGAGGTGGAGCTGTCCGACCTGGCCGCCCGGACGGACCACGAGCTGCACGAGGGAATGGCCCGCCTCGCGGCGTACGAGCGGCAGGTCTCCGGCCGCCGCCGGCAGCTGCAGCGCACGACCGACGATTGCAGTGCCGAGATCGCCCGCAGGTACCGTGAAGGGGAAGCACAAGTAGACGACCTCCTCTCCTGAGACCCCCGGGGGGGCGGTCCGCACCACCTCCCTCCGGAAAGTCGACGATGACCTCCTCGCCCCTCGCGTCCTCCCCCGCCACCACCCACGGCATACCCCCGGTCCTCGCCGAGGTCGTACGTTCCGGCTTCGTCGAGGGCCACCACCGCGGCTCGCTGGTGGTGCTGGCCGCCGACGGCAGCGTCGAGCTGGCACTCGGCGAGCCGGCGGCCCCGGTCTACCCGCGTTCGGCCAACAAGCCCATGCAGGCCGCCGCCATGCTGCGGGCCGGGCTGGAGCTGTCCGGCGAGCGCCTGGCCCTGGCCGCGGCCAGCCATTCCGGCGAGAGCTTCCACCTGGAGCTGGTGCGCACGATGCTCTCCGAGTTCGGCCTCCGGGAGAGCGATCTGCGGACCCCGCCCGACCTGCCGCTGGACCCGGTCGAAGCGGAGTCTTACCTGGCGTCCGGCCAGGTCCGCGACCGCGTCACCATGAACTGCTCCGGCAAGCACGCGGCCATGATCGCCACCAGCGCCGCCAACGGCTGGCCGCTGGACTCCTACCTCGACCCCGCGCACCCGCTCCAGCGCCTGGTCCTGGAGGTCGTGCAGGAGGCGAGCGGCGAGCGCGTCGCCCACGTCGGTACGGACGGCTGTGGCGCCCCGCTGATGGCCCTGACCCTCACCGGCCTCGCCCGGGCCTTCCGCAGCTTCGTACTGGCCGCCCCGGGTACGCCCGAGCGCCGGGTGGCGGACGCGATGCGCGCCCACCCGGAGTACGTGGCCGGCACCCGCCGCCCCGACACCTGGCTGATGCGGGAGGTGCCCGGCGTGCTGTCGAAGATGGGTGCCGAGTCGGTGCAGGCCGTGGCCTTCCCGGACGGCCGCGCCCTCGCCTTCAAGATCGACGACGGCGCCCCGCGCGCCATGGGCCCCGTCCTGGCCCGTGCCCTGGAGCTGCTCGGCGTCGACTCCCCCGTCGTGGCCCGCATCGGCGAGATGCCGCTGCTGGGCGGCGCGGAGCGGGTGGGCTCGATCCGGGCGGCGTTCTGACGGACCCGGGGGCGCACGCCATGCGCCCCGCGCGGGCCGCGGGGAAATTCGTGTGCGGCCCGCTCCGCCGGTTGCCTAGCGTGCCGGTATGAGCCTCGACGTCCGCGCGATCGAAGAATCCGACCTCCCCGACTGGTGCCGGGCCATGCGCACCGGCTTTCTCCGTCCCCCCGTGGTGACCAAGGAGGAGGTCGGGTTCCGGCGCGCGCACATCGCCCCCGGGCGCGCCCAGGGCGCCTTCGACGACGGGCGCTGCGTCGCCACGTTCCGCAGCTTCGCGCAGCGGATCACCGTGCCCGGAGGGGCCGCGGTGACGGTGGACGCGGTCTCCAACGTCACCGTCTCCCCCACGCACCGCAGGCGCGGCCTGCTCAGCCGCATGATGGACCGCGACCTGCGGGCTGCCAAGGAGCGCGGCGAGGCCGCCTCGACGCTGATCTCCGCCGAGTACCCGATCTACGGCCGGTACGGCTACGGGCCGGCCACCTGGGTCACGGAGTGGGAGATCGACGTTCCCCGCGCCGGGCTCGACCGACGCTACGCGGGCCCGGCGGACGGTGGCCGCGTCGATCTCGTCGACGGCACCGAGGCCAGGAAGTCGGGCCAGGCCCTGCACGAACGGCTGCGCGCGGCCCGGCACGGCGTCATCGACCGCGACACCCAGTGGTGGCAGACCCGCACGGGCGAGCTGGCCCACCCCAACACGCCCTGGACGGAACCCTTCTACGCCGTCCACCGCTCCCCCACCGGCAGCGTCGACGGTCTGCTCGTCTACACCGCGGACGAGACGTGGGAGGCCAAGCTGTCCCGGGTCACGGCCACCGTCCGCGACTGCTTCGCGGTCACCCCCGAGGCCGAACGCGCCCTGTGGCACTTCCTGTTGTCCATCGACTGGGTCATCACCCTGCGCACCGGCCTCCGTGCCCCCGACGACCTGCTGCCGCTCCTGCTGCCCGACCCGCGCGCGGCCCGCACCGTCACCCACGCCGACTTCCTGTGGCTGCGCCCCCTCGACGTGCCGGCGCTGCTCAAGGCCCGCACGTACCCCACCACGGGCTCCCTCGTCCTCGAGGTCACCGACCCGGACGGGCTCGCCGCCGGCCGCTACCTCCTGGAGGCCGGACCGGACGGCGCCTCCTGCGCCCCGACCACCCGCACGGCCGATCTCACGCTGCCCGTCGGCGCATTGGGCGCCCTGTACCTCGGCGACGAGTCCGCCACCCGGCTCGGCGCCCTGGGCCGGATCACCGAGGAGCGGCCCGGCGCGCTCACCCTCGCGGACACGCTGCTGCGCACGGCGCGGCGGCCGTGGTGCCCGGACGTCTTCTGATCCGGCTCCCCGGGCCGGCACGGTCGATGGGACGAGCACCCCGGGAAATACCGGACTTCCCGGGGCACTTGCCCTGGACCGATCGAAGATCCTTGACCTCAACCATGCTTGAGGTTGGAAGCTTCTTCTCGGCGGCCCCACCGACCGCCGCACAAGCCGAGATTCCGTCAGCCAGGGGGGACCCCATGTCCGACAGCCCGTACCGCCTCGCCGTTGTCGTCGCCTCCACCCGCGAGGGCCGCTTCGGCCCCACGGTGGCCGGCTGGTTCGCCGAGCAGACCGCCCAGCGCACCGACATCGAGGTGGACGTCATAGACCTCGCCGACCACCCGCTGCCGGTGAACCTGTCCAGCGACCCCGGCCCGGAGGCCGCCGCCCTCCTCGCCAAGGTGTCCCCGCGACTCGCCGAGGCCGACGCCTTCGTCGTCATCACCCCCGAGTACAACCACAGCTACCCGGCCTCGGTGAAGAACCTCATCGACTGGCACTACACCCAGTGGCAGGCCAAGCCGGTCGGCTTCATCTCCTACGGCGGTCTCTCCGGCGGTCTGCGCGCCGTCGAGCACCTGCGCCCGGTCTTCGCCGAGCTGCACGCGGTGACCATCCGCGAGACGATCAGCTTCCACAGCCCGTGGGGCAAGTTCGACGACAACGGCCGGCACCTGGACGAGGAGGCCGGCACGGCCGCCGCCGGTGCCGCGAAGGTCATGCTCGACCAGCTCACCTGGTGGGCCCTGGCCCTGCGCGAGGCCCGCGCCGTGCGCCCGTACGGCAACTGAGGCCCACGGTGTGCCGCTTCGCTCCGCGCAGGCACGGGGGTCTTGCGCGGAGCGTCTCGCCTGGCCGGCGGGTCTTCGGCTACGGGCCGCACCGTTGCCGCCCGCGACGGGCGGCCTACGGGCGCGTCCTCAATCGCCGGACGGGCTGCTGTGCTGTGTCCTCAAGCGCCGGACGGGCTGATTGGCCGACCTCAGCCAAATCAAGCCTGTCCGGCGCAAGGCCGACAGTCCCGCGCAGCCGCCAGACGGGCAGGTGTCGCCTGAGGCCAACCAAACCAGCCCGTCCGGCGATTGAGGACGCGCCCGCAGGGCGCCCGCCGCAGGCGGCACAGGCAGCCCCCGGCCGACAGACCCGCCCCGCCCGGCCCGCAGGGCCACCGGCAGTCGCCCGACGGACAGGCTTCGGCTGAGGTCAGCCAAATCAAGCCCGTCCGGCGATTGAGGACGCGCCCGCAGGGCGCTCGCCGCCGCAGGCGGCACAACGGGGCCGCGGCCGACAGACCGCCCAGCCCGGCCCGCAGGGCCACCGGCAGGGACACCCTCAGCCACCTACTCGACGAGCGCCAGCTCCGCGACCACCGCCCGGTGATCGGAACCCCGCAAGGTGCGTTCGGTGACCGAGACCGCCGCCAGCCCACTCCCGTGCAGGACATGGTCGAGCTGGAGCAACGACGGCACGCCCGAGGCGTCGGCCGGCCAGGTCGGGGCCCAGCCGTGGCCGAGTTCCGCGTGGGTGTCCGTGAGCCCCTCGGACAGCAGCTCGCGCATGGGCGCGTGGTCGAGGGTCGCGTTGAAGTCGCCGAGGAACACCGTGTCCCGGCCCGAGTCCGCGGCCTCGGCCCCCAGTTCCCGCATGTCCCGGGCCCAGCGCCGGGCGTCGCCCAGCGGGTAGAGCGTGTGGACCGCCACCAGCCGTACCGAGCGCCCGCCCACCTCGACGGCGGCCGTCGTCTGCGGCCACACCGTGTCCCGGCCGCGCAGCGGACCGCCGCCCGTGAGCGGCAGCCGGGAGTACAGCGAGGAGTCCGCTTCGGGGTGCAGCTCGCGGTACGGCATCAGCCGTGCCAGGCCCGCCTTGTCGAGCGCCTCGATCGCCCGGGGCGTCAACTCCTCCATGGCCAGCACGTCCAGCCGCTCGGTGCGGACGAGTCGGACGAGCGCCTCGGGATCGACCGCGCCCACATGGGCGTTGCTCGTGGCCACCCGCAACCGCGGTGCGCCCGCCGGCACGTCGTCCCGGTCGGGGACGAACCGGGGAACCATCCACGTCAGTTCCACCGCGACCAGCACGGCCGCCACCGCCACGGCCCACCATGAGCGCAGGGCCAGCAGCGCGATCAGCACGACCAGGGTGCCGGCCACGACGTACGGGAACCCCGCCATCGGCATCGCCAGCCACGTCCCGTCGTCCAGCGACAGGGCCCGCGCCACGACGAGCACGGCCACGCCGGCCAGGGCCGCCCCGCACCCGATCAGTGCGGCCGTCCTCAGCCGGCGTCGCGGACGTGGCGTCCGCCGGCCGGGCTCGGTGGCCGGGGTGTTCCCGGTAACGCCGCTCATGGAACCTCACCTCCCGGGCCGACCTTAGGCGGTGTCCGGCGGACCGTGTGAGCCGGACCTGCTGCGCCCGAGCCCAGCCCCAGCCATATCAAGCCCCGGGGGCCCCAGCCGAAGGGTCCGCGGCCGGTCAGTACGCGGCGGTGAACCTCGTCCGGTGGTGCCGGGGCCGCTCGGCCTCGTCCAGGAGGGCGACCGACAGATCCTCCATGGAGATCGCCGAGTTGCCGTCCTCGTCGACGAGCAGTTCGTCACCGCCCAGCCGGTACGTGCCGGTGCGCACCCCCGGCTCGAGTACGGCCGCCGGGCTCAGATAGGCCCAGTCCACCTCGGTCTCCGCGCGGCACGCGGCGAGCTGGTCGTTGCAGGCCAGGGCGATGCCGCGCCAGTCGGCGGGGAAGTCCGGGGTGTCGATGACGGTGGTGCCGCCGGTGCCGGGCACTATCAGGCTGCCCGCGCCGCCGACGACCAGCAGCCGCACACCGGTGCCGGCGAGTCCGGTGAGCAACCCCTCGGTGGCCTTGACGAGTTCGCCCTCGCTGCCGGGTGCCGGGCGGGTCGCGCCGATCACGACGTCCTGGCCGGTGCTCAGCCGGGCCACGTCCTCGGCGTTCGAGGCGTCACCGACGCGGGCCGTCGCCCCGGCGGGCAGCTGGGGGAAGCGGGCGGAGTTCCGTACGACGGCGGTGACCTCGTGGCCGCGCGAGAGGGCCTCGGTCACGACGCGGCTGCCGACGTTTCCCGCTGCTCCGAAAACGGTGATGCGCATGGTCTTCAAGCTCCTTGAGATGAGGTGACGCAGAGGTGAGAGGACAAGAGGTGGGAGGGCAAGGGGAGGGCGAAGGGAGTCAGTGGGAGGACGAGGCGGACGGGGCCGGGTCGGGGACCACCGGGGCTTCGGCCCGCGGGGTCCGCTGGGGCTTGCGTATCTGTGCCACGACGAGGGCGCCGAGGACGACGAGCCCGCCCACCGACTGCCCCACGGTGAGTTCCTGGTCGAGCGCGAGCCAGCCCAGGGCGGTGGCGACCAGGGGGCTGAGGAGGCCGAGGAACGTCGCGTTCGTCGGGGACAGGGCGCGGATGCCCCGGAACCACAGGACGTAGGCGAGGGCGGCGCCGATGATCGTGAGGTAGCCGTAACCGGCCAGGTTCGCCGTGCTGAGCGTGGCCGGCGGCGGTCCTTCGACGAGGAGGGCGACCGGGAGCAGCAGCAGGCCGCCCGCGACGAGCTGCCAGCCGGTGGTCGCGAGGAGGGGCGCGGGCGAGGTCCACCGCTTGCTGAGGACGATCCCGGTGGCCATGACCACCGCGCTGGCGACGGCGGCCGCGACGCCGATGCCGTCCAGCCGGGCGTCGGCCCGCAGGACGAGCAGGCTGACGCCGCCCACTCCCGCGAGGCCGGCGAGGGCGGTGCGCGCGGAGACCCGCTCGCCGAGCAGCCCGGCGGACAGACCGATGACCAGCAGCGGCTGCAGGGAGCCGATGGTGGCGGCGACCCCGCCGGGCAGCCGGTAGGCGGCGACGAACAGCAGGGCGAAGAACGCGCCGATGTTGAGGGCGCCGAGCACCAGTGAGCGCCACCACCACACGCCGCGCGGCAGCCGCCGGGTGATCGCCACGAGCAGGAGGCCCGCCGGCAGGGCGCGCACCACGGCGGCCAGCAGGGGGCGTCCCGGCGGCAGCAGTTCGGTGGTGACGAGGTAGGTGGTGCCCCAGATGGCGGGCGCCAGCGCGGTCACGAGGATGATCCCAAGGCGATTGCTTAGCACTAAGACAATGTATCTCACCGCTAAGGGAAATGGCTAGACTGGATTCATGGCAGATCACGTGGACCGCGTACTGGAGCAGTGGGCCGAGCGCCGCCCCGACCTGGACGTCTCGCCGATGGCGGTGATCGGACGGCTGTCGCGGCTGCACCGGCTGATCGACACCGAGCTGAACCGCACGTTCGCCGCGCACGGCCTCGACAAGGCGTCCTTCGACGTGCTGGCCACCTTGCGCCGCAGCGGGCCGCCGCCGTACTCCCTGACCCCCGCCGGGCTGATGCGGTCGTCGATGGTCACCTCAGGGGCCATCACCCAGCGTCTCGACCGGCTGGAGGCCCGGGGCCTGGTGACCCGCACACCGAGTGCTTCGGACGGCCGCGTCGTGGACGTCACCCTCACCGAGGAGGGCCTCGCCCTCATCGACCGGGCCCTGCCCGATCACGTCGCCAACGAGGAACGCATCCTCTCCGCACTCTCGCGCCCTCGGCGGGACGCGCTCGCCGAGGGACTCCGCGATCTCCTGGAGTCCCTCGACGGCCCCGCCTGACCCGGCGCCCGCCGGGCCGGAGGCGGATCAGGCGGCCGTGACGTGCTCGGCGGCCGCCCGCTCGGCCGGCACCTCGCGCCCGGGCCGGCGCAGCACGGTGAAGGCGACCGCGAAGGCGGCGACGAGGAGCCCCGCGCCCACGGTGAACGCCAGGTGGTAGCCGCCGGTCAGCGCCTCGGCCGGGCCGCGTCCGGCCGCGCGGAGGGCGTCGGTGCGGGAGGCGGCCAGGGTGGAGAGCACCGCGACGCCCAGGGCCATGCCGATCTGCTGGGTGGTGTTGAAGAGCCCGGAGGCGAGCCCGGCGTCCTCGCCTCCCGCGTCCGACATGCCCAGAGTGGTCAGCGCCGGGAGCGCGAGCCCGAAGCCGGCGGCGAGCAGCATCACCGGGAGCAGGTCGACGAGGTAGTTCGCGTGCACCGGCAGACGGGTGAGCCACCCGAGGACCCCGACGAGCAGGACGAGCCCGGCCAGCAGGACGTTGCGCTCGCCGAAGCGCGCGTTCAGACGGGCGGAGACGCCCAGTGACACCGCGCCGATGACCGCCGCCGCCGGAAGCATCGCCAGACCGGTTCCGGCCGCGCCGTAGCCGAGGACCTTCTGCATATAGAGGGCGACGAGGATCTGGAAGGAGAAGAGCGCGGCCACCATGAGGACCTGGACGAGGTTGGCGCCCACGACGCTGCGCGACCGGAGGATCCGCAGCGGCATGAGCGGCGCCGCGCTGGTGGCCTGGCGGACGACGAACGCGGCGAGCAGCACGACGGCGAGGGCGCCGAGGCCGAGGGTGTGCGCCGAAGTCCAGCCGTAATCCTCGACCTTGACGACGGTGTAGATCCCGAGCATCAGCCCCGCCGTGACGAGCAGGGCCCCGAGGGCGTCGGCCCCGGCCCTGCGCCCCGCCCCGCGGTCGGCGGGCAGCGCGGGCACGGCGAAGGCGAGGGCCGCGAGCCCGATCGGCAGATTGATGAAGAAGATCCAGTGCCAGTCGAGCGCGTCGGTCAGCACCCCGCCGAGCACCTGGCCGAGCGAGGCACCGGCCGCGCCGGTGAAGCTGAACACGGCGATGGCCTTGGCGCGTTCGCGCGGATCGGTGAACAGCGTGACGAGAATGCCCAGACCGACCGCGGAGGCCAGCGCGCTGCCGACGCCCTGCAGGAACCGGGCGGCTATCAGCACCGCGGGGGACGCGGCCACGCCCGCCAGCAGCGAGGCCGCGGTGAACACCGCGGTCCCCGCCAGGAACACACGCTTGCGGCCGAGCAGATCACCGAGCCGCCCGGCGAGCAGCAGCAGACCGCCGAACGCGACCAGGTAGGCGTTGACGACCCAGCTGAGAGCGGCGGGCGAGAACCCCAGATCGCTCTGGATGGCCGGCATCGCCACCGTCACGATGCTGCCGTCGAGGACCGTCATCAGCATCCCCGTGGCGAGGACACCGAGAGCGGCCCAACGCGACCGTCCTCGCGCCCGCTCTCGTGGAAGGGGGGCAGTCGGCACGGCGGGGGAAGGACGAGCGGGTGCGGCGGACATGGCGGGGCCTCTCCTGTCAGTCGGATGACAGGAGTGACCGTAGCAGATTGTTTTGTTGTAGACGATCTATTTCGGAGCCAGTGCTCTCGTCCGCCCCGTCACTTCTCGCGCTGACGGGCCCGCCGGGCCGCCCGAGGACCCTCGACCGGAACGGCGAGATGCCCGCTGACCAGCAGGTTCAGTGCGCGCAACAGGGCCTTGCGATCAGCCTCCGGAAGCGCCGCCAGCGCCTCCTCGTGCACCCGGTCGACGATCTCCTGACTCCGCGCGGCGACCCGGGCCCCCTCCTCGGTGACCGCGATGATCCGAGCCCGCCGATCCCGCGCCGACGGCCGGCGCTCGGCGAGCCCGGCCTCTTCCAGGGCGTCCACCGTCACCACCATCGTGGTCTTGTCCATGTCACCGATCTCTGCGAGCTGGGCCTGAGTGCGCTCCTCCTCCAGGGCGTGAACCAGCACGCAGTGCATGCGCGCGGTCAGCCCGATCCCGGCCAACGCCGCCGACATCTGCGTGCGCAGCACGTGGCTGGTGTGATCGAGCAGAAACGAGAGGTCGGGTTCGGTGTGGGTGGGGGCCATGGCAGTCATGCCGCCAGCGTAACAATTCGATCTGTTACGGATGATCCAGAAATCGACGTTCTGGTCGCCGCGCGGCGCTGTGTCCTCAATCGCCGGACGGGCTGCGGTGCCGTGTCCTCAATCGCCGGACGGGCTTGGTGGGCTGAGCCTGTCCGCTAAGGCCAGCCAAAACAAGCCCGTCCGGCGATTGAGGACGCGCCCGCAGGGCGCCCGCCGCCGCAGGCGGCCGGACGGCCCGCAGCCAAAAGATCCGCCCGTACATACACCCGTGGCCCCACCTCAAACAGAGGCGGAGCCACGGGTACAGCCATGAAACTACGGACGGGTTCGATCCCGAACCGTTCAGCCAAGCTTGCCCAGCTGCGCGTCGGCGACAGCCTTCGGCTGCTCCGCCTTGCCGGCGAGGCTCATGGCGAAGAAGGTCGCGAGCGTGCTGCCCTTGCGCGTCGCCACCACGTGGGTCGTGCCGCTCGAGCCGTCCGCGTCGAGCGTCAGGGTGAAGGCCACGGCCTCGTCGCCGCCACTGAACGTGGCGGGCTCCACCTTGGCGATCTTCGTCTTGTCCGAGCCGACGATCATGGTGAATCCGCCGGTGCAGGCCTTGCCCGCGGCGGTCAGCTTGGCGAGGGCCTCCTGGGCGCCCTTGCCCTCGTAGGAGCCGAGGACGTCGGACGTGATGGTTCCGCCGAGGGCGGCCAGGCCGGCCTTGGCCTTCTCCTCCGGCGAGGCGTTCTCGGCCGGCTTCGGCGGCATCCCCATGATCTTGCGCACCGCGGTCGCGGCGGGCTTGCCACCGGACTGGAGCGTCATGGCGTCGAGGAGCGGCTTGCACTCGGCTTTGTCGGTGGTGGCGGCCTTGACCGAGGCGAGGTCGCCCTCGGAGGCGTTGGCGACCTTGTGGTCCTTCAGGTCGCTCTCGGCCAGGATGAGCTTGTCCAGCTCGGCCTTGGTGAGGACCTTGCCCGCGGTCGTGCTCTCCTTGCCCTTCTCCTTGCCCTCGGCGGAGGCCTCGGCGGCGGGCTTGTCGGACGAGCCGCAGGCGCCGACGAGCAGCGCGAGCGAGACGGCGGAGGCGGCGACGGCGGTACGGCGGACGATGGTGCTGCGCATGAAACGGCTTTCCTTCGGTTCGGTGGACAACGTTCCCCACGCGAAGCTCACTCGGCCGGTGACACGCGGAATTTGTTGTGGACCCCGAAAATAAGGCCTGTTTTCGCCTGGCGATCCGGCGAAGACCCCCGTCCGCGCAATCGTGACGCCCGCGCAATGCGAGGGCCATCCAATCGAGACGCGTTCCGGTACAACCTTCCAGCACGTGACCGAGACCACTCCCGCGCCACCCGCCTCCCAACCCTCAACCGTCGGCCGTCAGGTCGCGGCCAGTACCGGATAGTCGGTGTACCCGGCCGCCCCGCCCACGTACATCAGGCCCGTGTCCGCCACCGGGTTGAGCGGGGCGCCGACGCGCAGCCGTTCGACGAGGTCGGGATTGGCCAGGAACGCACGGCCGAGCGAGATCAGGTCGGCCCCGGCGGCGAGCAGTCGCTCCCCCGCCTCCCGTCCGCCGTCGGCGGGCAGCGGCCCGCCCCACCCCAGCACGGGGTTGGCGATCAGCGTCCCCGGCCAGGCCTTCCGGATGCCCTGGAAGAGGGGCTGCTCCGGGTCGGCGAAGACGACGTGCAAGTAGGCGAGCCCGGCATCGGACAGGGCCTCGACGAGGGCCGGGTAGATGCTCTCGGTGTCGCCCTCGTCGATGCCGTTGACGGTCACCCCCGGCGAGATGCGCAGCCCCACCCGCTCGGCACCGATCGCGTCGGCGACCGCCCGGACCACCTCGACCGCGAACCGGATGCGCCCGGCGACCGAGCCGCCGTAGGCGTCGGTGCGGTGGTTGGTGCCCCGCGCCATGAACTGGTGCAGCAGGTGGCCGTTGGCGGCGTGCACCTCCACCCCGGCGAAGCCGGCGTCCACAGCCTTGCGGGCGGCGGCGGCGAAATCGGCCACGGTCGTACGGATGTCCTCCGGTGTCATCTCCCGGGGCACGACGGCGTCCTGGCGTCCGCTGGGGGTGTGGATCGTCTCCGGGAGCGCTATCGGCGACGGCGCGACCGGCGTCAGCCCGCTGTTGTAGGGGTGCCCGACCCGGCCCCCGTGCTGCAGTTGCAGGAACATCCGGCCGCCCGCGTCCCGCACCGCATCGGTGACCTGCCGCCATCCGGCCACGTGCGCGTCGTTGTAGATCGCTGGGATGTGGGGGTAGGTCTGCCCCACGGCGTTCGGCGTGGCGGCCTCGGCGATGATCAGTCCCGCGGAGGCGCGCTGCGCGTAGTACGTGGCCATGATCGGCTGGGGGACGCCATCGGCACCGGCGCGGTTACGGGTCAGCGGTGCCATCACCAGACGGTTCGGCAGCGCGAGAGCGCCGAGGCTGGTGGGCTCGAAGAGGCGGGAGTCAACTCGTGTGTTCGTCATGGCCGTACGGTAGGAGTTGACACCAATGTCAGGTTCAAATGCGCGCACCGGCGGACGGGGTGGGGAATGCGGATCGGTGAACTGGCTCGGCGCACCGGCGTGAGCGAGCGTTCGTTGCGCTACTACGAGACACAGGGGCTGCTGCGCGCCGAGCGCACTCCCAGTGGTCACCGCGTCTACGGTGACTGGGCGGTCGACCGGGTCATCCGCGTTCAGGCGCTCTACGCCGCCGGGCTGAACAGCAAGAAGATCGCGCTGCTGCTCCCCTGCATGCGGGACACCGACGGCGGCCCGTCCGAGATCGCCACCCCGCAGCTGGTCACCGAACTCGCCACGGAACGGGACCGCATCAACCGGATGATCGATGACCTGATCCGCTCCCGCGACGTCTTGGACGAAGTGATCGACACGGCCGCCGGCCGTCTCCGGCCCACCCTCGTGGAACCGTGACGGCACCCACGCGACGGCCGCTCGCCCCCACCCGGTTCACGGATCAGCGGGGAGGGCGCGGTGGGGCCAGCGCGGCACCGGCGGCGTCGAGGATGTTGCCGAAGGTGCGGGTGATGATCGGCCGCGCGACGCGCCGGGTGAAGAAGCCACCGAGCAAGGGGACGGGGATCTCGGCGCGGGTGGTCCACAGAACCCGCGTTCCCCCGTCGACCTCGCTGAACGTCATACGGCCGAGTTCGTGCCGGGACGGCGGCAGACTGCGCTCGACGACGTACTCGGTGACGTACGGCGGGTCGTACCGCGTGATGCGTTCCCGGAACCAGCCGATCAGCCAGAGATGGCTGCGGACCGCGCCGACTCCGTAGGGCGCGCCCTCGCCCTGCCGGGTCAGGCGGCAGCGCACCACCAGGGGCGAGCGCGTGTAGTGGGTGGTCGTGGTGAGCCAGGCGAACACCTCGTCGATCGGGGCGTCGATGACACGTTCCACCGTCATGGTTTCCACGGCTGGTGACCTCCTCGGTCGAGTGGGAGCACCGTCTCGGCGCGGTGCAGCTTGTCCGGGTTGCGCATGCCGTAGAGGCCGGTGATCCGTCCGTCGTGGATCTCGAACGCGACCAGCCAGTCGAGTTCGCCGTCGGTGACGAACCGTGCCGCGGGCATGCCGTTGTAGGCGGCGTGCTCGACGCGGGTCGCCGCGGTGGTGGTGCGGAGCACGCCGAGGACGAACCGGGCGACCTCGTCGCGGCCGGTGATCGGGCGGCGGGCGGCGACCACCTTCCCGCCGCCGTCGGAGATCTGCACGGCGTCGGGCGCCAGCAGGTCCATCAACGCCTGCACCTCACCGGTCGTCGCCGCGTGCAGGAACCTCCGGACGATCTCCCGGCTCGCCTCGGAGTCGGGCTCGAAGCGGCGCCGCCGCGCGTGGACGTGCCTGCGCGCGCGGTGGGCGATCTGCCGGACGGTGGCCTCGGTCTTCCCGATCGAGGCGGCGATCTCGCCATGGGTGTAGCCGAACACGTCGTGCAGCACGAACACCGCGCGCTCGGTGGGGTTCAGCGTCTCCAGGACGAGCATCACGGCCATCGACACCGACTCGGCCAGGATCACGTCCTCGCTCACCTCGGGTGCGGTGCGGATCGGCTCGGGCAGCCAGGTACCGATGTACTCCTCGCGCCGCGCCTTGACCGCGCGCAGATGGTTGAGGGCCTGCCGGGTCACCACGCGGACCAGATAGGCCCGCGGATGCCCGACCGTGGCCGGATCGACCGCGCTCCACCGCAGATAGCTCTCCTGCAGCACGTCCTCGGCGTCCGTGGCGCTGCCGAGCATCTCGTAGGCGATGGTGAACAACAGTGGTCGGTGCTCGGTGAAGGCGTCCTCCACACCCGGCTCCTTTCCTCGCATGCCCATCGAGACACGCCGCACCGGCGAACCGTGACAGGCCGCCGCTGTGATCCGCTTCACAGCGACTCACCGCCCGGTGGCTATGGTGGGCCGATGACGTCGATCAAGCAGGTCCAAGTCACCTTCGACTGTGCGGAACCCGAGCGCGTCGCGCGCTTCTGGTGCGAGGTGCTGGGGTACGTCGTACCGCCGCCGCCGGAGGGGTTCGCCACGTGGGACGACTTCAATCACTCGCTGCCGCCGGAGATACAGGATTCGGCGTTCGCGTGCGTCGATCCCTCGGGCGTGGGCCCGCGACTGTTCTTCCAGCGCGTCCCCGAGGGCAAGGTCGTCAAGAACCGGGTCCATCTCGACGTGCGGGCCGGCATCGGGCTCGTGGGTGACGAGCGCCTCGCCACGCTCGAAGCCGAGTGCGCCCGCCTGGTCGCGCTCGGCGCGGTACGCGTGCGACTCCTGTCCGCCGATGGTGTCAACGAGTCGTGCATCGTGATGCAGGACGTCGAGGGCAACGAGTTCTGCCTCGACTGAGGACCCGCGAACGGGGCACCGTCCCGCCGCCCGCGGCGACGGGCGCCCCATGGGCGCACACCGCCGCGCGGCGGCAACCCCACCGTCAGCGGGCGGAGTTCTCCACGCGAGCGCCCGAGTCCACGCACACAGGGGCCGCGACGACCAGCAGTGCGGCGAACACGAGGGGGGCGGCCGTCTGGTACCCCACCCAGACCTCACCGCCGGCCCCGCTCCCCCGCCACGCCATCAGAAGGCCGGCCAGGGCCGCCAGTATCCAGCCGCAGTCGTAGGCGATCATGAGCCGCGTGTACGTGCGCATCGACCGGCCGCGCGTGTAACCGATCTCGATACCACCGCCGATCAGCAGGGCCACCCCCGAGACGACCATCAGCCGGGCCGACACGCCGAGCAACCGGCTGAGCGGGGCGGCGCCGACGATGTAGACAGCGGCGAGCAGCACCTTGAAGGCGCCGTCGGCGATGGCGCCCACCGTCTGGCGGGTCACCCGCGATGCCACGGCCTGGGCCATGAGCGTCCTCCTCCAAGCTCGTCCCGACGATTCCGTAATGAGATTACGGTAATAATCAAACTATGAGAATGACGAGAGCCGAAGCCAAGGAACGCAACCGCCGGGCCTTGCTGGACGCTGCGCTCCAGGTCGTCTCCCGGGACGGATACCGGGCCAGGCTCGAGGAGATCGCCGATCGCGCCGGCCTGACCACCGGCGCCGTCTACTCGCTGTTCGGGAGCAAGAACGGCCTGGTGGTGGCCCTGGTGGCCGACCATCTGCGGCCGTACTACGAGGAGATCGAGCAGGCGGTTCCCGCCGGGCTCGACCTGCTCGAAGCGGTCGACGCCTTCGCCCGGTACTACCGGCGTGGCTGTGACGGCCCCGACGCACTCTCCCGCCTGTCGCTCCAGATCACCCTGCTCGACATGGCCCTGCACGACCCCGACCTGCGAACCCGACTCGCCTCGTCCGTACGCGAGCAGGAGAACCACCTGGTCGCGCTGTTCACCGGAAGGCCGCACCACGGAAGCGTCGTGACGCCGCAACAGGCACAACGCCTGACCACCGCCCTCAGGGCACTGTTCGTCGGCCTCGCCCAGGGCGTTCCCCTCGGCCTCGCCCCCGATGCCGACGAGCAGTACTTCGCCGACACCGCCCGCGCCTTGGCCTCCGCAATGCCCCTCTGTCCGGTCTCGGATAAGTCCGGGTGAGGCGGTCCCCTGACCTGCGGTGCCCGGACTTGAGTGAGACGGGTTTGCAGGGTCCTCTCACTCGATTCCGGGCAAACGGCCTTCTTGGTCAGATGCGAAGTTCGGACGGGAAGCCGGTCCAGCGCAGTTCTGTGGGCAGGTGCCGCATGTCGTTGTAGAACAGCACGGAGGACGGCTTGCCGGGTGTGTATCGGATGACCGTCAGGGCTGCGTTGCCGTGGTTGAGGCCCATCCAGCGCCACTCGGGTGCGTCGAGGGCGGCTCGGATCAGCCATCCGATGAGGAAGTTGTGGGTGACGACCAGTTCGTGGCGGGGACGATCTCCTTCGACCGGACCTGTGAATTCTGTGAGTGCTTCCCGGGCCAGTGCTGGACCGCGGTTGCGCTCCTCGTCGGGAACCTGATCGAGGAAGCCGAGCATGGCGTCGGCCGAAGCCGGCGGCAGCTCGTCCTTTGTAGGTAGATGGGGGACGTAGTCGCCGGCCAGTTCCGACTCGTGCAATGGGACGGTGCCAAGTTGTGCGCTGATCAGCCGGGCCGTCTGTTGCGCCCGGGGCAGCGGACCGTGGTAGATCGCTGAAAGTGGCGTGTTCTGGAGCCGTTCACCGAGCAGAATGGCTTGACGCCGGCCGCTCTCCGTCAGGGTCGTCTCATCTTCTGACGCTTCACCGTGCCGAGCAAGGTAGAGGTATCGAGTAGCTGCGTCTGCCATGTCCCGGGTCTCCGTGGCCATCCGTGATCTTGTGTGTCGGGATGGACGCTGAGCTCGTTGTGCGTAGTTCCCTCGCGGCTGCGCCGGCCCAGTTGGAGTGGTAGGCGATGCGGGCCTCGTCGTAGGCGTCCAGCATCGGCGGGCTCAGTGCCCGCCACTGCTGTTCGGGCAGCAAGTCGAAGACGGCCGGGCCCTCTTCGGCGAACCGGCGCCAGCCCTCCAGCCGGGTGGAGGGGTCCGTGCGGTCCCCGCCAAGCTCCGACACGTCCTCGCCGTCCGGCTCCGGCGTGTTCACCACCACCGTTCGGCCTCCTTGCGTGCGTGAGCGGACACCCCAAGGCCGACCCCTAAAGGTGCGGCACACTTTTGCAAGCAGGTGCTTGCAAAAGTTAGCAAGATGCGGCAGCATCGGCTCCATGGCATCACTCAACGTCGGCAACCTCGGTGAGTATCTGCGGGAACAGCGCCGCAGTGCGCAGCTGACGCTGCGCCAGCTCGCCGACGCCGCGGGAGTGTCCAACCCGTATCTCAGCCAGATCGAGCGCGGCCTGCGCAAGCCGAGCGCCGAGATCCTGCAGCAGCTGGCCAAGGCGCTGCGGATCTCCGCCGAGACCTTGTACGTGCAGGCCGGGATCCTCGACGAACGGGACAGGGAAGAGGCGGAGGTCCGCAGTGTGATCCTCGCCGACCCCTCGATCAACGAGCGGCAGAAACAGGTGCTGCTCCAGATCTACGAGTCCTTCCGCAAGGAGAACGGGCTCGCGACGGACGACGACGGCAAAGACGCCGGCACACCTTCGAGCTGATCCGGGAGACCATCGTTATGGCCATCGCCCAAGACATCCGCAAGGCCGCCACCGACACCGCCTACGCCGCGGCCGGTGCGGCCGATCTGACCGCCGAGAAGATCGGGCAGCTCGTCACCGAGGCACCCGAGCGCATCGAGAAGCTGCGCAAGACCGACCCCAAGGCCGTCCAAGAGAAGGTGACGCGGCAGGCCAAGGAGGTGCAGACCACGGTCAGCACCAAGGTCACCGAGATCATCGGGACCTTCGACGCCGACGTGAAGAAGCTGGGCCAGACCGCGCAGGACCTGGCGCTCCAGGGCGTCGGGCAGGCCGTCGGCCTCGCGGCCGCCGCCGGTGAGAAGTTCGAGCAGCTGGCCGACCGTGGCCGTGGCGCCGTGAAGACCTGGCGCGGCGAGGCCGCCGAGGAGGTCGCGGAGATCGCCGTGGCCATCGAGCCGGACAGCGAGCCGCGCACGGACGTCCCGGCCGCCCAGGCCGAACCGGCCGGCGCCGCGCAGGACTCCGTCACCGTGGCCCCGGACGACACCAAGTCGGCCGTGAAGAAGCCCGCTCCCCGCAAGCCCGCCGTGAAGAAGGCCGACCCGAAGGCCGGCGAGTAAGCACTCCGCGTCGGTCCGGGTGCGCGTCCCGCGTGCCCGGACCGTTCTGCGGGTACGGTGGCGCGCAAGCGTCCGCGATGAATCGACCTTGAGGTGAGCCGCGTGTTGGTGGACGGGTTCGGCAGCGCACTGGACTGGCTGGGGGAATGGCTTCCCGTCGTGCTATGCCTGTTCGCCCTGGCCGCGGTCGTCGACGCCGCGACCACCCGCGAGGACGCCTTCCGGGCGGTCGGCAAGCAGACCAAGCGGTTCTGGCTCGTCGTCACGACCCTCGCCGCCCTGGTCTCCGGGCTGCCCTCCGCCCGCCATCTGGGCGGCGGCTGGGCCTCGCTGGCGGGCATCTTCGGCGGACTGGGGTTCCTGCTCATCCTCGCCGCCCTCATCGCCACCATCGTCTACTACGTGGACGTCCGTGCGACCCTCAAGCGGATCAACGGCCGGCGGAGCTGGCCCAAGCCGCGTCGCTAGCCGCTGGGCACCCGGAACCACCGCCCGTCGCACAGGGCCGCCCCTTCCGGCGCCCTGCGGGCGCGTCCTCAAGCGCCGGCCAGGGCCTAGCCCCAGTCGAGCAGCAGTACCGCCAGGTCGTCCGTCAAGTCGCCGCCGTTGAGCGCCCGGACCTCCGTGACGGCCGCGTCCAGCAGGTCCTCACCGCTCAGCCCCTCCTTGACCTGGCGGGTGATCAGCTCCACCACGCCCTCCTGGCCGAGCCGCTGCGTGCCCTCGCCGATCCGGCCTTCGATCAGCCCGTCGGTGTACATCATCAGGCTCCAGACACCGCCGAGTTCGACCTGACGACGCGGCCAGCGGGCACGCGGCAACAGCCCGAGCGCCGGACCGCCGTCCTCCTGCGGAAGCAGATGCGGGGCATGCCCGGAGCGGACCACCAACGGCGCCGGATGACCGGCCAGGCACAACCCGGCACGCCGGCCGTCCGGCGCTATGTCGACCGTGCACAGCGTCGCGAAGATCTCCTCGTCCGCACGTTCGTACTCCAGCACCTGCTGGAGCGTGGACAGCAGTTCGTCACCCGACAACCCGGCCAGCGTCAACGCGCGCCACGCGATACGGAGTTCCACCCCGAGCGCCGCCTCGTCCGGGCCGTGGCCGCAGACATCGCCGATCATCGCGTGCACCGTGCCGTCGGGGGTGCGGACCGTGTCGTAGAAGTCACCACCGAGCAACGCCCGGCTGCGGCCCGGCCGGTAGCGGGCGGCGAACCGCAGATCGGAGCCCGCCAGCAGCGGCGTCGGCAGCAGCCCCCGCTCGAGCCGGGCGTTCTCCTGCGCGGTCAGTCGCGACTCGGTGAGCTGCCGCTGCGCGAGATCCGCGCGCTTGCGCTCCACGGCGTAGCGAATGGCCCGGCTGAGCACCCGGGCGTCGAGTTCGTCGCGGAAGAGGTAGTCCTGCGCCCCGACCCGCACGGCCGCCGCCGCGCGTTCGGCGTCCCCCTCGGGGGTGAGCACGAGCACGGCCTGGCGCGGCGCGAGCCGCAGCACCGCGCGCAGCGTCTCGAACCCGTCGTCCGTCTTCCCCGGCAGGCACTCCACGCCCGCCAGATCGAGGTCGAGCAGGATGCACTGCACATCATCGGTGAGCAGCCGTTCACCCTCGGTGAGATTACGGGCTGTACGGACCCGGACCGGCTTGCCCGCCGTATCCCGCAGCTCGGGGAACGACAGCGACCCGTGGGGATCGTCCTCGATCACCAGCAGGGTCAGCCCGCCGTCGGGCAGCACGGCGGGCTGCTCCGCCGGGCTCGGCGCGGGTTCGGGCATCGTTCGGCTTCCTTCCCACCCCCCGAGGGCACGGCACCCACCGACCGGGGGCACCGAACGCGACCCTAGCGCCAAGGCTTGGGCCAACGGAATGGCATGACGCCAAGCACCACTGTCATATGCCTTGTCCCCTACGGCTTTTGGCGCGTGGGGGGTGAATTGACCAATGACAAACATCACGCGGCGGGGGGACTCGCCGTCCGTCGAGTAGACGCCGGCGCCACTGCGCGGCGGCTTTGACGATCACCGGGCCGTGGCGGCCGGCGCGCTGCGGGCCCGTGGCACCGGGCCGCGGGCGCTCTGCGGGCCCGTGGCACCCACACCACCGCTGCGCGGCGGTTGTCCTCAATCGCCGGACGGGCTGGTTTTGGCCGAGCCCAGCCACATCAAGCCCGTCCGGCGATTGAGGACGCGCCCGCAGGGCGCCGCGCCGCCGCAGGCGGCCACGACGGCCCGCGGCCGGAAGAAGCGACCCGCAGCGAAGCTGCCGGCTACCCCGGCCGCACCACACCCAGAATCGGCATCGACCCCGCCCCCGCCAACGTCACCTGCCGGCCAGGCCTCGGTGCGTGGACCATCGTGCCGCCGCCCACGTACATGGCCACATGACTCGCGTCCGCGAAGTAAATGACCAGATCACCGGGGCGCATGTCCTTGATGTCGACCTTCGGGAGCTGCCGCCACTGCTCCTGTGACGTGCGGGGGATCGCCCGTCCGGCGGCCTCCCAGGCCCGCAGGGTCAGGCCGGAGCAGTCGTACGTGTCCGGGCCCACCGCGCCCCAGACGTAGTTCTTGCCGATCTGCGCCGTCGCGAAGCCGACGGCCCGCTCACCCTCCGTGCTCGACGCCTGCGAGCCCGCGTTCGGGCTGCCACCCGAGCCCGAAGCGTTCGAACCCGCCTCCCACGTGACGTCCTTCACGGGCTGGGAGGCGAGCCACCGGCGCTGGGCCTCGCGGGCGCGCTCCTCTTCGAGCAGGCGCAGCCGTTCCCGTTCCTTCTCCTGCAGCCGCTCCTCGATCCGCTTGGCGTCCTTCAGCCGGGTCTCGATCTCCTTCTTCGCGTCCTCTTTCTTCTTCCGCTCGCCGTCGAGCTTCTTCCAGCGCTCGTCGGCGGCCCTGGCGTAGCCGTCGAGCTTCTTCTGCGTGGCCGCGACCTGGGCGAGCAGCCCCCGGGTGGCCTGTTCGCCCTTGTGGGCGAGGGAGACGCCGTCGAGGAAGGACTCGGGTGCGGCGTCGAAGAAGAGCCGGGCGCCGTCCGGCATCCCGCCGGCCCGGTACTGGGAGCGGGCCAGGGCTCCGGCCTGGTTCTTGAGGCGGGCCATGCGTTCCTGGGCCGCGGTCACCGAGCGGGCGATCTCCACGATCGACTTCTCCTGGCGGGACTGCGCCTCGCTCGCCGCGTTGTAGGCGTCCGTGGCCGCCTCCGCCTTGCGGTAGAGGTCTTCCACTTCCTTGTGGACGTCCTCCAGGCTCCGTCGCGTGGGGCTGGGGTCCGCGTGGGCCACGCCCGGCGCGGCGAGCACCCCGGTCACGACCGCGCACACGAGCGCGGTCGCCACGGCCGTGCGTCTGCCTCGGCTCGGGCCGAAACCCGCCACCGGTTCACCACGGCCGTCCCTCGCACCCGCGACCCCGCCGCCGTTCCGCCTCACAGGACACCTCCGCGACTTCCGCCCCCACGCCTGACATGCCGTCACACGAGAAACGGATGGTGCCACGGAGGATCGAAAACCGGTAGAGATCTCTCACGGACTCGGCCGGAAACCGGCCCCCGGTCAGGGCCACCACACTGACGGCCGAGGTTCACCTCCCGTTCACTCTTCCCCATCGACCGCTTCACCTGTTCTGCCTAATTTCGACGGTGGAAGGTGCGAGCCCAACGGCCGAACAGGCCCCGCCCCCGTACCGCCGAACACGTTGAATCGGCAGGTCAGACCCCAGAATCAACTGCGGGGCAGACCGGCCGGCCGCTCAGCGGAACAGCACCACCGACCTCTCGCACGCCGCCTCGCGGCGGCTCCCGAAAGGAACACCCGAAAGTGAAGCTTCAGCGTAAGAACCGACTCCGCGCAGTCGCCCTCGGCGCCATCGCCGTTTCCGGTGCCCTGGTACTCACCGCGTGCGGCTCGGACGACAACAGCGGCGGCGGGTCCACCGGCGGGGGCAACACGCAGGGTGCCGGCAAGATCAAGTGCGAGGGCAAGGGCCAGCTGCTGGCGTCCGGTTCGTCCGCGCAGAAGAACGCCATGGACCTGTGGGTCAAGAACTACATGGCCGCCTGCAAGGACGTACAGATCAACTACAAGCCCACCGGCTCGGGCGCGGGCATCCAGGAGTTCCTCCAGGGCAAGACCGCCTTCGCGGGCTCCGACTCGGCGCTCAAGCCGGACGAGGTCACGAAGTCCAAGCAGGTCGTCAAGGGCGGCCAGGGCATCAACCTCCCGCTGCTCGGCGGCCCGATCGCCATCGGCTACCACGTCCCCGGGGTGGACAACCTGGTGCTGGACGCCGACACCCTCGCCAAGATCTTCGACTCGAAGATCGAGAAGTGGAACGACGAGGCGATCAAGAAGCTCAACCCGGACGCCAAGCTCCCCGACCTCAAGATCCAGGCGTTCCACCGCTCGGACGAGTCGGGCACCACGGACAACTTCACCAAGTACCTCAAGGCCGCCGCCGACAAGTCCTGGCCGCATGAGCCCGCCAAGGCGTGGAAGGCCAAGGGCGGCCAGTCCGCCGATGGCTCGGCCGGGGTGTCCTCGCAGGTCAAGCAGACCGCGGGCGCGATCTCGTACTTCGAGCTCTCCTACGCCACCGCCAACTCGATCAAGACGGTGAAGCTCAACACCGGAGCCTCCGCCCCGGTCGAGGCCTCCTCCGACAACGCGTCCAAGGCCATCGCCGAGGCGAAGATCGTCGGCACCGGCAAGGACCTCGCGCTCAAGCTCAACTACGCCACCAAGGCCGACGGCGCCTACCCGATCACCCTGGTGACGTACGAGGTCGTCGGCGACCAGGGCAACAAGGCCGACACGCTGCCCGCCACCAAGTCCTTCCTGACCTACATCGCGAGCGAGGACGGCCAGGCCGTCCTCAAGGGGATGGGCTACGCCCCGCTGCCCTCCGAGATCGCGAAGAAGGTCCGCGAGAACATCGCGAGCCTCTCCTGACCGTGTGCGGCCGGCCCCTTCCCGGGGGCCGGCCGCACCATCCGGTGCACCGCCGCGCCCGGAGCCCCCACCGGCTTCGCAGACCGGAGAACCCGTGGATACAAAATGGACATAACTCCCGCAACCTCAGTAGCCCCGCCGCCTTTGGCCGACGCCCCGGCCGCCCCGGCCGAGCAGGCGAAATCGGCCACCCGCCCCGGTGACCGGATCTTCCTGGCCTTCTCCCGCGGCTCCGGCATCCTGCTTCTGGTGATCATGGCCGCGATCGCGGCGTTCCTCGCCGTGCGGGCCGTGAACGCCCTCTCGCACAACGAGGGCGACTTCTTCACCACCTTCGAGTGGAGCGCCAACTCCACCCCGCCGGTCTTCGGCATCGCGGTCCTGGCCTTCGGCACCGTCGTCAGCTCGCTGATCGCGATGCTGATCGCCGTGCCCGTCGCCATCGGGGTCGCGCTCTTCGTCTCGCACTACGCGCCGCGCAGGCTCGCGACGCCGCTGAGCTACGTCATCGACCTGCTCGCCGCCGTCCCGTCCATCGTCTACGGCCTGTGGGGCGCCCTGTTCCTGGTGCCGCACCTCGGGGGCCTCTACGGCTGGCTGGACGACTACCTGGGCTGGACCGGGATCTTCGAGTACCACGACGGCGCCCCCCGGTCGCTCTTCACCATCGGCATCCTGCTGGCGATCATGATCCTGCCGATCGTCACCAGCGTCAGCCGCGAGGTGTTCCTGCAGACCCCGAGGATGAACGAGGAGGCGGCGCTCGCGCTCGGCGCGACCCGCTGGGAGGTCATCAGGATGTCGGTGCTGCCGTTCGGCCGCTCGGGCGTCATCAGCGCCTCGATGCTGGGCCTCGGCCGCGCCCTCGGCGAGACGATGGCGGTCGCGACCGTCCTGTCCCCGAGCTTCCTGATCGGCAAGAGCCTGCTCGACCCGGGCGGCGGCACGTTCGCGCAGAACATCGCGAGCAGCTTCAAGGAGTCCGGTGAGATCGGCAAGGACGCCCTGATCGCCTCGGGTCTGGTGCTGTTCGTGCTGACCCTGCTGGTCAACGGCGCGGCCCGGATGATCATCGCGCGCCGCAAGGAGTACACGGCATGAGCGTGACCATGGACAAGCCCCCGGTCGCCGACGGCACCCCGCGCCCGTACACCCTGCGCCAGCCCCGGCTGCCGCGCTGGACCCCGCCCGCCCTCGCCCTCGCCGCGGCCGCCGTGGCCGTCGGCATCGGCCTCGGCGCCGGGCTCGGCAGCCGGATCCAGTGGGGCCTGATCGCCGGGCTGCTCTTCGTCGTCGGGATGTACGTCCTCGCCGCCGGCGTCGAAGGCCGCCGGCAGGCCAAGGACCGTCTCGCCACCAGCCTGGTGTGGGTCTGCTTCCTGCTCGCCGTCGTCCCGCTGGTCTCCCTGGTGTGGGAGACCGTGGCCCGGGGCACCGAGGTCCTCGACGGCGGCTTCCTCTCCCACTCGATGTCCGGCGTCCTGACCATCCAGCCCGGCGGCGGCGTCTACCACGCGATCATCGGCACCCTGGAGCAGGTCGGCCTCGCCACCGCCATCTCCGCCCCCATCGGCCTGCTGACCGCCGTCTACCTGGTGGAGTACGGGCGCGGCCGGCTCGCGAAGGCCGTCACGTTCTTCGTGGACGTCATGACGGGCATCCCGTCGATCGTCGCGGGGCTGTTCATCCTCAGCTTCTGGATCATCATGCTCGACTTCGGCTACTCCGGCTTCGCCGGTTCGATGGCCCTGTCGATCCTGATGATGCCCGTGGTGGTCCGCTCCACCGAGGAGATGCTCAAGCTCGTCCCCAACGAGCTGCGCGAGGCCTCCCTCGCCCTGGGCGTCCCCAAGTGGCGCACGATCCTCAAGGTCGTCCTGCCCACCGCCATCGGCGGCATCGCCACCGGTGTGATGCTCGCGGTCGCCCGCATCGCCGGTGAGACCGCCCCGATCGTGCTCCTGGTGTTCGGCTCCCAGGTGATCAACAACAACCCCTTCGACGGAGCCCAGTCCTCCCTGCCGTACTACATCTACGAGCAGTGGGCGGCCGGCAACGAGGCCAGCTACGACCGCGCCTGGGCGGCGGCCCTGGTCCTCATCGCCTTCGTCATGATCCTGAACCTGGTGGCCCGCGGCATCGCCCGCTGGAAGGCCCCGAAAACCAGCCGCTGACCGCGGTCGCGAAAGAAGTTGATTCACATGGCCAAGCGCATCGACGTCGGCGGCCTGAACGCCTACTACGGCAACCACAAGGCCATCGAGGACATCTCGATGACCGTCGAACCCCGCTCCGTGACCGCCTTCATCGGCCCCTCCGGCTGCGGCAAGTCCACCTTCCTGCGCACCTTGAACCGCATGCACGAGGTCACCCCCGGCGGCCGCGTCGAGGGCAAGGTGATGCTGGACGACGAGAACCTCTACGGCCCCGGCGTGGACCCGGTCTCCGTGCGCCGCACGGTCGGCATGGTCTTCCAGCGGCCGAACCCGTTCCCGACCATGTCGATCTACGACAACGTCGCCGCGGGCATCCGGCTCAACGGGGGCCGCGTGCGGAAGGCGGAGCTGGACGGCATCGTCGAGAGGTCCCTCCAGGGCGCCAACCTGTGGAAGGAGGTCAAGGACCGGCTGAACAAGCCGGGAGCGGGCCTCTCCGGCGGCCAGCAGCAGCGTCTGTGCATCGCCCGCGCCATCGCCGTCGAGCCGCAGGTCCTGCTCATGGACGAGCCCTGCTCGGCGCTGGACCCGATCTCCACCCTCGCCATCGAGGACCTGATCGGGGAGCTGAAGGAGCGCTTCACGATCGTCATCGTGACGCACAACATGCAGCAGGCGGCCCGGGTCTCGGACCGGACGGCGTTCTTCAACCTCGCGGGCGTGGGGCTGCCGGGCAAGCTCGTCGAGATCGACGACACCGAGCGGATCTTCTCCAACCCCTCGGTCCAGGCCACCGAGGACTACATCTCGGGCCGCTTCGGGTAGCCGCCCCTTTGACCCGCCTTGCGGCGCTGCATGGCGGTGCCGCCGCAAGGCGAAGGGCCCGCCCCCCGGTGACTACCAGGGGGCGGGCCCGTCCGTTTTCCGTACGCTCACGCGTCGGCCGGCGGTCAGCCGAACGCGAGGTACACGATCCAGTAGCTGAACGCGGCGACCACCGCGGCGGCCGGCATCGTGATGAACCAGCCCATCACGATGTTCTTCGCGACGCCCCAGCGCACCGCGCGCGAGCCCTTGGTCGAGCCCACGCCCATGATCGCGGAGGTGATGACATGCGTGGTCGAGATCGGCGCGTGGAACATGAACGACGCCGTGTACATGACCGACGCCGCCGTCGTCTCGGCCGCGAAGCCCTGCGGCGGGTCCAGCTCGATGATCCGGCGGCCCAGCGTCCGCATGATCCGCCAGCCGCCCGCGTACGTGCCGAGCGACAGCGTCAGCGCGCAGGCGATCTTGACCCAGACCGGGATCGCGGCGCCCGCGTCCTGCACATCGGCGATGACCAGGGCCATCACCACGATGCCCATGGTCTTCTGCGCGTCCTGGAGACCGTGGCCGAGCGCCATGCCCGCCGCCGAGACCGTCTGCGCGATCCGGAAACCGCGCTTGGCCTTGTGCGGGTTGGACTTCCGGAACATCCACATGATCACGACCATCACCAGATAGCCGAGGAACAGCCCGATGAAGGGTGACACGAACATCGGGATGACGACCTTCTCCAGGACACCCGACCAGATGACGGTCGTGCCTCCCGCGAGGGCCGCGCCGACCATGCCGCCGAACAGGGCGTGCGAGGACGACGACGGGAGCCCGAAGTACCAGGTGATCAGGTTCCAGGCGATCGCGCCGATCAGTGCCGCGAAGAGGATGCCCATCCCCTTGTCGCCCACCGGCGTCTCGATCAGGCCCTTACTGACGGTCTTGGCGACGCCGCTGCCCAGGAAGGCACCGGCGAGGTTCATCACCGCCGCCATCGCGAGGGCCGCGCGCGGGGTCAGCGCCCGCGTGGAGACCGAGGTCGCGATGGCGTTCGCGGAGTCGTGAAAGCCGTTGGTATACGTGAAGCCGAGCGCGACCGCGATGGTCACGACGAGTGCGAACGTGTCCACCGGGGGTCAGGACTCCTTGACCGCGATGGTCTCGACGGTGTTGGCGACGTGCTCGAACGCGTCGGCCGCCTCCTCCAGCACATCGACGATCTGCTTGAGCTTGAGCACCTCGATCGCGTCGTACTTGCCGTTGAAGAGCTGGGCGAGGAGCTTGCGGTGAATCTGGTCCGCCTGGTTCTCCAGCCGGTTCACCTCGATCCAGTACTCCGTGAGGTTGGTCATGGTCCGCAGGTTCGGCATCGCCTCGGCCGTCAGCTCCGCGGCCCGCGCGAGGACCTCGATCTGCTGCTCGACGCCCTTCGGCAGTTCCTCGACCTGGTAGAGGACGACCAGGTCGACCGCCTCTTCCATGAAGTCCATGATGTCGTCGAGCGAGGACGCGAGGTTGTAGATGTCCTCGCGGTCGAACGGCGTGATGAAGGAGGAGTTCAGCTGGTGGAAGATCGCGTGCGTCGCGTCGTCACCCGCGTGCTCCGCTGCCCGCATCCGCTCGGCGATCTCGGCCCGGGCGGAGGTGTCCGCTCCGAGCAGTTCCATGAGGAGCTTGGAGCCCGTGACGATGTTGTCCGCGGACGCGGCGAACATGTCGTAGAAGCTCGTCTCCCTGGGGGTCAGACGAAAGCGCACGTGGGATCCTCGGGGTGCAGCGGATTCGGTCTCGTTGATGCTAGGCGCATCATCCGGCCACAGCTAACTGGCATTCCCTCAGTGTCGCCCATCGAGCAGAGTGCTGACCAAGCCGGTCCCGCTTCCAGGCCGACCTTCCGGCCGTACCCGGCCATAAATTTCTGTACCATATACCGGGCCGGGGTATGTCACGGGGTATACGAACCGTTATACGCACCGCCGAAGCGCCGCACTCGCGCGCACGCACCCTGAGTGAGCGCCGCACAGCCATCAGCGACACCACGGCACGCGGGCACACCGCACGACACGGACAGCCGCCACGGGCAGAACGACGGAGGACGCCATGACGACCACGGAAGCCGCAGTGACCGGCACCACCGAACCGTCGGGCGCGGCGCCCTGCCACGGCGCCGCCGCCGCGCCCGAGGAGCACTCCGGGCCCCACGGCTACAGCAAGCAGAAGGACCAGCACCTCAAGCGTCTGCGCCGGATCGAGGGCCAGATCCGCGGCCTCCAGCGCATGGTCGAGGAAGACGTCTACTGCATCGACATACTCACGCAGGTCTCGGCGAGCACCAAGGCCCTGCAGTCGTTCGCCCTCCAGCTGCTGGAGGAGCACCTGCGCCACTGCGTCGCCGACGCGGCCCTCAAGGGCGGCGCGGAGATCGACGCCAAGGTCGCCGAGGCCAGCGCGGCCATCGCGCGCCTGCTGCGCACGTAGCCCGGACACCGGGCCGCTCAGCGGCCGTCCCGGCCCCCCTGCCCGTCGCCCCCGCCACGCGGTTCGACGCGGAGCACTTCATCGATACGGTCCGGGCTGAGCCGGTCCTCGTCCACGCTCGACGCGGCGATCATCAGCTCCCCGTAGAGATCGATCTCGATGAGGGCCACGGGATCCGGCCCACCGGACGAACCGGGTCGCGACACCACGTGATTCACCTCCTCGGGTCGTCGGTCTTCCGCTCTGCTCTTCGTTCGGGCTTTGCGTATTCTTTGCTCGTTCTCCGGCGGATTCCGCGCCGGATTCCGCACGGCCCACCGCGACCGCGCCTTCCCGGTACCCGTGCCGAAACCCCGGCACCCGGTGTACAGCGTAGTGATCGGTACACACTCCGCGCATGGCACAGATGGACCATTTCCATGGCCAACTACGCCCTGCCGCACTATTTCTGCGGCGAACCCACCGTCCCCGCATAGATATCGCCGGGCGTCGGCAGCCCGACCCTGACCGCCGTGCCGAAGCCGGAGAGCCGGACGGTCGAGACGACGGTCATCGGCACCGCGGACGGCGCGGGCCGCGCCGCCGCGGCCGTGGTGGCGGCGATCGCCGTGGCCGGCACGCCCCCGCCGCGGCTCCCGTCGGCAGTTGCGGCGCCGCGCTCACCGGCGTCCGCGCCGGTGCCCTCGGTATCGCTCCGCCCGCCCGCCACGCTGAACCGGTAGCGCAGCTCGCGCGGTCTGCCCTGCTCGTCGATGAGGACGTCGAAGGCCACCGTGCCGCTGGAGAACCCTTTCGCCGCCGCGGCGAGGGGCCCCCGGTCGCGAGCCGGTGCCGCGCGCGCGGCGCGTCCGAGATCGATCGTCCCCCAGTAGTGCCCCACACGGTCTCCGCCTACCCGCTCGTCCCGCATGTACGTCACCTCACGGGCACCGCGCAGCAGTTCGGCCGCGGCGAGCGGGTCGGTGGCCCCGCTCGTGAGGAGGTTCCCGTCGGGGAGCGCGGCCGTGTCCAGCCGCACCCATTTGTCGGCGGGCACCCCCGCGCCGCGGTTCTTCATGTACAGCCCGCCCGGCGTGAAGACCTCGGTGATCGGCCGGTGTTCGGCAGCCCCCGCCGCGTCCTCGGGCAGCAGCACCGTCAACTCGCCGACCGGCCGGGCGAAGTCGTAGACGCCCGAGCCCTGGATGGTCAGCCGGGTGCCGCCGCTGACGGTCTCCATGGACGTGGCGACCTTCGCACCACCCTCCCGGGTGAGAACGGCGGCGGCCCGGCGCACGGTACCGAGCACCCGGCGCGGGTCGGCCACGGCCGCCGTCCCGTGGACCGGCCGGGCGGAGTAGGGCCGGCCGCCACTCCCGCCGCCCCGCGGCTCGTAGGACGCGGTCAGCGGGACGCAGCCGGACGCCAGCAGAGCGACGGCGACGCCGCCCGCGAGCACGGCACCGGCGACCGCGCCCCCGCGTCCTGCTCCTCGCACCACCATGACCGCCAGCCCCCTACCGAAAACGCTGTGGACCCCGATCCGTCCAACGACCGCGCGGGTGTCACCGTCACGGCCCGGTAGCGTGGTCACGTGTCCGACCCAGCACCCGCGAACCAGCCCGCGCCCCCACCCGCACGGCCGACGGCGCAGGACCCCACCGAGCACCACGTCAGCACGAGCGAGAGAGGGTCGTTCTGCACGGCCCGGTGCACCTGCGGCTGGTCCGGCCCCGCCCGCCGCGCCCGCTCCCTGGCCCGCGAAGACGCCGAAGGCCATTCCGGCGGATCATGATCCAACGCCGCACGACCGCTGCGCGGCGGTAGTCCTCAATCGCCGGACGGGCTGGGTTGGGCTGATGTCGACTGACGCCGGCCACATCAAGCCCGTCCGGCGCTTGAGGACGCGCCCGCAGGGCGCCCGCCGCCGCAGGCGGCAAAGACGGCCGGCAGGCAAAAACCGGCGGCCAGGGAACCACCCACCCCCACGCGTCATCTGTCAGACAGACAAGGGCAACACGCACAAGCACCAACGTACGGGCAACCCCCGTACACGCACAGGGCGACAAGGGGCGGGCGGGCGACATGGCCATGGACAGGCGCAGGCTGCTGGTGACGGGGACGGGCCTGGCGGCGGCCGGCACATGGGCGGCGTCGTGTGCCGACGACACCACCCAGGCGAGCCCGGCCCGGATGACCAACGCGAGCCGGTCCACCTCGGTGACCGCCGCCTCCAAGGCCAAGCCGGCCGACTGGACGGCCCTCGGCAAGGGCCTGTCCGGCGGCATCGTCCGCCCCGGTGACGCCGACTACGCGGCCGCCCGTCAGCTCTACAACACCCGCTTCGACAACCAGCGCCCCGCCGGTGTCGCCTATGTCGCCGGCACCGGCGACATAGCGCAGTGCCTCGCCTTCGCCCGCCGTCACTCCATACCCGTCTCCATACGCAACGGCGGCCACAGCTACGCCGGTTGGTCGAGCGGCACCGACCGCCTCGTCATCGACGTCTCCCGGCTGAAGACGGTCCGCACCCCCACCGCCTCCACCGCCGTGATCGGCGCGGGCGCCAAGCTCATCGACGTCTACACCGGTCTCGCCACGCACGGCGCCACCATCCCGGCCGGCTCCTGCCCCACCGTCGGCGTCTCCGGCCTCACCCTCGGCGGCGGTCACGGTGTGCTCTCCCGGGCGTACGGACTGACCTGCGACAGCCTCACCGGCGCCACCCTCGTCACGGCCGACGGCAAGACCGTCGACTGCGACTCCTCCCACAACACCGATCTGTTCTGGGCACTGCGCGGCGCGGGCAACGGCAACTTCGGCGTCGTGACCGAGCTGCGCTTCCGCACCCGGAAGGCCTCGGACTGCGTGACCGGCTATGTCTCCTGGCCCTGGGCGAAGGCCGCCGATGTGATCCGCGCCTGGCAGGAGTGGGGCCCGAGCGCGCCGGACGAGATCTGGTCCGCGTGCGATCTGGCCGTGGCGGCGGGCGGCACCCCCCGTATCTCCGTCGTCGCGTACTCCCTGGGCAGCTACGGCGATCTGGAGAACTCCCTCGACGCCCTGGTACGCAAGGTGGGCAGCGCCCCGAAGAAGGGCCTGGGGCTGCGCCGCCGCGGCTACCTCGACTCGATGCGCGCGTACGCGGGCTGTGGCGACAAGACCCAGACGCAGTGCCATCTGCCGGGCAAGACCCCCGGACGAGAGACCTCCGGTTCGCTGGGGCGGGAGACGTACGCGGCCCGTTCCGACTTCTACGACCGCTCGCTCCCGGCCGCGGGCATCCGCGCGCTGATCGACCAGGTGGAACGATTCGGCAAGAGCGGGGGCAGCGGCGGCGGCTCGATCCAGCTGACGGCGCTGGGCGGCGCGGTCAACCGCGTCCAACCGCTGTCGACGGCCTTCGTGCACCGCCGCTCGCGCTTCCTCGCGCAGTACCTGACCTCGTGGGCCGCGGGCGGTTCGGGGAGCACCCAGACCGCGTGGCTGGACGGTACGCACGCCGCGATGCGGCGCTTCGCCTCGGGCGCCGCGTACCAGAACTACGCGGACGCGGGCCTGAAGGACTGGCGCAAGGCGTACTACGGGGACGCGGCGGACCGGCTGACGAAGATCAAGGGGAAGTACGACGCGGGAAGGCTGTTCACCTTCCCGCAGGCCCTCTGACGCCGACGGCGCCGGAGGACTTCAGGCCGCGAGGTCGTTGTCCCGGTGCCGGGGGTGCTCGGGGAACCCCGCGCCCGCCCCGGCACCGCTCCCGGCCCGCGCCGGCGCGGGCCGGGGCGCCCTGGCCGACCGTACGAGCCGGCCGGCCCGCGAACCGGCGACCGTCCGGGCCAGCGGCGTGAGCAGCATCATCGCGAGCGGGGCGAGCAGCAGGGTGACGGCCGTGCCGAGGGCGAGCCCGCCGACGATGTCGGTCGGGTAGTGCACGCCCATGTAGACGCGGCAGAAGCCTTCGAGGAGCGCGAGGCCGATCCCGACGAGCCCGTACTTCCGGTGGGCGACGAACAGGCCGACGCCCAGCGCCATGGTCAGCGTGGCGTGGTCGCTGACGAAGGAGAAGTCGGTCTTGCCCTTGACCAGGACGTCGAGCCCGCCGTGATCCACGAACGGGCGTGGTCTTTTGACGAACCCTCTGATCGGGATGTTCACGAGCAGCGCGATCCCGGCGGCGAGCGGAGCCCACGCCAGCGCGGCGGCACCCGTGGGCGCATCCTCGCTCTTGCGGACGCTCCACCAGGCGAAGAGCATGAGTACACCGAGGCCGAGGACGATGCCGAACTCACCGATGAACTCCATCACCCGGTCGAGCCAGTTGGGCGCGTCCTTGGCGATGCCGTTGATCTCGTAGAGCAGGCTGACGTCGGGGTTCGACCCGCCCCTGGCCTCTGGCATGGGATGCCCCATCACGAGTCCAGCCATGTCCCACGGCCCCTATCTGTCGCCTGTTTCCACGTCCAGCTGCCGACCCCCGTGGTCCGTGCGCCCAACCCCGGCGCTGCTTCCCCACTCCCCATGGAACGCCTCGATCCGGCCAGGCGTTCCACCCTCAACCCAAAGATCACCAGGACGTTATCGAAGGGTGACCCATCGTCGTAGCCCAGGGTGCGATGTTCATGCGCCGTTCGTACGAGGCAACGCTTTCGCACCGTCTTCGGTCACTCTCGTCGCACCGATGTAATCCGGCGTGTCGATTTTGTCGAACCGGATCACCGCCCCCGTGTACGGCGCGTTGATCATGTACCCGCCGCCCACGTACAGCCCCACGTGATGGATGCTGCGCGGATCCCGCAGATCGTGCGCGAAGAAGACCAGGTCGCCGGGGAGCAGCTCGTCCCGCTTGGGATGGGCCCCCGCGTTCCACTGGTCGTTCGCCACGCGCGGCAGGTCGATCCCCACCGATTCGTAGGCCGCCTTCGTCAGCCCCGAGCAGTCGAAGCGACCGTTGTCCTCCTTGGTGCCGTTGCCGCCCCACAGATAGGGCGTCCCCAGCTTCTCCTGCGCGAAGTAGATCGCCGCGGCCGCCCGCTGCGAGGGCGCGACGCGGCCTACGGGGCGCGCGAAGCTCTTCGACAGGTCGCGGATCGCCTTCACGTAGCCCTGGGTCTCGTTGTACGGCGGCACCCCGGAGTGCTTGATCACGGCGTAGGAGCCCGCGTTGTACGAGGCGAGCATGTTGTCGGTGATGTCACCGGGGACGTTCTTGACGTACTTGGCGAGGTCGCAGTCGTACGCGGCCGCCGAGGGGATCGCGTCCTGCGGGTCCCAGATGTCCCGCTTGCCGTCCCCGTTCCCGTCGAGTCCGTGCGCGGCCCAGGTGCCGGGGATGAACTGCGCTATGCCCCGTGCGTCCGCGGGGCTCACGGCCCGGGGATTCCAGTTGCTCTCGGTATAGAGCTGCGCGGCGAGGATCGCGGGGTTGAGGGCAGGACAGAGGTTGCCCCACTTCGCCACGAGAGCCTGGTACTGATCGGGTACGGCGCCCTTGGCCAGCCCGACCGCACCCTTGCCCCCGCCGCCGAGGAGGTTCGAGGCGGCGGAGTACACGCCGATGACGAGCAGCCCGATGAAACACAGGGACATCCCGATCCCGACACCCACGCCCACCCAGAGCTTCCGCACGCCGCAATCCTCCCCCACGGGCCCGTCGCGTACCCGTCATTCATACGTCCCGGCTGGTTTCGGTGCCGCGCACTTGAACACCGGGCGCACCGTCAATTCACCGGCGGGCCCGGGAACGCCCTACCGGCTCCCCGTACGCTCCGGCTCACGCCCGCTGCCAGGTGCACTCCCCGGAGGGGGAGGGCATGCCGGGTCCACCGCCGACCACGTGGTGTCAGTCGCGCGACAGTCCGGCCCGGTGGGTCTTCGGCTATCGACCGGCTTTGCCGCCTGCGGCGACGGGGCTCCCGGCGGGCGCGGACAACCGCCGCGCAGCGGTGGTGCGGACGCCACGGGCCGCGGCTCCGCTCACTTGGTCCACCGGACACGGCCCCGGCGGACCAGGACGTCACCGACGCGGAGGGCGATGGTCACGGCGAGGCCGATGCCGCACACCCACCTGGCCGTACGCCCGTCGGAGACCTCACCGGCCGGGGTCGGGCCCACTCGTCCGTCGGGGTCGTACGCGACGGTGATCCGCTCGCCCTTGTCCGCGATGCGCCGGCTCGTGGTCATCTCCCGGGGCCTGCCTCCGGCGCAGCCGAGGCTGTGGTCGTAGGACGTCGTGGTCGTCGTGTTCGACACCCCTTGGGCATCGGTCGACGTGTGTGTCACCACCCGCTTGTGGACGTCGACAACCGCGCAGCGGGTCTGCACGCCCCGTGAGTACATCACCCACTCGTCCACGCCCGCGTAGGCGCCGGCGAGGGCGATGGCGAGCGCGACGGCCGACACGAAGAACACCATCCCGCTCTCGCACAGCGAGGGCGAGAACGCCCAGACGGCCATCGCGACGACGACCATCACGACGACCAGCACTCCCGGCAGCACGCCCCCGGGCCCGTAGGCATTGAGCCACCTCGCCCCGACCATCAGCCCCACCGCGACCGTCGGCAGCCCCACGGCCGCGGCCAGCCGCAGAGAGAAAGTCCGTCTTCCCGCCATGCCCCGCGCCCCCTCACAGGCAGCGACCCAAGGGCTGCCCGTACTCCATGGCACAACGGGAGCATTAACGCATTCAAGGCTCGGGCATCGCTGGTACGTAACGCGGGCGTCGCCCGGACGGGCTACACCGCCGCGAGAAATACCGGCAGCCGTCCGCTGCCGATCACAGCGGGGCGCACAGCCGGGGGCGGCCCGTGCGGTGCACCACGAGGACGCCCTTGGTGGGGCGCACCGGGTGCCCCCGGCCACCGGCGTCCGTCTGGAGGAGAACCGCGAGCCGAGGAGGCCGCCGTGATCACCGGCAGCAGGCGGAATGCTCCCGTCCGGGCCGTCTGGGCCCGGGAGTTCGGCCGCTCCGCCGGAGGAACCGGCGGGCAGGCCGTGGCGGGCGCGGTGCTTGCCGCCACGGCGCGGAGGGCCGTTCAGTCGCCGTCGACCTCGTCACCCACCTCGACGATGTCGTGTTCCTCGTGCCCCGACTGCCGCTTCGGCTTCTCCGTCTTGGGCTGGCCCTTGGGCGTTCCGGCGGTCGCGCTCGGCTTCGGGTCCTCGGACTTCTTCGGCTTGGGGTGCTTCGACGGTGCCGTCGGCTTCACCGGTGAGGTCGCCGCCGGGGTCGCCTCCGCCGGGACCACGTTCGGTGCGTCGCGCGTCGGACCCGGGCCCGGAGCGTCCTGTTCCCGCTGCGCCGACTCGGACGGCTGGGCTTCGGGCCTCTGGGAGTCCTTGCCGCTGTCCGACGGGCCGAACACCGAGGATCCGATCAGGGCCGCCGCCACGAAGGCCGCCGCCCCGGCGGCCACGCCGATCAGCACCTTCGGGCCGCGCCCGCCCCGTCCGCTCCCACCGCTCCGCCGTCTGCCGGGGGCCGCCGCATGCGGAACGGCCGAAGTCACCGGCGCGTACGCCGCCGTCCGCGCGCCCCCCGGAACGGGCGCCGGAGCCCGCATCGGCTCGGGCGCGCGTGGCGGCGCAGCGGTCGGCATCGGCATCGGCTGCGCGACGTCCCGCCAGGAGTCGCCAGCGAACCAGTCCGCCGCCTCCTCCGCCGAGGGCCGGTCCTCCGGCTCCTTGGCGAGCATGCGCAGCAGATAGGCCTCGAAGGCGTACGGCATGTCGACGCCGTGCTGCCGTGGCGGTACCGGCTCGGCGTCCACGTGCAGATAGAGCAGGGCGGTCGGGCTGTCCGCCCAGAAGGGCGGTTGGCCGACGAGCAGCTGGTAGAGAACGCACCCCAGCGCGTACACATCCGAGCCCGGACCCGCCATCCGGCCCAGCGCCCGCTCGGGCGCGAGATACGTGCTCGTGCCGACGATCTGGCCCGCCCTCGTCAGGGCGGCAGAGGTCTCGTCCACGAAGCGGGCGATGCCGAAGTCGCCGATCTTCAAGGTGCCGTCGGCATCGAGCATCAGGTTCCCGGGCTTCACGTCCCGGTGGACCACTCCCTGCCGGTGGGCGGCGGCCAGCCCGGAGGCCGCCTGCGCGGCGATGTCGGCGACACGCTCCGGGGCGAACGCGCCCCGCGCGGAGAGGTCCGCCAGGCTCGGCCCCTGGACCAGCTCCATGACCAGATAGAAGCGCCCCTCCCAGGCGCCGAAGTCGTACACCGCGACGACCTGAGGGTGATTCAGGCGCGCCGCCGTCTGCGCCTCCATCCGGAACCGGGCCGCCGACGACTCGTCGCCGTCGTCGCCCAGCAGCAGCTTCACCGCGACCTGACGCCCCAGCACCTCGTCGTGCCCACGCCAGACTTCGCCCATCCCGCCACGGCCGAGTAGATCCCCCAGCCGGTACCGATCGGCAACCAGCACCCGTACCACCCTTGTTTTCGACGCACCCGAACCAGGTGACGAGTGCGATGCGTGCAATGAACGCGATGAAAGCGACGAACCGACCCGGCGGCCACGAAGAGCGGCGAACGCGAGGGCGGCCGCCCCAGCGTACCGACCGAACACATTGTCGTTTGAGCATCCTCGGGCCCCCCGCCCTCGCCAATCATTGCTCGGCGTCCATACGCGTGATACACAGAGTCACCATAGGTCCCCCCACTGACAACGGCCCGCGCCGCAGGTCAGAGCGGTACCACCGGCGGCGCACCCGGGTTCCGACAAAAAATGCCGCCAAGTCGACATGTTGAGCGGCATCGTCGGCGAAGATAGGTCCCGACCTTTGCCGTGCGGCAGGGGCGACGCAACTACCCATAAAGGGCGGTGAGTTACAAATGTTTTTGGCAGCCGGCGACAAGGGTGACATCAACACCATCATTGGCGGAATCGCCCCGAAATGGGGGCCGTTCGGTAGCCTGGGCACGGAAGCTCGAGTGATGGTCGAGGTCATCATGGCCGTGGCCATCCTCCTGTGCCTCGCCATCGCGATCTGGGGCGCGGCGAAGCAGCGGATCGGCGCCACGGCCCTGCGGGACACCTTCAGCGCGGAGCAGGGCAAGGGATTGATCGTCGCCGGCCTCACCGGCGTGTTCATCATCGGCTCGCTGGGCACCCTCTTCACCATCGTCTACGGCATGGCCGTCTGAACCACGCGGACACACCCCGACGACCGCGCGCCCCCCAGCCGCCCCCCCCTCCCGGTCACCCGTTCCGCCGCGCATCGACCCGCGCAGACCCTCTCGTCCCCGAGTCCCCCCGCACCGAGGCTGCCACCTGATGCCCCCTCACACCCCCATGCTCTCCCCCCTGAAACCGTTCACACCGCTACCGTCATATACGGGCGGCAAGCCAGCGACGACGCATGAGACGGATGAGGGGACGGACGCGCGATGAGCCTCGGCGACGACGGCTACGGCGGCGGGCAGGACTCGGGCCGCACGGCCGAGGACCCCGGCGGCTACGACGACCGTCATCTGACCCGCACCCGCCTGCCGGAGGGCGAGGGCGACTCGTACGGGCCCTACGGCCAGCCCCGCCGCGGCGCCCGCCCGGGCGGCGGCAGACCGGGCATGTCCAGCCGCAACCTGATGACGGTCGTCGGTGTCGTCGTGCTCCTCCTCGCCGCGATCGCCTTCGCCAACAGGGGTGGCGACAGCGCGTCGTCGGACGGCTCGGACTCCGGCACCGACAAGGCGGCGAGCAGCGGGGCGACGGCGGCTTCCGGAACGAGGCCCGTGACCGGGAAGACCGGCGGTATCACTTCCGGGTTCGCACATTCGGAGCAGGGGGCGCAGTCGGCCGCGGCGAACTTCGCTGTCGCGCTGGTGTCGGCCGACATCCTCAAGCCCGATCGACGGCACGCGATCGTTCCGCAGATCTTCACCAGCGACAAGGTGAGCGAGCTGCAGACCAGCCTCGACAACGCCTACTCGAAGGAATTCCTGGAGAAGCTGGGCCTGGACGAGAAGGGCGAGGCCGCCAAGGACATGACCTACGTGTCACGCACCGTTCCGGTCGGCACCAAAGCGACGGAGTACAGCGAGTCAGCGGCCGCTGTTGAGGTCTGGTGCACAGGAGCGTTCGGAACGGCAGGAGTCGGGTCGAAGAATCCGGTCGCCAATGACTGGTTCACGATGACGATCAAGCTGCGGTGGGTCGACGGCGACTGGAAGGCCGAGGGGTTCTCGCAGAAGGACGGCCCAGCCCCCGTCAATGGCGATCGCACCGCGTCCACGGCCGACGAGATCTCCAAGGCAGTCGAGCAATACGGAGGGTTCACTTATGCCCGGTAGGCCCCGCCACCGCACCCTCACGCTCGCTTCCGCCCTGGTGAGCGTGCAGACGTGTGCTGTCCTCCTGGCCACCCGCGCTGTCGCCGCGCCGACGCCCACACCGACACCGGGGGGGACCCCCTCGGGGACACCCTCAGGGGCACCATCGGCGACGCCGACGCCCACACCGACCCCCAGCCCATCGGCGACCAAGGACAACTGCGACCTGATCGTCGGACCGGCGAAGGACTACTGCCGTGGCGACAAGGGCAGCAACAGCATCAAGTCCCCCAACGACCCCCAAACCGCCCTGGACCCCCTCGCGTCGCTCTCCAAAGGGTGTGCCGACGCCGCGGCCTGGATCGTCGGGAAGCTTTCCGAAGCCGTCAAGGCCACCGGTACCGTCGACTTCACCAACTCCACCTTCCTCCACCAGTACGCCGTCGTCTTCGCCGCCTCCACCGTGCTCACCCTCGTCCTGTGGCTGCTGGCCGTCGCCAAGCGGGCCGTGCGGGGGGTGCCGTTCACGGAGGCGTTCACGGAGGCCGTGGGGTTCCTTTGGCTGACCGTGCTGGCGTCCGCGTTCACGCCGTTGATCCTCTATACGGTCGTCTCCGCCACCGACGCCGTCACCGACGCCATCGCCTCCGGTTCGAATTCGAACAACGATGCCTTCTTCGGCGGATTCGCGGAGGCGCTCAAGAAGGGCGACGGCATCGGCGGCGGGCCGATCATGCTGATCGTGGTGTCGCTCGTTTCCGTGCTCGCCGCCGGCGTGCTGTGGCTGGAGCTGGTGATCCGGGCCGCGCTGCTGTACGTGGGGGCCCTGCTCGGCACCGCCGTCTACGCCGGGCTGGTCGACAAGAACATGTGGGGCAACGTCCGGCGCTGGGCGGGCATCATGATCGCGGTGATCCTGATCAAGCCGATCATCGTGGTCGTTCTCGGCCTCGCCGGAGCACTGTCGTCCGGCAAGGGGCCGAACGCGTTCTCGGCGGTCGTCTCCGGCCTCGCCATCATCATTCTTGCCATTTTCGCCAGTGCGATGATCTACCGGTTCGTCCCCGGCTTCGGCGACGAGATCGTCAGCACCCGCAACGCCAGCAAGGACGCGGCGTCCCGTCAGGCCGCCGCCGTGATCTCCTCGCCCGCCGCGCTCGTCAAGCAGGGCATCAACACGCACAGCGCCCGCGGTTCCGGCGGCGGGGGCGGGGGCGGGGGCGGTCAGCAGGCCCGGCCCGCCGGCGCCGTCTCGGGCGGGGTCGCCGCGCACAGTTCCCGGCCCACCGACCGCAACGGCGGCAAGAGCGGTGGCGGATTCTCCGGACCCGCGGCGCCCCGCGCACAGAACCGCAGCAATACCCGAGGAGGTGAGCGGAGTTGACGATCCAGGCCCAGTCCCAGCCGGTCGCGGCCCGCCGTACGTATCTGATCGGCCGTGCGCGTCCCAACGCGGTCGTCGGCAAGAACCGGGAGACCGGCGAGATCGCGCTGATCATCGCCGGCGCGTTCCTGGGCATGATGTGCGGCCTCCTGGTGCCGAACCTGCCGCTGCGGATCCTCACCCTCGCCGGGTTCCCCGTGCTCGCCCTGGCCGCCGTGTACGTGCCGTACAAGCACCGCACGTTCTACAAGTGGTTTGAAATCAATCGCTCGTATAAAAGGACGCTCCGGCGCGGCACCACCTACCGCTCCTCCGTCGTCGAGGCCGGTACCCGCCTGGACGGGCGGGAGGTCGAGGTCGGGCCACCACCGGGCATCGGGCGGATCAACTGGCTGGCCGCGCCCTTCGGGCCCGACGAGATCGCCGTCCTGCTGCACGCCGACCGCCGTACGGTCACCGCCGCGATCGAGATCGAAGGCCCGGGCGTCGGCCTGCGCGACTCGGAGGACCAGGAGGCCCTGGTCGACCGGTTCGGGACCCTGCTCAAGCACGTCGCCAACGGGGACGGGTACGTCACCCGCATCCAGATGCTGGCCCGTACGCTCCCCGCCGACCCCGACGCGCACGCCAAGGACGTCGAGCGGCGCGGTGACGAGAAGTCGCCCGCATGGCTGAAGGAGTCCTACGACCAGCTCCAGTCGATGGTGTCGACCTCGTCCGAGCAGCACCGGGCGTACCTCGTCGCCTGTATGCACTACACCCGTGAACTGGCCGCCGAGGCACAGGCCATCGCCCGTGCCTCGCGCCACGAGGCCGGCAAGCGGAGGCTGGACCGGGACGCCGGGCTGGCCGTCGTCATGGCGCGTGAGCTGACCGACATCTGCGCCCGGCTCGCCGAGGCGGACATCCGCGTCCGGCAGCCGCTCGGCCAGGGCCGACTGGCCTCGCTCGTGCACTCCATGTACGACCCGGACCACCCCATCGACCACCTCCAGGCGATGACGAAGCGGAACGCCTGGCCGGCCGAGCTGGACGCGATGGAGCCGACGTACCTCCAGGCCAAGACCCGCGAGTCGAGCACCCGTGAACCCTGGTGCCACTCCACCGCATGGGTGAAGGAGTGGCCGATGACGCCCGTCGGCGTCAACTTCCTCGCCCCGCTGCTCGTCCACACCCCGGACGTGATCCGCACCGTCGCGGTCTGCATGGACCTCGAGCCGACCGACGTCGCCATCGAGCGGATGCTGACCGAGAAGACCAACGACGACGCGGACGCCTCCCGGGCCGCCAAGATGAACCGCGTCGTCGACCCGCGCGACGTCGCCCATCACTCCCGCGTCGACCAGCGCGGCGAGGACCTGGCCAGCGGCGCCGCGGGCGTGAACCTCGTCGGGTACATCACCGTCTCCTCGCGCTCCCCCGAGGCGCTGGCGCGCGACAAGCGGACCATAAGAGCCTCCGCCGGCAAGAGCTACCTGAAACTGGAGTGGTGCGACCGCGAGCACCACCGGGCCTTCGTCAACACACTGCCGTTCGCGACCGGCATTCGACGATAGGGGCAGTGCCGTGCTCGACCCGCTCGCCGCAGTGACCGATGCCTTCACCAGCTTCCTCTTCGGAAAGGTGGAGACCACCCGGCTGCCCGTACGGACCTCCACCGGCCAGGCGCAGGCCGTCTACCTCCCCACCGCCGCGCCCGGCCTCGGCGACTCGGGCGTGATCATCGGGCGTGAGGTGTACTCCGGCAAGGGCTACATCTACGACCCCTTCCAGCTCTACGGGCAGCAGCTGCCGGCCCCGCACTGGCTCGTCCTCGGCGAGTCCGGCAACGGCAAGTCGGCGCTGGAGAAGACCTACGTGCTGCGCCAGCTCCGCTTCCGCGACCGCCAGGTCGTCGTCCTGGACGCCCAGGGCGAGGACGGGGTCGGCGAGTGGAACCTCATCGCGCAGCAGCTGGGGATAACCCCCATCCGGCTCGACCCGACCGCCGCCATGAACGGCGGCATCCGGCTCAATCCGCTCGATCCGTCGATCACGACGACCGGGCAGCTCGCCCTGCTGCGCACGATCATCGAGGTCGCGATGGGGCGCGGCCTGGACGAGCGGGCGGGCTTCGCGCTCAAGGTCGCGCACGCGTACGTCAACGAGACCATCCTCGACCGGCAGCCGGTGCTGACCGACATCGTCGAGCAGCTGCGGCACCCGGAAGCCGAGTCGGCGGAGTCGATGAATGTCGACATAGACGATGTCCGGGCCTGGGGGCTGGACGTCGCGCTGGTGCTGGACCGGCTGGTGGACGGCGACCTGCGCGGCATGTTCGACGGGCCGACGTCGGCCGGGATCGACCTCGATTCCCCCCTGATCGTCTTCGACCTCTCACACATCGACCGCAACTCCATCGCCATGCCCATTCTCATGGCGATCGTCGGGGTGTGGCTCGAACACACCTGGATCCGGCCGGACCGCAAGAAGCGGATCTTCCTGGTGGAGGAGGCCTGGCACATCATCAATTCGCCGTTCGTCGCCCAGCTCTTCCAGCGACTGCTGAAGTTCGGGCGCCGGCTCGGTCTGTCGTTCGTGGCGGTGGTTCACCATCTGTCCGACGTGGTCGACGGCGCGGCGGCCCGGGAGGCCGCCGCGATCCTCAAGATGGCCTCCACCCGGACGATCTACGCCCAGAAGTCCGACGAGGCACGGGCGACGGGGCTGGTCCTGGGCCTGCCCAGGTGGGCCGTCGAGATCATCCCGACCCTCACTCCGGGCATCGCCGTCTGGGACGTCAACGGCAACGTCCAAGTCGTCAAGCACCTCATCACGGAGGCCGAGCGGCCGCTGGTCTACACCGACCGCGCCATGACCGAGGACGGTGACGTGGCCCGCGAGTTGGCGGCCGAGGCCGAGGCCGCGAAACGGGCCGCGGCGGCGATGGAGGCGCACCTCTCCGACGAGGCCTACGGTTCCGAGTCGACGGTGGCCTGACATGCCGGGTGGCGCGAGACCCCTGGGGGGCGCACAGGGCGGCGGACCGGCCGGCCGGCCTCCGGGCGGCGGCATTCCGGACGGCCTGCTGGTCGGTGTCCTGGCGTTCCTGCTGGGGCTGGCCGGGCTGGTGTGGTCGTCGACCGGTCTCGCCGCCCTCTTCACGCATGGCGCCTGGCCGGAAGGTGTGACGTTCCTGCGGACGCCTCCGGCCCTGCGGCACCTGCTGAGCCGGCCGCAGGACCTGCCCGCCGCCTGGCCCGCCACCCCGCCGGCCGCCCTCTCGGGCTACGGCCTCTTCTGGGGCCTCCTGATCGGCCAGCTCCTCGTTCTCGTCGTCCTTACCGTCTTCGTCCTCGGCACGCTCGCGCGCTGGCGCGCGGTGCGGTCCCAGCGCGGGGAGCAGCACCGTGCGGAGACGGACGCGGCCGCGACCCCGGCAGCGGCGGCCCCACCGGCAGCTCCCGCCGCCCCTGCCGCCACCGCTGCCTCCGGCCCGCTCCCGGCTCAGGCACCGGCTGTGGCACCAGCTGTGGCCCCGATACCGTCCCAGGGCGCGGAACAGCCCGCTCCGGCCCCCGTACCGGCCCTGCGCGCCTCCACGCCCCAGCGCGTCCGCTACGGCGCCGACCGACGGGACAGCGCCGCCCGCGTGCTTCTGGAAGCCGCGGGTCCGGCGCTCGTCACCACCAGCGACCCCGGACTGTGGGCCGACACCAAGGATTCGCGCGCCAAGCTCGGCCCCGTTCACGTCTTCGACCCGGGCCATCTCCTCGACACCCCCGCCCGGCTGCGCTGGAACCCCACCTCCGGCTGCGAGACCCGGGACACCGCCGCTTCCCGGGCCGCCGCGCTCCTCGCGCCCGTACGCCCTCAGAGCGCGCTCGACTCCGCCACCGCCGACACCGCGGAGACGCTGCTGCGCTGCTGGCTGCACGCCGCCGCCGTGGACGGGCGACCGTTCCGCCAGGTGCACCGCTGGGCCCAGGGCGCCTCGGCGCACGAGCCGGTGCGGATCCTCCGCACGAACACCAAGGCGGTCGCCGGCACGGCGGGTGAGCTGGAGTCGGCACTGACCGGCCACCCCGAACGGCGCGACATGGCACGGGAACTGACGGCCCGTGCCCTGGCGGCCCTGTCCTCCATCCACATGCGCGACGCCTGCAACCCCAATCGAGCCGATCTGCTCGTGTGGGAATCATTCATCGCCGAAGGGGGAACCCTTTACGTGGTGGGTGAGGCGATTGAGGATCCCCGCACCCGCCCGGGTGCGATGCCCCTACTGACCGCACTCGTCGCAAACGTGGTCGAGCGCGGCCGGGGCATGGCCGAACGGTCATCTTCCGGTCGGCTCGACCCACCACTGACGCTGGTGCTGGACGATGTGGCCGCCGTCGCACCGCTGCCCGCCCTGCCGGATCTGCTCACGGACGGCGAGCGGTACGGTCTGCCCACCCTCGCGCTGATGCGTTCCGAGGAGCAGGCCCGTGCCCGCTGGCCCCACCACACCCTCGTGGGCTGACCCCGCCGCGCGGGTCCGCCCGGCCTGGGGCCTATCCGCCGAAGCCCGCCGCGATGATCTTTCCGACGATGGGGCTCGGGGTCTCGCTCTTCGCGTCCGTGGCGTTGACCGAGTAGACGACGGTGCGGGACCGGTCGAGAGTGGCGCCGAAGCCGTTGAGGTAGCCGTACCGGTTGCCGGTCTTGCCGTAGATGACCTGGTTGCCGACCTGCACCCGGGTCAGACCGCTGGTGTAGGTGGCCTTCTCCTCCTTCTCCTCCTTGGGCCGGTCGCCGTCGGGCCGGTAGGCGGGGACGTCGGGGACGGTGAACATCAGCTTCAGCTCGGGCTCCGGCACGACGCGGCCCCGGAACAGGGCCGAGGAGAACCGCTCCAGGTCGGCCGTGGTGGTGATCAGATCGCCGGAGGCCCAGGTGATGGACTGGTTCCACTCGGTCACGTCCACGAGCCGGGACGAGCCGTCCTTCGCCTTCACCGCCTGATACCCACGCGTGTGCCGCCCGTGGATCCTGGGGTCGTTGCCGGCGCTGTAGGTGTCCTTGAGCCCGGCCGGTTCGATCACCCGGTCCCGTACCTCACGCTCGTAGGACCGGCCGGTCACCTTCTCGATGATCAGGCCCAGCACGTTGTAACCGATGTTGGAGTAGTGCTGCTGCGTGCCCGGAGCGAATTCCATGGGGCCGCCGACGGCCCTGCTGACCAGCTCGCGGTGGTCCCACGAGGTGAAGCGGTGGGCGTACTGCCAGTCGAAGTCGGCGGGGAAGTCGGCGCTCGGCAGGCCGCTGGTGTAGTTCAGCAACTGGCTGACCCGGATCTCCGGGTAGTCGGCGGGCAGCAGACCGGGCAGATAGTGCTGAACGGTCCCATCCAGACTCACCTTGCCCTCGTGCACCAGCTGAAGCACGACCGCGGCCGTGAACGTCTTGGTGATGCTCCCCGCCCGGAAGCGTTCGTCGCCCTTCGGAGCCCGGTGCGTTCGCATGTCGGCCACACCCGACGTGCCCAGCCACCGGCCGTCCTCGCCACCCAGCCGGACCTGCGCGCCGGTGGCCTCCGACGACGGCAGGCCGGCTATCGCCCGCCGCATCGCCTCGGCGTTCGACGGCACCTGCCCGGCGACCACCGCGGCCGCCGGCCGGGCGGAGACGGAAGAGGAGGCGAGGGCGGGCGCGGTCGTGACGGCGACGCTCATGGCGGCGACCGCGGTCGCGAGGACGGCAATTCCCTTACGGCGCATGGTGGAACTTCCCCAAATGATCGACAGACGACGGGTGACACATCGGATGTGTCCCATCCTGACGATCGGCGGGCCCCCGCGAATCGCCGACGCGAGCGGTCTTCCGCGGCCGTCGCCTCCCCCGTGCGAGCGGTGCCGCGCCCCCGCTCGCTCCCCCGCGCGAGGGGGGAAGCGCCACTCGCCCGGCCCGTCCGTCAGGCACCTCGGGCGATCAGTCCCGTCTCGTACGCGCAGATGACCGCCTGGATCCGGTCCCGCAGTCCCAGCTTCGACAGCACCTTGCTCACATGCGTCTTCACCGTGTGCTCGCTGACCACCAACTCGGCCGCGATCTCCGCGTTGGACAGCCCCCGGCCCAGCAGGACGAGCGTCTCCCGCTCCCGCGCCGTGAGCGCCCCCAGTCCGTCCGACGGCTCACCGGACGGCACCGGCACCGCCCGGCGCGTGAAGTCCGCGACCAGCCGTCGGGCGACCGAGGGGGCCAGCAGCGCGTCACCGGTGACCACCACGCGCACCGCGTGCACCAGATCGTCACGGCGGACGTCCTTGAGCAGAAACCCGCTCGCGCCCGCGTGCAACGCCTCGTAAACGTAGTCGTCCTGGTCGAAGGTCGTGAGCATGACGACCTTGCAGTCCGTCTCCGCGCAGACCGCCCGTGCCGCCTCGATGCCGTCCATCCGTGGCATGCGGATGTCGAGCAGCACCACATCGGGGGCGTGCCGGCGTACCGCCTCGACCGCCTCCGCCCCGTCCCCGGCCTCGGCGACCACCTCGATGTCCGGCTGCGCCTGCAGGATCATCGCGAAGCCGCTGCGCACCAGCTCCTGGTCGTCGGCCACCACCACACGGATCGTCACGTCCCCACCTCCGCAGCGGAGGAGATCACGAGTGGCAGCCGCACGGCAACGCGGAACCCCCGGCCGTGCGGGGCGGGGCCGGCGGTGGCCGTGCCACCGTGGGCGGCGGCCCGCTCCCGGATGCCGATCAGGCCCTGGCCGCTGCCCCCGTGGGGTCGCAGCACCACCGGGCCCGCACCGTCGTTCTCCACCGTCACGGCGAGGGCGCCGGGCTCCCACTCCAGCCGCACGGACACGGACCGGGCATCGGCGTGCTTGAGGGTATTGGTCAACGCCTCCTGCACCACCCGATACACCGTCACCTGGACGTCGGCCGTGGCCTCCTGGGGCTCGCCCGACACCTCCAGGCTCACCGCCAGCCCCGTCCGCCGCACGTCTGCCACGAGCGTGCCGAGCCCCGCCAGTGTCGGCTGCGGGCCGCGCCCCGCCGCCGGGTCGTCCTTCAGCACCCCGAGCATCCGGCGCAGCTGTGCCATCGCGTCCCGGCCGGCTCCCGAGATCGCGTCGAACGCCGCCTCCGCCCGGTCGGGATCGGACCGGACGACCAGCGGCCCGGCCTCCGCCTGAACGATCATCAAACTCACGGCGTGGGAGAGGATGTCGTGCATCTCCCGCGCGATCCGCGCACGTTCCCGCTCGGCCGCCCGCTCGGCCTCCATCACCCGGGCCCGCTCCAGTTCGGCGGCACGCGCCTCCACCGCCTGGGTGTAGGCCTGCCGGGTACGTGCCAGCACCCCGAGCACGTAGACCATGCTGAACAGGAAGAAGGCGAAGAGATACTCGCGGGCCGTGTTTTCCCGCAGGGCCACACCGAGGGCGACCAACGGCACGCCGAGAACGACCGTGACCCGCCGCTGCCACAGCCCCGCCTGCGCGGCGACAGTGAAGATCGCGACGATCGGGCTGTAGGGAAGCGGCTGGCCGGGACCGTCCACGATCAAGTACCCGAGGCCCGCGACGGTGATCGCCAGCAGCGAGGTGAGCGGCGCCTTGGTGCGCCACAGCAGCGGCAGTACCTGGAGGGACGTCAGCCCGTACATGACCCAGGTGGCGGGCGGCAGATCGGCCGAGCGCGGCACGATAAAGGGGATCGTGACCGCCGCCTGCACGACGGCGGTGATCACGGCGTCGACAGCCCACGGGCTGGCGCCGCTCAGTCGCCGGCCGAGAACTCGTCTCAGCACGCCGGGCGGGCCAACGACAGTTCGTACTCCTTCGCCGAGGGGTCACCGGGCATGGGGATGACCACCCCGGTCGGCTCGAAGCCCAGCTTGCGGTAGAGCGCCCGGGCGCGCTCGTTCCCCTCGTGCACGAACAGCCGCACACGCTCCGCCCGGGGCTTGGAAAGGGCCCACGACCAGTCGAGCGCGGCACCGAAGAGCGCCTGTGTGAGACCGGTGCCCCGGTGCTCGGGCCGTACGAAGACGCCGACGACATGCGTCTGCGGCATGACGGCGCCGTCGCCGAAGACGTCGTCCTCACCGGGCCGTTCCACCAGGACCGTCACCGTGCCCGCCCAACTGCCGTCCGGGCCCTCGGCGACGAATCCGCAAACGGACCTTCCCTCGGCCGCGGTCTCGGTACGGTCCTTCCAGTACGCGTCGGACTGGGCCACGGCGTTGTCGTAGGTGTCGAGGAAGGCGATCGGGGCGACGGGGTCGGCGAGCGCGGCCAGCCGCAATTCCTTGACCTTGGCCCATTCACCGGCTCGTACGGTTCTGATGAGGTGCTCCATCCGCCGATGTTCGCCCGTACGAACGACGCGGTCAACGAGCTTTCGCCCGAACCGGGGTACACGACGACGCGGCGGAACGCCATTCCTGGCGTCCGCCCGAACGGAATGCGGGGTCGCATGCGATGAAGGACCGAACGGGCCATCCCTCGCCGTTCCCGGAACGGCCGACCGTCGTCGTCGCGATGGGGGCGGACGAGGCCGCGGCGGCCCTGCCCGCCGCCCTTCGCACCGAGCTGGACAACATGGCCCGTCTGACGCCCGGGGTGCTGACGGGAGACCTCACGGCACCCGGGGCACGGTCGGTTCTGGCCAAAGCCGATGTGCTGATCACCGGCTGGGGAACCCCGGCACTCACCGGCGACGTTCTGGCGGCCGCCCCTCGACTGCGTGCGGTGGTCCACGCGGCGGGGTCCGTCAAAGAACTCGTCACCCCCGCCGTCTGGGATCGCGGCCTCGTCGTTTCCTCGGCCGCCGAGGCGAATGCCGGCCCGGTGGCGGAATTCACGTGGGCCGCCATCGTCTTCGCGGCGAAGAAGGCGATTCCCGCGGCCGCCGCCTATGCCACGGGCCCCAAGCCGGGCTTCCTCGACCGCGAGGGCGCCGACGGCCGTACGGTCGGGGTGATCGGCGCCTCGCGCATCGGCCGCCGGCTTCTCGCCCGCCTGCACGCCTCGGACGCGGAATTCCGTGTGCTTCTGTACGACCCGTATGTGACCGTCCGGGAAGCGGCCGCCCTGGGCGCGGAGCTTTCGGGGCTCGACGAGCTGTGCCGGGCCAGTTCCATCGTCACGGTGCACGCCCCGCTCCTGCCGGAAACGCACCATCTGATGAATGCCGAACGTCTCGCGCTCATTCCGGACGGCGGCACGGTCGTCAATACGGCACGGGGGGCTCTTGTCGATACGGACGCCCTTACCCGGGAATGTCTCACCGGCCGACTGGACGCCATTCTCGATGTCACCGACCCCGAGCCCCTGCCGACGGGTCATCGGCTGCGTACGCTGCCGAATGTCCTGCTCACCCCGCATATCGCGGGGGCCCAGGGCAGCGAGGTCCGACGTCTCGGGGTGTATGCCGTCGAGGAGATCAAACGGCTGACGCGCGGGGAGCCGTTGCGGGGCAGGGTCGGGGAAGAAGATTTGAGCCGATTGGCCTGAACGTGGACGCGAGTGAACCGGGGAATTGAAATCAGTGAAGTGAATCGGCGCTGATTCCGGCCGGAAACGCAGAATAGCCCCCGCAGGAACCCGAAGGCTCCCACAGGGGCTACTCTAAAAATTGTTCGGCGGCGTCCTACTCT
>NZ_JBVJDW010000003.1:462506-771680 GCF_055582085.1 Streptomyces sp. NPDC042259 | reverse complement strand
ACGCCCGGTTACATTCCGAACCCGGAAGCTAAGCCTTTCAGCGCCGATGGTACTGCATGGGGGACCGTGTGGGAGAGTAGGACGCCGCCGAACAAATTTTAGAAAAGCTCTGGTTCCTGAACTTCGGTTCAGGAACCAGAGCTTTTTTGTTTTCCCGATACCGTGCGGAGCGTCACCCCGCGTTCACGTCCCGCCGCCACCATTTGCAGGTATGGGGACTGTGGAGTTGCTGACGGCGGCAGGAGTCGGACCCGGCACCGAGGTCATCGTGCCCTCGTACGCCACCACCGGGGCCGCCGAGGCCGTTCGAACGACCGGGGCACGGCCCGTGTTCGCGGACATAGATCCGCAAAGCCTCTGCCTCGACCCGGTCGCCGTCACCAAGGCGGTGACCTCACGCACCGCGGCCATCGTGCCCGTACCCCTCTTCGGGCACCCCGTGGACCACACAGGCCTACGAGCCGTCGCCCGCGCCCACGGCTTGCTCGTCATCGAACACGACGACACCCCACCGGACGCCGAAACGAAACCCGCCACCGCCCAAGCCGACCACGCGGCCCGGCGGGCCAACGCGGCCTATTTCAACGCCCGCCTGACAGGCGTTCAGACGCCGGCCGTGACACCGGGAGCGGAGCACCACTACCGCTCCTACGTGGTGCGCGTGCCCGGGAACGGGCGGCCTGATCGGGACGCGTTCGCGCGGGCGCTCCGGGCCCGGGGCGTGCCATGCGGCGTGCCCGTACAGACACCCGTCCACCGGACCCCCGCCTACCGGCGGGAGTTGTGGCTGCCCGAAACGGAACGGGCCGCCGGCGAATGCCTCGCCCTGCCCGTCGAGGCGGGCATGACACGACGTGAACTCCACCGGGTCGTCTCGGCGTGCAACGCGCTCGGCGGGCTCCTGCCGGTAGCCGCGTAGCCGCCCAGCCGGTCAAAAGCACGTGCGAGAGTCGGGTATGCTTTATCTCGTTGCACCGGCCCCAATAGCTCAGTCGGTAGAGCGTCTCCATGGTAAGGAGAAGGTCTACGGTTCGATTCCGTATTGGGGCTCATCAAAACAAAGGCCCCCGCCTGATGGCGGGGGCCTTTGTCGTATGCGGAGTTCTGTCGTATGCGGGGTTCGCGGGCCGGGGGGCGAACCCCCCCGGCCCGGTCAGGAATCCTGCGGCTCCGGAACACGCATGGCGAGAATCGCCATGTCGTCCGAGGCGGGTTCGGCGGCGAAACGCTCCACCGCCCGCAGAATGCGCGCCGCCACCGCCCCCGCCGTCAGCCCCGTACACGTGGTCAGGACGTCCGCCAGCCCGTCGTCGCCCAGCATGCGCGCCCCCTCACGGCGCTCGGTGACGCCGTCCGTGACACACAGCAGCACATCACCGGGGTCAAGGGTGATCGTCTGCTCGTACAGTTCCAGGTCCTCCATGACACCCAGCAGCGGCTGCGGGGTCGCCGCGGGTTCCACCGTGCCGTCCTGACGAAGACGCAGCGGCAGCGGATGCCCGGCGCACACGACCTTCAGGACCGCGCTGCCATCGTGCTGAGGCCACAACTCCCCGTAAAGGAGGGTGAGGAAGCGGCTGCGGGCACCCTCGTCGAGGATCGCGGCGTTGAGCCGCTCCAGGACCGCGGGACCGCCGAAGCCCTCACGGGCCAGGAGCCGCAACGCGTGCCGGGCGAGACCGGTGACCGCCGCGGCCTCCGGGCCCGTGCCGCAGACATCGCCGATCGCGAAGCCGTACGCGCCGTCGCGGATCGGGAAGAGATCGTAGAAATCGCCGCCGACCTCGTTGCCCTCGCCCGCGGCGCGGTAGATGACCTCGACCTCCACGCCGGGGACGTCCGGCAGCTCGGGCGGGAGCAGGCTGCGCTGCAAGGACTGGCTGATGGCCGTGCGCTCGCTGTAGAGGCGCGCGTTGTCCAGAGCGAGGGCCGCCCGGCGGGAGAGGTCCTCCGCCAGCTCCAAAATCTCCTGGCGGAAGTGGTCGTCGGTCGGCCTGCCGAGGGTGAGCATGCCGATGACACGGTTGCGGGCCACCAGGGGCAGCACGACTGTCTCGCCGCCGACGGCCGCCGCCGTGGCCAGCGACGTACCGGCGCCGGGTGCGTACCCGCCGCCGGCGTCGCCGAGACCGAGACTGCGCAGCGAACTGCGCAGCGCGGCCGCGTGGGCCGCCTCCGAGGGCGCGGTCCAGATGCGGGCGCCGGGAGTGGGCACCGGGTCGGGCGGGGCGACCTTGGACAGCAGGGCCTTGAGGCCGTCGATGCGGTCCTCGTCCTCATGGAGCACATAGGACAGCTCGGGCTCGGAGGACTGGTCGGCGATGGTGTAGACGGCGCACCAGGTGGCCAGCGTCGGGACTGTCATCTGCGCCATCAGGGCGAGCGTCTGGTCCCGGTCCAGGGTGCCCGCGAGCAGATCCGAGGCCTCCACCAGGAAGGACAGCGAGCCGCGGCGCAGCCGCTCCAGCTCGCCGAGGCGCGCGGACTCCACGGCGAGGGCGATCCGGTCGGCCGCGAACTGGAGACGCAGGGCCTCCTCGTTGCCGTAACGGCCGGGAGCCTCCGCGGCCACGCCGAGCGAGCCGGTCAGCCGCCCCTCGACCTTGAGGGGGACGGTGACGACCGAGCGCATGCCGGTGTTGGCGAGCAGCGGGACGGCGCCCGGGACGGCGCTGAGATCGTCGTGGACGGCGGGCATGCGAGCCGATCCGTAGCGGCCCGTACCGGCCTCCACAGGGACGCGCGCGAACCGCTGCCGGGCCGACGGCAGGCCCGTGGACGCGCGGACCTCCAGCTCCGTCTCGTCGTCGGTGGCGAGCAGCAGATAGGCGGAGTCTCCGTCGAGCATGTCGCGGGCGCGCTCGACGGTGCGCTGGAGCAGTCCGTCCAGGTCGTCCGGGGCGGGGGAGCCGATGAAGACCTCGAACGGGTCGGTGGCCGTGCCCCGGTCGCCGGAGCCGGCATCGCCAGCGGGGGCCCGCTGCGGGCTCTGCAGCACCGCGCGCTCCTCGTCACGGACGAGCAGGCAGACGGTGGAGGGGGCGCCCTCGTTGTCACGGACACGCAGGTGGGAGGCGTACACCGCGACGATGCGGCCGTCCTCGCCCCTTATGCCGTACGAGCCCTCCCAGCGGGAGAGAAGCAGCGCCTCGGCGATGCCCGTGGAGGTGCCGGGGGTGTGCGGCCAGGCGGCGAAGTCCGTGAGGGGCTTGCCCATGACCTGGTCGGCGGGGAAACCGAAGAGGTCCTCGGCGTCGTCGTTCCAGGAGCTGATGCCACCGGCGCGGTCGATCTGGATGACGGCGACGCGTACCCGGGTGTCGGCCAGCGGCAGGGCCTCCACGGGGAGCGCCGGGCCCGCGGAACGCGTGCCGGCCGGGCGGTCGGACAGGTCGAGCTGGAACCACACCTTCTTGTGGGTGGCGCTGTACTCCACGCCCCAGCGGCCGGCGAGGGCGGCGCAGAGCAGCAGTCCACGGCCCCCTTCTCGGTCGACGCCGCCGAAGTGCCGCCCGGGGTTGTGCAGCGGCAGCTCGCGCTCGGGGTACCGGTCGGCGACCTCGATGCGCACCCCGGTGTCCAGGCGGACGCACAGGACGTCGGCGGCGGTGCCCGCGTGCACCACGGCATTGGTGACGAGTTCGCTGGTCAGGACGACGGCGTCGTCGATGACGTCGGGAAAGCCCCACCCCTGGAGGGTGTCCCGGACGAAGGAGCGGGCGGAGGCTACCGAGCGCCCGACCGGCTCGAAAGTGGCGGCAGCCCGCGCGGTGATCACAGCACTCCCCATTGGCCTCTCATCGCTCCCCCGAGTCCTGTGCCCGTTTCCGAAGGCCTCGATTCGTTCGCCAGGCTAAACCGTCGGCCCAGGCGATGTGGAACAGAGTCGTGTATTTCGGAAACGGAGGCAGGGATAGGCGTCGGGAAGGACGTGGGAGTGGACGCGATCCGACGACCATGCGTATCCCCTCGCACGGCCCTCTCAAACCCCGCGCTGTGATCGGCCGGGAAAAGGGGGTACCCGGTGCTGCGCGCCCCGGGGCACTCATGGTGATATCCCCCTGGGCCTGGGCTTTCGCCTGACCTACGGCCGTGACGGCGGACAGTCCCGCACCGTAGCGTTCAACGACTTCCCCGGGGTGTGGTTACGCTCCAACTGGCAACCTCTTCTGCGGGCCGGGATGAAAGACTGGGACGCTCAAGGTAGGCCCGACACGGATGATCGACCCTGCGGGAGGGACACGGTGGAGTCTGGCGCAGCGGCGCGGGGCGCAAGCACGCGCGCGAAAGGCGGACGATCCCGGACCAATGGGACGACGCAGGTGGATACGGCGGCACTGAACCGGCTCCTGACGGCCCTGGCGGCGATGCGGGACGGGAACTTCCGTAAGCGTCTGACGGTCTCGGGTGACGGGCTGATGGCCGAGATCGCGGCAGTCTTCAACGAAGTCGCGGACCGCAATCTGCAGCTGACCGGCGAGCTGGCGCGGGTGCGGCGGGTGGTCGGCCGTGAGGGAAAGCTCACGGAGCGGCTGGAGGTCGGTGCCTGTGAGGGCGCGTGGGCCGCGGCCATCGACGCCTCGAACGCCCTGGTCGACGACCTGGTGCGGCCGGTGTCCGAGGTGGGCCGGGTGCTGTCGGCGGTCGCCGAGGGTGATCTGGAACAGCGGATGGACCTGCGCTCGCAGGGCGCGGACGGGGCGGCGCACCCGCTGCGCGGCGAGTTCCTCAAGGTGGGCCGCACGGTCAACGGGCTCGTGGACCAGCTGTCGGCGTTCACCGACGAGGTGACGCGGGTGGCGAGCGAGGTCGGCACCGAGGGCAAGCTCGGCGGTCAGGCCCGGGTGCGCGGAATGTCGGGTTCGTGGAAGGACCTCACCGACTCCGTCAACACCATGGCGTCCCGGCTCACCGCTCAGGTGCGTGATATCGCCCTCGTGACGACGGCGGTCGCCAAGGGCGATCTGTCCCGCAAGGTCACCGTGCATGTGGCCGGCGAAATGCTGGAGCTGAAGAACACCGTCAACACGATGGTCGACCAGCTCTCTTCCTTCGCGTCCGAGGTGACCCGCGTCGCGCGGGAAGTGGGGACCGAGGGCGAGCTGGGCGGGCAGGCGCAGGTGCCCGGCGTCGCGGGCGTCTGGAAGGACCTCACCGACTCGGTCAATCTGATGGCCGGCAATCTGACGGCCCAGGTGCGCGGCATCGCGCAGGTGACGACGGCGGTCGCCAACGGCGACCTGTCGCAGAAGGTCACGGTGAGCGCGCGCGGCGAGGTCGCGCAGCTCGCGGAGACGATCAACCAGATGACGGAGACCCTGCGCACCTTCGCCGACGAGGTGACCCGGGTCGCCAGCGAGGTCGGTGCCGAGGGTCTGCTGGGCGGTCAGGCGCAGGTGCCGGGTGCGGCGGGGACGTGGAAGGACCTCACCGACTCGGTGAACACCGCCTTCCGCAACGTCACCACGCAGGTCCGCGACATCGCGCAGGTGACGACGGCGGTCGCCAATGGCGATCTGGGCCAGAAGGTCACCGTCGACGTGTCCGGCGAGATGCTGGAGCTGAAGAACACCGTCAACACCATGGTCGACCAGCTGCAGTCCTTCGGTGCCGAGGTGACGCGGGTGGCGCGGGAGATCGGCGTCGAGGGCGAGCTGGGCGGTCAGGCGCAGGTGCCGGGTGCGGCGGGGACGTGGAAGGACCTCACCGACTCGGTGAACACCGCCTTCCGCAACCTCACCGGCCAGGTCCGCAACATCGCGCAGGTGACGACGGCGGTCGCCAACGGCGACCTGTCGCAGAAGGTCACCGTCGACGTGTCCGGCGAGATGCTCCAGCTGAAGAACACCGTGAACACGATGGTGGACCAGCTGTCGTCCTTCGCCGACCAGGTCACGCGGATGGCGCGGGACGTGGGTACGGAGGGCCGCCTCGGCGGCCAGGCCCGGGTGGACGGCGTCAGCGGCACCTGGAAGGAGCTGACCGACTCGGTCAACTTCATGGCCGGCAATCTGACGTCGCAGGTACGGCAGATCGCGCAGGTCACGACGGCGGTGGCGCGGGGAGATCTGTCGCAGAAGATCGATGTGGACGCGCGCGGCGAGATCCTGGAGCTGAAGAACACCATCAACACGATGGTCGACCAGCTCTCGGCCTTCGCCGAGCAGGTGACCCGGGTCGCCCGCGAGGTGGGCACCGACGGCCGCCTCGGCGGCCAGGCGCAGGTGCCGGGCGTGGCCGGCGTCTGGCGCGATCTGACGGACTCGGTCAACGGGATGGCGGGCAATCTGACCGCCCAGGTCCGCAACATCGCGCAGGTCGCCACGGCGGTGGCGCGGGGCGATCTGTCGCAGAAGATCGATGTGGACGCGCGCGGCGAGATCCTGGAGCTGAAGAACACCCTCAACACCATGGTCGACCAGCTGTCCTCGTTCGCCGACCAGGTCACGCGCGTGGCGCGCGAGGTGGGCACCGAGGGCATCCTGGGCGGCCAGGCGGAGGTGCAGGGCGTCTCCGGTACCTGGAAGGACCTCACCCAGTCCGTCAACTTCATGGCCAACAACCTGACTTCGCAGGTGCGCAACATCGCCGAGGTCACCACCGCCGTGGCCAAGGGCGACCTGTCGAAGAAGATCACGGTCGACGCGAAGGGGGAGATCCTCGAACTCGTCACGACCGTCAACACCATGGTCGACCAGCTCTCGGACTTCGCCGAGCAGGTCACCCGGGTGGCCCGCGAGGTGGGCACGGAGGGCCAGTTGGGCGGCCAGGCACGGGTGCGGGACGTCACCGGCATCTGGAAGGACCTCAGCGACAACGTCAACCTGATGGCCAACAACCTCACCAGCCAGGTGCGGAACATCTCGCAGGTCGCGGGCGCGGTCGCCAACGGTGACCTGACCAAGAAGGTCACCGTCGAGGCGCGCGGCGAGGTCGCGCAGCTGGCCGACACCGTGAACACCATGGTGACCACGCTGTCGTCCTTCGCGGACGAGGTCACGCGTGTGGCGCGCGAGGTGGGCACCGACGGCATCCTCGGCGGCCAGGCCCGCGTCCCCGGCGTCAGCGGTACGTGGAAGGACCTCACCGAGTCCGTGAACTCGATGGCGTCCAACCTCACCGGCCAGGTCCGCAACATCGCGATGGTGACGACCGCCATCGCCCAGGGCGATCTCACCAAGAAGATCGACATCGATGCGCGCGGCGAGATCCTCCAGCTCAAGACGACCATCAACACGATGGTCGACCAGCTGTCGTCCTTCGCCGACCAGGTCACCCGGGTGGCCCGCGAGGTGGGCACCGAGGGGCAGCTCGGCGGACAGGCCCGGGTGCGCGACGTCGACGGCACCTGGCGCGACCTGACCGAGTCGGTCAACGAGATGGCCGGCAACCTGACCCGTCAGGTGCGGGCCATCGCCGAGGTCGCCACCGCCGTGACCCGGGGCGATCTGAACCTCAAGATCGACGTGGACGCGGCGGGCGAGATCCTGGAACTCCAGGACAACATCAACACGATGATCGCCAACCTGCGCGAGACCACCCTCGCCAACAAGGAGCAGGACTGGCTCAAGGGCAACCTCGCCCGGATCTCCGGTCTGATGCAGGGGCGCCGCGATCTGGAGGACGTCGCCGGGCTGATCATGAGCGAGCTGACCCCCGTGGTCTCCGCGCAGCACGGTGCCTTCTTCCTCGCGATGCCGACCGTCCGGCCGGAGGACGAGGGCGCGGAGGACGCGTACGAGCTGCGGATGCTCGGCTCGTACGGCTACTCGATGGGCTCGATGCCCACCTCCTTCCGGCCCGGTGAGACGCTCATCGGGACGGCGGCACAGGAGAAGCGCACCATCCTGGTGGAGAACGTGCCACCGGGCTATCTGAAGATCGCCTCCGGGCTGGGGGAGGCGCCGCCGGCCCATGTCATCGTGCTGCCGGTGCTGTTCGAGGGGCAGGTCCTCGGCGTGATCGAGCTGGCCTCCTTCCAGCCGTTCGCCCAGATCCAGAAGGACTTCCTCAACCAGATCGCCGAGATGATCGGCACCAGCGTCAACACCATCAGCGTCAACACCAAGACCGAGGTGCTGCTCAAGCAGTCGCAGGAACTCGCCGAGCAACTGCGCGAGCGGTCCCTGGAGTTGGAGAACCGGCAGAAGGAGCTGGAGATCTCCAACTCCGAGCTGGAGGAGAAGTCCGAGCGGCTGGCCCGGCAGAACCGCGACATCGAGGTCAAGAACACCGAGATCGAAGAGGCCCGGCAGGTGCTGGAGGAGCGCGCCGAGCAGCTCGCGGTCTCCATGCGCTACAAGTCCGAGTTCCTGGCCAACATGTCGCACGAGCTGCGCACGCCGCTCAACTCGCTGCTGATCCTGGCCAAGCTGCTCGCCGACAACGCGGAGGGCAATCTCTCCCCGAAGCAGGTCGAGTTCGCCGAAACGATCCACGGAGCGGGCTCCGATCTGCTCCAGCTGATCAACGACATCCTCGACCTGTCGAAGGTCGAGGCGGGCAAGATGGACGTCAGCCCGACCCGGATCGCCCTGGTCCAGCTCGTCGACTACGTCGAGGCCACCTTCCGGCCGCTGACGGCGGAGAAGGGGCTCGACTTCTCCGTCCGCGTCTCGCCGGAGCTGCCGGCCACGCTGCACACCGACGAACAGCGGTTGCTGCAGGTGCTGCGCAATCTGCTGTCGAACGCGGTGAAGTTCACGGACACCGGCGCGGTCGAGCTGGTCATCCGGCCGGCCGGTGCGGACGTCCCGGACACCATTCGCGAGCAGCTGCTGGAGGCGGGCTCGCTGCGCGAGGCCGACGGCGATCTGATCGCCTTCTCCGTCACGGACACCGGCATCGGCATCGCGGCCAGCAAGATGCGCGTCATCTTCGAGGCCTTCAAGCAGGCGGACGGCACGACCAGCCGCAAGTACGGGGGCACCGGGCTCGGGCTCTCCATCAGCCGGGAGATCGCACGCCTGCTCGGCGGCGAGATCCACGCGGCGAGCGAGCCGGGGCGCGGCTCCACCTTCACGCTCTACCTGCCGCTGACCTCCGGCGAGCTGCCGCCGCAGGGCTACCCGCTCGCCCCGGGCGGCCAGGCCGCCGGCCCGCAGGCCCTGATGCCGGGGAGCGACCGGCCCGGCGGCCACGGCGTGGCCGAGGTGCCCGCGCGGGGTGCCGCCGGTCTGCTGCTGCGCCGCCAGCGCGCCGCCCAGGCGGCCGCGGCCTGGCCCGCCCTCCCCGGCCAGGTCGAGGAGACGGCCCCCGGGGCGCAGCCGGCCCAGGCTCCGCCGGCCCCGCAGCCGGAGCCGTGGCTGAACGTCGCGCCGAGCGAGGAGGCGGACGGGGCGCCGCGAGGCTTCAGCGGCGGGTTCCACGGCGAGAAGGTGCTCATCGTCGACGACGACATCCGCAATGTCTTCGCGCTCACCAGCGTGCTGGAGCAGTACGGGCTGTCGGTGCTCTACGCCGAGAACGGCCGTGAGGGGATCGAGGTCCTGGAGCAGCACGACGATGTGGTGCTGGTGCTCATGGACATCATGATGCCGGAAATGGACGGTTATGCCACGACGGCGGCGATCCGCAGGATGCCGCAGTTCGCGGGGCTGCCCATCATCGCGCTCACGGCGAAGGCGATGAAGGGCGACCGGGAGAAGAGCATCGACGCCGGGGCGTCGGACTACGTCACCAAACCGGTCGACACAGATCATCTGCTGACGGTGATGGAGCAGTGGATGCGCGGTGAGTGACAGGAGGTTGGTCACTCTTTGTGCGTCTGTTGACTGACTGTGCTCAAAGACGTGTGGAAGCGCGGTATACGGGGAACCTTCTGGTCTCCCACCACGTTTCTGCTACGGGCCCCTGTGACATCGCGGTGACAGGGTGTGGTGACAGGCGGGGTACGGCTACGATGACCGGCACAAGGACGGGCGGCGCAAGGGAGTCGTCCCCTGGGGCGGCGCCCGGTGCTTCCCCTGGCTCTTCGGGCCGGGGAGACGCCAAGCCGGGGCGAGGAGGACGGGGCATGGTGCAGAAGGCCAAGATCCTCCTGGTCGATGACCGGCCGGAAAATCTGCTGGCGCTGGAGGCGATCCTCTCGGCGCTCGATCAGACACTGGTACGGGCATCGTCAGGGGAGGAAGCGCTCAAGGCGCTGCTGACGGACGACTTCGCGGTGATTCTGCTGGACGTCCAGATGCCGGGCATGGACGGTTTCGAGACCGCCGCGCACATCAAGCGGCGGGAGCGGACCCGGGACATTCCCATCATCTTCCTCACCGCCATCAACCACGGCCCGCACCACACCTTCCGCGGCTACGCGGCGGGCGCGGTGGACTACATCTCCAAGCCCTTCGACCCGTGGGTACTGCGCGCCAAGGTCTCGGTCTTCGTCGAGCTGTACATGAAGAACTGCCAGCTGCGCGAGCAGGCCGCCCTGTTGCGGCTCCAGCTCGACGGCCAGTCCGGCCGCAGCGGAGTGACGGAGACCCAGGAGCCCGCCGGGCTGCTCGCCGAACTCTCCGCGCGGCTCGCCGCCGTCGAGGAGCAGGCCGAGGCCCTCTCCAAGCAGCTCGACGAGTCCGCGGACGCGGCCGCCGTCGCCACCGCCGCCCATCTGGAGCGCAAACTCACCGGGCTGCGCCGGGCCCTGGACGCGTTGGAGCCCGGGGCCGGCGGGGGTGCGAGCGCGCTGTCCGCGCCGAGCTGACCCCCACGGCCGGCCCTTCGCACGTCTCCTCGCGGCCTGTGCCGGGCCCGTGCGCGCGCGGGTTCGCCTCCTCGGTGCGCCCGCCGATTCTTTGACGCAGCGTCACCCCCGGTATCACTGGGGAGCGACACGGATGGGTGAAGGCCCGGGCGCACGTGTCCCTCGCGCCCGTCGACGGTAATCTCGGCTCCATGGCCTCACGTACGTCCGGCAAGGGTTCCCAGAGCACGGCGGGCCCCTCCAAGCAGCGCGCCGGACGCCCCGGGAGCGCGGCCAAGAAGGCACCCGCGAAGAAGGCACCGCCGAAGCCGGCGGGCAAGGCACCCGCCCGGCCCGCGAAAAAGGCGGCGCCCGCGCGGAAGCCGGCGAAGAAGGCCGCGGCCAAGGCGGCACCCAGGCGCGCGCCCTCCGCGACCGGCGGTCTCTACCGCCTGGCCCGAGCCCTGTGGCTCGGGCTGGCGCACACCGTCGGCGCGGTGTTCCGCGGCGTCGGACGGGGGGCGAAGGGGCTCGACCCCGCACATCGCAAGGACGGTCTCGCCCTGCTCCTCCTCGGTCTGGCCCTCGTCGTCGCGGCCGGCACGTGGTCCAATCTCGAAGGCCCGGTCGGCGACCTGGTGAAGATGCTCGTCACCGGCGCCTTCGGCCGGCTCGACCTGCTCGTGCCGATACTGATCGGCGTCATCGCCGTCCGGCTGATCCGCCACCCCGAGCGGCCCGAGGCCAACGGCCGCATCGTCATCGGGCTCTCCGCGCTGGTCGTCGGCGTTCTCGGCCAGGTCCACGTGGCCTGCGGGTCGCCCGGCCGGGGCGAGGGCACGGAGGCGCTGCAGGACGCCGGGGGCCTGATCGGCTGGGCCGCCGCGAAACCCCTGCTCTTCACCGTCGGCGAGGTGCTGGCCGTACCGCTGCTCGTGCTGCTCACCCTGTTCGGGCTGCTGGTCGTCACGGCCACGCCCGTCAACGCCATCCCGCAGCGGCTGCGGCTGCTCGGCATCCGGCTCGGCCTGGTAGAAGCGGAACCGGAGGAGCACGATCCGTTCGCCTCGGGGACGTACGACTCGGGGGAGTACGACGACGAATGGCGCGAGGTGCCCGCGCGGCGGCCCCGCCGGGCCGTGGCGGACCGGGCCGCGGCCGGCACCGACGCGGAGCGCGCCGAGGAAGAGGCGCTCACCAAGCGCCGCAAGCCGCGCCGGACATCCGCGGAACCGCCCGCGGACCGGCCGCTGGACGCGGTGGACGTGGCGGCCGCCGCCGCGGCCGCGCTCGACGGGGCGGTGCTGCACGGTGTGCAGCCCTCGCCCCTCGTCGCCGATCTCAGCAGTGCCGTCACCGCCGAGCGGGAGCGGACGGACGCGGTCCCGACCGCGCGCGGCGCCGGCAAGGCGGCGTCCGGCGGCCCCGCCGGCGCGGCGCCCGGAGGCGGGGAGAGCGGCACGGGAGGCGTGCCCGACCTCACCAAGCCCGCTCCCGAGCCCTCCTCGGGGCTCCCGGCGCGGGCCGAGCAGCTCCGGCTGGCGGGCGACATCACCTACGCGCTGCCCTCGCTGGACCTGCTGGAGCGCGGAGGCCCCGGCAAGACCCGCAGCGCCGCGAACGACGCCATAGTGGCCTCGCTGTCGAACGTCTTCGCGGAGTTCAAGGTCGACGCGGCGGTCACCGGCTTCACCCGCGGCCCGACGGTCACGCGCTACGAGGTCGAGCTGGGGCCGGCGGTCAAGGTCGAGCGGATCACCGCGCTCACCAAGAACATCGCCTACGCCGTCGCCAGCCCGGACGTGCGGATCATCAGCCCCATCCCCGGCAAGTCCGCGGTCGGCATCGAGATCCCGAACACCGACCGCGAGATGGTCAACCTCGGCGACGTGCTGCGACTGGCGGACGCGGCCGGTGACGAGCACCCCATGCTCGTCGCGCTCGGCAAGGACGTCGAGGGCGGCTACGTGATGGCCAACCTGACGAAGATGCCGCACGTCCTGGTCGCCGGAGCCACTGGTTCCGGAAAGTCGTCCTGCATCAACTGCCTGATCACCTCGGTGATGATAAGAGCGACCCCGGAGGACGTCCGGATGGTCCTCGTCGACCCCAAGCGGGTCGAGCTGACCGCCTACGAGGGCATCCCGCACCTGATCACGCCGATCATCACCAACCCCAAGCGGGCCGCCGAGGCCCTGCAGTGGGTCGTCCGCGAGATGGACCTGCGCTACGACGACCTGGCGGCCTTCGGCTTCCGGCACATCGACGACTTCAACGCCGCCGTCCGCGAGGGCAGGGTCAAGCCGCCGGAAGGCAGCGGACGGGAGCTGTCGCCGTACCCGTACCTGCTGGTCATCGTGGACGAGCTGGCGGACCTGATGATGGTCGCCCCGCGCGACGTGGAGGACTCGATCGTCCGCATCACCCAGCTCGCACGCGCCGCCGGCATCCACCTCGTGCTCGCCACCCAGCGGCCGTCCGTCGACGTCGTCACCGGCCTGATCAAGGCGAACGTGCCCTCCCGGCTCGCGTTTGCGACGTCCTCGCTGGCCGACAGCCGCGTCATCCTCGACCAGGCCGGCGCGGAGAAGCTGATCGGCAAGGGCGACAGCCTCTTCCTGCCCATGGGAGCGAGCAAGCCCGTCCGCATGCAGGGCGCCTTCGTGACGGAGGCCGAGGTCGCGGCGGTCGTCCAGCACTGCAAGGACCAGATGGCGCCGGTGTTCCGGGACGACGTCACCGTGGGCACGGCGAAGAAGAAGGAGATCGACGAGGACATCGGCGACGATCTCGATCTGCTCTGCCAGGCCGCCGAGCTGGTCGTCTCCACCCAGTTCGGCTCGACGTCGATGCTGCAGCGGAAGCTGCGTGTGGGCTTCGCCAAGGCGGGAAGACTCATGGACCTGATGGAGTCGCGCGACATCGTGGGCCCGAGCGAGGGCTCCAAGGCGCGCGACGTGCTCGTCAAGCCCGAGGAGCTGGACGGCGTGCTCGCGGTGATCCGCGGGGACGGCCCGGGCTAGCCGGCCGGAAAAACCGGGCCGGCCGGCCGGGGACGACGGAAAAACGGGCCGTCCGACCGTTTCCCCCGGCGGCGGGTCCAGTTGAGGGAGAGGGGGGAGGGACGATGCCCCGTCGGGCGTCCCACCACAGGAGTCGCCGGAGTTCCCACCGCCGGCCCGGCAGAACCTTCCGATGGCGTACAAAGTCCGGCTTCCCGCTTGCCCGACCCTTTCGGATCCCCCCTAGACTGAACTTCCAGCAGGTGGCTACACGCTCGAAAGGCGCCCACGTGTCCATCGGCAACTCCCCAGCGGACGACCGGCCCTCGATCGGCCGCGCCCTCCAGCAGGCCCGCATCAGCGCCGGACTGACCGTCGACGAGGTCAGCACGACCACCCGCGTGCGCATCCCGATCATGCACGCCATCGAACAGGACGACTTCTCCCGCTGCGGCGGCGACGTCTACGCCCGGGGACACATCCGCGTGCTGGCGCAGACCGTCGGTCTGGACCCCGGCCCGCTCGTCGCGCAGTACGACGCCGAGCACGGCGGCCGGCCCGCGCCCACCCCCGCCGCGCCCCTCTTCGAAGCCGAACGGCTGCGGCCCGAGCGCCGGCGGCCCAACTGGACGGCCGCGATGGTGGCCGCCATCGTCGCCGTCGTCGGATTCGTCGGTTTCACGCTCTTCAACGGCGGCTCGAAGGGGCAGAGCAGCAGCTCCGTCGCGGCCGACACGGCCTCCGGCAAGCAGCCCGCGCCGCGGAGCCCCAAGGCCGTCCCCAGCAAGCCCGCCGACCCCAAGCCGGAACCGTCCGACAGCGCCATCGCCGGCGTCCCGGCCAACAAGGTCACCGTCAAGCTCACCGCCGACAACGGCCAGACGTGGATGTCCGCCAAGGACCACAACGGCAAGCTGATCGAGGAGGGCGTGCTCAAGCGGGGCGCTTCCAAGACCTTCACCGACGCCAAGCGGATCGACCTGGTACTGGGCAATGCCGGGGCCGTGCAACTGTTCGTGAACGGCAAGGAGGTCAAGGATCTGGGTGACGACGGACAGGTTCAGCGTCTGAGCTACACCAAGGGTGACCCCGAAACGGGCTGACCAGCGCGAACACGGTCGGTGTACCCGGCGCGGCGAGCCTTCGGGTGACCAGGCTCTCCGCACTCGGGGGACACGCGGCAACGGATGTGGTGCCGGGACAAAGTAGGCTGAGCCCTATGCCCGAACGCCGTACCGTCGCTCTTGTCACACTTGGCTGCGCCCGTAACGAGGTGGACTCGGAGGAGCTGGCAGGCCGCTTGGCGGCGGATGGCTGGGACCTCGTCGAGGACGCCGCCGATGCCGACGTGGCCGTCGTCAACACCTGTGGCTTCGTCGAAGCCGCCAAGAAGGACTCCGTCGACGCCCTCCTCGAAGCCAACGACCTCAAGGACCAAGGCCGCACCCAGGCCGTCGTGGCCGTCGGCTGCATGGCCGAGAGGTACGGCAAGGAGCTGGCCCAGGCGCTCCCCGAGGCCGACGGAGTGCTCGGCTTCGACGACTACGCCGACATCTCCGACCGGCTCCAGACCATCCTCTCCGGTGGCGTCCACGCCTCCCACACCCCGCGCGACCGGCGCAAGCTGCTGCCGATCAGCCCCGCCGCCCGGCAGAGCGCGGACGTCGCCCTGCCCGGACACGCCCAGGAGGCCCTGGAGGCCCAGGAGAGTGCCCCGGCGGACCTCCCCGAGGGCCTCGCCCCGGCCTCCGGCCCCCGGGCGCCGCTGCGCCGCAGACTGGGCACCAGCCCCGTCGCCTCCGTGAAGCTCGCCTCCGGCTGCGACCGCCGGTGCTCCTTCTGCGCCATCCCCTCCTTCCGCGGATCCTTCATCTCCCGCCGTCCCTCCGACGTGCTCAGCGAGACGCGCTGGCTCGCTGAGCAGGGTGTGAAGGAGGTCATGCTCGTCTCCGAGAACAACACCTCGTACGGCAAGGACCTCGGTGACATCCGGCTGCTGGAGACGCTGCTGCCGGAGCTGGCGGCCGTGGAGGGCCTGGAGCGGATCCGGGTCAGCTACCTGCAGCCCGCCGAGATGCGGCCGGGCCTGATCGACGTGCTGACGTCCACCGACAAGGTCGCGCCCTACTTCGACCTCTCCTTCCAGCACTCGGCCCCCGGCGTGCTGCGCGCGATGCGCCGCTTCGGCGACACCGACCGCTTCCTGGAACTGCTCGACCAGATCCGTGCCAAGGCCCCGCAGGCCGGTGCCCGCTCCAACTTCATCGTCGGCTTCCCCGGGGAGACCGAGGAGGACGTGGCCGAGCTGGAGCGCTTCCTGGCCGGGGCCCGGCTGGACGCCATCGGCGTCTTCGGCTACTCCGACGAGGACGGCACCGAGGCGGCCACCTACGAGCACAAGGTCGACCCCGACGTCGTCGCCGAGCGGCTGGCGCACATCTCGCGGCTCGCCGAGGAGCTGACCGCCCAGCGCGCCGAGGAGCGGCTCGGGGAGACCCTCGAGGTGCTCGTCGACCGCGTGGACGAGGAGGACGGCGTCATCGGACGGGCCGCCCACCAGGCGCCCGAGACCGACGGCCAGGTGCTGCTCACCACCGACCGGGAGCTGACGCCCGGCCGGATGGTCACGGCGAAGGTGGTGGCGACCGAGGGCGTGGACCTCATCGCCGAGGTACTCGGTGACGAAGGGTGTACCGAGGAGGCCGGCAGATGACCCGAGCCCCGGCCTCCGCCGCGGGAGGCCCCGCCCCGGCGACGGCCGTGCGGCCGGCCGGGTTGTGGAACATCGCCAATATCCTCACCATGGTGCGGCTGCTCCTCGTGCCCGGGTTCGTCCTGTTGATGATGCACAACGGCGGCTACGACCCGGCCTGGCGTTCCTTCGCCTGGGCCGCGTTCGCCGTCGCCATGATCACGGACCTGTTCGACGGCCATCTGGCCCGGATGTACGACCTGGTCACCGACTTCGGGAAGATCGCCGACCCGATCGCGGACAAGGCGATCATGGGCGCCGCGCTGATCTGTCTCTCGGTCTTGGACGACCTGCCCTGGTGGGTCACCGGCGTGATCCTCTTCCGCGAGGTCGGCATCACGCTGATGCGGTTCTGGGTGATCAGGCACGGGGTGATCCCGGCCAGCCGCGGCGGCAAGATGAAGACGCTCGCCCAGGGCGTGGGCGTCGGGATGTACATCCTGGCGCTGACCGGGCCGTTGGCCACGGCCCGCTTCTGGGTGATGGCGGTCGCCGTGGCGTTGACGGTGCTGACCGGGCTGGACTACGTGAAGCAGGCCGTCGAGCTGCGCCGGGCCGGCCGGGGGGCCGCGCGATGAGCCCGGCGAAGCCGGCCGGCCCGGCCCGTCCGGCCGGCCCGCGGAGCGACGGCGGGGCCGCCGCGGTGCTGGGTGCGCTGGTCGGGCGGGGCTGGACGGTGGCCGCGGCCGAATCGCTCACGGGCGGGCTGGTCGCGGCCGAGCTGACCGCCGCGCCCGGCGCCTCCCGCGCGGTGCGCGGGGCGGTCACCGCGTACGCCACCGACGTCAAACGCGATGTGCTGGGCGTGGCCGGGGAACTGCTCGCCGAGCGCGGGGCCGTCGACGCGGAGGTGGCCCGGCAGATGGCCCGCGGCGTGCGGGTGCTGCTCGGCGCCGACTGGGGCGTCGCCACCACCGGCGTCGCCGGACCGGACCCCCAGGACGGCAAGCCCGTCGGTACGGTCTTCGTCGCCGTGGCGGGCCCGGACGGTGCGGGCGCGGTGCGTGAGCTGTCGCTGGACGGCGGCCGGGAGCGCATCCGCGAGGAGAGCGTACGGGCCGCGCTCGCCCTGTTGCTGGGCGAACTGGCGGAGAACGCGCGGGCAAAGGATACGGAACACAACGGGGGGAATGGATGTTTGCAGCCCTGAGTGAACACGACATAGCTCCCCGCACGGCCGCAGCCCGAGGCGGTACGGTGGGGCGTGAAGGATCCGGATTCGCGGTCCAAGGAGGGAGCCACCGATGATTTTGCTCCGTCGCCTGCTGGGTGACGTGCTGCGTCGGCAGCGCCAGCGCCAGGGCCGCACTCTGCGCGAGGTCTCCTCATCCGCCCGGGTCTCGCTCGGTTACCTCTCCGAGGTCGAGCGGGGGCAGAAGGAGGCGTCCTCCGAGCTTCTCTCCGCAATCTGCGACGCTCTGGACGTACGGATGTCCGAGGTCATGCGTGAGGTGAGTGACGAACTGTCGCTCGCCGAGCTGGCGCAGTCGGCGGCGGCGAGCGAGCCGGTACCCGCGCCGATGCGGCCGATGTTCAATTCGGTGTCCGTGACGTCTGTGACGGGCGTGCCGGGGGAGCGTGTGACCATCAAGGCTCCGGCCGAGGCCGTGGACGTGGTCGCGGCCTGAGGCAAGTCTGGGAAAACGTGTGTTTCCCGTCCAGGATCCCGGTCAGGAATCTGACCGGGATCCTGCGTTTTCCGCCCCTTCGGTACGGGTGTGCCATGGTGGATGAACGGGGATCAAACAGACCGGACAGTCGAACAGGAGAACGCGGATGTCTGTCGTGAAGAGCCCGTTGTCCGAGCAGGACCGCAAGACCGTCGGTGATGCCCTTCAGGGGGCGCTCGTCGACCTGGTGGACCTCTCGCTCGTGGCCAAGCAGGTCCACTGGACCGTGGTGGGCCCCCGCTTCCGCTCGGTCCACCTACAGCTCGACGAGGTCGTCGCGAGCGCCCGGCAGCACGCCGACGCGGTCGCGGAGCGTGCCTCGGCGCTCGGTGTCGCCCCGGACGGGCGAGCCGAGACGGTCGCCAAGACCAGCGGAATCGACGCGCTCGGCGACGGCTGGAACAAGGACACCAAGGCGGTGCAGATCCTCGTCGCGGCGCTCGGTGCGGTCATCACCCGCATGCGCGAGCGCGTGCAGGCGACGGGTGACCCCGACCCCGTCACGCAGGACCTGCTCATCGGTCTCACGGGAGACCTGGAGAAGCACCACTGGATGTTCCAGGCGGAGAACGCCTGACCCGCCTGTGGTGACCACGGGAAGGCCCCGGACCGGCAGCCGGTCCGGGGCCTTCCCGTGCCGTTCCCGTGTCTGTCGCGGGTGCCCGCCGCGGGGTGCTCCGGTGGCGGAGGCGGCGTGGCCGCGCTCTCCTTGATGGATGGACGAGCACCCCGTCATCCGCTTCACGAAAGAGCTGATGGTGGTCACGGACCTCGATCAGACGGCAGCCGGCGCCTTTGTGCGCACGGTGTACCAGGAAGGCATGCGCGAAGGCGAGCAGCGGGTCATCGTCGATCTGCACCGGCGTGACCGCAGGATCGCGGAGCTGGAAGGGGAGCTGGCCCGATCGCGGGGGGAGTCCGACTGACGACGCCGGCTCGGTGGGGGGCGCGTACGGAGATCCCGTGTGCGCCGTTCTCGATCCCCGGTGCGCTCTGCCGTGACGGGGAGTGCCCGGTCTAGCGTCGGCCGAAGGAGGCAGCCATGGCCTGGCGGGACTTCTGGGGCTTCTGCCGTTCGGCGGTGCCGTTCTGCCGGACCTTCGGGGCAGTCGGCTGGGTGATCGCGCTCGTCCTCGGTGGTGTGTGGTGGTGGGCGGTGTTCCGGCTGCTCGCACAGCCGGAACGGGCGGGGCCCGTCGAGGGGCTGGTCGCCGCCGGCGGCTGGGGGCTGAGCCTGCTGCCCGTGCACTGTGTGCCGTGGGCGCGGACGCCCAGACGCAAGGGCCGCTGCGCGGCGTGGGCGGAGCGGGCCGTCCGGGCGGCCACCCAGGCGGTCCTCGCGACAGTCACCGGAACGCCCCCCGGGGCGGCCGCCGCCCGGGCACGGTCACCGCGCCGCCCGGGCCCGGGATCCGGCCGGTCGTGACGACGAGGCGTCCGACGCCGGATACCCGACCGCCGGCGCGAGGCCCTCGGATTCACCCACACGGCCCAAGGGGCGCGCGTCGTCAGCGGACGGGGAGGGCGGGCCCGGGGCCGGGCTGGCAGCTGGGGCACCAGTAGGTGGGACGCTCCTGGCCCACCGGACCCTGATCGGCCACGCGGATCGCCGTGCCGCAGCGGCGGCAGGGCCGGCCGGCCCTGCCGTACACCCACAGCCGGTGGTCGAGGCGGGGGTCGGCGGTGGTGACGCGGGCGGTACGGGCCTTGTTGACGTCGAGCAGCTTCCGGGCCAGGACCACCAGCCGCTCCACGGAGGGGAGTTCGGCCATCGGCAGCCAGGGCGAGAAACGGAGCATGAAACACAGCTCCGACTTGTAGACATTGCCCACACCGGCGAGATTGCGTTGGTCGAGCACGGCCTCGCCCACGGTGCGGGCCGGGTCCCCGAGCAGACGGCGGACCGCTTCCTCCTGATCGTCCCGGCTCCAGTCGGGTGCGAGGAGATCCGGCCCGAGGTGGCCGACCACCGTGGATTCGTCGGCGGTGCGCAGCAGATCCAGGGCGGGCAGCCGGTAACCGACGGCGGCGTACGCGGCGTTGGCGAGGATGGCACGGATCTGGTGCTGCGGGCCGCCGTTCCAGCGTTCGCCGGAGCCGTAGATCCGCCAGGCTCCGTCCATGCCGAGATGCGAGTGGAGGGTGAGACCGCCCTCCAGGCGGGTGAGCAGATGCTTGCCGCGCGGGACGACCTCGGTGACCCGGCGGCCGGTGAGATCGACGGTGGCGAGCCGGGGGACGCGCAGGTCGGACCGCACGAGGGGCTCGTCGGCCAGGGCGCGGTGCAGATGCCGAGCGGCGCGCCAGACGGTGTCTCCTTCGGGCATGTGCCCCATGATGCCGGGTCGCCTGCCGGCTGGGCTTCGGCGACGGGCTGCCTGGGCTGCTGCCTGTGTTGCCGCCTGCGGCGGCGGGGCGCCCTGCGGGCGCGTCCTCCAGCGCCGGACGGGCTGCTGTGCTGTGTCCTCAAGCGCCGGACGGGTGGTTGCGGGGGGAGAGTGAGGACACCACTGGTCCGCCGGTCAGGCCTAGGGCGCGCGCAGTCGTAGTCCCCGGGGGGTGGCGTGGAAGCCCGCGGACTCCAGGAGCGGCGCGAGGGGGGAGGTGAGCGCGGGGGAGCCGTTGACGCGCTCGACCGTGACCGTGCCCAGCACGCCCGCGCGGGCCGCGTCGGCCAGGGCCGCCGCCGCTTCGCGCAGCACGGGGTCGTCACCGCTCACCGTCTCGGCGTTCTCCTCCCGGGGCCACGCCAGGAGGGTCTTGCCACCGCGCTCCATGTACAGGGCGAGCGCGCCGTCGAGGAGGACGACCAGGGAACCGGCCTTGCGCCCGGGCTTGTGGGACGCGCCCGGGGGCGGCTCCGGCCACGGGAGCGCGGCACCGTAGGCGTTGGCGGGATCGGCGGCCGCGAGCACGACCGCGCGCCGGCCACCGCCGCGCGGCGGGGTCGTGGGAGCCGGGGGCGCCCAGGGCGCGTCGAAGCCGCTCGGACCGCCCGTGTGATCGGCACCGGCCGCCCGCTCCCGGGCGGTGCTCACGGCGCGCAGCCGGTCGACGGCGCCGTCCATCGCGAACTGTGCGGCACCCAGCCCCTCGACCACATACCCGCGACGGGTCTGCCCGCTCTCCTCGAACACGGCCAGGACGCGGTAGGCGGCGGAGAAGCCGCCCTCGACGCCTTCGGCCGCCACAGCCCCCCGCGTCACCACCCCGTGCCGGTCGAGGAGGGTGCGGGCCAGGGCGTGTGCCCGGTGGGTGGGGTCCGGTTCGCGCTCGGGGAGCAGGGCCCAGCGGCCCGCGACCGTCGGCGGCCCGCCGCGGGAGGCCGTGGGACGACCCGCGAGCCCGCCCGCGCGGCCGGTCAGCGAGCCGTAGCGGCCGCGCGGCACCGCGCGCTTGGCGCGGTGCGCGGTGGACCCAGCCGTGCGCCCCGAGCCGAGCAGGGAGCGCAGCGGCGCGAGCGTGTCGTTCGTGAGCCGGCCGGACCAGGCGAGGTCCCAGACGGCGTCGGCGATGTGGGCGTCCGAGCCGCCGGGTTCGGCCGGCGCGTGGCCCGCGGCACGTACCTGGTCGGCGATCTGACGGAAGAACAGGCCGTAACCCCCGGACAGCGCGTCGAGCACGGCCTGGTGCACGGGCGTGATCTCCAGCGGGTGCGGAGCGGGCAGCAGCAGCGGTGCCGCGTCGGTGGGCAGCAGACAGACCCAGCCGTCCTTCCCGGGGAGTGCTCCCGCGCCGGCCCAGACGACCTCGCCCGCCGCGGTGAGTTCGTCGAGCATCGCCGGGGAGTAGTCGCTGACCCGGGCGGGCAGCACCAGCTTCTCCAGGGCGGAGGCGGGAACCGGCGCGCCCTGCAACTGCTCGATGGCGCGCACCAGGCCGTCGGTGCCGCGCAGGCTGTGCGTGCCGACGTGCTGCCACTGCGGGAGGAACGCGGCGAGCGCGGCGGGCGGCACCGGCTCCAGTTCCTGCCGCAGGGCCGCGAGGGACCGGCGGCGCAGCCTGCGCAAGACCGTGGCGTCACACCACTCCTGGCCGATGCCGGCCGGGTGGAACTCCCCCTGGACGACACGGCCGCTCGCGGCGAGCCGCTGCAGCGCCCCGTCGGTCACCGCCGGACCCAGGCCGAAACCAGCCGCCGCCTGCGCCGAGGTGAAGGGGCCGTGCGTGCGGGCGAAGCGGGCGAGGAGATCCCCGAGAGGATCCTTGACCGGCTCGGTGAAGGCCTCCGGGACACCGACGGGCAGCGCCGTCCCCAGGGCGTCGCGGAGCCGCCCGGCGTCCTCGATCGCCGCCCAGTGGTCCTGACCGGCGATGCGGACCCGCAGGGCCCGCCGGGCGTCCGACAACTCCTTCGCCCACCCGGGCTCGGCGCCGCGCTCGGCCAGTTCGGCATCGGTCAGCGGGCCGAGGATCCGCAGCAGATCGGCGACTCCCTCGACGTCCTTGACCCGGCGGTCCTCGGTCAGCCACCGCAGTTCGCGCTCCAGCTCGGCCAGCACCTCCGCGTCGAGCAGTTCGCGCAGCTCGGCCTGGCCCAACAGCTCCGCCAGGAGCCGTGAATCGAGGGAGAGCGCGGCCGCGCGGCGCTCCGCGAGCGGGGAATCGCCCTCGTAGAGGAACTGGGCGACGTAGCCGAAGAGCAGCGAGCGGGCGAAGGGCGACGGCTCGGGGGTCGTCACCTCCACCAGCCGCACCCGGCGGGCCTCGATGTCGCCCATCAGCTCGGTGAGGCCCGGCACGTCGAAGACGTCCTGGAGGCATTCGCGGACGGCTTCGAGGACGATCGGGAACGAGCCGAACTCCCCCGCCACCTGGAGGAGCTGGGAAGCCCGCTGGCGCTGCTGCCACAGCGGGGTGCGCTTGCCGGGGCTGCGGCGCGGCAGCAGGAGGGCGCGGGCCGCGCACTCGCGGAACCGGGCGGCGAAGAGCGCCGAACCGCCGACCTGGTCGGTGACGATCTGACCGATCTCGCCCTTGTCGAACGTGACATCGGCGGCCCCGACGGGGGACTGCCCGCTGTCGAACTCGGTGCCGGGCCGGGCCGGGTCGGCGTCCAGCAGCTCCAGCCCCATGAGGTCGGCGTCGGGCAGCCGCAGCACGATGCCGTCGTCCGCGTGCATCACCTGGGCGTCCATGCCGTACCGCTCGGTGAGCCGGGCACCGAGGGCCAGGGCCCACGGCGCGTGGACCTGGGCGCCGAAGGGGGAGTGGACGACGACCCGCCAGTCGCCCAGCTCGTCGCGGAACCGCTCGACGACGATCGTCCGGTCGTCCGGCACATGGCCGCAGGCACGGCGCTGCTCGTCGAGGTAGGACAGGACGTTGTCCGTCGCCCAGGTGTCGAGCCCGGCGGCGTCCAGCCGCTCGCGGGCCGCCTCGGGCGCCAGCCCGCCGACCTCGCGCAGGAACGCGCCCAGCGCCCGGCCCAGTTCGAGCGGACGGCCCAGCTGGTCGCCCTTCCAGAACGGCAGCCGGCCGGGGGTGCCCGGCGCGGGGGTGACCAGGACGCGGTCTCGGGTGATGTCCTCGATCCGCCAGGACGTGGTCCCGAGCGTGAACACATCACCGGCCCGGGACTCGTAGACCATCTCCTCGTCCAGCTCCCCGACCCGGCCACCGCCCTTCTTCGGATCCGAGCCCGCCAGGAACACGCCGAACAGCCCCCGGTCGGGGATGGTGCCGCCCGAGGTGACGGCGAGCCGCTGCGCCCCCGGGCGCCCCGTGACCGTACCGGCCACGCGGTCCCACACCAGGCGCGGCCGCAGCTCCGCGAAGGCGTCCGACGGATAGCGCCCGGCGAGCATGTCGAGCACCGCCGAGTACGCGGACTCGGGCAGCGAGGCGAAGGGCGCGGCCCGGCGCACCACGGCCAGCAGCTCCGCCACGTCCCAGGTGTCCAGGGCCACCATGGCGACGATCTGCTGGGCGAGCACGTCCAGCGGATTGGCGGGCACGCGCAGCGACTCGATGGCCCCCTCGCGCATCCGCTCCGTGACCACGGCCGCCTGCACCAGGTCACCCCGGTACTTGGGGAAGACCACACCGGTCGACACGGCACCCACCTGGTGTCCGGCCCGCCCCACGCGCTGGAGACCGGAGGCGACCGACGGCGGTGACTCGACCTGGACGACGAGGTCCACCGCGCCCATGTCGATGCCCAGCTCCAGGCTGGAGGTCGCCACGACGGCCGGCAGCCGGCCGGCTTTCAAATCCTCCTCCACCAAGGCCCGCTGCTCCTTGGAGACCGAGCCGTGGTGGGCGCGGGCGAGCACCGGCGCCGCCCCCTTGGCCGCGCCGGACTCGGCCATCAGCTCGGCGGGGGAGTGGTGCTCCGGCAGGGCCTCGCCCGTGGCGCGCTCGTAGGCGATCTCGTTGAGCCGGTTGCACAGGCGCTCGGCGAGCCGCCGGGAGTTGGCGAACACGATCGTGGAGCGGTGGGCCTGGACCAGGTCGGCGATCCGCTCCTCCACATGGGGCCAGATCGACGGCTTCTCCTTGGCGTCCCCCTCCTGGACGGGCGAGCCTCCCAGCTCGCCGAGATCCTCGACCGGCACGACCACCGAGAGGTCGAACTCCTTGCCGGACGGCGGCTGCACGATCTCCACCCGGCGCTGCGGTGACAGATAGCGCGCCACCTCGTCCACCGGGCGCACCGTCGCGGAGAGGCCGATCCTGCGGGCGGGACGGGGCAGCAGGGTGTCGAGACGCTCCAGGGACAGGGCGAGGTGCGCGCCCCGCTTCGTCCCGGCGACGGCGTGCACCTCGTCGAGGATGACCGTCTCGACGCCCGCGAGCGCGTCCCGCGCGGCGGAGGTGAGCATCAGGAACAGCGACTCGGGGGTGGTGATCAGAATGTCCGGCGGCCGGGTGACGAGCGCCCGGCGCTCGGCCGGCGGGGTGTCGCCGGAACGGATCCCGACCCGGATCTCCGGCTCGGTCAGCCCCAGGCGCACGGATTCCTGGCGGATGCCGGTGAGGGGGCTGCGCAGATTCCGCTCGACGTCCACCGCGAGGGCTTTGAGCGGGGACACGTACAGCACCCGGCAGCGTTTCCCGGGCTCGGCGGGCGGCGGGGAACTGGCCAGCCGGTCCAGCGAGGCGAGGAAGGCGGCCAGCGTCTTGCCGGAGCCGGTGGGCGCGACGACCAGCACGTCGGACCCCTCGCCGATCGCCCGCCAGGCTCCGGCCTGCGCGGCCGTGGGCGCGGTGAAGGCCCCCCTGAACCAGGCCCGGGTCGCGGGGGAGAACGCCGCGAGGGCCGAGGCCGGGTCCCCGGCCGGAACTGCCGCCATGTCGTCCGCCATGCCCCCATCCTGTACCGCCCCACTGACAATGCCCCGGATCCGCAGGTCAGCCGCGCCCCCGTCACAGCGGGGCGCGGCTGACCTGCGGGCTCCGGACGCGGGCGCGGTGGTGTGGCCGAAGAAGGCGGGGCGGGGGCGGTTATCCGACGCGCCCGTACGCCCGCAGGGTGCGCAGCGCGGTGATGGTGACCATCGGGCGGCACTCCAGACGCGTGCCCGGTGCCCACTCCCGCCAGCGGATCGGCCAGCCGCCGTCGTCCTCCTGCGAGGCGGCCAGGTAGTCCAGCGACCGTTGCAGCTCCGCGTCGGTGAACCAGGCGGCGGCGACCGACTCCGGGTCGCGCGCGAAGTCGTGGGGGAAATGGTGCTCACCGGGCGCGTAGCCCTCGGGCACGGGATGCTCCGCCAGCCGCCCGGGGTCCAGGACGGCCAGCCGCTGCTCCCGGACGGTTCGCCCGATCCGCTCGGCGGCCGCCTCCGCGCGGGCGCGGTCGGGGACGCCGTCCAGGAAGGCGACGGCCGCCAGCACCTCGTACGGGTGAGTTTTCGCGCCCTGGCCGAGGGCGTCGACCGCGGCCCAGCAGAAGTCGGTGGCCCTGAACAGCCACGCGTGCCAGACCGCGTTCCGGTGCAGCAGCCCCACCACCGGCCCGGTGGCCAGCAGATCGCTGGGCGGATCGTCCACGACCGGGATCCACGGGGCTGCCGGATAGCCGCGCAGCGACGGGTGCAGTGCCGGAAGCGCGCCGTCCGCGGTGGAGATCGCCGTCAGATAGCGGCACACGCGCTCCACCCGCCGGTCACCACAGCGGCCGATCTCGTCGAGCACGCGCAACGCGTGCGCGGTGTGCAGGGGCTGGCTCACCGGCCCGCGCAGATCGGGCTCCAGAGCGTGGCCGTAGCCGCCGTCGTCACCGCGGTAGGCCTCAAGGGCCGCTTCCACGGCGTCGGGTCCGCCGTCCAGGAAGTGGAACGCGAACCTTCGCTGTTCGAGGACGCGGGCGGTCAGCCAGACGAACTGTTCGGCACGGACTGCGGGGGATGCTCCGGATCGGGCCATGCCCCGACCGTAAGGGCGGACGGCGGCACCGGTCAGCGGCTCGTGCCCGGCAGCACTCTCAGGGGCGGGATACTGGGCCCATGCGGTTGACGGTCTTCTGGCAGCGGATGGGCGATTATTTCGGCGCGGCGTACGCCGACTCCTTCGCACGCGATCATGTGATGTCCGAGCTGGGCGGCAGGACCGTGCACCAGGCGCTCGACGCGGGCTGGAACGCCAAGGACGTGTGGCGCGCGGTGTGCAGGGCCATGGACATCCCCGAAGACAGGCGCTGAGGCCCCCACGGCGGCCCCCGGGACCGCCGCCGTACCGCGCGGGGCCCGGCGGGCGCCCGGCCGTACGGCGCGGCGCCCGGTTTTCCTCCGCGCCGTATGGGTGACACTTGCCCCGTGGCAGCCACAGACGACACCGCCCCGGACCATGCCCCACCGCCTCCGCCCGACACCGGCACCGGGACCGGTGGGAAATCCGGCGCCGGCATGCCGCGCTGGCTGCCCCGCGCGATGGTGGCGGCGCTCGCCCTGTTCGCCTGCTTCCAACTGGCCAGCTGGGCCTTCCACCAGCTCATCGGCCTGCTGCTCAACATCCTGATCGCGTTCTTCCTCGCGCTCGCCGTCGAACCGGCCGTGGCGCGGATGTCCGCCCGCGGCATGCGCCGGGGGCTCGCGACGGGCCTGGTCTACCTCGGGGTGATCGTCGCCTTCGCGGGCTTCTTCGCGCTCATGGGGTCGGTGCTCGCCGACCAGATCGTGACCATGGTGGAGAACTTCCCCAGCTATCTGGACTCCGTGATCCGCTGGATCAACCGGACGTTCCGCACCGACCTCTCCCGGGTCGAGGTGCAGAACGACCTGCTGCACTCGGACTGGCTGCGCAAGTACGTCCAGAACAGCGCCACCGGTGTCCTCGACGTCTCCGCCACGGTCCTCGGCGGCCTGTTCAAGCTGCTGACCGTGCTGCTGTTCTCGTTCTACTTCGCGGCCGACGGGCCCCGGCTGCGCCGGGCCCTGTGCTCCGTACTGCCGCCCACCCGGCAGGCCGAGGTCCTGCGCGCCTGGGAGATCGCCGTCGACAAGACCGGCGGCTACCTCTACTCGCGCGCTCTGATGGCGCTGGTCTCCGGCGGCGCGCACTACGTGCTGCTGGAGATCCTCGGTGTGCCCTACGCCCCGGCGCTCGCGGTCTGGGTGGGGGCGGTCTCCCAGTTCATCCCCACCATCGGCACCTACCTCGCGGGCGCCCTCCCGATGCTGCTCGCCTTCACGGTGGACCCCTGGTACGCGGTGTGGGTGCTCGGCTTCGTCGTGATCTACCAGCAGTTCGAGAACTACCTGCTCCAGCCGCGCATCACCGCCAAGACCGTCGACCTGCACCCGGCCGTCGCCTTCGGCTCGGTGGTCGCGGGCACCGCGCTGCTCGGCGCGGTGGGAGCGCTGATCGCCATCCCGGCGACCGCGACGCTCCAGGCCTTCCTCGGCGCGTACGTCAAGCGGTACGACGTCATGGACGACCCCCGGGTGCAGGGCCGGCGGGCGCGGCGCGGCCCGGGCGACTCGGCCCTCGGCCGGCTGCTCAGGGCGTGGCGCGGGCGGTGACGCGCGGGCGGCGGGGCGCGCTTGACACCAAAATCGAACATCCATTCTTATGGGGTTCCGGGCCTGATGGCGGGACGCTGGTAGCGGCGGGTTATCCACAGGCCGGGGCGACGCCCGGGCCGATTGTCAGTGGCAGGCGTTAGCGTCATGGACGTGAAGCGATCGACTCAAGCAAACCGGGTGGAACCCATGGCAGGAACCGACCGCGAGAAGGCGCTGGACGCCGCACTCGCACAGATTGAACGCCAATTCGGCAAGGGCGCCGTGATGCGCCTCGGCGACCGGCCGAACGACCCCATCGAGGTCATCCCCACCGGGTCGACCGCTCTCGACGTCGCCCTCGGCGTCGGCGGGCTCCCGCGCGGCCGTGTCGTGGAGGTCTACGGACCGGAGTCCTCCGGTAAGACCACCCTCACCCTGCACGCCGTGGCCAACGCGCAGAAGGCGGGCGGCACGGTCGCCTTCGTCGACGCGGAGCACGCGCTCGACCCGGAGTACGCGAAGGCGCTCGGCGTCGACACGGACAATCTCATCCTCTCCCAGCCGGACACCGGTGAGCAGGCGCTGGAGATCGTGGACATGCTGGTCCGCTCCGGTGCCCTCGACCTGATCGTCATCGACTCCGTCGCCGCCCTGGTGCCGCGCGCGGAGATCGAGGGCGAGATGGGCGACTCGCACGTCGGTCTGCAGGCCCGGCTGATGAGCCAGGCGCTCCGCAAGATCACCAGTGCGCTCAACCAGTCCAAGACCACCGCGATCTTCATCAACCAGCTCCGCGAGAAGATCGGCGTCATGTTCGGCTCCCCGGAGACGACGACCGGTGGCCGGGCGCTGAAGTTCTACGCCTCGGTGCGCCTGGACATCCGCCGGATCGAGACCCTGAAGGACGGCACCGACGCCGTCGGCAACCGCACCCGTGTGAAGGTCGTCAAGAACAAGGTCGCGCCGCCCTTCAAGCAGGCCGAGTTCGACATCCTCTACGGCCAGGGCATCAGCCGCGAGGGCGGTCTGATCGACATGGGCGTGGAGCACGGCTTCGTCCGCAAGGCCGGTGCCTGGTACACCTACGAGGGCGACCAGCTCGGCCAGGGCAAGGAGAACGCCCGTAACTTCCTGAAGGACAACCCCGACCTCGCCAACGAGATCGAGAAGAAGATCAAGGAGAAGCTGGGCGTGGGCGTGCGCCCCGAGGCTCCGGCGGCCGAGCCCGGCCCGGACGCCGCGGCCGAGCCCGCCAAGTCGGTGCCGGCCCCGGCGGCGAAGTCCACGGGCAAGTCGGCCAAGGCCACGGCGGCCAAGAGCTAGACCGTGGCACAGCGATGGGGGTACCACCCCCGGCCGCGGGCCGGGGGAGACCGGCCGGACCTGGGCGCGGACGACCGCATGGACGGCGGCCCCCCTTCCCCGTCGAGGGCCGGGGACGGGGCGCCGCAGCGACCGGAGGAGCAGGCGCGTGCGATCTGTCTGCGCCTGCTCACCGGATCGCCGCGGACCCGAAAGCAGCTGGCGGACGCGCTGGCCAAGCGGGGCATCTCCGACGAGGTGGCGGAGGAGGTGCTGTCCCGGTTCGAGGACGTGGGCCTGATCGACGACGCGGCGTTCGCCGACGCGTGGGTGGAGTCCCGGCACCACGGCCGGGGGCTGGCCCGCCGAGCCCTGGCGCGCGAGCTGCGCACCAAGGGTGTGGACTCCGCGGTGATCGACGAGGCCGTCGGGCAGCTCGACTCCGAGCAGGAGGAGCGCACGGCCCGGGAGCTCGTCGAGCGCAAGCTGCGGGCCACCCGTGGCCTGGACCGGGAGAAGCGGCTCAGACGCCTCGCCGGGATGCTGGCCCGCAAGGGCTACGCCGAGGGGCTCGCCCTGCGCGTGGTGCGCCAGGCCCTGGAGGAGGAGGGCGACGACCCCGAGCTGCTGGACCACTATCTGCCCGAGGGCTGACCGCCGGACGCTGCCCGTGGGCTGACCGCCCGGGCCCGGCTCCGGCCTCGGCTGCGAGCCGTCGTCGCCGCCTGCGGCGGCGAGCGCCCTGCGGGCGCGTCCTCACACGCCGGACGGGCTGGTTCGGCCGGGCTCAGCCACCAGCCCGTCCGACGTTTGAGGACACCGCCGCACAGGTCCCGGGGGACTCCCGCCATGGGCCCGTCCGTCGTCAGGCCGTCACCGGGAGGCCCGCCGCCCGCCAGGCCTGGAAGCCGCCCACCAGGTCCGTGGCATGGCGCAGCCCCAGCTGCCGGAGGGAGACGGCGGCCAGACTTGAGGCGTAGCCCTCGTCGCAGATCACGACCACCCGCAGATCGTGACCGCTCGCCTCCGGCGCACGGTGTTCGCAGAGCGGGTCGAGCCGCCATTCCAGTTCATTGCGCTCCACGACCAGCGCCCCGGGGATGGTCCCGTCCCGTTCCCGCAGCGCCGCGTAGCGGATGTCGACCAGCAGGCCGCCCCCGGCCTGCACTTCGGCGGCCTGGGCCGGGCCGAGGCGGTCGAGGCCCGCGCGGGCGGCGGCCAGCAGCTCCTCGACCCTCATGCCCACTCCCGCGCCCACTCGACCTGCTCCAGCCGCAGCACCTGTCCCACCCGGCTGTAGCGCCGCATCATCGGCAGCGGCGGATAGTAGGCGTGTACGGACACCGCGTGCTCCGTAGCCGAGGCGTTGAACACCTGGTGCACATGGTGCGGCCCGAAGGCCCGGCCCTGCCCGTCGGCGAGCTGCCGCTGACGGTCGACACCGTCCGCCAGCTCCAGCACCTTCCAGCCCTCGGTGGGCAGTTGGGCGGACAGCGACTGTTCGGTCAGCAGACCCGCGGCCGCCGCGAAGGCACCGTGCGAGCCACCGTGGTCGTGCCAGCCGGTGCCGGTGCCGGGCGGCCATCCGATCAGCCAGGCCTCGCTACCGCCCGGCCCCTCCAGACGGATCCAGGTACGGCCCTCGGGGTCGAGGGGAAGCGACGCGACGAGTGTGGTGTCGGAGGCCGTACGGCGGGCGAATCGCAGCAGATCGGCTGCCGAAGGCGCGGGAACCTCCGAGGAGGGAGCCGCGGGGGAGACCGGGCTCAGGGGGGTCAGGGCAGCGTCGGCGGAGGGAAGCGCGGACGCACCGGCGGGGAAAGACACAGAGAACCGTCCTGAGGGATCGCGAAGGAGCGCGCGACGTCCCACAGACAGGGGTGGGAAGACGGTCGCGCGAAGAGACAGCGGATCAGCAGGACGGACGACAGACGCAACCCGCATAGCGGACCAGGTCCAGATGGACCCTCCGCCAGAATCGCGCGCCGCTTTCAGTCACGCTCCGGAGTCAACCACGTGCGTCCGGACGGGTCAACGATTGGCCGTAGCCTCACTGGCCGCTCCCTCGGGCGCCCCCGCCAGACCTGTGCGTCCCGCGCGTCCGGCCCGGCCCGGCCGCTCCGCGTGGCCCTCGGCCCCCGCGTCGTCGGTGGCCTCGGCCGGCCCCGGGGTTCGGGGCATTCCGCCGGTCTCCGTGCCCGCACCGGCCGCCCCCGTTCCGCACACGTCGGGTGTTCCCACCGCGCCGCCCCGCACCGCGTCCGCGCAGGCGTACAGCTCCGCCGGCCGCACCCCGGCCAGCGCCGCGACCAGGTGCCCGTCCGGCCGCACCAGCAGCACCGTGTGCGCCGCGGCCCCGGGATACCCCTCGGTGACCAGCAGTTCCGCGGGCATCGGCAGGGCGCAGACGGCTGCCGCGAGCCGTGGCATGAGGCCCGCGCCCAACCAGTGCCGCCGCTCCCACACCCCCGTACCGGGCGCGACGAGCACGACCAGCAGACCGCCGCCCAGCCGGTCCCGCAGCCGTGCGTCCGAGCCGTCCGGCGCGGTCACCGGGACGTCCACGACCGGTGCTCCCACGGCGGTCCCCACCGGCACGGCACTCGCGGGCGGCGCGGCCGGGGCCAGGGGCGTACGGGTGTACACGTAGGGCGCGCCCAGTGGTCCGCGCCCCAAGTGCCCGTCGCTGAGCAGTCCGTCGTGCCCACGGGACGCGCCCGGCACCACCGTCCGCCGCACGGCACGCCAGCCACCCGCGCCGCGTACCGGCGGCAGTGCCCGGTCCGCGGCGCGCAACCGGGCGCCGATCGCCCCGCGCCGCTCCGTCTGATAGCTGTCGAGCAGCGCGTCCGAGGCGCCCTGGTGCCAGGCCAGGCCCAGCTTCCAGGCGAGGTTGTCGGCGTCCCGCAGCCCCTCGTCGAGTCCTTGGGTGCCGAGGGCTCCGAGCAGATGCGCGGCGTCCCCGGCGAGGAACGCCCGGCCGGTGCGCCAGCGGCGGGCGAGCCGGTGGTGCACGGCGTGCACACCGGTGTCCAGGAGCGTGTACGGCGGTACCTCTCCGCACCACGTGAACAGGGAGTCGCGCACCCGTGCGAGGAGCAGGTCGGGGGTGACCAGATCGCGGCCCGGCGGCAGCAGCCAGTCGAGCCGCCACACCCCGTCCGGCAGCGGACGGGCCGTCACCTCGCCGCCGCCGTGCGGCGGCGCGCGGTGCAGCACGGCCTCGCCGGGCCAGGGCAGCTCGGCGCGGAGCGCGGCGACCGCGTACCGCTCCACGGCCGTACGGCCCGGGAAACGCACGCCCAGCAGCTTGCGGACGACGGACCGGGCACCGTCACAGCCCACCAGGTAACTGCCGCGCCAGGTGGCGCCGTTGACGCCCCGGGTGTGCGCGGTGACCCCGGTGGCGTCCTGCTCCAGGGCGTCCAGGCGGCCGCCGCCGACGATCCGCGCCCCCGGCTCGCGGGCGAGGGCGGCGCGCAGTCCGCGGGTCAGCGCGTACTGCGGCAGGTGCAGCGGGGACGGCTCGCCCGGCTCCTCCTCGTAGTCACCGAAGCGACCGGGCTGTTTGACGTGTTCGATGCCTTCGCGTTCCCGGAACGCCAGCTGGGCGACCACGGCGCGGCGCCGTAGCGTGCGCCAGCCGGTCCACCGGGCCCCGCCTCCGGTGGCACAGCCCAGCCGTTCCAGCATCCGGGCGGTGTCCGGCCGCAGCACGGCCGTACGGGCGAGGCGCTCGTCGTCGAGGTCCGCGCCACCGGCCGGGCCGGCTCCCTCGGCGCGGCCGTGCGGCCCCTCGTCGAGCACGACGACGGGCACCTCGTGCCGGGTCAGGGCGAGGGCCAGGGTGAGGCCGACCGGCCCGGCTCCGACGACGATCACCGGATCCACGGCACGGCTCCTTCCCACCCGTGGGGACCGGCGATCCCGTGGCGGGTCGCGCGGTGCGAACCGCCCGTACGGGACGTACGGGTCGGCGGGGGACAGCCGGGAGGAACACGGTGCGCGATCACAGAACGTATGCAACCCATTGCGGGTGCTTGCGTCAAGTGACCATGGCGTTCGCCACGGCGCGCCGGAACGCGCGCGCCCCGTCGGCCCGATCGGGCCGACGGGGCGTCACCGTCGTGTCGTGCGGTCGGCCTTGGGACGGCACGCGCCGGAGCCGCCCGCCGTGGCCCGGGGCCCGACTGGGCCGTTCAGCCCCCGGCACCGCCCCCGGCGCCCCCGAGCCCGTTGGTGATGCTCGGGTCGTTGGCGGGCATCGCGGGAGGGGAGCCCTTGCGCGAGCGCTGTGTGCGCCGTTCGACCCACGTGGCGACGGAGGACAGGGCCAGACAGAGCAGGATGTAGATCGAACCGAAGACGATCACCATCGGGATGAAGGCGTAGACGCCGTTCACGGGCGGGGTCTGCTGGGCGAACGCCTTGCCGACGAACAGCAGCTCCTCGTACAGGATGATGAACCCGAGCGAGGTGTCCTTGAGGGTCACCACGAGCTGGCTGATGATCGACGGCAGCATCGAGCGGACGGCCTGCGGGACGAGGACGCCCGTCATCACCTGGGTCTTGCGCAGCCCGATCGCGTACGCCGCCTCACTCTGCCCCCGGGGCACGGCGTTGATGCCGGACCGGAAGATCTCCGCCTGCACCGAGCCGTTGTACAGGGTCAGGCCGATGATCAGGGCCCACATCGGCTCGGAGGTGAAGACCGCCGCGTAGAGCAGGAAGATCATGATGAGCAGCGGCATGGCGCGGAAGAACTCCACGACCGTGGTGGCCGCCCAGCGCACGGGCTTGTGGTCGGAGAGACGGCCGGCCGCGAGCACGGTGCCGAGCGCCACGGAGAGCACCGCGGCGATCGCGAACGTCTTCAGCGTCGTCAGCAGACCGTCGAGGATCCGCTGCTGGGTGTCGCTGTACTCGTAGTCGTCCCACAGGCCCGCCTGGAACTGGCCGGTCGAGTCGAGCTTGTAGCCGATGAAGGCGATCAGACCGAGGATGGCGACGGCGGACACGACGCCGTAGACCCGGTTGCGGACCTTGGCCCGGGGGCCCGGTACGTCGTACAGGACGCTCGAGGTCATCGGGCCACCGCCAGCCGGTTCTCCAGCAGTCGGAAGAGACCGCTGATCGTGAAAGTGATGATGATGTAGCAGACCGCGATCCACAGGAAGATCACGTAGATGTCATAGCCCGCGGCCGCGTTGAGCGTCTTCTGCACGGAGCCGAGTTCCGTGACGTTGAAGCCCGAGGCGATCGCCGTGTTCTTGGCGAGCGCGATCATCAGGCTGCCGATGGGCGGGATCGCCGTCCGGGCCGCCTGCGGCAGGACGATCTGCCCCAGGGTCTGGTTGAAGGTCATACCGATCGAGCGGGCGGCTTCCGCCTGGCCCACCGGCACCGTGTTGATGCCGGACCGGATGGCCTCGCAGATGAACGCCGAGGTGTAGCAGCCCAGCGCCATGACGGCGAGCCAGAAGGAGTCCCAGCCCTTGAGGCCGAGCGCGGGCAGCCCCAGGGTGACGGCGAGGAAGAGCAGCACCAGCGGGGTGTTGCGCAGCAGCGTCACCCAGGCCGTGCCGAATATTCGCAGCGCGGGCACCGGAGAAACGCGGAACGCCGCGATCAGGGTGCCCAGCACCAGGGCGAGCGCCGCGCTCAGCGCCGTCAGCTCGACGGTGCCGAGAAATCCTTCGCGGAACATCGCGAAGTTGTCCGACAGAACGTTCAAGTCACTTCTCCGGAAATCGCGTGGCGGGCGGCCGCGCCGGGACGCCCGGCCCCCGGGTCACCCCCGGGGCCGGACCTCGCCGGCGCGGAACCGATCAGGCACCGCTGGTCAGTAGCGGTCGACCGCGGGCGGGTTCTGGGCGGCGGTCCCGGAGAGACCGAGCGTCGCGTCGTACGCCTTCTTCCAGTCGCCGTTCTTCATGTGCGCCTCGATGGCGTTGTTGACCGCGTCGCGCAGCGCCTTGTCGTCCTTCTTCAGGCCGACGCCGTAGGGCTCCTTGGAGAACGGGGCGCCGACGACCTTCAGGGCGCCCTTGTTCTCGGCGGCGTAGCCCTTGAGGATCGAGTCGTCCGTGGTGACCGCGTCGACCGAGCCGTTGACCAGGTCCTGCACACAGAGCTGGTAGCCCTGCTGCGCCTTGGCCTCGCTCACCCCGTACTTGGCTTCCTTGATCCGCTTGAGCGGTGTGGAACCGGTCGCCGAGCAGACCTTCTTGCCCTTGAGGTCGTCCGGGCCCTTGATGTCGCTGTCGGCCTTCACCAGCAGGTCCTGGCCGGCGATGTAGTACGGGCCGCCGAAGCCGACCTGCTTCTTGCGCTCGTCGTTGATCGTGTACGTGCCGACGTACAGGTCCACGCCGCCACTGGCGATCTGCGTCTCGCGGGCCTCGGAGGGGACGGTGGTGAACTTGATGTGCGCCTCGTCGAAGCCGAGATCGGCCGCGATCATACGGGCGATCTCCACATCGAAACCGGAGCGCTTCTTGGTGCCGGGGTTCTCGAAACCGAGGCCGGGCTGGTCGGCCTTGGTGCCGATGGTGATCGTCTTGCCCTTGATCTTCTCGAAGACCGGCGAGTCCTTCACATCGGCGGCGGAGTTCACCTTGTACGTCGGCAGGGTGGGTGCCGACGCGCCTCCGCTGGCCTTGTCGCTGTCGTCGTCGGGGCTGCCCGACTTGCCGCAGGCGGTCGCGGACGCGGTGAGCGCCAGCACCACGGCGGCCGCTGCGGCGGTTTTGCGGAGCTTCATGGTGAACATCCTTTGCGTCTGCGGGTGTCCGCTGGGTGGTCGAAACCGCCGGCGGCCCGGCGGGAGAAGGGGTGGGGGTAAAAGGGGGCCCGCTCAGCGCGGCCGCGAAAAGGGATCAGTGGTGGAGGATCTTCGAGAGGAAGTCCTTCGCCCGGTCGCTGCGCGGATTGGCGAAGAACTGGTCCGGGCGCGCCTCTTCGACGATCTTCCCGTCCGCCATGAAGACGACACGGTTGGCGGCGGAGCGCGCGAAGCCCATCTCGTGCGTGACGACGACCATCGTCATGCCGTCCGCCGCGAGCTGCCGCATGACCTCCAGCACCTCGTTGATCATCTCCGGGTCCAGGGCCGAGGTCGGCTCGTCGAAGAGCATGACCTTGGGGTCCATGGCCAGCGCCCGGGCTATCGCCACCCGCTGCTGCTGGCCACCGGAGAGCTGCGCCGGGTACTTGTCGGCCTGGGCGCCCACGCCGACCCGGTCGAGCAGCGAACGGGCCTTCGTCTCGGCCGACTTGCGGTCCGTCTTGCGGACCTTGATCTGCCCCAGTGTCACGTTCTCCAGCACGGTCTTGTGCGCGAAGAGGTTGAAGGACTGGAAGACCATGCCCACGTCCGCGCGCAGCCGTGCCAGCTCCTTGCCCTCCTGGGGCAGCGGCTTGCCGTCGATGCTGATCGTGCCGGAGTCGGTCGTCTCCAGCCGGTTGATCGTCCGGCACAGGGTCGACTTGCCGGACCCCGAGGGCCCGATGACGACGACCACCTCGCCGCGCGCGATGGTCAGGTCGATGTCCTGGAGCACATGCAGCGCGCCGAAGTGCTTGTTGACGTTGTTCAGGACGACCAGTGCGTCCGCGACGGGGGCCGCGTCCTTGGTCACCGATACTTCGCTCATCGGCGTTCTCGCTCCGTCCTCCTCGATTGGGGTGGACCCTAATGAGCCGTGGCGACCAGCGTCATTACATCTGAGCGGAAATTGAGCATAACGATACGGACTCAAACGGACACTCCGCGTGAACGGGGCGCCCGGGCCACGCTCCGGACGCGCGGGCGTACCGGCTCCATAACGGAAAGCCCTTCCCGGCCGGAACCCCCTTGACGCGCCGGGCGTCCATCGGCGTGGATGCGGTGGCACACCACAGCCACCCGGAGGGGGGCCGATGAGACTCCTGCTCGTAGAAGACGACGATCACGTCGCCGCGGCCCTGTCCGCGGTACTGGCCAGACACGGCTTCGAGGTCACGCACGCCCGGAGCGGAGAAGAGGCGCTGCGGGCCCTGCTGCCGGCCGAGCGCGCGCCCTTCGGCGTCGTGCTGCTCGACCTCGGCCTGCCCGACCAGGACGGCTTCGAGGTGTGCGGCAAGATCCGCAAGCGCACCGGCACACCCGTGATCATGGTGACCGCCCGCGCCGACACCCGATCCAAGATCCACGGTCTGAACCTCGGCGCCGACGACTACGTGGTCAAGCCGTATGACACCGGTGAGCTGCTCGCCCGCATCCACGCGGTCGCCCGGCGCACCCCGCCCGCCGACGCCCCCGGTGAGCCGCTCGAGACAGCCGCCCCGCCCGCCCTGCGGCTGGGGCCCCTGACCATCGAACTGCCCAACCGCCAGGTCTCGGTGGGCGGCTCCACCGTCCCTCTCACCCGCAAGGAGTTCGATCTGCTCGCGCTGCTCGCCCAGCGCCCGGGCGTCGTCTTCCGCCGCGAGCAGATCATCAGCGAGGTGTGGCGGACGAGTTGGGAGGGGACCGGGCGCACTCTCGAGGTGCACGTCGCCTCACTGCGGGCGAAGTTGCGCATGCCCGCGCTCATCGAAACGGTCCGTGGCGTCGGTTACAAAATCGTCGTTCCGGCCGTCTGACGGCAGTATGTGCTCGTGCGCACCCGACTCCTCCCGCTGCTCATCGTCCTCATGGCGGGCGTCCTGCTGGCCCTGGGCTTCCCGCTCGGGGCGGGCATCGCCGCGGTCCAGCAGCAGCGGCTGGTGGTCGACCGGATCGACGACACCGCCCGGTTCGCCGCTCTCGCCCAGTTCGTCACCACCCGGCAGTTCGGGCCCGCGGACGAGGCGGACGAACGGCTGACGACCCTGCGGTCCGAACTCGCCCGCTACGAGGATCTGTACGACATACGCGTCGGTGTCTTCTACCGCGACGAGCGGGCCATGGCCGTCGCCCCCGCGGGTTGGTCCGTACCGCCCCGGGGGGAGGGCCGGCAGGCGTTCCAGGAGGCGCTCGCCGGCCGGCGCAGCCACGACCCCGGCCAGGTCCTGCCCTGGCGGGGCGGCCGGCTCGCCGTGGCCTCACCGGTCATCCGCGACGGCGACGTCGTCGCGGTCGTCGTCACCGAATCGCCCACGGGGAAGCTGCGCTCGCGCATCCTGCACTCCTGGCTGCTGCTCGCGGCGGGCGAGACCGCGGCGATGTTACTGGCCGTGGGAGCCGCCTTCCGGCTCACCGGCTGGGTGCTGCGGCCCGTGCGGACCCTCGACGTGGCCGCGCACGGCATCGCCACCGGAGCCCTGAACTCCCGTGTCGCGGTCTCCACCGGGCCGCCCGAACTGCGCCGACTGGCCCGCTCGTTCAACGAGATGGCCGACAACGTCGAAGAAGTCCTCGAACAGCAGCGGGCCTTCGTCGCCGACGCCTCGCACCAACTGCGCAATCCGCTCGCCGCCCTGCTGCTGCGCATCGAACTGCTCGCCCTGGACCTCCCCGACGGCCACGAGGAGATCGCCTCGGTGCGCACCGAGGGCAAGCGGCTCGCCCGGGTCCTCGACGACCTTCTGGACCTGGCCCTGGCCGAGCACGCCGAGAGCGATCTGCAACTGACCGACATAGCCGAGATCGTCACCGACCGGGTGGGCTCCTGGTCCCCGGTCGCCGACCGGGAGCAGGTCACCCTGGCCTACAGCGGCCCGGCCGCCGTCACCGGCTGGGCCGATCCGATCGCGTTGTCCAGCGCGCTCGACGCGGTGGTCGACAACGCGCTGAAGTTCACCCCCGCGCACGCACGCGTGGACGTCACCGTCGAGGTCGTCGGCGACAGCGTCGGCATCACCGTCGCCGACGGCGGGCCGGGACTGACCGAGGACGAGCTGAGCCGCATCGGCGACCGCTTCTGGCGCAGCAACCGCCATCAGAACGTCTCGGGCTCCGGTCTCGGCCTGTCCATCAGCCGGGCCCTCCTCGCGGCGGGCGGCGCCACCCTCACCTACGCGCCGAACGACCCCAACGGACTGCGGGCGACGATCGCGGTGCCACGCCACGCCCGTGGCGGCCTCACGGCTTGACCGACATGTAGTAGCGCCGCGCGCCCGTGTGCAGGGGCAGCGGATCGGTGAAGACCGCCGTCCGCAGGTCCACCTTCTGGGCGGCGTGCACCTTGACGCCGATCCGGTCGCGGCTGTGTATCACCGAGCGGGTGATCCGCTCGGTCAGATCGGGGTCGGCGTCCTCCATGGTGACCAGGAGATTCGCGACGGCGATCGTCTTCACGGCCTGCGTGGAGCGCAGCTCCGGGTAGGCGTCGGCGGGCATGACGGCCGCCCGGTAGTAGCGCGTGTTCCCGCCGAGGGCGTGCAGCGGCGCTATCAGGTCACCGAGCTGCACCAGGCGGATCCGCATCCGCCGGCCGAGGCTCTGCACGGCATTGGTCGGCAGCCCGCCGGACCAGAAGAACGCGTCGATGTCGCCCTTCTCCAGCAGGTCCGGCATCCGGTCGATGCCCACCCGTACCGGGGTGATGTCCTTGTCGAAGTCGACCCCCGCGGCCCGCAGCAGCCGCCGGGTGATCAGCTGCACCCCCGACTCGTCCGTGCCCACGCCGACCCGCTTGCCCTTCAGGTCCCGCGCGGATCCCACCTTCGAGTCCTTCTCGACCACCAGTTGCATGTAGTCGTCGTACAGCCGGGCGCAGGCACGCAGTGATCGCGCCCCCGCGCGCCCCGAGGCGCGGTAGCTCGCGACCGAGTCCGCGGTGGCCAGGGTGAAGTCGGCCTTGCCGGTCGTGAGCTGCCGCAGATTGTCCAGGGAACCCTGGCTCTCGCGGAGCCGCACCTCCAGCCCGGGCAGATCACGGGCCAGATCCTCCTGGAGCAGCGCCCCGTACTTCGCGTACACCCCGGTCGGCACCCCGGTCGCGAACGCCATCCGGCCGCGCGGCGACGTCTCGTCGCCGAACGGCACCAGCCACCAGGCCAGGAGCGCGAGCACGACGGCGGCCACCGTGCCCGCTCGCAGGGCACGGCACCGGTCGACGTGCGGGAGTCGGGGAGCCATGGGTGCGGATACTGCCAGCCCGAGTGGCTACGGACCAGGCCCCAAACCGTGACCATCGGGGACCATCGAGGCCCCCGCCCTCCGCCCCGTCCCGGCCCGGAGCGCGCGGGGAGGGGGCGGGTCGCCCGGGCGACCACGTACCCTGGTCGATTGAGATGAGTGCGAAGACATACGAGGTGCGCACCTACGGGTGCCAGATGAACGTCCATGACTCCGAGCGGCTGTCCGGCCTGTTGGAGGACGCGGGCTATGTCCGCGCGCCCGAGGGCACCGCGGAGGGCGATGCCGACGTCGTCGTCTTCAACACCTGCGCGGTGCGGGAGAACGCCGACAACAAGCTGTACGGCAACCTCGGCCGGCTGGCCCCCATGAAGACGAAGCGGCCCGGCATGCAGATCGCCGTCGGCGGCTGCCTGGCCCAGAAGGACCGCGACACCATCGTCAAGCGGGCCCCGTGGGTCGACGTCGTCTTCGGCACGCACAACATCGGCAAACTGCCCGTGCTGCTGGAGCGCGCCCGCATCCAGGAAGAGGCGCAGGTCGAGATCGCGGAGTCGCTGGAGGCCTTCCCCTCCACGCTGCCGACCCGCCGCGAGTCCGCCTACGCCGCCTGGGTCTCCATCTCCGTCGGCTGCAACAACACCTGCACCTTCTGCATCGTCCCGGCCCTGCGCGGCAAGGAGGAGGACCGCCGGCCCGGCGACATCCTCGCCGAGGTCGAGACGCTGGTCTCCGAGGGCGTCTCCGAGATCACCCTGCTCGGCCAGAACGTCAACGCGTACGGCTCGGACCTCGGTGACCGTGAGGCGTTCTCCAAGCTGCTGCGCGCCTGCGGCGGCATCGAGGGCCTGGAGCGCGTCCGCTTCACCTCCCCGCACCCGCGGGACTTCACCGACGACGTCATCGCCGCGATGGCCGAGACGCCGAACGTGATGCCGCAGCTGCACATGCCGCTGCAGTCCGGTTCGGACACCGTGCTCAAGGCGATGCGCCGCTCGTACCGCCAGGAACGCTTCCTCGGCATCATCGAGAAGGTCCGGGCCGCGATGCCGGACGCCGCGATCTCCACCGACATCATCGTGGGCTTCCCCGGCGAGACCGAGGAGGACTTCGAGCAGACCATGCACGTGGTGCGCGAGGCCCGCTTCGCGAACGCCTTCACGTTCCAGTACTCCAAGCGCCCCGGCACGCCGGCGGCCGAGATGGAGGGGCAGATCCCCAAGGAGGTCGTCCAGGCGCGCTACGAGCGCCTCGTCGCCCTCCAGGAGGAGATCTCCTGGAGCGAGAACAAGAAGCAGGTCGGCCGCACCCTGGAGGTCATGGTCGCCGAGGGCGAGGGCCGCAAGGACGGCGCCACGCACCGCCTCTCCGGCCGCGCGCCCGACAACCGCCTCGTGCACTTCACCAAGCCCGAGCAGCCGGTGCGCCCGGGCGACGTGGTGACCGTCGAGATCACCTACGCCGCCCCGCACCACCTGCTCGCCGAGGGCCCGACCACCGGCGTGCGCCGCACGCGCGCGGGCGACGCGTGGGAGAAGCGCACCGCCGCTCCCGCCGAGAAGGCGGGCGTCATGCTGGGCCTGCCGGGCATCGGCGCCCCGGCGCCGCTGCCCGCGCCGACGGGCGGCTGCAGCATCGCCTGACGGCGCTCGGGGCGCGGCTCGGGCCGCTCCCCGCGCCGTCCGGGGGCGAGGACACCCCCGGTGCGCCGAGTGCCCGCCGCGACCCGCGTCCGTCGCCCCACTAGGCTGCGGATCATGCTTGTCGCCGCCGCCGTCTGCCCCTGTCCGCCGCTGCTCGTCCCCGAGGTCGCCGCCGGGGCCGCACCCGAACTGGACGCCCTGCGGGCCGCGTGCTCGGACGCCGTGGCCGTCCTCGCGGCCGCCCGCCCCGACCGGCTCGTCGTCGTCGGCCCCGCCGCGGACCCCGGCCCGTACCCGGGGGGTACGGCGGGATCGTTCCGCGGCTTCGGCGTCGACCTCGATGTGCGGCTCGGCCCGGGTGAGCCCACCGGGGCGCGGGAGCTGCCGCCGTCCCTCGCCGTGGCCGCCTGGTTGCTCGGCCGGACGAACTGGTCCACCGCGCCGGTCGAGGGGCTGGGCGTGAGCGAGGCGCTGGAAGCCGCGCGATGCCTGGAGACGGGCCGGGAGCTGGCCGTCGGGGCTGAGCGGATCGCGGTCCTGACGATGGGTGACGGCAGCGCCTGCCGCACCCTCAAGGCACCGGGCTACCTCGACGACCGGGCCGCAGCGTTCGACGCGGGGGCGGTCCGCGCGCTAGGAACCGCCGACACCACGGCACTGGCCGCGCTCGCCCCGGAACCGGCCCGAGAACTGAAGGCCGCCGGCCGTGCCCCCTGGCAGGTACTCGCGGGCGCGGCCGAGGGAGCCGGCCTGACCGGAGAACTGCTCTACGACGACGCGCCTTACGGGGTGGGGTACTTCGTGGCGGCCTGGTCCTAGGCGTCCGTCTCAGGCCGCCTGCGCCCGTGGCGTGTGCACCACCGCTGCGCGGCGGTAGTCCTCAATCGCCGGACGGGCTGGTTTTGGCTGAGGCTGTCCTTCAAGCGCCGGATGGGCTGGATGAGCAGGCGGTGTCCTCAAACGCCGGACGGGCTGCTGTGCTGTGTCCTCAAGCGCCGGACGGGCTGGTTTTGGCTGAGCCTGTCCTCAAGCGCCGGACAGGCTGGTTGTGGCTGAGCCTGTCCTCAAGCGCCGGACGGGCTGGTTGTGGCTGAGCCTGTCCTCAAGCGCCGGACAGGCTGGTTGTGGCTGAGCTTGTCGCCATCAGCCCATCCGGGCTGATTTGGCTGAGTCCGTCTCCATCAGCCCGCCGGGGGCTGATTTCGGCCGGGCCCAGCGAAATCAAGCCCGTCCGGCGATTGAGGACGCGCCCGCAGGGCGCCCGCCGCCGCAGGCGGCACGGGCCGGCCCGCAGCCGGAGAACCGCCGGCTAGGCGAGAGGCGCAAGCCGTCACGGCGGCAACGGACGGCCCGGTAGTCGAAGAACCGCCGGCCAGGCGCACGGCGACGGCCGCGGAGCGACTCCGCGGCCGTCGCCGACGAGAGGTCAGGAAGCCGCCGAGCCCGTACCGCCGCCCTTGGTGTCCTTCTCGGAGAGCCGGTCAAGGGCGTCCTTCGCCTTGGCCGTGCCGGTCCGGATCTGGCTGCTGTACTTGCCCTTGGTCTGCGAGTCGACCACCTGCGCGGCCTTCTCCAGCCCCAGCCCGATCTTGTCCCCGTGCTGCTGCGCGAGATCGCCGACCTTGCCCTTCACCGGGCCGAGCTTGGCTATGAGATTGTCGAACAGACTCACGGACACTCCCTGATATTCCTCGTCGATAAGCTACTTACGGGCGCCCTCACCGGCCTCGCTGTCGGCAGCCTTCTCCGCGGACTGCTGCTTGGGGATGTCCACTCCCTCGGCCGCCTCGTCCTCCGCGCCGGCCTCGGCGGACTCCTCCGCCTTCGCCTCGGTCGTCTCCTCGGCGTCGGCCGAATCCGGTTCCGCCGTCAGAGTGGCAGTCGCGGCCTCTTCGGTTGACGCTTCGGACGCCTTACGGCGAAACCTTGAAAACACGCCCATATCTACTCCATTACCTTACTGGTGTGAGCGAAATCCCGCGTCGCCCGGAGCGTCCCATTGCGCCGCTTCCGGGCACCGACCCGTGAACCGGCCGTCGGAACCTCGCAACAGGCAACGAACCCGGCCGCGTCGCGTCACGTCGCTCGTTCGAGGGGCGAGCCCAAGGTTTGCGAGACTGGTGCAGTGAAAAACGCAGTTCCCGCACCGCGGGTCATCACGGTCGTAGGACCCACGGCCGCCGGCAAGTCGGATCTCGGCGTCGCCCTCGCCCAGCACCTGGGCGGTGAGGTCGTCAACGCCGACTCCATGCAGCTCTACCGCGGCATGGACATCGGCACCGCCAAACTGACGGTGGAGGAACGCCAGGGGGTGCCGCACCACCTGCTCGACATCTGGGACGTGCGGGAGGCCGCGAGCGTCGCCGAGTACCAGCGGCTGGCCCGCGCGGAGATCGACCGGCTGCTCGCCGAGGGCCGCACCCCGGTGCTCGTCGGCGGTTCCGGGCTCTACATCAAGGGCACCATCGACGCCCTCGACTTCCCCGGCACCGACCCCGCCGTACGCGCCCGGCTGGAAGCGGAGCTGGCAAAGGCGGGCCCCGGGGCCCTGCACGCCCGGCTCGCCGCCGCCGATCCGGCCGCCGCCCGGGCGATCCTGCCCGGCAACGGCCGGCGCATCGTGCGTGCGCTGGAGGTCATCGAACTCACCGGCAAGCCCTTCACCGCCAACCTGCCCGGTGAGAAGCCCGTGTACGACACCCTGCAGATCGGGGTCGACGTGGAGCGCCCCGAACTGGACGAGCGGATCACCGTGCGCGTGGACCGCATGTGGGAGGCCGGGCTCGTCGACGAGGTGCGCGCCCTGGAGCGCGAGGGACTGCGTGAGGGGCTCACGGCCCCCCGCGCGCTCGGCTACCAGCAGGTGCTCGCCTTCCTGGCGGGGGAGTGCACCGAGGAGGAGGCGCGCAATGAGACCGTACGCGCCACCAAGCGGTTCGCCCGGCGTCAGGACTCGTGGTTCCGGCGGGACGCGCGCGTGCACTGGCTCAGCGGCGCGGCCGACCGGCGGGCGGAACTCCGCGGGCAAGCGCTGGCGTTGGTCGAACGGGCGGTCACAGCCTGATCACGTGATGGCATCGGGACGCTCCGCACGCCATTGGCGACCGTGTGAGCGTGCCATCATCGAGCTTCGATCGAGCCGTGAAGTCCGAGTTGGGAGGGCGCGTGGCGATGGAGGCCGGCCCTCGCGACAGACCGCAGCAGCCGCCGCCCGGTGAGCCGGAGGCGCTGACTCCGGACGGCCCCGAGGACACCGAGGGCGTCGAGGGCATCGCACCCGACAGCGCCGCGCCCGCGTCCTTCCGGGAGCTTCGCCCGCAGCGCAGGCTGCGCGTCTGGCAACTCGCCCCGATTGTCATGCTCGCGGCTATCGGCTCGCTGATGTTCGCCTTCCCGCTCGCCTTCGAATTCGGCGACGGCGGCCCGGTCGTCGCCATGCTCGGCCTGCTCATCAGCTGCTGCGCCGCGGGCTGGGGCGTCATGGCCGCCCGCCGGGTGGGCTACACCTGGCCGGGCCTGCCGCAGCGGGGCTCCGGGCGCCGCCCGGACTGGCGCTACGTGGTCCTCTACGCGGCCGTGGTCGTCCTCCTGGTCGTCCTCGCCGTCTGGCGCGTGGCGCGGCTGAGGTAGTCCCGGGACAGCCCTGAGGTGGGGCCCCTGCCGCGCGCCCTCTCCACCGGGGTCACCCCTGGTCACGGGCGCTGTCACCGGTGCCCCGTACCATCGAAGCGTGAGCACAGCGCAGATCGCCTTCCTCAAGGGCCACGGCACCGAGAACGACTTCGTGATCATCCCCGACCACGACGGCCGGCTCGAGCTGTCCCCGGCCGCCGTCGCCCGGCTGTGCGACCGGCGGGCCGGTCTCGGCGCAGACGGCGTGCTGCGCGTCGTGCGGTCCGCGGCGCACCCCGAGGCGCGCCCGATGGCCGCCGAGGCCGAATGGTTCATGGATTACCGCAACGGCGACGGCAGCGTCGCAGAGATGTGCGGCAACGGCGTCCGTGTCTTCGCGCGCTACCTCCAGCGGGCCGGTCTCGCCGAGGAGGGCGACCTCGCGATCGCCACCCGCGCGGGCATCCGCCGTGCCCACATCGCCAAGGACGGCCCCGACGGCACGCCCGGGGACATCACCGTCGGCATGGGCCGGGCCCTGCTCCCCGAAGGCGCGGTCACGGTCACCGTGGGCGAGCGCTCCTGGCCCGCCCGCAACGTCAACATGGGCAACCCGCACGCGATCTCCTTCGTCGACGACCTCGCCGACGCCGGGAATCTGTACACGGCCCCCGCCGTCAGCCCCGCCTCCGCCTACCCGGACGGCACCAACGTGGAGTTCGTCGTCGACCGCGGCCCGCGCCACGTCGCGCTGCGCGTCCACGAGCGCGGCTCCGGCGAGACCCGCTCCTGCGGCACGGGCGCCTGCGCCGTGATGGTCGCCACCGCCCGCCGCGACGGAGCCGACCCCGCCCTCCTCGGCCATCCCGTCACCTACACCGTGGACGTCCCCGGCGGCCGCCTGGTGATCAGCGAGAGCCCCGACGGCACGGTCGAGATGACCGGCCCCGCCGTGATCGTCGCGGAGGGCACCTTCGACCCGTCCTGGCTGGAGACGGCCCTCGCCTGAGAGCGGCGCCGCGCACCCCGGGCCCGTTCGCGGGGACTTTCGGAAGCGGGCTCGCTCGAATGGGTGATCCGTTTCACTCTGGGCGAGAGCGGGTGAGCGGTGCGTGATGGGCTCGGTAGCATCAAGCACCGGTCTGGCGGCGTGAGCCGACCGCCGGTCGATGCCGCCGGAGGTGCCCATGAGCGCAGACGCCACGAATGACGGTGCTCTCGGCCGCAGGCGCGGCCGTCCCCGTATCGACCTGAGACGGCTGGGGCGCGCGGCGCTCGGCGGTTCCGGGGCGCGGGGCCGGCTCCCCGACGCGATCGACCACGTCGCCAAGGTCCACCGGGCGCATCACCCCGGCGCGGATCTCGACATCCTGCGCCGCGCCTATGTGCTCGCGGAGTCCTCCCACCGCGGCCAGACGCGCAAGAGCGGCGAGCCGTACATCACCCATCCCCTCGCCGTGACCCTCATCCTCGCCGAACTGGGTGCCGAGACGACGACGTTGACGGCCTCCCTCCTCCACGACACCGTCGAGGACACCGAGGTGACCCTCGATCAGGTGCGTGAGCAGTTCGGCGAGGAGGTCCGCTTCCTCGTCGACGGCGTCACCAAACTGGAGAAGGTCGACTACGGCGCGGCGGCCGAGCCCGAGACCTTCCGCAAGATGCTCGTGGCCACCGGCAACGACGTCCGTGTGATGTCCATCAAGCTCGCCGACCGGCTGCACAACATGCGCACCCTCGGCGTGATGCGCCCGGAGAAACAGGTCCGCATCGCCAAGGTCACCCGCGATGTGCTGATCCCGCTGGCCGAGCGGCTGGGCGTGCAGGCCCTCAAGACCGAGCTGGAGGACCTGGTCTTCGCGATCCTCCACCCCGAGGAGTACGCCCGCACCCGCGACCTCGTCCTCGCCCACGCCACCCGCACCGACCCCCTGCAGGCCACCGCCGCCCGGGTGCGCGCGGTGCTGCGGGAGGCGGGCATCGCCGCCGAAGTCCTCGTCCGGCCCCGGCACTTCGTCTCCGTCCACCGGGTCCGGCTCAAGCGCGGCGAGCCGTCCGGCTCGGACCTCGGGCGGCTGCTCGTCCTCGTCACGGAGGACGCCGACTGTTACGCGGTCCTGGGCGAGCTGCACACGTGCTTCACCCCGTTCATCTCGGAGTTCAAGGACTTCATCGCCGTACCGAAGTTCAACCTCTACCAGTCGCTGCACACCGCCGTCGCGGGAGAGGACGGCCAGGCCGCCGAAGTCCTCATCCGCACCCACCAGATGCACAAGGTCGCCGAGGCCGGGGTGATCGCCCTCGGGAATCCCTACGCCGGCCCGGAGACCCCCGACGCCCCGGACGGCGAGCGCGTCGACCCCACCCGACCCGGCTGGCTCTCGCGGCTCCTGGAGTGGCAGCGCGCCACCCCCGACCCCGACACCTTCTGGACCTCGCTCCGTGACGAGCTGGCCCAAGACCGCGAGGTCACTGTCTTCCGCGCCGACGGCGGCACGATCGGCCTCCCGGCGGGCGCGAGCTGTGTCGACGCGGCCTACGCCCAGCACGGCGACGGCGCGCACGGCTGTATCGGCGCCCGGGTCAACGGCCGGCTGGCGACCCTCAGCACGGTCCTGCGCGACGGCGACACGGTCCAGCTGCTGATGTCACCCGACACCGTCTCCGGGCCGTCCCCGGACTGGCTGGAGCACGCCCGCACCCCGGCCGCGCGGATCGCCATCGCCCACTGGCTGGCCACCCATCCCGCACCCGAACCCGGTGCGCAGCCCGCCGCCGCGCCCGCGCCGCCCGCCCCGGGCCCGCCCCGGCCCGCCCCCCGGGCCGCCGGGCCGGCCCCCGCGGGGCCCGTCGTCGTCGCCGAGGAGGCCGATCTGGCCGCCGCGAGCGTCCGGCTCGCCGGCTGCTGCACGCCCGTGCCGCCCGACGAGGTCACCGGGTTCGCCGTGCGGGGCGGCGCCGTGACCGTCCACCGCGCCCAGTGCACCGCCGTCGACCGCATGGTCACCTCCGGGCGCGATCCGGTGGGGGTGCGCTGGCGGTCCACGGACGGCGAGGGCACCCGCGACTACCGCGTCACCCTGCGCGCCGAGTCCTTCAGCAGGCCGCATCTGCTCGCCGATCTGACCGAGGCCATCGCCGCCGAGGGCGCGGCGGTCGTCTCCGCCGCCGTCGAGCCGCCCCACGAACAGCGCGTGCGCCACACCTACACCCTCCAGCTGTCCGACGCCGCCCGGCTGCCCGAGCTGATGCGGGCCATGCGGCGGGTCCCGGGCGTCTACGACGTCGAGCGGGCCGGGCGACCCGTGGCGGCCGCGCCCCTGTGACGGCGGCCGGTCCGGGCGGCGGCTCCACCGCCGCTCCGGACGGCCCGCCCAGCCGCTCGTACGGGTGGGAAAGCGTCGTGGCGCCACCTGCGGCGCCTTCCCCGCTGATAGCGGTGGACGCATGCCGCACACACCCGGGGCACGTCCCCCGAAGCCCCGGCGGTCCGTACGCCGCCGCGCAGCCCTGACCGCCGCCGTCGCGGCCCTCCTCATCGGGGCCGCCGCTCCGCCCCCCTCGCCCACCGCGCGGGGGATCGGCGACCGGCTCTTCCCGGACCTCGGCAACCCCGGCTTCGACGTCAGCGCCTACGACATCAGCTTCGACTACCACGGCAACGACAAGCCGCTCGACGCCGTCACCGTCATCGAGGCCCGGGCCGCCACCGATCTGGACACCTTCAACCTGGACTTCACCCACGGCACGGTCTCCTCGGTCGAGGTCAACGGCCTGGCGGCGCGCTTCGCGACCGCCAAGGAGGACCTGGTCGTCACCCCGCGGGTCACCCTGCCCCACGGCGGTGGCTTCACCGTCACCGTCCGCCACACCAGTGACCCGCGCGGCAGCGAGGACGGCGGCTGGGTCCGCACCAGTGACGGGCTGGTCATGGCCAACCAGGCCGACGCCGGCCACCGGGTGTTCCCCGGCAGCGACCACCCCTCCGACAAGGCCCGCTTCACCTTCCACGTCACCGCCCCCAAGAACCTGACCGTGGTGGCCAACGGCGTGCCCACCGCGCGCAGAGCCAGGGGAGCGGTCACCTCTTGGACCTACCGGACCGACCACCCCATGGCCACCGAGCTGGCCCAGGTCTCCATCGGCCGCTCCGCCGTGCTGACCCGCACCGGCCCGCACGGGCTGCCCGTCCGGGACGTGGTGCCCGTCGCCGACCGCGGGCTTCTGGAGAAGTGGACGGCGAAGACCCCCGGCCACCTCGCCTGGATGGAGCGGAAGGTCGGCAGGTACCCCTTCGAGAACTACGGGGTCCTGATCGCCGACGCGTCGACCGGCTTCGAGCTGGAGACCCAGACCCTCTCCCTCTTCGAGCGCGGCCTGTTCACGAACCCCGCCTTCCCCGCCTGGTACGTCGACGCGATCATGGTGCACGAACTGGCGCACCAGTGGTTCGGCAACAGCGTCAGCCCCCGCACCTGGTCCGACCTGTGGCTGAACGAGGGCCACGCCACCTGGTACGAGGCGCTGTACGCGCAGGAGAAGTCCCGCAAGCCGCTCGCCGACCGCATGCGCCTCGCGTACGAGCACTCCGACGCCTGGCGCGCCGACGGCGGCCCGCCCGCCGCGATCAAGTCACCGGTACCGGGCAAGAAGATCAGCATCTTCCGGCCCGTCGTCTACGACGGATCCGCCCTCGTGCTCTACGCCCTCCGGCAGAAGATCGGCACGGCCGCCTTCGACCGGCTGGAGCGCGCGTGGGTCGCCGGCCACCGGGACGGCACCGTCACCACCGCCGACTTCATCGCCCTCGCCTCCAAGATCTCCGGCCAGGACCTGAAGCCGTTCCTGCACGCCTGGCTGTACGAGGCCAAGACACCGCCCATGCCCGGTCACCCCACCTGGAAGAGCGCCGGGAAACCCGAGTGACGCCGCCACGGCGGCATGGGACCATCAACGGGTCGGCGAGGCGGCCGGTCCCGGGAATCCCCGGGGCCTCCCAGGCGTTGTCGACGGTGCGGCCCCACACATCGGGGCGGCACATCCCAACGACGTAAGGATCAAATGACCTCCTCTTCTTCCCTTCCGCAGGACCAGGACCGGCAGAGCCTCCCGGAGAGCCTTCGGGCCGACGCCCTGATGGAAGAGGACGTCGCCTGGAGCCACGAGATCGACGGGGAGCGTGACGGCGATCAGTACGATCGCTCCGAGCGCGCGGCACTGCGCCGAGTGGCGGGTCTCTCCACCGAGCTGGAGGACGTCACCGAGGTCGAGTACCGGCAGCTGCGCTTGGAGCGCGTGGTGCTGGTCGGCGTCTGGACGTCCGGCACGGCCCAGGACGCGGACAACTCCCTCGCGGAGCTGGCCGCCCTCGCGGAGACCGCGGGCGCCCTCGTCCTCGACGGTGTCGTCCAGCGCCGCGACAAGCCGGACCCGGCCACCTTCATCGGCTCCGGCAAGGCGCGGGAGCTGCGGGACATCGTCCTGGAGAGCGGTGCCGACACCGTGGTCTGCGACGGTGAACTCAGCCCCGGCCAGCTCATCGCCCTCGAAGACGTCGTCAAGGTGAAGGTGGTCGACCGCACCGCCCTCATCCTCGACATCTTCGCCCAGCACGCCAAGTCCCGGGAGGGCAAGGCGCAGGTCGCCCTCGCGCAGATGCAGTACATGCTTCCGCGCCTGCGCGGCTGGGGTGCCTCGCTGTCCCGGCAGATGGGTGGCGGCGGCGGTGGCGGCATGGCCACCCGCGGTCCCGGTGAGACCAAGATCGAGACCGACCGGCGCCGCATCCGCGAGAAGATGGCGAAGATGCGCCGGGAGATCGCGGAGATGAAGACCGGCCGGGACATCAAGCGCCAGGAACGCCGGCGCAACAAGGTCCCCTCGGTCGCCATCGCCGGCTACACCAACGCCGGCAAGTCCTCGCTGCTCAACCGGCTCACCGGTGCGGGCGTCCTGGTGGAGAACGCCCTGTTCGCCACCCTGGACCCGACCGTCCGCCGGGCCGAGACGCCCAGCGGGCGGCTCTACACCCTCGCCGACACCGTCGGGTTCGTCCGGCACCTGCCGCACCACCTCGTCGAGGCGTTCCGTTCCACCATGGAGGAGGTCGGGGACTCCGATCTCATCCTGCACGTGGTGGACGGCGCGCACCCGGCGCCGGAGGAGCAGCTGGCCGCCGTGCGCGAGGTGATCCGCGAGGTGGGCGCGGTCGACGTGCCCGAGATCGTGGTGATCAACAAGGCGGACGCCGCCGACCCGCTGGTCCTCCAGCGGCTGCTGCGGGTCGAGAAGCACTCGATCGCCGTGTCCGCGCGGACCGGCGAGGGCATCGGGGAGCTGCTCGCGCTGATCGACGTGGAGCTGCCGCGGCCCGCCGTCGAGATCGAGGCGCTCGTGCCGTACACGCACGGTTCCCTGGTCGCCCGCGCCCATGCCGACGGCGAGGTGATCTCCGAGGAGCACACCCCGGAGGGCACCCTGCTCAAGGCGCGCGTCCACGAGGAACTCGCCGCCGAACTCCAGCGGTTCGTACCGGCCGCGCGCGGCTGACCCGCGAACGGACGAAGGCCCGCCCCCCGACGATGTCGGGGGGCGGGCCTTTCGCATGGGCGATGCGGCGGAACTACTGGTTGGCGAACTTCCGGCTGAGCGCGTCGTAGACGCCCTTCGCCTCCGGGCCCAGGCGCGGACCCGCCAGCCAGGTGTTGCCGGCCGGGCCGATCGAGGTGTTGGAGACGAGCGCCAGCTTGCCGTCGGCCCCCTTGGCGAACCAGCCGCCGCCGGACGAACCACCGGTCATGGTGCAGCCGATGCGGTACATCGTCGGCTGCGCGGGCTGCAGGGTGAGGCGGCCCGGCCGGTCGACGCAGTCGTACATCTTCTGCCCGTCGAACGGCGCGGCGGCCGGGTAGCCCCAGGCGCCCATGGACGGGATGGACTTCACCGGCGGGGTGCTGAAGTCCACGGGCAGGGCGTTGCCGACCGTCTCCTCGAGGGACTTGCCCGTGGGGGTCTCCTGCTTCACGTGCAGCACGGCGAAGTCGTACGGCGCGCCCGCGCCACCGGTCTCGGCACCCTGCGCGATCCACTGCGAGGACGTCTGCGCCCAGTTCGCCCACCACACGCCGTACGGCGCGACGTCCTGCATCGGCGCGCTGTTGACCTGCGAGGCGGGCAGGCCCTTGTCGTTGTAGGAGGGGACGAAGGCGATGTTGCGGTACCAGCCGCCCTTCTGTCCGGCGTGCACACAGTGACCCGCGGTCCACACCATGTTGGACTTGCCCGGGTGGGCCGGGTCCTTGACGACGGTCGCGGAGCAGACCATGTGGCCCTGCGGGCCGTCGAAGAACACCTTGCCGACGGGGGCCGCGTTCTGGCGGTAGGGCAGCTTGACGGCCTTCGCGGTGACCGGCCGCGGCTCGGGGTCGGTGACGCCCTGGTCGCTGGCCCCCGAGCCCGGCACCGTGCCCGGCGCGCCCTGGGTGGCGAGTGTCTTGTCGCCGGCCCGGGCGTCCTTCATGTTCCCGGGCTTCCAGTGCTCCTTGATGATCGGGTTGATGAAGTCGCGGGCCTCACGCATCCACTGGTCCTTGTCCCAGTTCTTCCAGGCCCCCTCCTTCCACTTCTGCTTCCACTTCTCCAGGTCCTGCGAGGGGATGCCCTTGGGAAGGCTGGGGAGGTCGTCGCTCGCCTGGCCGGCACTCGCACTCGGCTTGGTGTCGCCGCCCGCGGCCTTGTCGTCGGTCGGTCCGCACGCGGTGGCGGTCAGCGCCAGAGCGGCGGCGAGGGCGGCGGCCGCCATGGCCGGCCGGCGTATGGGTGACATGGAGTGGATTCCCCCTGGTTGATCTCTGCTCGTCGTGGCTCGTCGTGAAAGTGCACCCGTCGGTCGCACGCCGATGCGTCCGTGGCACGGGCACTGATGAACTTGTCATGCACCGCCCCAGTGGCGGGGCGCGGCACCACACTATGCCCGGTGTGGTGGGAGACGGGTGATCGCGGGTCCTCGGTTCCGCCTCGAAGGATCTTGACGCCGGGCCGTGTTCCGTGGCCCGTGGCGTCGTTGGTACGTACGGGGGACAGCCGACCAGTGTTCAGCAGGAGGACCCAGAGCCGTGGCCTTGACCCAGCTACCGCCCGTGGGGCCGTCGGCGCGCGCGGAGTCCCCCCGGCGGCAGCCGGCCCGGGAGTCCGCGGCCCGCACCTATCCCCGCTCGCTGCCCGTCGTGCCGGTACGCGCCCGGGGGCTGACCGTCGAGGGAGCCGACGGCAGGCGCTATCTCGACTGCCTTTCCGGGGCGGGCTCGCTGGCCCTCGGGCACAATCACCCGGTCGTGCTCGAAGCCATCCGGTCCGTTCTTGACTCCGGTGCGCCGCTGCACGACATGGACCTGGCCACGCCGGTGCGGGACGCCTTCACCGAAGAGCTGTTCGCCACGCTGCCACGCCCCTGGGCCGACTCCGCACGGATCCGCTTCTGCGGCCCGGCCGGCACCGACGCCGTGCGGGCCGCGCTGGGGCTCGCACGGAAGGCCACCGGACGCACCGGGCTGCTCGCCTTCACCGCCGCCCACGACAAGCTCGCCGCGGCCGCGCCGGGCGGGAGTGTGATCCGGCTGCCCTATCCGCAGGACTACCGCTGCCCGTTCGGCGTCGGCGGTGCGCACGGCGCCCGGCTGGCGGCCGAGCGGACACGGAGCCTGCTGGAGGACCGGGGGAGCCGGGCGGGCGGCCCGGCCGCGATGCTTGTCGAACCCGTGCCGGCCGAGGGCGGCGTGATCCCCGCCCCGGACGGATGGCTGCGCCGGATGCGGGAGCTGACCACGGCGCACGGCATCACGCTGATCGCCGACGAGAGACACACCGGGGTGGGCCGGACCGGCGCTTTCTGGGCCGTCGAGCACAGCGGCGTCGTCCCCGATGTCATGGTCCTGTCCGACGCCATCGGCGGCAGCCTCCCGCTCGCCGCCGTCGTCCACCGGGACGGGCTGGACGCCGGGCCACCCGGCGACCGGGCGGGGACCTTCCGGGGCAACCAGCTCGCCATGGCGGCGGGCGCCGCGACGCTGAGGTACGTCCGGGAGAACCGTCTCCCCGAGCGCGCCGCCGTGCTGGGCGCACGGCTGCTGGCCGCGCTCAGGGCGATGGCTGCGACGTGCGACCACATCGGGGAGGTACGAGGGCGCGGCCTGATGATCGGCGTGGAGTTCGTCGACCCGGAGGCCCCCTGCCCCGCCGACGGGAGCGGCCGCCCGCCGTTCCCGGCCGCTCCCACGACGGCCGCCGCCGTGCGCCGGGAGTGTCTGCGACGCGGGCTGATCGTCGGGACGGGCGGCCGCTCCTCCGGTGTGATCCGCCTGCTGCCGCCCCTGACCACCACGGACGAGCAGACGGAGGCGGTGCTCGACCGGTTCTCCGACGCCCTCGACGCCCTCTCACACGCCGCGCCCCGGCGGCCCCCCGGCACCCGGAGTGCCCCGAACCACCACGGCACCACCCACCTCGGTGCGCCGGGCGGCCCCGGCGGGCGGACGACGCCGGGCGCGTCGCCGCACCCGGGCGACACCACGCCCCCCAGCCCGTCGGAACACCCCACGCCGAAGGAGGCAGGCGCCGCATCCCCGGCCTGACCGCCGGGGTGCTCGCCACACAGCGCATGAACGCGTCCCCCGACACCGATGCGTCCACCGTCGGCCAGGGCCCTGATCCCGGCCCGCGGCACCGGACCGTCTCCACGCTGCCGCACCAGACCGGACTCCCCGACGGGCCCCCGGCCCCCACCGGCCGCCCCGACGGGCCCGACCCGCTGGAGCACCCCGACCCGTCGGTCACCGCCGACGCTGCCACCGTGGAGAACCTGCTCCGCTGCTGGGTGCGCGAGAGCGGCACCGCCCACCCCGAAGGCCCCACCCTGCGCGTCCCGCTCCCCGCGAGCGGCACCGCCCTCCGCGTCCCCGTCCGCTACTGGTCCGCCGCCGGCTGGCACCGCTTCGGGCCGCCCGAGCTGGCGGACGCCCCCGCCGGCGCCCCTTGTGTCGACGCGGTCACCCTCGCCGCCCTCCTCGGCCGCGAGGCCTCCTACCGTGCGGGACGGCAGGACGGGCCGCCTCCGGGCGGGGACAGCGGCGATCTCGTCGGGCGGGTCGCCGACTCGGTACGCCGCACCGCCGCGTTCGTCGCGGACCGGCGCGCCCGGCCGGCCGACCCGGACGGCGGAGACCTCTTCCTCTACGGCGAGCAGGCCCTCGTCCTCGGCCACCCGCTGCACCCCGCGCCCAAGAGCCGCGAAGGCTTCTCCGACGCCGAAGCACCGCTGTACTCCCCGGAGTCGCGGGGCTCCTTCCCCCTGCACTGGCTGGCCGTCCACCGCTCCGTGCTGGCCACGGACTCCGCGTGGACCGAGCGCGGCCGGGCCGTGGAGGCCGCCACGCTGGCCACCCGGCTCGCCGGCCCCCGTCTCGGGCTCCCCCCGGACACGGTGCCCCTGCCGCTGCACCCCTGGCAGGCACGCGACCTCCGCCACCGCCCCGCCGTCGCCCCGCTCCTCGACGCCGGACTGCTGCGCGGCCTCGGCCCCTGCGGCGAGCCCTGGTCCCCGACCTCCTCCGTACGGACGGTCTACCGCTCGGGCGCGCCCGCGATGCTGAAGCTCTCCCTCGGGGTGCGCATCACCAACTCCCGCCGGGAGAACCTCCGCAAGGAGCTGCGCCGCGGGGTCGAAGTGCATCGTCTGCTGCGCAGCGGACTCGCCGAGCGATGGCGGGCGGCCTGCCCGGGCGGCCTGGGTTTCGACATCGTCCGGGACCCGGCCTGGCTCGCGGTCGACGCGCCCGACGGCACACCGCTGCCCGGCCTCGACGTCGTCATCCGGCACAACCCGTTCGGCCCCGGCGACGACGCCGTCTGCCTGGCCGGGCTCGTCTCCCCGCGCCCCTGGCCGGGCCCGCCCGGTCCGGACGGACGACGGGCCATGGGCTCCCGGCTCGCGGGCATCGTCGCGGGGCTCGCCCTGCGCACCGGCCGGCCGGCGGGCGCGGTCTCCGCGGAGTGGTTCCTGCGCTACCTGGAGACGGTCGTACGGCCCGTGCTGTGGCTGGACGGCGAGGCGGGCATCGCGCTGGAGGCCCACCAGCAGAACACCCTCGTCCTGCTGGACCGCGCCGGCTGGCCCGTCGGCGGGCGCTACCGCGACAACCAGGGCTACTACTTCCGGGAATCGCGCCGCCCCGCCCTCGAGGGCCGCCTCCCCGGGATCGGCGCGGAGAGCGACACGTTCGTGGCCGACGACGTGGCCGACGAACGGTTCGCCTACTACCTGGGCATCAACAACGTTCTCGGTCTGATCGGCGCGTTCGGCGCCCAGCGGCTGGCCGACGAGCGGATCCTGCTGGCCGCGCTCCGCCGCTTCCTCAAGGAAGCCGCGACGGCGCGGGGCGAGGGCGCGCCCCACCCCTCACCCCTGGCGGCCCACCTGCTGGAGGCCCCCACCCTCCGGTGCAAGGCCAACCTGCTCACCCGGCTGCGGGGGCTCGACGAACTCGTCGGGCCCGTCGACACCCAGTCCGTCTACGTCACCATCACCAACCCCCTTGTCACCTCCGCCCCATGAGCGACGACCGTCCCGACATCGCGGTACCCAGCGGGACGGCCGAGAGGAGAGCGACGCCGTGCCACCCACCGACGCCGAGGCGGACCCCGGCTCCGACACCCTCGACCTGCGCCATTCCGACGAATTCGTCGAACTCATCGCCTACGACCGTCCCGAGGCGTCCGCCTTCCGGGCCCCCGACCTGCTGGACGGTCTCGCCGGCTGGGGCCCCGTCGACACCCCGGCCGGCGCGTTCCAGCTCGTACCGGTCCGGATCGAGCGCGACCTGCGACTCGTCGCCCGCTGGATGAACGACCCGGCCGTCGCCGCCTTCTGGGGCCTGGCCGGGCCCGACAGCGCCAGCGCGGACCACCTCCGCGCCCAGCTCGACGGCGACGGGCGCAGCGTGCCCTGCCTCGGCGTGCTCGACGGCGTGCCCATGAGCTACTGGGAGGTCTACCGCGCCGACCTCGACCCCATCGCCCGCTACTACCCGGCCCGGCCGCACGACACGGGACTGCACCTGCTCATCGGCAAGGTCTCCGACCGCGGCCGGGGCATGGGCACGGCCCTGCTGCGGGCCGTCGCCGACCTCGTCCTGGACCACCGGCCGTCCTGTGGCCGGGTCGTCGCCGAACCCGACCTCCGCAACACCCCTTGCGTCGCCGCCTTCCTCGGCGCGGGCTTCCGGCTGACCGGCGAAGTCGACCTGCCCGACAAGCGCGTGGCACTGATGATCCGCGACCGCTCCCTGCGCGGCGTCCTGTGACGCGGCCGTCGTGCCGGGTGGCGGCTTTTTCCGCACTCCGCACTCCGTGAGGACGGCGATGTCAGTGCCGCCCCTTAGGCTGGAAGAGCTATGACTGCCTCCTCCTCCCTCACCGACCTGCTGCACGCCGCCGTCACCGCCGTCGGGGGCAGTGAGCGTCCCGGCCAGGTCACCATGGCCGAAGCCGTCGCGGAAGCCATCGACGGCGACGCCCATCTGCTGGTGCAGGCCGGCACCGGCACCGGAAAGTCCCTGGGCTACCTCGTGCCGGCCCTCGCCCACGGTGAGCGGGTCGTCGTCGCGACCGCGACGCTCGCGCTCCAGCGCCAGCTCGTCGAGCGCGATCTGCCGCGGACCGTCGACGCCCTGCACCCCCTGCTGCGCCGCCGGCCGCAGTTCGCCATGCTCAAGGGCCGGTCGAACTACCTGTGCCTGCACCGGCTGCACGAGGGAGCACCGCAGGAAGAGGAGGAGGGGCTGTTCGACCCCTTCGAGGCGGCGGCCCCGACCAGCAAGCTCGGCAAGGACCTGCTGCGGTTGCGCGACTGGTCGGACGAGACGGAGACCGGCGATCGGGACGATCTGACGCCCGGCGTCTCGGACCGCGCCTGGTCCCAGGTCTCCGTCACCTCCCGCGAGTGCCTCGGCGCCTCGAAGTGCGCGTACGGCGCCGAGTGCTTCGCCGAGGCGGCCCGCGAGCGCGCCAAGCTCGCCGATGTGGTGGTCACCAACCACGCTCTCCTCGCCATCGACGCGATCGAGGGCGCCCCGGTGCTCCCCAGCCACGAGGTGCTGATCGTCGACGAGGCGCACGAGCTGGTCTCCCGGGTCACCGGCGTCGCCACCGGCGAACTCACTCCCGGCCAGGTCAACCGCGCCGTGCGGCGGGCCGCCAAGCTCGTCGACGAGAAGGCGGCCGACGCGCTGCAGACCGCCGCCGAGAGTTTCGACCGGCTGATGGAGCTGGCCCTGCCCGGGCGGCTGGAGGAGATCCCGGAGGACCTCGGCTACGCCCTCATGGCGCTGCGCGACGCCTCCCGGACGGTGATCTCGGCGATCGGCGACACCCGCGACCGGTCCGTCCAGGACGAGGACGCGGTCCGCAAGCAGGCTCTCGCCGCCGTGGAGAGCATCCACACGGTGGCCGAGCGCATCGTGGAGGGCTCCCCGTACGACGTCGTCTGGTACGAGCGGCACGACCGCTTCGGCGCGTCCCTGCGCGTCGCGCCCTTGTCGGTCTCCGGCCTGCTGCGCGAGAAGCTCTTCAACGAGCGCTCCGTGGTGCTCACCTCGGCCACGCTCAAGATCGGCGGCGACTTCAACGGCGTCGGCGCCTCCCTGGGCCTCGCCCCCGAGGGCGTCGAGGGTGACGACCTCCCCCAGTGGAAGGGCGTCGACGTCGGCTCCCCGTTCGACTACCCCAAGCAGGGCATCCTCTACGTCGCCAAGCATCTGTCCCAGCCCGGCAGGGAAGGCAGCCGGGGCGACATGCTGGACGAGCTGGCCGAGCTGATGGAGGCCGCGGGCGGCCGGACCCTCGGGCTGTTCTCCTCCATGCGGGCCGCGCAGGCCGCGGCCGAGGCGCTGCGGGGCCGGCTCGATCTGCCGATCCTGCTCCAGGGTGAGGAGACGCTGGGCGAGCTGATCCGGACCTTCGCCGCCGACGCCCGTACCTGTCTGTTCGGCACCCTGTCCCTGTGGCAGGGCGTCGATGTGCCGGGGGTGAACTGCCAGCTCGTCGTCATGGACCGGGTGCCCTTCCCGCGCCCCGACGATCCGCTGATGAGCGCCCGGCAGAAGGCCGTGGAGGAGGCGGGCGGCAATGGCTTCATGGCCGTCGCGGCGACGCACGCGGCGCTGCTGATGGCGCAGGGGGCCGGCCGGCTCGTACGCGCGTCCGGCGACCGCGGCGTGGTCGCGGTGCTCGACCCACGGCTGGCGACGGCCCGCTACGGCAGCTTCCTGCGCGCCTCGATGCCGGACTTCTGGTACACCACGGACCGTAACCAGGCGCGCCGCTCACTGGCGGCCATCGACGCCGCGGCGAAGGCGGACGCCACGTAACACCTGCCGAGGAGCGGTGACGCCGGCCGACGGCGGCAGCGTCGGCCGGCGAGAGACGGCGTCGGGCGCGCGGCAGGGCGCGGCCGCACACAGCAGGGCCCCGGAACCGGCGCAGTGGTCCCGGGGCCCGGTCTTCGCGCACTCACACCCGCCGCAGCACCGCCACGACCTTGCCGAGGATGGTGGCCTCGTCACCGGGAATGGGCTGGTAGGCGGCGTTGTGCGGCAGCAGCCACACATGGCCGTCCTCGCGCTTGAAGCGCTTGACGGTCGCCTCGCCGTCGAGCATCGCGGCCACGATATCGCCGTTCTCCGCGACGGGCTGACGACGCACCGTTACCCAGTCGCCGTCACAGATGGCGGCTTCGATCATGGAATCGCCGACCACCTTCAGCACGAACAGCTCGCCGTCACCCACCAATTGGCGGGGGAGGGGGAAGACGTCCTCGACGGACTCCTCGGCGAGGATCGGGCCACCGGCGGCGATCCGGCCGACCAGGGGCACGTACGACGCGGCGGGCTTGCCGGTCGTGTCGGTCGGCTGGGAACTCGGCTGGTCGGAACCGCGCACCTCGTAGGCCCGGGGGCGGTGCGGGTCCCGGCGCAGGAATCCCTTGCGCTCCAGGGCCATCAGCTGGTGGGCCACGGAAGAGGTGCTGGAGAGCCCCACCGCCTGGCCGATCTCTCGCATGGACGGTGGGTAACCGCGGCGCTGGACCGAGTCCCGGATGACCTCGATCACGCGACGCTGCCGGTCGGTGAGTCCGGAGCTGTCCGCCCGGATTCCTGGTGGGCGTCCCGGGAGTGAGCGGGCCGGCTTCTGCCCCTCGGCGTTCATGGCTGCGTCATTCATCGGGTGTGCCTGGTCGAGTCGGCTCTGGGAGCGGTCCTGGGCGGTGATGGTGGCGCTGTCTGCGGTGGTGGTCACGTCGGCCCCTCTCGAGATGTTCTCCCTAGCTGGACAACGGTAGTTGCTTTCGAAAGGTTGCGCCAAACACACGTTCGAGTGAAATATCGGAGATTACCTGACGTGATCAGGCGGGAAGGTGTACAGGCGGAGATCAATTCGCCCATTGCGGTAGCCTTCGGTGCGAAGGATGCCGGATGGAGCGAGTATCGCGGAATCCGGCAATGCGCCCGAAGTGCCGCCGGTGGCCGGGGTCCGCGCCCGGGCCCCGGCGCCCGCCGCGGGGCGGTTCCAGGGGTTCGGTGCAGGGTTTCGTCGGGGGCTCCGTGCGCCGGGCCCAGTGTGCCATTCACGGGTCTGCGGAGCCCCGAGCGGGGTCTCTCCCGCGCGTCCCGCGCCCTGTCCGATGCTGTCGGCGCGGCTCCTGCACGCCGCGACACGCGCTCGGCGCGCTTGCCCGCCCGGCACCAGATCTAGTGGTTTGATGGGCGGCGGCCACCCACCAGTAGTGGTCCATGGGTGGGCCCTGGTGCATTCGGGCCGCGGTCATCGCCTATGCTGGGGGCTGCTTCGCGAGGCCTGGACGGGCCCGTTCGAAGCCGAAGATCGTGTACAGCTTTTTTCGAGGTTCCTCGAGGGTGAAGGAGGGTGGAGAGCCATGCACTGCCCCTTCTGCAGGCACCCCGACAGCAGGGTCGTCGACAGCCGGACCACCGATGACGGTTGTTCGATCCGCAGGCGCCGCCAGTGCCCCGACTGCTCCCGCCGCTTCACGACGGTGGAGACCGCGTCACTCATGGTGATCAAGCGGAGCGGGGTCACCGAGCCCTTCAGTCGCAACAAGGTCATCTCCGGCGTGCGCAAGGCGTGCCAGGGGCGGCCGGTCACCGAGGACGCCCTGGCCCAGCTCGGCCAGCGGGTCGAGGAGGCGGTGCGCGCCACGGGCAGCGCCGAACTCTCCACGCATGACGTCGGGCTCGCCATACTCGGCCCGCTCAAGGATCTCGACCTGGTCGCGTATCTGCGGTTCGCGTCCGTGTACCAGGCCTTCGACTCGCTGGAGGACTTCGAGGCCGCCGTCGCGGAGCTCCGTGGCCAGCGGTCCGCGGCGGACACCGTCGGCCGAGGCGAGGACGTCGACGTTCCCGCGCCCGCCGCGGCCGCCGACTAGCGACGGCGACCACACAGGACCAGCCCGGCGTGCCCCGCGCGCACGGGTGGAAGACACACATCGCGCCACGGAAGAATTGGGCGCATTAGGGCGTTTTGCCCGTAGAGGGAGGCGGCATGACAGAGACGACGAGCGGCCCGGCACGAGGTTCCCGCTCCAAGGGAAACAAGGGTGCCAAGGGTCTGCGCATCGAGCGCATTCACACCACTCCCGGTGTCCACCCCTACGACGAGGTGGTCTGGGAGCGTCGTGACGTCGTCATGACCAACTGGCGCGACGGCTCGATCAACTTCGAGCAGCGTGGCGTCGAGTTCCCCGACTCCTGGTCGGTGAACGCGGTCAACATTGTCACGAGCAAGTACTTCCGTGGCGCGGTCGGCTCCCCGGACCGCGAGGCGAGCCTCAAGCAGCTCATCGACCGCGTGGTGCGCACCTACCGCAAGGCCGGCGAGGAGCACGGCTACTTCGCCTCCCCGGCGGACGCCGAGATCTTCGACCACGAGCTGACCTACGCCCTGCTGCACCAGGTCTTCAGCTTCAACTCCCCGGTCTGGTTCAACGTCGGCACCGCCCAGCCGCAGCAGGTCTCCGCCTGCTTCATCCTCTCCGTCGACGACTCCATGGAGTCGATCCTCGACTGGTACAAGGAAGAGGGGATGATCTTCAAGGGCGGCTCCGGCGCCGGCCTGAACCTCTCCCGCATCCGCTCCTCCAAGGAGCTGCTCTCCTCCGGCGGCAACGCCTCCGGCCCGGTCTCCTTCATGCGCGGCGCCGACGCCTCCGCCGGCACCATCAAGTCCGGCGGCGCCACCCGTCGCGCGGCCAAGATGGTCGTCCTCGACGTCGACCACCCCGACGTCGAGGCCTTCATCGAGACCAAGGTGAAGGAGGAGGAGAAGGTCCGCGCCCTGCGCGACGCCGGCTTCGACATGGACCTGGGCGGCGACGACATCACGTCCGTCCAGTACCAGAACGCCAACAACTCCGTCCGCGTCAACGACGAGTTCATGAAGGCCGTCGAGTCCGGCTCGAAGTTCGGTCTGCGCGGCCGGATGACCGGTGAGGTCATCGAGGAGGTCGACGCCAAGGGCCTCTTCCGCAAGATGGCCGAGGCGGCCTGGGCCTGCGCCGACCCGGGCATCCAGTACGACGACACGATCAACCACTGGCACACCTCGCCGGAGTCGGGCCGGATCACCGCGTCCAACCCGTGCAGCGAGTACATGCACCTGGACAACTCCTCGTGCAACCTCGCCTCGCTCAACCTCATGAAGTTCCTCCGCGACGACGACGCCGGCAACCAGTCGTTCGACGCCGAGCGCTTCGCCAAGGTCGTCGAGCTGGTCATCACCGCGATGGACATCTCCATCTGCTTCGCCGACTTCCCGACCGAGAAGATCGGCGAGACCACCCGCGCCTTCCGCCAGCTGGGCATCGGCTACGCCAACCTCGGCGCCCTGCTGATGGCCACCGGCCACGCCTACGACAGCGACGGCGGCCGCGCCCTCGCCGGTGCCATCACCTCGCTGATGACCGGCACCTCCTACCGCCGCTCCGCCGAGCTGGCCGCGGTCGTCGGCCCGTACGACGGCTACGCCCGCAACGCCGACGCCCACCAGCGCGTCATGAAGCAGCACTCCGACGCCAACGGCGCCGCCAAGCGCGTGGACGACCTGGACACCCCCGTCTGGGCCGCGGCCACCGAGGCGTGGCAGGACGTCCTGCGCCTGGGCGAGAGCAACGGCTTCCGCAACGCCCAGGCCTCCGTGCTGGCCCCCACCGGCACCATCGGCCTGATGATGGACTGCGACACCACGGGCGTCGAGCCGGACCTGGCCCTGGTCAAGTTCAAGAAGCTCGTCGGCGGCGGCTCGATGCAGATCGTCAACAACACGGTGCCGAAGGCGCTCAAGCGCCTGGGCTACCTGCCGGAGCAGGTCGAGGCGGTCGTCGCCCACATCGCCGAGCACGGCAACGTGATCGACGCCCCGGGCCTCAAGCCCGAGCACTACGAGGTCTTCGACTGCGCCATGGGCGAGCGCGCGATCTCCGCCATGGGCCACGTGCGCATGATGGCCGCCGCGCAGCCGTTCCTGTCGGGCGCGATCTCCAAGACCGTGAACCTGCCCGAGTCGGCGACCGTCGAAGAGGTCGAGGAGGTCTACTTCGAGGGCTGGAAGCTCGGTCTGAAGGCGCTCGCGATCTACCGCGACAACTGCAAGGTCGGCCAGCCGCTCTCCGCGAAGAAGAAGGAGCAGGCGAAGGCCCCCGAGGCCGCGCCCGTCGCGGAGAAGGTCGTCGAGTACCGTCCGGTCCGCAAGCGGCTGCCCAAGGGCCGTCCGGGCATCACCACCTCCTTCACGGTGGGTGGCGCCGAGGGCTACATGACGGCCAACTCCTACCCGGACGACGGTCTCGGTGAGGTCTTCCTCAAGATGTCCAAGCAGGGCTCGACCCTCGCGGGCATGATGGACGCCTTCTCCATCGCCGTCTCCGTCGGCCTCCAGTACGGCGTGCCGCTGGAGACCTACGTCTCGAAGTTCACCAACATGCGCTTCGAGCCGGCCGGCATGACGGACGACCCGGACGTGCGGATGGCGCAGTCGATCGTCGACTACATCTTCCGCCGCCTGGCGCTGGACTTCCTGCCCTTCGAGACGCGCTCGGCGCTGGGTATCCACTCCGCCCAGGAGCGTCAGCGTCACCTGGACACCGGTTCGTACGAGCCGTCCGACGACGAGGTCGACGTCGAGGGCCTGGCGCAGTCCGCGCCGCGGCAGCTGGAGGCCCCGAAGGCGGAGTCCCCGGAGCAGCCGGCGGCCGTGGTCCCGGCCCCCAAGCAGGTCCACAACTCCACCGAGCTGGTGGAGATGCAGCTCGGCCTGAACGCGGACGCGCCGCTGTGCTTCTCCTGTGGCACGAAGATGCGCCGCGCGGGCAGCTGCTACCTCTGCGAGGGCTGCGGCTCGACCAGCGGCTGCAGCTGACGGTCGGATGAACCGAAGGGGAGCCGGCCCGGTGCCGGCTCCCCTTCGGCATGCACACTGGCGGGACGTCCGGACAAGGGGAGGAAGCGGCGGTATGGGCGAGTGTCTGTGGGGCGGCGACGAGCTGGACCTCGACGGCTACCTGGCACGCATCGGATTCGAGGGAACACCGCGGGTGGACCTGGCGACGCTCCGGGCGGTGCACCGGGGGCACGTGGCCGCTTTCCCGTTCGAAAATCTGGAGATCCTGCTCGGCCGCCCCATACTGCTGGACGTCCCGGCGCTTCAGGACAAGATGGTGACCCGGCGCCGCGGAGGCTACTGCTACGAGCAGAACCTGCTGCTGGCCGCCGCACTGGAGCGCATCGGCTTCCCCTTCACCGGTCTCGGGGCACGGGTCCGCATGGGCAGCGACCGGCAGCGCGCCGTCACCCATATGGCCCTGAAGGTCGAGGCCGACGGCGAGCCGTGGCTGTGCGACGTCGGGTTCGGCGGCGAGGGCCTGCTGGAGCCGCTGGCCCTCCGGGACGGGGTACGGGAGCGCCAGGGGGACTGGACGTTTGGAATCGCGCGTGAACAGAAGGACGTACGCGTCCTGCGCACGCTCCATCCGGAGGGATGGTTCGACCTCTACGCGTTCGGCCCGGAGGAGCGGTTCCCCGTCGACTACGCCGTCATGAACCACTACATCTCGACGCATCCGCGCTCACCCTTCGTCTCCCGGCCCGTAGTGCAGCGGACGGAGTCCGATCACCGGCGGAACCTGGTCGGCCCGGTCCTGACGCGTGCTCGTGCCGACGGCTCGCGTGACGCCTGCGAGATCGGGGTGGAGGAGTTGACGGAGGTGCTCTCGCGGGAGTTCCGGATCGAGCTGGGCGCGGCGGACGCCGAGACGCTCACGCGGGTGTACTCCTCCGGTACGTGATACGCGCCACGGCCGGGGCCGTACGATGGCGCGGTGCTGGTCAAGTGGATTCGCTGCACCGTGGTGGACCGCCGCGGGTTCGAGCGGGGGCAGCGGAAATGGGCGGGGTTGCTCGGTGAGCCGGGATTCCGGGGGCAGGGCGGTGGCTGGAGCCGCGGGCGTCCGCAGGTGGCGCATCTCTTCGGGTTCTGGGAGAGCCGTGCCTTCTACGACTCGTTCATGGCGCGCTCGCACGACAGACTGGCCGCTTCCCAGGCCGGCACGTACAAGGACGTCCAGGTCCGGCTCTTCGAGCACCGCTTCGATGTGAAGGTCGGTTTCCGGCCGCAGTTCTCGGACGCGGACGTGGTGCGGTTCGCCCACTGCCGGATCCGTGCGGACCGGGTGGAGCACTTCACGCATATGCAGGAGAAGGTGTGGAATCCGGCGATGGCCGGATCCCCGGGAATGCTGCGCGGGGTGTTCGGCGAGGCGCCCGGCCGGGAGTTCCTGGTGCTCTCGATGTGGAACTCCGAGGCCGAGCACGGCAAGTACCGCACCGAGCGGGTGGAGCGGCTCGCCCTGCGGGCCCAGACCGAGGCGGACGTGGCGGCCATCGCGGGCGACATCGTCGCGTTAGAGCCGTCCTGGACGGTGTGACCGTCCGGCCCCTCCCGCATCGACGAGTCCCTCTCGCATCGATGAGGCAGGTGGCCGGTACTCGATCTAGGGTGGCGGCATGTCACGGCCCCGGCGCATCGTTCTCATCCGACACGGAGAGTCGGAAGGCAATGTCGACGACACCGTCTACGAACGGGAACCCGACCACGCCCTGAGCCTGACCGAGAAGGGCCGCAAACAGGCCGAGGAAGCCGGAGTGCGGCTGCGCGCGCTCTTCGGGGACGAGCGGGTCTCCGCCTACGTCTCGCCCTATCGCCGCACCCACCAGACCTTCCAGGCCCTCGGCCTCGACCCGCGCCTGGTCCGGGTCCGCGAGGAGCCGCGGCTGCGCGAGCAGGACTGGGGGAACTGGCAGGAGCGCGAAGACGTACGCAAACAGAAGGTGTACCGCGACGCCTACGGGCACTTCTTCTACCGATTCGCCCAGGGCGAGTCGGGCGCGGACGTCTACGACCGGGTGGGCGCCTTCCTGGAGAGCCTGTGGCGCAGCTTCGAGGACCCGGCGCACCCGCCGAACGTACTGATCGTCACGCACGGTCTGACCATGAGGCTGTTCTGCATGCGCTGGCTGCACTGGACCGTCGCCGAGTTCGAGTGCCTGTCGAACCCGGGCAACGCCGAGAGCCGTGCCCTTCTGCTCGGACCCGACGGCCGGTACCACCTGGACCGTCCGTTCGAGCGCTGGTGCACCCCCGAATCGTACGGCTTCACCGGTTAGAGTTCGCTGCGATGACCGCTGACCGATTCCACCGAGCCCTGGGGAGCCTGCGAGGGCTGGCCGTGGGCGACGCCCTCGGCTCCCAGTTCTTCGTCCCCGACAACTATCCGTCCCTCAAGCGCCGCGAGCTGCCGCCCGCCCCCTGGCAGTGGACCGACGACACCGAGATGGCCTGCTCCGTGCTGGCCGTCCTCGCCGAGCACGGCCGTATCGACCAGGACGCCCTGGCGCGCTCCTTCGCCGCGCACCACGACTTCGACCGCGGATACGGCCCGGCGGTCAACCGGATGCTGCGGCTGATCAGGGAGGGCGGCGACTGGCGCGAGCTGGCCGCCGCGCTGTTCCAGGGCCAGGGCTCCTGGGGGAACGGCGCCGCCATGCGCATCGCCCCGCTGGGCGCCTGGTACGCGGACGACCCGGAGCAGGCCACGCACCAGGCCGAGATCTCGGCCTACACCACCCACCAGCACCGCGAGGCGGTCGCCGGGTCCATGGCCGTGGCCGCCGCCGCGGCGATCGCCGCCGACCCGGCGGGCTCCGTCGACCCGGGCGCGCTGCTGGACGGTGTGATCGCCCTGGTGCCACGCAGCGCCGTGCACGCCGGGCTGCGCCGCGCCCGCGACATGCTCGACTACGGCGACGCGACCACCGTCGCGGCCGTCCTCGGCTGCGGCCGGCGCACCAGCGCCCACGACACGGTACCCTTCGCGCTGTGGGCGGCGGCCCGCCACCTCGAATCCTTCGAGGAAGCGTTCTGGACGACCGCGCAGGCGGGCGGCGACGTGGACACCACGTGCGCCATCGCCGGCGGCGTGGTCGCGGCCGGGACGCGCGGCGCCCCGCCCGCCGACTGGCTGCGGCAGACCGAGGACCTGCCCGACTGGCTGCCGGCCACCGCACGCTGAGCTGACGGGCGGTAGTGGGGGCGGCGCACCGCGTGCCGCCTCCGGGGCGTACGCTTACAGCGTCATGCCGTACGAACCGCCTACCCACAGCGTCGAGCGCTCGCTCCGCGCCACCACCGGAGCCAAGATCGTCGCCGGTGTCGACGAAGTCGGCCGGGGTGCCTGGGCCGGTCCCGTCACCGTCTGCGCGGCCGTCACCGGGCTGCGCCGGCCGCCGGAGGGCCTCACCGACTCCAAGCTCCTGACGCCCAAGCGGCGCACCGCGCTCGCCCAGCAGCTGGAGAGCTGGGTGACCGCCCACGCCCTCGGTGACGCCTCCCCCCAGGAGATCGACGAGCTGGGAATGACGGCGGCGCTGCGACTGGCCGCGTGCCGCGCCCTGGACGCGCTGCCGGTGCGGCCCGACGCGGTGATCCTCGACGGCAAGCACGACTATCTCGGCGCCCCCTGGAAGGTCCGTACGGTCATCAAGGGTGACCAGTCCTGTGTGGTCGTCGCCGCCGCCTCCGTGATCGCCAAGGTCCGGCGCGACGCGATGATGGCCGAACTGGGCGCCGACCACGCGGACTTCGGCTTCTGCGACAACGCCGGATATCCCTCGCCGGTGCACCAGGCCGCTCTGCGGGAGCTGGGCCCGACTCCGCACCACCGGATGTCCTGGGCCTACTTGGACGCGCTGCCGCGGTGGCAGCACCTCAAACGGCCCCGCGTCAGCCCCGAAACAGTCGCCTTGGAGGCCGGAGGCCAGATCGGCTTCGACTTCTGAGCGGCCCTGTGGCCACCCGCCGATGCGACCCGCACCGGCGTTTGATAAACATCAACTCATGCCTCTCATCCCCGAGGAGCCTCAGATTCACGAGAGTGTCCCGGGTCCCCGCGCAGTTCCGACCGCCGGCCGGACCACGCAGACCCCCCGCCCCGTCCCTGGCCCCGGCCCCCGTCCGGTCCCGGCGCGACCCGGAAACCCCGGCTCGAACCGTGCACCGGTCCCCGCCCCGCGCAGCCCGCGCGAGACGGTGACGGACGCCCCGGCCGCCGCCTCGATACCGGCGCGGGCGCCGCGGCCCGCCCCGGCGGCCACCCCGCAGATCCAGCTGATCCCCGCCTCCGCGCAGGGTGCGGTGGACGCGGCGGACGAAGCCGTCGACCTGCTGCTCGACACCGGCCGCGCGCCCGGCGAGATCCTGGTGCTCACCACCGGCGACCTTCACCCCTGGGCGGCGCACGAGCTGTCCTTCGGTGAGGCGTCGTACTGGGCGCAGCACGACGCCGGGGACGACGTCTTCTACGCCGGTGCCGACGCGGCCCGTGCCACGGCCCGCCCGGTCGTGGTCGTCGCCGTCAACGGCGGCACGGACGCCGTGGTGACCGGCGCGCTGCCCGCGGCGATGGCCCGCGCCGGTGCGCTGCTGATCGTCTGTGGTGACCCGCAGCGGGTCAACGCCCTTCTCGCCACGGGCGTCTAGCGTTCGGCCCCGTCGGTCGCCGGCACTCCCTGGCGGGGTGCCGGCGACCGACGGATCGGCGAGCCCGCGGCCCCGCGGCGCGGACACGCGCGTCGCCGGAGCGGCCGACCGGCTCTGCCGCCCGGCCGTGCCTGTCAGCGGGCAGCCGTGTGACGGTGTGCCTCCGGGGCCCCGCCACCGGAGGAACTCAGGGACGCCACCGGGCGCGCGGGAGAGCGCGGTTGCCGGCCGGCCCGGCCCTCGCCGAGAACGCGCCACCCACCGCGGGTCAGGGTGATGTACGCGCCGCAGCGCAGCCCGTGCAAGGTGCACGCGTCACGCAGGCCCCACATCCAGGCGCCGTCCTCCTCGGTCCAATGCCCCTGGCCCTCACGGCAGTAGAGCAATACGGCCGTGCGGACCGGCGTCCTGCGACGCAGGTCATGCGGGATCACCCGGCGCAACTGGGCCAGGAGGGCGTTGCGAAGCTCCCATCCGTCGACCGTGGCCGGCCGTCCGGCGAGGGAGGCACTCGCGACGAGCCGCTCGTCCGGCCCCAGAACGGCGACGACAGCCGTCGACGGTGTCGGCGAGTGGCGCTCGTGCAGCCCGGTGACGACGTCCCGTGGATCGCGCAGCAGAGGAATCCTGGCGGCGGCCCACTCGGCGGGTTCGAGCTGCCGCACCAACCGGGAAACGGAATCGGCTGACGCTGGGGCGGCGATACCGAGAGCCACGGTTCTCCCTTCGTCGGCGCGCCCACGGCCCGGGCGGCGCGGCAGAGCGCGGCGCGCACCACGAAGGCCGTCCCGGCGAAGCCGTGGGAGCGGGAGCGGGGGGTCGGTCCCAATTCTCGCGGGCGCACCAGCCGCCCGGCAACGACCGATTGGCGCCACTGACGGGTATCGGGTGGTTCGTCGCCTGTCTTCCCGCCGCTCGTATCTTCCCCCCTCGCCCGAGCGGCGGGCTGCGGTTCACCCGGGAATCCGACGGCTCACCCCTGAACGGCCAGGACCAGCGGGAACACCTCCTTGGCGCCGGACCGGCGCAGCAGCCTCGCGGCCACGGCGAGGGTCCATCCGGTGTCGGCCATGTCGTCCACGAGCAGCACCGGCCCGTCCGCCGACGCGAGTGCCTCGGCGAGCGCGGGGGGCACGGTCAGCGCCCCGTCGAGCGCCCGCAGGCGCTGTGCGCTGTTGGTGCGCGGCAACCGGGTGTCCGTCGCCGCGTCCCGGTACGCGACGGAGCCCAGCAGAGGCATGCGGCCGATCGTCGCGATGTGCCGGCCGAGGGATTCGATCAGCTGGGGGCGGGTGTGCGAGGCGAGGGTGACGACGCCCACGGGCCGGGACGGCGCGTCGGGGGCGCCGGAGGCCCAACCGCCGGGACCCCGGGCCCAGTCGGCCAGCACGGTCACCACCGCGTCCGCCACATCGTCCGGAATCCGGTTGTCCGGCGTCTGCGGGGAGAGCAGCGGTCGCAGGCGGTTGCCCCAGCCGATGTCGGAGAGCCGCCCGAGCGCCCGCCCGGGAGCGGCCTGCTCGCCCGCCGGGATGCGGCCCTTGAGATCGACGCCCACGGCCGACATGCCCGTCGGCCACATCCGCCGCGGCTCGACCTCCACACCGGGGCGCCCCAGTTCGCCGCGTGACGCCTCCAGCGCCACACCGGAGACCTCGGCGGTGAACCTGGCGCCCGCGCAATTGTCACAACGCCCGCAGGGGGCCGCCTGCTCGTCGTCCAACTGGCGGCGCAGGAACTCCATCCGGCACTCGGTCGTGGTGGCGTAGTCCCGCATCGCCTGCTGCTCGGCCTCGCGCTGCCGCGCGACCCACGCGTAGCGCTCGCCGTCGTAGGCCCACGGCCGGCCGGTCGCGGTCCAGCCTCCCTTGACGCGGTGCACCGCGCCGTCCACGTCGAGGACCTTGAGCATGGTCTCCAGGCGTGAGCGCCGCAGCTCGACCTGCGGCTCCAGGGCGGGCAGGGACACGGGCCGGTCGGAGGCGGCCAGCACGTCCAGCGTGCGGCGCACCTGGTCCTCCGGAGGGAAGGCGAGGGAGGCGAAGTACTTCCAGATCGCCTCGTCCTCACGGCCCGGGAGCAGCAGGACCTCGGCGTGCTTGACGCCACGGCCGGCGCGGCCCACCTGCTGGTAGTAGGCGATGGGGGAGGAGGGCGAACCCAGGTGGACCACGAAACCGAGATCGGGCTTGTCGAAGCCCATGCCCAGGGCGGAGGTGGCCACGAGCGCCTTGACGCGGTTGGCGAGCAGGTCGTCCTCCGCCTGCTGCCGGTCGGCGTTCTCGGTCTTGCCGGTGTAGGAGGAGACGGTGTGGCCGCGCCGGCGCAGGAACGCCGTCACCTCCTCGGCGGCGGCGACGGTGAGGGTGTAGATGATGCCGGAGCCCGGCAGCTCGTCGAGATGGTCGGCGAGCCAGGCCAGCCGGTGGGCGGCGTCGGGGAGCCGCAGGACGCCGAGGCTCAGGCTCTCCCGGTCCAGCGGCCCGCGCAGCACGAGCGTCTTCGCGGCGCCCTCGCCCGTCCCCAGCTGCTCGGCGACGTCGGCGGTGACCCGGGCGTTGGCGGTGGCGGTCGTCGCGAGGACGGGAACGCCCGGGGGCAGATCGGCCAGCATGGTGCGCAGCCGGCGGTAGTCGGGCCGGAAGTCGTGGCCCCAGTCGGAGATGCAGTGGGCCTCGTCGACGACGAGCAGACCCGTGGCGGCGGCGAGCTTGGGCAGCACCTGGTCACGGAAATCCGGATTGTTCAGCCGCTCGGGGCTCACCAGCAACACGTCGACCTCGCCCGCGGCGATCTCGGCCTGGACGGTGTCCCATTCCTCGACATTGGCGGAGTTGATCGTCCGCGCCCGGATCCCGGCCCGCGCGGCGGCCTCCACCTGGTTGCGCATCAGGGCCAGCAGCGGGGAGACGATGACCGTCGGGCCGCTGCCGCGCTCGCGCAGCAGCGCGGTGGCGACGAAGTAGACGGCCGACTTGCCCCAGCCGGTGCGCTGCACCACGAGCGCGCGCCGGTGCTCCGCGACCAGCGCCTCGATCGCGCGCCACTGATCCTCACGCAACGTGGCCGTGCCTGTGGTGTCCCCGACGAGGCGGGCGAGGACGGCGTCGGCCGAGGCGTGGAGATCTTCGTTGCTCATGCCCCCATGCAACACGAGGCCACTGACATCGCGCTAATGGGACCGTCGGCCTGTGGAAAACGCCGAGGGCTCGAAACCCCGTTGTCCACAGGGTTAGTAGGACAATATGCGGGAGTTATCCACAGGCCTGGCGGACCTTGACACCTCCGCGGGACTCTCGGGCCATGACCAAGCGCGATGAATCAGCCCGCCCGTCCACCTCGTCGGTTACACCCGCCTCCGCGGATCCGGCAGCCTCCGCCGCCGCCTCCCCGACCACCCCCGCCGCCGCTACTCCCTCCGCTTCCTCCGCTCCGGAGGACTCATCCGTCTCGTCCGTCTCGTCCGGCGCGCCGACCGCGTCGCCGGAGGAGCAGATCAGCCTCCGCAGCCCGGCCGAACTGGCCGACGCCCTGCCGTACCTTCTCGGCTTCTTCCCGGATGACAGCGTCGTCATGGTCGCGCTGCACGGCGAGCGCGGCCGCTTCGGCGGCCGGCTCAGGCTCGGCATTCCACGGACCCGCGAGGAATGGCCGGAAGTCAGCACCCAGCTCGCCGAGACCCTCATCGCCGGCAGCAGCAAGCGCGGCGCCCGGCCCGACGGCATCGTGCTGTTCCTCTGCCAGGATCCCGGGGCCGGGGAGACCGCGCGCGACGTGATGGAGCGGCTGCGTCCGCTCGCCCAGTGCCTGCGCCTCGCCTGCGGAGGACTGGAGGTGCCGGTCTACGAGGCGTTGTGCATCTCCGACGGCCGCTTCTGGTCCTACTGCTGCCCCGACACCCGGTGCTGCCCACCGGAGGGCACCCCGCTGGCCGTGCCCGGCACCTCCGTCATGGCGGCGGCCGCCGCCTACGCCGGCATCCAGGTGCGCGGCTCCCTGCGCCAGATGGAAGCCCGCTTCGCACCGCTCACCGGCCCTGCGGCCGACGAGCAGGAACGGGCGCTGGACGCCGCGGCCGCCGACCTCGTGCCCCGCATCCTGCGCGGGACGGACTGCGAGACGGTGCGCGAGGAGACGATGGGCCTGGCCCGGCTCGTACTCGACCGGCTCCACACCACGCCGCCGCACCCCCGGCAACCGGAGGCGGACGCCCAGGACGACGCCCTCCTCGCCCACGACGAAGCCGCCGCGATCATCCTCGGGCTCCAGGACCGCGCCACCCGGGACCGGGCGGCGGAATGGATGGAGGGCCCCCTCGCCCCCTCGGTGCTCCGCCTCTGGCGCGCCCTCGCCCGGCGCTGTGTGTCCTCGTACGCCGAGCACGCGGCCGCGCCGCTCACCCTCGCCGGCTGGGTCGCCTGGTCCACCGGCGATCAGCCCGAGGCCCGGGTGGCACTGAGCCTCGCGCTGACCACCGACCCCGAGTACCTCTTCGCCCAGCTCCTGCAACGCGCCTGCAACGAGGGAATGGACCCCGAGCCGCTGCGCCGCTGCCTGCGCCGTGAGCGGGCCGACCGTGCCGTGCACGCCGCCGCGCACGCCGAAGCGGACCGCGCGGCGAGCGCCGACGCGGACGGCGCCGGCCAGGGCGTGGAGCAGGCGCCCCGGACCAGGCGGCGTCGCCGCCCGCCCCAGGGTGCGGCCGAAACCGGTGCGAGCGACCGGGCGGGGTCCGTCGGCGAAGGGAGCGCCCTCAGGAACGCCGGGAACGTCCGCCCCGCAGGGCCCGGCGGGGCGAACGGGCCCGCGGGCAGGGCACGGGTGCGGCGGCGGAACGGGCCGCGAGGGGCTCGTGGCCGGCAGTGATCAGGGTGTTGGGCGGGGGCACCGTGACTTACGTGGCCCCCGCGCCGTTCACCTAGGCGGCCCCGCCGCCGTCCGTCGCCCGGTCGCGACGTCCACAGGGAGCGCAGACACATGCAAGGCAAGGTCCCCCATGGCCATCCGACCCTGACCCCGGGCCCTGGCCCGAGGCCCGCCCCGGGCCCCACCCCGGGCCCCGCTTCGACACGCCGCCCGCCCGCCGTCAGGCGCCCGGGACCGGGGCGCGGGCACGGTCCGCAGCCCGTGCACGACGCGCTGATCTGTGTGGCGCTGCCCGCCCTCGCGATCTCCGGCGAGGACGGACAGCTGACCGGCCACGGACTCGACGGGTTCTACCGCGCGGGGCGCCGGCTGCTGGCACGCTGCCGGGTGCGGGTCGCCGGAGCCGAACCGGTGCCCGTCCAGGGCCGGCTGCTCGCCGCCGACCGGGCCCGCTTCGTGGGCACCGTACGGACCGTCGCCGACTCGGGACCCGACCCGGCCGTCACCGTCGAGCGGCTGCGGGACGCCGAGGGCACCGAGCGGATCACCCTGCGCAGCACGGCCGCGCGCGCCTTGAAGCTGGGCGTCGAAGTGTCCCTGGGCACCGACCTCGCCGAACTCGGCGCGGTCGCCTCCGGCCTCGCGGGCCCAGAGATTCCCGCCGCGGTGCACGCCTGCGGGCTGCGCTGGTCCGCGGCCGGGATCCAGGTCATGGTCACCGCGGAGCCGGCGCCCGGGGACTCCCTCGCCTCCGCCGGCCTGCTGTGCTGGGAGCTGGAGCTGCCGCCCGGCGGTACTCGGAGCATCGAACTCCGCGTCCGGGTGGAGCTGCCCGGACGGTCGCGACCGGCCGAGAGCGCGGCACCACGGGGCCGAGGCGGCACCGTGCCCTGGGCCGAGGCGGCGGCGGAGGGGGACGACCCACGGGCGGCGGCCCTGCTGAAGGCCAGCCTCGACGATCTCCGCGCGCTGCTGGTCCGCGACCCGGCGCAGCCCGCCGACGTCCACCTCGCCGCGGGCGTCCCATGGCGCTGTGGTCACCTCGCCCCCGCCGAGGCGCTGTGGGCGGCCCGGATGACACTGCCCCTGGGCGTCCGCCTCGCCGCCGGGACACTGCGCACCCTGGCCCGCGCGCAACTGCCCGGGCCGCACGCGGACGGCGGCCATATCCCCGGGGCGCTGCGGCACGCGGGAGCGCACCTGCCGCCGGGGTGCACGGGCGTCGAGGCGACCTTGCTGTTCCCCGTGGTCCTCGCCGAGGCCCGGCGGTGGGGGCTGGCCGAGCGGGAGGTCGAAGCTCTGCTGCCGGCCGCCGAGCGGTGCCTGGGCTGGCTGCGTTCGGCGGTGGGGGAGGGCCGCTACCTCGCGGACCCGGGCCCCGACGGGCCGTACCGCTGCGAGGTGCAGGCGCACGCGCACCGTGCCGCGCTGCTCGGCGCGGATCTCCTGGAGGCGTGCGGCCGCCCCGGCGCGGAGGGTTGGCGGGACTGGGCGGGCGAGCTGCGGCGCCGCTTCCGGGACGACTTCTGGGCCGAGGACCCCGGCGGCGGACGCCCCGTCGCGGCCCTGATGCCGGACGGCCGGCGGATACCGCATCTGGGCTGCGCCGCCGCGCATCTGCTCGACACGGGTCTGCTCGGGGCCGGCGAGTACGCCCCGGGCCTGCTCGACCAGGTGCGGAGCGAGCAGCTGGCCCGACTGCTCGGCGGGCCGGCGCTCGACTCGGGCTGGGGGCTGCGCAGCCTGGGGGCGAAGGAGCCGGGCCACAACCCGTTCGGCCACCGCAGCGGGGCCGTGCGGGTCCACGAGACGGCCGTGGCCGTGGCCGGGCTGGCGGCCGCCGGTTTCGAGAAGGAAGCGGGCGGACTGCTGCGCGGCACCCTCGACGCCGCCGAGGCCTTCGGGTACCGGCTGCCGGAGATGTACGCGGGGGAGCAGCGCACCACCGGCAGTGTGCCGCTGCCGCACCCCGCGGCCTGCCGCCCCGCCGCGGTCGCCGCCGCGGGCGCGGTCCAGCTCCTGACCGCCCTCGCCGGGGTGCGGCCCGACGTGCCGGCGGGGAGCGTGGCGGTCCGGCCGCCGCCAACCGCACCCTTGGGCGCCTTGCGGTTCACGGGACTGCGGGTCGCCGACCAGCCGTTCGCCGTGCGGATCAGCCGGCTGGGGCTCGGCATGGTGGAGGAAGCCGCCGACGGTCTGCAACTGGGGGTGTGAGCGCGGGTGCGGGCCGAGCGGCCCGAAGAGTCATCCGAAGAGTCATGGGTGAGCAGTCGACAAGGCCCTGTTTATCGTCAAGCAGACGACTATGATCGCGTCATGCCCTACGACCCGTCGGCCTTCCCGCCCTTCGCCGTCACCGTCGACCTGGTCGTGCTCACCGTGCGGCGCCACGCGCTGTGCGCGTTGGCCGTCCGCCGGGGTGAGCCTCCCTACCAGGGGCGCTGGGCACTGCCGGGCGGATTCGTCAGGGGGGACGAGGACCTGGCGACTGCGGCCGCCCGGGAGCTGACCGAGGAGACCGGGCTGCACGCCCACGACCCGGCCGGGCCCGCTCCCGCGAACGCCGCGCACCTCGAACAGCTCGCCACTTATGGCGACCCGAAGCGCGACCCCCGGATGCGGGTCGTCAGCGTGGCCCACCTCGCCCTCGCGCCGGATCTGCCCGCCCCGCGCGCCGGCGGCGACGCGCGCAGCGTGCGGTGGGCGCCCGTGGAGGACCTGCTGAACCAGGCGGACGGCTACGGCCGCGACGGGGAGCTGGCCGCGCCGCTCGCCTTCGATCACGCCCGTATCCTCGCCGACGGCGTCGAGCGGGCCCGCTCCAAGATCGAGTATTCCTCACTGGCCACCGCCTTCTGCCCGCGGGAGTTCACCGTCGGGGAGCTGCGCCGGGTGTACGAGGCGGTGTGGGGCGTCGCCCTGGATCCGCGGAACTTCCATCGCAAGGTCACGGGCACGCCCGGCTTCCTGGTGCCCACGGGCGGAACGACGACGCGCCAGGGCGGCCGCCCCGCGCAGCTCTTCCGGGCGGGCGGGGCCACGCTGCTGAACCCGCCGATGCTGCGGCCCGAGGCGTAGGGCGCGTCCGGGCGCCGCCAGGCGCGGGGGCGCCCGACGCGCTCCGGGTGCTGCCACGGGGCGGACGCCGACCGGGTCGGCGGACACGGCGGGCGGGAATGCCTACCGTGCGGAGCAAATCGGGCATATCGGGTTACGGTGCTGCGGTACGTCCCCGTGCTCCGTGCGTCCCGTAGCCCAGGGTTCCCGCGCCGAGCCGTCCCACGCCCCGCGGGAGAAGCCATGATCCAGGCCATCGGGCTGACCAGCGCCCCCCGCCGCAACCACCCTCCCGCCGTCGACGACCTCACCTTCGAGGCCCGCCCCGGCCGGGTCACCGTGCTGCTCGGCGACCCCGGGGCGGGCAAGACCAGCGTCCTGCGGCTCATGCTGCGGCTCGACCCCGGGCGCGGAGTGGCGCTGTTCCGCGGTCGCACGCTCGACCGGGTGCCCCACCCCACCCGTGAGATCGGCGTGCTGCTCGGTGACGTCCCCGGCCACCCCGCCCGCACCGCCCGCGGCCACCTGCGGATGCTCAGCGCCGCCGCCGGGGTGCCCGCGGAGCGCGCCGACGACCTCCTGGAGGTCGTCGGGCTCAGCGGTCTCGCCGACCAGCGTCTCGGCGGCTTCTCCCTCGGCATGGACCGCCGTCTCGGTCTCGCCGCGGCACTCCTCGGTGATCCGCACACCCTGCTGCTCGACGAACCCGCCGAAGGCCTCTCGCCGCGGGAGACCGCCTGGCTGCACGGCGTGCTGCGCGGCTACGCGGCCCAGGGCGGCGCCGTGCTCGTCACCTCGGGCGACCCCAGGGAGGCGGCTCGCATCGGCGACCGGGTCGTCACCGTCGACCGGGGCCGTCTCGTCGCCGACCAGGAGGCCGCCGACTTCGCCCGGACCCGGCTGCGCCCCCGGGTCGCCGTCCACTCACCGTTCGCGAGCCGCCTCGCCCACGTCCTCACCGTCGAGGCCGACGTGGTGCGCGCGTCCCCCGACGGGCCCCCCGTGGAAGTGACGCACGAGGGCGGCAGCCGGATCAACGTCTACGGCAGCAGCTGTGCCGCCGTCGGCGAGACCGCCTACCGCCACGGCATCCTCGTACACCGCCTGGCCGACGAGACCGGGGACACCGGCCCCGTGTCCCCCCTGCACCGCGCCGACGGCCGCCGCCCCGCCGCCCCTGCCTCCACGGCCGCCGCGGAACCGGGCACGGACCCCGGCGCCGGCTTCGATGCCGCCCCGGCCACCGGCACCGCTACCGATACCGACACCGGCTCCCCGGCGCCGCCGACATCCCGCTCGCAGGCCCGCGTCCAGCCCCGGCTGCCCGCCCCCGGCCCTGTCTGGCCGCTGCTCTACGAACTGCGCCGCGCCACGGGCGTACGGACGGGCTGGATCACCGGGGCCCTCGCCCTCACGGCCTCACTCGTGGCCTCCGTGCTGCTCGCCCGCACCGGCGACACCCCGGCGTTGCGCCTCCTCACCGGCTGGCCGGTGCCGATGCCGCTCCCCCCGGCCGCCTTCGGCGCGGGGCTGCTGGGAGCCCTCGCCTTCGGCCAGGAGTTCCGCTACCCGGCACTGGCGCCGCACCAGGGCCCCGTTCCCCGCCGCCTCGGACTGCTCGTCGCCAAGCTCGCGGTCACGGCCATGGCCGCCCTGCTGCTCGCCTTCGCCGCCATCGGACTCGACGCGGCCGCCCTCAGGCTGCTCTTCGGCGACCCCGCCGTCGTCCTCCCCGCCCACTGGGCCCTCACGCTCGCCGGCTGGGCGGGGCTCACCCTCGGCTGCGCGTGGGCCGGTCTTCTCGCCGCCGGTGTGTTCCGGTCCACGGCCCTGGGGCTGGTGGCGGTGCTCGCGGTGCCCACGCTCGTGATGCCCGTCCTGGGCGGGGTGCTCGCCCACCCGACGGCCCGTTCGCTGGTGGGGCTCCCGGAGCGGTTGCGTTCCACGGCCCTGGTGCGGTGGCCGTCCGGGGTGGACCAGGCGCTCGCCGCGGCCCTGCGGCTGATGTCCCAGCCCGTCGGCTGGGCGCTGGCCCTGTCCCTCGCGGTGCTCCTGGGCGCCTACGTGCTCACCGTGTTCCGGGGCAGGCCGTGATGGGCGGTGACCGGCGGCCGGGAGCGCGGCCACGGCGGCCGTGGGCCCGGGGGAGCCCCGAGGGGGCGCGGCCGGAGGCGGTCGCGCGCCGGGCCGCGCCCCTCGCCTCGGAGGCAGTCGGCCCGCTCGGGTTGCCGCACGGGGCCCGCGTGATAAAGGCGGCGAAGGCCTCGCCCCGGGGCTCGCGCCCGTACGTGGCTCCCAGTCCCGGCGAAGAGATCACACCGCGTAATCACGCCGGGCGGTCACGTCCCGGCCTCACCAGAATTGTCGTCACGCTCCGCACTCGCCCTCCCTGAGGCGGTGCCCGATTCCGTCCGATTGAGCGTCAATTGTGAGGTAATGCGCGATCACCCTTTCGTGTGCTTTTCACCAAAGACCTCAAGGGCTCTCAACGTGTCGCCGACAAAGGATGCGTGAGTACCCTTGCGCACACCATGATGACCGCGGCTCGCCCCGCCGACTCCGGCCTCGCAGGATCGGGCGAGCTTGACCGTTACTCCTACGCGGAGGCCCCCGGGGCCGACCGCGGGGCGTCGTCCGCCTGGGACGGTGACACGGAGCTGAGCCGGGCCGGCCGCCGTGCGGCCGGCAGCCGCGGCCGAGGGCTGCACGGCCAGCTCGTCCAGCAGCTGGGCCAGATGATCGTCTCCGGCGACCTGGGCGCCGACCGCCCGCTCGTCCCGGAGGAGATCGGGCAGCGCTTCGAGGTCTCCCGGACCGTCGTCCGCGAGTCCCTGCGCGTCCTCGAGGCGAAGGGCCTGGTCAGCGCCCGGCCCAACGTCGGCACCCGCGTCCGTCCCGTCAGCGACTGGAACCTCCTCGACCCGGACATCATCGAATGGCGGGCCTTCGGGCCCCAGCGGGAAGACCAGCGCCGCGAGCTGTGCGAGCTGCGCTGGACCATCGAGCCGCTGGCCGCCCGGCTCGCGGCCGGACACGGGCGCGAGGACGTCCAGCAGCGCCTCGCCGACATGGCCGAGATCATGGGCCACGCCCTGGCCCAGGGTGACTCCCTCACCTTCTCCCGCGCCGACGCCGAGTTCCACTCCCTCCTCCTGCAGGTCGCGGGCAACCGCATGCTCGAGCACCTCTCGGGCATCGTCTCCGCCGCCCTGCACGTCTCGGGCGCCCCGGTCAGCGGCTGTGACCGCCCCACCGAGACCGGAGTCGGCCAGCACCTGCGGATCGTGGACGCGGTGGGTGCCGGAGACGCCGCCGGGGCGGAGGCCGCGATGCGTCAGCTGCTCGTCACCCACCCCGACGTCGAGCGTGTGGTGCCCGCCCCGCGCGAGCACTGATCGCGGGACCGGGGTCGTACGGACGGGGCCGTACGGGCTGGGTCGTACGGCCGGATCCGTACGCGCGGGGCCGCGGTGGCGGCTCGCGCGTACGACCGTGCGTGCGGGCCGGGTGGGCGGCCTCACGGAGGGCCGGAGCGGGTCCGGCCCCGGGATGGGACGCGACGGAACCGGGTGATCCGTCCAATTAAGTGGTGATGCATCCCGGTATGGGGTGTGACTCGGGCCACGAGGATTGGGCGTAACGCTGTCCGGCGAAGCGCGATGACTAAAGAGGTGGCAGACGCTGAGGGAATACGGGCCTCGATCGAGGTGCTGTGTTGCTCTGCACTCCCGCCCGCGCCGTCGGTTCATCCTTGCCGGCGGTCGTCGGCTCCGGTCCGCTACGGACGGGGCCGGAAGCCGTTTCCATCGTTCCGAGAGGTTGTTCGTGTCGGCCAGCACATCCCGTACGCTCCCGCCGGAGATCGCCGAATCCGAGTCTCTGATGGCGCTCATCGAGCAGGGAAAGGCCGAGGGGCAGATCGCCGGCGACGACGTGCGTCGGGCCTTCGAGGCTGACCAGATTCCGCCAACCCAGTGGAAGAACGTTCTGCGCAGCCTCAACCAGGTCCTCGACGAGGAGGGTGTGACGCTGATGGTCAGTGCCGCAGAGGCGCCCAAGCGCACCCGCAAGAGCGTCGCAGCGAAGAGCCCGGCGAAGCGCACCGCCACCAAGGCCGTCTCGTCCAAGACGGTCACGGCCAGGTCCACGTCCTCCGCGTCCACCACGTCCGCCCAGGGTGGCGCGTACGGGGACGAGGAGGGTGACGAGGCCATGGGCGCGCCCGCCAAGAAGACCGCCGCCAAGAAGACGGCGGCCAAGAAGACGGTGGCGAAGAAGGCCACCGCCAAGAAGACGGCGGCCAAGAAGACCGCCTCCAAGAAGGACGCCGACGAGCTGCTCGACGACGAGGTCGTCGAGGAGACCCCCACCCCGGGCAAGGGTGACGACGAGGACGAGACCGGCGAGAACAAGGGCTTCGTCCTCTCCGACGACGACGAGGACGACGCCCCCGCGCAGCAGGTCGCGGTGGCCGGTGCCACGGCCGACCCGGTCAAGGACTACCTCAAGCAGATCGGCAAGGTCCCCCTCCTCAACGCGGAGCAGGAGGTCGAACTCGCCAAGCGCATCGAGGCCGGTCTGTTCGCCGAGGACAAGCTGGCGAACGCCGACAAGCTCGCGCCGAAGCTCAAGCGCGAGCTGGAGATCATCGCCGAGGACGGCCGCCGCGCCAAGAACCACCTCCTGGAGGCCAACCTCCGCCTGGTGGTCTCGCTGGCCAAGCGCTACACCGGTCGCGGCATGCTCTTCCTGGACCTCATCCAGGAAGGCAACCTCGGTCTCATCCGTGCGGTCGAGAAGTTCGACTACACCAAGGGTTACAAGTTCTCGACCTACGCGACCTGGTGGATCCGCCAGGCGATCACGCGCGCGATGGCCGACCAGGCCCGCACCATCCGTATCCCGGTGCACATGGTCGAGGTCATCAACAAGCTCGCGCGTGTCCAGCGCCAGATGCTCCAGGACCTGGGCCGCGAGCCCACCCCGGAGGAGCTGGCCAAGGAACTCGACATGACCCCCGAGAAGGTCATCGAGGTCCAGAAGTACGGCCGTGAGCCGATCTCCCTCCACACCCCCCTGGGTGAGGACGGCGACAGCGAGTTCGGTGACCTCATCGAGGACTCCGAGGCGGTCGTGCCGGCCGACGCGGTCAGCTTCACCCTTCTCCAGGAGCAGCTGCACTCCGTCCTGGACACGCTCAGCGAGCGGGAGGCGGGCGTGGTCTCCATGCGCTTCGGCCTCACCGACGGCCAGCCGAAGACCCTCGACGAGATCGGCAAGGTCTACGGGGTGACGCGTGAGCGCATCCGTCAGATCGAGTCGAAGACGATGTCGAAGCTGCGCCACCCGTCGCGCTCGCAGGTCCTGCGCGACTACCTGGATTAAATCCGCCCTCCCCCTCATCCGGCTCCCTCCGCACGGGCACCGGGTGGAATACGGGGGAATGCGGAACGAATGGCGCGAGGCCCGGCCCCCTGAGAGGGTGCCGGGCCTCGCGCCATTTCGGCTGCCCGCACCGCCGGGTTTTCCGGTCGGCCGGTCTTTCTTCCGGATGCGCCGAATACTCTTCGCATCGACCCTGGGTATGCGACTAACTCCGCAGGGTCAGGAGACTGTATGCGTGCACTGAGCTACCCGCTCGCCGGCGCGGTCGCGCTGCTGCTGGCGGCCCCCGGTCCGGCCGTCGCGGACCGGGTGGTCATCGGCGGGCAGCCCGTCAATGCCTCCGAGGCGCCCTGGGTGGTGGCTCTGGCGAGCCGTGAGCGGTTCGGTGCCGCGCGGTCGGGGCAGTTCTGCGGCGGGGTCCTGGTCGGCCGTACCACGGTCGTCACCGCGGCGCACTGCCTCAGCCGCGAGGTGCTCGGTGTGGACGTGGACGAGGCGAAGGATCTCCGGGTCATCGTGGGGCGCGGCGATCTGCGGGGCGGGAGCGGTTCCGAGGTGGCGCTGCGGGACACCTGGGTCAACCCCGGGTTCGACGCGACGACCAACGCCGGGGACGTCGCCGTACTCACTCTGGCGGAACAGGTGCCGGAAAAATATCCGATCGCCATGGCGCAGGCCGGCGACTCCGCCTACCGGCCCGGCACGCCCGCCAAGGTCTACGGCTGGGGGGACACGCTGGGCAACGGCACCTACGCGGAGACGCTGCGGGCGGCCGGTGTGTTCGTCCTGGACGACGTCTTCTGCGAGCAGGCCTACCCGGGCGGCCCGGAAGGTGCGTACCGGCGGGCCTCGATGCTGTGCGGGGGGCGGCCCGAAGGCGGCCGGGACGCCTGCCAGGGAGACAGCGGCGGGCCGCTCGTGGCCAAGGGAAAGCTGGTCGGGCTGGTGTCCTGGGGGAGTGGCTGCGCCCAGGCGGGGCACCCCGGGGTGTACACGCGCGTGTCGGCGGTCGCGACGCTGGTGGCGGCGCACAAGGGCGGGGCCGCACCGGCTTCGCCCACCGGGCCGCCGCCTCCCGCGCCACCCGCCGCGCCGCCGCCTGCCGGCCCGCCGCCGGCCGCCTCGCCCGTCATGGTCCCGGTGGCGCCCCCCGTCCCGCTGTCGCGCACGGCGCGCACGGACCGGTCGGAGCCCGCCGCTCCGCCGGAGGAGCCGGAGGAGGAAACGGCTGGGAAGACGTCGCCGCGGGCCGCCTTGGAGGCCCGCCCGGAGCGGATCGCCCAGCAGCCCCCCTCGCGGCCCCCCGGTGGGGAGGCGCCGCCGAGTGCGGACCCCCGTGGGCGGGGGCCGCAGTGACCCCCCTGAGGCCGCCTGAGGCCTCCTCCCGGGCCGGGGCGGGCACCCGAAAGGCGTCCGGACGTACGAGAGCGGGCGGCCTCCCCCGTGGGGGTGGCCGCCCGCGGCTGCCCGGCCCTGGATGGCCGGACCTCGCTCGTCGTCGGATGCGATGTGTCAGCTATTTGCTGCGGACTCAGCGGTCCTCATCGGACGCGGACGCCGGGGCAGCGGTCAACCGCTCCGTCTCGTCCTGTATCTCCGCGGCGATCTTCTTGAGTTCTGGCTCGAACTTGCGCCCATGGTGAGCGCAGAAGAGCAGTTCACCGCCGCTCATGAGAACGACGCGCAGGTAAGCCTGAGCGCCGCACCGGTCGCAGCGGTCAGCGGCCGTCAGCGGGCTCGCGGGGGTCAGAACAGTAGTCACGTCGCCTCTTCTCTAGCTCGACGAGCTGTCGTACCAGGGTCAACATCCAACCAGGCCGAAAACGTTCCCGCTCGTGGCTTTTCCTCGAAACTTCCTTCCGAGGGTGCCGGATCTTGACGGTTGGCGGCGAATGAGCCGTATTGCGTGGGCTTACGGTTTCACGTCGCTGGGGGTCTTTCGTCCGCCCGGCCGGCTTGCCGGGTTGTTCTTGAGGACGTGCCCGGAGCCTAAATGGTTCATGCCTCCAAGGGAACGTGATGTGCACGTCACTCCATCGGGGTATCGAACGCTTGAGCGAAGCTGGACTAGCATGGGCGCTCCCGTGGGTGGCGGCACAAAGGCTCTACCAGGCCTCGGTACCCTCTGAACGGCGACCGAGCCACCACTGTGCCCGTACCCGGGCCAGTACAGAAATTCAGCGAGGAGCGAACCGCGTGACCGCCGAAACGTCCGTGCCGTCCACTGCGTTGCTGACCGGGGCAGACCGGGACGGATCCAACTACACCGCGCGGCACCTGCTCGTCCTCGAGGGTCTCGAAGCCGTCCGCAAGCGCCCCGGCATGTATATCGGCTCGACCGACAGCCGCGGTTTGATGCACTGCCTCTGGGAAATCATCGACAACTCCGTCGACGAGGCGCTCGGCGGGTACTGCGACCGCATCGAGGTGATCCTCCACGAGGACGGCTCGGTGGAGGTGCGGGACAACGGCCGGGGCATCCCCGTGGACGTCGAGCCCAAGACCGGGCTGTCCGGCGTCGAGGTCGTGATGACCAAGCTGCACGCCGGCGGAAAGTTCGGCGGCGGCTCGTACGCGGCCTCCGGAGGTCTGCACGGCGTCGGCGCGTCCGTCGTCAACGCCCTCTCCGCCCGCCTGGACGTCGAAGTCGACCGCGGCAGCAGGACCCACGCCATCAGCTTCCGGCGCGGCGTTCCCGGCATCTTCACCGAATCCGGCCCGGACGCGCCCTTCGACCCGGCCAACGGCCTGCTCAAGAGCAAGAAGGTCCCCAAGACCCGCACCGGCACCCGGATCCGTTACTGGGCGGACCGCCAGATCTTCCTCAAGGACGCCAAGCTCTCCCTGGATCACCTCTACGGTCGGGCCCGGCAGACCGCGTTCCTCGTGCCGGGGCTGACCATCGTCGTCCGCGACGAGCGGGGGATCGAGAGCGAGACCGCCACCGAGGAGACCTTCCGCTACGACGGGGGCATCGGCGAGTTCTGCGAGTACCTCGCGCAGGACAAGGCCGTCTGCGACGTGCTCCGGCTGACGGGCCAGGGCACCTTCAAGGAGACCGTGCCCGTCCTCGACGAGCGCGGCCACATGACGCCCACCGAGGTCACCCGGGAACTCGGGGTGGACATCGCCCTGCGGTGGGGCACCGGCTACGAGACGAACGTGAAGTCCTTCGTCAACATCATCGCCACCCCCAAGGGCGGCACGCATGTGGCCGGATTCGAGCGCTCGATCACCAAGACCGTCAACGAGGTCCTGCGCTCGTCCAAGCTGCTGCGGGTCGCCGAGGACGACGTCGTCAAGGACGACGCCATGGAGGGGCTCACCGCGGTCGTGACCGTCCGGCTGGCCGAGCCGCAGTTCGAGGGGCAGACCAAGGAGGTCCTGGGGACCTCGGCCGCCTCGCGGATCGTGGCGAACGTGGTCGCCAAGGAGCTCAAGGCGTTCCTGGCCTCCACCAAGCGCGACGCCAAGCAGCAGGCGCGGGCCGTCCTGGAGAAGGTCGTCGCCGCGGCCCGTACCCGCATCGCCGCCCGGCAGCACAAGGAGGCCCAGCGGCGGAAGACCGCCCTGGAGTCCTCCTCCCTGCCGGCCAAGCTCGCCGACTGCCGCAGTGACGACGTCGAGCGCAGCGAGCTGTTCATCGTCGAGGGCGACTCGGCGCTGGGCACGGCCAAGCTGGCCCGCAATTCCGAGTTCCAGGCGCTGCTGCCGATCCGCGGCAAGATCCTCAATGTCCAGAAGTCGTCGGTCTCGGACATGCTCAAGAACGCCGAGTGCGGCGCGATCATCCAGGTGATAGGAGCAGGATCCGGCCGGACCTTCGACATCGACGCCGCGCGGTACGGGAAGGTCATCTTCCTCGCCGACGCCGATGTCGACGGCGCGCACATCCGCTGTCTGCTGCTCACGCTCTTCCAGCGCTACATGCGGCCGATGGTCGAGGAGGGCCGGGTCTTCTCGGCCGTTCCCCCGTTGCACCGGATCGAGCTGACCCGCCCCAAGAAGGGGCAGGACAAGTACATCTACACCTACTCCGACAGCGAGCTGCGTCAGACGCTGATGGACCTGGACCGCAAGAAGGTGCCGTACAAGGACGGCATCCAGCGCTACAAGGGTCTCGGCGAGATGGACGCCGACCAGCTCGCGGAGACCACGATGGACCCGCGCCACCGCACCCTGCGGCGGATCAACATCAGCGACCTGGAGGCGGCCGAGCGCGCCTTCGACCTGCTGATGGGCAATGAGGTCGCCCCGCGCAAGGAGTTCATCACCAACTCCGCCGCCACCCTGGACCGCTCGCGCATCGACGCCTGACCCGGGCGGGCCGCGAAGCCCCGTGCCTCCGGCCGGAGGCACGCGCGTACCCGGATCTCTCCGGGCTCCCCGGCCCCATCACCTGATGGGGTGAACGTCGCGGTGTTGCGGGGATCCGGATCTCCCTGTTCTGACCATTCTTGGGCCCCGGCCAACGAGCGCGGCGACCAAGGAGAGTTCGGTGGAGAAGGACGACGAAGGCAGTGCCGGAACGGTTCGCCTGACGGATGGCCCCACGCCGTGCGCGCCGCCCGGGGGCCGTGCGGGGCCGGAGGCCGCGCGCGATCCGTCGGGTGTCTACCGGGAGGTCCAGCGCGGTGCCGCCTTCCGTGAAGTGCGCCGCCGCTACCGGGGGTTCGTCTTCCCCGCGACCGTCGCCTTCCTCGGCTGGTACCTCGGGTATCTGGTGCTGGCCACCGCCGCACCGGCGCTGATGGCCCGGCCCGTGGCCGGCGCGTGCAACCTCGCGATGCTCCTCGGGCTCGGCCAGTTCGCCACGACCTTCCTGCTCACCTGGGCCTACGTCCGGCACGCCCGCTCCCACCGCGATCCGGCGGCCCTGGAGCTGCGCTGGGCGGTCGCGCTGGCGACCCGGCGGGAGCCGGAGCGGGCGGGCGGCGCCGTCCCGCCGGCGCGGGGGGAAACGCGTTGACCGGCACGCACCAGGGCCTGGCACTGGGCCTGTTCAGCGTCATCGTCGTGGTCACCCTCGCCATCAGTGCCTGGGCCGGCCGGGTGCGGCGCGGCTCGCCCGAGGAGTTCTACGCGGGCGGGCGGATGTTCTCCCCCATGGAGAACGGTTTCGCCCTCGCCGGTGACTACATGTCCGCCGCCTCCTTCCTCGGTATCTCCGGGCTCATCGCCCTCTTCGGCTACGACGGGGTGCTCTACTCCGTCGGCTTCCTCGTCGCCTGGCTCGTCGTGTTGTTCCTCGTCGCCGAACTGGTCCGCAACTGTGGCCGGTTCACCCTCGCCGACGTCCTGGCCGCCCGGCTGAGCGCACCACGCGTCCGGACGGCCGCGGGCATCTCCTCCGTCACCGTCTCGGTCCTCTACCTGGTCGCCCAGATGGTCGGGGCGGGCAGCCTGATGGCGCTGCTGCTGGGCGGTACGGGCGGGCGGGCCCGCACCTGGACCGTCGTCGGCGTCGGCACCCTGATGGTCCTCTACGTCGCCCTCGGCGGCATGCGGGCCACCACCTGGATCCAGATCGTCAAGACGGTCCTGCTGATGGGCGGCACGGTCGCGCTGACCACGCTCGTGCTGATCCGCTTCCACGGCGATTTCTCGGCCCTGCTCACCTCGGCCGCCGACCGCAGCGGTCACGGCAGCGCCTTCCTCGCCCCGGGTTTGAAATACGGCGGCGACTGGACGGCGCGACTGGACTTCATCAGCCTCGGCATCGCCCTGGTCCTCGGCACCGCCGGGCTCCCGCACATCCTCGCGCGCTTCTCCACCGTGCCGACCGCCCGCGCCGCCCGCCGGTCGGTCGTCTGGTCGATCGGCCTCATCGGCGGCTTCTACCTCATGACGATCGTCCTCGGCTTCGGAGCCGCGGCCGTGCTCGGCACCGAGGCCGTACGCGCCTCCAGCCCTTCCGGGAACACGGCCGTACCGCTGCTCGCCCTCGACCTGGGCGGCGGCGCGGGCTCCACCGGCGGAACGATCCTCTTCGCCGTCGTCGCGGCCGTCGCCTTCGCCACCATCCTCGCGGTCGTCGCCGGGGTCACCCTCGCCTCCTCCGCGTCCGTCGCCCACGACCTCTACGCCACACGGCGCCGCCGCACGGGCCGCGCGGTGCGCGGCGAGGTCGCCGTCGCGCGCGTCGCGGCGGTCGGCACCGGCGCGGCCGCCATCGGACTCGGGCTGCTCGCCCAGAACCTCAACGTCGCGTTCCTGGTGGGCCTCGCCTTCGCCGTCGCCGCGTCCGCGAATCTGCCGGTGCTGCTCTACGCGCTCTTCTGGCGCCGGTTCACCACGCGCGGCGCCCTCTGGTCCGTCTACGGGGGCCTGGTCCCCGCCCTGGCGCTCGTCGTCTTCTCCCCGGTCGTCTCCGGCGGCCCCGGGGCGCTCTTCCCCGGGCTCGACTTCGCCCTCTTCCCGCTGGAGAACCCGGGCCTGGTGTCCGTGCCACTCGGTTTCCTGGCCGGCTGGCTCGGCACCCTCACCTCACCCGGGCTCGCCGACGAGGCCGCTCACGCCGAGGCCGAGGTGCGCTCGCTGACGGGCGCCGGGGCGGCCTGAACGCCCCGCCCGGCCACCAGGCGGGTCACCGGGCCGCCCAGGCGTAGCGGTGCTCCGGCCGGCCCGTCTCGCCGTAGCGCAGGGTGAGGCTGAGCCGGCCGGACTCCTCCAGCCGCTTCAGATAGCGCTGGGCAGTGGAGCGGCTGAGTCCCGAGCGCTCCGCGACCTCGTGCGCCGACAGTGGACAGGCCGCGGCCGAGAGCACCTGACGGATCAGCTCGGCGGTCGGCGCGGAGTGGCCCTTGGGCAGGGGAGCTGCGGTCGCGGCGGTGCGCAGCGTGCCGAAGATCCGGTCCACCTGGTCCTGCCCCGCCTCCTCGGCGTCGTCGATTGTCCGGCGCAGCTGCGCATAGGCCTCCAGCTTCACCCGCAGCGCGGGGAAGGCGAACGGCTTGACCAGGTACTGCAGGGCGCCGTAGCGCATCGCCGTCTGCACGGTCGCGATGTCGCGGGCGGCGGTCACCATGATCACGTCGGTGAGATGGCCCTGCTGCCGGATGCGGCGGACCAGCGACAGCCCCGTCTCGTCCGGCAGGTAGTGGTCCAGCAGCACCAGATCGATGCCGCCGCGCTCCAGCAGGGCCAGGGCCTGTGCCGCGTGGTGGGCCTTGGCCACGACATGGAAGCCGGGAACGCGCGCGACGTACGCGGCGTTGATCTCGGCGACACGGAAGTCGTCGTCCACGACCAGGACTTCGATCACTGCTTCACCCTTTCGGTCTTCTCGTCTCGGTCTCCCCGTCATCGCGGCCGCCGGGCTCACCGCGTCACCCCTTCCCGTTCCCGTTCCCGCAGTGCCTCCGGCAGCTCCACGGTGAACACCGCCCCGCCCCCGTCCCGTTCGCCCACCCGGGCCGAACCGCCGTACCGTTCCGCCAGCCGCCGTACGAGCGAGAGTCCGAGGCCGCGGCGGCGGTGCGCGGGCGGCTCCTTGGTGGACCAGCCGTCGGTGAACACCAGCTCCGCGGCCTCCTCGGGGACGCCCGGGCCGTTGTCCGAGACCCGCAGGACGACCGTGGAGCCCTCCGCGCGCAGCTCCACCTCCACGAAGGGTTCGGCCGCGGGCCGCCCGCCCGCCGTGCCGCCGCGCGCGGTCCCGGCGGCGTCCAGGGCGTTGTCCACGAGATTGCCGAGCACGGTGACCAGGTCCCGCGAGTCCACCACGCGCGGGGGCAGATGGGTGGCCTCGCTCACCCGCAGCGCCACCCCCCGCTCCGCCGCGACCGCGCTCTTGCCCACCAGCAGGGCGCTGACCATCGGCTCGCGCACCCGCTCGGTGACCTGCTCGGCCGTGGCCCGGTGCGCACCGCTGACCTCCGCGACGAACGCCACGGCCTGTTCGTAGCGGCCCAGTTCCAGCAGCCCGACGATGGTGTGCAGCTGATTGGCGTGCTCGTGGTCCTGGGCGCGCAGCGCCTCGGTCAGCCCCCGGATGCCGTCCAGCTCCCGGCCGAGCAGCTCCAGCTCGGTCCGGTCGCGCAGGGTCGCCACCGCCCCGCCGTCGGCGGTGTCCATCCGGTTGGCGACCAGGACCCGGCCGCCCCAGACGGTGAGCAGGTCCGCCCCCGCGACCCGGCCGGCCAGCACATCGGTGGTCCGGCCGGGCGGCAGGACGTCGTCCAGCGGGCGCCCGGTGGCCTGGGGGCCGAGCCCGAGCAGCCGCCGCGCCTCGTCGTTGACCAGCCGGATCCGGCCGCGCCGGTCGAGCGCGAGGACCCCCTCGCGGATGCCGTGCAGCATGGCCTCCCGCTCGTCGAGGAGGGCGGATATCTCGGACAGCTCGATGCCGTGGGTGCGTTTGCGCAGCCGCCAGGAGACGGCGCACGCGGCCAGCGCGCCCACGCCGAGCGCGGCGCCCGCGTACATCAGCACGCCGGGTACGGCGTCCAGCAGCAGGGCGCGCACGCTGCCGTAGGCGATGCCCACGGAGACGGCGCCGACGATGTCGCCCCGCTGGTCGCGCAGGGGCACCTTGCCGCGTGCGGAGCGGCCGAGGGTGCCCCGCTCGATGCCCGTCCACTCCCGTCCGGTCAGGGCCGGGCCGGGGTCGGTGCTGACGTGCCGGCCGATCTCCGAGGGGGTGGTGTGCGAGTAGCGGATGCCCCGGTTGTCGACCACCACGACGAAGCTCGCGCCGGTGGCCCGTCGTACGCGCTCGGCCCCGGCCTGCACCGGGCCGCCGGGGGCCGGCCGGTGGGCCACCAGATCGCGGGCGAGGCCGGGCTGGGCGGCGGTGGTCTGCGCTATGGCCAGCGCCCGGTGCTTGGCCTGGTCGTCCAGCTGTGAGCCGAGCGGCGCGAGGAAGAGACCGGCGGCGAGCGTGGTGACGCCGGTGGTGATCAGGAGCTGGACGAGGAGGACCTGGGCGAAGACGCGGCGGGGCCACCGGGGGCGCATGTGTGTCCCTTTCGTGTCGTCGCCCCGAAGCGGGGCACGGCATTGCCGCGTCGGCAGTTCGCACCGGCGGCCGCGTCGAACGTAGCGGGACCGCGGCCCCCGGCCCAGCCCCCGTGTCGCATTCGTTGTGGTGGCGCGAGCAAAACGAGCAGAACAGGGTTCGTGCTCTCAAGTCCCACAGTGCTCACAAGCCTGCCCCTGTGTCGGACACCACACCTACCCTCCAGCCCGTGCCGGCCCCACCCGTGACCGCGGGAACACGGAGCCGGTGGCGGAGGCGGACGGACGGACGGACGGCGGCGGCCCGGGCGATGGGCTCCCCGCCGGATCCCCCCACCCCGGCCGTCGTTCCCGACGTTAAGGAACAGATGATGCGTACGTTCGGCAAGCTCACCGAAGTCGCCGCGGCGGCCGTCGCGGGGGCGCTGTGCGTCGCCCTCGCGGGCTGTACCGGCGCATCGCCGTCAAGGGCGGGCGGGGCCGCCGAAGCGGTCAGGGGCGACACCGTGAAGATCATGGTCGGTGGCCTCGACAAGGTCGTCTACCTGCCGGCGGTGCTCACCCAGCGCCTGGGCTATTTCCACGACGAAGGGGTCAGGGTCAAGCTCCTGAGCGAGCCCGCGGGGGTGCAGGCCACCACCGCACTCGTCTCCGGCGACGTGCAGGGTGTGGTCGGCTTCTACGACCACACCCTCGATCTCCAGGCCAAGGGCAAGCGGGTGCAGTCCGTCGTCCAACTGGCCCGGACGCCCGGGGAGGTGGAGATGGTCTCGACGCGGGCCGCGGGCCACATGACCTCGCCCAGGGACTTCAAGGGCCGCAAGCTCGGGGTCACCGGGCTCGGCTCCTCCACCGACTTCCTGACGAAATACCTGGCGGTGAAGAGCGGGGTGAAGGCCGGCGAGTTCACCCCGGTGGCCGTCGGCGCGGGCCAGACCTTCGTTTCCGCGCTCCAGCAGGGCTCGATCGACGGCGGCATGACCACCGAACCGACGGTCGCGCAGGTCCTCGCCAAGGGCCTGGGCAGGATCCTCGTGGACATGCGCACCCCCGAGGGCTCCCGGGCCGCGCTCGGCGGGCTTTACCCCGCGTCGAGCCTCTACATGAACACCAGCTGGGTGGAGGGCCACCGGGAGACCGTCCAGAAGCTCGCCAACGCCATGGTCAAGACGCTCAGATGGATGGCCGCGCACAGCCCCGAGGAGATCGCCGACAAAATGCCCGCCGACTACGCCAAGGGCGGCAAGGCCCTCTACGTCCGCGCGATCGAGAGCACCCTGCCGATGTTCACCAAGGACGGCGTGATGCCCGCCGACGGGCCCGAGACCGTCCTGAAGGTCCTCAAGTCCTTCGACCCGGTCCTGAAGAACGCCTCGGTGGACCTGGAGAAGACCTACACCACCGAGTTCGTCAGGAAGGCGGGCTGACGGACAGCGTCAGCGGCGAGCGCGTACGGGCCGCGGGGGGCTGCGAGGCGCCGGCCGGGGAAAGCCGGTCGACCGACAGCACGTCCATCCGGGCCGGGCTGCCGAGCGCCCTGCCGCAGCTCTCCGGACGCGGCGGTTCGGCGGCGCCCTGCTCGACGGTGACCCGCCAGGCGCGGCCGTCGCGGTGGCCGACGGTCACGCACCACAGCGGCGCCGCGCCCTCGGTCCGCAGCACGTCCAGCGCGTCCGCGCCCTCCTCGCCGGTCAGCTCCCGTACCGCCAGATCGGCGGCCTGGGCGGGGCGCTCCCAGGCCGAGCGGCCGCGGCAGTCCGCGATCGCGATCCGGCCGTTCCGCGCCGCTTCGAGGGCGTTCTTGACCCCGTGCGCGGTCGCCCGCCCGTACGCGTAGCCGTACGGCAGGACGAAGAGGGTCGGCGCGAAGCGATGGCCGCCGATGTGGGTGACCTCCCAGACCTCCAGACCGTCGGACGCGGCCAGCTCGGCGGCGAGCGGGCGGCCGAGCAGGGCGCAGCAGCGGTCGCGTTTGCCGTTGGTGCACACCAGCGCGAGGGGGTCCCCCGTGTAGGGCTCCCACAGCCCGCCGTGCTCGCCCGCGCCGAGGGCGGCGAAGTCCAGGTCCGTCAGAGCGGCGGGGTCGGGCACGGAGGCCGTACGCATCCAGGAGCGGCCCGGCGCGGTGTGGGCGGCGAAAACCCGCTGGGTGGCCGGTTCGTGGCAGTCGGCGTGCCGCCCCGGCCGGCGGATCAGCGCGATCCGCACGCCGGTGCCCTCGGCGGCCGCGCCGAGCGCCCGGCCCACGACGGGGTCCAGGTGGCTGGAGGTGAGGGCGTCCGTGCCCCACGGGCCGGGCTGCTCGATCAGCAGCCACGTCGGCGCGGTGGCGGCGGTGCCGGCCAGCGGCTCGGTCAGGAGGCGGGATGCGGTAGCGCACGTGCTCACGAAGGTAAGCCTAACCTGACCCTCCGTGGAGTCGCGCGGTGGCCCGGCCGTGTTGTCGCGGAAGGACCACCGGGGCGGCCGGTACGTAGGGGCCGGGAGCGGGCCCGGGGGTGGCCCGGACCGGTGGGGCGGGAGCGCCGGGACCGGCTCTCCGGGACCGTCCGGCGCGCTCCTATCCTGGGGCGGGTGGACGGTGTCCGGGCCGCGTACGGGCCGTTATCCGGCGCGGGAGCCGGACTCCGCCGTTCCCTACGCGTGATGGAGGCGCCACCCCCTTGGACAGCACGGACAGCACGGCCGGTACGGACGGTACGTACAGCACGGCGGACGAGGTCTACGGCGAGACCTATGACGAGCCCGGCGAGCACGCCGATGTGGCCCTGCCCGGCACCGCGGACGCGGATCACCCGATCGGGTCCTCCGCGTCCGGTGGTGCCGCCCGGCCCGCGGGCCCGCAGATCCCGGTGATCGTGCTCGCGGGCTTCCTCGGCTCCGGGAAGACGACCCTGCTCAACCATCTGCTGCGGAACAGCGGCGGCACCCGGATCGGCGCGATCGTCAACGACTTCGGCTCGATCGAGATCGACGCCATGGCGATCGCCGGGCAGGTGGACGGGGCCGTCTCCCTCGGCAACGGCTGTCTGTGCTGCGCCGTCGACGCGAGCGAGCTGGACGTCTACCTGGAGAAGCTGACCCGGCCCTCCGCCCGGATGGATGTCATCGTCATCGAGGCGAGCGGGCTGGCCGAGCCGGAGGAACTGGTCCGGATGGTCCTCGCCAGCGAGGATCCGCACAGTGTGTACGGCGGGCTGGTCGAGGTCGTCGACGCGGCGGAGTTCGACGCCACCCGGAACCGGCACCCCGAAATGGACCGCCACCTCGCCCTCGCCGACCTCGTCGTGCTGAACAAGGCCGACCGGGTGGCCGAGGCGGAGCTGAGCCGGGTGCGGGAGACGCTCGACGGCCTGTGTGACGGCACCGCCGTGGTCACCGCCGCGCACGGCCGGGTCGACCCGGAGCTGTTCTTCGACCGCAAGCCCAGGACCGAGACGATCGGCCAGCTGTCCTTCGAGGACCTGTTCGCGGACGCCACCGCCGGCGAAGACCACACATACGACGGTGACGCGCACGACTGCGACGCCCACGGCTGCCATCGCCGGGCGGCGCATCCGCACACCGCCTACGACAGCGTCTCCTTCACCGCCGAGGAACCCATGAACCCGCGCCGGCTCATGGCATTCCTCGACAACAGGCCCGAGGGCCTTTACCGGATCAAGGGCTATGTCCACTTCGGGGCGGCTGATCCCCGCAACCGGTACGCCGTGCACGCCGTCGGCCGGTTCCTGCGCTTCTACCCGGAGCCCTGGGCGCGCGGCGCGCGGCGCCTGACCCAGCTGGTGCTGATCGGCTCGGGTATCGACGCCGAGGGGCTGCGACAGGAGCTGGAGACCTGCCGGGAAACCGGCCCGCAGGACACCGCCACCGCCGACGAGCACGGCATGTGGGGCGTCCTGCGGTACGCGCAGGGCTGACCGGCCGCTACACCGGCCCCGCCACGACGGCCACCGGCTTCGCCAGCGGCACGCCGGAGCCGTCGCGGCGCGGGTCGGGGGCCGGCAGCTCGACGGGGGCTCCCGCCGCGTTCGCCGCGCGGGCAGGCGACGCGCCCGCCCAGGCCAGCACCAGGCAGTCCTCGCCCTTGAGGAACCGCTGACAGCGCACGCCACCCGTGGCCCGCCCCTTGCGGGGGTACTGGTCGAACGGCGTCAGCTTCGCCGTCGTCTCCGAGGCGCCGAGCAGGGTGCCGCGCGCGCCCGCCACGGTGAACACCACGGCGTCGCCCGCCGGATCGATGGCGGTGAAGGAGATCACCTTCGCCCCGTCGGAGAGCTTGATCCCCGCCATGCCGCCCGCGGGCCGCCCCTGCGGCCGTACCTGGCCGGCCGGATAGCGCAGCAACTGGGCGTCGTCCGTGATGAAGACCAGGTCCTCCTCGCCCGTGCGCAGCTCCACCGCGCCGACGACGCGGTCACCGTCCTTGAGGCCGATGACCTCCAGCTCGTCCTTGTTGGCCGGATAGTCGGGGACCACGCGCTTGACGACGCCCTGCTCCGTGCCGATGGCGAGGCCCGGCGAGGACTCGTCCAAGGTGGTGAGGCAGACGATCCGCTCGCCGTCCTCAAGGGTCAGGAACTCCGAGACCGGGGCGCCGCCCGACAGATTCGGCGCCGACGCCGTCTCCGGGAGCTGCGGCAGATCGATCACCGGCAGCCGCAGCAGCCGCCCGGCCGAGGTGACGGCGCCCACGTCCGCCCGCGCGGTCGCCGGGACCGCCGAGACGATCACGTCGTGCTTGACGCGCTTGACCTCGCCGTGGTCGCTCTCGTGCGCGAACGGCTCGGCGCTGGCCGTACGGGCCAGCAGCCCGGTGGAGGACAGCAGCACCCGGCAGGGGTCGTCCGCGACCTCCAGCGGCACCGCGGAGACGGGCGAGCCCGCCGACTGCAGCAGCACCGTGCGACGGTCGGTGCCGAACTTCTTCGCCACGTCCGCCAGTTCGCCCGAGACGAGCTTGCGCAGCTCGGCGTCGGACTCCAGGATCCGGGTCAGCTCCTCGATCTCGCCGGTCAGCCGGTCGCGCTCCGACTCCAGCTCGACGCGGTCGAACTTGGTCAGGCGGCGCAGCGGGGTGTCGAGGATGTACTGCGTCTGCACCTCGGAGAGCGAGAAGCGCGCGACGAGTGACTCCTTGGCCTGCGCCGCGTTCTCACTCGATCGAATGATCCGGATGACTTCGTCGATGTCGATGAGGGCCACCAGCAGGCCCTCGACCAGGTGCAGCCGGTCCTGCCGCTTGCCGCGGCGGAACTCGCTGCGGCGGCGCACGACCTCGAAGCGGTGGTCGACATAGACCTCCAGCAGCTCCTTGAGGCCCAGCGTCAGCGGCTGGCCGTCCACCAGTGCGACGTTGTTGATGCCGAAGGACTCCTCCATCGGCGTCAGCTTGTAGAGCTGTTCGAGCACGGCCTCCGGGTTGAAGCCGTTCTTCACCTCGATGACCAGGCGCAGCCCGTGCGAGCGGTCGGTGAGGTCCTTGACGTCGGCGATGCCCTGGAGCTTCTTCGAGCCGACCAGGTCCTTGATCTTGGCGATCACCTTTTCCGGGCCCACCGTGAACGGCAGCTCGGTCACGACGATGCCCTTGCGGCGGGCCGTCACGTTCTCCACGGAGACGGTCGCGCGGATCTTGAAGGTGCCGCGGCCGGTCTCGTAGGCGTCCCGGATGCCGCTCAGTCCGACGATCCGGCCGCCCGTGGGCAGGTCCGGGCCGGGGACGAACCGCATGAGGGTGTCGAGGTCGGCGCCTGGGTGCTTGATCAGGTGCCGGGCGGCGGCGATCACCTCGCCCAGATTGTGCGGCGGCATGTTCGTCGCCATGCCGACCGCGATCCCGGTCGCGCCGTTGACCAGCAGGTTGGGATAGGCGGCCGGGAGGGCCACCGGCTCCTGCTCGCTGCCGTCGTAATTCGGCGTGAAGTCGACGGTGTCCTCGTCGATGGACTCGGTCATCAGCGACGTCGTCGCCGCCATCCGGGCCTCGGTGTACCGCATCGCGGCGGGCGGGTCGTCATTGCCCAGCGAACCGAAGTTGCCGTGCCCGTCGACCAGCGGCACCCGCATGGAGAACGGCTGGGCCATGCGGACCAGGGCGTCGTAGATGGACGCGTCGCCGTGCGGATGGAGCTTGCCCATCACCTCGCCGACGACACGGGCGCACTTCACATACGAACGCTCGGGGCGCAGCCCCATGTCGTTCATCTGGAACAGGATGCGGCGCTGGACGGGCTTGAGCCCGTCCCGGGCATCGGGCAGAGCGCGCGAGTAGATGACCGAGTAGGCGTACTCGAGGAAGGAGCCCTGCATCTCGTCGACGACGTCGATGTCGAGGATGCGCTCCTCGAAGTCGTCCGGCGGCGGGGTCTTCGTGCTGCGGCGGGCCATCGCGGCTGCGGCTCCTTCGATCGATTGCCGAGGTGGGGGGTCTGACGCCGACCATTGTGGACCGCGCCACTGACAACGCCGACCGCGACCCGTCCGTAAGAGCGCACCGTGACGGGAACTTCGCCAGATGTCAGCGCGCTTGCATACAGTGACAGAACTGTTCACACGCTGGTCGCCGCGGCGGACGCCGCGAGACGGCACGCGATTTCTCCAGCGATCGAAGGGACGTACATGCCCATGGGTCACACGGCCACGCAACAGGCCGGTACCGGCGGCCTGACAGCGACCGAGCACCGGCTGGCCAACGGCCTGAGGGTGGTGCTCTCCGAGGACCATCAGACCCCGGTCGCCGCGGTCTGCCTCTGGTACGACGTCGGCTCGCGCCACGAGGTCAAGGGCCGCACCGGCCTCGCCCACCTCTTCGAGCACCTCATGTTCCAGGGCTCGGCTCAGGTCGAGGGCAACGGCCACTTCGAGCTGGTGCAGGGCGCGGGCGGGTCGCTCAACGGCACCACCAGCTTCGAGCGCACCAATTATTTCGAGACCATGCCCGCCCACCAGGTGGAGCTGGCCCTGTGGCTCGAAGCAGACCGGATGGGTTCGCTGCTGACCGCCCTCGACGAGGAGTCGATGGAGAACCAGCGCGACGTCGTCAAGAACGAGCGCCGCCAGCGCTACGACAACGTGCCCTACGGCACCGCGTTCGAGAAGCTGACGGCCATGGCCTACCCCGACGGCCACCCGTACCACCACACCCCGATCGGCTCGATGGCCGACCTGGACGCCGCCTCCCTGGAGGACGCGCGCGCCTTCTTCCGCACGTACTACGCGCCGGGCAACGCCGTCCTGTCGGTCGTCGGCGACATCGACCCCGAGCGCACGCTCGCCTGGATCGAGAAGTACTTCGGCTCCATCCCCGCCCACGACGCCAAGCAGCCGCCGCGCGACGGCAGCCTGCCCGACATCATCGGCGAACAGTTGCGCGAGGTCGTGCGCGAGGAGGTCCCCTCCCGCGCCCTGATGGCCGCCTACCGTCTGCCGCACGACGGCACCCGTGAGGCCGACGCCGCCGACCTCGCCCTCACCGTCCTCGGCGGCGGCGAGTCCTCCCGCCTCCACAACCGGCTGGTCCGGCGCGACCGCACCGCCGTCGCCGCCGGCTTCGGCCTGCTGCGGCTGGCCGGCGCCCCCTCGCTCGGCTGGCTGGACGTCAAGACGTCCGGCGGCGTCGAGGTCCCGGACATCGAGAGCGCCGTCGACGAGGAGCTGGCCCGCTTCGCCGCGGAGGGCCCGACCCCCGAGGAGATGGAGCGCGCCCAGGCCCAGCTGGAGCGCGAATGGCTGGACCGGCTCGCCACGGTCAGCGGCCGCGCCGACGAACTGTGCCGTTACGCGGTCCTGTTCGGCGACCCCCAGCTCGCCCTCAGCGCCGTCGACCGGGTTCTGGACATCACCGCCGAGGAGGTGCGCGAGGTAGCCGCCGCCCGGCTGCGCCCCGACAACCGCGCCGTGCTGGTGTACGAGCCGACCGCCCCCGAGGCCGACGAGAACGCAGGAAACGCAACGGAAAGCGAGACGGCCCAGTGAGCGACGCCGCACCCGCGAGCAGCCCCCAGACCGCGGCAGCCCCTTCGATGGACTTCCACCCGCGCCCCCAGCCGGGCGAGGCCACCCCGTGGGCCTTCCCGGCCCCCGAGCGCGGTGAGCTGCCCAACGGCCTCACCGTGCTGCGCTGCCACCGGCCCGGCCAGCAGATCATCGCCGTCGAGATCAACCTCGCGGCGCCCCTGGAGGCCGAGCCGCAGGGCCTCGACGGCGTCGCCACGATCATGGCGCGCGCCCTGACCGAGGGCACCGACAAGCACACCGCCGAGGAGTTCACGGCCGAGCTGGAGCGCTGCGGGGCCACCCTCGACGCGCACGCCGACCACCCCGGGGTCCGGGTCTCCCTGGAGGTCCCGGCCTCCCGGCTGCCCAAGGCGCTCGGCCTGCTCGCCGACGCCCTGCGCGCCCCCGCGTTCCCCGACGGCGAGGTCGAGCGCCTCGTCCGCAACCGGCTGGACGAGATCCCGCACGAGCTGGCCAACCCCGCCCGCCGGGCCGCCATGGCGCTCTCCAAGGAACTCTTCCCCGCCGAGTCCCGGATGTCCCGCCCCCGCCAGGGCACCGAGGAGACCGTCGGGCGCCTCGACGCCGCCGCCGTCCGCGCCTTCTACGAGGCGCACGTGCGCCCCGCCACGGCGACCGCCGTGGTCGTCGGCGACTTCACCGGCGTCGACCTCGACCAGGCGCTGGCCGACTCCCTCGGCGCGTGGACCGGCTCCACCGCCGAGGCCCGGCCCGTACCGCCGATCACCGCGGACGACTCCGGCCGCGTCGTGATCGTCGACCGCCCCGGCGCGGTGCAGACCCAGCTGCTCATCGGCCGCATCGGCGGCGACCGGCACGACCGCGTCTGGCCCGCCCAGGTGCTCGGCACGTACTGCCTCGGCGGCACCCTCACCTCCCGTCTGGACCGCGTCCTGCGCGAGGAGAAGGGCTACACCTACGGCGTGCGCTCCTTCGGCCAGGTGCTCCGCTCGGCGCCCGACGGGACCGGTGCCGCGATGCTCGCCATCAGCGGCTCCGTGGACACCGCGTCCACCGGACCGGCACTGGCCGATCTGTGGACCGTGCTGCGCACCCTGGCCGCCGAGGGGCTGACCGACGCCGAGCGCGACGTCGCCGTGCAGAACCTCGTGGGCGTCGCCCCGCTGAAGTACGAGACGGCGGCGGCCGTCGCGGGCACCCTCGCCGACCAGGTCGAGCAGCACCTCCCGGACGACTTCCAGGCGCGCCTGTACGAGCGCCTCGCCGAGACGGGCACCGTGGAGGCCACCGCGGCCGTCGTGAGCGCCTTCCCGGCCGACCGCCTCGTGACGGTCCTGGTGGGTGACGCCGCGGAGATCCTGGAGCCGGTCAAGGCGCTGGGCATCGGAGAGGTGAAGGTCGTCCAGGGCTGACGGCACGTCGGGGCGCGGGCCGGTCGCGACGGTTCGCGGCCGGGGGCGCCCGGTGGCCCCCGCCTGTCGCGGCCACTGCGGCCGGTGGACGGCCAACTGGTCGGCAGATAAGCGCATAAGGGAGGCACGCGGGGCCAACGGGGCTCGCGTGCCTCCCTTATGTCCGTTTTGAAGGAGAGGTTGCATGTCTGGCGTGTGGCGTACGACACAAAAGCTGCGTTCTGTTTGTCGATCGAAACACACCCGGATTAGCGTCAGTCCGGCTGCCCGTCAGATGTGAGCCGCATCCGCGGCACCGGTCAGTCATCGCCGAGTCCCCAATGGCGCGAGCCAGGGGAGCCGGGGACCCACAGTCCCTGGGGTGAATCGGGTCCCTTTCCGGAGGGAGCCGTAGGAGACCTTCCTGCTCCGAACCCGTCAGCTAACCCGGTAGGCGAGAAGGAAGGAAAGGAATGGCCACACCCATGGCGTTCATAGGTGCCACCGGCAAGCATCGTCGTCCGAGCCGTGCCGTCCGCGTCGGCGCGAACGTGGCGGGCATCGCCACGCTCACCGCCACCGGTGTGGTCGCGGGCTTCGCCGCTCCGGCGATCGCCGCCACCGACGACGCCCCGCGCGTCCAGGACACCGGCCTCACCCAGGCCGTCGTCATGGGTGACGAGACCGCCGACCGGATCGGCGCCCAGGCCGACACCCAGCAGAGCGCCGCCTACGAGGCCGAGGCGCGGCTCAAGGCGGAGGCCGACGCGAAGCAGAAGGCCGCGGACGCCAAGCAGCGCGCCGACGAGGCCAAGCGCAAGGCGGAGGCCGAGCGCGCCGAGAAGGAGCGCGTCGCCCGCGACGAGGAGCGCAAGCGCCTCAACGCCTACGTCTCCCCGATCGACGGCAGCTACGTCTCGACCTCCTACAAGGCCTCCAGCGGCCTGTGGTCCTCCGGCAGCCACACCGGTGTCGACTTCCACGCCGACATGGGCACCGTCGTGCAGGCCGTCGGTGCCGGCACCGTCGTCGAGGCCGGCTTCGGCGGCGCGTACGGCAACAACATCGTCATCAAGCACAACGACGGCACCTACACGCAGTACGGCCACCTGTCGTCCCTCAGCGTCTCCGCGGGCCAGACGGTCACCGCCGGCCAGCAGATCGGCCTTTCGGGCGACACGGGCAACGTCACCGGCCCGCACCTGCACTTCGAGGCCCGTACCGGCGCCACCTACGGCTCCGACATCGACCCCGTCGCCTACCTGCGCGCGCACGGCGTCAACGTCTGATCCCCGCGTCCGGGGCGGCAGCCCCGCACTCCTCGTTCCGCCCAAGGCCCCGGCTCCCGCCGGGGCCTTGGGCGTTGGCGGATGGACATCGGCCGGTATACGGCAGCCGGGTAATGGCCAAAAAATAGCCATGGATTACCGGTGCCCATCGGAAATCGCCCGGCATTGCCATAGAGTCGCCGAACAGACGTCAATCGGCCGCGTTTCGCGGGGATTAAGGCGGAGGTTCACTGATGCGGGGCCCTACGTGACCGGCAATGGCGAGACAGCGCGAGAAGGCGGCCGCATTTCCGCGCACGCCGTGTGCGCGGCGATCCGCGACGACATCGTCTCGGGGGTCCATCCGCCCGGCAGCCGGCTCATCGAGGAGTTACTGGCCCGCCGTTACGGCGTCTCCCGGGTGCCGGTGCGGGAAGCCCTGCGGGCCCTCGCCTCGGAGGGGTTCGTGACCACGCGCCGGCACGCCGGGGCCTGTGTCGCCGAACCCAGCGAGCGGGAGGCCGCCGATCTCCTCGACGTCCGCGCCCTGCTGGAGCCGCTCGGTGCCGCCCGCGCCGCGCAGCGCCGCACGGAGGCCCATCTGAAGGTGCTGCGCGGACTGGTCAGGCTGGGCCGGGAGCGGGCCAGGGACGGCAGTACGGCGGAACTGTGCCCCCTCGGCGACTGGTTCGACGAGACCCTCGCCCAGGCGTCCGGCAGCCCCAGCCTCGCCGCGCTGCTCACCCAGCTGCGGCTCAAGATCGCCTGGGTCTACGCACCGGAGGCACCGCCGCGGCCCGTCGAGGTCTGGGACGCCCACGGAGCCCTCGTCGACGCCGTCGCCCGGGGCGACGCGGAGCGGGCCCGGGCGCTGGCCGAGACCCGGGCGGCCCGGTCGCCCGGTGCGTACCGGCTGCGGCGGGCGGTGCGCGTGGGGCGGCCACGGGCGGGAAATCCGAAACAATCCGTAAACACGGTGAGCGCCCGCTCTTAACAAGAATCCGCTATTCAAGCCGCCGCCGGAGGCCGGCCGGAATTGCGCTGCGGTCCGGTGTGTCCGCATAAAACAAAAAGCGGGGCCGCGGCGGCCTCACCCGGCCGCCGCGGCCCCGCTTTCGCGGTGCGCGGTGAATCAGACGGTCTCCGGGAGCTCCTCGAGCCCCTCGGCGACCAGCTTGGCCAGACGGTCGAGCGCGGCCTCGGCGCCTTCCGCCTCGGTGGCGAGGACGATCTCCTCGCCGCCCTGGGCGCCCAGGCCCAGTACGGCCAGCATCGACGCGGCGTTGACGGGGCTGCCGTCCGCCTTGGCGATCGTCACGGGGACGCCGGCGGCCGTCGCCGCACGGACGAAGATCGACGCGGGACGGGCGTGCAGGCCCTCGGCCCAGCCGACGTTGACGCGGCGCTCAACCATGGTGTTGCCCTTCAAGTCGCTATTGGTTGTCTAGACCAGTGTCTCACGGGGGTGGCGGTGCTCGGGTGTGGTGCTCCCCACGACACCTCGGGAGCGCCCGGACGGCCACCCGACGCCGCCGGGCCCGTCGTCGGTCCCCGGCCGTACGCTGGCCCCATGCAGACGCCGTCCGAGCACGCGTACCCGACCCACTGGGAAGCCGACGTCGTGCTGCGCGACGGCGGTACGGCCCAGGTCCGCCCCATCACCGCCGACGACGCGGGCCGCCTGGTCAGCTTCTACGAACAGGTCTCCGACGAGTCGAAGTACTACCGCTTCTTCGCCCCCTACCCCCGGCTCTCCGACCGGGACGTGCACCGCTTCACCCACCACGACTACGTCGACCGGGTGGGCCTGGCCGCCACCGTCGGGGGCGAGTTCATCGCCACCGTCCGCTACGACCGCATCGACGCCCGGGGCATGCCCGCCACCGCCCCCGCCGACGAGGCCGAGGTCGCCTTCCTCGTCCAGGACGCCCACCAGGGCCGCGGCGTGGCCTCCGCCCTGCTCGAACACATCGCGGCCGTCGCCCGCGAGCGCTCCATCCGGCGCTTCGCCGCCGAGGTGCTGCCCGCCAACACCAAGATGATCAAGGTGTTCACGGACGCGGGCTACACCCAGAAGCGCAGCTTCGAGGACGGAGTCGTCCGTCTCGAGCTGGACCTCGAACCCACCGACCGATCGCTCGCCGTCCAGCGGGCCCGCGAGCAGCGCGCCGAGGCCCGCTCCGTCCAGCGGCTCCTCGCCCCCGGGTCCGTCGCCGTTATCGGTACGGGCCGTGCGGCGGGCGGCCTGGGCCGCACCGTGCTGCGCGACGTGCTGGCCGGCGGCTTCACGGGCCGCACGCACGCGGTCAACCGGGCCTTCCCCGAGGGGCTTTCGGTCCTGGAGCCCGAGGGCGTTCCCGCCCATCGTTCGATCCTCGACATCACCGAACCCGTCGACCTCGCCGTCGTCGCCGTGCCCGCCGCCGGGGTGCCGTCCGTCGTCGCCGAGTGCGGCGAGCACGGGGTGCAGGGCCTCGTCGTCCTCTCCGCCGGATACGCCGAGAGCGGGCCCGACGGCCGCGCCCGCCAGCGCGAACTGGTCCGCCAGGCCCGCTCGTACGGGATGCGCCTCATCGGCCCCAACGCCTTCGGCCTCATCAACACCGCGGAGGGCGTCCGGCTCAACGCCTCCCTGTCGCCCGAACTGCCCGCGGCCGGGCGGATCGGGCTGTTCAGCCAGTCCGGCGCGATCGGCATCGCCCTGCTCTCCGGGCTGCACCGGCGTGCCGCCGGGCTCGTCGGCGTCTCCACCTTCGTCTCCGCGGGAAACCGCGCCGACGTCTCCGGCAACGACTTCCTCCAGTACTGGCACGACGACCCGGACACCGACGTCGCCCTCATGTATCTGGAGTCGATCGGCAACCCCCGGAAGTTCACCCGCCTCGCCAAGCGCACCGCGGCCCGAAAGCCGGTCGTCGTCGTCAAGGGCGCCCGCCACGGCGGCGCGGCCCCCACCGGGCACGCCGTCCCCACCACCCGCATCCCCGACGCCACCGTCTCAGACCTGCTGCGGCAGGCGGGTGTCATCCGTGTCGACACGGTCACCGAGCTGGCCGACGCCGGGTTGCTCCTCGCCTCCCAGCCGCTGCCCGCCGGACCGCGCGTGGCCATCCTCGGCAATTCCGAGTCGCTCGCCCTCCTCACCTACGACGCCTGCCTCACCGAAGGGCTGCGCCCGCTGCCCCCGCGCGACCTCACCACGGCGGCGGGGCCCGCCGACTTCCACGCCGCCCTCGCCGAGGCCCTGGCCGACGGGGGCAGCGACGCCGTGGTGGTCACCGCGATCCCCTGGGTGGGCGACACCTCCGCCGGCGCCCTCGCGACCGCCCTGCGCGAGGCGGTCGCGCAGTCCCCGGCCGCCAAGCCCGTCACCGTCGTCCATCTGGAGATCGAGGGCCTCGCCGAGGCGCTGGCGGCCGACGCCGAGCCGGCCCCGGGGGAGTCGCGGCGGGCACCCGGACCGGCCGGCGGTGCGCCCGCCGTGCGGATACCCGCCTACCCCGCGGCCGAGCGCGCCGTGCGGGCCCTGGCCGAGGCCGCCCGCTACGCGCGCTGGCGGCGGCAGCTCGCGGAGCCCGGCCGGGTGCCCGAGTACGACGACATCGACGAGGCCGGCGCGGCCGCCGACATCGACGTGCTGCTGACCGCGCACGGCGCGGCCACCCCGCCGCCCGGAGCGGCCCGGGCCGTCACCCTGTCCGCCGCCGACACCCAGCGGCTGCTGGCCCGCTACGGGATCGCCGTCCTGCCCGCCCTGGCCGCGCCCGACCCCGACAGCGCCGTCTGGGCGGCGCACCGGCTCGGCTTCCCCGTGGCACTCAAGCCCACCGCCCCGCACCTGCGCCACCGCGCCGACCTCGGCGGGGTCCGGCTCGACCTGGGCGGCGAGGCGGAACTGCGCAGGGCCTACGCGGAGTTGACGGAGCTGCTCGGCAAGCCCGAGGAAACGCGGCTGGTGGTGCAGTCGATGGCCCCGCGCGGCGTCGACACGGTCGTACGGGCCGCGATCGACCCGGCGGCCGGCGCGGTGCTGTCCTTCGGCCTCGCGGGGGCGCCGTCGCTGCTGCTCGGCGACACGGCCCACCGCCTCGTCCCGGCGACCGACCGGGACGTCGCCGAGCTGATCCGCTCGATCCGGACCGCGCCGCTGCTCTTCGGCTGGCGCGGCTCCACCCCCGTGGACACCGGAGCCCTCGAAGAGCTGCTGCTGCGCGTCTCACGGCTGGTGGACGACCACCCCGAGGTCGTGGGCGCCGACCTGGAGCCCGTGATCGTCGCACCGCACGGCGTCCACGTCCTCGGCGCGGCCATACGCCTGGCCCCGCCCCCGGCCCGCACCGACCTCGGGCCCCGCAGCCTGCCCGCGTACTGACGCGGTACGACCGGCCCCGCGGGCCGTGGTGGGCGCACCACCACCGCTGCGCAGGGCGCTCGCCGCCGCGGGTGGCAGCCCACCGCCGTGAACCTCGGGCCAAGGGGCCGCTGAGGCCAAGGCCAAGGGGCCCCTGAGGCCAAGCGCCAAGGCGACCCCGTACGCCCCGTAGGATGGGCGTATGGCGAAGACCGGTACGACCACCCAGGGGCTGCGCGCGGCGATCGAGCGCAGCGGCTACTACCCGGCCCTCGTGGCCGAGGCGGTGGAGGCCGCCGTGGGCGGGGAGCCGGTCGTTTCCTATCTGGTCCACCAGGAGACGACCTTCGATTCGAACGAGGTGCGCCGTCACGTCACGGTCCTGGTCCTGACCGGTACGCGCTTCATCGTCAGCCACACCGACGAGCAGGCCGCCGACGCCACGTCGCCGTCCCCGTACGCCACCACCTCGACCGAGTCCGTGAAGATCGGCCGGATCTCCTCGGTCGTGCTCAGCCGCGTCGTGGCCAACCCCGAGTCGTACACCCCGGGCACCCTGCCCCGCGAGGTCGTCCTCACCATCGGCTGGGGCGCGGTCTCCCGGATCGACCTGGAGCCCGCCGCCTGCGGTGACGCCAACTGCGACGCCGACCACGGCTACACCGGCTCGTCCACCGCCGACGACCTGAGCCTGCGCGTCAGCGAGGCGGGCGACGGCCCGGACACCGTGCGCCAGACCCTGGCCTTCGCGCAGGCGCTCTCCGAGGCGACCGCGGCCACTGCCCGCTGATGGCCCACCTGACGACGGCGGGCTCCGCCTGGCACGAGCCCGCCCCGCTCGACCCCCGCTCCGCCCCGCTCCCGCGCTACGGCACCGGCTCGCTCGCCGATCTGCTGCCCACCATCGCGTCCGGCATGGGCGTTCCCGGCCTGCCCGCCGGCATGCGGCTCGCGCCCGCCGACCGGGTCTGCGTCTTCCTCGTCGACGGCCTCGGCTGGGAGCTGCTGCGCGCCCACCCGGCGGAAGCACCGTTCCTGCACTCGCTGCTGGCCACGTCCATGAACGGCACCGGCGAGCCCATGACCGCGGGCTTCCCGTCGACCACCGCCACCTCCCTGGCCTCGGTGGGCACCGGCCTGCCCCCCGGCGCCCACGGCCTGCCGGGCTACACCGTCGCCGACCCCGCCACCGGCCGGCTGATGAACCAGCTGCGCTGGCGGCCGTGGACCGACCCGCACGTCTGGCAGCCGTACCCGACCGTCTTCCAACGCGCGGACGCCGCCGGGGTGCACACCTGCCAGGTCTCCGCACCCGACTTCCAGCACACTCCGCTGACGAAGATCGCACTCAGCGGCGGCACCTTCCACGGCCGGCTCTCCGGCGAGGACCGGATGGACCTCGCCGCCGACCGGCTCGCCGCCGCCGACCGCTCGCTCGTCTACACCTACTACAGCGAACTCGACGGCAAGGGCCACCGCTTCGGCGTCGACTCCGACGAGTGGCGCGGCCAACTGATGTACGTGGACCGGCTCGCCCAGCGGCTCGCGGAGCAGCTGCCGCCGCGTTCGGCGCTGTACGTCACCGCCGACCACGGCATGATCGACATCCCCTTCGACCCGGAGTCGCGCATCGACTTCGACGAGGACTGGGAGCTGCGCGCCGGCGTGGCCCTGCTCGGCGGCGAGGCCCGGGCCCGCCATGTGTACGCCGTGCCGGGGGCCGCCAACGATGTGCTCGCCGTGTGGCGCGAGGTGCTCGGCGAGCAGATGTGGGTGGCGGGCCGTGACGAGGCCATCGAGGCCGGCTGGTTCGGACCGCCCGGAGAGGGCGTCGACGACCGGGTGTACGCCCGGATCGGCGATGTCGTCGCCGCGGCCCGCGACGACGTCGCGATCGTGGCGTCCGAGACCGAGCCGAACGAATCCGCGATGGTGGGCCTGCACGGCTCGATGACGCCCGTCGAGCAGCTCGTGCCGCTCCTCGAAGTACGCACCTAGGGCCGAGCCCCGCCGCACCGCCCCGCCCGCCGACGACCGAGACAAATGAAAGGCATTGGCTTTCCCATGCCCGAGCTGGTGTTCTTCTCCGGAACCATGGACTGCGGAAAGAGCACCCTCGCTCTGCAGATCGAGCACAACCGCTCGGCCCGCGGGCTCCAAGGGATGATCTACACGAAGAACGACCGCGCGGGCGAGGGGAAGCTCTCCTCCCGGCTGGGTCTGGTCACCGACTCCGTCGAGGCGGGCGAGGGCTTCGACTTCTACGCGCACATCGTCGGACACATATCCGCCGGCGGCCGCGCGGACTACGTCATAGCCGACGAGGCGCAGTTCCTCGACCCGGAACAGGTCGACCAGCTGGCCCGCATCGTCGACGACCTGGAACTCGACGTCTTCGCCTTCGGTATCACCACCGACTTCCGCACCCGGCTCTTCCCCGGCTCCCGGCGCCTGGTCGAACTCGCCGACCGGGTGGAGGTCCTCCAGGTCGAGGCGCTCTGCTGGTGCGGTGCGCGGGCCACCCACAACGCCCGCACCGTCGGCGGGGAGATGGTCGTCGAAGGCGCGCAGGTGGTCGTGGGCGACGTCAACCAGTCCGAGGCCCTGGTGGGTTACGAGGTGCTGTGCCGCCGTCACCACCGCCGTCGGCTCACGGCCGCCGCGGCCCGCGCCGCCGCTCTGTCGCCCGACGTCCTGCCGGTGGACCCGATCGACCCCGCGGACCCCACCGACCGGATGGACCCGGCCGGCCTGGTGAGTGCCGCCGCTAACGCGTCGTCCGTAGGAGTGTGAAGACCGCCCCCTCCGGGTCCGCGACCGTGGCCATCCGTCCGGTCCGCCCCTCCTGAGGCGGCAGCAGTACCCGGCCGCCGAGTTCGACCGCCCGCCGGGCGGCGGCATCGGTGTCCGCCACCTCGAAGTACGTCATCCAGTGCGGGCCCCGGCTGCGCGGCAGAGCCGTCCCCACGCCGTGGATCGCGGCGACCGGGGAGCCGTTCACCAGCAGGGTGAGGTAGTCGGTGTCCAGCGGGTCGGCCGACACCGTCTCGTAGCCGAAGAGGGCCTGGTAGAACTTCGCGACGGCGGTCGTCTCATAGGTGACCAGCTCATGCCAGACCGGCGTGCCCGGCACCCCCACCAGCGCGGGGCCGACCAGCTCCTGGCCCTGCCAGACGCCGAAGGGCGCGCCCGCCGGGTCGGAGGCGAGCACGAGCCGCCCCGCGTCCTCGGCGGTCAGCGGCCCCACGCCCACCGTGCCGCCGGAACAGCGGATCCATTCGGCGGTCGTGTCCGCGTCGTCGCTCGCGAGATAGGTCGTCCAGGTGGTCGACAGATGGCGGTCGGGCAGCAGTTCGCCGATCCCCGCCACATCGCGGCCGTCGAGCGTCGCACGGACGTACGGGCCCAGTTGGCGTGGTCCGGGGCTGTAGTAACTCCAGCCGAACAGACCACTGTAGAAGTCCTGGATAGCCTCCAGATCGTGCACCAAGAGACTCGTCCAGCATGGGGTGCCTGGGGTGTGCCGAGCCTCCCCCTTGCTCTGCTGGGGGGACCCCCATACCTCGGTCATCGTCACTCTCTCCTCGGACCATCGTGGTGGCCGCGCTCCCGCGCCGGTCGGCGGCGCTCCGGATCGGACCGGATGGGACGGGGCCCGACCAGATGTTTGCACCACCTGTGGTGACGTACCCCCCGGCCGCGCCGGATTCCCCGGGTTCCCGCTGGAGAATGCCCGTTTTCGGGCCGCGCATCCGTTTCGGCGTCGGGGGCGTCCAGTATCGATCAGCTTCGCGCGGTCTGGCCAGAGGGCCATTCGGCGCAACGACGACTACGCCAGAATGGCGGGCATGGACGCCATCATCACCGCAGAGCAACTCGCGAGCGCATCGGCCGGAGACCGGCCGCCGACCCTTTTGGACATCCGTTGGCAGCACGGCCGGCCCTCCGGCCGCGCGGATTACGAGGCGGGGCATCTGCCCGGCGCCGTCTATGTGGATCTGGACACCGAACTCGCGGGGGCGCCCGGGGAGCGGGGCCGTCACCCGCTGCCGGACATCGCCGCGTTCGGGGCCGCGATGCGCCGGGCCGGGGTGAGCCGGGACCGTGAGGTGGTCGTCTACGACGGCGGGCTGGGCTGGGCGGCGGCCCGCGCGTGGTGGCTGCTGTGCTGGACGGGGCACCCGGCCGTGCGGGTCCTCGACGGCGGGCTCGCCGCCTGGACGAGCGCGGGCGGTGCGCTGACCGAGGAGATCCCGTCGGTGACGGAGGGCGATTTCCGTCCCGAGCCCGGTGCCCGGCCGGTCCTCCTCGACGCGGACGGCGCGGCGGCGCTGGCCCGGCGGGGTCTGCTGCTGGACGCGCGGGCGGGGGAGCGGTACCGGGGCGAGGTCGAGCCGATCGACCGGGTCGCCGGCCACATCCCCGGAGCGGTGTCCGCCCCGACGAGCGAGAACACAGCCGAGGACGGCCGCTTCCATCCCGCGGCGGTGCTCGGCCGGCGGTTCGCGGATCTGGGTGCCACGGCGGGCACGGAGGTGGGCGTCTACTGCGGCTCGGGCGTGTCGGCGGCACAGCAGGTACTGGCCCTGGCGGTCGCCGGGATCCCGGCGGCGCTGTACATCGGCTCCTGGAGCGAGTGGACGGCGGACGGAACCCGTCCGGTGGCGACGGGCCCGCAGCCGGGCTGACCACCCGTCATCATTGGCTGAAAATCAGCCTGGACGACCGTGTCGACGGCTCGTGGATCCCCTGGGGGAAACGAGCCGATCGGGCGGCGGCCATGTGGGTGAGCGAGCGGATGAGCCGCCGTCACCCCCGCTTCGGCGGGGGAGATGACGGCGGCTCAGCGCGCTCGGCTCACTCCTGTTTCTTGCGGCGGGTGCCGAAGACGATCTCGTCCCAGCTGGGTACCGCCGCCCGGCGGCCCGGCCGGACACCGTCCGCCTCCGCCTGACGGTCCGTCGTGCCGGTCAGCCGGTCCCGGTGGCCGGCCACCGACCGTGGCATCAGCACGTCCGCGTAGGCCGCGCCGGCGCTCGCCGCCGGCGCGGGCGGTTCGACAGCCTCCGCCTCGTCGGGCGGCGCCTCGACCGAGGTCGCGGGAGCCACCGACGGTGCCTCGGGCACCACCATGTCGCCCCGGAAGCTGGGCACCGCTTCGAGCAGGCTCGTCAGGGTGTCCCGCTCCTTGACCGTCTCCTCCGCCGGGGCCGCGTCGGCGTCCGGCGGCGGGGGAGTCTGCTGCTGCCGGTCCAGGGACCGGTCCAGCGGTCTGTCGCGCGGCAGCCGGGCGATACGCGGGACGAACGGGAAGCTCGGCTCGGGCGTGTCGTCGGTCTCGCCGATGAGGGCCCGTGCCTCGTCGTCCATCGCCTGGACGATCCGCCGGGGCGGGTCGTACGTCCAGCTCGCGGCACGCGGCTCACCGGCCACGCGATAGACGAGGAGGACCTCCCAGGTGCCGTCGTCGCGGCGCCAGGAATCCCACTGGGCGGTGTCCTTCTCGGCCCCGCGCAGGGACATCCGCTCCGCCACGGCCTCACCGAGCTGCGGGCCGGTGTTCTCGCCGGGGCGGCGTACGGGTGTCTTGCGGGCCCGCTCGGCCATGAACGCGCGCTCGGCCAGTACGGGGCCCTCGAAGCGCCGGACCCGCTCGACCGGGATGCCGGCGAGCTGCGCGACCTCCTCGGCGGAGGCGCCCGCACGTATACGGGCCTGGATGTCTCGCGGGCGGAGATGGCTCTCCACCTCGATCTCGATCTGTCCCAGACGGGCACGGTCGTTGCGCACCGCGGCGCGCAGGCGCTCGTCGATGGGAAGCGTGTACTCCGTGCTGTCCGCAGCCTTGAGCACCAGCCGTGTGCCGTCGTTGGAGACGGCCACGACACGCAGTTCGGGCATGGGGACCTCCCGGGTGGTGCCTGCCGACGTCACGTGCGTCGCTGCTTCCGCTAGTCGAGTGTGGCCTGCCCGGGTGCAGCCTGCCACAACATTGCCGAGTTGACGGGGCGAGTGCCGCCTGGGCCCCTCCCGTTGGGTCCGGGCAGCCGGACGGGATAACCGGGGCCAGGGCTCGCCACAGTACTCCATTCGGGCCACCGGGGGTGGATCGGCGCGCCATCGAAGTTCACCCCCGGCAAGGGAGTTGAGTGCGCCCCTTCGTGTGTACGGCTGCCCCATAGGTGGCGTGGTTCACACAATCGCCCGAATCGGAACTGTTCGTTACGCTCGGAAGTCTGTCCTGTCTGTCAGAAGGAATGAAAGGGCGACACAGAGGCTGGAGATGGACGACAAAGGCGAAAGCGAGGCAAAACCGAAGAACAAGCGTCTGGAGCTGAGCGTCGCGCAGGTAGCCGGCAGCGCCCTCGCGGCGTGCGTGGCCGCGCTGCTCGCGGGCAAGCTCGGTGTATACGGGACGATTATCGGTGCCGGTGTCGTCAGCGTGGTCGCCACTACCGGTGGCACGATCTTCCAGCACTTGTTCAAGCGCACCGGTGAGAAGATCACCGAGGCGACGGTCCAGGCGGCGAAGCCCAGGCTGCGCCGGGTCCCCGTGCGGGAAGCCGACCGGGCCGTCCGGTACGCGGCCGGCAGAGGGGGCGGCGGAGGGGATAACGGCTGGTCCGGCCCTGACGCGGACGCGACAGCCGCGTGGCCCGCGGTCGGCGAGGGCCGGCCGGGGATGCCGGATCCGGACCGTACCCGGCTGTTGCGGCAGGCCGAGGCGACCCAGATGCTGCCGGAGATCGACGCCACGCAGGCTCTGCATCAGACGGGCCCCTCGGCGGAAGCCGGGGCGCACGCGGGGGCACACTCCGGCGCGAGCCCCTACGCACGCAACGATCACCGTTCGGGCCCGTCCTCCGACCCGTCCTCCGACCCGTTCAATGGCGCTTTCGACGACACGTTCAGTGACGGCACCACCCACGGCACCCGGCTGCGCGGCTGGAAGCGTCCGCTGCTGGCCGCCGGCGCCGTCTTCGTCCTGGCCATGGGCACGGTGACCGCCGTCGAGCTGGTCAAGGGCTCCAGCGCGGACGGTGGCGGCGGGACCACCGTCGGCCAGATCTTCCAGCCGCAGACCTCGGAGAAGAAGCACGACCCGACGCCCTCCCACACGCCCGGCCCCGGCCACTCGCGGGGCGGCGGCCAGGAGAGCGGCACCGGCGGGACGTCCCCGTCCCCGGACCCCTCCCGGCAGGGCGGCGGCGGTACGGACCACTCGTCGCCGGCCCCGCGGACCTCACCGTCCTCCGGCGGCTCCTCGCCCACCCCGAAGCCGACCCCGCCGACCGAGCCCGGCAAGACGCCGGACACCGGCAAGGGCGACGACGGCGGCAAGGGCGGCGCCACCGAGGGGGCCGGGGGCACCGGCGGCAGCCAGTCGCCCGCGCCGCCGCAGGGGCAGCAGAACGCCGCGGCCGGTGCGGCGGGCTCAGGGTCCTAGGACCCGCCGCAGGTAGTCGTTGCCAAAGACGCGCCGCGGGTCCAGCCGGTCCCGCAGCGCGCCGAACTCCGCGAACCGCGGATAGACCCCGGCCAGATACCCCGCGTCCCGGCTGTGCAGCTTCCCCCAGTGCGGCCGGCCGCCGTGAGCCGTCATGATCTGCTCGGCGGCGGTGAAGTACGCCCGGTGCGGGGTGCCCCGGTACAGGTGGACGGCGAGATAGACCGTCTCCCGCCCGTAGGCCGTGGACAGCGGCACGTCGTCCGCCGGGGCGGTCCGCACCTCCACCGGGAAGCCGACCCGCAGCCCGGTGCGCTCGATCATCGCCCGCAGCTCGCGCAGCGCCGCCACGGCGGCCTCGCGCGGCAGCGCGTACTCCATCTCCAGGAAACGCACCCGGCGCGGGCTGGTGAAGACCTTGTAGGCGACATCGGTGTACGTACGGGCGGAGAGGGCCCGGCCGGCGATCCTGGCGATGCCGGGGACCGCGGCGGGAACGGCCCGGCCCAGCGTGCACACGGCCTGGAAGAGGCCGTTGGCCAGCAGTTCGTCCTCGACCCAGCCGCCGACGCGACCGGGCGGCGCCGCGGGGCCCGCGCTGCGGTTGTTGCGCTTGGTGGTGCAGCTGTCGGTGTGCGGGAACCAGAAGAACTCGAAGTGTTCGTTCTCGGCGACCAGCTGATCGAACTCGGCCGTCACCCGGTCGAACCGCATGGGTTCCTCACGCGCCCTGAGCAGGAACGACGGTTCCACCGCGAAAGTGATCGAGCTGATCACCCCCAGCGCGCCGAGCCCGAGCCGGGCCGCCGCGAAGACGTCGGGGTGCGCGTCGGCGGAGCAGGTGAGCCGAGAGCCGTCGGCCGTGACCAGCTCCAGGCCCGTGATCTGGGCGGCCAGCGAGGCCGAGTCGCGGCCCGTGCCGTGGGTACCGGTGCTGACCGCCCCGGAGACCGTCTGCTCCATGATGTCGCCCATGTTGGCCAGCGACAGGCCGTGCGCGGACAGCGACTCGTTCAGCTGTCTGATCGTCGTGCCCGCGGCGACCGTCACGGTCCCCGCCTCGCGGTCGACCGCCTGGATGCCCGTGAGGCGCTCGGGGCGGATGAGCAGCCCGTCCGTGGCCGCGGCGGCCGTGAAGGAGTGACCGGTGCCCACCGCCTTCACCCGCAGGCCGTCGGCGGCCGCCCCGGCTATCAGGGCGGCCAGCTCCTCGGCACTGGCCGGGGCCGCGGTCCGTTCCGGCCGGACGGTGACGTTCCCCGCCCAGTTACGCCACGCGCTGCTGTTCGTTCCCGTCCGCTCCGTCATCTGCTGCAGACCCTCCCCTTGCCTGCGGCGTGGGCGCCCCCACCCGCTGCGGCGCCGACCGGAGCCGGCGGTACCCGAGGAACGCGACCGCCGCCGCGAGCACCCCCGACACGCCGGGCACCGTGTACCCCGCCCCGGCCCCCGCGGCGTCGACCACCCAGCCGGCGGCCGACGACCCGAGCGCCACCCCGACCGCGAGCCCGGTGCTCGTCCAGGTCATGCCCTCGGTCAGCTTCGCGCGCGGTACATGCTGCTCGACGAGGGCCATCGTGGTGACCATCGTCGGCGCGATGGACAGGCCCGCGACAAAGAGCGCCACGGCCAAGAACGGCAGGTTCCCGACCAGTTGGAGGGGGATCATACTCACGGCCATCGCACACACGCCCAGCAGCCAGCGGCGGGCCGGGTCGCCCTTCAGGTGCAGCAGACCGAAGACCGCGCCCGCCAGGCAGGAGCCCAGCGCGTACACCGCGAGCACCATGCTGGCCGCGGCCTTGTGGCCCTCGTCCTCGGCGAACGCCACGGTCACCACGTCCACGGCGCCGAAGATGGCGCCCGTGGCGACGAAGGTCGCCACCAGCACCTGGAGCCCGGGCGAACGCAGCGCGGACCCGTCGCCGTGGTGGTCGCGGGGGTGCGGCTCGGGCTCGGTGGCGCGCAGCGACGTCAGCCAGAAGACGCCGACGGCCAGGAAACAGCCGGCCAGCAGCGGGCCCGCCTCCGGGAACCACGCCGTGGACAGACCAATCGACAGGATCGGCCCGAAGACGAAACACGCCTCGTCGACGACGGACTCGAAGGAGTACGCGGTGTGCAGCTGCCGTGGCGAGCCCTGGTAGATCGCCGCCCAGCGGGCCCGCACCATCGAGCCCACGCTCGGCACACAGCCACCGCAGGCCGAGAAGAGGAACAGGGTCCAGTCCGGCCACTCCTGCTGGGCGCTGACCAGCAGCCCCGCGACCGCGGCGAGCGCCACCAGCGTCGCCGGGCGCAGCACCCGGCGCTGCCCGTGCCGGTCGACCAGCCGGGAGATCTGCGGGCCGAGCACAGCCGCGGACAGCGCGAGCGTCGCCGACAGCGCACCCGCCAGCCCGTAGCGGCCGGTGAGCTGGGAGACCATCGTGACGATGCCGATGCCCATCATCGACAGCGGCATCCGGCCGAAGAAGCCGGCGGTGGAGAAGCCCTTGGCGCCGGGGGCCGCGAATATCGCGCGGTAGGGACTGGGCAAGGGTGACTCCGCGGGTGCTGCCGGCCGGGGGAGACCGGGAAGGGCGCGCTGGGCGTAAGGGATGTAAGTGGCCGATACAGCTTACGGCGTACACGGGCGCCCCGCACAGCCATTTCCTGCCTGTCGGTGGCGGGTGGCAGGATCGGACGCATGCCGGATCAGAGCGCTGTCACCCCGTGTTCCCCTTACGACGCCTTGTTGCTGCTGTCCTTCGGCGGACCCGAGGGCCCGGACGACGTCGTGCCGTTCCTGGAGAACGTGACCCGTGGCCGGGGCATCCCCCGCGAGCGGCTCGAGGAGGTCGGGCAGCACTACTTCCTCTTCGACGGCGTCAGCCCGATCAACGCCCAGAACCGTGAGCTGCTCGACGCGCTGCGCAAGGACTTCGCCGACCACGGCCTAGACCTGCCGGTCTACTGGGGCAACCGCAACTGGGCGCCGTATCTGACGGACACCCTGCGCCGGATGACGGCCGACGGCCACCGCCGCGTCCTGACGCTCGCCACCAGCGCCTACGCCTCCTACTCCGGCTGCCGGCAGTACCGCGAGAACCTCGCGGACGCCCTCGCCGCCCTGGAGGCGGAGGGGCTGACACCGCCGCGCGTCGACAAACTGCGCCACTACTTCAACCACCCCGGGTTCGTGCGCCCGATGGTCGACGCGACGCTGGCGGCGCTCGCCGAACTGCCCGAGGACGTGCGGGACGGGGCGCATCTCGCCTTCACCACGCACTCCATCCCGACCGCCGCCGCCGACACCTCCGGGCCGGCGGACGGGCACGGCGACGGCGGCGCGTACGTCGCCCAGCACCTCGACGTCGCCCGGCTGATCGCCGGGGCGGTCCGCGAGGAGACCGGCGTCGACCACCCCTGGCAGCTCGTCTACCAGTCCCGCAGCGGCGCCCCGCACATCCCCTGGCTCGAGCCCGACATCTGCGACCACCTCGAGAGCGCCCACGGCGCGGGCGTCCCTGGTGTGGTCATGGTCCCGATCGGCTTCGTCTCGGACCACATGGAGGTCAAGTACGACCTCGACACCGAGGCCACCGCCAAGGCCGCCGGCCTCGGGCTGCCCGTCGCCCGCGCCGCCACCGTGGGCGCCGATCCGCGCTTCGCCGCCGCCGTCCGCGAGCTGGTGCTGGAGCGCGCGGCCACCGAGCGCGGCATGCCGCCCGCGCGCTGCGCGCTGGGCGCCCTCGGCCCGAGCCACGACCTGTGCCCCGTCGGCTGCTGCCCGGGCCGCGCCCCCCGCCCCGCCGCCGCGGGCGCCGACAGCCCGTACGCGTGACCGTCGCGGGCCCGGCCCGCCCGCGGGGCACGGACAAGACGCACCGAGAAGACGCACCGAGGAGCACCGTGAACGACGTGTCCCACGCCCCCCTGAAGGCCGAACTCCTGGCCGTGGCCCTGGAGGCCGCCGACCGCGCCGCCGCGTTGCTGCGTGACGGCCGCCCGGCCGATCTCGGGGTGGCCGCGACCAAGACCAGCTCCATCGACGTCGTCACCGAGATGGACATCGCCTCCGAGAAGCTGATCACCGGCTTCCTCGCGGACCGGCGCCCCCACGACGGGGTGCTGGGCGAGGAGGGCGCGAGCAGCGAGGGCACCAGCGGAGTGCGCTGGGTCATCGATCCGCTCGACGGCACGGTCAACTACCTGTACGGCCTGCCGTCGTGGGCGGTGTCCATCGCCGCCGAGATCGACGGCGAGGCGGCCGTCGGCGTCGTCGCCGCCCCGATGCGCGGCGAGACGTACCGGGCGGTACGCGGCGAAGGGGCGTTCGCCGGTGACCGCCGGCTGCGGGTGCGCCCCGCGGCCGCCCTCGACCAGGCACTGATCGGCACGGGCTTCGGCTACCTCACGGCCCGGCGGGCCGCCCAGGCGGAGGTGCTGCGCTCCCTCCTGCCGGAGGTCCGGGACATCCGGCGCGGAGGTTCCGCGGCGATCGACCTGTGCGACGTGGCCTGCGGCCGGCTGGACGGCTACTACGAGCGCGGGCTCAACCCCTGGGACTACGCGGCGGGCGCGCTGATCGCCCGCGAGGCGGGCGCACTCACGGGCGGCCGCCCGGGCGACCCGGTCTCCCCGGAACTGACCGTGGCGGCCCCCCAGGGCCTCTTCGAGCCGCTCCAGGGGCGGCTGGAGGAGCTGGGGGCCTGGCACGACTAGGCGGTGGCCTGCGGGTCGTGTAAGCGGGCCTCCCGTTCACCTCTGTCCTGGCCGGACGGGCTGGTGTGCTGTGTCCTCAATCGCCGGACGGGCTTGGTTGGCTGGGCCTGTCTTCCGTCAGCCGGTCCGGGCTGGTTTCGGCTGGGCCCAGCCACATCCAGCCTGTCCGGCGTTTGAGGACGCGCCCGCAGGGCGCCTCGCCGCCGCAGGCGGCACCACCGGCCGGTAGTCGAAGAACCGCCGGAGTCCGTCGGCACCACCGCTGCGCGGCGGTAGTCCTCAATCGCCGGACGGGCTGGAATGGCTGAGGCCGGCCTAATCGCTGCCCGCGCTGGCGGCTGAGCCCAGCCGAATCAAGCCCGTCCGGCGCTTGAGGACGCGCCCCAGGGCGCTCGCCGCCGCAGGCGGCAGGACGGACGGGGCCGGTTTCGCCGGGCATAGCCGACAGCACGCGAGCGCCCACCGCCGTACGGCGGTGGGCGCTCGGTCGTAAATGATCAGCCCGAAGGGCAAGGGCAGGGGGTCACGCGGCGGTGACCTGGACGCCGTGCTCGGCGGCCAGGCGGTGCAGGTCGTCCAGCTCGGCCTGCTCCACCTCGGCGAGGAAATCGTCGCCGGTCCGGCGAGCCTGGTCGAGATCGGTGCGGGTGTTCTCTATGCGCTGCAGGATGCCAGCGGTGAACGCGTCCATGGTGCGGCGCCCTCTCGTCGTGAGTCGATGGCACGGGGGTGTGCCGACGGCGAAACGATCACGTGCGGTGTCCCTGCGGGTGACGGCCGGTCGTGACGCGCCGCCACAAAGCGTGATCGCGGGTGTGCAGACGTCTTCCCCACCGCGATCCGCGCGGAAACCTGCGATGTTCGAGGAATCCGGAATCCCCGCCGATCCGGCCACCGGCACCCCCCTTACGGCCGGTTTATCGACGTTCGAGGCAGGATGGACGCACCCGTCAGGGGAATCACACCTGCCCACAGGGCCCGAGGAAAGGAACAGCGCCGTGCGCGTACTCGTCGTCGAGGACGAGCAGCTGCTCGCAGATGCCGTCGCCACCGGACTGCGCCGGGAGGCCATGGCCGTCGACGTCGTGTACGACGGGGCCGCGGCCCTGGAGCGCATCGCCGTCAACGACTACGACGTCATCGTGCTCGACCGGGACCTCCCGCTCGTCCACGGCGACGACGTCTGCCGCAAGGTCGTCGAGCTGGGCATGCCCACCCGGGTCCTGATGCTCACCGCCTCCGGTGACGTCAGCGACCGCGTGGAGGGCCTGGAGATCGGCGCGGACGACTATCTGCCCAAGCCCTTCGCGTTCAGCGAGCTGACCGCGCGCGTCCGCGCGCTGGGCCGCCGCACCACCGTGGCCCTGCCGCCCGTCCTGGAGCGCGCCGGCATCAAGCTGGACCCCAACCGCCGCGAGGTCTTCCGCGACGGCCGTGAGGTGCAGCTGGCGCCGAAGGAGTTCGCGGTGCTGGAGGTGCTGATGCGCAGCGAGGGCGCGGTCGTCTCGGCCGAGCAGCTCCTGGAGAAGGCCTGGGACGAGAACACCGACCCGTTCACCAACGTCGTCCGAGTCACGGTCATGACGCTCCGCCGCAAGCTCGGCGAGCCCGCCGTCATCGTCACCGTGCCCGGCTCCGGATACCGGATCTGACGCCGTATGCCCACTCCCGCCACCCCCGCGCCGCCGGCGACCCCTCCCACGCCGCCGAAACCCACCTGGGACCCCCGTCAGCCGGTCGTCCGGCCGTTCCCCTGGCTGCGCCCGACCATCCGGATCAGGCTCACCCTGCTCTACGGCGGCATGTTCCTGATGGCCGGCGTCCTGCTGCTGACGATCATCTATCTGCTGGCCGCGGACGCCCTGCGCCAGGGCAACGAGCTGCCCTTCAAGATCCTCAACGCGCAGGTGGCCTTCACCAGCGACACCTGCCCGGACCTGACCGGGACCCGGGACAGCGGCGCCTTCATGCAGGGCCTCGAACAGTGCATGCGGAACCAGCGGGCCATGGCCCTGGACAGCCTCCTCAAGCGCTCCCTGCTCGCCCTCCTCGGGCTCGCCGTGATCGCCTTCGCCTTCGGTTACGCCATGGCCGGCCGGGTCCTCTCGCCGCTCGGCAAGATCACCCGCACCGCCCGCCGCGTCGCGGGGACGGACCTGTCCCGGCGCATCGAACTCGGTGGGCCGGACGACGAGTTGAAGGAGCTCTCGGACACCTTCGACGAGATGCTCGACCGGCTGGAGCGGGCCTTCACCGCGCAGCAGCGGTTCGTGGCCAACGCCTCGCACGAGCTGCGCACCCCGCTGGCCATCAACCGGACGCTGCTGGAGGTCCACCTCTCCGATCCCGGCGCCTCGCCCGAACTGCAACAGCTCGGCAAGACCCTGCTCGCCACCAACGAGCGCAGCGAGCAGCTCGTGGAGGGCCTGCTGCTGCTCGCCCGCAGCGACAACGAGATCGTGGACCGCAAGCCCGTGGATCTCGCCGAGGTGGCCTCCCGGGCCCTCGACCAGGCCCGGGCCGAGGCGCAGACCAAGGGCGTGGAACTGCGCGGGACGCGGGAGCCCGCGGTCGTGCAGGGCAACGGGGTGCTCCTGGAGCGGATCGCGCTGAACCTCGTGCAGAACGCCGTGCGCTACAACACCCCGGACGGCTGGGTGGAGGTCACCACACGGGCCCTGCCGGGCCAGGCGCTGCTGGTCGTGGAGAACACCGGGCCGGTCGTCCCGGCGTATGAGGTGGACAACATCTTCGAGCCCTTCCGACGGCTCCGTACGGAGCGCACGGGCAGCGACAAGGGCGTGGGCCTCGGCCTGTCGATCGTGCGCTCGGTGGCCCGGGCGCACGGAGGGCGGATCACGGCCCAACCCCGGGAGGGCGGCGGGTTGATCATGAGGGTTGTCCTGCCGGCCTGAGAACTCTGCGAGAATAGGGCGGCCGAAGGTTCGCTTTGGGCGGAATTTTCACATTCCGGCCATCGCTGTGGGCATGTGTGATCGATCACATGCGCAAACTTCCGGCCACCCACTCTCCGTGATCGATCAGGCTGCCGGAACGCCGGAAAAATGGGGGTTTCCGGGGGTCCTGATCACGGGAAGTACAGGTGATGGCGCATCCGCATGCGTCGTCCGGACCGTGTACGGTCCCGTTCGCCATCCATCCCCATCACCTCTTCAGGTGTGCGGTTGGGTGTCGATTGAGTAACAGACCTTGATGTGAGGCAAAATCTCCGCCTCAGGTCGGGCACAAGTCCGGCCTCTCACGCGTTACGTGCGCTGGAGACACCGCAGACACCCAGAGGGGGAGAGCGACATGGCAACGGACTACGACACCCCACGCAAGACCGACGATGACGTCAACGAGGACAGCATCGAGGAACTCAAGTCCCGGCGGAACGACAAGTCCGCGTCGACGGTCGACGTCGACGAGTTCGAGTCGGCCGAGGGCATGGAGCTGCCCGGCGCGGACCTTTCCAATGAGGAACTGTCCGTCCGGGTCCTGCCTCGGCAGGCCGACGAGTTCACGTGCATGAGCTGCTTCCTCGTGCACCACCGCAGTCAGCTGGCCCGCGAGAAGGACGGCCAGCCGATCTGCCGCGACTGCGACTGAGGACCGGGTCTGCCATGGCAGGCTCGACCCCCTTCCGGAAGCGACGCTCCCGGCAGCCCGAACTGACCACCGGGCCGGCCGAGGGCGTCGCGCGGCAGGACGCAACCGCATCCGGCGAAGCGGTCGACGCGAGCGTGGAGCGGGGCCGTACGGCCTCGCTCGCGGCCGCGGTCGGCCGTGGGGCCAAGAAGGGCGGCCGGGGAGCGCTGGCGGGACTCACCGCCGTCGCCGACCGGATCATCGCGAACGCCCCGCGCATCCCGGTGCGCGACCTCGCGACCCTGCGCGAGCAGTTCCCGGGCCTCGGCCCGGAGCAGCTCGCCGACAAGCTGGTGGCCGGTGCCGCGAACGGCACGTCCACCGTGGGCGCCGGCGTCGGCGCGGCGGCGATGCTGCCGGTGCCGCCCGCCATGCCCGCCGAGCTGGCGGCCGAGATCGTCGGCGTCGCCGCCGTGGAGTTCAAGCTCATCGCCGAACTCCACGAGGTCTACGGGGTCCGCGCCCCGGGGGCCGTGCGCCAGCGGGCCACGGCCTATCTGGGCGCCTGGGCCGAGGAGCGCGGCATCGACGTGACCTCGCCCCTGACCCTGAACGCGGCCCTCGGCGGCCAGCTGCGGCGCGAGCTGCGCCAGCAGGTCCTCAAGCGCACGTTCCGCAATCTGCCGAACCTCACGCCCTTCATGATCGGCGCGGCCGTCGGCGCGGTGCTGAACCGCCGCGACACCAAGAAGCTCGCCGAGAAGGTACGCAAGGACCTGCGCACCAAACAGGTGCCCTGGGACGCGCTGCCCGACTCCGCCTGGAGCGCCCTGCCGCCCGCCCAGGAGGATCCGGGGGCCGGCTGACCCCCTGGGGCCTCCCGAGCCGCCCTGTGCCCGTCAGCCGGGCCCGTGGCCCCTCCCCGGGGCTTGTCTTGAGGCTGCCCCGGGGGCGGTGTGCGGTGTCCTCAATCGCCGGACGGGCTTGGTTCGGGCTGAGGCCAGCCCGAACCAGCCCCTGGGGGTACGCCCGAAGGGCGCGCGCCGCCGCAGGCGGCAAAGACGGCCCGCGGTCGAAGTCCCGACGAAACCGGGCCCCTAGGCCCGTACGGCGGCGAGGGCGGCGGCCAGGCGCTCGGGGGAGCGGGTGGAGAGATAGACGTACGGCGTGGGATCGGCGGGGTCGACGACCTCGATCCGCACCGCGGTGGGGATGTAGCCGCGCAGCAGCATGAAGGCGCGGGTGTCGGCCTTGTGGGTCCGCCAGGCGCGGGCCTGTTCCGCGTCCAGTACCTCCGGTACCCCCAGCGCCTCGACGGGGATCCGGGCGTCGCCCGCGACCAGCGCGCCGCCGACCACCCGGATCCGCGCGGATCCGTAGGAGCTGACCGCGACGGCCGCCAGCGCGCCGCCGCCGACCAGACCGCACAGCGGCGGCAGCGTGCCCAGCGGCAGCAGGATCAGCGCCATGGCGATCCCGACGAGAACGGTGATGAACCACCAGGAACGGGGCGCGGTCAGGCGTTCTTCGTAAGGCTGCATAAGCCCAAGCTTGGCACGGCCGGGACCGGGTGCCCCCGGCGCGGGTAAGGTCAGCCCCTGTGAGTGGAAGAACGACAGCGCTGACGCCCCCGGACGACGCCGGGCCGCCGGTGCGGCACCCCGACGCCCCCGCACCCGGAGAGATCATCGGGTCGCACTACGAGTACTGCTTCGGCTGCGGCCCTTCGGTGCCGCACGGCCTGCACCTCGAGACACGGGCCGGCGAGGGCGTGCGGGTCACGGCCGAGTTCCGGGTCAAGGAGGCCCACCAGGGCGCGCCCGGTCTCGCGCACGGCGGTGTGCTGGCCACGGCGCTGGACGAGACGCTGGGCGGGCTGGGCTGGCTACTGCGGGTGATCGCGGTGACCGGCCGGCTGGAGACGGACTTCGTCCGTCCCGTCCCTGTGGACACCGTCCTGTACCTGGACGCCGAGGTGCTCGCGGTGCACGGCCGCAAGATCTACTGCACGGCCACCGGCCGGATCGGCGGCCCCGACGGGCCCGTCGCGGTGCGCGCGGACGCGATGTTCGTCGAGGTCAAGGTCGACCACTTCATCGAGAACGGCCGCCCGGCCGAGATCAAGGCCGCTCTGGCCGACCCCGACCAGCTGAAGGTCGCGCGAGCTTTCGAGGTGAACCCGTGATGCGCAGTCCCGTCGACGTGCTGATCCGCCGAGTGGACCCGGAGGTGCCCGTCCCCGCGTACGGCCACCCCGGCGACGCCGGCTGTGATCTCGTCACCACCGAGGCCGCGGTGCTGGCACCGGGCGAGCGGATGGTGCTCCCCACCGGGGTTTCCATCGCGCTGCCGGACGGGTACGCCGCCTTCGTGCACCCCCGTTCGGGGCTCGCTGCCCGGTGCGGGGTCTCCATGGTCAATGCCCCGGGGACCATCGATGCCGGGTACCGTGGAGAGATCAAGGTGATTGTGGTCAATCTGGACCCGCGCGAGAGCGTGCGGTTCGAGCGGTTCGACCGCATCGCCCAATTGGTTGTCCAGCAGGTCGAGAAGGTCCGCTTCCACGAGGTGGCGGAGCTTCCCGGCTCGGCGCGGGCCGAAGGGGGCTTCGGGTCCACCGGTGGCCACGCTGCCGTGGGGAATGGATTCGCTTCGGTCGCCCGCGACCGGGAAGGACAGTGACGTGTTCGGTCGTCGCCGCAAGCAGAGCGAGGACGCCGTCGGCCAGGTCGACGGTGTGACCTCCCAGGAGTCGGCTGAGGACTCCCTCGCCGACGAGTCCGCACAGGACACCGCGGCCGAGACCCGGGTCCGGCTGGAGCCGGAGCCGCGCCCCGACGGGCCGTGGGACATCGCGGAGGTCCGGGAGCCCGGCGAGGGCCGGGTGGACCTGGGCGGACTGTTCGTGCCCGGCGTCGAGGGCATGGAGCTGCGGGTCGAGGTCGCCGGTGACGCGATCGTCGCCGCGACCGTGGTGCTGCGTGACAGCGCCGTGCAGCTGCAGGCCTTCGCCGCCCCCAAGCGCGAGGGCATCTGGCACGAGGTACGGGACGAGATCGCGAGCGGCATCACCCAGCAGGGCGGTGTCGTGGACGAGGTCCAGGGGCCGCTCGGCTGGGAGCTGCGGGCCCAGGTGCCCGTGACGCTGCCGGACGGGACCAACGGTGTGCAGCTGGTGCGCTTCGTCGGCTGTGACGGACCGCGCTGGTTCCTGCGCGGTGTGATCTCCGGCCAGGGCGCGGTGCAGCCGCAGACCGCCGGACTGCTGGAGCAGATCTTCCTGGACACCGTCGTCGTGCGCGGCGACTCCCCGATGGCGCCGCGCGACCCGATCGTGCTGAACCTGCCGGACGACGCGCAGATGGTGGCCGAGGGCCTGCAGCAGGAGGAGCCCGAGGGCTCGCGCTTCGCCGGTGGCGTGGACCGCCTCCAGCGGGGCCCGGAAATCTCCGAGATCCGCTGAAAAAACGCTCGTCAAGCGGCTGGATCGCGCCGTTTCGCTGGGCCGCAACCCCTGTCCGGGGTTGCGGCCCAGTGTCGTTTTCGCAGGTACACGCGGCGGGCGTATGAATCTCGTCAAGGGCGCGCTAATGGCCGTAAGGGAGGCGTCAACGGACCGTTCGCGAGCCGGTCCGAGAGGTTTCCTCTAGAGGTCCGTTCATATCCGAACCCTCTAGGAGCACACGATGGCCGACGTGGCCTTCGTCGTCACCACGATCGCGGTCTTCGCGCTGGTGGCTCTCGTCGCCAAGGGGGTGACGAAGCTGTGACCACCGAGAACGTCGTCGGTCTGGTCGTGGCCGTCGCCCTCCTGGGCTACCTGATCCTCGCCCTCGTTTTCCCGGAGAGGTTCTGACCGTGCCTATTGCCGCTATCGCGGCGGGCGATATGAGCCCCGTCCTTTCCGGAGTCCTCCAGCTCACCGCCCTCGCTGCGGCGCTGGCACTGGCCTACCGCCCGCTGGGCGACTACATGGCCCGCGTCTACAGCTCCGACAAGCACCTGCGCGTCGAAAAGTGGATCTACCGCTCGATCGGCGCCGACCCCGACGCCGAAATGCGCTGGGCCGCCTATTTCCGCGGTGTCCTGGCCTTCTCCCTCGTCGGCGTGCTCTTTCTCTATCTGCTCCAGCGGATTCAGGGCGTCCTGCCGGATTCGGTCTCGCTCGGCTTCACCGCGATCGACCCGGACCAGGCGTTCAACACCGCCGCCTCGTTCGTCGCCAACACCAACTGGCAGTCGTACTCCGGCGAGCAGGCCATGGGCCACGCCGTCCAGACGCTCGGTCTGGCCGTGCAGAACTTCGTCTCCGCGGCCGTCGGCATCGCCGTCGCCATCGCCCTCGTCCGGGGCTTCGCCAGGTCCCGCACGGGCGAACTGGGCAACTTCTGGGCCGACCTGGTGCGCGGCACCGTCCGCGTCCTGATCCCGGTCTCCGTCGTCGGTGCGCTGGTCCTCGTCGCCTGCGGCGCGATCCAGAACTTCGCGGGCATCCACGAGATCGGGCAGCTCACCGGCGGCACCCAGCAGGTGGGCGGCGGAGCCGTGGCCTCGCAGGAGGTCATCAAGGAGCTGGGCACCAACGGCGGCGGTTACTTCAACGCCAACTCCTCCCACCCGTTCGAGAACCCCAACGCCTTCACCAACCTCTTCGAGATCTTCCTGATCCTCCTCATCCCCTTCGCCCTGACCCGCACCTTCGGCAAGCTCGTCGGCAACGTGAAGCAGGGCTACGCGATCCTCGCCACGATGGGCGTCATCTGGCTCGGCTTCACCGCCCTGATGATGTGGACCGAGTTCGCGGGCCATGGCGCCGCGCTCGAAGCGGCCGGCGGGGCGATGGAGGGCAAGGAACAGCGCTTCGGCGTCGGCGCCTCCGCGATCTTCGGGGTGGCCACCACTCTGACCTCGACCGGTGCGGTGGACTCCTTCCACTCCTCGTTCACCGGCTTCGGCGGCGGCATCACCCTGCTGGGCATGATGCTCGGTGAGATCGCGCCCGGCGGCGTCGGTTCGGGCCTCTACGGCATGCTCGTCATGGCGGTCATCGCGGTGTTCATCGCCGGTCTGATGGTCGGCCGTACGCCCGAGTACCTCGGCAAGAAGATCGGCACCCGTGAGATCAAGCTCGCCGCGTGCTACATCCTCGTCACCCCGACGCTCGTGCTCGGCTTCACCGCCCTGTCCATGGCGCTGTCCGGGCCGCCCGGGTCGATGCTGAACACCGCGGCCGGCTCGGTGGACGGCAGCGGGGCGCACGGCTTCTCCGAGGTCCTCTACGCCTTCACCTCCGGCGCCAACAACAACGGCTCCGCGTTCGGCGGACTGAACGCCGACACCCCCTGGTACAACACCACGATCGGCCTCGCCATGCTGCTCGGCCGCTTCCTGCCGATGGTGTTCGTGCTGGCCCTCGCCGGCTCGCTCGCCGAGCAGAAGCCGGTGCCCGAGACCGCGGGCACCCTGCGCACCGAGAAGCCGCTCTTCGCCGGGCTGCTCGTCGGCGCGATCCTCATCATCACCGGTCTGACCTACTTCCCGGCCCTGGCCCTCGGCCCGATGGCGGAGGGACTCTCATGAGCACGACCACCCCCGTACGCACCGCCCCCCAGGAGCCCGGAGCGGGCACGCCAAACACCGAGGAGCACGGGCGCGTCTCCGGTGGCCTCTTCGACCCGGCGCAGCTGCTGAAGTCGCTGCCCGACGCGTTCCGCAAGCTCGACCCCCGGGTGATGGTCAAGTCCCCGGTGATGTTCGTGGTCCTGATCGGTTCGGTGGTCACCACCGCGCTGGCGGTCAAGGACCCGGGCGACTGGTTCGGCTGGGCGATCACCGCCTGGCTGTGGCTGACCGTCCTGTTCGCCAACCTCGCCGAGGCCGTCGCCGAAGGCCGCGGCAAGGCCCAGGCCGACACCCTCCGCAAGGCCAAGACCGACACGGTGGCCCGCCGTCTCAACGGCACCGTGGAGGAGCCGGTGCCCGGCACCGAGCTGCGCGTGGGCGACCTCGTCGTCTGCGAGGCCGGCGATGTCATCCCCGGCGACGGTGATGTGGTCGAGGGCGTCGCGAGCGTCGACGAGTCCGCCATCACGGGCGAGTCGGCGCCGGTCATCCGCGAGTCCGGCGGCGACCGGTCCGCGGTCACCGGCGGCACCAAGGTGCTGTCCGACCGCATCGTCGTGAAGATCATGACGAAGCCGGGCGAGACCTTCATCGACCGGATGATCAATCTGGTCGAGGGCGCCGCCCGGCAGAAGACACCGAACGAGATCGCGCTCAACATCCTGCTGGCCTCGCTCACCATCGTCTTCCTGCTCGCCGTCGTCACCCTCCAGCCCTTCGCGATCTACGCGGGCGCCGAGCAGTCGATGATCGTCCTCGCGGCCCTGGTGGTCTGTCTGATACCGACCACCATCGGCGCGCTGCTCTCCGCGATCGGCATCGCGGGCATGGACCGGCTCGTGCAGCGCAACGTCCTGGCGATGTCCGGGCGGGCGGTCGAGGCGGCCGGTGACATCTCCACGCTGCTGCTCGACAAGACCGGCACCATCACCTACGGCAACCGCCGGGCCGCCGAGTTCGTCCCGGTCAAGGGCACCACGGCCGCCGAGGTGGCCGATGCCGCCCAGCTCTCGTCGCTCGCCGACGAGACCCCGGAGGGCCGCTCGGTCGTCGTCCTCGCCAAGGAGAAGTACGGCCTGCGCGAGCGGCACGAGGGCGAACTCGTCGGCGCCGAGTGGGTGCCGTTCACCGCCCAGACCCGGATGTCGGGCGTCGACGTGGACGCGCGGAAGGTCCGCAAGGGCGCGACCGGTTCGGTCGTCGCCTGGGTCGAGGAGCGCGGCGGCCACGTCGCCGAGGACACCCGGACGCTGACCGAGGAGATCTCCCAGGCCGGCGGCACGCCCCTGCTCGTCGCGCTCGAGGACGCCGAGGGCGCGCGTGTCCTGGGCGTCATCCACCTCAAGGACGTCGTCAAGGAGGGCATGCGGGAGCGGTTCGACGAGCTGCGCCGCATGGGCATCAAGACCGTCATGATCACGGGCGACAACCCGCTGACGGCCAAGGCCATCGCCGAGGAGGCGGGCGTGGACGACTTCCTCGCCGAGGCCACCCCCGAGGACAAGATGGCCCTCATCAAGCGCGAGCAGGCCGGCGGCAAGCTCGTCGCGATGACCGGCGACGGCACCAACGACGCCCCCGCGCTGGCCCAGGCGGACGTCGGAGTGGCCATGAACACCGGCACCTCGGCCGCCAAGGAGGCCGGGAACATGGTGGACCTGGACTCCGACCCGACCAAGCTCATCGAGATCGTCGAGATCGGCAAGCAGCTGCTCATCACGCGTGGCGCGCTGACGACCTTCTCGATCGCCAACGACGTCGCGAAGTACTTCGCGATCATCCCGGCGATGTTCGCGGTGGTCTACCCGGGCCTGGACAAGCTCAACATCATGGGCCTGGCCTCGCCCGAGTCCGCGATCCTCTCGGCGGTCGTCTTCAACGCGCTGGTCATCGTGGCGCTGGTGCCGCTCGCCCTCAAGGGCGTGCGCTACCGGCCGATGAGCGCGGACGCCATGCTCCGGCGCAACCTCACCGTCTACGGGCTGGGCGGACTGATCGCGCCCTTCGTCGGCATCAAGATCATCGACCTGCTCATCTCCCTCATCCCTGGCATCGGGTGACGTCATGAACAACTCCGTAAGCAGTACGTTCCGCGTGGTGGGGGCGGGCCTGCGGGCCCTGCTCGTCCTCACGCTGGTCTGCGGCGTCCTCTACCCGCTGGCCGTCACCGGCGTCGCCCAGGCCGTCTTCCACGACAAGGCCAACGGCTCCGAGGTGAAGGCCGACGGCAGGTCCGTCGGCTCCGAGCGGCTCGGCCAGCGCTACGACCTCGACAGGAAGGACAAGGACGGCAACCCGCTGCCCGACCCAAGGTTCTTCCAGCCGCGCGCCTCGGCCGCCGGTGCGAACACGGTGAACACCCGGTACGAGCTGGTGGTGTCCGGCGCGTCCAACCTCGCCGCCGACAGCAAGGTCCTGCTGACCGCCGTCGAGCGGCGCCGCGCGGACGTCGCCGCCTTCAACGGCGTCTCCCCGGCGTCCGTCCCGGTGGACGCCCTCACGGCTTCCGCCTCCGGCCTCGACCCGGACATCTCCCCGGAGTACGCCCGCCTCCAGGCCGAGCGCGTCGCCAAGGCCAACGGCCTGCCCGTAGCGGAGGTCCGCGAGCTGGTGAAGGACCACACGGACGGCCGCGTCCTGGGGTTCATGGGCAACGAGCGCGTCAACGTCCTCAAGCTCAACGTCGCGCTGCGGAGGCTCGCCGCGCGGTAGGGCGGTCACCGCGAACGGCAACTGCCCGTACGCGCGTTCGCGGACGCGCGTACGGGCTGCTGCCGTTGGCGGTACGGAGACGCGGGCCCGGGGCTGATTGCCGACAGCGGATGGTCGCTGCCGGATGCGGACAGGGCGGAGGGCCGACGGATCCTACGGTTTTGGAGGAACCAGGTTCTGGAGGCGTGCATGGACAGCTATCGCGGGGTGCGGTCGGCCCTGATCGTGGGCGCGGGTGTCGCGGGTCTGACGGCGGCCACAGCCCTCGCCCGTACGGGATGGCGCGTGGAGATCGTCGAGGCCGGCCCGTCATCGGCGACGTCCGGCTGGGGGTTGTGCCTGACCGGGCCCGCGCTGCGCGCGCTGGCCGCGTTGGGGCTCGCGGACGCGTGTCTGGACGAGGGACACGGCATGAGCGTGATCACGCAGGTGGACGTGCACGGCGAACTCGCGGGCCGGGCCCGGTTACCGCGTCTGCTCGGTGCGCGGCGCCCGGCGCTGGTCGGCATCGCCCGCCCCGTACTGCACCGCATCCTGTACACCGAAGCCGAGCGGTGCGGCGTGGTGGTACGCCACGGGCTGACGATCACGGCGGTGGACCAGGAAGCTGAGCCGGTGCGCGTGCGGCTGTCGGACGCGACCGAGCGGCAGGCCGCGCTCGTCGTCGGAGCGGACGGGATCTCGTCCTCGGTACGGGGACTGCTGGGCCTGCGCACCTCGCTCGACTACCACGGGCAGATGGTGTGGCGGGCGCTGGTGCGGCGCCCGTCGTGGGGCACCGGGGTCCATCAGTTCGCCGGGAAGGTCCACACGGCGGGGCTCGTCCCCCTCTCGGACAGCCGGGCGTACGTCTTCCTGACGGAGAACGGGGTGGGCCGGGGCGCCCTTCCCGGCACCGAACTCGCGCCCCGGCTGGGGCGGTTGCTGGAGTCCTTCCCCGGCCGGGCGGCGGAGCTGGCCCCGCTGGTGCCCGCGTCCGGGGCGGTGGTACGCCGCCCGGTGCTGACGCACGTCCTCCGGGGTGACTGGCATCGCGGCAGCGGCGTGGTCATCGGCGACGCCGCCCACGCCCCCGCCCCGCAGATGGCCAGTGGCGCGGCCCTCGCCATCGAGGACGGCCTCGTGCTGGCCCAGGAGCTGGAGCGGCACGCGTCGGTCGGCGCGGGGCTCAAGGCATTCGTGAACCGACGCGCCCAGCGGTGCCGGACGCTGGTGGACACCTCCGTGACCCTCGCGTCCTTGGAGCGCGCCCGGCGCCACCACGAGGCGTATCCGCTGGCCGACGCCTGTCACCGCCTCATGGCCGAGCCCGCGTAACCGACCGGCCGCTCGGTACGGCCCACGAGGAGACCCGGCCCGCGGCGACGTGCCGCGACCCACTGAACCGGCGCCCGGCCGACCGACCCACGCGTCCGAGGGAGTGCACTCACCATGAGCGACACCAATCTGATCACCCACCTGCGGCACATCGATGTCGCCATGCCGAACTTCGCCGAGCAGCGACGCTTCTACACCGAGCTGTGGGGCCTGACGGAGACCGCCGCCGACTCGGGTGTCGCGTTCCTGGCGGCCGAGGGCTCCCCGGAGCAGTACGTGGTGCGACTGCGCGAGGACGCGCACAAGCGCACCGACCTCATCGCCTTCGGTGCCGAAAACGCCGCCGACGTCGACACCCTGGCCGCTCGACTGGTCGCCCAGGGGGTGCGGTTGGTGCACGAGCCCAGGCCGCTGGACACCCCCGGGGGCGGTTACGCGGTCCGCCTGTTCGACAACGAGGGCCGCGTGGTCGAGGTCTCCGCGGGCGTCGCCACCCGCCGGCACCGCACGATCGAGGCCCGCGAGCCGGTCCCCGTGCGCCTCTCCCACGTGCTGATGAATTCCCCCACCCCCCTGGCCACCGTCGCCTGGTACATCAAGCACCTGGGCTTCCGGCTCTCGGACACCATGTGCCTGGGCGACCACGGCGAGATCATGTGGTTCCTGCGGTGCAACGCCTTCCACCACAGCTTCGGCATCGTGCGCGGCCCGCACGCGGCCTTCCACCACGCCTCCTTCGAGATGCGCGGGATCGACGAATTCATGCGCGGAACCGGCCGGATGCGGCGCCTGGGCGTCGAGCGCCTGTGGGGACCGGGACGTCACCGTGCCGGTGACAACTCCTTCAGCTACCACCTCGACCGGGCCGGCAACACCGTCGAGTACACCACCGCGCTGGAGGTCCTCGACGAGGACACCTGGCACCCCCACCTCTACGACCTGCGCGATCCCGCCAACGCCGATCAGTGGGGCACGTCCGAGGAGATGGACGAGTTCATCGCCGCCAAGTCCCACAACGACATCGATTCCGGGCTGTTCGTCGCCCCGCCGATCTGATGCGTGACGACCAGCCACGACCGGCCCGTCGCGGACCGACCGCGATGACACACTGGCCGTAGGACACCAAGGCGCCGGGCCCGGGGACGCTCCCGAGGGAGGTGAACGTTGCAGACTCCACTGCGGAACTTCCTCATCACCCGTTCCCGCAACCCCGTCGACCTCCTGAACGCCGCCACCCGCCTGTTCGGCGGCTCCATCGCCACGTCGCCGCTGGAGGGCCTGCGCAAGGGAGATCACGAACTGCGCGGGGTGGCCGCGCGCGAGTTCGCCGTCGGCTACTTCTCCTCGCCGCTCGACGTACGCGTCTCCCCGGTGGAAGGGGCCGGCTCCTACTTCGTCAACCTGGGTGTCTCCGGTGCGATCGCCGCGTCCCGCGGCGGTCTGAACGTCACCCTCGACACCGCCACGGCCGGGGTCGTCAACCCCGGCGACACCCAGGAACTGCGCCCCGCGAGTCCAAGCCCCGTGCGCTTCCTGGCGCTTCGGATCGACGCGGGCCTGATCGGGCGGGAATACGCGGCGCTGACCGGGAGGCCGCCGGAGACCCCCGTCCGCTTCGACTTCGCCCTGAACCTGGCCAAGCCCGAGGGCCGGGCCGTACGACTCCTCGTCCGCTCCCTCCTGGAGCAACTGGACTCGGAGGTCCCCATGTTCCAGCGCGCCGAACTCCAGCACGGCCAACTCCGCTGCATCGTCGCCGCGCTGCTCCTGGCGCAGCCGCACTCGCACACCGACGAGCTGCGCGACGGCCCCCGGCCCGGCCACCCGCGCTCCTTGCGCGCGGCTCTCGCGTTCATCGACGCCAACCTCACCGAGCGCCTCACCCTCGGCGACATCGCCAAGGCGGCCGGCTGTGCCCCGCGGACCATCGGTGCCGCGTTCCGCGACCGGCTCGGTCTGTCACCCCTGACCTATGTGCGCGACCTGCGGCTGGACCGGATCCGGCAGGACATCCTCACCACCACCGACCACGTCGGCACCATCGCCTACCGGTGGGGCGTCTGCCATCTGGGCCGCTTCGCCGGCGACTACCGCGCCCGTTTCGGCGAGCTGCCCTCCGACACCGCGGCCCGCCGGTAGCCCCCGCGCCGGACGGCCCACCACCGTGGGCACATTCCGTTTGTTCAGCCGTGGGCTGATCGCCCGTCTCTTTCCGTGTGTGGCGCCGTTCGGCCTGCCTACGATCACGAAATGAAGATGACTTCGAAGCTCGCCGTCCTCGCGGCCTCCGGTGCCGCCGTCGTCGTGCTGGCACCGGCTTCCGGTCACGCCGGCTCGACGCCGGGTGCCCCACAGTTCTTCGTCAACAACCACAGCAACCAGTGCCTGCAGATCGAATACCCGGCCGTCGGCAACGGCGCCCCCGCGGTGCAGGGCTTCTGCGAGAACGGGCAGAAGACGCAGTGGCGCATCGAGCGGATCGGCACGTCGGGTGACGTCAGAATCATCAACGCGGTCAGCGGCAAGTGCCTGGAGATAGCCGACTCCCGCAAGGACAACGGCGCCCCCGCCCAGCAGTGGACCTGCGTCGACAAGGCCGCCACCCAGCTCTGGCGGTTCGACTTCGCCAACGACAACGGCCTGGTCGTCAACAAGAACAGCGGCAAGGTCCTGGAGATCGAAAACTCCAGCATCAAGCCCCGTGCCCGCGCCCAGCAGTGGACGTACGCCCGTGCCGCCGGCCAGGTGTGGCGTTCGGTCGACGTCCCGGGCACCACCGACCCCACGCCCCGGCCCACCACGGAGCCGACGTCCCGGCCCACGCCCCGGCCCACGACGGAGCCCACACAGCCCCCCACGGCGGAGCCCACCCCGTGGCCCACGACCGACCCCACCTCGCGGCCCTCACAGACCCCGACCGCGCTGCCTACGCAGCCGCCCACCCATCCGACGCCGATGCCGACGCTCCCGCCCACCGGCCGCTGAGCCGCCCACGGCCGGCCGCCGCGCCCGACGTGCGGCCATGACGGGCGGGGCCGCCAGCCAGGGGCCCAGGCTCGGTCATGGTCGCGCCCCGCACCGGCGGTGGTGCGCCGGGAGGCCGGGGCGGGACGTCACCACACGTCGCCCGGACGCCAGTCGCAGGCCAGCTCGGCGTCGAGGTCGAGCTTCGCGGTGACCGGCAGGACGTACACGCCGCCGTCGTCCTCCTCGGTGCGTTCGACGCCGGTGGGGGTCATGACGGCGGACGGGCCGCGCCAAGCCCGCCAGCCACGGGCGGTGTAGAAGGGCACGGCGTCGTCCGAGGCGCTGAGGGCCCCCAGCTCGTACGCGCCGCGCAGGACCCGCTCCAGCTCGGCCATCACCGCCGCGCCGTGGCCCCGGCGGCGGTGGTCCGCGCGGACCGCGACGCCTTCCACGTAGCCGGTGCGCAGCGCGCGGCCCTCGTGCAGCATGCGGCGCTGAACCAGCGAGCCGTGGCCGATCAGCTCGCCGGCGTCCAGGACGAGGGCGTGCACACCGCCCACGGTGTGGTCCCAGTCGTCGTCGGAGAAATCGCCCTCGAAGGCGGCGTCCAACAGGGCGCGGATCGCGGCCAGTTCGGCGCCGGTCAGATCCGCGGTGTGCGCGGTGCGTATCTCGGTCATGGGGAGGGTCCTCAAGGGCATCGGAGGAGGCGGCATCGGTCCGCGTCATTGTGGCGCGCCCGGGGCGCGCGCCGCATGTCCATTGCGCGGCCCTCCGGGGGCGGGGTCCGGCGCACGTCACCGGGGGAGGCGTCAGGGCTGCGTCAATAGATGACACCAGAGCGCCCGCTGTCCCCTTTGCCCGGGTCTTGGGTCGTAAGGTCGTCCCTGCGCGGCCGTGCAGCACACGACGCGGAGAAACCGGCCGAACACGGTCGCGCATCGTGAAAGACAATGGGGCCCATGGGACGCGGCAAGCTTCGTATCTACCTCGGCGCGGCACCGGGCGTCGGCAAGACGTACGCGATGCTCTCCGAGGCCCACCGGCGGGCCGAGCGCGGTACCGACGTCGTCGTGGGCTTCGTGGAGCACCACGGGCGCCCCCGCACGGAGGTCATGCTGCACGGCCTGGAGGAGGTGCCCCGCCGTGAGCTGGTCCACCGGGAGTCCGTCTTCACCGAGATGGACGTGGACGCGCTCCTCGCCCGCCGGCCGGCCGTCGCCCTCGTGGACGAGCTGGCCCACACCAACGTCCCCGGCTCCCGCAACACCAAGCGCTGGCAGGACGTCGAGGAGCTGCTGCAGGCCGGCGTCGACGTCGTCTCCACCGTCAACATCCAGCACCTCGAATCGCTGGGTGACGTCGTGGAGTCGATAACGGGCGTGCGACAGCGCGAGACCGTGCCGGACGAGGTCGTGCGCCGCGCCGACCAGATAGAGCTGGTCGACATGTCGCCGCAGGCGCTGCGCCGCCGCATGGCACACGGCAACATCTACCAGCCGGACAAGGTCGACGCCGCCCTCTCCAACTACTTCCGGCCGGGCAACCTGACCGCGCTGCGCGAGCTGGCCCTGCTGTGGACCGCCGACCGCGTCGACGAGTACCTGCGGCAGTACCGCACCGACCACAGCGTCTCGACCATCTGGTCGGCCCGCGAGCGGATCGTCGTCGGTCTCACCGGCGGCCCCGAGGGCCGCACCCTCATCCGGCGTGCCTCACGGATGGCCGCCAAGGGCTCCGGGAGCGAGATCCTCGCCGTCTACATCGCCCGCAGCGACGGCCTGACCTCGGCCTCGCCCAAGGAGCTGGCCGTCCAGCGGACCCTCGTCGAGGACCTCGGCGGCACCTTCCACCACGTGATCGGGGACGACGTACCGGCGTCGCTGCTGGAGTTCGCGCGCGGCGTCAACGCCACCCAGATCGTGCTCGGCTCCAGCCGCCGCAAGAACTGGCAGTACGTCTTCGGCCCCGGCGTCGGCCAGACCGTCGCCCGGAACTCCGGGCCCGACCTCGACGTCCACATCGTCACCCACGAGGAGGCCGCCAAGGGCCGGGGCCTGCCCGTCGCCCGCGGCGCCCGCCTCGGCCGGGGCCGCATCCTGGCGGGCTGGCTCGTCGGCCTGGCCGGGCCCGTCCTGCTCAGCCTGGTGCTGACGAACCTCGGCCCGGACCTCGGCCTGGCCAACGACATGCTGCTGTACCTGTGCATGACGGTCGCGGCCGCGCTGCTCGGCGGCCTCCTGCCCGCCCTCGCCTCGGCGGCCTTCGGCTCCCTGCTGCTGAACTACTTCTTCGTCCAGCCCGTGCACCGGCTCACCATCACCGACCCGAAGAACATCGTCGCCATGGCGATCTTCGCCTTCGTCGCGGTGTCCGTCGCGTCCGTGGTGGACGTGGCCGCCCGCCGCACCCACCAGGCCTCCCGGCTGCGCGCCGAATCCGAGATCCTCTCCTTCCTCGCCGGCAGCGTCCTGCGCGGCGACACCAGCCTGGAAGCACTGCTGGAACGGGTCCGCGAGACCTTCGCCATGGAGTCCGTGGCACTGCTGGAACGGGCCAGCGAAGTCGACCCCTGGACCTGTGCCGGCAGCGTCGTGACCAGCACGGGCAAGCCGCTGCTGCGCCCCGAGGACGCCGACGTGGACATGCCCGTCGGTGACAACATGGCGCTGGCGCTCGCCGGCCGGGTGCTGCCCGCCGAGGACCGCCGGGTGCTGGCCGCCTTCGCCGCCCAGGCCGCGGTCTTCCTCGACCGCCAGCGGCTCGTCGGCGAGGCCGAGCGGGCCCAGCGGCTGGCCGAGGGCAACCGCATCCGCACCGCCCTGCTGGCGGCCGTCAGCCACGATCTGCGCACCCCCCTCGCCGGGATCAAGGCGGCCGTCACCTCGCTGCGCTCCGACGACGTCGCCTGGTCGCAGGAGGACGAGGCCGAGCTGCTGGCCGGAATCGAGGACGGCGCGGACCGCCTCGACCACCTCGTCGGCAACCTCCTCGACATGTCCCGCCTCCAGACCGGCACCGTCACCCCGCTGATCAGGGAGATCGACCTCGACGAGGTGGTCCCGATGGCCCTCGGCGGCGTGCCCGAGAGCAGCGTCACCCTGGACATCCCCGAGACGCTCCCGATGGTCGCCGTCGACCCCGGGCTGCTGGAGCGCGGCGTCGCCAACATCGTCGAGAACGCCGTGAAATACAGCCCCGAGGGCACGCCCGTCCTCGTCGCCGCCAGTGCCCTCGGCGACCGCGTGGAGCTACGTGTGGCCGACCGGGGCCCCGGCGTGCCCGACAGCGCCAAGGACCGGATCTTCGAGCCCTTCCAGCGGTACGGGGACGCGCCGCGCGGCGCGGGCGTCGGCCTCGGTCTCGCGGTCGCCCGGGGCTTCGCCGAGGCCATGGGCGGCACGCTCGCCGCGGAGGACACCCCGGGCGGTGGCATGACCATGGTCCTCACCCTGCGGGCCGTCGCCGGCCGCCCGCCGGTGCGCCCGGACCTGCCCGCCCAGGCCACCTCGTGAAGGCGGCGGCCGGCCGCCGCCGCGCACCGGGGGACCGCCCCCGAAAGTCCAGCCGATACCCCGGGCCCCGTGGCGGGGCCCGCACGAACAGCAGAGGTGGTTGCGCATGAACCGGGTGCTCGTGGTGGATGACGAGCCGCAGATCGTCCGCGCGCTCGTCATCAACCTCAAGGCGCGGAAGTACGAGGTCGACGCCGCACCCGACGGTGCCACCGCCCTCCAGCTCGCCGCCGCCCGCCACCCCGATGTGATCGTCCTCGATCTCGGCCTGCCCGACATGGACGGGGTCGAGGTGATCAAGGGGCTGCGCGGCTGGACCCGGGTGCCGATCCTGGTGCTGTCCGCCCGCCAGACCTCGGACGAGAAGGTGGAGGCGCTCGACGCGGGCGCCGACGACTACGTCACCAAGCCCTTCGGCATGGACGAGCTGCTGGCCCGGCTGCGGGCCGCCGTGCGGCGCGCGGAACCCACCGGCGCCGCGGCCGCGGGGGACGACGCGATCGTCGAGACGGAGGGCTTCACCGTCGACCTCGCCGCGAAGAAGGTCAACCGCGACGGACGGGACGTACGGCTCACCCCGACCGAGTGGCACCTGCTGGAGGTGCTCGTACGCAACACGGGCCGTCTCGTCAGCCAGAAGCAGCTGCTCCAGGAGGTATGGGGGCCGTCGTACGGCACCGAGACCAATTACCTGCGGGTCTACATGGCACAGCTGCGGCGCAAGCTGGAGCTGGATCCCTCACACCCCAAGCACTTCATCACCGAGCCGGGGATGGGATACCGGTTCGAGGTATGAGGGCGGTGCCCCGGAGCGGCCGGGGGTCCGGGGGTTGTCCCCCGGGGGTGCGGTATCACCGAGCCGGGGATGGGATACCGCTTCGAGGTGTGAGGGGCTCCGCCCCGGGCCCCGGTCCTCAATCGCCGGACGGGCTGGGAAAACCAGCCCGTCCGGCGCTTGAGGACAACCGGCCCGTCCGGCGATCAGGAAGAGGGGGCTCCCCGGGGCGCGGGGCTCGCCCGAACGTGATCCCGCCCGGAGGGCGGCCGGTAGGCTGGTTTCATGAGCTCCGTACCCCGTCCCGAGAAGCCGACCGGCCGTTTCCGCCGGATGCTGGACCGGCTGTCCACCTCGCAGGAGGAGCTGCACTCCGCAGAGCTGCAACAGGACGCGGAAGCCGTGGGCTGCACGAAGATATGCGACTGCGGCGACCGGCAGATAGTGAAGGTCACCGGCACGCTGCGCACGGTCACGCTCCGGCCGCGCGCCGGCGTGCCCGCGCTGGAGGCCGAGCTGTTCGACGGCTCGGCCGCGCTCGACGTGGTGTGGCTGGGACGCCGTTCCATAGTCGGCATCGAGCCCGGCCGTAAGCTGATCGCCTCCGGCCGGATCTCCATGAGCCGCGGCCGGCGTGTGCTGTTCAATCCCAAATATGAACTCCGACCGCTCGGACAGGAGTAGCGGGTGACGTCTCCCGACAAGCCGAACGACCAGCAGAGAGAGGGCGCCGACGTACGGTCGGCGACCGAAGCGGCCCTTTTCGAGGCGTTCGGCGGTGTGCGGGGCATGGTGGAGACCACCCTGCCCGGCCTGGTGTTCGTCGCGCTCTACACGGTCAGGCGGGACATCCATCTCGCGGCGATCGCCGCACTGAGCCTGTCCGTGCTGCTCGTGGTGGTGCGGCTGCTGCGCAAGGACACCCTCAAGCACGCCTTCAGCGGGGTGTTCGGGGTCGCCGTCGGCGCGGTCTTCGCGATGATGTCCGGCGATGCCAAGAACTTCCATCTGCCCGGCATGATCTACACCTTCGGGCTGTCCCTGGGCTACATCGTCTCGGCGATCGCCGGGTATCCGCTGATCGGCCTGATCCTCGGCCCGGTGTTCAAGGAGAACCTCTCCTGGCGCACCCGCAATCCGGGCCGCAAGGTCGCCTACATCAAGGCCAGCTGGGCCTGGGGGCTGATCCTGCTCGCCAAGTCGGCGGTGCTGTTCCCGCTGTACTGGTGGGGCGACGCCACCCAGCTGGGCTGGGTCAGGATGGCGCTCGGCATTCCCCCGATGCTGCTGTCGGTGTATCTGACCTGGATCTTCCTGTCGAAGGCGCCGCCGCCGATCGACGTGTTCGCGGAGATGGAGGCGGCGGAGGCCGCCGAGCGGGCGGCGAAGGAGCAGGGCCCCGGCGCCCCGGTCGGCGCGCGCACGGACGGGCCCCTCGGAGGGATCGTGGCGGGCGAGCCGTCCCACGACTCCGCACCGCCGCGCTGAGCGGCGGACCACACACCGCATACACGCCGAAGGCCCCGGGAGCGATTCCCGGGGCCTTCGGCGTGTATGCGGTGTGTGGTCCGCCCGCGCGGTCACCGCTCAGGCGGTGGTGTCCTCGCGGCGCACCGACAGCAGGTCCTCCAACTGTTCCTCCCGCGCGGGGGCCGCGACGAAGAGCAGCTCGTCGCCCGCCTCCAGCGCGTCCTCCTTGTTCGGGGTGAGCACCCGGGTGCCGCGGATGATGGTCACCAGCGCGGTGTCCTCCGGCCAGTCCACGTCCCCGACCCGGGTGCCGGCCAGCGCCGCCTCCGGCGGCAGCGTCAGCTCCACCAGGTTGGCGTCACCCTGGCTGAAGCGCAGCAGCCGCACCAGGTCTCCGACGCTCACGGCCTCCTCGACCAGCGCCGACATCAGACGCGGGGTGGAGACGGCGACGTCCACGCCCCAGGACTCGTTGAAGAGCCACTCGTTCTTCGGGTTGTTCACCCGGGCCACGACCCGGGGGACCCCGTACTCGGTCTTGGCGAGCAGCGAGACGACGAGGTTGACCTTGTCGTCACCGGTCGCCGCGATCACGACGTTGCAGCGCTGGAGCGCCGCCTCGTCGAGCGAGGTGATCTCGCAGGCGTCGGCCAGCAGCCACTCCGCCATCGGCACCCGCTCCACCGAGATGGCCGAGGGGGCCTTGTCGATGAGCAGGATCTCGTGCCCGTTCTCCAGCAGCTCGCCCGCGATGGACCGGCCGACCGCCCCGGCTCCGGCAATAGCAACCCTCATCAGTGCGCCGCCTCCTCGGGACCGGCGGAGAACGCCGCTTCGACCTTTTCGACCTCGTCGGTGCGCATCATCACGTGCACCAGGTCGCCTTCCTGCAGGACCGTCGAGGACGTCGGCAGCACGGCCTCGCCCAGCCGGGTGAGGAACGCGACCCGTACGCCGGTCTCCTCCTGCAGCTTGCTGATCCGGTGGCCGACCCAGGCCTCCGAGGCCGGGACCTCGGCGAGCTGGACGCCACCGGTGGGGTCGCGCCACAGCGGCTCCGCCCCGGACGGCAGCAGCCGGCGGAGCATCTGGTCCGCCGTCCACCGCACGGTGGCCACGGTCGGGATGCCGAGCCGCTGGTAGACCTCGGCGCGGCGCGGGTCGTAGATCCGGGCCGCCACGTTCTCGACGCCGAACATCTCGCGCGCCACCCGGGCCGCGATGATGTTGGAGTTGTCACCGCTGCTGACCGCGGCGAAGGCGCCGGCCTCCTCGATGCCCGCCTCCCGCAGGGTGTCCTGGTCGAAGCCGACGCCGGTCACCCGCCGACCGCTGAAACCGGAGCCCAGGCGCCGGAACGCCGTCGGGTCCTGGTCGACCACGGCGACGGTGTGCCCCTGCTGCTCAAGGGTCTGGGCGAGGGCCGAACCCACCCGCCCGCAACCCATGATCACGATGTGCACGACGACGCCCCCGTGCTCCGGACTACCGCGTTGACCTGCACCAACACCCTGCTCACATCTTCCCTTTTTGTTCACGTTCAGCTCACGGGCCCACGAGACCACAGCTCGCGGTCTCCACGTGCCGCGCCGACCGGCACTTTCGGCCATGCCGACGCATGACACCACCGTATCCGCAAGACCACGCGCGACGAGCGCCGCTGTGCCGACTCGCTCGGCGCGCGGCCCCCGTCCGGTGCGCGCGCACGCCATGCGCGTACGGACTCGTACAGGAGTCGCGGACCCGAACGGCAGGTGGGATGCCGACTCGGGCCGTGCCCGGGACTGTGTCACGCCGCAGGCATAGTCGGCTGGAAATTGACAGATCCGTTCATCCGTCGTCGATCTGCCAATCAGAACCGATCGGATTGTGCCGCGAACGGAAGGTGTCCCGCTTCCGCCCGCCAGCCGCGCCAGGCTCTCGCCCAGTCGAGGCCCACCGCCACGCCGTGCACCGGACACGCCCCCTTTCCCGGGCGCCCCCCGGGGCACGCCCCAGAACCGTCCCAGAACGCCTTCCGGAACAGGAGCGCCCGCATGAGGAGCAGTCGTGTCGAGATCTGCGTGATCGGTGCCGGGCCCCGAGGGCTCTCCGTGCTGGAACGGCTGTGCGCGAACGAACGCGCCGCGCCGTCGCACTCCGCCGTCACCGTGCACGTCGTCGACCCCGCGGCGCCCGGCGCCGGCGCCGTATGGCGCACCGATCAGCCCCGCCATCTGCTGATGAACACCGTCGCCGCACAGATCACCGTCTACACGGACGACAGCACCCGCATAGCGGGCCCCATCGAGCCCGGCCCGAGTCTGTACGCGTGGGCGCGCGGTCTCCCGGCCGCCGGCCGGGCCGGCGAGCACGACGACGAGACCCTCGCCGAGGCCCGTGACCTCGGCCCGGACTCCTACCCCACCCGCGCCTTCTACGGCCGCTACCTCCGCGACGCCTTCCAGGACGTCGTGGCCCGCGCCCCCGGGCACGTCACCGTCGAGGTCCACCGCTCGCGCGCGGTCGCCCTGGCCGACACCCACGGCGTCCCCGGCGGCCCGCAGGAGGTCCGGCTGGCGGACGGCGGCCGGCTGGGCCGGCTGGACGCGGTCGTCCTGGCACTCGGCCACGTCCCCGCCCGGCTCGCGCCCCGCGAGGCGCGGACGGCGGCCCTGGCCCAGGCCCACCGGCTGCGCCACATACCCCCCGCCAACCCCGCCGACGTCGACCTGAGCGGGATCGGGGCGGGCGAGCCGGTCCTGCTGCGCGGTCTCGGGCTGAACTTCTTCGACCACATGGCGCTGTTCACCGCCGGGCGCGGCGGCACCTTCGCCCGCGAGGGCCGGCGCCTGGTCTACCGGCCCTCGGGCGACGAGCCGCGCCTGTACGCCTTCTCCCGGCGCGGCGTGCCGTACCGGGCGCGCGGGCGGAACGAGAAGGGAGCCGCCGGCCGCTCCTTACCCGGGCTGCTCACCGCCGGGCACATCGCCTCTCTGCGGGAGCGCGCCCGGCGCGGGAGCCCGGTGCGCTTCGGCACGGACCTGTGGCCGCTGATCGCCCGCGAGGTCGAGAGCGTCTACTACGGCACGCTGCTGGGCGCCCGGGGCCGCGAGGACGAGCGGCGGGCCTTCACCGGCCGTTATCTGGCCCTGCCGCCCGGCGCGGACCCGGCCGGGCTGCTGACGTCCTTCGGTATCGCCGACGGCGACCGCTGGAGCTGGGACAGGCTGGCCAGGCCGTACGGCGACCGCCGGTTCGCCTCCCGCGCCGAGTTCCGCGGCTGGCTGCTCGGGTACCTGGCCGAGGACGTGAGCGCGGCACGCGCCGGCAACGTCAGCGACCCGCTCAAGGCGGCCCTGGACGTCCTGCGCGACCTGCGCAACGAGATCAGGCTCGCCGTCGACCACGGCGGTCTGACGGGCGACTCGCACCGTGACGACCTGGACGGCTGGTACACCCCGCTCAACGCCTTCCTCTCCATCGGGCCGCCCGCCTCGCGCGTCGAGGAGATGGCCGCCCTCATCGAGGCGGGGATCCTGGAGGTCACCGGGCCGGGCACGCGCGTACGGATCGACTCCGCGGACACCGCCCGTCCCGCCTTCGTCGCCGAGTCCCACCTCGTCCCCGGCGCCGCGGTCCGCGCCGCGGTGCTCATCGAGGCCCGGCTGCCCGAGCCCGATCTGCGCCGCACCGCCGACCCGCTGCTGCGGCATCTGCTCGACACCGGCCAGGCCGCCCCCTTCCGCGTCGGCGCGGGCGCCGGTCCCGGCTACGAGACGGGCGGACTGGCCGTCACCGAGCGCCCGCAACGCGTCGTCGACGGGCGGGGCCACGCCCATCCGCGCCGGTTCGCCTACGGCGTGCCGACCGAGTCCGTGCACTGGGTCACCGCCGCCGGCATCCGGCCGGGCGTGGACTCGGTGACCCTCGGCGACTCCGACGCCATCGCCCGCGCCGTCCTCGCCCTGCCCGGGGCCCGCCCGGCGGATCCCCGGCCCCGGGCCGCCGCCCGCGGCGGGCTCCCCGCCGGCGCGTCCTCCACCGCCGGACAGGCCTGATCTCGTCTGATCCCCGTCTTCTCCCCCTCTTCGATCCGCCTTCAATCCGCCGTCCGGCGTTCGGAAAAAGCATCCATCACCGCACGTCCAGCCCGTGCACGCCCGCCGAAGGACCGACAAGAGCCCCACAAGGGGCGGACGCCTGTTCGTATTTCGTGATGAAGTTCGGACACACGGTCACCGGCGTGGTTAGGATGATCGGCGTATTCCGCTTCCGGACGGGACGTCAGGACGCCGACCTGTCCGGCCGACCACTTGCCCCTTACGTCCATCGCCCACGAGGAATTGATGTCACATCACATACCGGAGGCGGTGATCTGGTGCCTGGCCGTCGCGTTGACCGCCGTCCTGATCCTGCTGGTACGCCAGCGCGGGATCACCGCCGGAGTGCGCAGGCGCGTCGCCCAGCTGGAAGAGAGCCTGCAGGCGCGTGACGAGGAGGTACGGCATCTGGTCGGGGTCCGGCTGCCCGCCGTGGCGGAGACCATGAACCAGCCCGTACCGCTGCCCGGCCCGCTCGACGAACGGCTCGCCGGCACCGTGTTCGCCCAAAGCCTGCAAACGGCCCTGGAGCTGTTCACCCAGGCCGTCGACAAGGCGCAGGCCCGCGCGGACCAGTCCGCGAAGGCCGCGCTCAAGGCCTCCATGCGCGCCCTCCAGGGGCTCGCGCACGAACAGCAGCTGGCCATTTCCGACATGCAGGACCGGCACGACAACCCCGACGTGCTGCGCGATCTGCTGGAGATCGACCACGCCAACTCCCAGTTCGGGCGCCGTGCCCAGGCCATCGCCGTGCTGTGCGGCTCCTGGCCCGGCCGGCAGCGCGTCGCCTCCCAGCTGACCGACGTCGTACGGGGCGCCACCTCCCGCATCCGCGACTACCGGCGCGTACGGGTGCACAGCCAGGCCGACCTCGCCGTCGTCAGCCGGGCCGTGGAGCCCGTGGTGCTCGCCGTCGCCGAACTCCTCGACAACGCCGCCCGCCACTCGCAGCCCAACACCACCGTCGAGGTCAGCCTCCAGCCCGTGCACAACGGCGCCGTCATCATCATCGACGACGCGGGCGTGGGCATGGACGGCCAGGAGGTGCAGCAGGCCGTCGCGCTGCTCTCCGGGCAGCGGGTCGTGGACGTCTCCCGGCTCGGCGACCCCCCGCAGTTCGGCTTCCCCGTCATCGGCGTGCTCGCCGCGCGCTACGGCTTCAGCGTCTCCGTCGACACCCGCTCGCCGTACGGCGGTGTCCGGGCCGTGCTGTTCCTGCCCAGCGCCCTGCTGACCCACCTCGAGATCGACGGCCCCGGCACCACCCCGCTCCGGCACCCCGCCGCCCCCGCCGGGCCCGCGGGGTCCGGCGTGCCCGAGGCCGCCCCCCGGCCCCCGAGGCGGCAGCCGCCCGCCCGGCCGGCGGAACGGCCACCCGCCCCCCGGGAGTTCCCCGCCGGACACCCCGCCGCGCCCGGCGGCGACGGACCCGCGGCGACCGGCCCCACAGTGACCGGCTCCACGGCCGGCGGGCTGCCCAAGCGCCGCCGCCGGCAGCCCCCCGCCCCCCGGCCGGCCGCGCCGCCGCCCGCCGAGAGCCCCAGCGAGCGCACCGCGGAACAGACCGCCCGGATCATGGGCGCCTTCGCCCGCGGCACCCGCTCCGGCCGGGACGCCTGCGATACCCCTGTGACCGGCGGGCCCACCGGCCCCGCCGAGCACGGCGCCCCCACCCCCGACGACGAAGGGAAACCCCCCGCGTGAACGACCACATGAACAACGAGCTCGGCTGGATGCTCGACGAGGTCGTCAAGATGCCGGAGACCCGGCACGCGATCCTGCTCTCCGCCGACGGCATGCTGCGCGCCCACTCCCAGGGCATCGGCCGCGACGAGGCCGAGCGCCAGGCCGCCGCCCTCTCCGGGCTGCAGTCGATCAGCCGCTCCACCGGCGAGTTCTGTACCCACCAGGCCCACCAGGAGACCCCCTGGCGGCAGACGCTCGTCGAGTTCGCCCACGGCTACGTCTTCCTCATAGCCGCCGGCCCCGGCGCCTACCTCGCCGTCTCGGCCTCCGAGCACGTGGACATGGAAGCCGTCACCTACCGCATGCAAAAGCTCGTGGACCGGCTCGGCAAGGAACTGACCAGCCCGCCCCGGCAGGGTGTCTGGCAGGGCCCGGGCAACCCGGCATGACCCCGCCGGCGCCGAGGCGCGACAAGGGGTTAGTACGCCCGTACGTCGTCACCGACGGGCGTGCCCACCCGACCCGCAACACCTTCGACCTGGTCACGCTGGTCATGGCGCACGGCGACCTGCCGATCGGCGGCCTCAGCCCCGAAAAGCGCGCGCTCATGGAACTCTGCCTCGGCGGCGCCCTGTCGGTCGCCGAGATCGCCGGCCACCTGATGCTGCCCGTCAGCGTCACCAAGGTGCTGCTCGGCGATCTCGTGGACAGCGGCCACCTCAGTACCCGGGCCCCCATCCCCTCGGCCCAACTGCCCGAGGCCCAGATCTTGCAGGAGGTACTCGATGGACTCCGCGCTCGCCTCTGACACCGCTCACGAGGGAGCCGTCTATCTGCGGCAGTCGGTACGGACCGCCGCGAAGCTGCTCGTCGTGGGGCACTTCGCGGTGGGCAAGACCACCTTCGTCGGTTCGCTGTCGGAGATCCGGCCGCTGCGCACCGAGGAGACCATGACGCAGGCCGGCGCGCTCGTCGACGACCTGGCCGGCATCCGGGGCAAGACCACCACCACGGTGGCCATGGACTTCGGCCGGCTCACCCTCAGCGACAGCCTCGTCCTCTATCTCTTCGGCGCCCCCGGCCAGCAGCGCTTCACCCGGCTCTGGCAGGACATGACCCGCGGCGCGCTCGGCGCCCTCGTCCTCGCCGACACCCGGCGCCTGGAGCAGTCCTTCGACGTCATGGGGCTGCTGGAGGAACACGGCCTGCCCTACGCCGTCGCCGTCAACCACTTCGACGGCGCCCCCGCCTACCCCGAGGAGGAGATCCGCGAAGCCCTCGACCTGCTCCCCGAGACCCCGCTCATCACCTGCGACGCGCGCGACCGGATCTCCTCCACCCGGGCCCTGATCACCCTCGTGGAATACCTCCAGACCCGGCAGCACCACCTGTCCAGCACCGCCCAGGAGCATGTGTGACCCACCATCCCGACGCCGGCCCCCCGCCGCCGGGCTGCCCCGCACACCGGTCCCCGGCGCCACCACCGCGCCCCCAGCCGCTGTACGGACCCGACTTCGCCGCCGACCCGCACGCCGTCTACGCGCGGCTGCGCACCCTGGGCCCGGCCGCGCCCGTGGAACTCGCGCCCGGCGCCCGGGCCACCCTCGTCACGGACTACCGGGCCGCCCTCGAAGTGCTCCGCACCCCCGAGACCTTCGCCAAGGACGCCCGCCGCTGGCGGGCCCTCGCCGACGGCCGGGTGGCCCCGGACAACCCCGTCGTGCCGATGATGGCCTACCGGCCCAATTGCCTGTTCTCCGACGGCGACGCCCACCGCCGGCTGCGCCAGGCGGTCACCGACAGCCTCGGCCGCATCGACCCCAACGCCCTGCGGGGCTACGTCGAGCGCAGCGCCGACACCCTCATCGACCGGTTCGCCCCGCTCGGCGAGACCGATCTGCTCGGCGGCTACGCCAAGGTGCTGCCCCTGCTGGTCTTCCAGCAGCTCTTCGGCTGCCCGCCCGAACTGGGCGACCGCCTCGTCGAAGGCTTCTCCGGGATCTTCGACGGGGTGGACGCCGAACGCGCCAACGACCTCATCACCGAGACCCTGGTGCGGCTCGTCTCCCTCAAACGGGCCCGGCCCGGCGCCGACGTCATCTCCTGGCTGCTCGCACACCCCGTCGCCCTCACCGACGAGGAGATGATCCACCAGCTCGTCGTCCTCATCGGCGCCGGCACCGAACCCCAGCAGAACCTGATCGCCAACGCGCTGCGGCTGCTGCTCTCCGACGACCGCTTCGCGGGCGACCTCGCCGGCGGCAGCATGCCCGTCGAGGACGCCCTCGACGAGGTGCTCTGGCTGGACCCGCCGATGGCCAACTACGCCGTCCACTACCCCGTCCACGACGTGGACTTCGGCGGCGTCCCCCTGAACCAGGGCGAGCCGGTCGTGGTGAGCTTCGCCGCCGCCAACACCGACCCCGCGCTGCTGTCCGACCAGCGCACCGGCAACCGCGCCCACCTCGCCTGGAGCGCCGGCCCGCACACCTGCCCCGCCAAGGACTCCGCCCGGCTCATCGCGGCCGTCGCGGTCGAAAAGCTCCTCGACCGGCTGCCCGACCTGGAACTGGCCGTACCCGCCGACCGGCTCGTCTGGCGGCCGGGCCCCTTCCACCGGGCCCTCACCGCCCTGCCCGTGCGGTTCCCCCCGGTCCCCGTACCCACGGCCGCGCCCGCGCCGCTGCTGGTACCGGACCCCGACCGGGCGCACGGCCACCCGTCCCCCGAACCCCCAGGAGACCGACGATGGACCAGCAGACCTGCCCCGTCCGCATCGACCCCGCCGGCCGCGACATCCACGGCGAGGCCGCCCGCCTCCGCGCCCTCGGCCCGGCGACCCCCGTGGAGCTCCCTGGTGGCGTGGTGGCGTGGGCAGTGACCACGCGCCCGCTGCTCAAGGAACTCCTCACCGACCCCCGTGTCTCGAAGGACCCGCGCCAACACTGGCCGACCTGGATCAATGGCGAGATCTCCCCGGACTGGCCGCTGTACACCTGGGTCGCGGTGCAGAACATGTTCACCGCCTACGGCAGCGACCACAAACGGCTGCGCGTCCTGGTCTCCAAGGCGTTCACCGCCCGCCGCACCGCCGCCCTGCGCCCCCGCATCGAGGAGATGACCGCCGATCTCCTCGACTCGCTCGCGGCCTACGGCCCGGACGAGATCGTCGACCTGCGCGAGGCCTACGCCTACCCCATCCCGATCCAGGTGATCTGCGAGCTGTTCGGGGTGGACGCCGTCCACGACACCGAGACCCGTGAGGGGCTGCGCCGCTGCGTCGACTCGCTCTTCCACACCTCCGCCGACCCGGACGAGGTCACCGCCAACTACACCGAGCTGTACGCCCTGCTCGGCGGGATCGTCGCCGCCAAGCGCGAGACCCCCGGCGACGACATGACCAGCGTCCTCATCTCGGCCACCGACGGGGACGGCCCCGACGGCAGCCGGCTGAGCGAGCAGGAACTCGTCGACACCCTGCTGCTGATGATCGGCGCCGGGCACGAGACCACCGTGAACCTCCTCGACAACGCCATCCACGCGCTGCTCACCCACCCCGAGCAGCTGGCGCTGATCCGCGCCGGCGAGGCCGGCTGGGACGATGTGATCGAAGAGACACTGCGGCTCCAGGCCCCGGTCGCCAACCTTCCCCTGCGCTACGCCGTCGAGGACATCGAACTGGACGGCGGCGTCACCCTGCGCAAGGGCGACGCGATCGTCGCCGCCTACGCCGCGGCCGGCCGAGACCCGCAGTTGTACGGGCCGACAGCCGACGACTTCGACCTCACCCGCGCCGACAAGGACCACCTGGCCTTCGGCCACGGCGTCCACCACTGTCTCGGCGCCCCGCTCGCCCGGCTGGAGGCCGCCGTCGCACTGCCGGCCCTCTTCGCGCGCTTCCCGGAACTGTCCCTCGCCGCCGCCCCCGGTGAGATGAGCCCCGTGGAGTCCTTCATCTCCAACGGCCACCGTTCCCTGCCGGCGCGGCTGGGCCGCCACTAGCCTGGCCGGCGGGTTTTCGGCCGCGAGCCGTGTGCCGCCTCGCGGCGGCGAGCGCCCTGCGGGCGCGTCCTCAAGCTCCCCCAGCTACCGCTGGGAGTTACCCCCAGGGGCTTGTCTTGGCCGGCCCAGCCAGTCAAGCCCGTCCGGCGCTTGAGGACGAAACGGTGGGTGAGCCGCCATCCAGGGCCCGGCCGGCCAGGGCCCTGGCACGCGACACACGCCACATTCCCCCTCCCCGGCGGGTGGCGGGTGGGCGCACGCGAGAGCGAGCGCATACGATCCTCTGCGTGTCCAAACTGACCGACCTGCCCAAACGGATCCTTATCGGCCGGGCGCTGCACAGCAACAAGCTGGGGGAGACACTCCTCCCCAAGCGCATCGCCCTCCCCGTCTTCGCCTCCGACCCGCTGTCCTCGGTGGCGTACGCGCCGGGCGAAGTGCTGCTCGTCCTCTCCGTGGCAGGCGTGTCGGCCTACCACTTCAGTCCATGGATCGCCGTCGCGGTCGTCGTGCTGATGTTCACGGTGGTCGCCTCGTACCGCCAGAACGTGCATGCCTACCCCAGCGGCGGCGGCGACTACGAGGTCGCCACCACCAACCTGGGCCCCAAAGCCGGACTGACCGTCGCCAGTGCGCTGCTCGTCGACTACGTCCTGACCGTCGCGGTCTCGATCTCCTCCGGAATCGAGAACCTCGGCTCCGCCATCCCCTTCGTCATCGAGCACAAGACGGCCTGCGCCGTCGGCGTCATCGTGCTGCTCACGCTGATGAACCTGCGCGGCGTCAAGGAGTCCGGCAAGCTCTTCGCCATCCCGACGTACGTCTTCGTCGGCGGCGTGTTCCTGATGATCGCCTGGGGCGCCGTCCGCGGCCTGTTCATGGGCGACAGCATGCGGGCCCCCACCGCCGACTACACCATCCACCCCGAGCACCAGGGCCTCGCGGGCTTCGCGCTCGTCTTCCTGCTGCTGCGCGCCTTCTCCTCCGGCTGCGCCGCGCTCACCGGCGTCGAGGCCATCAGCAACGGTGTGCCCGCCTTCCGCAAGCCCAAGAGCAAGAACGCCGCGACGACGCTCGCGCTCATGGGCGGCCTCGCCGTCACCATGTTCTGCGGCATCATCGCGCTGGCCATGGTCACCAAGGTGCGGATGGCCGAGCACCCGGCCACCGACCTGCTCAAGGACGGCAAGCCCGTCGGCGCCGACTACACCCAGAACCCGGTGATCTCCCAGGTCGCCGAGGCCGTCTTCGGCAACGGCTCGTTCCTCTTCATCGTGCTCGCCGCCGCCACCGCCCTCGTGCTCTTCCTGGCCGCGAACACCGCCTACAACGGCTTCCCGCTGCTCGGCTCGATCCTCGCCCAGGACCGCTACCTGCCGCGCCAGCTGCACACCCGCGGCGACCGCCTCGCGTTCTCCAACGGCATCGTGCTGCTCTCCGGGGCCGCCGCCATACTCGTCATCATCTACGGGGCCGACTCCACCCGCCTCATCCAGCTCTACATCGTCGGCGTCTTCGTCTCCTTCACCCTCAGCCAGATCGGCATGGTCCGGCACTGGAACCGCCACCTGGCCGCCGAGACCGACCCGACCGAGCGCCGCCGCATGGTCCGCTCCCGCGCGATCAACACCTTCGGTGCCTTCTTCACCGGCCTGGTCCTCGTCGTGGTGCTGCTGACGAAGTTCACCCACGGCGCGTGGGTCGCCCTGCTCGGCATGGTGATCTTCTACGCCACCATGACCGCGATCCGGAAGCACTACGACCGGGTCGCCGAGGAGATCGCCGTCGAGGACGAGCCCGGCGAAGAGGTCGTACGCCCCTCCCGCGTGCACTCCATCGTCCTGGTCTCCAAGATCCACAAGCCGACGCTGCGGGCCCTGGCCTACGCCAAGCTCATGCGCTCCGACACCCTGGAGGCCCTGACCATCAGCGTCGACCCGGCCGAGACCAAGGCGCTGCACGAGGAATGGTCACGCCGCGGGATCGACGTACCGCTGAAGGTCCTCGACTCGCCCTACCGCGAGATCACCCGGCCGATCATCGACTACGTCAAGCGGCTGCGGAAGGAGAGCCCGCGCGACGTGGTCAGCGTCTACATCCCCGAATACGTCGTCGGCCACTGGTACGAGCACCTGCTGCACAACCAGAGCGCGCTGCGCCTGAAGGGCCGGCTGCTCTTCACCCCCGGCGTGATGGTCACCTCGGTGCCCTGGCAGCTCGACTCCTCCGAGGCCGCCAAGCGACGGGCCCGCAAGCGCGCCGAGTGGAACGCCCCGGGCGCGGTGCGCCGCGGCCCGGTCACGCAGCCGAAGCGGGAAAAGGCCGCCACCAAGAAGTAGCGCGGTCGTCGAGGGGGTGAGGTGGGACGTAGACTCGAAGGCTGTCCCCCTCACCCCCTTTGAGTTCTCTGGAGTCGACCCGCCATGCAGCACGAGACCGAAGCATCGCTGGTCGGCCACGAGTACGAGGTCGAGGTCGGCCCCGTCGCCCACGGCGGCCACTGCGTCGCCCGCACCGAGGCCGGCCGGGTTCTGTTCGTCCGGCACGCGCTGCCCGGTGAGCGGGTCGTCGCCAAGATCACCGAGGGCGAGTCGACCTCCCGCTTCCTGCGCGCGGACGCGGTACGGATCCTGGAGGCCTCGAAGGACCGCGTCGAGGCCCCCTGCCCCTTCTCGGGCCCCGGCAAGTGCGGCGGCTGCGACTGGCAGCACGCCAAGCCCGGCGCCCAGCGCCGCCTCAAGGGCGAGGTCATCGCCGAGCAGCTGATGCGCCTCGCGGGCCTCACCCCCGAGGAGGCCGGCTGGGACGGCACGGTCGTACCGGCCGACGGCGACAAGCTCCCGGCCGGCGAGGTTCCCGCCTGGCGCACCCGTGTCCAGTACGCGGTGGACGCCGAGGGCCACGCGGGACTGCGCAAGCACCGCTCGCACGACGTCGAGATCATCGACCGCTGCCTGATCGCGGCCCCGGGCGTCAGCGAGCTGGGCGTCGAGAAGCGCGAGTGGCCGCAGATGGCGTCCGTCGAGGCGATCGCCGCCTCCGGCTCGGGCGACCGGCAGGTGATCCTCACCCCGAAGCCGGGCGGCCGCCTGCCGATCGTGGAGCTGGACAAGCCGGTGTCGGTGCTGCGCATCGGGGAGAAGGACAAGCAGGTCCACCCCGTCCACGGCCGCGCCTTCGTCCGCGAGCGCGCCGACGGCCGCACCTACCGCGTCGGCGAGGGCGGCTTCTGGCAGGTCCACCCGCAGGCGGCGGACATGCTGGTGAAGGCCGTCATGCAGGGCCTGATGCCCCGCAAGGGCGACATGGCCCTCGACCTCTACTGCGGCGTCGGCCTCTTCGCGGGCGCGCTCGCCGAGCGCATCGGCGACAAGGGCGCGGTGCTCGGCATCGAGTCCGGCAAGCGCGCGGTGGAGGACGCCCGCCACAACCTGAAGGACCTGGAGCGGGTCCGTATCGAGCAGGGCAAGGTCGAGCAGGTCCTGCCGCGCACGCGCATCGAGGAAGCCGACATCATCGTCCTCGACCCGCCCCGCGCCGGCGCCGGCAAGCAGACGGTCCGCCACCTGGCGTCGCTGGGCGCGCGCCGGATCGCGTACGTGGCCTGCGACCCGGCGGCCCTGGCCCGCGACCTGGCGTACTTCGCGGAAGAGGGCTACAAGCCGGTCAAGCTCCGGGCGTTCGACTTCTTCCCGATGACGCACCATGTTGAGTGCGTGGCGATTTTGAAGCCGGTGGCGAAGGAGGCGTGAGCCGGGCCTTCCGGCGGGCATGACCCGCGCTACGGGCGTCGCGCGCCGGGCGTCGCGCGCACGGTCTGACGAAGTCGGCTCGCCGGGTCAGCCTTTCAGGCCGTAGAAGTGGATTCGTGAGTTGGGCCTGAACCCGATGCGCGGGTACACGGGGGCTCCGGCGGCGGTGGCGTGCAGCGTGGCGCGGGTCAGCCCGGTGGCCCGCGCGCCTTCGTGGAGCGCCTTGCGCGTGACCGCCTCGCCGTAGCCCTTGCGCTGCCACCGCGGGTCCGTGGCGACGAAGGCGACGAACAGGCGGCCTTCCGCTTCGATCGTGGCGGCGCACGCCACCGGTTCGTCGCCGCGTATGGCCAGGTAGGCGTAGATCTCGTTCTTCCAGAGCGCCGACCCCACCAGGCCGTCGCGGCCCTCCTCCAACGGGAGGTCGTACGCGCGTGATTGGAGGTCGGCGTAGGACCGCAGCTGCTCGTCCGTGCTCACGCGGACGAATGCCAGGTCGGGGTGGGCCGGTTCGGGGACGGGGAGCAGGTCGCCGGCCATGCCCGTACCGGGGAAGGCGTACTGGAGACCGGCCTGCTCGGCCGTCGTCTCCAGCGCGGAGCGGGCCTCGTCGTCGAGAAGGTCTTCGAAGAGCCACAGGAAGCCTGGGTGCTTCTTCGTCCGCATGATGTCCGCGGCCTGGCTCAGACGGTGCCTGAGAAGCTCTGCTCCCGCTTCCGCCTCGGTCAAGGTGAGGCAGTTCAAGAACCCGAACCGGCTGTCGGCCCAGCGCACGGCGATGCCCGGCAGGTCGCGCACGTCCGCGTCCGCGTCACGGTCGAGCACGATGGTCCGCCAGACCGTGGTGAGCTGCTGTACCGACTCCATGGACTCCGCGGGAACGGTCATAGTGCCTCCATGTGGTGCCTCTGCGGCAGTGGGGACTCTAACGGCGACATGCGGTTCTGGTGTCATCAGATGATGTTCTCGGCCTCTGTGATCTGGTCATGGGCGTTCTTCGCACCGGAGCGGGGGGGCACCGTAGCAGTGCGACATGCGTGCAATGAAGCGAATCACTCTGCTGCTCGCGGCAGTTGGAGATGGTGGCCCGCCGTGTCCGCCGCTGCGGCCAGACGGTGGGGAGGTCGTCGAGCTGTCCGAGTCCGCCGACGCGGCCGGGGTGGTGAACGGCCTGACGGAAGGCGGGGGACGCCGTCCCGTCCGGGAAAGAGCCCCCCCGCAGGGCGGGAGAGTGAGTGCGTGCTCACCGGCAGCCGCCAGACCTGACGCCTCGTACGGGGCCGCCCACCCGTACGGAATCCGTCCCCGCCATGTACCGATTCGTCGCCGAAGCCGGCACCGGCGCGTGTCATTCGGCGTAGCGGCCCGCGATTGTCCCTAGGATTGTGGGATGTACATAGCCAGCACGTTCCCCGGAGGGGTGGTCCGGTGAACAGGTCCGAGGCCACAGACGAGCAGTGGGAGGGACTGGCCGAGGTCGTCCCGCTGCGCGGTCATCACGCATGGCCGTCCTGGCCCAATCACCGGGCCCTTCCCGAGGACGAGCCGGAGCCGAATCGGCGTCAGCTCGTCGTTCTTCGTGTCCAGATCTTCGCCGATGCGCGCGAGGTCGCCGAGTATCTGATCGCGCGTGTCCCGGTGCTGCTGGACCTCACCAGTGCCGATTCGGACGTCGCCAAGCGGATTCTCGACTTCTCCAGCGGTGTCGTCTTCGGTCTGGGCAGCGGTATGCACCGTGTCGACACCAACGTCTTCCTGTTGGCCCCCGAGGGGACCGAGGTGGCGTCGGGATACCCCGATCGTAGGAAAAGTGATCAGATGAAACGGTTTGGCTGACCGGTAGCCGCATACGGTCCGGGCATGGACGCAAGCTGTGCCCGACCGGCCGCCGGCCCCCCTTCTCAGCTCCCTCAGCCTCCCCACCGGGTTTCTCAGCCCCCTCAGGTTCCACAGCAGGCTTCTCGGCCTTCCGAGCAGGCCGCCCCGCGGCCCCAGCAGACCGTGCCGCAGCCCCAGCAGACCGCCCCGCTTCCCAAGCGCCCCGAGGTCACCGAACTGCGGCTGTCCGCCTTCAAGTCGCATCGCAACGCCGTCTTCCCGCTCGGACCGCTGACCCTCTTCACCGGAGGGAGCGGAAGCGGAAAATCCAATGCCCTCCAGGCCTACGAGGTCCTCGCGCGGCTCGCGGGCGGCGATACGCTCGAAGAGGCCCTCGCCCCCGTGGCCGATGGCCCTTCCGCGTGCGTGCCCGAGCAGGCTCGGCCCGACGCGCAAGGGCGGCGCGGCTTCCGGATCGGCTGCACCGTCACCGGGCCGGCGGGACCGGTCCATCTGGACGTGGCCGTACAGGCCGAGCCCGAGCTGCGGGTCGTCGGCGAGCGGCTGACGGGTTCCGGGCTGACCCTGCTGTCCACCGCGCTGCGCGACCCCGGGCTGCGGACGGTCGAGGCCGCTTGGCACACGGCGGGCGCGGTGCCCGTCACCCGCGCACCGCTCCCCGACGACCGGCTCGGCACCTCGCTGCTGCCCCTGCGGGTCGCGGGCAAGACGGTGGGGCAGCGGATGGTCCTCGACGCGGCCGAGCAGGTGGTGGTCGCGCTGCGGTCCGTTTTCCCCTGCGACCCCCGGCCGGAGCTGATGCGCATGCCGGCCGCCGCCCGTGACGGGATGCTGCGGGGAGCGTGTGACAACGTCGCGGCGGTTCTGGGGCGAACGCGGCACGAGTGCGCCATCCGGCACGGGCTGCTGGTCACCGCCACGGGTGCCGGTTGCCGAGGGCCGGTCGAAGGGTTGACGGTCCAGGAGTTGGACGGTGGCTTCGTGCGGGCCGTGCTGGCCCGGAAGGCGGGCGCGACGACGCCCCTGGACCGGCTGGCGGACGGGGAACTGCGCTATCTGGCCCTGTCCCTCGTCCTGTTGACCGGGCCCGGGGTGCTGGCCATGGACCAGGCGGCGGAGGTGCTGCCGGCGCTCCAGACGCTGACGGTGCTGGCGGACGGGCTCGACCGGTGCCTGGACGAGCGGCAGGCGCGGGAATTGGTGGGACTGGCGGCGCGCATGTGCGAGCGGGGGCATATCCGGCTGGTGGGCACGGTGCGCGGGGCGGCCGCGAAGGAGGCGGCGCGGGCGGCGGGAGCGTCGATGGTAGACCTGGAGGCGTGAGTAACGATCTCAAAACCTTGCAGCGGAGACTGGCCGCGTTCGCCGCGGCCCGCGACTGGCAGCCCTTCCACACCCCCAAGAATCTCGCCGCCGCGCTCAGCGTCGAGGCCTCCGAACTGGTGGAAATCTTCCAGTGGCTGACACCTGAGCAATCGGCGCGGGTGATGGACGACCCGAAGACGGCGGGCCGGGTGGAGGACGAGGTCGCCGACGTCCTGGCCTACCTGTTGCAGTTCTGCGAGGTCCTCGGCGTCGACCCGCTGGCGGCGCTCTCGGCGAAGATCGACCGCAACGAGAGCCGGTTCCCGGTGGGCGGGGCGGGGAAGACGGTGGCGGGATCGGAAGCGGACGACAAAGCTCGTCACTCTCCGGAGTGATTGAGATATCCACAGCGCATCTGGTATCCACAGATTTCTGAATTCCCCTGGCTTTTCCGGCGGTTAGTCATCACTCTGGGTAGTGAGGAGCGGGCAGTCGGGAAAAGTGGGGACCGGGCATGGAGGCAATGCGGCTCATCAGAGTCACCCGGCTCGCCTTGGCGCAGGCCAGGGCGGTGCAGGACATCGTCATCGAGGCATGGCAGACGCAGGCACTGGCGGAAGCGATCGGTGGCCATCTCGCCGTGCACGGGCCCTTCGAGGCCCGCGCGGCGGCCGGTGGTCTGAGCGAGGCGGGTGGCCGGGCCTCCGGCGCACTGCGCCAGGGCATACCTCGCGAGGGAGGGTTGCGGGCGGTCCAGCTGACGGAAGTACGCGACCCCTGGGCGGTGTTGACGGCGTTGGGCGGGCTTCTCGGCGAGGTGGGCATAGCGCTGGTCGGCGTCGCCTGCGCCTCCGAGGAGGACGGCCTGTACTGGCAGTGCATCGAGGCGATAGACGCCGCCGACGAGACGAGTGACCGGGTGCGCGGCCTGCAAAGGCGGCTCGCGCTGAGGGAGCGGGGAGGGGCGGCATGACGCGGAGTGCCATCACACACGGAAGGCGCGGTGGCGCCGGCGGCTACGGTCCTCCGAGATCCGCGTCAGTCGGCTGCCGTGCCGGCCGGGCCGGCCGGGTGGTACCGCTCACGTGGCGAGGCAGGCGAAGGGGCCGCGCCGGGGGGCTGGTGTTCGGCGTCGAGCTGCGACGCATCGGCGGTCAGCGCCGCCATCCGTTCCTCCATCTGCCGCGACAGGCCCTTGGGTGGGCCTTGTGGGTCTCGTGGGCCTTGCGTGGCCCGTGGCTGCGGAGCGGCCTATGGGGACGGCACCGTCCCGTCGGGCACGGCTTCCCGGGACATCACGGCCTCCCCGGGGCCGGCCCGCCCGGCACCGGCCCGCCCGGTGCGGGCTGGCGGCGTCGCGAGCGTCGCCTCCGGTGGCGGACGCCGGTGCGCGGGCCGGGCGGGCCCGCGCCGCCCGAGCCAACGATCGTGGGCGGCCACGCCGTGCCGCCGGCGCCCCCGGCCGCCCGGACACTGCCGGGTGCTTCACCGCCCGGCGGCCGTGACGCGATTTCACCCGTCCGGGGAGGGTGGGGCGAAGGAGGTGGCGGACGGTTGACGCGGGTCCGGGAGTGCAGGATGGAGGCATGGATCTGCGCATCTTCACCGAGCCCCAGCAAGGGGCGAGCTACGAGACCTTGCTCACCGTCGCCAAAGCCACCGAGGACCTCGGCTTCGACGCCTTCTTCCGCTCCGACCACTACCTGGCCATGGGCTCCGCCGACGGACTCCCCGGGCCGACCGACGCCTGGATCACCCTCGCGGGCCTCGCCCGCGAGACCCGGCGGATCCGGCTGGGCACGCTGATGACCGCCGGTACCTTCCGACTGCCCGGGGTGCTCGCCATCCAGGTGGCGCAGGTCGACCAGATGTCGGGCGGTCGCGTCGAGTTGGGGCTCGGCGCGGGCTGGTTCGAGGAGGAGCACCGGGCGTACGGCATCCCGTTCCCGAAGGAGAAGTTCGGGCGGCTGGAGGAGCAGCTGGAGATCATCACGGGGCTCTGGGAGACGGAGCAGGGCAAGACGTTCACGTTCGACGGCACCTACTACCAGCTCGCCGACTCCCCGGCGCTGCCCAAGCCCGCCCAGACCAAGGTGCCGGTGCTGATCGGTGGTCACGGCGTGACCCGTACGCCGCGGCTGGCCGCGAAGTACGCCGACGAGTTCAACATCCCCTTCGCCTCCATCGAGGACAGCGAGCGACAGTTCGGCCGGGTACGGGCGGCCGCCGAGGCGATCGGCCGCAAGGGGGAGGACCTGGTCTACTCCAACGCTCTCGTGGCCTGTGTCGGCAAGGACGACGCGGAGGTGGCGCGGCGGGCGGCGGTCATCGGCCGGGAGGTGGCCGAGCTGAAGGCGAACGGGCTGGCGGGCTCGCCCGCCGAGGTGGTCGACAAGATCGGCCGGTACGCGGCGATCGGCTCGTCCCGGATCTACTTCCAGATTCTGGACCTCGACGACCTCGATCAGCTGGAGCTGATTTCCTCACAGGTCCAGCCCCAGTTGGGCTGACCGGGCCGGACCGGTTCGGCTCCGATCCGACCCGGGGCCCGACCCGGGCTGACCCATCCGCCGCCGCACCCGAGGAGTAGCCGGTGACCGCCGCCTCCGCCACCCGTATGCCGCTCGCCACCGCGCTCGCCCGCGGACCACTCGTCCTGGACGGGGGCTTGTCCAACCAGCTGGTGGCACAGGGCTGTGACCTGGCCGACGAGCTGTGGTCGGCCCGGCTGCTCGCCGACGATCCGGGGCAGATCGAGCAGGCACACACGGCGTACGTCCGGGCGGGCGCACGGGTGCTCATCACCTCCAGCTACCAGGCCACGTTCGAGGGCTTCGCCCGGCGGGGCCTGGGGCCGGAGGCGGCCGCGGGTCTGCTGCGGCGGAGCGTGGAACTCGCTCGGCAGGCCGCGCGGGCCGGGGAGAAGGCGAGGAGCGGTCGGGAGGTGTGGGTCGCCGCGTCCGTGGGGCCGTACGGGGCGATGCTCGCGGACGGCAGCGAGTACCGCGGACGGTACGGGCTGAGTGTCGGTGAGCTGGAGCGCTTCCACCGCCCCCGGATCGAGGCCCTGGTGGCGGCCGGACCGGACGTCCTCGCGCTGGAGACCGTGCCGGACGCGGACGAGGCGCGGGCGTTGCTGGCGGCGGTGCGGGGGTGCGGGGTGCCGGTCTGGCTGTCCTACAGCGTCATGGGGGAGCGGACCCGGGCGGGGCAGCCGCTCGCCGAGGCGTTCGCGCTCGCCGCGGACAACGACCAGGTCATCGCCGTGGGCGTCAATTGCTGTGAACCGGGTGACGCGGACCGGGCCGTGGAGGTCGCGGCCCGGACGACCGGGAAGCCGGTGGTGGTCTATCCGAACAGTGGGGAGGAGTGGGATGCGCGGGCACGGGACTGGCGGGGGCACCCCACCTTCGACCCCGAGCGGGTGGAGGCGTGGCAGTCGGCGGGGGCGCGGCTCGTCGGTGGCTGCTGCCGGGTCGGGCCGGAGCGGATCGCGGAGCTGGCCCGGATCCTGGAAACGGACGAGGAGACGGAGGTGGGCCCATAGGCGGGCCGTCCCTTCGAAAAGGGTTAGGAGCCCCGGTGCGTATCCGGCAATACTCAGTCGGGTGTTCCTGACGATAAGCACCACCGGCACAGCCGGATCGCCCGCCACCGATCTCGGATTCCTGCTGCACAAACACCCCGACCGGGCGCAGCGGTTCTCCACCTCCCACGGCACCGCGCACGTCCTCTACCCCGAGGCGACGGCGGAGCGCTGCACGGCGGCGCTGCTGCTGGAGATCGACCCCGTGGCTCTGGTGCGCAGGAGCAAGGGCCAAGGCCGCGGCGGTGCCCCCGACTCGGCGCTGGCGCAGTATGTCAACGACCGGCCGTACGCGGCGTCCTCGCTGCTGGCGGTGGCGCTCGCCGCCGTGTTCTCCAGCGCCCTCAAGGGCCAGTGCGCGGCCCGGCCGGAGCTGCCCGGCACCGCGTTGCCCCTGCGGGTCGAGGTGCCCGTGCTGCCCGCCCGGGGTGGCGCGGGGCTGGTGGAGCGGCTCTTCGGCCCGTTGGGATGGACGGTGACGGCGGAGCCGGTGGAGCTGGACGAGCGGTTCCCGGAGTGGGGTCACTCGCGGTACGTGCGGCTGGCGCTGGAGGGCGAGCTGCCCCTCGCGGACGCGCTGCGGCATCTGTACGTGCTGCTGCCGGTGCTGGACGACGCCAAGCACTACTGGGTGTCGCCCGACGAGGTGGAGAAGCTGCTGCGCGCCGGTGCGGGCTGGCTGGAGGGCCACCCCGAGCAGCGCCTCATCACCAGCCGCTATCTCGCCCGCCGCTGGTCGCTCACCCGCGATGCCCTCGCCCGGCTCGCCGAGGCGGACGACGCCGAGGTCGAAGAACTCGACAACGCCGTGGACGAGGAGGCGGACACCGAGGAGAAGCCGGTGCCGCTCGCCGTCCGGCGACGGGAGGCGATCCTCGGCGCCCTGCGCGCGGCCGGCGCGGAACGCGTGCTCGACCTGGGGTGCGGGCAGGGGCAGCTGGTGGGGGAGCTGCTCAAGGACCCGCGGTTCACCGAGATCGTCGGGGTCGACGTCTCGATGCGCGCGCTCAAGGAGGCGTCGCGGCGGTTGCGGCTGGAGCGTATGACCGAGCGTCAGTCGGCGCGGGTGCGGCTGATGCAGGGTTCGCTCGCCTACACCGACCGCCGGCTCGCCGGGTACGACGCGGCCGTGCTCAGCGAGGTCATCGAGCACCTCGACCTGCCCAAGCTGCCCGCCCTGGAGTACGCGGTGTTCGGCGCCGCCCGGCCCGCGACGGTCGTGGTGACCACCCCCAACGTGGAATACAACGTCCGCTGGGAGTCGCTCCCCGCCGGGCACGTCCGGCACGCGGACCACCGCTTCGAATGGAACCGGGAGGAGTTCCGCGCCTGGGCCCACGCGGTGGCCGAACGGCACGGCTACGGCGTGGAGTTCATCCCCGTCGGCCCCGATGACCCACAGGTGGGGCCACCCACCCAGATGGCCGTCTTCCGCAAGCCGAAGACGGACCCCAAGAGCGCGCCCCCGGTGAACGGGGCCCGGAAGAACGAGACCGCGAAGGAGGCGAAGGCGGTATGAACGCGATGAACGACCCGACCCCGGACCGGACCCCGACCCCGGCTCCGGCCCCCACCCCGGCCCAGGTCCCGGCCACCAGCCACCGCACGCTCGCCGTGCCCGACCTGTCCCTCGTGGTCCTCGTCGGCGCCACCGGCTCCGGCAAGTCCACCTTCGCGGCCCGGCACTTCAAGCCCACCGAGGTCGTCTCCTCCGACTTCTGCCGCGCCCTGGTCAGCGACGACGAGAACGACCAGAGCGCCAGCGGTGACGCCTTCGACGTCCTGCACTACATCGCCGGCAAGCGGCTCGCCGCCGGGCGGCTCACCGTCGTCGACGCGACCAACGTCCAGCCCGAGAGCCGTAAGCAGCTCGTGGCCCTGGCCCGGCAGTACGACGTGCTGCCCGTCGCGATCGTCCTCGACGTCCCCGAGCAGGTCTGCGCCGAGCGCAACGCCACCCGACCCGACCGAGCCGGGCTGCCGCGCCGCGTCATCCAGCGCCACCAGCGCGAGCTGCGCCGCTCCCTGCGGCATCTGGAGCGGGAGGGATTCCGCAAGGTGCACGTCCTGCGCGGTGCCGCGGAGACCGACGCGGCCGAGATCGTCCGGGAGCGCCGCTTCAACGACCTGCGGCACGTCACCGGCCCGTTCGACATCGTCGGCGACATCCACGGCTGCCGGTCCGAGCTGGAGACCCTGCTCACCGCGCTGGGCTACGTGCTGACGCGCGACGACGCCGGCCGCCCGGTAGACGCCGCGCACCCCGAGGGGCGCACCGCCGTCTTCGTCGGCGACCTGGTCGACCGCGGCCCCGACAGCCCCGGTGTGCTGCGCCTCGTCATGGGCATGGTCGCCGCAGGCCACGCCCTGTGCGTCCCCGGCAACCACGAGAACAAGCTCGGCCGTTACCTGAGCGGCCGCAAGGTCCAGCCCTCCCACGGCCTCGCCGAGACGATCGAGCAACTGGAGCGCGAGGACGCCACCGACCCGGAGTTCCGTCCCCGGGTGCGGGAGTTCATCGAGTCGCTGGTCAGCCACTACGTCCTCGACGGCGGCGCGCTCGTCGTCTGCCACGCCGGGCTGCCCGAGAAGTACCACGGCCGCACCTCCGGCCGGGTCCGCTCGCACGCCCTGTACGGCGACACGACCGGCGAGACCGACGAGTTCGGCCTGCCCGTGCGCTACCCCTGGGCCGAGGACTACCGCGGCCGTGCCGCCGTGGTGTACGGCCACACCCCGACCCCCTCGGCCACCTGGCTCAACAACACCATCTGCCTCGACACGGGCGCCGTCTTCGGCGGCCGGATGACCGCTCTGCGCTGGCCCGAGCGCGAGCTGGTGGACGTCCCCGCCGAGCGCGTCTGGTACGAGCCGGTCAAGCCCCTGGCGAGCGAGGCCCCGGGCGGTGCCGACGGCCGCCCGCTCGACCTCGCCGACGTCACCGGCCGCCGGGCCGTGGAGACCCGGCACATGGGCCGTGTCGCCGTGAAGGAGGAGAACGCGGCGGCGGCCCTGGAGGTCATGAGCCGCTTCGCGGTCGACCCCCGGCTGCTCGCCTACCTCCCGCCGACCATGGCGCCCTGCGCGACGTCCAAGGAGGACGGTTACCTGGAGCATCCCGCGGAGGCCTTCGCCGCCTACCGTGCCGACGGTGTGCGCCAGGTGGTCTGCGAGGAGAAGCACATGGGCTCGCGCGCCGTGGTCCTCGTCTGCCGTGACGCGGACGTGGCACGCGAGCGGTTCGGCGCCCCCGAAGGCGCCTTTGGGGCGCTGTACACGCGCACCGGACGGCCGTTCTTCGACGACCCGCAGATGACCGAGCGCGTCCTCGGCCGGATCGGCCGCTGTGTCGGCGCGGCGGGCCTGTGGGCGGAGCTGGACACGGACTGGCTGCTGCTGGATGCCGAGCTGATGCCCTGGTCGCTCAAGGCCGAGGGCTTGCTGCGGCACCAGTACGCCGCCGTCGGCGCGGCCGCCCGTACCGTCTTTCCCGGGGTGCTCACCGCCCTGGAGTCCGCCGCGGCCCGTGGCGTGGACGTCACGGACCTGCTCGGCCGGCAGCGGGAGCGGGCCGAGGACGCCGAGGCGTTCACAGAGGCCTACGGGCGCTACTGCTGGCCGGTCGGCGACGCCGCGCGGGTCCGGCCGGGCGGAAGCGCGGAGCCGGCGCCCGGGGGCACGGACGGCCTGGAGGGCATCCGGCTGGCCCCGTTCCAGATCCTGGCCGCCCGGGGCCGCAGTCTCGCCGCGCTCCCGCACGACGAGCAGCTCGCGCTCATCGACCGCCTGGTCGCGGCCGAGGCCTCCCTGCCCGACGGGAACGAGGGCACCCACCGCGACGGCCTTCTCGCCCCCACCGGCCGGCTGATCGTCGACACCGAGGACGAGGCGTCCGTCGCCGCGGGGGTGCGCTGGTGGCTGGAGCTGACCGCCGCCGGTGGCGAGGGCATGGTCGTCAAGCCCCTCGGCGCGCTGGTGCGAAGCGCCGACGGCCGTCTCGTGCAACCGGGCGTCAAGTGCCGTGGCCGGGAGTACCTGCGGATCGTCTACGGCCCGGAGTACACCCGCCCGGACAACCTCGCCCGGCTGCGGGTGCGCCACCTCGGTCACAAGCGGTCCCTCGCCCTGCGTGAGTACGCGCTCGGTCTGGAGGCGCTGGACCGGCTGGCCGCCGGGGAGCCGCTGTGGCGCGTCCACGAGGCGGTGTTCGCCGTCCTCGCCCTGGAGTCCGAGCCGGTGGACCCCCGGCTCTAGGACTTGTTCGACGGGTCTTCGGCTGTGGGCCGTCTGCCGACTGCGGGCTGTGCGTGCCGCCTGCGGCGGCGGGCGCCCTGCGGGCGCGTCCTCAAGCGCCGGACGGGCTGAAATCAGCCCGTCCGGCGCTTGAGGACAGAGCACAGCAGCTCGTCCGGCGATTGAGGACACCGCGCCGCGCCGCGGACCTGCGGCATCCGCCACGACGCCTTCCACACCCCGGTGCCGAGTGATCACGGTGTGGTGGGGCCAGGATGGAGGGATGGGATTTCATGTCGATTCCGAGGCCGGGCGGCTGCGCCGCGTCATCCTGCACCGCCCCGACCTGGAGCTGAAGCGGCTCACTCCGTCCAATAAGGACGCCCTCCTCTTCGACGACGTGCTCTGGGTGCGGCGCGCCCGCGCCGAGCACGACGGGTTCGCCGATGTGCTGCGTGACCGCGGCGTCGAGGTGCACCTCTTCCAGGACCTGCTGCAAGAGAGCCTCGCGGTGCCGGCGGCGCGTTCGCTCGTGCTGGACCGTGTCTTCGACGAGAAGGAGTACGGGCCGCTCGCCACCGACCATCTGAGAGCCGCGTTCGACGCGATGACCGCCGCGGAGCTGACCTCCTCGCTCGTCGGCGGGATGACCAAACGGGAGTTCCTGGAGCGGCACGCGGAGCCGGTGTCCGTCCGGTTCCACGTCATGGACCTCGATGACTTCCTGATCAATCCGCTGCCCAACCATCTCTTCACCCGTGACGCCTCGGCCTGGGTGTACGACGGGGTGTGCATCAACGCGATGCGCTGGCCCGCCCGTTGGCACGAGACAGTGCACTACGAGGCCGTCTACCGCCATCACCCGCTCTTCGCGCCGGGCGGATTCCACCTCTGGTCCGAGGGCCAGGCGGCCTACCCGTCGACGATAGAAGGCGGCGACGTCCTCGTCATCGGGGAGGGCGCGGTACTGATCGGCATGAGCGAGCGGACCACCCCGCAGGCCGTGGAGATGCTGGCCCGCGGTCTCTTCGCGGCCGGGTCGGCCCGTACGATCGTGGCGCTGGACATGCCCAAGGCGCGGGCGTTCATGCATCTGGACACCGTGATGACGATGGTCGACGGCGACACGTTCACGCAGTACGCCGGGCTGGGCATGCTCCGCTCGTACACGATCGAACCCGGGACGAGCGAGAACGAGCTGAAGGTCACCGACCACCCCCCGGAGCACATGCACCGCGCGATCGCCGCCGCCCTCGGGCTCGACGACATCCGGGTGCTTACCGCCACCCAGGACGTGCACGCGGCGGAGCGTGAGCAGTGGGACGACGGTTGCAACGTGCTGGCGATCGAGCCGGGGGTGGTCGTCGCGTACGAGCGCAACGCGACGACCAATACGTTTCTGCGCAAACATGGAGTGGAGGTCATCACGATCCCGGGCAGCGAGCTGGGCCGGGGAAGGGGCGGCCCGCGCTGTATGAGCTGCCCGGTCGAGCGGGACGCGGTGTCCTCGCGATGAGCGGGGGTGGCCCATCGCACACCGAGCCACTGCATAGTGATGCGAAGGATCGTATAGAGTTCCGATTTTCCCCTGTAGTCGTGACCTAGGAGCCCACCCCATGGCGACTAACCTCAAGGGCCGCCACTTCCTCAAGGAGACGGACTTCACCGCGGAGGAGTTCCACGGCCTGATCGAGCTGGCCGCGGAACTCAAGGCGGCCAAGCGCGCGGGCACCGAGAAGCCGTCGCTGCGGGGCCGGAACATCGCGCTCGTCTTCGAGAAGACCTCGACCCGCACCCGCTGTGCCTTCGAGGTGGCCGCCGCCGACCAGGGTGCCCGGACGACGTATCTGGACCCCGCCGGCTCCCAGGTCGGGCACAAGGAGTCTGTCAGGGACACGGCACGGGTGCTCGGCCGGATGTTCGACGGCATCGAGTACCGCGGTCACGGCCAGGAGGTCGTCGAGGAGCTGGCCGCGCACGCCGGCGTGCCGGTCTTCAACGGCCTCACCGACGAGTGGCACCCCACCCAGATGCTCGCCGACGTGCTCACCATGAGCGAGCACACCGCCAAGTCCCTGGAGCACGTCGCCTTCGCCTATCTCGGCGACGCCCGGTACAACATGGGCAACTCCTACCTGGTCACCGGTGCCCTCCTCGGCATGGACGTACGGATCGTGGCCCCCGAGGAACTCTGGCCGGCCCCGGAGGTCGTCGCCGAGGCGCGGCGCCTCGCCGAGGTGAGCGGTGCGCGCATCACGCTGACGGCGGACGTCGCCGAAGGGGTGCTCGGCGCCGACTTCGTCGCCACCGACGTATGGGTGTCGATGGGGGAGCCCAAGGAGGTCTGGGACGCCCGGATCGCGCTGCTCGCGCCGTACGCGGTCACCATGGACGTGCTGCGCGCGACCGGCAATCCGGCGGTGAAGTTCCTGCACTGCCTGCCCGCCTTCCACGATCTCGGCACCTCGGTCGCCCGCGAGATCTACGAGCGCCACGGGCTGACCTCCCTGGAGGTGACCGACGAGGTCTTCGAGTCCGTGCACTCCGTCGTCTTCGACGAGGCCGAGAACCGGATGCACACGATCAAGGCGGTGCTGGTGGCGACCCTGGGGGACTAGACCGTCTCGGGCGGGCGCCCCGCGGGTGCGTCCTCAAACGCCGGACGGGCTGGATATGGCCGGCCTCAGTCGATGACAGCCCGTCCGGGGCTTGCGGACGCTGCCGTGCGGCCCTTGGCGTCTCCCGGCCAATCCTTATCGCGTACTCGTGACGACAGTCACACAGCGGTGATAACTTCGCCGGGCAGGCACGCACCAGCCACCGGCTGAAGGAGGCCGTGCTCCATGAGTCCGTTCACCGGCTCCGCGCACCGCACCGAGGAATGGCGGCACCTGCGCCTGACCCTCGACGAGGGCGTGGCGACCCTCACCCTCGCCCGGCCCGACAAGCTCAACGCCCTGACGTTCGGCGCCTACGCCGACCTGCGCGACCTTCTGCCCGAGCTGGCCCGTGACGGATCCGTACGGGCCCTCGTGCTCGGTGGCGAGGGCCGCGGCTTCTGCTCCGGCGGCGACGTCGACGAGATCATCGGCGCCACCCTGGCCATGGACACCGGCCGGCTGCTCGACTTCAACCGCATGACCGGGCAGGTCGTCCGCGCCCTGCGCGAGTGCCCCTTCCCGGTGATCGCCGCCGTTCACGGGGTCGCGGCGGGCGCCGGCGCCGTCCTCGCGCTCGCCGCCGACTTCCGCGTCGCCGACCCGACCGCCCGCTTCGCCTTCCTCTTCACCAAGGTCGGTCTCTCCGGCGGTGACATGGGCGCCGCCTACCTCCTGCCCCGCGTCGTCGGCCTCGGTCACGCGACGCGGCTGCTGATGCTCGGCGAGACCGTGCGCGCCCCCGAGGCCGAACGCATCGGGCTCATCAGCCAGTTGGTGGAGGAAGGCGAGGCGGCCGACGCGGCGCGGGCCCTCGCACGCCGTCTCGCCGACGGCCCCGCCCTCGCGCACGCCCAGACCAAGGCCCTGCTCACCGCGGAACTCGACATGCCGCTCGCCGCCGCCGTCGAACTCGACGCCGCCACCCAGGCGCTGCTGATGAACGGCGCCGACTACGCCGAGTTCCATGCCGCGTTCACCGAGAAACGGCCCCCCAAGTGGCAGGGGCGGTGACATGAAGGTCGCGGTCATCGGCGGCGGCCCCGGCGGCCTCTACACCGCCGCCCTGCTCAAACGCCAGGGCCCCGCGCACGAGGTCACCCTCTGGGAGCGCAACGCCCCCGACGACACCTTCGGGTTCGGCGTCGTCCTCTCCGACGAGACCCTGGGCGGCATCGAGAGCGCCGACCCGGTCGTCCACCGCGCCCTGAGACGGGAGTACGTCCGCTGGGACGCCATCGACGTCGTCCACCGGGGCCGGGTGCTGACCTCCGGCGGCCACGGCTTCGCCGCCCTCGGCCGCCGACGGCTCCTGGAGGTCCTCCACGAACGCTGCCGGGCCCTCGGCGTCACCCTCCACTTCTCCACCGAGGCCCCGCCCGCCGCCGAGCTGGCCCGCTCCCACGACCTCGTCGTCGCGGCCGACGGTGTCCACAGCCGCACCCGGGACACCCACCGCGACGCCTTCCGCCCCACCCTCACCACACACCGCTGCCGGTACATCTGGCTCGCCGCCGACTTCGCCCTCGACGCCTTCCGCTTCGAGACGGCCGAGACCGAACACGGCCTGATGCAGCTGCACGGCTACCCCTTCTCGCCCCACGCGAGCACCGTCATCGTCGAGATGCGCGAGGAGGTGTGGCGCCGCGCCGGACTCGACCGCTGCGACGAGGACGCTTCCCTCGAACAGTGCGGCAAGTACTTCGCCGGCTTCCTCGGCGGGCGCCCGCTGCGCTCGAACCGCTCCACCTGGACCGCCTTCCGCACCGTCGTCAACGAACACTGGTCCCACCGCAACACCGTGCTGCTCGGCGACGCCGCCCACACCGCCCACTTCTCCATCGGCTCCGGCACCAAGCTCGCCGTCGAGGACGCCCTCGCCCTCGTCCGGCACCTGACGGACCGGGCCACCGTCACCGAGGCCCTGGCCGCCTACGAGGCCGAGCGACGCCCGGTGGTGGCCTCCACCCAGCGCGCGGCCCGCGCCAGCCTGGAATGGTTCGAGAACCTCGCCGTGCATCTCGGCCAGCCACCCCGCCGGTTCGCCTTCAACCTCCTCACCCGCAGCCGCCGCGTCACCCACGACAACCTGCGGCTGCGGGACGCGGACTTCGTCGCCGCCGTCGAGGAGGAAGCGGGCATACCCCCCGCGACACCGCCGATGTTCACTCCCTTCCGGCTGCGCGGGCTGACCCTGCGCAACCGGGTCGTCGTCTCCCCGATGGACATGTACTCCGCCGTCGACGGCACCCCGGACGACTTCCACCTCGTCCACCTCGGTGCCCGGGCCCTCGGCGGCGCCGGACTCGTCATGACCGAGATGGTCTGCGTCAGCCCACGGGGCCGGATCACCCCGGGCTGTACGGGCCTGTACGCGCCGGAACACGAGCGCGCCTGGCGGCGCGTCACCGACTTCGTCCACACCCGGGCCCCCGGCACCGCCATCGGCGTCCAGCTCGGCCACTCCGGTCGCAAGGGCTCCACCCGGCTCATGTGGGAGGGCATCGACCAGCCGCTCCCCGACGGCAACTGGCCCCTCGTCGCCGCGTCCCCGCTGCCCTACCGGCCCGGTGTCAACCAGACCCCCAAGGCCCTCGGCAGACCGGAACTGGACGCGATACGCGCGCAGTTCACCCGCTCCGCCGAGTCCGCCGCCCGCGCCGGCTTCGACCTCCTCGAACTGCACTGCGCGCACGGCTATCTGCTGTCCGGCTTCCTCTCCCCCCTCACCAACCGGCGCGACGACGCCTACGGCGGCGACCTCGCGAGACGGCTGCGCTACCCCCTGGAGGTCTTCGACGCCGTACGGGCCGTCTGGCCCGCCGAGCGGCCCATGACCGTCCGGATCTCCGCCACCGACTGGGCCGCCGGCGGCACCACCGCCGACGACGCCGTCACCATCGCCCGCGCCTTCGCCGACCACGGCGCCGACGCCATCGACGTCTCCACCGGGCAGGTCGTCCCCGACGAGAAGCCCGCATACGGCCGCTCCTACCAGACGCCCTTCGCCGACCGGATCCGCCACGAAGTCGGCGTCCCGGTCGTCGCCGTCGGTGCCATCTCCTCCTGGGACGACGTCAATTCACTGATACTGGCGGGCCGCGCGGACCTCTGCGCCCTCGCCCGCCCGCACCTCTACGACCCGAACTGGACCCTGCACGCCGCCGCCGACCAGGGCTACACCGGCCCCGGCGCGCCCTGGCCGCAGCCGTACCGGGCGGGCAGCCGCAAGCCGCCGACGGGGCGCACCCTCTGACCGGCGGAACCCGGCCCGGCTACGCCAGCGCCGGTGCGACGAACTGCCCGCCCGCCTCGCACAGCCGCGCGTGCAGTGCCCCGAACACCCGGGCCGCCCGCCCGCCCGGCCACCGGTCCGGCAGCAGCGACGCCGGCAGCCCCGGGTCGGCGTACGGCAGCCGCCGCCAGGAGTCCAGCGCGAGGAGATAGTCGCGGTAGGCCTCCTCCGGCGGCAGCGTCCGCCGGCGCGCCCAGCGGCGCAGCACGGGCTCGTGGGCGTTCAGGAACGCCCGGTGCTGCGTCGCCAGTGCCTCCAGGTCCCACCACCGGGCCACGGCCTCGGGAGTCGGCTCGAAGCCGAGGTGGCCGCCCTTGAACAGATCGACGTAGCCGGCCAGCCCCAGCCGCTCCAGGGTGTGCCGCGTCTCCTCGTAGACGTGCGCCGGGGCGATCCACACCCCGGGCGCCGCCGTGCCGAACCCCAGCCGGGAGAGCCGGGAGCGCAGCAGATGCCGCTTGTGCCGCTCCTCCTCGGGAACGGAGAAGACGGCCAGCAGCCACCCCTGGCCGGCCCGCGCCGGGGAGCGGCCGTAGATCCGCCGGTCACCGTCGCGCAGCAGCTCCCGGGCGTCGTCCGACAGCCCGTACCCCGCCGCCCCGCCCGCCGTGCGCCCCGCGACGAGCAGCCCGCGGCGCTTGAGCCGGGAGACGGCGGACCGTACCGACGGGGAGTCCACGCCCACGGCCCCGAGCAGCCGGATGAGGGCCGCGATCGGTACCGGGGCGCCCGGGTCGTCGGCGCTGCCGCGTCCGTACGCGCCGTAGAAGGTGACGATGAGGGACCTGGGAGTGTGGGACGGCTGCGGGTCTGTCGGCGAGTCAGTCGGCTGGTCGTTCACGGGAAAACTGTAAAGCGCCCGCACGCAGCCTGAAGCGCTGGAGTTTGCCGGTGGGCGTGCGGGGCAAGGCATTTAGGAACTCGATCTCGCGAGGGCACTTGTAGGGAACGATCTCCTTTTTGGTGAACTCCCGCAGCTCCGCGACGGTCTCCTCGGTACGCGGCACCCCCGCCCGCAGCACCACGTGCGCGACGACCACCTGGCCGCGCCGGCTGTCCGGCCGTCCGACGACGGCCGCCTCAAGGACGTCGGGATGGCGTAACAGGGCCTCCTCGACCTCGGGGCCCGCGATGTTGTACCCCGCGGAAATGATCATGTCGTCGGCGCGGGCCACATAGTGGAAGTAGCCGTCGGCGTCTTGTAGATAGGTGTCGCCGGTGAGGTTCCAGCCGTCGCGCACGTAGTCGCGCTGGCGCTCGTCCGTCAGATAGCGGCAGCCGGTCGGGCCGCGCACCGCCAGCAGGCCGGCCTCGCCGTCCGGCAGCGGACGGCCGTCGGCGCCGATCACCCGCGCCTCGTACCCGGGCACCGGCAGCCCGGTCGTGCCGGGCCGGGCCGCCTCGTCGGCCGCGGAGATGAAGATGTGCAGCATCTCGGTGGCCCCTATGCCGTTGATGACGCGCAGTCCGGTCGCCCGCCGCCAGTCGTGCCACAGGGCCGCGGGCAGATGCTCACCGGCGGAGACGCACCGGCGCAGCGAGGAGACGTCGTAGGCGGCGAGTTCGGCCAGCATCGCGCGGTAGGCGGTCGGGGCGGTGAACAGCACCGAGACACGGTGGCGCTGGATGTCGGCCAGCAGCCGGCGGGGGCCGCCCCAGTCGGCGAGCAGGGTGGAGGCGCCCACGCGCAGCGGGAAGACGAGCAACCCGCCGAGGCCGAAGGTGAAGCCGAGCGGAGGGCTGCCCGCGAAGAGGTCGTCGGGGTGCGGCCGCAGGACGTGGGCGGAGAAGGTGTCGGCGATGGCGAGCACGTCACGGTGGAAATGCATGCAGCCCTTGGGGCGTCCGGTGGTGCCGGAGGTGAAGGCGATGAGCGCGACATCGTCCGCCGCGGTGTCGACGGGCGCGTACGCGAGGGGTTTCGCGGCCGCGAGCCGCAGCAGCTCGCCTCCGTCGTCCCCGCCGAACGGCGTGATCGTCAGGGCCGGCACCCCCGCCTTGGCCAGGTCGTCGATCGACCGGGCGTCGCACAGCGCGTGCCGCACCCGGGCGAGTTCGCAGATGGTGGCGAGTTCGTGCGGGCGCTGTGCGGCCAGGACGGTCACCGCCACCGCGCCGGCCTTCATGACCGCGAGCCAGCACGCCGCCAGCCAGGGCGTGGTGGGGCCCCGTAACAGGACCCGGTTGCCGGGGACGACCCCGAGGTCCTCGGTGAGCGCGTGCGCGATCCGGTTCACCCGGGCGTTCAGCTCACCGTAGGACCAGACGCCGCCCGCGCCGTCCCGCACGGCGGGCCGGTCCGCGCCCACCCGCGCCACCGTCGCGTCCAACAGCTCGGCCCCGCAGTTGAGACGGCCGGGATAGCGCGGCACCGCCGCCCCCGCCAGATCGAAGCGAAGATCCGGCCACTGTCCGCCAGGTGGCAAGTGATCACGCGGGAAGGTGTCGACATGGGCCGACGGCATGAGCTCCATCGCGGGTTGCGCCCCCTAGCGCCGAGGAAAAATAGAGGTGAACCGGGGGTCTTGCCAGCCATGCGGATTCGCTGCCAGCGTAGCGACTTGGTGACGGCAGTCAACAGAGCGCGATATGTCAACGGAGGAGGCGCCCGGTGTCCACACCCTTCGCACTGGACCAGGGGCAACGTGAGTGGCGCGCCGGACTGCGCACGCTCGCGGCGGAGCGGCTGCGCCCCCTGGCGGACAAGGGCGAGCCCGGCCGCGTCAACCGGCCGCTCGTCGCCGCGCTGGGTGAACTCGGCCTGCTGGCGCGGCTGTTGCCCGCCGACGGAGCCGTCCGGGCCATGGACCTGTGCTTGCTGCGCGAGTCCCTCGCCCTGGAGTGCACCGAGGCCGAGACTGCCCTCGCCCTCCAGGGCCTCGGCACGTACCCGATCGTGGACGCGGGGACTTCCGCGCAGCGGGCGCGCTGGCTGCCGGAGGTGGTGGCGGGCCGCGCGATCGCCGCGTTCGCGCTCAGCGAGCCCGGCGCGGGCTCCGACGCGGCGGCGCTCGCGCTGCGCGCGGAGCGCGAGGGGAGCGCCTGGCGGCTCTCGGGGGAGAAGTGCTGGATCTCCAACGCCCCCGAGGCGGACCTCTACACCGTCTTCGCCCGCACCGGCCCGGCCCCCGGCGCACGCGGTGTCACCGCCTTCCTGGTCCCCGCCGGCCGTCCCGGTCTCGGCGGCCGGCCGCTCGCCATGGTCAGTCCGCATCCCGTCGGCACCCTCACCTTCGACGCCGTCCCCGTCGGCCCGGACGACGTCATCGGTGAGATCGGCGGTGGCTTCCGCGTCGCCATGCGCACCCTGGACCTCTTCCGCCCGAGCGTCGGTGCCTTCGCCGTCGGCATGGCGAGGTCCGCGCTCCGCGCCGCCCTGGCCCACGCCGCCGAACGCCGCGCGTTCGGCGGGCCGTTGAAGGACCTCCAGGCCGTCTCCCACCGGCTCGCCGAGATGGCGACCCGCACCGAGGCTGCCGCCCTGCTCGTCCACGCGGCGGCCGCCGCGTACGACGCGGGGGAGCCCGGCACGGCGGGCCGCTCGGCCATGGCCAAACTCTTCGCCACCGAGACCGCGCAGTACGTCGTCGACGCGGCCGTACAAATCCACGGCGCCCGCGCCCTGGAACGCGGGCACCTCCTCGAACACCTCTACCGCGAGGTCCGGGCGCCGCGCATCTACGAGGGCGCAACGGAGGTGCAGCGCACCATCATCGCCAAGGAGCTGTACCGGACGGGCCTCGATGGCGCCGGACCCGTGAGCCCCGGGGGGACGAGCCGATGAGCGAACTCGAACGCGTCAACCCCGCCGGGCTCTCCCCGCCCACCGGCTTCTCCCACGCCGTCACCGCCACCGGCGGCCGGCTGGTCTTCCTCGCCGGGCAGACCAGCCTCGACGCGGCCGGCGAGGTCGTCGGGGCCGGTCTGCCGGAACAGTTCGAGCGGGCCCTGAGCAATTTACTGGCCGCCCTGGGCGCCGTCGGCGGCCGGCCGTGCCACCTGGCGCGGGTCACCGTCTACGCCACGGACGTCGGCGACTACCGCGCGCACGCCCGCGAGCTGGGGACGATCTGGCGCCGGCTGGCCGGGCGCGACTATCCGGCCATGGCCGTGATCGGCACGACCCGGCTCTGGGACGAGGAGGCCCTGGTCGAACTGGACGGGGTGGCGGTCCTGCCGTGAGCCCCCGTCCCGCCGCTCCCGCCCCTCAGCCCTCGCCGCCCCGCCGGTCGTCGCGGGCGGCGGCCCAGCCCCGCAGCCACGCCGCCCGCAGTGGATCACCCGGCGGGTAGGGACAGTCGGCGACCTGCTCGCCCAGCTCGAACGCCAGCCGCCCCTCCTTCAGCGCCACCACCAGCTCGGCCTTGCTCGCCACCATGAGGGCACACCTTCCTGCCGGAACGATCCGTGGGACCAGTGTGACCCCCGGGTCAGATGTCGCGGAAGATCTCGATCTGCGCGCCGATGGAGTTGAGCCGCTCCGCCAGGTCCTCGTAACCCCGGTTGATCACATAGACGTTGCGCAGCACCGACGTGCCCTCCGCCGCCATCATGGCCAGCAGGACGACCACGGCGGGCCGCAGGGCCGGCGGGCACATCATCTCGGCCGAGCGCCAGCGGGTCGGGCCTTCGACGAGGACGCGGTGCGGGTCGAGGAGTTTGACGTCGGCGCCGAGGCGGTTGAGGTCGGTGAGATAGATGGCGCGGTTGTCGTAGACCCAGTCGTGAATGAGGCTCTGGCCCTGGGCGGTGGCGGCGATGGCCGCGAAGAAGGGGACGTTGTCGATGTTGAGGCCCGGGAACGGCATCGGGTGGATCTTGTCGATCGGCGCCCGCAGCTTGGAGGGGCGCACGGTCAGGTCCAGCAGCCGGGTGCGGCCGTTGTCCGCCGGGTACTCCGGGCTGCGCTCGTGGTCGAGGCCCATTTCTTCGAGGACGGCCAGTTCGATTTCGAGGAACTCGATCGGCACCCGCCGGATCGTCAGCTCCGACTCCGTCACCACGGCGGCGGCCAGCAGGCTCATCGCCTCGACCGGGTCCTCGGAGGGGGCGTAGTCGACGTCGCGGTCGATGGTGGCCACGCCGTGCACGGTGAGGGTCGTGGTGCCGATGCCCTCGACGCGCACGCCCAGCTCCTCCAGGAAGAAGCAGAGGTCCTGGACCATGTAGTTCGAGCTGGCGTTGCGGATGACGGTGACACCGTCGTGGCGGGCGGCGGCCAGCAGGGCGTTCTCGGTGACGGTGTCGCCGCGTTCGGTCAGCACGATCGCCCGGGTGGGTGCGACCGAACGGTCGACCCGAGCGTGGTAGGTGCCGTCGGTGGCCGTGATCTCCAGGCCGAAGTGGCGCAGGGCCGTCATGTGCGGCTGGACGGTCCGGGTGCCGAGATCGCAGCCACCGGCGTAGGGAATCTTGAAGCGGTCCATGCGGTGCAGCAGCGGACCGAGGAACATGATGACGCTGCGGGTGCGGCGGGCGGCCTCGGTGTCCATCGCGGCCAGATCCAGCTCGGCGGGCGGCACGATCTCGAGGTCGTTGCCGTCGTTGATCCAGCGGGCCCTGACGCCGATGCTGCCGAGCACCTCGAGGATCCGGTAGACCTCCTCGATGCGGGCGACGCGGCGCAGCGTCGTGCGGCCGGCGTTCAGCAGCGTCGCGCACAGCAGGGCCACGCAGGCGTTCTTGCTGGTCTTGACGTCGATGGCGCCGGAGAGCCGACGGCCGCCGACGACCCTCAGATGCATGGGTCCGGCATATCCGAGGGAGACGATCTCGCTGTCCAGCGCCTCACCGATACGGGCGATCATATCAAGGCTGATGTTCTGATTTCCCCGCTCGATGCGGTTGACCGCGCTCTGGCTGGTGCCGAGGGCGTCGGCGAGCTGCGACTGCGTCCAGCCCCGGTGCTGACGCGCGTCACGGATGAGCTTGCCGATACGGGCGAGGTAGGCGTCTGTCATGAGACAGACGGTATCTCAGATATGAGATCCCTTCCCCATTGATCATTGTTCTATTACTATGCAAACAACTGAAAGGGGGGCGTACGCATGACTTCCCACGCGCCCGTACGTCCGGCGGCGCTCCGGCGCCGCCCTCTGGTCGTGGTGGCGCCCTATCTGCTCGGCGCCGCCGTGTTCCTCACGGTCTTCCTCACCCGCCGGGACCGACTGCCCGACCCCATGGCCACCCACTTCGCCGGCGCCGGCCGCGCCGACGGCTTCACCACGCTCGGTGCCTTTCCCTATGTGGCCCTCGCCCTGCTGCTCCTGCCGGCCGCCGTCTTCTTCGGGTGCGCCTGCGCGGAGGGCGGCAGACGGGCGCACGGGCGGGCGCTCGTCGCCCTCGCCTACGGCGTCGCGGGGCTCAGCGGATTCCTGTTCACCGACCTCGTCCTCGCCAACGCACGGGCCGCCTCCGCCGCGCAGGTCCGGCTCGACCCCTGGCGGCTCGGCGCGGCCATGGTCTTCGCCGTCTGCGTCGCCGGTCTCGGCCTGCTCCTGGCGGGCCGGGGCGCGCCGCCCGCCCCCCGGGCGACCGCCGGCCCCGACGCCACGCCCCGGCTGCCCCTCCGCGAGGGGGAGAGCGTGACATGGACGCGGACCGTCGCCTCCCGCGCCCTCCTCGTCTGCGGACCCGCGCTCATCGTGCTGGGTGTGCCGGTCGCCCTCGTCGCGGACGTGGGCTCGGCCCTCTCCTTGCTCCTCCCGGGCGCGGTGCTGTCCGTCATGGCCGGCGCGCGCGTCACGGTCGACCGGCACGGGCTGACCGCCACCGTTCCCTGGCTGCCGCGGCCCCGGCTGCGCGTGCCGCTCGCCCGCATAGGGGAGGCGAGCAGTCGCGACATCAACGCCTGGAAGGACATGGGCGGCTGGGGGTACCGGGTCCACCCGGGCCGCAGCGGGCTCGTGCTGCGCTCCGGCGACGCGATCGTGGCCCGGCTGACCACCGGCAGCGAGTTCGTGATCACCGTCGACGACGCGGCCACGGCCGCCGCGCTGCTCAACGCGCTGGTCGCCCGTGACCGCGCGCACCACGGGAGCTGAAGTGCTGATCCGGCTCGACCCCGCCTCGCCGCTGCCGCTCGGCGACCAGATCGCCGCCGCCGTGCGCGGAGCCATCGCCGACGGCGCCGTCCGCCCCGGCGAGCGCCTGCCCGCCGCCCGCGCGCTCGCCGACTCCCTCGGCGTCAACGTCCACACCGTGCTCCGGGGCTACCAGCGGCTGCGCGAGGAGGAACTCATCGAGCTGCGCCGCGGCCGCGGGGCGGTGGTCACCGGCGGCGCCACCTCCCCGGGCCGCGCCCGCCTCGTCGAGGGCGTCCGCCACCTGATCGCAGAGGCCCGCACCCTCGGGCTGTCCGACGAGGAGGTCCTGACCCTGGTCAGGACGGGGCTGGCGGGGCGCTGACCGCGATCAGAGCTCCGAGGTGTCCAGCTCCATGTCGAAGGGGTCGTGGACGTGCCCGCACGCCGTTCACTCGAACAGGGGAACGACCTCCGATGTTCGTGAGATCACCGCCCGTGACAGCCACGCACGGCCTATCAGGGCATGACCGCGCCGCGGCGATGTACTAGAGTTATCTCGACATCGAGATATCTGCCGAGAGGCGTACCGCTGCCGCGCCAGTAAGGCATGCCTAACTTAGGTTCACCTTAACGGATCGGCGTGGAGCTGTGACGGCAGGATGGCCGTGGTACGCGCGAATTCATGCATGAAGGAGACTGTCGTGTCGGCGAACAGCTTCGACGCCCGCAGCACGCTGCAGGTGGGCGACGAGTCGTACGAGATCTTCAAGCTGGACAAGGTCGAGGGCTCCGCCCGTCTGCCCTACAGCCTGAAGATCCTGCTGGAGAACCTGCTCCGCACGGAGGACGGCGCGAACATCACCGCCGACCACATCCGGGCGCTGGGCAACTGGGACTCCCAGGCCCAGCCCAGCCAGGAGATCCAGTTCACGCCGGCCCGCGTGATCATGCAGGACTTCACCGGCGTGCCCTGCGTCGTCGACCTCGCCACCATGCGTGAGGCCGTCAAGGAGCTCGGCGGCGACCCGGCGAAGATCAACCCGCTGGCCCCGGCCGAGCTGGTCATCGACCACTCCGTCATCGCCGACAAGTTCGGCACGAAGGACGCCTTCGGCCAGAACGTCGAGCTGGAGTACGGCCGCAACAAGGAGCGCTACCAGTTCCTGCGCTGGGGCCAGACCGCCTTCGACGAGTTCAAGGTCGTCCCCCCGGGCACCGGCATCGTCCACCAGGTGAACATCGAGCACCTGGCCCGCACCGTCATGGTCCGGAACGGCCAGGCGTACCCCGACACCCTCGTCGGCACCGACTCGCACACCACCATGGTCAACGGCCTCGGCGTGCTGGGCTGGGGCGTCGGCGGCATCGAGGCCGAGGCCGCGATGCTGGGCCAGCCGGTCTCCATGCTCATCCCGCGCGTCGTCGGCTTCAAGCTGACCGGCGAGCTGCCGGCCGGCACCACCGCCACCGACCTCGTGCTCACGATCACCGAGATGCTGCGCAAGCACGGCGTCGTCGGCAAGTTCGTCGAGTTCTACGGCGAGGGTGTGGCGGCGACGAGCCTCGCCAACCGCGCCACCATCGGCAACATGTCGCCGGAGTTCGGCTCCACCGCCGCGATCTTCCCGATCGACGGCGAGACGCTGAAGTACCTCAAGCTCACCGGCCGCTCCGAGCAGCAGGTCGCGCTCGTCGAGGCGTACGCCAAGGAGCAGGGCCTCTGGCTCGACCCGGCCGCCGAGCCCGACTTCTCCGAGAAGCTGGAGCTCGACCTCTCCACGGTCGTCCCCTCGATCGCCGGCCCGAAGCGTCCGCAGGACCGTATCGTCCTCGCCAACGCCGCCCAGCAGTTCGCCCAGGACGTCCGCAACTACGTCGACGACGTCGACGAGGCGGGCAAGGAGTCCTTCCCGGCCTCCGACGCCCCGGCCAACACGCCGAACGGCGCCCCGTCGAAGCCGGTCACCGTGACCGCCCCCGACGGCACCACCTACGAGATCGACCACGGCGCCGTCACCGTCGCCGCGATCACCTCCTGCACCAACACCTCGAACCCCTACGTCATGGTCGCCGCGGCGCTCGTGGCCAAGAAGGCGGTCGAGAAGGGCCTGACCCGCAAGCCGTGGGTCAAGACCACGCTCGCCCCGGGCTCCAAGGTCGTCACCGACTACTTCGACAAGGCGGGCCTGACCCCGTACCTCGACAAGGTCGGCTTCAACCTCGTCGGCTACGGCTGCACCACCTGCATCGGCAACTCCGGCCCGCTGCCGGAGGAGGTCTCCAAGGCCGTCAACGAGCACGACCTGGCCGTCACCTCGGTGCTCTCCGGCAACCGCAACTTCGAGGGCCGGATCAACCCCGACGTCAAGATGAACTACCTGGCGTCCCCGCCGCTGGTCGTCGCCTACGCCCTCGCCGGCTCCATGAAGGTGGACATCACCAAGGACGCCCTGGGCATCGACACCGACGGCAACCCCGTCTTCCTCAAGGACATCTGGCCGTCCGAGGCCGAGGTCAACGACGTCGTGGCCAACGCCATCGGCGAGGACATGTTCAACAAGTCCTACCAGGACGTCTTCGCGGGCGACGCCCAGTGGCAGGCGCTGCCGATCCCGACCGGCAACACCTTCGAGTGGGACGCCGAGTCCACCTACGTCCGTAAGCCCCCTTACTTCGAGGGCATGACGATGGAGACCACCCCGGTCTCCGACATCACCGGCGCCCGCGTGCTGGCGAAGCTGGGCGACTCGGTCACCACCGACCACATCTCCCCGGCCGGTGCCATCAAGGCCGACACCCCGGCCGGCAAGTACCTGACCGAGCACGGTGTCGAGCGTCGTGACTTCAACAGCTACGGTTCGCGCCGCGGCAACCACGAGGTCATGATCCGCGGTACGTTCGCCAACATCCGCCTGCGCAACCAGATCGCGCCGGGCACCGAGGGCGGCTTCACCCGCGACTTCACGCAGCCGGACGCGCCGGTGTCGTTCATCTACGACGCCTCGCGCAACTACATCGAGCAGGGCATCCCGCTGGTCGTCCTGGCCGGCAAGGAGTACGGCTCCGGCTCGTCCCGTGACTGGGCCGCCAAGGGCACCGCGCTCCTCGGCGTCAAGGCCGTCATCGCCGAGTCCTACGAGCGCATCCACCGCTCGAACCTCATCGGCATGGGCGTCCTGCCCCTCCAGTTCCCCGAGGGTGCCACGGCGGAGACGCTGGGCCTCACCGGCGAGGAGACCTTCACCTTCACCGGTGTGACCGAGCTGAACAACGGCACCACGCCGCGCACGGTCAAGGTCACCACCGACACCGGTGTCGAGTTCGACGCGGTCGTCCGCATCGACACCCCCGGCGAGGCGGACTACTACCGCAACGGCGGCATCATGCAGTACGTGCTGCGCTCTCTGATCCGCAAGTAAGCGGCAGCGCCCGGGCGTTCACCCCGGGCGGGCGTGCACAGGGCCGCATCCCGTGTCTCACGGGGTGCGGCCCTTCGCCGTTTCACCGGGCGGACGTTCCCCTTGCCACTCTTTCGGGGCATTCCCCAACACGTCCGGGTGATCAGGGGATTGAGGATGTGTCGGGCATTCCCCCGCTGGTTACGCTCCCTGCCGGGACGACGCGACGCCGTTGTTCCTGAGGGAGGGAGCAAGCGATGGGATCCGCCGTCACCTTTGGGGAACTCGACCGCCTTCGCGGTGAGGAACTTCCCCCGCGGATCGCGCTTTCGAGTGTGCTGTCGGCAGGCGCCACGGGCGCCGACCAGCCCGTGTTCCCGACGCTGGTGAGGACGGAGCACGGAACGACGGTCGCCTACGCCTGTCAGTACCGGCAGGACCCGGGAAGCCCCGGCCTTCTCGTCGCCCTGGGACTGGCGCCCAGCTCTCCCGGACACAGCACCACCTGTATTCCTGCGGCCATTTCAAGCCGCTGACCGCTTCGAGAAGGGGTACGGACATGGACAACGCCATCAGCTTCCAGGAACTCGACGAGGTCTCGGGCGAGGTGCTGCCCGAGCGGACCGTCATGGGCATCGTGGCCACTCCGCTCAACTTCGCCGACCCGGGTGACGGCGCCGCCGGCGCCGGCAGCTCCAGCAGCAGCGCCGCGACGGCCTCGGGCGGCGGGGTGTACGCCCCGCCGGCCTCCGACCACGGCACCACCGCCCTCTCGGCCTGCCAGTCGGTGGACCGCCAGGGGACGCCGGGGCTGCTCGGTTCGCTGGGCCTGCCGTCCACGAACCCGACCACCAGCCTGACCTGCACCCCCGCGGCCATCTCGAGCCACTGATCGCGTAACGGCACGCCGTAACGCTGGGGGAAGGGCCGGAGACCTCCGGCCCTTCCCGTCACTTTCGCAGGCAGTGTGCCGGTCATCTCACGGGGAGCGCCCATGTCACAGGAACCCACGCTGGTGGCCGGCATGGAACTGGTCGGCGAGTTCGAGGGCTCCGGCTACCGGGAGCCGCCCCATCTGGTCTGCCGCCCCGACGGGCAGATCGTCCGGCTGCCCGCCCTGCTCTACCAGGTCGTCCGGGCGCTGAACGGCCCCAGCCGGGAGCATCCCGGACCGGAGCCGGTCATGGCGCGGGTGGCCGACGAACTTTGCCGCGAAACGGACCGGGAGTTCACCACCGAGCACGTCGCCTTCCTCATCGACAAGAAGCTCGCCCCGCTCGGCATCACCACCTACAGCGACGGCTCGCCGCCTCCTCCCACCCCCAAGAGCGACCCGTTCCTGTCGTTCCGGTTCAAGGTGGCGGTACTGCCCGAGCACGTCACCTGGTTCCTCTCCGGCCTCCTCGCCTGGCTGTTCCGGCCCCTGCTGGTGGTCGGCGCCCTCGGCGCGTTCGTGGCCGGCGAGGTCTGGCTGTGGTTGACGCAGGACACCGGTGCCGCGTTGCGGACGGTGCTGTCCTCCCCGGCCGGCGTGCTGCTCGTCGTCCTCCTGGCCATCGCCTCGTGCGTGTTCCACGAAATGGGGCACGGCGCGGCATGCCGCTACGGAGGCGCGCGGCCCGGCGCCATGGGGTGCGGCATCTACGTCGTGTGGCCGGCCTTCTACACCGACATCACCAACTCCTACCGGCTGGGCCGCGCGGGCCGCATCCGGGCCGACCTGGGGGGCGTCTACTTCAATGCCCTCTTCGTGCTGGGCCTGCTGGCGCTGTACACGGCGACCGGCTCCCCGCTCCTGCTGGTGGCGATTCTCTCCGTCCACCTGGAGATGTTCCAACAGCTGCTGCCCACCCTGCGGTTCGACGGCTACTACATCGTCGCGGACCTGACGGGCATCCCCGACCTCTTCAAGTACATCGCGCCCATTCTCCGGCGCGTCGTACTGCGCCGGGCGCACGACGAGCGGCTCTCGGCCCTCAAGCGATGGCCGCAGATCTTCGTCGCGGGATGGGTCCTCTTCCTGGTGCCGGCGCTCGTTCTCCAGCTCGGTCTGGTGCTGGCCAATATGCCGCGACTGCTCCAGGCCGACTGGCGGACCGTCAATTCCCTGGTGGAGCACGCCGGGACGTCCGGCAACCAGATCCTCGGCATGATCGCGGCGTGCCTGCAGGTCCTGTTGCTCACCCTGCCCGTCGTCGGGCTGTCGCTGGTGCTCGTGCGACCGGCGCGGTCCCTCGTCCGGCTCGCCCGGCGCCGGGTGCGCCGCCGCGCCGACGGGTCCGGATGAGGGGGCGGCACGGCAGGCCACCCCGTACGAAAGGGCCGCACTCCCTTCCGGGAGTGCGGCCCTTGTCATGGGTGCCGCGGATCAGAACATCAGGCGGTACTGGTTCCAGCCCGAGTTGCCGACCTTCACACGAGCCTTGAAGGGCGAGGACGCGTTGCCCGTGCCCTTGTAGAGCCACACGGCGCCGTCACCGTCGCGGGCGATCAGGTCGCTGCGGCCGTCGAGGTCCACGTCACCGGTGCCGAGCAGCTTGGTGAACTGGTTCCAGCCGGAGCCGATCCTCATGCGGGCGGCGAACGGCTTGGAGGAGTCGCCGGTGCCCTTGTAGAGCCACAGCACGCCGTCCTTGTCGCGGGCGACGACATCGGCCTTGCCGTCGCCGCTCAGGTCGCCCCGGCCCGCGATCTGGGTGAACTGGTTCCAGCCGGAGCCGACCTTCTTCCGGCCCGACAGCGAGCCGTCGGCGGCGGCGAGGTAGAGCCACAGCACGCCGGAGCGGTCACGGACGAGGAGGTCCGACTGCTTCGACCCGCCGAGGTTGCCGGGGGTGAACAGCTGGTCGTACTGCGCCCAGTCGGTCGCGACGCGGCGGCCGGCGCCGTCGGCGCTGCCGTAGTAGATGTTGCTGTGGGCGTCGCGCAGGTACACGCCGTCGGGCATGCCGTCGCCGTTGTGGTCGACACGGGCGCTCGCGTCGATGCCCTGCCAGTCGCCGGCCATGCGCTTGCGGGCGGTCAGCCCGCCCTTGCCGTCGGGCCAGTAGGCGTAGATGTCCCCGGAGCCGCCGACGGCGGAGACCGGGAAGAAGGGGGCGGCGGCGGTGGGGCCGCTCGGACGGACCGTGCGCGGCGCCGCCAGGCCCGGGGCGGCGGACTTGGCGTCCGCCTGGGCGCCCTGGGCCGCGCTCCGGGCCTCGGCCCAGCGCTTGGCGCTGTTCTCGGCCGCGTGCCGCGCCGCGCGCTGTGCGGGCGAGGAGGCCGGCGTGATGTCGGCCAGGGCGGTTCCGGCGGTGGTGCCGACCAGAGCGGCGGCTATCGCCGCGGTCGCGAGACGGCTCAGGGCGCGTCCGCGCGTACGGCCGGGAAGATGGGCCACGTAGGTCTCCAGAAAAATCAGGCTCAATCAGATAAAGAAAGGCGACGTGCCCGTTTGCGGCACGTCGCCAGACTAAACTGATCTTTTCACACTTTCTTACCTGTCAATCAGTTTGCCGGTACCCCCAGTAGCTCCACTTCGGCCAGCCTGACCTCGCCGTTCGCGCTTTCCAGGCGGTAGTGGGAGTACCGGCCGGGAGATGTGATCGCGAAGACGCGGGTCTGCCGGTCCCAGGCGAAGGACTCGCCCGTGCGCCGGTCGGCCTCACTCCACCGCTCGCCGTCCGCCGACCCCTTGAGCACCCACCCGCCCGGGGCCCTGGCCCGGTCGGCCGAGGTCAGGGTGTAGGAGGTCACCCGGGATCCGGCGGGCACCCGCAGGGAGGCGGTGGTGAAGGACGCGTCCGTGGCGGAGGTGTCGTCCGTCAGCGCCGAATCCTTCGACGCGGTCAGATCGGTGGCCGGGCTGGGCACCTTGTCGTCGCGGCTGATGGAGGCCGGCCCCGCGTTCCTGCCGCTGCCCCACGTCGAGGGTCTCGGCCCCATCGTGAAGTCCAGCGTCGCCCCGTCCGCCAGCACGGAGTGCGGGAGCGCCGTGGAATTCCACGCCTTGCCGTCGACCCGCAGGCTCTGAACGTAGACGTTGCGGGCACTGTTGCCCGGGGCGTTCACCACCAGGTCGCGGCCGCTGTCCAGATGAACCGTGGCCTTGGTGAAGAGCGGCGAGCCGACCGCGTACTCACCGGCGCCCATCACCAGCGGGTAGAAGCCGAGTGCGCTGAAGACGTACCAGGCCGACATCTCGCCGTTGTCCTCGTCGCCCGGATAGCCCTGGCCGATCTCGCTGCCGAGGTAGAGCCGGGACATGACCTCGCGGACCTTGGCCTGCGTCTTCCACGGCTGTCCCGCCGCGTCGTAGGTGTAGGCGATGTGGTGCGAGACCTGGTTGCTGTGGCCGTACATGCCCATGCGGACGTCCCGGGCCTCGGTCATCTCGTGGATGACGCCGCCGTAGGAGCCGGCGAACTGCGCCGAGCCCGTCTCGGGGGTGGCGAAGTAGGCGTCCAGCTTTTTCGCCAGCCCGCTCCGGCCGCCGTAGAGGGCGGCCAGGCCCCTGGTGTCCTGGGGGGCGGTGAAGGCGAAGTTCCAGCCGTTGGTCTCGGTGTAGTCGTAGCCCCAGACGCGCGGGTCGTAGGCGTCGGGCGACAGCCGCCAGGCGCCGTCGGCGTCCTTGCCCTGGAAGAAGCCGACGTTCGCGTCGAAGAGCTTGACGTAGTTCTGGGCGCGGCCGAGGAAGTAGGCGGCCTCCTCCTTGTAGCGGGCCCGGTGGGTCTTGGCGTAGAGGGCCTCGCCCATCTTCGCCAGCCCGAAGTCGTTGAGGTAGCCCTCCAGCGCCCAGGACAGGCCCTCGCGGGTCCTGGTGCTCGTGTAGCCCTGGAAGACGGAGGTGTTCATGCCCTTGCGGCCGACACCGGGGTGCGTCGGCGCCACCGTGGCGTTCTTGAGCGCGGCCTCGTACGCCGCCTCGCCGTCGAGGCCGACCCCCTTGACGTAGGCGTCGGCGAAGGCGACGTCCGAGCTGGTGCCGGTCATCAGGTCGGCATAGCCGGGGGAGGACCAGCGGGAGATCCAGCCGCCGTCCTTGTACTGCTGGACGAACCCGTCGACCAGCTTCGCGGCGCTCTTGGGCGTCAGCAGGGAGTAGGCGGGCCAGGTGGTGCGGTAGGTGTCCCAGAAGCCGTTGTTGACGTACACCTCGCCGTCGACGACCTTCGCGCCGGTGCGGGTCGGGGTGTTCTCGCCGGCCGCCGGGGAGAAGGGGCTGGCGTAGCGGGGGCGCGGCCGGGCCTTGGTGCCGGTGTTCTCGTAGCCGGAGTTGGGATACAGGTACAGCCGGTAGAGGTTGGAGTAGAGCGTGGTGAGCTGGTCGTGGCCGGCGCCCTCGACCTCCACGCGGCCGAGGATCGCCTCCCAGGCGTCGCGGGCCCGGTCGCGGACCCCGGTGAAGGAGGAGCCGGCCGGGATCTCCTGTTCGAGGTTGGCCTTCGCCTGGTCGACGCCGATCAGCGAGGTCGCCAGGCGCAGCGTCACCGTCTTGTCCTTGCCGGGCTTGAAGCGCAGATAGCCGGTGACGTCACCGCCCGCCCCGCCGCCGGGGCGGCCCTCGGAGGTCGCGGGCGCGTCGAAGACGCCGTAGACGAAGAGCCGCCCGGCGCCGGTGGACAGGCCGCTCTTGACGTCGGAGTAGCCGGTGACGACACCGCGGCCGGGGTCGAGCGTCAGACCGCCCTCGTTGGTGACGTTGTCGAAAATGACGCCGGCGTTCTCCCCCGGGAAGGTGAACCGCATCATCGCGGCGTGGTCGCTGGGGGCGATCTCGGCCTTGAGGCCGTTGTCGAAGGTGACGCCGTAATAGTGCGGCCGGGCCGTCTCGTTGGCGTGTCGGAAGGGCAGGGCGCGGGCCGTACGGGAGGCGTCGGGGAGCCCGGCGGCGGTGGAGGGCATCACCTGGAAGGTCTGCCGGTCGCCCATCCAGGGGCTCGGCTCGTGGCTGGCACTGAAGGCCTGGACGGTGGGGCGGTTGTCGGCGTTGTTGGTGGCGGCGTACTGGTAGAGCCAGGTATGGGTGCCCGCGTTGGTCACCGGGGTCCAGAAAGTGAAACCGTGCGGTACGGCGGTGGCAGGGAAGGTGTTGCCCCGCGAGAAGTTCGAGCTGGAATGGGTGCCGCGCGTGGTGACGGCGTAATCGGCCAGGTGGGCCGGGGGCTTCTCGGCCGGGGCGGGGGCGATCGTGATGTCGTCCACCCAGCCGCGGAAGGTGGCGGGGCCCACCGGCGAGTCGTAGGCGACGAGCACCCGGTCGACGGTCTTGCCCTCGGCGACGGTGCCGATCAGGGCGGTCTTGTTGTTCCACTGGTTGACGTAGAGCGTCTTGGAGTCGGCCTGCCCCCGGGGGTTCAGCGGCGCGCCGTGCTGGTCGACGGCGTCGAGGTCGCTGAGATAGGTGCCGTCGGTGAAGGCGAGGTCGAGCGCCACATGGGTCGCGGGGTAGCGGGCGTCCGCTTCCGGCATCGAGGGGAAGACTTTGTACGCCAACCGGGTCCTCGACGTCACACGAAGGTTGACGTCGAAGACCTTGTTGTACGAATAACCGCGGCCGGTGGCCTGGTGGGCGCCGCCGTAACGCAGCGCGTGCGTCCCCGTGAAGCCCGCGTTCGCCTTCGCCGTGGGGGAGCCGGTCGGGCCGCGGTCGACGTGGCTGCGCATGTCGGAGGCGGGGGGAGGGCCGGTGTCCGCCGTCGCGAGCTGCACCTCGGCCAATTGGGTGACCGCGTCCCCGTTGTTGTGGGCTATGTCCAGCCGGTAGTGGCGGTAGGAGGCGGTGCCATTGAACGAGAACTCCCGTGTCTGGAAACGCTTTTCGAAGGTCTGGCCCTCGCGCGCGTCCAGCGCGGTCCAGTGCGTCCCGTCGTCGGAGCCCTTGAGCGTCCAGTCCCGGGGGTCCCGGCCGGGCGCGTCGTTGGCGGAGGTGAGCGCGTACCGGACGGCCTTGACCGGCTCGGACAGGGAGAATTCCAGCCAGGCGGACCTGGCGAAGGTGAGCCATTTGGTGGCGCTCTCGCCGTCGACGAGATTCTCCTTGACCTCTCCCGCCTCCGTGTTCTCGTCACTGGCCCGGACGCCGGTCACCTTGTCGGTGGCGTTGCCGGGGATCCCGGTGGTGTCGTTGCCGTCGACCCCGGCGGTCTTCTTGCGGCCGTCCGGGCCGCTCTCGACGGTGTCGCGCCAATCGGGCTGTGGCTCGCCCTTCTCGAAGGAGGAAGCGAACCGCGTATCAGGAGCCTTGCTCCGAACGGCGGAAGCGCTAGCGGCTCCTTGACCGCCCTGAGCGGTCGTCAGCAGTACGGTGGCCACGAGAAGTGCGGTGGGACGGGCACAGCTACGCCATCGGTGTCGGAATCTCTGTCGCATCTCATGCCTCCCGATGAAACTGACAACGTTGTCATCCGAGTCGCGCAGAGTTAAGTAGGGCGTGCGACGCCAGTGGTGTCAAGGGTTCCGCGGTTGGTGTCGGGGTATGTCGACGAGGTCTCAACTCGGGAAAGACTGGTCGTCAAAGCTGCTTTCGATCTTGCCCAGTTGATGGGGAGTGGACTATACCTGTCGGCGTCCGAGGCGACGGTTCGGCGCCGCGGCGGACCCGGGAGGCGGCGGCGGACGGCCATGCCGTGGGAGCATCACCGAGCCCGGACGCACACCCAGCACACACCAAGCTTCAACTGACCCGCGGTGTCGGGCCCTTCGTCGATGGCGAGTTCGCAAGGGGAAGACCGGTACACCGCCTGAGTCCTGGAGAAGGCGAGGACTTGAGCATGGGATCCACCTCGGAATTCGGCCGACGCGATCTGATCAAGCGCGCGGCGGCCATCGGTCTGATCGCGGTGCCGTCGATGAGCGTGCTGAGCGCCTGTGCGAGCGGCGGCGACAGCGGCGACTCCCAGCAGGTCGACAAGGGGGAGAAGAGCGCCACGAACCCGCTCGCCATCAATGAGAGCGCGCCGCTCGACGTCGTCATCTTCGACGGCGGTTTCGGCCAGCAGTACGCCAAGGACGCGGAGGCCGAATACGGCAAGGCCTTCCCCGGCAGCAAGGTGAGCCACTCCGCCACCCAGAAGATCCAGTCCACGCTGCAGCCCCGTTTCAACGGCGGCACCCCGCCGGACCTCATCGACAATTCCGGCGCCGAACAGATGGACATGGGCACCCTCGTCGGGAAGAAGCAGCTCACCGATCTCAATGCCCTCCTCGACGCGCCCTCCGTCGACGACCCCAAGAAGAAGGTGCGCGACACGCTGCGCCCGGGTGTCGTGGAAATGGGCCGGTTCGACGGCGACGAGACCTGGATCCTCTACTACGCCTACACGGTCTACGGCGTCTGGTATTCGCAGACCAATCTGCAGAAGCTCGACGCGCGGTACCCCGAGACGTGGGACGAGATGCTCGCGGTCTGCGAGAAGGCGAAGAAGAAGGGCATCGCCGGCTGGACGTACGCAGGCAAGCACCCGTACTACCTGCCGTTCAGCCTCTACCCCTTCATCGCGAAGATCGGCGGCAAGGAGGTCCTCGAAAAGATCGACAATCTGGAGCCGAACGCCTGGAAGGACCCGGCCGTCAAGTCCGCCTTCGAGGCGTACTACGAGCTGTACAAGAAGGGCTACATCCTCCGGGGCACGCCGGGGCTGACCCACATCGAGTCCCAGACCGCCTGGAACGAGGGCAAGGCGCTGTTCATCCCGAACGGCTCCTGGGTGGAGAACGAGTCGAAGAAGACCACCCCGAAGGACTTCCGGATGGCGGTAGGGGCCCCTTCCGGCCTCGACAAGAGCGACAAGCTGCCGTTCGGGACGATCTGGGCCTCCGGCGGCGAGCCGTTCATCGTGCCGAAGAACGCGAAGAACCCGCGCGGCGGCATGGAGCTGCTGCGCATCATGCTGAGCAAGAAGTCCTCGCAGAACTTCATCAAGCAGGTCTCCTCGCTCACCTCCCTCAACGGGGGAACCGAGGGCCTGACCCTGCCGCCCGGCCTGGCGTCCTCGCAGGAGGCGCTCACCAAGGCCGGCCAGAACGTCGTCAACCCGCGGATCCAGGACTGGTACGTCGCCCTCCAGAAGGAGAAGATCGGCGTGGCGGCGCTCGGCGAGCTGATGGCCGGCCGGGCCACCCCCGACGAGGCGATCGCCAAGATCCAGCGATTCGCCGACGACACCGCCAAGGACGCCTCCGTCAAGAAGTACCGGCACAAGTGAGTCCGCGTCACCAGCGGCGGCACCCGCGGGAAGAGATCGGGGTCGACAGTCATGCAGCACGGTAAGTACCGCTTCATCGCCGGTTTCCTGGCCCTGCCGCTGGCGATCTACGGTGTCTTCGTCATCTCGCCGTTCATCCAGGCCATCTACTACTCCTTCACCGACTGGACGGGGCTGAGTCCCGACTTCGAGATGGTCGGCTTCCGGAATTACCAGCGGCTCTGGGACGACGAGGTGTTCTGGAAATCCGTGGGGCACAACGTCCTGCTGTTGCTGGTGCTCCCGCTGGTGACGCTCGGGCTCGGGCTGTTCTTCGCATTCATGCTGAACGTCGGCGGCCGGCGCAGGAAGAACGCGGCGATCGCCGGTGTCCGCGGCTCGGGCCTCTACAAGGTCGTCTACTTCTTCCCGCAGGTGCTCTCGATCGCGATCGTCGCACTGCTGTTCCAGTTCGCCTACAACCCCAACAGCGGCGCGCTCAATTCCTTCCTCCAGGCCGTCGGTCTGGACTCCGTACAGCCGGACTGGCTCGGCGATCCGCAGCTGGCGCTGTGGTGCGTCATGGCGGTCATGGTGTGGAGCAACGTCGGCTTCTACGTCGTGCTGTTCTCGGCGGGCATGAGTTCCATCCCCAAGGACTTCTACGAGGCGGCGCTGCTGGACGGCGCCAATCGCGTCCAGACCTTCTTCCGGATCACCCTGCCGCTGCTGTGGGACACGGTCCAGACCGGCTGGGTCTACATGGGGATCATGGCGCTCGACGCCTTCGCGGTCATCCAGATCATGACCGTGGGGCCGGGCGGCCCGGACTATTCCACGGAGGTCCTGGCCTATTACCTCTATACGAAGGCGTTCCGCGACGGGCAGGCGGGATACGCCACCACCCTCGGCGTGGCCCTGCTCATCGTCACCATGATCTTCGCCGGCATCGTCATGAAGCTCGGCCGGCGCGAGCGGCTGGAGTACTGATGGCCCTCACCGCGGCCGTGTGGCCGAAGCCGACCCACCGCCCCGCCGCCGAACCGGGAGTAGCACCGTGACCGCGCACGCCGAGCCCTCGGACCTCCCCGACCTCCCGGAGACCACCGAGCCGGACCCCGCGCCGGGTGTGCCGTCGCAGCGCGGCGGCCCGGTGATCGACTCGCCGCGCGGGCGGCTCGGCAGCGAGGGCAGGGTCCTCAACGTCTTCTCGCACGGCGTGCTGGCCCTGTGGGGCCTGATGGTCACCCTGCCGCTGGTGTGGGCGGTGATGAGCGCCTTCAAGACCGACCGGGAGATCTTCACCTCGCCGTGGGCGCTGCCGACGAGCCTGCACTTCGACGCCTGGGGCCGGGCCTGGTCCCAGGCGCACATGAGCCAGTACTTCCTCAACTCGGTGATCGTCGTGGCCGGTTCGCTCTTCGGCACGATGCTGCTGGGCTCCATGGCGGCCTATGTGCTGGCCCGCTTCACCTTCCCCGGCAACCGCTTCGTCTATTTCCTCTTCGTGGGCGGGATGAGCTTTCCCATCATCCTGGCGCTGGTGCCGCTGTTCTTCGTCATGAAGAACATGCAGCTGCTCAACACCTACCCCGGGCTGATCCTGGTCTACATCGCCTACTCGCTGCCGTTCACGATCTTCTTCCTCAGCGGGTTCTTCAAGACGCTGCCCAGTTCGGTGGCGGAGGCCGCGATGATCGACGGAGCCTCGCACACCCGGACCTTCTTCCAGGTGATGCTGCCCATGGCCAAGCCCGGCCTGATCAGCGTCGGCATCTTCAACTTCCTCGGCCAGTGGAACCAGTACCTGCTGCCCACCGTGCTGAACGTCGGTGACGAGGACAAGAAGCTCCTCCCCCAGGGACTGGTGGCCCTCGCCGTCAGCCAGGGCTACAAGGGCGACTGGTCGGGGCTCTTCGCGGGACTGGTGATCGCCATGCTCCCGGTCCTCGCGGCCTACATCGTCTTCCAGCGCCAGGTCCAGGCGGGGCTGACGGCGGGCGCGCTCAAGTAGGACCCGGGCGCCCGTCCGCACACCGCTCCCCGTGCGGGCGAGGCCCTCGCCCGCACGCCAAGGCGGCCCCCTGCCCGGGGGGCCGCCGCCTCCGGCAGCCGCTCAGCACAGCGTGAACCAGACCGCCTTGCCCCGGCCGTGGGCCGCCGGAGAGACGCCCCAGGCCGTGGCGCAGGCGTCGATGAGGGTCAGGCCCCGCCCCGACTCGTCGTCGCATCCGGCGCTGCGCCGGGCGGGCACCACGGGGCTGCTGTCGTGCACGTCGACCCGCAGGGTCCGGGAGCGGCAGCTGAGGTCGACGGTCACCGCAGAATCGGCGTGCACCACGCCATTGGTGACCAGCTCCGTCGCCAACAGGCAGGCGGTGTCGGCGAGGTCGAGCCGCCCGTGCCGTCGCAGTGCGAGCTGGAGCGAGCTGCGGACGAGGCTGATCATCCACGGCTGCGCCGGAATCCGGAGTGTGTACCACCAGTCGGCGGTGGCCAGTTGGGGGTCCTCGCACATGTACTGGGCTCCGTTTCGTTCTCTGCACTTGGACGGTGGCTGCGTGTGCGTCGCTTCGGGGGTATGCGTCGCCAATGCCGCGGAAGGCCTCAACTATCCGGCAGAACGACCGGGGCGCGGAGCTGTGCGGAACCGGGGGAGCGGAGGTGATGTCGGGCGAACCCGCCGCAGAAGCGCTTGAGTGCGGACAAGCCAAGATCAGTCGGGTGGGGCCCCCGGGAAACCGGATTCGCCCATTCGGGCTACCGGGCTACGCAAAGCGTATGGGGTGACTTTTCGGAGGCCGACGGGATGCCGCCGCGCTCCGGCCCGGTGGGGCCGCCCCGGACGCCGGGGCGGCGGGAGACCGGGCGGCCGTCCCGTGGGCCCCGTGTGCGCGGCCGGGGGAGATCACTCCGGTGGCCGGGACGGCGGCCGGGCGGCGGTCGCCGCCGGTGACAGCCGCCTCCGACGGGCCGCCGGGGGCCCGCGGGCCGGGCCCTCGCGTGCCGGGCGGCACCCGTGGATCCGTACGATGAGGGCTCGATGTGGGCTCGATGCGAGTGCGAAGTGGAGTCAAGGCCTTGACGGGATCTCACCCAGGCGGCTCAGCTTAGAGTTCACATGTTGTACGAAGAGCCGGACTCCACTGCTGTGGTCCGGCCGAGGGCGCGGCGGTCGTGCCGGGCCCGCGAGGCGGGAGTGGATGGGCGTGGAGACTCCGGGGTCGCAGTCGTCGCTGCACCGGGCCAACCTGGAGCGGGTCGTGCGCGCGGTGCGTATGGCGGGCTCGCTCACCCAGGCGGAGATCGCCCGGTCCACCGGGCTGTCGGCCGCCACGGTCTCCAATATCGTCCGGGAGCTGAAGGACGGCGGGACCGTCGACGTCACTCCCACCTCCTCCGGCGGGCGCCGGGCCCGCAGCGTGTCCCTGTCGGGGGACGCCGGCATCGTCGTCGGCGTCGACTTCGGGCACACCCATCTGCACGTCGCCGTCGGGAACCTCGCCCACCGGGTGCTGGCCGAGGAGGCCGAACCACTGGATGTGGACGCCTCCGCCGCACAGGGGCTGGACCGGGCGGAAGCGCTGGTCAAGCGGTTGATCGCGACGGCGGGGATCAGCCCGGGGAAGATCGTGGGAGTGGGCCTCGGGGTGCCGGGGCCGATCGACGTGGAGTCCGGGGTGCTGGGCTCGACCGCGATCCTGCCGGGCTGGGCGGGCACCAACCCGCGCGACGACCTCGCGGCCCGGCTCGGGGTGCCCGTGTACGTCGACAACGACGCCAACCTCGGCGCGCTCGGCGAGCTGGTCTGGGGCTCCGGCCGCGGCGCGGCGGACCTCGCGTACATCAAGGTCGCCAGCGGTGTGGGCGCCGGCCTGGTGATCAACGGGCAGATCTACCGGGGCCCGGGCGGCACGGCGGGCGAAATCGGGCACATCACCCTGGACGAGTCCGGACCGGTCTGCCGGTGCGGCAACCGCGGCTGTCTGGAAACGTTCGCCGCCGCCCGCTATGTCCTGCCGTTGCTCCATTCGGCCCATGGCACCGATCTGACCGTGGCGCGCATGGTGCGGCTCGCGCGGGAGGGCGACCCGGGCTGCCGACGGGTGATCGCGGATGTCGGCCGGCATATCGGCAGCGGCGTGGCGAACCTGTGCAATCTGCTCAATCCCCGCCGAGTGGTGCTCGGCGGCGACCTCGCGGACTCCGGTGAGCTGATTCTCGGCCCCATCCGCGAATCCGTCTCCCGGTACGCGATCCCCAGCGCCGCACGGCAGTTGGAGGTCGTCCCGGGGGCATTGGGCGGCCGGGCCGAGGTGCTGGGCGCCATTGCCCTCGTGCTGAACGAAATGGGCGATTCCACGCTGCTGGACGACAGCGTCGCCGCCGACGTGCCCGCCCCCGCCTGACGGTCGTCACTGTTTCCCCGGGGCGTTCTTTGAGTTCACGCAGATAACGAATGGCATCGTTGCCATCTCGTTAAGGATTTACTTCTTGACGGTGCCTTGGCGGCCGAGTTGACTTCCAGCCACCTCGGCCGCAACGACGCGGCCTCGTCAGGGAGGTTTGTTCAGTGAACACGCATCTGCGTCGCGCCGCCGTCACCGTGGCCGCTGTTTCGATGGCCGCCGGACTCGCCGCCTGTGGCAGCGCCAAGGAATCCGGCAACGGCGGCGGTGAGAAGAAGGACAAGAAGGGGCCGCTCACCATCGGCCTGCTGTTGCCGGAGAACCAGACCGCCCGCTACGAGCGGTTCGACCACCCGCTGATCGAAAAGAAGATCAAGGAATTGGCGGGGCCGGACACCAAGGTCCTCTACGAGAACGCCAAGCAGGACGCCTCCGTCCAGCAGCAGCAGGTCGACACGATGATCACCAAGAAGGTCGACGCGCTGATCGTCGACGCGGTGGACGCGAAGTCGATAGCGGTTTCGGTGAAGAAGGCGAACGACAAGGGCATTCCCGTCGTCGCGTACGACCGGCTGGCCGAGGGCCCGATCAAGGCGTACACCTCCGTCGACAACGAGCGCGTCGGCAAGATCCAGGGCGAGTCCCTGCTGAAGGAGCTGGGCGACAACGCCGGCAAGGGCGAGATCGTCATGATGAACGGCTCCGTCACCGACCCGAACGCCAAGATGTACAAGGACGGCGCCCACTCCGTCCTCGACGGCAAGGTCAAGGTCGGCAAGGAGTACGACACCAAGGAGTGGAAGCCGGAGAACGCCAACGAGAACATGAAGGGCGCCATCTCCTCGCTCGGCAAGGACAAGATCGTCGGCGTCTACTCCGCCAACGACGGCATGGCCGGCGGCATCATCACCGCGCTGAAGAGCGCCGGATTCGACAAGCTCCCGCCCGTCACCGGACAGGACGCCGAGCTTTCCGCCATTCAGCGGATTCTCTCCGACGAGCAGTTCATGAGCGTCTACAAGCCGTACAAGCCCGAGGCCGACGCCGCCGCCGAAATGGCCGTGGCCCTCGCCCAGGGCAAGAAGCTCGACTCGATCGCCAAGTCCACCGTCGACAGCGGCACCGAAAAGAAGATCCCCTCGATCATCGTCACCCCCTTCGCACTGACCAAGGGCGACATCGGGAAGTACGTCGGCAAGGAGGGCTTCTTCAATCTGGACGAGATCTGCACCGCCAAGTACAAGGCGCAGTGCGACACGGCCGGACTGAAGTAAGCACAGCCCCCATTTCCCTCCTTCCCCCGTTTCCGTATTCCCGCTGTCCCCTTGTCCCCACTTCCCGCCGGTCAGGCGGCGAAGGAGATGATGCACGTGTCCGCTACGCCCGTGCTGGCGTTGCGCGGGATCTCCAAGCGGTTCGGCGCCGTCCAGGCGCTCACCGACGTAGAGCTGGAGATCCACCCCGGTGAGGTGGTCGCCCTGGTCGGCGACAACGGCGCCGGCAAGTCCACCCTCGTCAAGACGATCGCCGGAGTCGGCCCCGCCGACGAAGGCGTCATCGAGTGGGAGGGCAGGCCCGTCACCGTCGACCGGCCGCACGCCGCCCAGGAGCTGGGCATCGCGACCGTCTACCAGGACCTCGCGCTCTGCGACAACCTCGATGTCGTCGGCAACCTCTTCCTCGGCCGCGAGATCGTGCGCGCCGGGGTGCTGGACGAGGTCGAGATGGAGCGCCGCGCCCGTGAGCTGCTCTCCACCCTCTCCATCCGGATCCCCAGTGTCCGGATCCCCATCGCCTCGCTCTCCGGCGGACAGCGGCAGACCGTCGCCATCGCCCGCTCGCTGCTCGGCGAGCCCAAGGTCGTCATCCTCGACGAGCCCACCGCGGCGCTGGGCGTCGAGCAGACCGCGCAGGTCCTCGACCTGGTGGAGCGGCTGCGTGAGCGTGGCCTCGGGGTCATCCTCATCAGCCACAACATGGCCGACGTCAAGGCCGTCGCCGACCGGGTCGCGGTCCTCCGCCTCGGCCGCAACAACGGCACCTTCGAGGTACGGGCCACCTCGCAAGAAGAGATCATCTCCGCCATCACCGGCGCCACGGACAACGCCGTGACCCGCCGCAGGGCGCGCACCGCGGAGGGCGAGAAGTGAGTACGAGACTGTCCAAGACCGACGGCGCGGGGGACACCCCGCAGGACGCGCGCCCCCAGGACGCGCAGCCGGCCGCCGAGGGCGCCGTGACCGCCGTGGACCCGCGACTGCTGGTCCGCGAGGAGGGCTTCGCCGGCTACTGGAGCGAGTTCCGCCGCAAGCTGCGCAGCGGCGAGCTGGGCTCGCTGCCCGTGGTCGTCGGCCTGGTCATCATCGGCCTCGTCTTCCAGCTGCGGGACTCGGCCTTCCTGGGCGCGGAGAACCTCTCCAATCTCTTCGTCACCGCCGCCGGCACCGGTCTGATCGCGGTCGGCATCGTCTTCGTGCTGATCCTGGGCGAGATCGACCTGTCGGTGGGGTCGGTGAGCGGGCTGGCCGCCGCGGTCTTCGCCGTCCTCAACGTCAACCACGGCATGCCGGAGTGGCTCGCACTGGTCCTCGCGCTCCTCTCGGGCGCCGTGGTCGGGGCGCTGCACGGGTTCTTCTTCGCCCGCATCGGCGTGCCCGCGTTCGTGGTGACCCTGGCCGGTCTCCTCGGCTGGAACGGCCTGATGCTCGAGGTGCTCGGTTCCAACGGCACCATCAACCTGGACGACTCCGGGCTGGTCGCGGGGCTGACCAACCACTACTTCAGCGACATCGCCGCCGCCTACGGGCTGGCGACGCTGAGCGTGGCCGCGTTCTTCGCGCTGTCCTTCCTGGACGCGCGGCGGCGCGAGGCCGCGGGCGTCCCCAGCCGTCCGCTCAGCGAGATCGTGCTGCGCACCGCCGCCATCGCGGTGCCCGCCTACGTGGTGGCCTGGCTGTTCAACGAGTACAAGGGGCTGCCGCTGGCCGTGGTGATCTTCCTCGGGGTCGTCGTCGCGCTGGACTTCGTGCTGCGCCGCACCCCGTACGGGCGGAAGGTCTTCGCCCTGGGCGGCAGTGTCGAGGCGGCCCGCCGCGCGGGCATCAACGTCGCCGCGATCCGGATCTCGGTCTTCGCGCTCTCGGGGACGATGGCGGCGCTGGGCGGGATGTTCCTCGCCTCGCAGATCAACGCCGCGAACCAGTCCTCCGGTGCGGGCAGCCTGCTGATGAATGCCATCGCGGCGGCCGTCATCGGCGGCACCAGCCTCTTCGGCGGCCGGGGCAAGACGTGGTCGGCGCTGCTCGGTGTGCTGGTGATCCAGTCGATCGCCTCCGGCATGGCGCTGCTGGGCATCGCCTCCGCGGTCCAGTACATGATCACCGGTGCGGTGCTGCTGGCCGCCGTCGTGATCGACTCGGTCTCGCGCAAGACGCAGAAGACGGCGGGGCGGGCGTAGGCGGGCGCGTCCTCAATCGCCGGACGGGCTCACATGAGCCCGTCCGGCGATTGAGGACAGGGCACGGCAGCCCGTCCGGCGTTTGAGGAGAACCGGGCTAGGCCGATCGCGTGACATACGTCGCATCACCCGTTCACCGGCACCGCGAGCGGAACATTAGACTCGACAGACCGGCAAAGCTCGACAGCTCGAACGCTTAAGGAGGCACGGGTGGCGCTGCTATCCCGCATCAGGGGACCGCGCGATCTGGACCGGCTGAGCCCGGAGCAGCTCGATCAGCTGGCCGCGGAGATCCGGTCCTTCCTCGTGGACGCGGTTTCCAAGACCGGCGGCCACCTCGGGCCCAACCTCGGCGTGGTCGAACTGACGATCGCCCTGCATCGAGTGTTCGACTCGCCGAAGGACAAGGTCCTCTTCGACACCGGCCACCAGAGCTATGTGCACAAGCTGCTCACCGGTCGCCAGGACTTCTCGAAGCTGCGGGCGAAGGACGGCCTCTCGGGCTACCCCTCGCGCGCCGAGTCCGACCACGACGTGATCGAGAACAGCCACGCCTCCACGGTCCTGGGCTGGGCGGACGGCCTCGCCAAGGCCAATCAGGTGCGCCGCACGGGCGACCATGTCGCCGCCGTCATCGGTGACGGCGCGCTCACCGGCGGTATGGCCTGGGAGGCGCTGAACAACATCGCGGTCGCCAAGGACCGCCCGCTCGTCATCGTCGTCAACGACAACGAGCGCTCCTACGCGCCGACCATCGGCGGCCTCGCCAACCACCTGGCCACCCTGCGCACCACCGACGGCTACGAACGCTTCCTGGCCCGCGGCAAGGACCTGCTGGAGCGCACCCCGGTCCTGGGCAAGCCGCTCTACGAGACCCTGCACGGCGCGAAGAAGGGCCTCAAGGACTTCATCGCCCCGCAGGGCATGTTCGAGGACCTGGGCCTGAAGTACATCGGCCCGATCGACGGTCACGACATCGAGGCCCTGGAGTCCGCCCTGCAGCGCGCCAAGCGCTTCGGCGGCCCCGTCATCGTGCACTGCCTCACCCAGAAGGGCCGCGGCTACAAGCCCGCGGAGCAGCACGAGGGCGACCGTTTCCACGGCATCGGCGTCATCCACCCCGACACCGGGCTGCCGGTCTCGGCGGGCGGTGCCGACTGGACCTCCGTCTTCGGCGAGGAAATGGTCAAGCTCGGCCACGAGCGCGAGGACATCGTCGCGATCACCGCGGCCATGCTCCAGCCCGTCGGCCTGGACAAGTTCGCCAAGGCCTTCCCCGACCGTGTCTACGACGTGGGCATCGCCGAGCAGCACGCGGCGACGTCGGCGGCCGGCCTGGCCACGGGCGGGCTGCACCCGGTCTTCGCGGTGTACGCGACGTTCCTCAACCGCGCCTTCGACCAGGTGCTGATGGACGTGGCCCTGCACAAGTGCGGAGTGACGTTCGTGCTGGACCGGGCCGGGGTCACCGGCACCGACGGAGCCTCGCACAACGGCATGTGGGACATGTCGATCCTCCAGGTCGTGCCGACCCTGCGGATCGCCGCCCCGCGTGACGCCGACCAGGTCCGCGCCCAGCTGCGCGAGGCCGTCGAGGTCAAGGACGCCCCGACCGTCGTGCGCTACTCCAAGGGCGCGGTCGGCCCGGCGGTCAAGGCCGTCGGCCGGGTCGGCGGCATGGACGTGCTCCGCGAGCCGGCCGGGGGCACGGACCGCCCCGACGTCCTCCTCGTCTCCGTCGGCGCGCTCGCGCCGATGTGCCTGGAGATCGCCGACCTGCTCGACAAGCAGGGCATCTCGACGACCGTCGTCGACCCCCGCTGGGTCAAGCCGGTCGACGAGGCACTGCCCGCGCTCGCCGCGCGGCACCGTGTCGTCGTCACCGTCGAGGACAACAGCCGGGTGGGCGGCGTCGGGTCGGCCGTCGCGCAGGCGCTGCGCGACGCGGGCGTCGACCTCCCGCTGCGTGACTTCGGCATCCCGCCGCGTTTCCTCGACCACGCCTCCCGCAAGGAGGTCATGGCGGAGATCGGGCTCACCGCCCCGGACATCGCCCGCCAGGTCACCGGCCTCGTCTCCAAGATCGACGGCCGCCTGGAGGAGACGGGCCCCGCCGTGAAGGCCGCCGAGCCGGCCGAGGCGGCACGCGACTAGGCGGTACCGTACCCGCGCCACGGCGCGGTCCTTGTCCTCAATAGCCGGACGGGCCGAATTGGGCCCGTCCGGTTATTGAGGACGCGCCCGCAGGGCGCCCCGCCGCCGCAGGCGGCAAAGACAGGCCCGCAGGCGAACCCCGCCGACCAGGCTGAGACGAGCCGATCGACCACCCGTTCGGGTGGATCGGTCGGCTCGTTCGCATAGGTGCCGCTACGTCCTATCGGGTGAATCCTGGGAGCGGTGGCCGGGATGGCCCGGATCTGGCCCGGATCATCGCGGACACTCGCTCAGTTGCAGGGACGAGCGACGGTCGAGCAGGCGGAGGTGGGCTGATGAGCACAGTGCGACCCTCCCGGAACAGCCGCGGCAGGAGCGGTATCTTCCGGACCAAGACGGTGGAGCAGTCCATCAGGGACACCGAGGAGCCGGAGCACGCGCTCAAAAAGTCGCTGTCGGCCATCGATCTCACCGTCTTCGGTGTCGGTGTCGTCATCGGCACCGGCATCTTCGTCCTCACCGGCAAGGTGGCCAAGGAGAACGCGGGCCCGTCCGTGGCCCTCGCCTTCGTCCTCGCCGGTGTGGTGTGCGGGCTCGCGGCGCTCTGTTACGCCGAGTTCGCCTCCACCGTGCCGGTGGCCGGATCCGCGTACACCTTCTCCTACGCCTCGCTGGGCGAACTGCCCGCGTGGATCATCGGCTGGGACCTCATCCTGGAGCTGGCGCTGGGCTGCGCCGTGGTCGCCGTGGGCTGGTCCGGCTACATCCGTTCGCTGATGGACAACGCGGGCTGGCATCTGCCCGTGGGGCTGGAGGGCACGCACGAGGGCCGCTTCGGCTTCGACATCCTCGCCTGCGCGCTCGTGCTCGTGCTGACCGTGATCCTGGTCGTCGGCATGAAGCTGTCCTCGCGGGTGACCGCCGTCGTGGTCGCCGTGAAGGTCACCGTCGTCCTCATCGTCATCGTCGTGGGCGCCTTCTTCATCAGCGGCTCCAACTACGACCCCTTCCTCCCGGAATCCCAGGCCACGGAGTCCGGCGGCGGGGTGAAGGCCCCGCTGATCCAGCTGCTGTTCGGGTTCTCCCCGGCGAACTTCGGTGTGATGGGCATCTTCTCCGCCGCCGCGGTGGTCTTCTTCGCCTTCATCGGCTTCGACATCGTCGCCACGGCCGCCGAGGAGACCCGCAACCCGCAGCGCGACGTACCGCGCGGCATCCTCGGCTCCCTCGCCATCTGCACGGTGCTCTACGTGGCCGTGTCCATCGTCGTCACCGGCATGCAGAAGTACACCGAGCTGTCCACGGACGCGCCGCTGGCCGACGCCTTCAAGGCCACGGGCCACCCCTTCTGGGCCGGTCTGATCAGCTTCGGGGCGGCCGTCGGCCTCACCACCGTCTGCATGATCCTGCTGCTGGGGCAGAGCCGGGTGTTCTTCGCGATGAGCCGCGACGGGCTGCTGCCGAGGGTCTTCTCGCGGGTCCACCCGCGGTTCGGTACGCCCTACCGCTCCACGATCCTGCTCGGCGTCGTCGTCGCGGTGCTCGCCGGTTTCACCTCGATCGACGTGCTGGCCGAACTCGTCAACATCGGCACGCTCTTCGCCTTCGTCGTCGTCGCGCTCGGCGTCATCATCCTGCGCCGCACCCGGCCCGACCTGCCGCGCTCCTTCCGGGTCCCGTTCGTGCCCGTCGTCCCCATCGTGTCCGTGGCGGCCTCGGTGTGGCTGATGCTCAATCTGACCGGCGAGACGTGGTTGCGGTTCGCGGCGTGGATGGTCCTCGGCATCGTCGTCTTCTTCGCCTACGGGCAGCGGCACAGCCGCCTGGGCAAGGCGGGCGGCGGCTCGGTGCCGTCGGCATCGGCGGACGTCTAGGCCGTGTCCGGCGGATCTTCGGCTGACGGCCTGCTGTGCCGCCCGCGGCGGCCGGGCGTCCTGCGGGCGTCCTCGACGGCCGCCGACCAACTGCGGCGGCGGCCGGGGCCCTTCGCGCGTGCGAGCCGTTCCGCCTGCCCTTCCCGCGGGCGGCCCTGGACCGCCGGTACGTGCCTCCGCGTCCGACGCTTCCCGGAAGAGCCGCATAAACGGAAAAACGCACTCGATATTCGCGCACAACCGGAATGTTATTGTCGAGGGTCGACGAATGGGGTCCGTGTGGTGCGGAATTGAGTCCGACTCCCTGAACCAAGGGGCCCCGTCGCCGATCCCCCGACGACGACGAGAGAGGCTGGCAGCGAGTCATGGCAGTGCGGACGGCCACCCCGACGACCGGCTGGCTGCTGCGGGGTGCGGACGGGCGGCTGACGGCCTACGTGCCGACCGCGGGCGGCCTCGCGCGCTGGACCGAGACCCGGCCCGGCGGGCCGGAGTGGACCGGGCCGGAGCTGCTGACCGTGCCGGGCCTGGAGCCGTACCTCTCCCTCACCCAGAGCGCCGCCGGCTACGTCTACCTCGTCGGCCTGCGCCGCCGTGAGCTGGACGACGGCCGGACGGAGACCGACGTCGTCTACGCGACGCAGTTCCAGTCGGGCCGAGCGCTGACACCCTGGCGCTCGATCGGTACGCCCTACGGCCAGGACGCGCAGCGGGCGGACCAGATCGGTGTCCCCACGGCGGTCGTCGACTCGGTGGGCCTGCACGTCTTCGTGCGCAACGCCGGCGACGGGGTGTGCGGACGGCGTCAGGACGCCCGGGGCATCTGGCAGGCCTGGACGGACATGAAGGGCAGTCACGTCCTGGACGAGCTGACCGCGGCCAGGACGGACGCCGGGCGGATCGAACTCCTCGCCCCCGCCGCCGAGTTCGTGGTGCGCTGGCGGCAGGAGGAGCCCGGCGGCCCGCTGCGGCGGATCCTCAACCTGCCCGCGAAGCCCATGGCCGGCTCCTCCAGCTCGGCGCCCACCGGCGAGGACCGCATCACGCACTTCTGGCGCGACGCGACGGACTCCGCGCTGCACGCCCACCGCTCCGAGGGCTCCGCGAGCACCGGCGGCGAGGAGGGCCTCGACACCCCGTGCCCGACCGTCTCCGGCGGCACCGGCACGGGCCCGGTCGCGGCCCTGCGCGCCACCGTCGACGGCCACGGCTGCACGGTCCTGGCCCAGCGGGCCGCCTCCGGGCTGCCCGCCCTCGCCGCGTACCCCGCCGACGACGAGCAGGCGGACGTCTTCTGGTCCGAGACCGGCGAGGAGTGCGTGGGCGCGCCCGCGCTCGCCCTCGACGCCCACGGCCGGGTGGTGCTCGCCGTCCTCGGCACCGACGGCCGGCTGCGCGTCGCCCGCCAGCGGACCGACGAACCCGGCCTGGCCCTGGGGGCCTGGGACCGGGTGTGATGTCTTGACGCCGCCCCGGCCGGCCTTGACGCCGCCCCGGCCGGCGTTGGCCGACGGGTTCGCCCGCCGTGTCGTCCTCAAGCGCCGGACGGGCTGCTGTGCCTTGTCCTCAAGCGCCGGACGGGCTGAAATCAAGCCCGTCCGGCGCTTGAGGACACCGCCGCTGCGCGGCTAAAGCCGCTTCGCGCTGCGCAGCCCCGCCGCGTAGTAGCCGCTGCCGTCGAGGCGGGCGGAGCCGCCCTTGTCGCCGAACGTCGGCCCGTTGGCCTCTTCCCGGCTGGAGATGAAGCGGGGCTTGCCGTCCGTGTCCAGGCCCATGTACATGCCGACGTGGTCGAGCCGCTCGCCGGTACGGCGGTCGACCTTGAAGAAGACCAGGTCGCCCGGCTGGAGCCGGTCGATGTTGTCGGGGCGCTTGTCACCCAGCTCGATCACCGGCACACCGGGGGAGAGCCGGGCCATGCCATTGGCGGTGCGCGGCAGGCCGTCGCCCTTGACGTCCTTGCTCATCAGCGGGTACCGCGCGCGGTACCCGAAGATCGTCCGGATGTAGCCCGAGCAGTCGATCGAACGGAACCGCAGCGGCTCCGGGCGCTCCACCGTGCCGTCCCGGAAGGTGTAGGTGATGCCCAGGTAGTCGTTGAAGTCCGACTGCTCCAGGCGCAGGTCCGCGCCTTCGGAGCCCTTGGGGTTCAGCGGGCCGAACTGCGCGTCGCCCGTGTACGGCACGCCCTGCGCGTCCTTCTTCTGCGGGGCGCCGTCCAGGTACTCCATGGAGATGGCGAAGATGTCCGGCTCCTTGCTGCTCGCCATCTTGCCGTACCAGTCCTTGAACCAGGCGGCCTTCTCCGAGCCCGCCTTCCACGGCTGCGGCAGAAGCCGGATCCAGCTGTCCGTGGTCACCTTCGCCGAGGTGAACTTGGGCTCGGCGAAGGTGCGGCTGGGGCCGGTGAGGACCGCGGTACGGGCGTTGTCGGTGAAGGTGGCCAGCACCCCGCCGTCGCCGCCGCGCACGACCGTGCGGGCCGGGTTGGCCAGCCGCTCGAAGCGCTGCTCGCCGGACGCGGGCTTGGCACCGCCGGTCGCCGTGGTGGCGGCCCCGGCTATGGATTCGACGGGCGGGGCGGTCTCGGGCTGCTTGTCGCGCAGCTCCACGGTCAGGTACGCGCTGGTACCGAGCAGACCGAGCACGACCAACGTGTGGATCACGTTCTTCGATCGCGGGCCCGTGGGCCGGCTCGTGGTGCTCCGGCCCGTCGTCTTTCGTTCCTTCTTCCGGGACATGGATTCGCTCCGTGGGGCTGCTGTCGGGAGGGGCGGGAGAGTCGTGGGGGAGGCGCCGGCGGGCGCTTTGGGCCGGTCAGGCCGTGGGCATGAAGCCGAGCAGGATTCCGGCGGTCAGGACGACGTAATTGGCGAGCGAGACGGTTCCGGTGGCCAGCAGCGTCGCGCCGCGCGGCTGGCGGACCAGCTGGTAGGCGATCAGACCGGGGACGATGAAGCCGAGGGTCTGGTTGGCGTACATCAGCGGGTACTGCTGCTGGAGGATGACGTACAAGGTCGCCTGGAGCACCACGCCGGTCAGCACGACGGCCGCGAACAGCCGCTTGCCGTAGAGGATCACATAGCGCTGGAGCAGCAGCGTGGACAGATAGGTCAGCACGGTGATGCCGACCACCATGGCCGCGCGCTGGAGGTCCTCGACCAGGGTGAGGGCCAGCCAGCCGGGGGTGATCATGCCGCCGGGGGAGAGGTTGGTGGTGAGGTAGCAGACCAGCGAGAACAGCAGCCCGAGGGCGATCCCGATGGCGGCGATCTCCGGAGTGAGGACGGCGGGGATCAACGGAATTCTCCTGTGGTCTGCGGCTGTGAAACGTCGTCTGCGGGCAGTTCGGCCAGCCGCTCCAGGAGCAGCTCGCCCTGGCCGTGGATGTTGCCGATGGCGATCAGCGAGGCGCCCGGGCCCAGCCGGCCGAGGATCTCGGAGGTCAGCTCGCCGGGGTCGCGGCGGTCGCCGCCGAGGTCGACGACGCGGTCGCGCCACTCGGCGGGGATCGCGTCGGAGGCGCTCTTGGTGGGGTGGCCGATGAGGAAGACCGAGTCCGGGGCCAGCCGGGGGATGATCTCGCCCATCTGCCCGTTGCGCTCGACGCGGTCGGGGCGGCAGTTGATCAGGACGTGCAGCGGCCGTTCGATGGCGCCGAGGCTGAGCAGCTGCTCGACGTTCATCAGCGTCGACTCGGGGTCGTTGGCCGCGAAGATGTTGGCGAAGCGGAACGGCCGGCCCTCGGGGGTGAGGTAGCGCTCCACCGACAGCACACCGGGGTCCGGCGGCGCGTCGTACATGCCCTGCAGGGCGGTGGCGCGCTCGACGCCGAGCAGCTCGGCGACGGCCAGCGCGATGGCGACGTTCTCCTTGAAGGTGAACCAGCTGAAGCCGCGCAGCTCCGCGTCGGTGACCGTCTCCGGGTCCACCGCGATCAGCCGGCAGTTCCGCTTGTCGGCCTCCTCCTGGAGGATGTGCAGCCGGTCGACCTCGGCCGTCACACAGATGCCGTTGTGCGGCATGGAGCGGCTGAGCGAGCGGGCCACGTCGTCCAGGGTCGGGCCCATCTCGGCGAGGTGGTCCTCGCGGACGTTGCAGAGCACGCCGATCGTGGAGCGGATCAGCTTGGTCTGGTTGACCTCCTGCAGCGCCGGCATGACGGCCATGCACTCGATCACCAGGGCGTGCGGGCGGTAGGCGGCGGCGCGCCGCACGATGCCGATCTGCTCGACGACGTTGGCGATGCCGAACTTGCGGTAGACCGGCTCCTCGGTGGCGTCCGGGTGGATGAAGCGGGCGGCGGTGCCGGTGGTCTTGGCGACCGTGACCAGACCACCGCCGCGCAGCGCGCCCGCGCACAGCCGGGTGATGGAGCTCTTGCCGCGGATGCCGTTGATGAGCACCCGGGTGGGTATGAGGTCCAGGTTGGTGTAGTGACGGCGCTGTTCGATCACGCCGGCGACCAGCACGATGGCGCAGCAGATCACGAGGACCGTGTAGAGGAAGAGCACGGCGGTCAGTTCCTTCCGGCCGGCTTGGCCTGGGCCCCGGTGGCGGGGCGCAGCTGCTGGCGGATGAGTTCCAGGTTCCGTACGACCGCGCCGACCTCGTCGTGGTGCTGGGGGAACAGGACGGTCTTCCGGTCTCCGCCGGCCAGCGCCTCGGCCTGGTCGGCCAGGTTGCGCAAGGGGCGGATGACGATGATGTGCAGCCAGCCCAGGCAGGCCACGGCCGCGGTCACCCCGAGCAGTCCGGCGAGCATGGTGTGCCGCTCGGCGGTGTACTCGGGCAGCTCCAGCCAGGCGGCGGGCTGGGCGCTGACGACCTGCCAGTCCAGTCCCTTGACCGCGCCGTTGTCGCTGAAGGGCGCGGCGGCCGCGATGGAGGAGTTCGCCGAGCGGTGCAGGATGGCGGTGCCGTCGGCGTCGCGCCGGGCCGAGACGGCCAGGTCGTTGAGGTGACGGCCGGGCAGCTTGGCGAAGGCGCGGTAGCCGTGCGCCCGGTCGGCCGCGATGATCCGGTGCTTCTTGTCGATCAGCCAGACCTGGCCGAGACCGGGCCGGGTGACCAGGGAGATCAGGAACTGGGTGTCGTACTCGCCGACGACCGTGCGGCCCTGGCCGCCGGGCACCGCCGCGTAGGCCGCGACGGCCGGCTCCTTGCCGGAGGTGTTGAGCTGGACGACGGAGTCCGGGTGCGGCTTCTGCCCGTCCGGGTGGCGGGGGGAGTCGCCGGCCCGGGAGAGGACCTTGCCGTCGCCGTCGAGGACGTAGACCGAGCGGTAGCGGCCGTGCTCGCGCAGGGTCGTCTCCAGGACGGTCTTGTCCGCGCCGTCCTTGCCGCCCGCGCCGACGATCTGGGCGACCGAGGCCACGTCGGCCCAGCCCTCGTTGAGCGCCTTGCGGACCCGGTCGGCGGCGGTGTCGGTACGGCGGCGCTGGTCCTCGACGAGCTGCTGGGGCACGGTCACGGTGCTGCCGGCCCGGTTGAGCAGGAACAGCAGCGGCGCCGACCAGGCGAGCAGGACGGCGGCGCACACGATGACGGTGCCGCGCGTGCCGAAGCCGCCACGGGCCCGGCCGGTGCGGGTGGGACGGCCGCCGAGGCGCTGCTTGCGCAGGCTCTCCAGGGCGGCGCCGATCCGGGCCGGTTCGCGGCCCCGGAACCGGCGCACCGGGCGGTCCAGCTCGCCGCGGCTGAGCCGGCGGCTCTCCAGGTACAGCTGGAGCAGCGGTCGCTGGACGGTCCGCAGCAGCACCCAGCCCACGACGAGGGCCAGGGCGAGCAGGATGCCCGCCGCCGCGAGCCCGAAGGCCTGGGTACGCACCGCCGAGACGTCCTCGGTCACCTCCACCGAGGTGATCACCGACAGGCCCAGGGCGCCCGCGGCGCTGGTCTCGCCGGGGGCGCGGCCGGCCGCCGCGTAGCCCACGGCCGTGCGCTCCTCGCCGCGCTTGCCGCTGCCCATCAAGTGGCCGCTGGCGCCGGGGTGGCCACCGGGCTCCGGGGTCTTGGCGGAGTCGGCGGCGGCGGTCCTGCGGGCCTTCTCGGCCCATGACTTGTGGGACACCGACGGGCCGTCGCTGGCCAGGACCGTACCGGCGGAGTCGACGACGAGGAGGGTGCGGTCCTCGCCGGAGGAGATGCCGGGGACGTTCAGGGTGCCGGAGGCGACGAGCAGCCGCGGCCGGTCGCCGCCGCGCAGGGCGGCCACGACCAGCATCCGGGTCTCGCCGGACCGCAGCTTCACCAGCCGCGGTCCCACCCCGAACGCCTTGCCGTCCTTGTCGTCGCCCTTGGCGTCCGGGGCGCCCTTGAGGACGGTGGCGAGGGGGATGTTCTCACCGCGCGCGGCCAGCAGGGTGCCGCCCACGGGGTCGATGACCGCGGTGCCGCGCCACTTGCTGTAGATCTTGCCGAGCTTGTCCAGGACCGTGTCGGCCGGTACCGGCTCGGGGCCGGTGAACAGGGCGGCGGCGCGCTGGAGGTCGGTGGCGCTCTCGTCGAGCGAGGCGCGCAGCGACAGGGCGCCGTCCTCGGCCACGTGCTGCTGGGACGTCAGGACCGCCGCGTCGAGGCTCGCCCGGTCACGGTCGCCGAGGACCAGGGCCGTCGCTCCCGCCACCGCCAGCAGCAGTGCCAGCAGGGCGGCTATCGGCGGGCGGGCGCCGCCCAGCAGCGGCATGTCCGCGCGACGGCGGGCCTTGCGTCGACGTGAGCCGCGCGAAGCGGACAACGGATTTCCTCTCGTCACGGCACGGGACATGCCGGGACCACGAGATACCTGTCACTGTCTGTCCGTCGCACTGCGTATATGTACGGTGAAACGTTCGGATTCTAAGCAATATTCGAACGCTTTACCAAAACCGTTAGTGTCGACGCAATGACCTAGCGCGTCAATGGGATCTTGGTCACGCTGTCCCTTTACCGCCTCTGGTCAGGGCTTTTCCTCGACCACCAGCGGCCGCAAACCGTCTTTTTCGCCGCCCCGGTTCAGCACGATTCCGCGGGTCCGCTCGTACGCGGTCCGGTAGCGCGCCTTGTGCTCGTCCGACAGCCCCTTGCCGCCGCCCTCCAGCGCGGCCGCCACGTCCACCACCCGGATCTTCGGCTCCAGCTCCACCAGCGTGGGAACGTACCGGGCCTCGGTCACCGACCACTTGCCGTTGGTGCGGGTGAAGGTGAAGCGGCCCATCACGCCCTCCTCGGTGATGCCGAGCGGCTTGGCGTGCCGGGCCACCTGATTGCCCAGGCCGTACGCCACCCAGGTGCCGCGCACCTTCTCGAAGGGCTGCACGACGTGCGCGTGATGACCGACGACCAGGTCGATGCCCGTCTTCTTGGCTATCAGTTCGGCCGTGCGCAGCTGGCTCTTGCTGGCCTCGTTGTGCTCCTCGCGGCCCCAGTGGATGCTGGCGAAGACGACCTCCGCGCCGGCGGCGCGGGCGGCCTTCTCGTCCTTGGCCATCCGCTTCACGTCCACGGTGTTGACCAGCCACGGCTTGTCCTTCGGCACGGTCGTGTCGTTGAAGCCGTAGGCGTAGGACAGCTGGGCGACCTTCACCCCCTTGACGTCCATGATGTTGGGGGTGGCCGCCTCCTTGGCGTCGCGCGCCGAGCCGGTGTGCTTGATGCCCGCCTTGTCCAGTGTGTCCAGGGTCCGCTTCACGGCCTCGGGGCCGTGGTCGAGCGTGTGGTTGGACGCCGTCGAGCAGGTGTCGTAGCCGATGTCCTTGAGGGTGGCCGCGATCTGCGGCGGCACGCTGAACTTCCGGTAGCCGAGGAAGGGGCCCTTCGGCTCCGCCATGACGGTCTCCATGTGGCAGACCGCGAGATCCGCCTGGCTCACCACCGGCTTGATTCCGGCCATCACCGCACCGAAGTCCGGCCCCTGGGTGCCCTTGTCCTTCGCGTCCTTGTTCGCCTGATCGGTTATCTCGGGGTGGATGAGTATGTCCCCGCCCGCGGCCAGCGTGAACGAGGCGTCACCCGCCGGTGCGGCGTCCTCGCGGGTGGAGAGGTAGCCTGCGGTCGAGGCTCCGATGACGGCCGTGGCGGCCAGGGCGAGGACGATACGGCGAGAGCGCTTCACCGGGGTATTTTTACCAACATGAGGCTCAAGCCGGAAATCCCCAGCACCATGACGGCGTCCGCGCTGCTCGGCGCGGTGGCGCTGTTCGGGCTGGCCGGCTGCTCGAACGCGCCGAAGGCCCCCCGCCCGCACCAGGGCGGCCGGCCCGTCGAATCCGCCGACCCGGGCGGCTCCGTCGACCTGCGGCAGTGGATCACCGGCTTCACCGACCGCATCACTCCGAGCGGTGGCTACCGCGTCCCCGGTGCGAGCGAGCGCCGCGCCGTCGCCGACGGCGTCCGCCTCGTCCTCGACGGCAAACAGCCCGAGGCCGAGCGTGCCCTGTCCACCGTCGGCTACACCCTGCGCACCCTCGTCGACCGCGACGGCGGCATGGAGGTCGCGGAGATCGCCGACGCCACGAAGGACGGCGAGTCCCGGCGCGGCTGGGGCCGGGTCTACGTGGACCTGCGCGGCCCGGCCCGCTGGTCGGTGCAGGTCCCGCACCCGACCGCCGACCAGCGAACCGAACAGCTCGGCATCGGTCTGCTGCGCAGCTCGCCCGGCGGTGTGCTCGTCCTGGCGGGCGCGCACCGCAACGCCGGGGCCGACGGCGACGACGAGGAGGGGGACGCGGCCGACGTCGCCCACCGCTCGGACTCGGTCTTCGCCGCCGTCGCGGCCACCCTCGCCGACCGCCGCCTCCCCGCCGTCCAGGTGCACGGCTTCGCCGACAGCAGCTCCCCCGGCAACGACGTCGTCGTCTCGCCCGGCAAGGGCGACGCGGGAGTACCCGCGGCCCACAGGCTGTCCGGCGCGCTGCGCAAGCTGCACCTGCGGACCTGCGAGGTGCGCCAGCGCGACTGCGGCGGACTGGAGGGCCGCACCAACGTCGAGGGCGACCACGCGGACACCGTCGACGTCCCCTTCCTGCACGTCGAGCACAGCCGCCGGGTACGCGACGACGACCGGCTCCTGGCCCAGGCGGTCCGGGCCCTGACCGAGGTCACCAAGCGCTGGAGCACCGGCCGTCGGTGACAGGGCCTGTCACCGACGGACCTTTGTGGATCAGCGACGGCGTCGGGGCACCTCCCGGCGGTGGCCGGGGGAGCGTCGCGAGGCGGAGGACCGTGCCCGCGCCCGGCATACCCGGGTGACTTCGGACAACGCGGCGAGCGCGCGTGCCGGGAGCCCGCGACATCCGCCGGACAGGCCTGAGCACCGGCCGCCGGTAACGGCGAAACGCCGGACGGGCCAGCTCGCCCGTCCGGCGCTTCGGAACTTTCCCCGGCGGATCCGGGGCCCGTGGGCCCCTTCACCGCCCTTCCGGCGCGTTACGCCGGAACGCTCGCCACACCCTGCGGCAGGAACCGCCGGCCGGCGGCCCGCTCGGAGACGCCCTCGCGGTCCAGGTACGGCGTGATGCCGCCCAGGTGGAAGGGCCAGCCCGCACCGGTGATCAGGCACAGGTCGATGTCCTGGGCCTCGGCGACGACGCCCTCGTCCAGCATCAGGCCGATTTCCTGCGCCACGGCGTCCAGCACCCGCTCGCGCACCTGCTCCTCGGTCAGGACGACGTCGCCCTGCTTCAGCAGCGCCGCGACCTCGGGGTCCAGCTCCGGCTTGCCGGAGTCGTAGACGTAGAAGCCGCGCTTGCCGGCCTTGACCACGGCGGCCAGGTTCGGCGAGACGGTGAACCGGTCCGGGAAGGCGCGGTTGAGGGTCTCGGAGACGTGCAGACCGATGGCCGGGCCGACCAGCTCCAGGAGCACCAGCGGGGACATCGGCAGACCGAGCGGCTCGACGGCCTTCTCGGCGGTGGCCACCGGGGTGCCCTCGTCGATGACGTTCTGGATCTCGCCCATGAAGCGGGTGAGGATGCGGTTGACGACGAACGCCGGGGCGTCCTTCACCAGCACCGCGGTCTTCTTCAGCTTCTTGGCGACGCCGAAGGCCGTGGCCAGCGACGCGTCGTCCGTCCGCTCGCCGCGGACGATCTCCAGCAGCGGGAGGATCGCGACCGGGTTGAAGAAGTGGAAGCCCACGACCCGCTCGGGGTTCTTCAGCTTCGACGCCATCTCGGAGACCGACAGCGAGGAGGTGTTGGTGGCCAGGATCGCGTGGGCCGGAACGACCGCCTCGACCTCGGCGAACACCTGCTGCTTGACGCCCATCTCCTCGAAGACGGCCTCGATGACGAAGTCCGCGTCGCCGAAGGCGGCGGCCTTGTCCAGCGAGCCGGAGACCAGGCCCTTGAGACGGTTGGCCTTGTCCTGGTTGACGCGGCCCTTGAGCAGCAGCTTGTCGATCTCGCCGTGGACGTAGCCCACGCCCTTGTCGACGCGCTCCTGGTCGATGTCGGTCAGCACGACCGGCACCTCGAGGCGGCGCGCGAAGAGCAGCGCCAGCTGAGAGGCCATCAGGCCGGCGCCGACGACGCCCACCTTGGTGACCGGGCGGGCCAGGGACTTGTCCGGGGCCCCCGCCGGGCGCTTGGCGCGCTTCTGCACCAGGTTGAAGGCGTAGATGCCGCCGCGCAGTTCGCCACCCATGATCAGGTCGGCCAGCGCCTGGTCCTCGGCGTCGAAGCCGGCACGCAGATCGCCGTTCTTCGCCGCGGCGATGATCTCCAGCGCGCGGTACGCGGCCGGGGCGGCGCCGTGCACCTTGGAGTCGGCGATGGCCTTGCCGCGGGCGACGGCCTGGTCCCAGCCCTCACCGCGGTCGATCTCGGCCCGGACGACCTCGATATCACCCTTGAGCACCGAGGCGGTCCACAGCAGCGACTGCTCCAGGAAGTCCGCACCCTCGAACAAAGCGTCCGCGATACCGAGGTCGAAGACCTGCTTGCCGCGCAGCTGCTTGTTCTGGTTGAGCGAGTTCTCGATGATCACCGAGACCGCGCGGTCCGCGCCGATCAGGTTCGGCAGCAGCGCGCAGCCGCCCCAGCCGGGGACCAGACCGAGGAAGACCTCGGGCAGCGAGAAGGCGGGGATCGCCTTGGAGACCGTGCGATACGTGCAGTGCAGACCGACCTCGACGCCGCCGCCCATCGCGGCACCGTTGTAGTACGCGAAGGTCGGCACGGCCAGCTGCGACAGCCGCTTGAAGACGTCGTGCCCGCCCTTGCCGATGGCCAGCGCGTCCTCGTGGCGCTTGAGCAGCTCGACGCCCTTGAGGTCGGCGCCGACCGCGAAGATGAACGGCTTGCCGGTCAGACCGGCACCGACGATCTCGCCCGCCGCGGCCTCCGCCTCGAGCTGGTCGATCGCCGCGTTCAGGTTCGCGAGCGACTGCGGGCCGAACGTGGTCGGCTTGGTGTGGTCCAGACCGTTGTCCAGCGTGACGAGCGCGAAGCGCCCGGCACCGAAGGGCAGGTCGAGGTGGCGCACGTGCGCCTGGGTCACGACCTCGCCCGGGAACAGCTCGGCCGCGCCCTTCAGGAGTTCAGTGGTGCTCACTTGTTGCCTCCGTCGAAGTGCGGGTTCTCCCAGATGACCGTTCCGCCCATGCCGAAGCCGACACACATGCTCGTGATGCCGTAGCGGACGTGCGGCTGCTCCTCGAACTGCCGCGCCAGCTGCGTCATCAGGCGCACGCCCGACGAGGCCAGCGGGTGGCCGAAGGCGATGGCGCCGCCGTACTGGTTGACGCGCGGGTCGTCGTCCGCGATGCCGTAGTGGTCCAGGAGCGAGAGCACCTGCACCGCGAAGGCCTCGTTGATCTCGAAGAGACCGATGTCGTCGATCGTCAGGCCCGCCTTGGCGAGGGCCTTCTCGGTCGCCGGGACCGGGCCGATGCCCATGACCTCGGGCTCGACACCCGCGAACGCGTACGACACCAGGCGCATCTTGACCGGCAGGCCCAGCTCGCGGGCCACGTCCTCGGCGGCGATCAGCGAGGCGGTGGCACCGTCGTTGAGACCGGCGGCGTTGCCCGCGGTGACCCGGCCGTGCGGCCGGAAGGGGGTCTTGAGACCCGCCAGGTTCTCCAGCGTGGTGCCCGGGCGCATCGGCTCGTCGGCGATGGCCAGGCCCCAGCCGGTCTCCCCGGCCTCCGCGTTGGTGCGGCGGACGGAGATCGGCACCAGGTCGGCCTGGATCTTGCCGTCGGCGTACGCCTTCGCGGCCTTCTCCTGGCTGCGCACCGCGTACTCGTCGGCGCGCTGCTTGGTGATGTGCGGCAGGCGGTCGTGCAGGTTCTCGGCGGTCATGCCCATGAAGAGGGCGGACTCGTCGACCAGCTTCTCCGACACGAAGCGCGGGTTCGGGTCCACGCCCTCGCCCATGGGGTGACGGCCCATGTGCTCGACGCCGCCCGCGATGGCGATGTCGTACGCACCGAAGGAGAGGCCACCGGCGACGGCGGTCACGGCGGTCATCGCACCGGCGCACATGCGGTCGATGGAGTAACCGGGCACGGACTGCGGGAGGCCCGCGAGGATGCCGGCGGTGCGGCCGAGGGTCAGGCCCTGGTCGCCGATCTGCGTCGTGGCGGCGAGGGCGACCTCGTCGATACGTGCCGGGTCCAGGTCCGGGTTACGGCGCAGCAGTTCCCGGATGCACTTGACGACGAGGTCGTCGGCGCGGGTCTCGTGGTAGATGCCCTTCGGGCCCGCCTTGCCGAACGGGGTGCGGACGCCGTCGACGAAAACGACGTCCCTAGCGGTACGAGGCACGTTGGCTCTCCTCCAGATGCGGGATCGCTGCGCGCGGGCACGCCGGTACGGCTCCGCCGCGGTGCGGGCTGACACCGTCATGCTACTTGCGGGTAACCTCGCTGCCCAGTCCCTTGGGCGGGAGCGTCGAAGGTCACATTCCGTAGGCCTGCCGATGGCCCTACCGGCGGTGTCCTCAAGCGCCGGACGGGCTGGCTGTGCTGTGTCCTCAAGCGCCGGACGGGCTGGCTGTGCTGTGTCCTCAAGCGCCGGACGGGCTGGAAATCCAGCCCGTCCGGCGCTTGAGGACGCGCCCGCAGGGCGCTCGCCGCCGCAGGCGGCACGGACGGCCGGCGGCCGAACAACCGCCGGAGGCGTCGGCACCACCGCTGCGCGGCGGTAGTCCTCAAACGCCGGACGGGCTGATTGGGCTGAGGCCGGCCCTAGGCCACCGGTGTGGTCAGGGCCGCCACCAGCACAGGGGTGACCTGTTCGATCTGCCATGCGCGGGCGCCATGCGCGGCGAGGATCTCGGCCACGGACTCCGGCGTCGGGTCCTGCGGGGGCTCCCAGCACAGCCGGCGGACCGTGTCCGGAGTGATCAGGTTCTCCTGCGGCATGGTCAGCCGCTCGGCCAGGGCCGAGACCGCCGCGCGGGCCGTCGACAGCCGTGCCGCGGCGACCGGGTCCTTGTCCGCCCACGCGCGCGGCGGCGGCGGGCCCGTCAGGGGCTGGCCGGGCTGCGGCAGTTCCGCGTCGGGGATCGCCTTGGCGCGGTCGACGGCGGCCTGCCACTGTTCGAGCTGCTTGCGGCTCATCCGGTGGCCGAAGCCGGTCAGGGCCGCGAGTGCCTGGGCGTTCGGCGGCACGTTGAGGGCGGCCTCGATGATCGCGCCGTCGCTGAGCACCTTGCCCGGCGAGACGTCACGGCGCTGCGCGATCTGGTCGCGCGCGGTCCACAGCTCGCGGACCACGGCCATCTGCCGGCGCCGGCGCACCTTGTGCATGCCGGACGTGCGGCGCCAGGGGTCCTTGCGGGGCGGGGCGGGCGGGGCCGCGGCGATGGCCGCGAACTCCTGGCGGGCCCAGTCCAGCTTGCCCTGCCTGTCCAGCTCCTCCTCCAGCGCGTCGCGCAGGTCCACGAGCAGCTCGACGTCGAGCGCCGCGTAGCGCAGCCACGGGTCGGGCAGCGGGCGGGTGGACCAGTCCACGGCGGAGTGGCCCTTCTCCAGGGCGTAGCCGAGGACGTTCTCGACCATGGCGCCGAGGCCCACGCGCGCGAACCCGGCGAGCCGTCCCGCCAGCTCCGTGTCGAAGAGCCGCGACGGCGTCATCCCTATCTCGCGCAGACAGGGCAGGTCCTGGGTGGCGGCGTGCAGCACCCACTCGGCGTCGGCGACGGCCTCGCCGAGGGAGGAGAGGTCGGGGCAGCCGACCGGGTCGATCAGCGCGGAGCCGGCGCCCTCGCGGCGCAGCTGGACGAGGTAGGCGCGCTGGCCGTAGCGGTAGCCGGAGGCGCGCTCGGCGTCGACGGCGACGGGCCCCGTGCCTGCGGCGAACGCCGCGACGACCTCGGCCAGGGCATCGTTGTCAGCGACGACCGGCGGGATGCCTTCGCGTGGTTCCAGCAAGGGGATCGGCGCCGAATCGACGTCGTCCGGGGGAGCGCCCCCGGTGGTTCGCAGTGTCGTGTCTTCTGCGGTCTCTTGGGCGTCGGTCACCGGTCAAGGGTATCTGTGTATGGCAAGCGCCCGTCGACGGAACGTTCCGTCGACGGGCGTGGTGTGTTTTCGCGGGGCCGGTGGCGGGGTCAGTGGATGATGCCGGTGCGCAGTGCGACGGCCACCATTCCGGCCCGGTCGCCGGTGCCGAGCTTGCGCGCGATACGGGCGAGGTGGCTCTTGACGGTGAGGGCGGACAGCCCCATCGAGACGCCGATCGCCTTGTTGGACTGACCCTCCGCCACCAGTCGCAGGACCTCCACCTCGCGCCCGGACAGCTCGCGGTAGCCGCCCGGGTGACCGGGGGCGCCGGGTGGGCGGCGGTGCATTCGGGCCGCGGCGGCGGAGCCGATGGGGGCGGCGCCGGGACGGCCGGGGAGGCCGAGATTGGTGCGGGTGCCGGTGACGACGTAGCCCTTGACGCCGCCCGCGAGGGCGTTGCGCACGGCGCCGATGTCGTCCGCGGCGGACAGGGCGAGGCCGTTGGGCCAGCCCGCCGCGCGGGTCTCGGAGAGCAGGGTGAGGCCGGAACCGTCGGGGAGGTGGACGTCGGCCACGCAGATGTCACGCGGGCTGCCGACTCTGGGGCGGGCTTCGGCGATGGACGAGGCCTCGATCACATCCCGCACGCCCAGGGCCCACAGATGACGGGTGACGGTGGAACGGACACGGGGGTCGGCGACGACGACCATGGCCGTCGGCTTGGTCGGTCGATAGGCGAGGCTCGCAGGTTGCTCGAGAAGAACGGACACCAGGCCTCCAGGGGGAGTGGCGGTGACGGTGCCGACTTGGGGCTAAGCCGGGGCGATCCGTATGGGAAGGGTCATAAGCCTCTTCGGCACCCAACCGTCCCGGCTTTAGGGAATGATCACGAATTGATGAGTAACAATTCGGGCAATTCGGATGGCTGACCGATCAGCGACTCTGCGGACCACGCCGCTGCGGAAGCGTCACGACCCCCGCGTCCGGCGGCCCGCCCGGCGGCAGTCCCGCGATCTGGCAGAGCAGATCGCACCAGGCCGCGAGGTGCGCCGCGGTGTCCGGCGGCTGCGGCACACCGCCCGGACCGCCGGTGTCGGTCGGTGACCACGACGCCCGGATCTCGATCCGTGTCGAGGGCTCCCGCTCCGCGAGCCCCCCGAAGTAGTGCGACCCGGCCCGGGTCACCGTGCCGCTCGGCGCGCCGTACGGCACCCGGCGGGCCTCCAGCGCACCCGTCAGCCAGGACCAGCAGACCTCCGGCAGCAGCGGGTCCGCCGCCATCTCCGGCTCCAGGTCGGCGTGCACGAGCGTCACCATCCGGAACGTACCGCCCCAGGCGTCGTGCCCCGCCGGATCGTGCAGCAGGATCAGCCGCCCGTCCGCCAGCTCCTCGTCGTCCACGACGACCGCCGCCTCCAGCGCGTACGAGAAGGGCGCGAGCCGCTGGGGGGGTGGTGTGGCGTCGAGTTCGATCTCCGGCCGCAGGCGCACTCCTTGCAGCCCGGCGACCGCCTGCCGGAAGACGGACGGGGAGCCCTCCCCGTCCGCGTCGTCCGGACCGTCCGAGAGGTGTCCCTGCGCCGCAGCCATGCCCGGAAGACTAGGCGGAAGAGGCCGCTCTTCCGGGTAGGACACCCACACGGGCGGGTCACTCGTTCGGCCCGTGCGAAGATTTGGGGCATGAGTGAGCGCAGCCAGCTTCAGACCGGCCGCACCGCGGCGCACGACTCGGCGTTCCTGCGGGCGTGCCGACGCGAACCCGTACCGCACACCCCGGTCTGGTTCATGCGACAGGCGGGACGCTCCCTTCCCGAGTACCGCAAGGTCCGCGAGGGCACCGCCATGCTGGAGTCCTGCATGCGCCCCGACCTCGTCACCGAGATCACCCTCCAGCCCGTGCGCCGCCACAACGTCGACGCCGCGATCTTCTTCAGCGACATCGTCGTCCCGCTCAAGGCCATCGGCATCGACCTCGACATCAAGCCCGGTGTCGGCCCGGTCGTGGCCCAGCCGATCCGCAGCCGCGCCGACCTGGAGCGGCTGCGCCCGCTCGACGCGGACGACGTGCCGTACGTGACCGAGGCCATCGGCATGCTCACCGCCGAGCTGGGCACCACCCCGCTCATCGGTTTCGCCGGCGCCCCCTTCACGCTGGCCAGCTACCTCGTCGAGGGCGGCCCGTCGCGCAACCACGAGCACACCAAGGCGCTCATGTACGGCGACCCGGAGCTGTGGGCCGATCTCCTCGACCGGCTCGCGGACATCACCGCCGCCTTCCTGAAGGTGCAGATCGAGGCGGGCGCCTCGGCCGTGCAGCTCTTCGACTCCTGGGTCGGCGCCCTGGCCCCGGCCGACTACCGCCGCTCCGTCATGCCCGCCTCGGCCAAGGTCTTCGACGCCGTCGCCGGCTACGGCGTGCCGCGCATCCACTTCGGCGTCGGCACGGGCGAACTCCTCGGCCTCATGGGCGAGGCCGGCGCGGACGTCGTCGGTGTCGACTGGCGCATCCCCATGGACGAGGCCGCGCGCCGCGTCGGCCCCGGCAAGGCCCTCCAGGGCAATCTCGACCCGGCCGTCCTCTTCGCCGGCCCCGAGGCGGTCGAGGCGAAGGCCCGCGAGGTTCTGGACGCGGCCGAGAAGCTGGAAGGCCACGTCTTCAACCTCGGTCACGGGGTGCTCCCCACGACCGATCCGGACGCGCTGACCCGCCTGGTGGAGTACGTCCACGAGCGGACGGCCCGCTAGGGCCTGGCCGGCGGATCTTCGGCCGCGGCCGGTCTTGCCGCCTGCGGCGGCGAGCGCCCTGCGGGCGCGTCCTCAAACGCCGGACGGGCTGGATGTGGCTGAACTCGGCCACATCCAGCCCGTCCGGCGCTTGCGGCGGCCCTCCCCGGAGGGGCCAGGCGATCAAGGGCCTTCGGCCACCGCCGCGGCCGCCTTGCGGGCCGCGACGAGTACCGGGTCCCACACCGGGGAGAACGGCGGGGCGTAGCCCAGGTCCAGCGCCGTCATCTGTTCCACCGTCATCCGGGCCGTCAGTGCAACCGCCGCGACGTCCACCCGCTTCGCCGCGCCCTCCCGGCCGACGATCTGGACGCCGAGCAGCCGGCCCGTGCGGCGCTCGGCGAGCATCTTCACCGTCATCGGGCGGGCGCCCGGGTAGTACCCGGCGCGGCTCGTCGACTCGACGGTGACGGCCACGAACCGCAGCCCGGCCGCCGTGGCCTGGGCCTCCAGCAGGCCCGTGCGGGCGATCTCCAGGTCACACACCTTGCTCACGGCCGTGCCGACCACGCCCGGGAACGTGGCGTAGCCGCCGCCGATGTTCGTCCCGATCACCTGGCCGTGCTTGTTGGCGTGCGTGCCCAGCGCGATGTGCCGGGTGCGGCCGGCCGGCAGGTCCCAGACCTCCACACAGTCACCGCCCGCCCAGATGTTCTCGTGGCCGCGCACCCGCATCGCCTGATCGGTCAGCAGGCCGCCCGCATCGCCGAGCGGCAGTCCCGCCGCCCGGGCCAGGGTCGTCTCGGGGCGCACCCCCAGCCCCAGCACCACGACCTCGGCGGGGAACTCCCGTCCCCCGGCGGCGACCGCCGTGACGGCACCGTCCGGCCCGGTGACGACCGAGGTGACCTCCGTCCCCGTCACCACCTCGATGCCCATCGCGTCCATCGCCTCCCGGACCAGGGCGCCCATGTCCGGGTCCAGCGTGCCCATCGGCTGCCCGGCCCGCTCGATCACCGTGACCTCGAAGCCGCGGTGGCTCAGGGCCTCCGCCATCTCCACCCCGATGTACCCGGCGCCGATCACGACCGCGGGGCGCCCGTCCGCCGGGTCGAGCTTCGTGAGCCCGTCGAGGAGCGCCCGGCCGTCGTCGAGGGTCTGCACCCCGTACACGCCGCGCGCGTCGATGCCCTCGATCGGCGGCCGGACCGGGCGGGCGCCCGTCGCCAGCACGAGCGCGTCGAAGCCGTGCCAGCGGTCCGTGCCGGACTCCAGATCTCGGGCCCGCACCCGCTGCCCGGCCACGTCCAGCTCCGTCACCTCCGTACGCGTCCGCAGGTCGATGCCGCGCCGGCGGTGCTCCTCGGGGGTGCGGGCGATGAGCGCGTCCGGCCCGTCGACCACGCCACCGGCCCAGTACGGGATGCCGCAGGCCGAGTACGAGGTGAAGTGACCCCGCTCGAACGCCGTGATCTCCAGCTCGTCCGGGCCCTTGAGCCTGCGGGCCTGTGCGGCCGCGGACATGCCCGCCGCGTCCCCTCCGACGATCACCAGTCGTCGCACCGTCATCGCGTCCCGTCCTCTCGCCGTCCGTCACCCCCACGCTACGGGGGACCGGGGCGTTCGCCCCGGCGGGGGAAGACGATGCGCGCGGTGGCCGCCGGTCAGCGTTCGAGGACCAGCGCCTGCCCCTGCCCGACACCCACGCACAGCGCCGCCAGCCCCGTGCCGGAACCCGCCGCCGCGAGCTGGTGGGCGATCGAGCCCGCCAGGCGGGCGCCCGAGCAGCCCAGCGGGTGGCCGATCGCGATCGCGCCGCCCCGGGCGTTGACGATTCCGGGATCGAGGTCCGGCCATGCGGCGAAGCAGCCCAGGGCCTGGGCCGCGAACGCCTCGTTGAGTTCGAAGTGGGTCACGTCGCCGAAACCGCGGCCCGCCTTGGCCAGCGCCCGCCGTACCGCCTCGACCGGACCGAGGCCGAACAGGTCCGGTTCGATGCCGGTGACGGCCGAGGCCCGTACCCGGGCCAGCGGCTCGCGGCCGGTCAGCCGCAGCCCCTCGTCGTCCACGAGCAGCAGCGCGGCGGCACCGTCGTTCAACGGCGAGGAGTTGCCCGCCGTGACCGTGCCGCCCTCCGTACGGAAGGCGGGCTTCAGCCGGGCCAGGGCCTCGGCCGACGTGTCGTCGCGGATGGTCTCGTCGCGCGCCAGGCCGACGCCGGGCAGGGGCACCACCTCCGCGTCGTACGCGCCCTCCCGCCACGCCCGCGCCGCCTTCCGGTGGCTGGCGAGCGCGAACGCGTCCTGCTGCTCCCGGGTGATGCCGTGCTTGTCCGCGATCAGTTCGGCGCCCTCGCCGAGCGGGACCGTCCACCGCGGGTCCATGGCCGTGTTGGTCATCCGCCAGCCGAGGGTGGTCGAGTACATCCGCTGGTCACCGGCCGGGAAGGCCCGCTCGGGCTTGGGCACCACCCAGGGGGCGCGGCTCATCGACTCGACACCGCCCGCGACGACCACCGACGCGTCGCCGAGGGCGACGGCCCGGTACGCCTGCACGACCGCCTCCAGACCGGAGGCGCACAGCCGGTTGACGCTCGCGCCGGGCACGGTCACCGGCAGCCCCGCGAGCAGCACGGCCATCCGCGCGACGTCGCGGTTCTCCTCCCCGGCCCCGTTGGCGTTGCCGAGGACGACGTCGTCGATCCTGGCCGGATCGAGGTCGGGGACCCGTCCGACGAGGGACCGCAGGACGTGCGCGGCGAGGTCGTCGGGGCGGACGCCGGCGAGGGCACCGCCGTACTTGCCGACGGGGGTGCGGACGGCGTCGACGATGTAGACGTCGCGGATGCGGTCGTTCATGGCTTCTCCATCAGCGGTCGGGCGGTCGGCGGTCGACGTCGTGTCCACGCGCGGCACCGCACGTGTTCGCCCGGTGAACGCTCGTTCATGATCGGCCGGTGACGAGTCTCGGCGGGCCGCCGAGCCCTGTCAATGGCCGTACGGGCGGGGCCCCGGGGGACCCCGGGGACGGGCGGCGGCGTCTGAGAGAGTGGGCCCATGAGCGCAGTGGACACGCGTACGAACCATGTGGTCGTCATCGGTGGCGGGATCTCGGGGCTGGCGGCGGCCCACCGGCTGGCGGAGGGCGGCGTGAAGGTCACGCTCCTGGAGGCCTCGGGCCGGCTCGGCGGCAAGCTCCTGGCGGGCGAGATCGCGGGCATGCCGGTGGACCTGGGAGCCGAAGCGATGCTGGCGCGGCGGCCCGAGGCCGTCGAGCTGGCCCGCGCGGTCGGCCTCGCCGACCGGCTCCAGCCGCCGGCCGTCGCGACGGCGGCGCTGTGGACACGCGGCGGCCTGCGCCCCATGCCCAAGGGCCACCTGATGGGCGTGCCCGGCACCCTCGCCCCGCTGGCCGCCTCCGGGGTGCTCTCCGACGAGGGACTCGCCCGGATCGCCCGGGACGAGGAACTCCCGCACACCGAGACCGGCGAGGACGTCGCCGTCGGCGCCTACGTGGCGCAGCGGATGGGCCGCGAGGTCGTGGACCGGCTCGTCGAACCACTGCTGGGTGGCGTCTACGCGGGCGACGCCTACCGGATCTCCATGCGGGCGGCCGTCCCGCAGCTCTTCGAGGCGGCGCGTACGCACCGCTCGCTGGCCGAAGGCGTACGGGCCGTCCAGGCGCGGGCCGCCCGCGAGCGGGACGGCGGGGCCGGAGCCGGCGGAGCGGGCCGGGAGCTGGAGGACGGCGGGACGGAGCGGGCCGGGAACGGCACGGACCGGCCGGTCTTCATGGGCATCGCCGGTGGCGTCGGGCGGCTGCCCCTCGCCGTCGCGGACGCCCTGCGCGCGGCGGGCGGGGAGATCCGCCTCGGCACCCCGGTGACGGCCGTGCGCCGCACCGCCGACGGCTGGCGGATCGAGCTGGAGACGGAGACGGTCACGGCGGACGCCGTCGTCCTCGCCACCCCCACGCACGACGCGGCCCGGCTGCTCGGGGAGGTCTGCCACCCGGCCGCCGCCGAGCTGGCCGCCGTCGAGTACGCCTCCATGGCCCTGGTCACCATGGCGTTCCGCCGCTCGGACGTGGCGGGCATCCTGTCCGGCAGCGGCTTCCTGGTGCCGCCCGTCGACGGCCGCACGATCAAGGCCTCCACCTTCTCCGGCAACAAGTGGCGGTGGAACGCGGACGCCGACCCGGACTTGTTCGTCCTGCGTACCTCGATCGGGCGGTTCGGCGACGAGGACGATCTGCGGCGCGAGGACCACGAACTGGTGTCGATGTCGCTCAAGGACCTCGGGGACGCGGTGGGCCTCGCCGCGACGCCGGTCGACAGCCTCGTCACCCGCTGGCACGGCGGACTGCCGCAGTACCCGGTGGGCCATCTCGACCGGGTCGCCCGGATCCGCGGGCACGTCGCGAGCCTGCCCGGCCTGCGGGTCTGCGGTGCCGCCTACGACGGGGTGGGCATCCCCGCCTGCGTCGCCGGCGGTCACCGGGCCGCCGACGAGGTCCTCGGGACCCTGGCGCCGGGCGCCGGAGACCGCGGGGGAGAATAGGGACATGACTGACGCCCCTCAGAAGACCCCGAACGCCGGCAAGAAGGCCAAGGACCTCAACGAGGTCATCCGCTACACCCTCTGGTCGGTGTTCAAGCTGCGTGACGTCCTGCCTCAGGACCGGGCGGGCTACGCCGACGAGGTGGAGGAGCTGTTCGCCCAGCTCGCCGAGAAGGACGTCACCGTGCGCGGCACGTACGACCTTTCGGGGCTGCGGGCCGATGCCGATGTGATGATCTGGTGGCACTCGGAGACCTCGGACGCTCTCCAGGACGCGTACAACCTCTTCCGCCGCACGAAGCTCGGCCGCGCGCTGGAGCCGGTGTGGTCGAACATGGCGCTGCACCGCCCTGCCGAGTTCAACAAGTCGCACATCCCGGCGTTCCTCGCGGACGAGACGCCGCGCGACTACGTCAGCGTCTACCCCTTCGTGCGCAGTTACGACTGGTACCTGCTGCCCGACGAGGACCGCCGCCGCATGCTCGCGGACCACGGCAAGATGGCGCGCGGCTACCCGGACGTGCGCGCCAACACCGTCGCCTCCTTCTCGCTCGGCGACTACGAGTGGATCCTGGCCTTCGAGGCCGACGAGCTGTACCGCATCGTCGACCTCATGCGCCACCTGCGGGCGTCGGAGGCCCGTATGCACGTCCGCGAAGAGGTGCCGTTCTACACCGGTCGCCGCCGGGCCGTGTCGGAACTGGTCGCGGGCCTGGCCTAGGTCTGTCCGGCCGCTGCACGGCGGTGTCCTCAATCGCCGGACGGGCTGCAAATGCAGCCCGTCCGGCGATTGAGGACGCGCCCGCAGGGCGCTCAGCCGCCGCAGGCGGCGAAGACGGCCCGCAGCCGAAGGGTCCGCCGGCCAGGCGAGAGGCGGCACAGCCGGCCGGTAGCCGAAGATCCGCCGGACACGGCCCGGGCGGCGCCGTCAGGCGCGTGTCGTGCCGGTCGTCGGCCGGGGCTCCGCGCGGGGGGCGCAGAACGTGCGGCGCGCGGGGACCGCACCGGTGAGCAGATAGCGCTCGGCGTGGCGGTTGACGCACGCGTTCGGGCCGCCCGCGATGCCGTGCGTGCCCGCGCCGCGCTCGGTGACCAGCGCCGAGCCCGGCAGTCTGCGCTGGAGTTCCAGCGCTCCCCGGTACGGCGTGGCCGCGTCCCGCTCGGCGGCCAGCAGCAGCGTGGGCGGCAGCGCGCCCTTGGCCACCCGGATGGGCAGCGGCCGCTGCCGTGGCGCCTGCCAGAACGCGCACGGCAGGTTCATCCAGGCGTTGTCCCACGTCTCGAAGGGTGCCCGGCGGGCGAGCCGGGTGTTGTCCCGGTCCCAGACCGCCCAGGAGCGGGGCCAGGGCGCGTCGTTGCACTCCACGGAGGTGTAGACGGCGTTGCTGTTCTCCTCGGCGCGCGCGGCCGCGGGGTCGGGTGCGGCGAGCACGCGCAGCGGCTGGTCGTCGCCGCGCAGGTACGCGGACAGGGCGTTGGCCGTCCGCGCCCAGAAATTGTCGGCGTAGCCGGTCTTGAGGAACGCCGACTGCAGCTGCCCGGGGCCGACCGTCCCGCCCGCCGGGCGCCGGGCGAGCCGTGCCCGCGCCTTGTCGTAGGAGGCCAGCACCTGACGTGCGGTGTGGCCCAGGTGGTAGACGTCGTCGTGCCGGGCGGCCCAGCGCCGCCAGTCGGCCCAGCGGGTCTCGAAGGCGGCGGACTGGTCGAGGTTGTTGCGGTACCAGACCTGGGTGGTACGGGGGTCGACCACGCTGTCGAAGACCATGCGGCGCACGTGCCCTGGGAACAGCGTGGCGTACAGGGCGCCGAAGTACGTGCCGTACGACGCCCCCATGTAGGAGAGCCGCTTCTCGCCGAGCGCGGCGCGCAGCACGTCGAGGTCGCGGGCGTTGTTGAGGCTGGTGAAGTGCCGCAGGCCGCTGCCCGCCTTGTGGGCGCACGCCCTTGCGTAGGCCCGGGCCTGGGCCACCCGCTTCTTCTTGTACGCGGCGGAGGGGTGTTTCGGTGACGCGGTGGGGGCCTTGGCGAACCGTTTCGGGTCCATGCAGGACAGCGGCGACGAGCGGGCGACGCCACGCGGCGCGTATCCGACGAAGTCGTAGGCCCGGGAGGTCGCGTGCCACTGGGCGAGCCCGGCGAGCAGCGGGAACCACATGCCGGAGCTGCCCGGGCCGCCCGGGTTGTAGACCAGGGCGCCCTGGCGCTGGGCGGCGGTGCCGGTCGCGGGGACGTGGCTGACGGTGAGGCGGATGCGTTTGCCGTCGGGGCGGGCGTAGTCCAGCGGGACGGAGACCGTGCCGCACCGCACCGGCGCCGGGAGTTGTTCGACGGCGGGGCAGGCGCCGAAGGTGATGCCCTCGGCGGCGGCGCGCTCGGCCGCGAGGGCCACGCCGCGCGCCTCGGCCCGGCCCTCCGGTGGGAGGGCGTGGGTGGCGCCGTCGGCGGGTGTGGTGAGCCCGGTGAGGACCAAGGACCCGAGGATTCCGTACAGGGCTACTGCTTTCACTGCCCATCCCTTCACGTCAAATGCGACAAAAGGGATAATTGGTTCGGCAGTTGATGATGTAAAGCACCGGCGGGAAGTGTCGGCCGCAATGCGTCCGAAGAGGGGGCGGCGGGCCGCCGTCCGCGCTCGCCGTTTCGGGGGCGGGCAATTGGCGAGGCCCCGCGATCGGGGGGACGTCGCGGGGCCTCGGTCGGTTCAACGGACGGGAAATTGGGTTGGTTCCCGCGCTTCTGCGGCAGTATGGCGGGTGGGGGTGGTAGGAGTGCGCGAGCGGCCGGGCGCGAAGAGGACCGGGGACGGCAAGAGCTACGACCCGGAGCGGCTGTTCCTGCCGCCCGATGACGATCTCGCCCCGAACCGCCCGGGGGAGACGCTCCGCGCGCGGCTCGACGCGTCCGGCACCGGCCGGGCCCGGCTCGCCCTCGCTCGCCTCCTCGGCCGCAGGCCCGTGGAGGACGAGTGGCGCACGGCGCTGGCCGGTGAGCAGCTCGTCGGCGCCGCGCTGGACGAGCTGACGGCGGGCGGCTGGGAAGTGGTGCACTCCCTCGTCCTGCCGGGCGACGCGATCATCGCCCATCTGCTGATCGGCCCCGGCGGCGTCTTCAGCGTCGGGGTGAAGCAGGCCCGCCGACGGACGGTCGTCGTCGACGACGCCCTGGTCCGTGTGGCGCGGCGGGACGCGGACCGCTCGACGCTGGTGCTGACCCGTGGCTGCGGGTTCCCGGTGCGGGTGCGGCCGGTGCTGGTGGTCGTCGGAGCCAGGAGCGTGGACGTGCCGACCGCGCCGGAGGACGTACGGATCCTGCGGGAGCGGGAGATCCCCGGCCTCGGCACGCTGGGCGGCACCCTGCACCCGGACCGGGTGGCCCGCATCCACACGGTGGCCCGCAACCGCCGCGTCTGGCTGTGGGCGTGACGCGGATCTTCGGCTACGGGCCGTCGTGGCCGCCTGCGGCGGCGGGCGCCCTGCGGGCGCGTCCTCAAGCTCCCCCAGCTACCGCTGGGGGGACCCCCAGCGGGCTGAAATCAGCCCGTCCGGCGCTTGAGGACACAGCACAGCAGCCCGTCCGGCGCTTGAGGACACCACCGTGCAGCGGTGGTGCGGACGCCACGGGCCGCGGCGCCCGCCCGCATGATCCGCCGGACAGGCCCAGGCGTCAGTGCGCGCCGGACGCCAGCAGCCGGCGCAGCAGAGCCTCGTCCATGGGGGTCAGTCCGGTGACGAAGCGGGTCAGCACGGCCTCCCGGTCCGGCCGGCCGTCGAGGACCTTGTGCATCCGGCGGGCGGCCAGCCCGCAGTCGTCGGTGACGGGGGCGTAGGCGTAGGCCCGGCCGCGCGGGGTGCGGGTGAGCACCTCCTTGGCGTGCAGCCGGGACAGGATCGTCACCACCGTGCTGTACGTCAGCTCGCCCGCGAGCCGGCCCTGGACCTCGCGGGGGGTCAGCGGGGCCTCGGCCCGCTGCAGCGCCGTGAGGACCTCGCCCTCCAGCGCTCCGTTCGCGCGGCGCCGGCCCTGACGGACCACGGTGGTAGGTGTGCCTGCTGACATGCCTGCGGCGTACTCTCTGTTCGTCTTCCCGCCCGGAACGACCCGGGATGTTCCTCGTCTACAGAAGTGTAAAGGCGTGTCGGGGCTGCTCCCGCCACGCTTTCCGGCCGCCCCGGGTGGCGCGTCCGGACCCCCGGGGAGAGGGTTCCGGGACGACTGTGACGGGGCTTTCGTCCCGGAGATTTGACCCGGGCCGTAGGGTCGAGCGGTGTTCGAACGTCGAAATGGGGCGCACGCCCGGAACCAAGCCGCCCCGGCCCCCCGCCGTCGGGCCGCCTCCCTCCTCCTGCGGCTGCGCCCCGCCTACCCCCGCCCGGGGCGGCGCGGCTTCCGCCGCTGGGTGCCCTCGTGGCGTCAGAGCCTGGGTGCGGCCGCCGTCGTCACCGGCGCGTTCGCGGCCCTCGTCGGGATCCTCTACGCGCGCACGGAGATACCCGCCGACCTCAATGCCTTCGCCACCCAGCAGGACAACGTCTACTACTGGGCCGACGGCACCGAGATGGCCCGTACCGGCGAGGTCAACCGGCAGGACACCGCCCTGGAGAAGGTCCCCGAGAAGGTGCGCTGGGCGGCGCTGGCCGCCGAGAACGAGACCTTCTACTCCGACAGCGGGATCTCCGTCAGCGGCATCACCCGCGCCCTCACCAGGATGATCACGGGCGGGGAGACGCAGGGCGGGTCGACGATCACCCAGCAGTACGTGAAGAACGCCTACCTCAACCAGGAGCAGACGTTCAGCCGCAAGCTCACCGAGATGTTCATCGCCATCAAGCTGGACAACAAGATGACCAAGTCGGAGATCCTGGAGGGCTACCTCAACACCAGCTGGTACGGGCGGGGCACGTACGGCATCCAGCGCGCCGCCCACGCCTACTACGGCAAGGACGTCTCGCAGCTCAACGCGAGCGAGGGCGCGGTGCTGGCCTCACTGCTCAAGGGGGCCGCCCTGTACGACCCGGCGATCAGCCGCGCGAACCACGAGCGGGCCGTCGAACGCTGGAAATGGACCCTGGACCGGATGGTCGCCATCGGCCGGCTCTCCCCGAAGGAGCGGGCGGGCTACACCACCTTCCCCGAGCCCAAGGCCCCGCCCAAGCCGGCCGGGCTGAACGGGCAGACGGGCTACCTCGTGGAGACCGCCCGCGCCTATGTGAGCGCCCACACCGAGGTCTCCGACGCCGACTTCGACCTCGGCGGCTACCAGATCCGCACCACCTTCGAGAAGCCGAAGGTCGAGGCGCTCAAGAAGGCCGTGGGGGACGTGCGGGGGCGGCTCGACCCCGAACGGCGGGAGGCCGACCGGAACGTCCGCATCGGCGCCGCCTCGGTCACCACCGACGGGCGCATCGTCGCCCTCATCGGCGGGCCGGACTACCTCAAGCAGGGTTTCAACGACGCCAACTCCTCCGTCGTCCCGGCGGGCACCGCCTTCACCCCCTTCGTCTACGCGGCCGCCCTGCGCGACGGCGTCCAGCGCGAGCGCGGCAAGCCACGGGTGCGCGTGACCCCGGCCACCGTCTACGACGGCAACGACAAGGTGACGATCCGGACGCCCGAGGGCCCGTACTGGGACCGCTCCGGGAAGATCGTCAAGGCGCTCAACGAGGGCGGCAAGTCCTACGGCAAGGTGCCGCTGCGGGAAGCGGTGGTGAAGGGGATCAACGCCCCGATCATGCAGCTGGGCATGGACGTCGGCCTGGACCGGGTGGGCCGGACGGCCGTCGAGAGCGGACTGCTCGCCTCCAGCCTTGGCCCCCAGGTGCCCGCCTTCTCCCTCGGCACCACCACACCCAGCGCCATCCGGATGGCCGGGGCCTACGCCACCTTCGCCGCCCGGGGCGCGCACAGCGAGCCGTACTCCGTCACCCGGCTCACCCGCAACGGCGACGCCGTCCCCGTGGACAAGCCGACGGCCGAGCGGGCCCTGCCCGCCTCCGTGGCCGACGCCGTGGACGACGCGCTGCGCGAGACGGTCCGGCACGGCACGGCCGGTGCGGCGCGGGCGGCAGGGGCCGATGTGGCGGGCAAGGCCGGCACCGGCCCGGACAACAAGTCGGCCTGGTTCGTCGGCTACCGCGGCACGCTCTCGACCGCCGTCTCGCTCTCCCGCATCGACCCCAAGACCCAGGCGCTGCAGCCGCTGACCGGTCTCGGCGGGGCGGCGAAGTCCGTCTCCGGCAGCCCGTACCCGATCGGCGTCTGGACGGCGTACACGACCGAGCTGGGCAAGTGACGGCCGCGCCCCGGCCCCGACGCGGGGGCCGGGGCGCGCCGGGCTGCTGCCGGGCTACTTCAGGAACGTCTGCCAGTTCGGCGCCTGCGCGGGGTCCAGACCGCGCAGCTTCGCCAGCACCTTCGGGTCCTGCGCGTCCAGCCAGTCGGCGAGCTGCTTGAACGACACGCAGCGCACGCCGTCCCGTTTGCAGACCGACTTCACCACGTCCTCGACGGCCTTCATGTATATGCCGCCGTTCCAGTCCTCGAAGTGGTTGCCGACGAACATCGGCGCCCGGCTGCCGTTGTAGACCCGCTCGAAGCCGTTGAGGTAACCGTCCCGGGTCAGCTTCCGCCACTCGGCGTACTTGGCCGGGTCGCCCTTGGTCGAGCCGCCGGACTGGTTGTAGAGGAAATTGAAGTCCATGGACAGGACCTGCTTCTCGCTCTTCGGATACGGCAGCAGTTGCAGCGGAAAATTCCAGATGCCGTTGATCTGCGACGGCCAGAGCTGGAAGTCACCGGGCGAGCTGGCGTCGTAGCGCCAGCCGAAGGACTTCGCCGCCGTCAGGAGTGACTTTTGTCCCTCCAGGCACGGGGCGCGCCCGCCGACCAGCTCCTTCTTGAAATCGAAGGGCAGGGGCGGAAGGTCCTTGTAGCCCGTGTTGGTCTTCCAGTTCTGCACGAAGGAATACGACTGCTCGATCTCGCTCCGCCACTCGTCCGGGCTCCACTCGCCGCCGCCCTTGGGCCCGCAGAAATGGCCGTTGAAATGGGTGCCTATCTCATTGCCGTCCAGCCACGCGCCACGGAGCTGCGCAATGGTGTCCTTGATGTGCGGGTCGGTCGCGTAGGAGATCGCCGCTTCACCCGGCTTGTGCTGCGGCGGCTTGTACAGCGACGCCTTCGACTTGGGCAGCAGATACATCGAGCTGAGGAAGAACGTCATCTGCGCGTCGTTCTCCTTGGCGACCTGGCGGAAGTGCGCGAACAGGTCGTCGTCGCCGGACAGCGCCCCGTCCCAGGAGAAGACCACGAACTGCGGCGGCTTCTCGCCCGGCTTCAGCTTCTCGGCCTTCGGCTGCTTGGGCTGCGGTCCGGTGTAGGACGTCGAGCCGTCGCCGAGCACCCGGACCTTGCCGTCCCACTTCTCTTCCGGCTTCTTCGTGCCGCCGCCCGGCCCGCCGTGCGCCGAGGCGTCCGCCGCCGGGGACGCGGCGGTGTCCTTGCCCCCGTCCCGCTCGGGGTCCTTGGCGAACGCCAGCCCGGCCACGATCGCGAGCACGAGGGCCGAGGCACCCAGGGCCGACCCCGCGTACGAAGACCACTTTGACCGGTTGGACGGATTCGTCCCGTTCGTCCTCGTCAACTTCGTACTCCCTGGCGCCAGTACACATGTTCCGGCCCAGTATCACCCGATGCCCGGACGACCCCGAAGTGTCGGGTGGTCGGCGACCACCGTGCACGACCCGGGGGCGATCTCGGTGAACCCCGCGTCCCGCACGACCGGCAGGCCGCTCGTCGTCAGCTCCGCCCAGCGTGCCGGGTCGGCGGTCCGCACCGACAGCGCGAAACCGGAGTCCCGCCAGGCCGCGCGTGCCGCGTCGTCCAGCCCCCACCAGGCCAGATGCGCACCGTGCCCGGCCTGCGCCATCGCCTTGCCCGCCGACATCTCCAGGGCCGGGTTCAGCCACAGCACCGGACGCGCCGGGTCCGGTGCGGCCGGGGGCTCCGGATCGGCCAGGTCCGTGCCCGACACCTGGAGCTTGACCAGCTCCTTGGGCCAGCCGTCCAGCGGCACGGGCGGGAAGACCCGGACCTCGGCCGCCGCCCCCGTCACGGTGATCCCCGGCAGCAGCGCCGCCCGCCGCCACTCGGCGCCGCGCGCCCGGCGCACCACCTTGCGGATCCGGGCGTCCTGCCAGTCCCGGACCGCCTGCGCCCACTCGCCCTCCGCCTCGCCCTCGCCCCGGGACCGCTCGTCGGAGAGCATGGCCAGCACCGCCCGCGCCGCCGTCTCCAGGGCGTCCGTACGGGCCGGGGGCCCGGCCTTCTCGATCCGCACCACGAGCGGCAGCACGAACTGCGGGGACGCGTCACGGGGATCGGCGCCCCGGGGCGGGGAAGCGGCCCCGGGTGCCTGGGAAGGAGTCTCGGAAGCGGTATCAGAGCTGGTCACCCCCTCAGTCTGCCAGCCCCTTCGCACACCTGTGGCCGCCCGTTACCGTGTGAGCCATGAGACTGACGGGGGTCGGACGCCGCTACGGGACCGGTGGCCGGTGGGTGCTGCGCGGGGTCGACCTGGAGCTGCGGCCGGGCTCGCTGGTGCGCGTCGAAGGCGCCAACGGCAGCGGCAAGTCGACGCTGCTGCGCCTGCTCGCCGGCATCGACGCCCCCACCACCGGCCGGATCACCGGCCGGCCGCGCACCGCGTTCGTCCCCGAGCGCTTCCCCGCCGCGCTGCCCTTCACCGCCACCGGTTATCTGACGATGCTCGGCCGCGTGCACGGTCTCAGCCGTACCGCCGCCGCGAGCGCGGCCGCCCGGTGGCTGGAGCGCTTCGGGGCCGACGGGCACGCCCGTACCCGGCTGTCCGAACTCTCCAAGGGGACCAGCCAGAAGGTCGCCGTCGCCCAGGGCCTGCTGGCCGACGCTCCCCTGCTCGTCCTCGACGAGGCATGGACCGGCCTCGACCAGGCCTCCCGGGCGGTCCTCGACCGGGCTGTGACGGACCGTGTGGCGGCCGGTGCCACCGTCGTCTACGTCGACCACGACCCGGGCCGGCTGGCGGGCGTGCCCGACGCGGTCCTCCGGCTGGAGGGAGGACGGCTGGTCGCGGCGGACGACCGTGACACCGGCGGCCACCTCACCCTTCACGGCGGGCCGCGGGTGCGCGTCGAGGCGGAAGGGCCGCCCGGCGCCCGCCTCCCCGACCGGCTGCCCGGCGACCCCGTGCCCGGGGCCCACGGCCCCGGGGCGCCCGGGGAGCCCACCGTGCACCGGCTGACCGTCGCCGCCGCGCACTCGGACGCCCTGCTCCGGGCCCTCCTGGCGGCCCGCCCGGCGTGGCACATCCGCGCCGTGACGACGGAGCCCGCCCACGCCGAAGGAGAGCCGGACCGATGACCGCGCTGCTGCGCTACCAGGCCGCCCTGCTGGCCCGCTCGCACCGATGGCTGCCCCCGCTGCTGCTCTACCTGGCCTTCATGGCCGTCGGGGTGCAGAGCGGCCAGCCGGTCCTGGACTCCCTCGGCTTCGCGGCGGCCGTCCTGCTGCCGGTGACCGCGTGGTTGGTACGGGTCTGCGTGACCAACGAGCCGGACGCCGCCCGGGACTGCGCCGCCGCCGCGGCCGGCCCGGCCCGCGTCCATCTCGCGGCGCTGCTCACCGCGCTGCTCACGGCCTCGGGCCTGGCCGTCGTGGGCACCGCGGTCGTCACGGCGGTCAGCGAGCCGCGCGGCACCCGCCACGAGGAGCTGCCGCTGTGGCCCGCGGCGGGGGCGGGGCTGGCGGCCGCCATGACGTGTGTGCTGCTGGGGGCGGCCGTGGGGGCGTTGTGCAACCGGCCGGTGCTGCGCGGCACCGCCCGGGCGGTGCCGGCGACCGTGCTCGGGGCGTTCACGGTGCTGTTCGCCGGGGGATCACCCGCGAGGGCCGCCGTGAACGATCTGGTCGGCGGCTCCCGCACCGCGACCGTCAGCGTGCCGCTGGTGCCGCTCGCCGCGGCCGCCCTGCTCGCGGCGGTGGCCGCGGCCGTGGCCTGCGTGCTGAGCGGACGGCGGCCGGGTGGCGGGGTGTGAGCCGTGTGCCGGGCCGGTCAGCGGGCGGCGATCAGGTCGGAGACCCGGACGAACTCGTAGCCCCTGGCGCGCAGTTCCGGCACGATCCGCCGGACGGCCTCCTCGGTGACCGGTGCCGCGCTGCGCGTGCAGTGCATCACCACCACCGAGCCGGGCCGCACCCGCGACAGCACCTCCTCGGCCACCGGGCCGGCCTTCTTGGCGAAGGCGTCGCCGCTGACGACGTCCCACTGCACGGCCGTCGCCTTCGTCGGGCCGATGGCGCGCAGTACGGCGTCGTTGTGGCAGCCGCCGGGGAAGCGGAAGTAGGGAACCGTGTGCTCGACCCCGGCGCGGCGGAAGGCGTCGAAGGCCCGCTCCACATCGGCGCGGGCGCCCTTGAGCGGGACGGTCGGCAGCTTGTAGCAGGGAGTGGCGAACGCGTGGTGCGCGTAGCTGTGGTTGGCGACCTCGAAGAGCGGGTCGCCGCCGATGGACCGTGCCTGGTCCGGGTACTGCTCGGCCCATTTGCCGGTCATGAAGACGGTGGCGGGCACCTTCAGCCGCCGTAGTGCCGTGATCAGTCCGGGGTTGTCGAACCGCTCGCCCCGCGCGGCCCGCCGGCCCTGGTCCGCCGTCATGTCGGCGTCGAAGGTGAGGGCGACCCGCTTGCCGCCGTCGCGCCTGCCGTGCGAGAAGACGGGGGCGGCCCCGCCGGGCCCGGGCGGCAGGGTCGGCGCGGCCGACGCGGCGGGTGCCCGGGAGGCCGTGGGCGCTGCGGTGGGCGATGCCGCGGGGGCCGTGGCGGAGGGCTTCGCGGGCCCGGCGCCGCCGGACCCCTCCGCGCCGCAGGCCGCCAGCGCGCCGCACAGGAGCGCGGCGACGGCCGGGGCGAGGACCCGCCGGGCGCGCGAGGAATGGATCTTGGGGGACACGGGGGAACCGTATCGGACACCTCATCCGATGAACGCGCCCCCGGGGTCCGCTGTTACTCCCCGACCAGGGACTTCGCGTCGCGCGCGAGGGCGGTGAGCCGCGAGATCGCCCGGAAGTACTTCTTCTTGTAGCCGCCGTTCAGCATCTCCTCGCTGAACAGCTCGTCGAACGGCCGCCCCGACGCCAGTACCGGGATCTCACGGTCGTAGAGCCGGTCGGCGAGCACCACGAGCCGCAGCGCGGTCGACTGGTCGGGGACCGGCTCCACGCCGGTCAGGCACACGGCCCGCAGGGAGTCGCACATGGCGCCGTAGCGGCTCGGGTGCACCTTCGACAGGTGGTCGAGCAGGGCGGGGAAGTCGTCCAGCGAGGCGCCCTCCGTCGCGTGCGCCACCCGCGTGACGGTGTCGCCGTCGAACGGGGCCGGGGCCTCGGGCAGGCCGCGGTGGCGGTAGTCCTCGCCGTCGATGCGCAGCGGGCGGAAGTGGGCGGACAGGCCCTGGATCTCGCGCAGGAAGTCGGCGGACGCGAACCGGCCCTCGCCGAGCTTGCCCGGCAGCGTGTTGGACGTCGCGGCGAGCGCCACGCCCGCGTCGACCAGCTTGCCCAGCAGGGTCGAGACGAGCACGGTGTCGCCCGGGTCGTCCAGCTCGAATTCGTCGATGCACAGCAGCCGGTGGCCGCTGAGCGTCCGCACGGTCTGCTGGAAGCCCAGCGCGCCGACGAGGTTGGTCAGCTCCACGAAGGTGCCGAACGCCTTGTGCTCCGGGGCGGCGGGGGTGGCGTGCCAGAGGGAGGCCAGCAGGTGCGTCTTGCCGACGCCGTAACCGCCGTCGAGGTAGACGCCGCGCGGACCGGCGGGGACGGCGGGCTTCGCCTCGCGCCTGAACCAGCGCTTGCGTCCCGCGCCGCTCGCGCTCGCGCCGCCCCCGAGCCCGGCCGCGAAGCCGGCGAGCACCCGCACGGCCTCGGCCTGGCTGGGCTGGTTCGCGTCGGGGAGGTAGTTGTCGAACCGCACCGAGTCGAAGCGCGGCGGCGGCACCATCTCGGCGACCAGACGGTCGGCGGGCACGTGCGGGGCGCGCGAGGTCAGGGCGAGCGGCCCGTCGGCGACGGGGCCGGGGGAGGCGGGGGAAGCGGTGGAGGACGACACAACCGTCCAGGGTAGTCGCTGTGCGCGCGACCCTCTCCCGAGGCGGCGGCGCGAGCGGCCCGGGGCGTGCCACACTGCCGCCTATGCGACGCCTGTTCCCCTCCCCACTGGCCCCGTCCGACCTCGAAGACCGCGAATGGGGGCTGGACGAACTGGCCGACGCCTACGCCTACCCCGGCACGACGGGTGACGGCGGGCGCCCGTGGCTGCGGGCCAACATGGTCTCCTCGCTCGACGGCGCCGCCCACCACGAGGGGCGCTCGCAGCCGCTGTCCTCCGAGGCCGACATGCGGATCTTCGGCACCCTGCGCGGGCTCGCCGACGCCGTCGTGGTCGGGGCCGAGACGGTACGGCAGGAGGGCTACCGCCCCGCGCGGGCCCGGGAGGTGTTCGCGGCGCGCCGGGCGGCGCTCGGCCAGCCCGTGGCGCCGGTGATCGCGATCGTCAGCGCCGGGCTGGACCTGGACTTCTCGCTGCCGCTGTTCACCTCGCCCCTGGTCCCGACGATCGTGCTGACCGGTGCGGAGGCCCCTGCGGAGCGGGTCGCCGCGGGCCGCGAGGCGGGCGCCGAGGTCCTCACGGCGGGCGAGGGGCGCCGGGTGGACCCGGCGCGGGTGCCGGCGGTGCTGGCCGAGCGGGGGCTGACCCGGCTGCTCACCGAGGGCGGGCCACGGCTGCTGGGCCAGTTCGCGGGCGCGGGGGTGCTGGACGAGATGTGTCTGTCGCTCGCTCCGCTGGTCACCGCCGGTGCCGCGCCGCGCATCATGAACGGGCCGCCGCTGGCCGTGCCGGAACGATTCGCTCTCGCCTCCGTCCTGGAGGAGGGCGGTTTTCTGTTCACCGGTTACCGGCGAGTCTGACAATCGGTGGAATTTGCTGCTCCGGTTACCTTCCGGTGGGCAGAATTGAGTCAGACGCGTCCTTGAGGGGCACGAGATCACAACAGGCGGGCCCATGTGGGGCACGCGCAGGATGGTTTCTGTTGGGCCCGGTGGCCCACGTAACAGAAGGGCTCCCACCGTGTTCACGAGCGTATTGATGATCGAACAACCGTTGTCCGTCACCGACGTCGACTTCGTCACCACCCTCCATGACGACGCGATGTCCTTCGTCGTCCTGATGCAGCCCAGAGGCGCCGAGGACCGGCTGCTGCGGGCCATCGACGACGTGGCGCTCGGCGAGCTGGAGCAGGCCGTCCACGAGGCCGACGAGCCCGAGGGCGAGCAGGCCCTGCGGCCCGCCGCCCTCGCCCTCGAACACTCGCTCCGGCTGCTCCGCGACGCGGGCAGCGAGGCCGTGGGCCAGGTCGTCGACGGCCATCCGCTGGACCTGCTGCGCTCCGTCGTGGACCAGACGCACGCCGACGAGGTGATCGTGCTGACCGCCCCGCACCTGGTCGAGGAGTTCTTCCACCGGGACTGGGCCTCGCGCGCCCGCCACAAGGTGGGCGTCCCCGTCCTCAAGCTCTACGCGCACAACGACGAGGACGAGACGGAGAGCAAGACCGAGATCAAGGACGGGGCCCGGGACGAGGGCCGGGACTGACGAGGGGGGTCAGTCCAGCCGGCCGTCCCGCATGGACAGCACCCGGTCCGCGCGGCCGAGCAGCCCCCGGTCGTGCGTGACCAGGACCGTCGCCGTACGGTGCGCGCGCGTCACCTCGGCCAGCAGATCCACGATCCGCTCCCCGCGCTCGTGATCCAGCGCCGACGTCGGCTCGTCCACCAGCAGGACGGACGGGCCGGCGAAAAGGGCGCGGGCGATGTTCACCCGCTGCCGCTCGCCGCCCGACAAGCCGTGCGGGCGGCGGCGTCGGCGGCTCGCGTCGAGCCCGACCGACTCCAGCAGGCCGGCCGCCCGCGCCCGCGCGGCCCGGACGTCCTTGCCCCGCAGGTGCTCCACCACCAGCAGCTGTTCCTCCGCCGTCAGGGAGGGCAGCAGATTCGGCTGCTGGAACACGATGCCGATCCGCTCGCGCCGCAGCGCCGTCCGCTCCCGGGCGCTCATCACGGCGGTGTCCCGCCCGGCCACGACCACCCGGCCCGCGTCCGGGCGCAGCAGGGTCGCCGCCACCGCGAGCAGGGTCGACTTCCCCGAGCCCGAGGGCCCCACGACGGCCGCCAGCTCGCCCGCCGCCACGGTCAGGGACACCTCGTCCAGGGCGGTCAGCCTCCGGTCGCCGTCGCCGTCCGGATAGGTGAGTTTCACGGCTTCCATCGACAGAACGGACGTGGCGGTCATCGGCCGGCTCCCAACGCGGTCAGCGGATCCACGGACGTGATGCGACGCACGGCCAGCGCCGAGCCCGCCAGCCCCAGCAGCACCATCGCCGCCACCGGCACGGCCGCCGTGGCCGCGCTCAGCTCGAACGGCACCACGGCCGAGGCCAGCGCACCGCCGGCCGCACCGGCCGCGCCTCCCAGCGCGGCCCCGGCCACCAGCACGGCCAGCGCCTGGGCCAGGGCGTCGCGCACCAGATAGGCGCTGCTCGCCCCCACGGCCTTGAGCACCGCCACGTCCGGGCGCCGCTGCACCGTCCACACCGTGAAGAACGCCCCCACGACCAGCGCGCTCACCACGAACAAGAACCCCTGGACGAGCTGGAGCGTGCCGTGTTCGGCCGCGTAGCCGTCGATCCCGTCGAGGGCGTCCCGCACCGGGACGGCCTTCGTGGTCGCCGCGACGGCCCCGGCGGGCCGGCCGGGGCCCTCGACGGCGAGCGCGGTGGGCTGCCGCTGCCGGCCGACCCGCTGCCAGGTCGCGAGCGTCGTCCACACGCTCGGCGCGTGCCCGTGGCTCCTGTCGGCGGTGACACCGGAGACGGTCAGCTCCTGCGTGCCGAGGGTCACCCGGTCACCCGGCCGCAGCCCGCGGTCGCGTGCGAGGCCGCCGCTCACCGCCACCTGGCCCTCGCCGGGGGCGGAGCCGGTGCGCAGCGCGGGCCACAGCCGCCGGGACGAACCGAGGACGCTCACCGACGTCGCCGTCCGGTCGGCGGCCGTCCGGCCGGACGTCAGCCGGGTCATCGCGACGCCGAACGGTTCGGCGGACGTGACCCCCGGCGCCCGGCGCCACGCGCTGATCTGCCCGTCGTCGAGGGTGCTGTTGCCGAACGACACCTCGGGGGCGGCCCCCGGCGGGGCGCCGAAGACGATCCGGTCCGCCGGCAGCCCCGCGACGGCCGACGACGCCTCCCGGGCCAGCCCGTCGGTCAGACCGTAGAGAAAGACCACGAGGGTGGTGATGAGCGTGACGACCGCACCCATCAGGGCGAACCGCCCCTTGGCGAAGCGGATGTCACGGAGCGCGACGAACAACGGAACCCTCCCGGGCCTTCGGTCTGGACCCCTCCACCGTCCCGCGCGAGCCGCCCGCCGCCATCGGGGCGAGGAACGGTCCGGGGGCCGTCCGTCCGGTGCACCCGGAAATCCATCGAACGGTTGATGGACGGGAGCGTGGGCGGCGCGGGGGTTGCCCGTACGCTCGATGGGGTGAACCGAGCGAGCGACACCGTCACCCCGGCGGCGGGTGTGGAGCGGGCGGGCGCGCCCCGGCCCGCGGGGACGACCGCCTCGGACGTGTCCCGCGTACCGGGGGCCGTGGACCCGGCCCCGGCGGCCGGCGTGGGGCCGGTAGGCGTGAGTCCGGTGGTGGGCGAAGGCGCATCGGCTGGTGCGAGCGGGCCCGGGGTGGTGATCCCGGGCGCCGTGGCCGGGTGCGGGCTGGTGAGCCCGGGGCCGGTGGCCGGTGGTGGTGAGGTGGGCTCGCCGGGTGGTCGCCCGGGCGTAGGCCCGGTGGCGGGCGAGGGTGCCCCGGCCGTGGCGAGCGGGCCCGAGGCGATGGGCCCGGTGGCCGGTGACGGTGAGGCGGCATCGCCCGGTGGCCGGCCGGGCGCGAGCCCGGACGGGGCCGGGGGCGCACCCGTCAGGGGGCCCGCGCTGCGGTGGCTCCGGCTCGCGCTGCACGGCGCGTTCTACGTTCTGCTCGCCGTCGCGCTCGGCCCCGCCCTCCTCGGGGCGCGGCCCGCGACCGTCGTGGCGCCCGGCCTCGTGCTCGCCGCCGTCTACGGCTACGGCGTGGCACGGCAACAACAAGGGCAACAACAAGGGCAGCAACAAGGGCAGCAGCAAAGGCAAGGGCTCTGGCTCGCGGCCGTCACCGCGCTGTGGCTCGCACTCCTCGTCCTGGACCGGGGCTTCAGCTATGTCGTCTTCCCGCTCTTCTTCCTCTTCCTGCACACCCTGCCGGTGCGCTGGTCCCTGCCCGCCGTGACCGCCGCCACCGCCGCCGTCGTGGCCGTGCAGGCCACCGGCCCCGGCGGTCTGACGGCCGCCAAGGTCATCGGTCCGACGGCCGGCGCGGCGGTCGCCGTCCTGACCGCCTACGGCTACGCGGCGCTCTACCGGGAGAGCCGGCAGCGGCAACGTCTGATCGACGACCTCGTGCGCACCAGGGACGAGCTGGCCGCCACCCAGCGCGAGGCGGGCCGCCTGGCCGAGCGGCAGCGGCTCGCCCGCGAGATCCACGACACCCTGGCCCAGGGCCTGTCCAGCATCGTCCTGCTCGCCCGCGCCGCCGAGTCCGCGGCGGGGACGGGCGACCTCGGCACCGCACGGGCGCGGATGCGCGAGGCCGGCCGGACCGCGTCCGACAACCTCGCCGAGGCCCGCCGCTTCGTCCACGCCCTCACCCCGCCCGCCCTGGAGGACGCGCCGCTGCCCGAGGCGCTGCGGCGCGTCACCGCCCGCACCGTGCCCGGCGCCGTGTTCCACCTGGACGGCGAGCCCTACCCGCTGCCCGTGGAGGCCGAGGTCGCCCTGCTGCGGCTGACGCAGGAGGCGCTCACCAACGTCGCCCGGCACGCCCGCGCCGACGTCACCGCCGTGACCCTCGGCTATCTCGACGGGCAGGTCACCCTCGACGTCTACGACGACGGCGCCGGATTCGCACCGGGCGACGCGCCCGCCGACGGGCGCCGGACCTTCGGCCTGCACGGCATGCGCGAACGCATCGCCGAACTCGGCGGCACCCTCACCGTCGAGTCCGCCCCCGGCGAGGGCACGGCCGTCGCGGCGGCCCTGCCGGTGGGCGTGGCGACGGGCGCACCCGCCCACGGAGAAGCGCGGGTGAGCGCGTGAGCGGCACCCCGGCGGGCCACGGCGTCATCCGGGTGCTCCTCGTCGACGACCACCCCGTGGTCCGGCGCGGGCTGCGCGCCATGGTGGACGACCTGCCCGGGGTGGAAGCGGTCGGCGAGGCCGCCGACGGCGCCGCCGCGCTGCGGCTGCTCGACGGCCTCGCCCCGGGCGCCCGGCCCGACGTCGTGCTCATGGACCTCCAGATGGGCGACGGCATGCACGGGGTCGAGGCCACCCGTCGGATCACCGCCCTGCCGGACCCGCCCGCCGTGCTGATCCTCACCACCTACAGCACCGACGCCGACATCCTCGCCGCCGTGGAGGCCGGGGCCACCGGCTATCTCCTCAAGGACGCGGAGCCGGAAGACGTCGGCGGCGCCGTACGCGCCGCCGCCCGCGGCGAGACGGTTCTCGCGCCACCCGTCGCGGCCCGGCTCCTCGGCCGGGTCCGGGCGGGCCGGCCCGCCCTGTCGCCCCGCGAACGGGAGATCCTGGGGCTGCTGGCCGAGGGGCTGGCCAACAAGCAGATCTCCCGTCGGCTGTTCATCAGCGAGGCCACCGTCAAAACGCATCTGGTGCACATCTACGCCAAGCTCGACGTCGACAGCCGTACCGCCGCGATCGCGGCGGGCCTGGCCGGAGGCCTGATCCGCCCGGTGTGAGGGGGCCGGGGGAGGGCCGGCAGAGGGAGGGGGCGGGGCGGCCGGTGGCGGGTGCGAGAATCGGTGCGCAAACGCAGGTACATATTTTCCGAGCCCAGGGAGCACCGCACATGGCACCGGCCGTCCCCACGACGATGGACCGACCGCACTTCATCGGCATCGGCGGCGCCGGCATGTCGGGCATCGCGAAGATCCTCGCGCAGCGCGGCGCACGCGTCGCGGGCAGCGACGCGAAGGACTCCGCCACCGCCGAGGCGCTGCGCGCCCTGGGCGCGACCGTGCACATCGGGCACGCCGCCGGGCACCTGGCCGAGGACGCCACCTGCGTCGTCGTCTCCAGTGCCATCCGCGCCGACAACCCGGAGCTGGCGGCCGCCGCCGAGCGCGGCATCCCCGTCGTGCACCGCTCGGACGCCCTCGCCGGGCTCATGGAGGGCCTGCGCCCCATCGCCGTCGCCGGTACGCACGGCAAGACGACCACGACCTCGATGCTCGCCGTCTCCCTGGACGCGCTCGGCCTCGACCCCTCCTACGCCATCGGCGGCGACCTCGACGCCCCGGGCTCCAACGCCCGGCACGGCGCCGGTGAGATCTTCGTGGCCGAGGCGGACGAGAGCGACCGCAGCTTCCACAAGTACGCGCCCGAGGTCGCCATCATCCTCAACGTGGAACTCGACCACCACGCGAACTACGCGTCGATGGACGAGATCTACGAGTCGTTCGAGACCTTCGTCGGCCGGCTCCGCCCCGGCGGCACCCTCGTCATCACCGCCGACCAGGCGGGTGCCCGCGAACTCACCGAGCGGCTCGCCCAAAGCAGCCCCCGCGAGGACATCGACATCGTCACCTACGGCGAGTCCGAGGACGCGGACGTACGGGTCCTCAAGGTCAACCCGCGCGGCCTGGCCAGCGAGGTCACCGTCGTGGTCAACGGCAAGGTGCTCACCTTCGCCGTTTCCGTGCCCGGCCGCCACTACGCGCACAACGCCGTCGCGGCCCTCGCCGCGGGCGTCGCGCTCGGTCTGCCGCTGCACAACCTCGCCTCCGCGCTCGGCAAGTACACCGGCGTCAAGCGCCGCCTCCAGCTCAAGGGCGAGGCGAAGGGCGTGCAGGTCATCGACTCCTACGCCCACCACCCCACCGAGATGACCGCGGATCTCGAAGCCATCCGTGGTGCCGCCGCCGACGCGCGCCTGCTCGTGGTCTTCCAGCCGCACCTGTTCTCCCGCACCCAGGAGCTGGGCACCGAGATGGGCCAGGCCCTGGCCCTCGCCGACGCCTCCGTGGTCCTCGACATCTACCCGGCGCGCGAGGAGCCCGTCCCCGGTGTCACCAGTGCCCTGATCATCGACGCCGCCCGGGCCGCGGGCGCCGAGGTGCGCGCCGAGCACGACATGGCGGCCGTCGCCGACGTGATCGCGGGAATGGCCGGGCCCGGCGATCTCGTTCTGACCATGGGCGCCGGTGATGTGACGGACCTCGGTCCGAAGATCCTGGCCCGCCTGGAGAGCTGACCCCCGGTCGCGAGAACGCGACGCGGAAGCCCCGTCCTCACCGAAAGGCGCGCGAGATGTCGTACGAGGTCGAAAAGCCGGACGAGCAGTGGCGTGCGGAGCTGACCCCCGCGGAGTACCAGGTGCTCCGCCAAGCCGGCACCGAGCCCGCCTTCCGCGGTGAGTACACCGACACGAAGACGGCGGGGGTCTACTCCTGCCGGGCCTGCGGCGCGGAGCTGTTCCGCTCCACGGAGAAGTTCGAGAGCCACTGCGGCTGGCCGAGCTTCTACGACCCGAAGGACTCCTCCGCCGTCGAACTGATCGAGGACCGCTCGCACGGCATGACCCGCACCGAGGTGCGCTGCGCGCGCTGCGGCTCGCACCTCGGCCACGTCTTCGAGGGCGAGGGCTACCCCACCCCGACCGACCAGCGGTACTGCATCAACTCGATCTCGCTGCGGCTGGAGCCGGCCGAGAGCTGAGACCGGCCGGTCAGGCCCGGCCCAGGACGCCCAGACCCCGCTGCAGATCCTCGAAATTCATCACCGGCTGGATGTGGACCTCCGCCTCCAGCTCCGTGAAGAAGGCTTCGAGGAGCGGGGGCATCTGCGAGGAGTCCTGCATGTCGAAGACCATCATGCAGGTGCGCCCACCGTCCATCGGGGCGAAGTAGGCCGCCTCGGGCTTGATCTGCTCCATCAGCTCATTGATCAGCTTCTGCAGCTTTCCGCTCTTGATCGCCTCGTTTCCCGCGCGGGTGTCCAGCCGGGCCTCCAGTAGCGTGCGCATGGACCTCACTCCTTCGGCGGCGCGCCGCGTATGGCGTTTCGGCAGCGCTCGCTGAGGCGCGGTCGCGCCACTTCAAGCGTCTGCCCGTCCGCCGGGCTCCGCAACAGCGGGCTTCGAGCGCAGCACGACGGCCGTCTCCGGCGGCAGCTCCAGCGCGCCGTCCGCGTCCGGCGGCCCGACCGGACGCCAGGCCGCCACGGGCCGGGCCCCCGCCGCGGCGCGGCCGAGCCGCAGGGTGACGGGCCGGTCGGAAAGATTGACCGCGAGGTGCAGGGGACCGCGCCGGAAGTGGACGGTGCGGTCGGCGCCGGCGGCGAGGGCGCCGTACTCCCACCGGGGGTCGGAAAGGGCCGGCTCGGTGCGGCGCAGGGCGATCAGCCGCCGGTACCAGTCGAGCAGCGCCGCGTGCGGGGCGCGGCCCGGCTCGGACCAGTCCAGGCAGGAGCGGTTCCTCGTGGCGGGGTCCTGGGGGTCGGGGACGTCCTCCGCCGCCCAGCCGTGCGCGGCGAACTCGCGCCGCCGCCCGGTGCGTACCGCCTCGGCCAGGGCCGGGTCCGTGTGGTCGGTGAAGAACTGCCAGGGGGTGCGGGCCCCCCACTCCTCGCCCATGAACAGCATCGGGGTAAACGGCGCGCCGAGCACGAGCGCGGCGGCGCAGGCGAGCAGCCCGGGGGACAGCCGTGCGGAGAGCCGGTCGCCCAGCGCCCGGTTGCCCACCTGGTCGTGGGTCTGGGCGTAGCCGAGGAGCCGGTGGGCGGGTGTGGTGCGGGGGTCGAGGGGCCGGCCGTGGGGGCGCGAGCGGAAGGCGGAGTACGTGCCGTCGTGGAAGAAGCCGCCGCGCAGCGTCTTGGTGAGCGCGTGCGCGGGGTCGGCGGCGAAGTCCGCGTAATAGCCCTGCGACTCGCCGGTCAGCGCCGTGTGCAGCGCATGGTGGAAGTCGTCGTTCCACTGGGCGTGGATCCCCATGCCGCCGGCCTCGCGGGCGGTGGTCGTGGCCGGGTCGTTGAGATCGGACTCGGCGATGAGGAAGAGGGGCCGCCCCAGCCGCCCGGCCAGGGCGTCGACCGCGCCCGACAACTCGGCGAGGAAGTGCTTCGGACCGGTGTCGATCAGCGCGTGCACCGCGTCCAGCCGCAGCCCGTCGAGCCGGTAGTCGCGCAGCCAGGACAGGGCGCTGCCGGTCAGGAACGCCCGTACCTCGGTGCTGCCGGGGGCGTCGAGGTTGACGGCCGCGCCCCACGGCGTGTGGTGGGTGTCGGTGAAGTACGGGCCGAAGGCGGGCAGATGGTTGCCGGACGGGCCCAGATGGTTGTGCACGACGTCGAGCACCACGCCGAGGCCCAGCGCGTGGGCCGCGTCCACGAAGCGCCGCAGGCCCGCCGGTCCGCCGTAGGGTTCGTGGACGGCCCAGAGGGACACCCCCTCGTACCCCCAGCCGTGTGTGCCCGGGAACGGGCACACGGGCAGGAGTTCCACATGGGTGACGCCCAAGTCGGCGAGGTGGGGCAGCCGTTCGACGGCCGCGTCGAAGGTGCCCTCGGGGGTGAAGGTGCCGATGTGCAGCTCGTAGAGGACCGCGCCGGGCAGCGGGCGGCCCGGCCACGGGTGCCGCCAGTCGAAGGCGGCCGGGTCGTCGACGGCGCTGAGCCCGTCGGGCCCGTCCGGCTGGCGGCGGGAGCGCGGGTCGGGCAGCACGGGCCCGTCGTCCAGGGCGAAGCCGTACCGGTCGCCGGCGGCCGCGGGGGCCTCGCACCGCCACCCGCCCGCGCGGGCCGGATCGCGTTCCATGGGGTGCGCGCGGTCTCCCACGTGCAGCACCACCCGTCCGGCGTTCGGCGCCCACACCTCGAACAGCACGACCGGCTCCTCTCGACGACGGTGCTGTTCATGGTGCCCGCCCGAGGCCGCGGGGATGCGGCCTGCCTTGCCGTCAGGTGGCGATAGGTCAGCTGAGACTACGTCAGCTGAGGTAGCGGGTCGCGTGGGATTTTTCTTGCGGCCGGCGGGCCGAGAACGCAGGAAGACCCCCACCATCGCGTCCAACGCCGCTCCCGCGCACCGCCGTTACCGCTGATGCAGGCCCCGGCCGGCCAGCGTCAGGAACACTTCGCCGACCGCCTCCGAGAGCGTCGGGTGCGGGTGGATGTGCTGGGCCACGTCGGCGGCCTCGGCGTCCCAGCCGACGATCAGCTGGCTCTCCGCGATCATCTCCGAGACGTGCGGGCCCACCAGGTGCACCCCCAGTACCCGGCCCCCGCCCCGCGTGCCCTGCGCCCCGGCCTCCGTGACGACCTTCACCATCCCGCCCTGCCCGTGCACCATGCCCTTGGCGACCGCCGTCAGCGGCATGGAGCCGACCTCCACCTCGTGGCCCCGCTCCCGCGCCTCGGCCTCGGACAGCCCCACGGACGCCGTCTGCGGGCTGGAGTAGGTGACCCGCGGCACGGCGGCGTAGTCGACCGGGCGCGGCGCACCGCCCGCGAGGGTCTCCGCGACGAGGAGCCCCTCTGCGAAGGACGCGTGCGCCAGCCCCAATGACGGCGGCGGCAGCAGATCGCCGACCACATGGATGCCCGGCACGGCCGTCTCCAGGCGCGCCCAGTCGGCCGGTGCGACGAACCCCCGCGCGTCCGTGGCCAGTCGGGCGGCCGCCAGTCCCAGCCCGTCGGTGACCGGCACCCGGCCCACGGCGACCAGCAGCCGTTCGGCCTCCACGACACGGAACTCACCGCGCGCGGTACGGACGGTGGCCCGCACCCCGCCCTCGTGGACCCGCGCGTCCTCCAGCCGCGCGCCCACCTGGACGTCGATGCCGCGCTTCTTCAGGCCCCGGGTCAGATACCGGCCGACGTCCGCGTCCTCCAGCGGCAGCAGCCGGCCGGCCGCCTCCACCAGCGTCACCTCGGCACCCATCGACCGGTGCATCGAGGCGTACTCGACACCGATCGCACCGCCGCCCAGCACCAGCACCGAACCCGGCAGACCCGGTGCGAACAGCGCGTCGTCACTGGTGACGACCCGCTCGCCGTCCGGCTCCAGACCGGGCAGCGCGCGCGGCCGCGAACCCGTGGCCAGCACGATGCCGCGCCGTACGGTCCACTCGGTCCCCGCCTCGGCGCCCGAGTCGACCCGCACGCCGCGCGGGCCCGTCAGTGACGCCGATCCGCGCACGACGCGCACCCGGGCGTGGGACAGGTGCCCCTCCACGCCCTTGTGGTTGCGGGAGACGATGTCGTCGCGCGTGGCGGTCAGCGCGGGCCAGTCGACACCGTCGAGCGTCGCCTTCACCCCCCACCGCTCGCGCGCCTCGGCGATCCCGTCCACCAGCTCCGCCGCGTGCAGCATCGCCTTGCTCGGAACGCAGCCGCGGTGCAGACAGGTGCCGCCCACCAGATCGCGTTCCGCGAGGACGACGTCGAGCCCGAGCGCGGCGGCGCGCAGGGCGGTGCTGTACCCACCGGTGCCGCCACCGATGACGAAGACATCTGTTTCACGCATGACGCCACCCTCCGCCGCGAGCGATCATGAGTCCAACGCAATGTTTCGATCGATTCGATGACAGCTGTTCATGGATGACAGCTGTTCATAGGCGAGAGGAGAGCCCGGTGAGTCTGCGACAGATGGAGTACCTGGTCGCGGTGGTGGGCCAGGGGTCCTTCACCCGGGCCGCCGAGGCGCTCAACGTCACCCAGTCCGCGCTGTCCCACCAGATCAAGGCACTGGAGCGGGAGGTCGGCGGCCCGCTGCTGGAGCGGCGCCCGCGGGGCATCGGGCTCACGCCCATGGGCCGTGCCTTCCTGCCGCACGCCGAACTGGCGGTGCGCAGCGCCGAACAGGCCCGCCGCGCGGCGAAGGCCGCGGCCGGGGCGGCGGGCGGCGAACTGCACATCGCGACGCTGCACGCGCTCGCGGTCGGCGTGCTGCCGTCCGTCTTCGCCCGCTGGCGCCGCGCGTACCCCCAGGTCCTGCTGAACCTCCACGAGTACGCCACCGCGGAGGAGCTGCGCGACCACATGGAACGCGGCGTCGCCGACATCGCCGTCGGCCCCCGGCCGGAGGACTGGCACGGCCCGGTGGTCCCGCTCGGCGACGAGGAGATCATGGTGATCACCGCCGCCGACGACCCGCTCGCCGGCCGCTCGGCACCGGTGCGGCTGACGGAGCTGGCGGACCGCGTATGGGTGCGCTGCGCCCTCGAACCGGTGGTGCGGGGCCGGCGCTGGCTGGACTGGGTCTGCGAACAGAGCGGCTTCGCCCCCCGGACGGGCGTGTGGACCGAGCACTCCTCCACGGCCGTCCGGATGGCCGTGGCCGGCGTGGGACTCGTCGCCGCGCCCCGGCATCTCGCCCGGGACGTCGCCGAAGCGGCGGTCATCCGCGTCGACCCGCCCTGGCGTCGTGCGCAGACCGCCTACTCGCGGGTGGAACTCACCGGGACCGCCGCCGCCTTCGTCCGCCTCGCCCAGGAGCTGGCCTTCCCTGAAACCGCCGCTCAGGCCCGCACCAGCAGCGCCACGGGACGGCTGCCCAGCAGCTCCGACAGCGCCGCCCCACCCTCGTAGACACCGTCGGTCAGCAGCTCGCGCCACCGGCCGCCGCCGGGCAGCGCCAGCGTTGTTTCCCGCCAGCCGCCGGCGTCCGCCAGGCGACGGGACAACCGGGTCACGGCGGTGACGACCTCACTCGACCGGGTGAACGCGACGCAGTGCCCGGCGGCCGGACCGAGCGCGGTCAGCGGCTCGTAGGAGGCCTCGGCCCCGAACCAGGCGGGGTGGGCGCGGCGCAGCCGCAGCGCGGTACGGGTGAGCCACAGCTTCTCCGCGTGGAGCCCGCCCTCCCCGGGGGCCGGGGCGGCGAGCGGGCCGTCGGGGAACGCCGGCACCCGGCGGTTGTCCGGGTCGACCAGCGTGGTGCGGTCGCCCTCGCCGCCCATGTACAGGTCCGGCACGCCCGGCATGGTCAGGTGCAGCAACGCGGCACCGAGGACGTTGGCCCGCACCTCCGGGCCCATCTCGCGGGCGAGGGAATCGAGCGCGGCGCGGGGCGCCCCGCCCGGACCGGCCACCACGAACTCCTCCACCGCCCGCTCGTAGGCCGTATCCGGCTCGGTCCACGTCGTGCGCAGCGCGGCCTCGCGCACGCTCTTGAGCACGGCGGCGACGAGCCGCTCCGTGTCCGGCTCCGCCGCCGCGCCGTCGGAGCCGTCCGGCCCGCAGAGCCCCAGCGCGCTCTGCCAGGCCACCCACGCCACATGCGGGTCGGGTGCCGCTACCCGGGCCGCCAGCCGGGCCATCAGATCCGCCCACCGCCGCGGGTACTGCGTCAGCGCCGCGATCCTCGCCCGGGTATCCGCGCCGCGCTTGGTGTCGTGGGTGGACAGCACCGTCCCGGTGGCCGGCCAGTCGCGGCGCAGCCGGGCGCAATAGGCGTGGAACTCGTCCGGGGAGACCGCGGGCCGCTGCGGGCTGCCGCCGACCTCGTTGGCGGACAGCAGCGGCACGTAGCGGTAGAAGGCTGTGTCCTCCACCGACTTGGCGCGCAGCGCGGACGCGGTCTGCGCGAACCTGGCGCAGAAGTCCCGGTGGTCCGGCCCGTCCCCGAGGCGGCCGAGGGCCGCGTCCCGCACGACCTCCACCGCCGCGGCCTCCTCGGGCACGGAGAAGGCCGCACGGGCGCCCTGCGCCGCCTCGTCCAGCAGCGCGGCGTCCACGGGAGCCACGGGCTCCCCGGGCACCGCGTAGGGGCGGTAGACGGGCAGCCGGACGAGGATCTCCCGCAGGGCGGTGCGCAGGGCCCACGGGGCGTGGTCGCGCAGCCGGGGCGAGCCCTCACGGGCCCGGTCGACGGTGCGGACCAGCCGCTCGACCTCCGCGGCGAGTTCATGGGTGACGACCTTGTAGGCCGCGCGCCGTACCGTCGCCGGCCAGTCGCCGCCCCGGTCGGGCGGCGCACCGGTGAAGGCGCGGTACACGGCCGTCAGCTCGGTGGCGCCCTCCGGGTCGAGGAAGAGCCCGTCGAGATGGCGCAGGGCGTCGTAGCCGGTCGTGCCGGCCACGGGCCAGTCGGCGGGCAGCCGTTCGTCGCCGCTGAGGATCTTCTCGACGACCGTCCAGCAACCGCCCGTCGCCTTCCCCAGCCGCCGCAGATAGCCGGCCGGGTCCGCGAGCCCGTCCGGATGGTCGATCCGCAGACCCTCGATCACCCCCTCGCGCAGCAGCCCCAGCACCTTGCCGTGGGTGGCGGCGAAGACCTCCGGGTCCTCCACGCGGACCGCGATCAGCGTCGAAATGGTGAAGAAGCGCCGGTAGTTCACCTCGGTGCGCGCCAGCCGCCACCAGGCGGGCCGGTACCACTGGGCGTCCAGCAGCTCGGGCAGCGGCAGCCGCTCGGTGCCGGGCCGCAGCGGGAAGGCGTGGTCGTGGTAGCGCAGCTCGCCGTCCACCACGCGCAGCCGGTCCAGCTCGTCGCCGAGCCGGCCGCCCAGCACCGGCAGCAGCACCTTCCCGCCGTGCTCGGCCCAGTCGATGTCGAACCAGCGCGCGTACGGTGACGCCGGGCCGTCCCGCAGGACCTCCCACAGCGGCCCGTTCAGCCGGGCGGGGACGGGCAGCGCCATGTGGTTCGGCACGATGTCGACGATCAGGCCGAGCCCGTGCTCCCGGGCGGTACGGGCCAGGGCGCGCAGTCCCTCCTCACCGCCCAGCTCCGCCCGGACCGCCCGGTGGTCGACCACGTCGTAGCCGTGGTCGGAGCCCGGCACCGCCTCCAGCACCGGTGACAGGTGCAGATGCGACACCCCGAGCGAGGCGAGGTAGGGCACGGCCTTCCGGGCGGCCGCGAAGGGGAAGCCGGGCTGCAACTGGAGCCGGTAGGTGGCGGTCGGCGGTGGTGCGGTGCTGTCGGGCGTCATGGAACGTACGTACCCGCTACGGGCGGCGATGCCGCAGGGGACTGGGCCGTGTCCGGAAAGTAGCGCCGTACGCCCGGAGGGCGTGGCCCGGGGCGTCTGGTGCGTGCGATCGCAAGGCGGAGGGTCGCCCTCGTACTGGACGTACTCGGGCGATCCCGACAACGCGGCGAGCTCCCCCAGCTACCGCTGGGAGGTGCCCCCAGTGCCAGGCGTCCCGGGCCAGGCGGGACTTTCCGGACACGGCCCAGGCCGGGTGCGGGGACGGGCCGGGCCGTCGGACGCAGCCGGGGCTACGCCGGACGCTGTAGGACGATCAGGCTGCGGTCCGTGAGCGTCAGGTGGTCACCGGCCTGGACCTTGGGTCCGTCGGTCTCGACGCCCAGGTCGTGGGCGGTGTCGACCACCACCTGCCACTGCCGGCCGTGGTCGACGGGTACGACGAAGTCCAGCGGCTCCTCGTGGGCGTTGAACATCAGCAGGAAGGAGTCGTCGACGATCGGCTCGCCGCGCGGCCCCGGTTCGGAGATCGCGCCGCCGTTGAGGAAGACGGTCAGCGACTTCGCGTGGGCGGCCTGCCAGTCACCGTCCCGCATCTCCTCGCCCTCGTGGGTGAACCAGGCGATGTCCGACAGGTCGTCGTGCGTGCCCTGCACCGGCCGGCCGTGGAAGAAGCGGCGGCGCCGGAAGACCGGGTGGTCGCGGCGGAGCCAGACCATCGCGCGCGTGAAGGCCAGCATCCGCCGGGCCCGGGCGGACGCCTCGTCCGACGGGTGCGGCCAGCGCACCCACGACAGCTCGGAGTCCTGGCAGTAGGCGTTGTTGTTGCCTCCCTGGGTGCGCGCGAACTCGTCACCGTGGCTCAGCATCGGCACCCCCTGCGAGAGCATCAGGGTGGCGATGAAGTTGCGCATCTGCCGCTCGCGCAGCGCCAGCACCGCCGGGTCCTCGCTCTCGCCCTCGGCCCCGCAGTTCCACGACCGGTTGTGGCTCTCGCCGTCCCGGTTGTCCTCGCCGTTGGCCTCGTTGTGCTTGTCGTTGTAGGCGACCAGGTCGTGCAGGGTGAAGCCGTCGTGGCAGGTCACGAAGTTGACGGAGGCCAGCGGTCGCCTGCCGTCCCCCTGGTAGAGGTCGGAGGAACCGGTCAGCCGGGAGCCGAACTCCGCCAGCGTGGCGGGCTCACCGCGCCACAGGTCCCGGGAGGTATCGCGGAACTTGCCATTCCACTCGGCCCACAGGGGCGGGAAATTGCCGACCTGGTAACCGCCCTCCCCGACGTCCCACGGCTCCGCGATCAGCTTCACCTGGCTCACCACCGGATCCTGCTGCACCAGGTCGAAGAACGACGACAGCCGGTCCACCTCGTGGAACTGCCGGGCGAGCGTCGCCGCCAGATCGAACCGGAAACCGTCCACCCGCATCTCGGTCACCCAGTAGCGCAGCGAGTCCATGATGAGCTGCAGCACGTGCGGGCTGCGCATCAGCAGGGAATTGCCGGTCCCGGTGGTGTCCATGTAGTAGCGCGGATCGTCCGTCAGCCGGTAGTACGAGGCGTTGTCCAGGCCGCGGAAGGAGAGGGTGGGGCCGAGGTGATTGCCCTCGGCGGTGTGGTTGTAGACCACGTCGAGGATGACCTCGATGCCCGCGGCGTGCAGGGCCCGCACCGCCGACTTGAACTCCAGCACCTGCTGGCCCCGGTCCCCCCACGAGGCGTAGGTGTTGTGCGGGGCGAAGAAACCGATGGTGTTGTAGCCCCAGTAGTTGGCCAGCCCCGCGTCCACCAGCCGGTGGTCGTTGACGAACTGATGGACCGGCATCAGCTCGATCGCCGTCACCCCCAGCTCCGTCAGATGCTCGATGACCGCCGGGTGCGCCAGCGCCGCGTACGACCCGCGCACCTCCTCCGGCAGCGCCGGGTGGCGCATCGTCAGGCCCTTCACATGAGCCTCATAGATGACCGTACGGTGATAGTCGGTGCGCGGCGGACGGTCGTCACCCCAGTCGAAATACGGGTTGACCACCACCGACGTCATCATGTGCGGCGCCGAGTCCATGTCGTTGCGCTTCTCCGGCCGCCCGAAGCGGTAGCCGTACACCGCCTCCCCCCAGTCGACGGCCCCGCTCACCGCACGGGCGTACGGATCCAGCAGCAGCTTGGCCGAATTGCAGCGGTGCCCGCGCTCGGGCTCGTACGGCCCGTGCGCGCGGAAGCCGTACCGCTGCCCCGGCATGATGCCCGGCAGATAGGCGTGCCGGACGAACGCGTCGCTCTCGCGCAGCTCCACCGCCGTCTCCGAGCCGTCGTCGTGCAACAGGCACAACTCGATCCGCTCGGCGGCCTCGGAGAAGACCGCGAAGTTGGTGCCGGCGCCGTCGTACGTGGCACCGAGGGGGTACGCCTGTCCCGGCCACACCTGCATGAGTCGACTCTTCCACTTCTTCGGGGGTTCTTCGGGTTCTTCCGGGGAGCCCGCGGAACCGCTCCGCGAGCCGTTCACAGCGGTCCGGGACGGTCCGGAGCGGTTCCCCCGGGCGCCACGCGGGGCGCCACGAGGACTCCTGTACGAGGCCGACCCGGAATCCTTTCCCAACCGACGCGGCCGAGCGGCCCTTTCCGCAGATCTTCCCCAAAAGGAGACCGGCACCTCCTTCTTGCGCCCTCTTCGGTTCGTCCAACCGGGTGACGGCCGGGGCCCGCGCTATGAATCCGCTCACTTCGGCCACCACGGCCAAAAACAACCGCCTCACGGAGTGGGACAGTTGACCGGCGACTGACGGCGAGCGGGTGCACCGCCTCCCGCCCGCACAGTAGTCTGCCTTGATCGTTGGACGGGGCGGAAGGCGGTGCACTGGTGAGCTCGGGCGGACTGGAGCTGCCCCCTGGCGACGGCGTTCCCGGGGGAGACGGTTCGACCGACGCGCCACCCGGCGCGGTCTCCCTGGCCCGCCCGATGGAGATCGGGGCGGAACTGGACTGGAACGCCGACGCCTGGAGCGAGGTACGCACCCGCGCACGGCGGGCGGGGCGGGCCTACATCTGGCTGAATCTGGTGGAGCAGCGGCTGCGCGCCGTCGTGGCCGCCGTGCTGCGGCCGGTCTACGAACCGGTGCACGGCGAGGACGAGTGGGTCGTCGCCGCCGCCGGCCCCGCCGGGCAGGAATGGGTGCAGCGCGCCGCGGCGGTCCGGGAGGTGAGCCGCCGCAAGGGCTATCTGCTGGACCCGGCCGACGACAACGTCCTCAGCTTCCTCACCCTCCCGCAACTGCGGGAGCTGCTCGTCCAGCACTGGCCCTGCTTCGAGCCGTACCTCGACGACCGGCGCGACCTGGAACTGGCACTGGACGAGCTGGAGGTGGCGCGCAACGTCGTCTCCCGCAACCGGGCCCTGTCCGAAACGGTGCTCGCCCAGGCCGAACGGGCCTCCGCGCGGCTGCTGAACATCCTCGGCGGCGGCAGCGGCGGCCCGTCCGCCGACCGGCTGCCCATCGACGCGGTGGAACACCTCGTGGGGGACCGCTACGCCGACGTCATCGGCGTCCACCCCGACCGGGTGCGGTTGCAGCGGCAGCTCCCCGTGGAGGACCTCTTCGGCAGCGCCCGCCGCCTCGACGCGGTGGGCATAGGCCTGAACCTGCTCGTCCAGAACTACTCAGGACGGCGCCTCATCCGGCTGGCCGAGGCCGGCTGCCGGGCCCGCCTGCTCTTCCTCAACCCGGCGAGCAGCGCGGTTCGCCGGCGCGAGCGCGAACTGGGCATCAAAAAGGGCGAGATGAGCCGGTCGGTAGAGATGAACATCATGCACATGCGGCGGGTGCGGGACCGGCTGCGCGACACCGCCGCCTTCGAGATCCGGGTCTTCGACGAGACACCGCGCTTCACGGCCTATCTCGTCAACGGCGACGGCTCGGACGGGCTCGCGGTGGTGCAGTCCTATCTGCGCAAGGCGCGTGGAATGGAGGCACCGGTACTGGTGCTGCGCGGAGGCGGCCGGCACGTGGTGCGCGACGGGCGGGAGCAGGAACACGGGCTCTTCGAGACGTACCGCGAGGAGTTCGAGGGCGTGTGGGCGGACTCGCGCCCGGTGTCGTGACCGGTGCCCGTCCGGCGGGTCTTCGGCTGTGGAGCGTCTGCGCCGCTTGCGGCGGCGAGCGCCCCCGCGGGGGCGTTCCCCAACTGCCGGACGGGCTGGAGGGCTGAGTTCAGCCGAAGCTAGCCCGTCCCGGCGGCCCGGTACCGGATCACGCCCGGGGCCGATTGTCAGTGGTGCGTGCGACGCTGGGGACCAGTCGGGGGAAGCACCACGAAGGGGGGCCGCGATGGGGTGGCACCGGGAGCTGTTGATCGGGTTCGATCTGGAGACCACGGGCACCGACCCGGGAGAGTCGCGGATCGTCACGGCGGCCGTCGTCGAGACCAAGGGCGGCGAGCCCACAGGGCGGCGGGAGTGGCTGGCGGATCCGGGGGTTCCCATCCCGGCCGAGGCCGCGGCCATACACGGCATCACGAGCGAGCGCGCGACGGCGCTGGGCCGACCCGCCCGCGAGGTGGTCGACGAGATAGCCGACGCCCTGGTGGGCCACTGGTCGGTGGGGGTGCCCGTCGTCGCGTACAACGCCTGCTTCGACCTCAGCATGCTGGCGGCGGAGTTGCGGCGGCACGGCCTGCCCTCGCTCGGCGAGCGGCTGGGCGACGACGGCGACGGGGGAGTCGGCCCGGTCGTCGACCCGCTCACCATCGACCGGGCCGTCGACCGTTACCGCAAGGGCAAGCGCAATCTCGAGGCGGTCTGCGACGAGTACGGCGTGGTCCTGGACAGTGCGCACGAGGCCGGGGCGGACGCGCTCGCGGCGGTGCGGGTCGCCTGCGCGCTCGCCGAGCGGTACCCCCGGGTGGCGGAGGCGGAGCTGTGGGCACTCCACCGCGAGCAGGCGGGGTGGTACCGCGAGTGGGCGGCGGGCTATCAGAAGTGGCTGCGCCGGCAGGGCGACCCGAAGGCGCTCGTCGATCCGCGCTGGCCCTTGCGATAACGGGCCGGGGGTCCGCCTTTCCGTCCTTTCAGCGAAGTACCCCGGGGAGTGTCCGTGTAGTAGGCATCGGTGGATATGACCTGAAGTCGGCGGCGGGTCATGCTTTCGCCTTCGATTACACGAGTTCGGCGGGCAGACTCTCTCATGCCCTATCGGCCGGATAGCGGCGCGTTCCGCGATCCGTGGCAGCCGGGCCGACCGGTGAGGCCGGGCCTTCTTTCCGTTCCGGGGCGGCACGGTCCTTTTCCGAACGCGGCACGGCCCCTTTTCCCGAACGCGGCCCGAAAAGGGGCATCGGGGGAAATGGGCCGACGTCTCCGGCGGTCCGGGCATTCGCGCGCGATAGCGAGAAGCCGGGCACGACGGATGATCCGGGGGCGCCATGCCGTGCCGTCCCGTCCCCGCACGGGCCCTCCGCATGCCGGGCCCCTAGGCCGTGTCCGGTGGATCTTCGGCTACCGGCCGTCTTTGCTGCCTGCGGCCGCGTCCTCAAGCTCCCCCAGCTACCGCTGGGGGCCCAGCGGCCTTGATACAAGCCCGTCCGGCGATTGAGGACACCGCCGCGCAGCGGTGGCGCGGACGTCACGGACCGCAGCGTCCGCCCACATGATCCGCCGGACACGGCCTAAGCCCGTTCATGCCGGTGGAGCGCCCGGGGCGGAACCCGGGGAACGAGGGGGGCGGGCCACCCGGCCCCGTAGGGGGCCACGGCACCGACGCGGGCACGCCGGAATCCCACGGGGGCCGGGGCCGGCCCGGTGGGGGCAGGGTCAGAAGGGATACCACCGCACCGCCGGGTCACCGTCCCGCAGGGATGCGACCCGACGGCCGAACTCGGCGCGCGCCGCCGGGTTGCCGGGTGCGTGCTGGGCCACCCACGCGCAGCTCGCGGTCTCCCGCGCCCCGCGCAGCACCGCGCAGCCCTCCCATTCCCGTACGTCCCAGCCGTAGGTCCGGACGAAGGTGTCGTACGCGTCCGGGTCCATCCCGTACCGGTCCCGGCTCAGCGCCATTACCACCAGGTCGTGCTCGCGCAGGTCCCCGGCGAACGTCTCCAGGTCCACCAGGACCGGTCCGTCCGGTCCGATGTGGACGTTGCGCGGTGAGGCGTCCCCGTGGATGGGGCCCGGGGGCAGCTGTGGTGTCAGCGCGGCGGCCGCCGCCGCGAAACCGTCCCGGCGCTCCCGGAGATACGCGGCGTCGGCGGGGTCGATCGCGTCCCCGGCCAGCCGCAGCCATCGCTCGACGCCGCCGAGCAGCTCGCGCGGCGGGAGCGTGAAGTCCGGTCGCGGCAGCGCGTGGATCAGCCGCAGGAGGTCGGCGAGGTCGGCGGGGCCGGCCGGGCGCGACGCCGCGGGGAGCCGGTGCCAGAGCGTCACCGGGTGCCCGTCGGCCGACAGCACCTCGGGGGCGGCCGCCCGGACCGCCGGGATGCCGCACTCCGCGAGCCAGGCGGCGACGCGCAGTTCATGACGGGCCCGGTCCACCAGCGAGGCGTCCCGGCCCACCTTGGCGACGAGGTCACCGGCGGCGAAGACCGCGTTCTCCCCGAGCGCGAGGAGCTTCGCGTCGGCCGCCGGAACCGCCGCCGGGAGGAGTTCGCGCGCGCGTTGTTCCGTGAAGGGCACGTTCGCCGCATGCGTCGAGGCCATGGGATCCACCACTCGTACCTTCCGTACCTGCCGTGCCGGCGCCGCCCGGCCGATCACGGAGATTGTCCCCTCCGGACGAGCGCCGGGGGGCACCGGGTGGGCAGCCGGGGCAGCCGGGGCCGCCGGGCGGGTCCGAGGAGCAGGAGGGTGACGTTTAATCATTTGCACGAGACGTATCGTCTTGTTTAGTCTCCGGGCATGACCACTCCCCGCCCCGCCCACATCGCCATGTTCAGCATCGCCGCCCACGGGCACGTGAATCCCAGCCTGGACGTCATCCGCGAACTCGTCGCCCGCGGCCACCGCGTCACCTACGCCATCCCCGAGTCCTTCGCGGAGCGTGTCGCCGCCACCGGTGCCGAGCCGAAGATCTACACCTCGACCCTTCCGGCCGACGGTGACCCCGATGCCTGGGGCACCGAGGTGATGGACCACATGGAGCCCTTCCTGGCCGACGCCATTCAGGCATTGCCGCAGCTCATCGAGGCCTACGAGGGTGACGAGCCGGATCTGGTCCTGTACGACATCACCGCCTACCCCGCGCGGATCCTCGGGCACCGCTGGCAGGTGCCGGTCGTCCAGCTCTCGCCGAACCTCGTGGCCTGGGAAGGCTACGAGGACGAGGTCGCGGCAGCGATCATGGACCCGGTCAAGCGGACCCCGCGCGGCATCGCCTTCTACGAGCGTTTCGCCGCCTGGATCGCCGAGAACGGCATGGACATCGACCCGGACAGGTTCATGGGCCGCCCGGACCGCTGTCTCGCCGTCATACCGCGTGCGATGCAGCCCCAGGCCCACCGGGTCGACGAGGCGGTCTACACCTTCACCGGCCCCTGTCAGGGTGACAGGTCCGACCAGGGCGACTGGGAGCGTCCGGCCGACGCCGAGAAGGTCCTGCTGGTCTCGCTCGGCTCCACCTTCACCAAGCAGCCCGGCTTCTACCGCGCGTGCATCGAGGCCTTCGGCGATCTGCCGGGCTGGCATGTGGTGCTCCAGGTCGGCAAGCAGGTCGACATCGCGGAACTGGGCACCATCCCGGCCAACTTCGAGGTCCGCTCGTGGATCCCGCAACTGGCCGTGCTCAAGCAGGCCGACGCCTTCATCACGCACGCCGGCATGGGCGGCTCGCAGGAGGGGCTGGCCTGCGGGGTGCCGATGGTCGCCGTGCCGCAGGCGGTCGACCAGTTCGGCAACGCCGCGCAGATCGAGGAGTTGGGGGTCGGCAAGCACGTGCCGATGGAGCGGGCGGACGCGGCGACGCTGCGCGCGGCGGTCCTCGACCTGGTGAACGACCCCGCCGTGGCGGCCCGTTCGGCGGAGCTGCAAGCCGAGCTGGCGGCCGAAGGGGGCACCCCCTATGCGGCCGATCTCATCGAGGCGGAACTGCGCAAGTGAGCATTCACGCGCTCCGAAGTCCCGCTCCGAAGTCCTGATGGGCGCGCGGTAGTTGAGTTGTGTCCCTCAGGTAAAACCTGACAGTGGTTGTCAATCGGCTGTCCAATTTGGCGCCGTTCAGCGGGGTTTGAAATTACGCAAGAGCGTTGCGTATGTCACACCTTCGCGGGGATCTTGAATTGAGCACGGTAAATCCGACAGGGTTTCGAGTCACCCGGAGCAATGCCTTCCACGCTCCGGGTGACGTTGGATGAACGCTCAATTTCCCCCCACATCCTCACGAGGAGGACCCCTCGTATGGCAACCCATAAGCGCGTCGGCAAGCGACGGCTCGTACTGGCGATATCCGCCATGACCGCCGTCACCGCCGGAGCCACCCTGCTGGCTCTGCCCGCCGGCGCCGCTCCCGCCGCCGAAGGAACCGTCTACGGCGCGAACGCCAAGGGCGCGATCGACGGCAGCTACATCGTCATGCTGAAGGACGGCAAGAGCGCCGCGTCCGTCGGCGCCAAGGCCGTCACGACGGAAGGCGAGGACCTCGCCAAGCGATACGGCGGCAAGCTGAACCGCACCTACGACTCGGCGCTGCGCGGCTTCTCCGCCAGCGGCCTGGACGAGAAGGAGGCGAAGCGGCTCGCCGCCGACCCGTCCGTCGCCAAGGTCGTGCAGAACCACCGCTTCACCGCCAGCGCCACCCAGGAGGCCCCACCCTCCTGGGGTCTGGACCGCATCGACCAGGCCGAGGCCAAGGGTGACGGCAAGTACACCTACCCCGACGGGGCGGGTGAGGGCGTCACCGCGTACGTCATCGACACCGGCGTGCGCATCAGCCACAAGGACTTCGGCGGCCGCGCCTCGTCCGGCTTCGACGCCATCGACAACGACGACAACGCGGACGACGGCAACGGCCACGGCACGCACGTGGCGGGCACCATCGCCGGTACCGCGCACGGCGTCGCCAAGAAGGCCAAGATCGTGGCGGTCCGGGTGCTCGACGCGAACGGCTCCGGCAGCACCGAGCAGGTCGTCGCGGGCATCGACTGGGTCATCAAGAACCACAAGGGCCCGTCCGTCGCCAACATGAGCCTCGGCGGCGGCGCCGACGAGGCCCTCGACGCGGCCGTCAAGCGGGCCGTCGCCGCCGGTGTGACGTTCGCCGTCGCCGCGGGCAACGAGTCCGCCGACGCGGGCCAGGGCTCCCCGTCCCGGGTGCCGGAAGCGATCACCGTCGCCTCCACCACCAAGGACGACCAGCAGTCCGACTTCTCCAACTTCGGCAGCGTGGTCGACCTCTACGCCCCCGGCTCGGACATCACGTCCGCGTGGAACGACAGCGACTCGGGCACCAAGACCATCTCCGGTACGTCCATGGCCACTCCGCATGTCGCGGGCGCGGCGGCGGTCTACCTCGGCGCTCACAAGGACGCGACGCCCGACCAGGTCGCCGGTGCGCTGACCAAGGGCGCCACCGCGGACAAGGTCTCCAACCCGAGCGCGGGCACGCCCAACAAGCTGCTCAAGGTCGTGGAGTAGTCACCACATAGCCGACGAGTAGGGGATCGGTCGATCCCACAGGCCGGCCGTCGTGCCCTCCCCCACGGGGCACGACGGCCGGCCACTCGGCATTAGGCTCCCGGCCATGACTTCCGTTGCAACTCCCGCCCCTTCCCTGCCCGATGACACGACTCCCGAGGTCGACTTCTACTTCGACCCCCTCTGCCCCTTCGCCTGGATCACCTCGCGCTGGATCCTCGAGGTCGAGCGACTGCGTGACATCCGGCTGCGCTTCCGCGTCATGAGCCTGTCCGTCCTGAACGAGGGCCGCGAAGACCTTCCCGAGCGCTACCGCGACATGCTCGACACCGGCTGGGGCCCGGTCCGCGTCTGCGTGGCCGCCGCCCAGCGGCACGGCGAGCCCGTGCTCCGCGACCTCTACACCGCCCTCGGCACCCGCATCCACAACCAGGGCGATGCCATCGACGACGACCTGATCAAAGAGGCGCTCGCCGAGGTGGGCCTGCCCGCCGAGCTGGCCGGGGCCGCCCACACCACCGATCACGACGAGGCACTGCGCAAGAGCCACCACGAGGGCATGGACCCCGTCGGCGAGGACGTCGGCACCCCGACCCTGCACATCGACGGCGTCGCCTTCTTCGGCCCGGTCCTCACCTCTATACCCCGGGGCGAGACGGCGGCCCGTATCTTCGACGGCGCCCGCGCGCTGGCCTCGTACCCCGACTTCTTCGAACTGAAGCGCACCCGCACCGGCGACCTCGACTTCGGCTGACCTCCCTGCCCCGTACCCCCGCTACCGGCGCCCGGACCCCGGTGCGGGGGCACCGTGTTCCCCACAGGGCAGCCGGGTGCCGGGGTAGGCGGCGGTGAAGGCCTTGGACATGTTGTCCTCCAGCACCGTCATGGCGACGGGCTTGATCTGGATCAGCCCGTTGAAGGGACGCTCGACGTCCCGGATGGCGAGCAGGACACAGGCGAGCAGGGCGGTCAGGACCACCAGGCCGGCGGTGACGACGACGTTGTTCCTCGGTGGCAGACACAGCCCCAGGGTGACGACCAGGACGGCGAGCGCCGCCAGCAGCAGCCAGTACACCGCACTGGGTACGGCCGGCGTCGACTCGGCCACCCGGGTCTGCCGCGCCTGGTCACGGGCCTTGTCCGCGGACACCAGCAGACCGAACGGGGCCGACTTGGTGTCCATGGTCTTGAACGTGGTGTGGAAGTCACTGCTCCAGGCGTCGGGGGCGGGCGAGCCGTGGCCGTGCGCCATGGTGCCCCACTCCACCGACCGCACGGCCCGGACGTAACACACGAGGTCGGCCTGCAGCCGCTGCCGCGGGGCGACGGGCGAGAAGTCGGCGGCCTTGTACATGTGGTCGAGCACCTGGGCCTCCTGACGGACCGCCTCCTCGGCCTTGCCGTTCGAGGAGGACGCCATGACCAGCACATAGGCGAGCACGAAGACGGTGAGGGCCTGCAAGGGCACGATGAAGTCACGGACCGTGAGAGTCGGAGTCTCCAGAGCCGCCAGCTCGTCCCGCAGCAGCCACCGGCCGACGATCCCCACCACCAGGGCACACACGGCCACCACGATGGTGATGATCAAGGAATGCGCCCCTTCCCTGGCACCGGCCGCCCGCCGACCGGTGTCTCCGGGGCCCGTACGAAGCCGCCGCCCCGGCACCACGATGATCCATGCCGCACGGGCCGGTGGGAGACGCGGCGTGCCCCTGCCGGGGCCGACCACCCGATGGGCCCACATCAAGCCCACCCGGGCGGCCGAAGGCCCGAGAGGCCGCTTGCTCGTTCGAGGGACAGGCCCCGGCCCTCCGCGGCTCCCCACGCCGTGGGCCCCGGCTGAACTCTCGGCAGGGGCCCGTGCCGCCTGGAGTCATGAACCGTTCGCGGGAGCGCGGCTGACGGAGGCGCTCCCCGCATCACGCTCAGAGCGTCGTGCCGTCGGGGAGTTCCTTCTTCGCGTCGACCACGGCCCGCTTGATGACCACGGTCTCGTGGGTGACGGCGCCCGGTTCGAGGCCCCGATAGGGCTTGACCAGCACATCGCGCTGGCCGAGGTACCCATAGGTGTTCCGGTCGAAGATCCACTCCTGACGGCTGATCCGCCCGGTGTGAGTGATCGCGACAGCGGCCCGGCCGGTCGCGTCGACGGCGTCGTCCACGAGTCTGACGCCCGGGATCCTGGCAGCCGCCTTGAACAGCGCGGCGCTGATGGCCGGTGCCGCGATCTGCTCCTCCAGCAGCTGGCCCACTTCCTCGAACGCCGTCCGGTCGGCCTGCGGGTCGCCCACCTTGCCCCACCGGTAGAGGCGCTTGAGCAGGGCGTCGGGGTCGGTGGGAAGCGCCTTGACGCTGTTGTAGGAGCCCCGGTCGGTGACGTCATCGGGGCGGTCGAGGTCGAGGTCCTCGCCGTTCTTGTCCATGAACTCATGGCCGGGCTCGTAGATGAAATTCCTGAGGCCGTCGGGCGAGTGCCACACCTGGCGCGAGCGCAGCGGAGACACCACGAGCTTCTCCTCGCCGCCCGCCCTGTCGACCCGCCCGCCCCGCACCTTGCTCTCCACGTAGATGTACTGGTCCTGCCGTGGCTCCAGGGCCGGCTGCCGTGCTGCCGCGAGGGAGATGCGGTCGACGGTCGTCGACAGTCCTGTGGTGGTGCCGGGGTTCAGCTTCGCACCGGCCTTCGGGGGGCGAGTGTCCGTGCCCGAGGCACCCGGACCGCCCGGGGCCACGAGCACGGCGCCCGCCACCACGGCCGCGGCGGCCGGGAGCGTGATCCAGGCCGTGCGGTGCGCACGCGAGCGCGGTGCGCGCGGGGCGGTTCGGCGGGCCTCGGCCCACAGGGCCTCCTCGAACAGGTCCTGCCGCGCCTTGGGCAGGGCGGTCTCGACCTGCCGCGGGAGCAGGAGATCGAAGTCACGGAGATCGAGCGGCTCTTGGGGCCGCCGGGAGGTACTCATCATCGGTTCCACTTCTCGTTCGGCCGGTTCAGGTGCAGGGGGAGGAGCCCGGGACGCGCCGGGACGCCGTCTCGTCGGCGTGCTGCCGGAGTTCCTGTTCGGCGAGCTTGCGCAGACGCTCGCGGGCCCGGAAAAGCCGCGACCGTACGGTGCCGACGGCCACGCCCAGGGCCTCGGCCGCTTCCGCGTAGCTCAGGCCGGACCACACGCAGAGGGTGACGACCTCGCGTTCCGGCCGGCGCAGCTTCCCCAGGGCGTTCTTCGCGGCGGTGAGCTGTTCGGCGTCCGCCATCCTGCTCACCACCTCACCCGCGATGTCCGGCACGGCTTCCTTGGCGGGCATGCGGGCCAGGGCCTTCTGATGGCGGCGGGCGGCACGGTTGGTGTTGCGCTGGACGTTGACCGCGATGCCCATCAGCCAGGCCTTCGCGCCGTCCGGCTCCTCGGGAAGCCTCTCGCGAAGGCGCCAGGCCTCCAGGAACGTGAGCGAAACGACGTCCTCGGCGGTGGCCCAGTCGCCGGTGGCACGGATGGCGTAGCGGTGGACGAGCTGGGCGTGCGAGCGGAAAAGACAGCGGAAGGAGTCCGGGTCGCCGTCCCTGATGCGGGTGTGTATTGACATCACGTCTGGATATGTCCGATGGGAGGTACGAGTTCCCATGATGTGGGTCACACGACGGGACGGTCTACGGCGGAGCCCAGGCCGTGCGCGTCTTATGCGCGGGGGCGAGGGCGGGGGGAGCGGGTGACGGCACCCGGAGGGAAGAGGTCGAGGCCGACGACGGTTTCGGCATCGGTGATGTGGACCGTCAGGCCCTCGATGCCGGCGAGCGGGGTGAGATCGACTGTGGGGTCGGAGTGTGACCGGCAGTATATGGACAGTTTTCGGACGTTGGGAAAGGTGTCCATTACGGGGGACAGGTCCGCATGCGAAGACGGGTTGTTGAGTACGAGGCGGGTCACCTGAGGCAGGGGCGGGAAGGTGCCCAGGGCGGATACCTTCTGATCGACGATCTGCATGCCGGTCAATGCGGGGAGCAGGGTGAGCTCATGCCAAGCTTCCTCCGTGTCCCGGGGGACGAAGCTGAGGAACTCCAGACCGCTGAGTGCGGAAATGCCGCTGAGCGCCGTTGACGAGCATGTCTCCCCCCAGAGGTAGAGCTCTCGCAAGTGCGGGAGTTCGGGGAAGGCGGCGATGGAGGGCTGCTCCAGGGGAGTGTCGAGATTGAGATGCTCCAGGATCGGCAGCCGGCCGATGGCAGCCAGGTCTCTACGCCGAGCTCCCCACAGGACAAGCCTGTTGATCGGTAAATCGTCCAGAGGCGTCAGGTCGAACAGGTCATCGTTGCCCATCAGCGTCAGATCGCGGAGCGAAGGCAGCTGCCGGACGAAGCCGATGTCGCTCAACGTCCCATTTCCGGAGATGGACAAACTGCGGAGTCGGCTTCGTTCGATCGCGGCCATCATCTCGGGTGCCGAGAAGTCTCCGTTGAAGGAGATGCCTGTCTTGTTGTGAAGCCCTCTGACCGCCTTGAGCTCTGCAGTGCTTGCGACGTGCACGGTGACGTCGTCCGGGAGGTGGTCAAGGATCTCTCGCGCGTACTCTTCCGTGTCGAATGAGCTCCAACCCGAAGCCATGCTGTTCTGGACACCGCGGAGGGTGCAGCTGCGATACCGTTTGAGCAGAGGCAAGGCGGCATCACCGCCCACGGCGACCGCTGTCTGCACTACGGCCCTGGCCTCGTCGCTTCCCAGGCCTTCCGGGCCCGGAAGCAGATCAAGGATCACCGGCCCAACCGACGCGAGTTCACGAGCCTCTTCGTAAGCCCGAGGCGGCAATAACGCCGCCGCCCGGCTCTCCACCGCCTCCCGTACCTCCGGATTCAGCTCCGTCGCCTGTTCCAGGCATGCCATCGCCAGCAGATGCAGCCGCGTCCGATGCCTGGCCGTACGGTCGCCCCGCGCCACCAGCCGACGCAGGAGTGTGGCCCGTTCGGTGGGCCGGGCGTGGGCGACGGCCATCCGTAGGACGTCCTCCCACTGGTCGTCGTGCGCGTGCCGTACCAGCAGCCCCAGGTCCCGCGCCTCCACCGCCGCCTTCGCGCCGAGGTAATCCTGAAAGGTGCGGTGGACGAAGTCGATGGTGTCGGCTGTCGGCTTGCGCAGGAGACCGCTACGCGATACCAGGTGCGTCAGTACCTGCCGGGCGTCTCCTTGCCCCGATACCGCAGGCATGGCGGGCAGCGCCTCCTCGACGACCGCGAGCGCCGACTCCTCCTCCATTTCCGCCTGGCCGTTGCGGATGAGCCAGTAAGCGAGCCGCTGGAGCAACTGGATGGACTGGTGCCGGGTCAGGCTGATGCCTTCCGGAGCGTCGATGCCACGTTCGTGATCGCGTCGGACCAGCAGCATCGACAGCGCCGCTTCGTACAGCTCCATGCGGCTCCGGGGGAGGTGACCGCGCCGGTCACGGTGGAGCGCGCACATCAGTGCGCACATCAGGGGAGTGGTCGCCAGCTGCGCCAGGTCGCGCTGTCCGCGCACGGCCTCCTTGAAACTCTCCTCCAGTCCGGGGGCGGCTTGAGCCGCACCATGCCAGCGGGTGACGAAGACCAGCACATCGCGTCTGTTCATCGGCCGTACGGTCAGCTCCGTGAAGCCCGAGCCGTCGAGCCAGTGTTCGGGTACAGCCGTAGGGCGCGTGGTGACGAGGACATACGCCTGCGGGTAGGCCGCGAGGAGTTCCCGCAGCCACGCTCTGGTGTGTTCGCGGCGCTGCTGTGGCACTTCGTCGAGGCCGTCGATGAGCAACAGCCCCCGTCCTGCCGTGAGGACCCGGTCCGCCCACCCCGTCGGCTGCGCGGCCGCGAGCATGCTCCCTGTGGCTTCCAGGAAGGAGTGCGGGCCCGGCAGGGCGCTTTGGCGGTCGAGGGTGCGCAGGGGCAGTACGAAGGGGATGAGTCGCCGCAGGTGTTCCATCTGGCGCGGCGGGTTCCGCCGCGCCGCGATGACGGCCAGCCATTGCAGCAGTGTCGTCTTGCCGCTTCCGGCCAGCCCGCGAATCACCGTGCGCTGCCGGCCGGCCAGAGCCTGCTCGGCACGCTCCACCGTCATCGGGGATCCGTGCTCATCCGGCCACTCGGAAGGCATACCCGACCGCTCGTCCCGAGCGGCCAGCTCCAGGCTGAGGTAGGCCGTGTCCAACGGCCAACAGGCTCCCTCCGGCCGGGTGAGATCCAGCCCTACGACCGTCAACCGGCTGTAGCGATCGATGACGTAGTTCCGGTACCGGCGCTCGAAATCCAGCTCCTCGTCGCTCTGTGCCCCGGTGGCGGGCGCGGGCGGGGCATACGCCCGGGATCGCATCTCCAAGAGGGCGAACGGATCCGTTCCCAGCGCCTTCGCCAGCGCGATCACCGTTGCTTCGCTCGGGAGTTTCCGCCCGTTGAGCGCCTGGCTGATCGTCGTGCGTCCCAGCCCGGACCGACGCTCCAACGCGGCGACCGACAGCCTGCGCTCGGCGCGCAGCAGTCGGAGCCTCGCGGCCAACTCGGCCTGTGCGCCCGCCTCTTCGTCGTCGCCCACGCTCTCCCCACCCCGCAGTCGCCCTCGTCCGCGTGACGGCGTTCATTTTCGTACGCCCGAACACCGCTGAACGTGGAATCGGGGAGATTCCTGGCACCGGAACCACCACGGATTCAGGAGGCCCCAGATGGATCACCGATCGACCGCCGTCGTCCTCGTGCTGCTGACGATCGCCGTCACCGTCCTGCTCGCCGCCGCTGTCGGCGCGGCGGCCGGAGTGCTGGCCCTGATGGACGGTGCCAGCCGGCCAGCCGCGCTGACGCGTGCGGGGGCGGCCTTCGGCGGAGCGCTCACCGTCCTTACCGGGGTCCTGGCCCTGTCGCACAAAGTGCTGGGCTAGGGCGTGTCCGCAAAGTCGCGTCGTTCGCCCGCAGGGCGTGGCCCGCGGCGTCTGGTGCGTGCGATCGCAAGGCGGAGGGTCGCCCTCGTACTGGGCGTACTCGGGCGATCCCGACAACGCAGCGAGCGCGCGTGCCAGGCGTCGCGGGCCAGACGGGACTTTGCGGACACGGCCTAGGGCGTGCGAGGCGGGGGCTCAGGCGAGAGCGGTCAGGCAGAACTGCACGAGGCCGGCGTCGACGTCGAGGACGATCTTCTTCATCTCCGGCCACGGCGGTGCGAAGGCCATGCCCCACTCGACCGTGAAAGAGAGGATCTTCTCCTCCTCCTGGCCCGAGACGATGTGCCGCGCGTAGGTGTAGTCGTCGCTCGTTCCGCAGGTGGGGTACAGGTCGAAGGCGGGCTCGGGGGTGTACTCCTTGCCGCGTACGCCCTTCAGGGCCTCGCAGAACCGCTCGGCGAGCACGGCGGAGTCGTCGGCGTCGTCCTCCTCGATGAACTCGGCGTAGAGCAGGTCATCCTTCAGTCCGCGCTTGCCGTCGAAGAGGGGGTTGCGGAAGTTCTTGGCCGGGTCGACGGACTGGTTCTGGTCGTTGCCCCACACGTGGAGCATCTTCTGGGAGTAGCTGTGGACGTCGACGAACCAGCGGGTGCGGACGAAGTGTTCCGTCAGCCAGCGCACGTTGCGGGTCTCCGGCTCCGAGAAGGGCTCGGGGCCCTGGTAGACCTGGTCGGGGTCGGCCGGGTCGTCCGAGACCCGGACCGGGGCGAGGGGGTGGAAGGCGGTCCGGTAGTCGAAGAGGTGGTCGAAGTTGCGGTTGAGGTCGACGCCGATCGCGGCCGGATTGCCGCCGGACTGGGCCGGGTTGCGGTTCCGCCGCCACATGGCTTCGGTGGTCTGGCTGTAGTGCCGGCCGTCCGGGTTGACGAGCGGGAAGACGACGACGTCGAGTTCCTCCAGGATCGTGCGCACCTGGGCGGAGGTGAAGCTCGTACCGCCGTACGCGAGGCCCGTACCGCCGGCGTGCGCGTGCAGCATATCGGCGGCGAGGTTGACCAGGATCTCGCAGCTGCCCCACTCGCGGGCGTGTGCGCCGCCGATCAGGACGGCGGCAGGCTTCGGCTCCAAGCGGTGGGTGCCGATGCGCAGGGCGTGGCAGGTCCGGCCCTCGACGGTCGGCTCGGGCAGCTCGACGAGGTCCGCGGTCGGGAAGGCCGCGGCCAGGCTGGTGACGCCGGATTCGACCTCGGTGATGTTCAGGTACGGCATGGTGCGCCTCCTAGCTGTCGCGCACCTTGAGGGCGAGTCCCTGCGGGACCGCGTCCTCGGGGGCGAACCGGTCTCCTTCGGCCACCTCGGCCTGGCGGGCCCGGCCGGTGGCGGTGGCGTCCTCGACGGTCTCGACCGACACGCCCTCGCGCGCCAGGGCTTCGCCCTGCTGGGGGGACACGTAGGCGTCGAAGGTGAGGCTGCCGTCCTCGTTCCGGCGGACCCGGCCGCCGACGTCGGGACGGGAATCGCGCAGCAGGGCGCGCAGGGTGTCGGCGTCCTTGGCCGTGACGCGGACACGCAGGATGGTGTACTCGCTGGACATGACGGGCCCCTCTCGGGCGCCGTCGCGCTCGGATCGGCCATGCCATGCCGTGCCATACCGAGCCGGCCGGAGGACGGCGCGCTCGCGACGAGTGGACGGGTTGGGTGTACCCGTGGGCGCACAGGGGTGCGTGCCTCGTATTCCCAGCGTGCGCTTCCGCCGCGGAAGGAGTCAAACGGGCGCCCGCGGCATCCGGTTCAGGAGGCGTCGAGGCCCAGAATGACGACCACTTGGCCTAGGCCCGCAGCCTGACCGCCGGGGTAACGGCCGCCGCCCGCGCGGCGGACTCGTACCGGCGCAGCAGCAGCGAGACGACCTCCGGCGCCGGGCCCAGGACGTCCGCCAGGACGTCCGCGCCCGCCTCGCGCGCGCCGGCGGCGATGCGGTCCGGCAGCCGGCCCGGCGCGAGGACGTACGGGGCGACCGCGATGTGGCGGACGCCCTCCGCGCGGAGGGACCGGACGGCGTCCTCCGTGCGCGGCAGGGAAGCGGAGGCGAACGCGGGCCGCACGGCGCACCAACCGGTGTGCCGCCACTCCCGCGCGATGTCAGCGATCACCGCGCTCGCCTCCGGGTCGGTGGAGCCGGCCGAGGCCAGGACGACCCCGGTCCGGCGCCGGTCGCCGGGCCGCAGCCCGGCCTCGTGCAGCCGCCGTTCCAAGGCGGCCGTCAGCAGGGGGGAAGGGCCGAGGACGGCGGCCTGCCGCACCCGTAGCCACGGCAGCCGGACCGCCGCCTCGCGCAGCACGGCCGGGATGTCGGCCTTGGCGTGGAAGGCGCGGGTCAGCAGCAGGGGGAGGGCGACGACGTCCCGTACGCCCTCCGCCGACAGCCGTTCCAGCACCCGGGGCACGCTCGGCGCGCAGAAGTCGAGGAAGCCCACCTCGACGCGGAGCCCCGGGCGCAGGGCGGCCAGGCGGTCCCGCAGTGCCGTCACCGTCGCCGCGTGGCGGGCGTCGCGGCTGCCGTGGGCGACGATCAGGGCCACCACGCGCCTCACCCCTGGCGCGTCGCCAGGCCGCGGGAACGCAGCACGCGGCGCTCCAACGGGCTGAAGACGATCAGGTCGATGGCGATGCCGACGAAGAGGATGAGGAGGATGCCGAGCAGCACCCCGGGCATGTCGGAGTCGGTACGGGAGTTCTCCAGGTACTGGCCGAGGCCCAGGCCCAGGTCGGGGGAGGAGGCGATGAGTTCGGCGGCCATCAGCGAGCGCCAGGAGAAGGCCCAGCCCTGCTTGAGGCCGGCGAGGTAGCCGGGCAGGGCGGCCGGCAGCAGGATGTGCCAGGCGCCGCGCGCACCGGTGGCGCCGATGGTGCGCCCGGCCCGCAGGTACAGCGGTGGTACCTGGTCGATGCCGGAGACCAGGCCGTTGGCGATGGAGGGCACCGCGCCCAGCAGGATCACCGCGTACATCGCCGAGTCCGTGATGCCGAGCCAGATGACGGCGGCCGGCACCCAGGCGACGGACGGCAGCGACTGGAGGCCGGAGAGGATCGGGCCGAGGGCGGCGCGCACGAACCGGACCCGGGCGACCAGCAGTCCGAGCGGGGTGCCGAGGGCCAGGGCGGCGGCGAAGCCCAGCAGGCCGCGCGAGACGCTGGTCCAGACGATGTCGAACAGGGTGCCCTGGACCCACAGCTCGGTGAGGCTGTGCCAGACGGCGGAGGGGTCGGGCAGCTTGTAGTCGTCGGTGATCTCCGCCAGGACCAGGAGCTTCCAGACGACGAGCACCAGGGCGACGGCGCTCACCGGCGGCAGGACCTTGTGGAGCAGCACCTGGGTGAAGGGCGTCCGCTTGGTCTGGACGGCGTCCAGCGCGTCGAGTCCGGCCTCCAGCCCCGCGAGGTCGTGGCCGTCGGGTTTGACCTTCCCGGTGGTGTCAGTGCTGGCCATGGCGGCGGATCTCCCCACGCAGTTCTTCGGTGATCTCGACGGACAGGTCCGCGACGGCCGCGTCCTCGATCCGCCGCGGCTGCGGAATGCCGACCTCCCACTCCCGGGCGACCCGGCCCGGGCGGGAGGACAGCAGCACCACGCGCTGGGCGAGCCGGACCGCCTCGCGGACGTTGTGCGTCACGAACAGCACCGACAGCGAGGTCTCGGACCAGATCCGGGTCAGCTCGTGGTGCAGCACGTCCCGGGTGATGGCGTCGAGCGCGGCGAACGGCTCGTCCATCAGCAGCAGTTGGCTGTCCTGTGCCAGTGCGCGGGCGAGGGCGACGCGCTGCCGCATGCCGCCCGACAGCTCGTGCACCCGCTTGCGGTAGGAGCCGCCGAGCCGCACCAGGTCCAGCAGCCGTTCGGCCTCCGGGCGCCGCTCGGCCCTCGGTACCCCCCGCAGCCGCAGGGCCAGCTCGATGTTCCGGCCCGCGGTCAGCCAGGGGAAGAGCGCGTGTTCCTGGAACATCAGCGCCGGCCTGCCGCCGGGCACCTCGATCGTGCCGGCCGTCGGCCGGTCCAGCCCGGCGACCAGGTTGAGCAGCGTGGACTTGCCGCAGCCCGAGGCGCCCAGCAGACAGACGAATTCGCCGGGCCGGACGTCGAGGGTGATGTCGTCCAGCACGGGCTGGGCCGCCCCGGGGCGGCCGAAGCTCTTGTGGACGTGGTGGAGCCGGACGGCTGCCGGGGCGTCCTGGGGGACGACGACGGCCGTGCCGGTGTTCTCGGTGGACAGTGCCGGGGCCATCCGGTCACCTCCTGAGGTCTGGGCGCCGACGGATCGGCGGTCGCTGCTTGAGGGGAACGCGGGCTATCGCTTGCCGAGGTTCGCGGCGTCGACCGCCGGTTTGCCCTGGGCCTTCAGGACCTTGTTCAGCGGGGTCAGGTCGTAGATGCCGGACAGGTCCGGCTGCTCCAGCAGACCGGCCTTGACGGCGTGGTCCGCCTCGGCCTGGAGGGTCGATGCCAGCGGGTCGTCGGTGACCGCGATGCTGCGCCACGCCGGGTCGAGCACCTTGGCGGGCAGTTCCTTGCCGGTGAGGCCCTTGAGGGCCGCGTTGGCGGAGGCCTTCGCCTTGTCGGGGTTCGCCGTGATCCACGCGTTGGTCTTCACCGAGCCGCGCAGCACGGCCTCGACGACATCCGGGTGGGTGTCGAGGAACTTCTGCGACACGATCACATTGGTGATCACGAACTTCTTGTCCGGCCACAGCGTGCTCTCGTCCAGCAGGACCTTTCCCCCCTCGGCGACCAGCTTCGAGGCGGTCGGCTCCGGCACCCAGGCTCCGTCGACGGAACCGGACTTGTAGGCGTCGGCGGTCACCTTGTTGTCCGTGCGGACGACGGACACGTCACCCTTGCCGCTCTGCGGGTCGACCTTCCAGCCCTTCTCGGCGATCCAGTTGAGGAACGCCACGTCCTGGGTGTTGCCCTTCTGCGGCGTCGCGATCTTCTTGCCCTTGACGTCGTCGAGCGAGGAGATCCGGTCCGGGTTCACCACGAGCTTCACACCGCCGGAGGCGGAACCGGAGATGATGCGCAGGTTCTTGCCCTTGGACTTCACATAGCCGTTGATGGCGGGTGACGGGCCGATCCAGCCGATGTCGACGGAGCCCGCGTTGAGGGCCTCGATCTCGGTCGGTCCCGCGTTGAAGGTCGTGGAGCGGAGCTTGGTGCCGCCCAGTTCCTTCTGGAGGATCCCCTCGTGTTCACCGACCAGCGGGGTGGCGTGGGTGATGTTGGGGAAGTAGCCGATCCGCACCGTGTCGGCCGAGAGCTTCGCGCCCTCGGCCGCGTGGCTCCGGTCGTCCTTCTTCTGCGAGCCGTAGCCGCAGGCGCCCAGGGCACCGATCAGCAGCGGCAGGGCGACGGCGGCCGCGAGGACGCGGGCGGCGGGGCGGGCGGCAGACACGAGGGGGGTTCCTCTCGGTGGGCCGGGCGTACGGCTAGGGCACGCCCGGCGTCGACGGGGGTCTTCGCGGGTGGGGGAGGGAGGACGGCGGTACGGGCGTCAGCGCACACATCGCCCGACCCCGCCCTGCCCGCTGCCGAGGGCGCCGCTGCCGATCCGGCCGCCCTCCTTGTCGAAGGTCGAGAAGAAGTCCCTGCCCGTCGAGGTCATGATCAGAAGTCCCATCCCGCGTCGTCGGCCACGGCCGGGGCGCCGGCGTCCGCCGCCTTCGCCGCGAACGCCGCACCCGCCATGCCCGCCGTCAGCGTCGTGCCGTCGGCGGGGTCGATCAGCAGGAAGGAGCCCGTGCGGCGGGAATCGGCGTAGGCGTCGAGTGCCAGCGGCTCCGCGGTGCGCAGCACGACGCGGCCGATGTCGTTGGCGGCCAGCTCCCCCGGTGCGGGGTGCTGGGAGAGGTCGCCCAGCGCCAGCCGCGACGGGATGTCCTTGACGATCGCCTTGACCGTGCGGGTGGTGTGCTTGAGCAGCACCCGGTCCCCGGCGCGCAGCGGCCGGTCGGCCACGTGGCAGACGGTCGCCTCCACGTCCCGCGTGGGAGCGGGCACACCGGCGGTAGGGGCGATGAGGTCACCGCGGGAGACATCCAGGTCGTCGGCCAGGCGCAGGGTCACGGACTGCGGGGCCCACGCCACGTCGACCTGCGAGCCCAGCGCGTCGATGGCGGCGATGGTGCTGCGCCGCCCCGACGGCAGCACGGTGACGTCCTCCCCGACGCGCAGCACCCCGGAGGCGAGCTGCCCGGCGTAGCCGCGGTAGTCGCGGTGTTCGGGGGTCTGCGGGCGGATGACGTACTGGACGGGGAAGCGGGCCGGGTCGCCGGTGGGGTCGGCGACGACGGGCACGCTCTCCAGGTGCTCCAGCACGGTCGGCCCGCCGTACCAGTCCATGTGCGCCGACGGCGTCACCACGTTGTCACCGGCCAGCGCGGAGATCGGTACGGCGGTGACGTCCGGCACGCCGAGCGAGGCGGCGTAGGCGGTGAACTCCTCGGCGATGTCCGCGAAGACGGGCTCCGCGTAGTCGACGAGGTCCATCTTGTTGACCGCCAGCACCACATGCGGGACGCGCAGCAGGGCGGCGACCGCGGCGTGCCGGCGGGTCTGCTCGACGACGCCGTTGCGGGCGTCGACGAGCACCACCGCGAGTTCGGCGGTGGAGGCGCCGGTGACCATGTTGCGGGTGTACTGCACGTGCCCGGGGGTGTCGGCGAGGACGAACCGGCGGCGCGGGGTGGCGAAGTAGCGGTACGCCACGTCGATGGTGATGCCCTGCTCGCGCTCCGCGCGCAGCCCGTCGGTCAGCAGCGCCAGGTCCGGTGCCTGCTGTCCGCGGCCCAGGGAGGCCCGCTCGACGGCCTCCAACTGGTCGGCCAGCACCGACTTGGAGTCGTGCAGCAGCCGCCCCACCAGGGTGGACTTGCCGTCGTCCACCGAGCCGGCGGTGGCGAAACGCAGCAGCGAGGTCGCCGCCGGGTCGATCGATGTGCTCATGGCTAGAAGTACCCCTCGCGCTTGCGGTCCTCCATCGCGGCCTCCGACAGCTTGTCGTCGGCCCTCGTCGCGCCCCGCTCGGTGAGCCGGGACGCGGCGATCTCGGCGATCACGTCCGTGATGGTCACCGCCGAGGAATCCACGGCGCCGGTGCAGGACATGTCACCGACCGTGCGGTACCGCACCATCCGTCTGACGACCTGCTCACCGTCCTTGGGGCCGCCCCAGTCGCCCGGTGCCAGCCACATGCCGTCCCGGGCGAACACCTCGCGCTCGTGGGCGTAGTAGATGGCCGGGAGTTCGATCTTTTCCCGGGCGATGTACTGCCACACGTCCAGCTCGGTCCAGTTCGACAGGGGGAAGACCCGCACGTGCTCGCCGGGGGAGTGGCGGCCGTTGTACAGCTGCCACAGCTCCGGGCGCTGCCGGCGCGGGTCCCAGCCGCCGAACTCGTCACGCAGCGAGAACACCCGCTCCTTCGCGCGTGCCTTCTCCTCGTCGCGGCGGCCGCCGCCGAAGACGGCGTCGAAGCGGTGCGCGCCGATCGCGTCCAGCAGGGGCACGGTTTGCAAGGGGTTGCGGGTGCCGTCGGGGCGCTCGCGCAGCCGCCCGTCGTCGATGAAGTCCTGTACGGACGCCACGTGCAGCCGCAGACCGTGCTCGGCGACCGTGCGGTCGCGGTAGGCGAGGACCTCGGGGAAGTTGTGCCCGGTGTCCACGTGCAGCAGCGAGAACGGCACCGCCGCCGGGGCGAAGGCCTTCAGCGCCAGGTGCAGCATGACGATCGAGTCCTTGCCGCCGGAGAAGAGGATCACCGGCCGCTCGAACTCCCCCGCCACCTCGCGGAAGATGTGCACCGCCTCCGACTCCAGGGCGTCCAGATGCGTCAGGGCGTAGGGGCTCTCGTCGACGCTCACAGCAGTCCCCTTTCCGCCAGCAGTGTGCGCAGTTCCGCCGCCGATTCGGCGACGCTCCGGCCGGACGTCGCGATCCGCAGATCCGGATCGAGGGGCGCCTCGTAGGGGTCGTCCACTCCCGTCAGCCCGGATATCTCACCCGCCGCCTGCTTGGCGTACAGGCCCTTCACGTCCCGCTGCGAGCACACCTCCACCGGCGTCGCCACGTGCACCTCCACATAACCGGTGCCGTGCTCCTGGTGGTGCTTGCGGACGGCCTCGCGGGAGTCGGCGTAGGGCGCGATGACGGGCACGAGGACGAGCACGCCGTGCGCGGCCAGCAGCCGGGCCACGAAACCGATGCGCCGCACGTTGGTGTCCCGGTCCGCGCGGGAGAACCCGAGCCCGGCGGAGAGGAACTCGCGGATCTCGTCCCCGTCCAGCACCTCCACCCGGTGCCCCTCGTCACGCAGCCGCCCCGCCAGCGCGTAGGCGATGCTCGTCTTGCCCGCGCTGGGCAGCCCGGTGAGCCAAACGGTGGCCCCGCTCATTTCCCGTACTCCGTCCCGTGTCATCCGTGAAGCCCGCATTCCGTCTTGCCGCGCCCCGACCAGCGGCCCGCGCGGCTGTCCTCGCCCGCCGCGACGCGGCGGGTGCACGGCGCACAGCCGATGGAGGCGTAACCCTCGCTCAGCAGCGGGTTGGTGAGCACACCGTGTTCCTCGACGTAGGCGTCCACGTCGGCCTGCGTCCAGCGGGCGATCGGCGAGATCTTCACCTTCCGCCGTCGCTCGTCCCAGCCGACGACGGGCGTGTGCGCGCGGGTCGGCGACTCGTCGCGGCGCAGCCCGGTCGCCCAGGCGTCGTACCCGGCCAGGCCCTCCTCCAGCGGCCGGACCTTGCGCAGGGCGCAGCACAGGTCCGGGTCGCGGTCGTGCAGCCGCGGCCCGTGCTCGGCGTCCTGCTCGGCGACGGTCCGGCGCGGGGTGAGGGTGATGACGTTGACGTCCATCACCGCGGCGACCGCGTCACGGGTGCCGATGGTCTCGGGGAAGTGGTAGCCGGTGTCGAGGAAGACGACGTCCACGCCGGGCAGGGCACGCGAGGCGAGGTGGGCGACGACCGCGTCCTCCATGGAGGAGGTGACGCAGAACCGGCGCCCGAACGTCCCGGCCGCCCAGCGCAGGATGTCCTGCGCCGACGCGTCCTCCAGCTCCCGTCCGGCCCGCTCGGCCAGCGCCGCCCACGCTTCGTGACGATCGCTCGGTTCGGTGTCGTTCATGGTGACGCGATGCCCCCTTCGGGAGAGTCGGGCCGCAGGCCCTTGGCCAGCAACCCGAGGAACGCGAGCCGGAACGCGCGGTTGCAGGCCCCGCATTCCCAGCTGCCGTGCCCCTCCTCGGAGGGGCGCAGGTCCTCGTCCCCGCAGTACGGGCAGTAGAAGGGGGCCGCCCGCCCGCTCATGACAGGTCCTCCTGCGTGGCGCGGGCCGCCCAGGTCGCGAACCGCTCGCCGTCCTCGCGCTGCTCCGAGAAGCGGGTGAGGAGCCGCTCGACGTAGTCCGGCAGCTCGGCCGAAGTGACCTTCAGGCCACGGACCTTGCGGCCGAAACCGGCCTCCAGACCGAGCGCGCCGCCCAGGTGCACCTGGAAGCCCTCGACCTGCCGGCCCTCGTCGTCCACGACGAGCTGGCCCTTGAGGCCGATGTCCGCGACCTGGATGCGGGCGCACGCGTTCGGGCAGCCGTTGATGTTGATGGTGACCGGCTGGTCGAACTCCGGCAGTCTGCGCTCCAGTTCGTCGATGAGGCTCTGGCCGCGGCCCTTGGTCTCGACGATGGCGAGCTTGCAGAACTCGATGCCCGTGCAGGCCATCGTGCCGCGCCGGAAGGGCGACGGGCTGACCCGCAGATCCAGCGCCTCCAACCCGGCGACCAGGGAGTCCACCTGCTCCTCGGGCACATCGAGCACGATCATCTTCTGCTCGGCGGTGGTGCGCAGCCGGCCCGAACCGTGGGCCTCCGCCAGCGCCGCCAGCTTCACCAGCAGGGCGCCGTCGACCCGGCCGACGCGCGGCGCGAAACCGACGTAGAACGCGCCGTCCTTCTGGCGGTGGACGCCGACGTGGTCGCGCCACTGCTCGACGGGCGCGGCGGGGGCGGGGCCGTCGAGCAGCGGACGCCGCAGGTACTCCTCCTCCAGGACCCGGCGGAACTTCTCCGTGCCCCAGTCGGCGACGAGGAACTTCAGCCGGGCACGGTTGCGCAGCCGCCGGTAGCCGTAGTCACGGAAGATGCCGATCACGCCGCCGTACACGTCGGGAACCTCGTCCAGCGGTACCCAGGCACCGAGCCGGACCCCGAGCCTGGGGTTGGTCGACAGTCCGCCGCCGACCCACAGATCGAAGCCGGGGCCGTGTTCGGGGTGGTCGACCCCGACGAACGCGACGTCGTTGATCTCGTGCGCCACGTCCAGCAACGGCGAACCGGAGACGGCCGATTTGAACTTCCGCGGCAGATTGGAGAAGTCCTTGTTGCCGATGAACCGGCGCTGGATCTCCTCGATGGCGGGCGTGCCGTCGATGATCTCGTCCTCGGCGATACCGGCGACGGGCGAGCCGAGGATCACGCGCGGCGTGTCACCACAGGCCTCGGTCGTCGACAGGCCCACGGCCTCCAGCCGCCGCCATATCTCGGGGACGTCCTCGATCCGGATCCAGTGGTACTGCACGTTCTGCCGGTCGGTGAGGTCGGCGGTGCCCCGGGCGAACTCCTGGGAGATCTCGCCGACGACCCGCAGCTGCCCGGTGGTCAGCCGGCCGCCGTCGATACGGACCCGCAGCATGAAGTAGCGGTCGTCCAGTTCCTCCGGGGCCAGCACCGCGGTCTTGCCCCCGTCGATCCCCGGCTTGCGCTGGGTGTACAGACCCCACCAACGCATCCGGCCACGCAGGTCGTTGGGGTCGATCGAGTCGAAACCGGCCTTGGAGTAGATCGTCTCAATACGTGTCCGCACATTGAGACCGTCGTCGTCCTTCTTGAACTGCTCGTTGCCGTTGAGCGGTGTGTGATGGCCGACGGCCCACTGGCCCTCGCCGCGATGGCGGCCGGCCTTGCGGCGGGTCGTGGCGTCGGCGGCGCTTTCCGAGATGGCAGCCATGGCGATATGTCCTTCTGGGGGCGGCTCTGAAGAGGGCTGTGCACGCCGAGACACCCCCGGTGCCCCGCGCATGCGCCCAGTGGGCCCGGGCAGGGGCGGAAAACGGCGGTCATGGGTGGGGTGAGCTGCGTGCTGCGGGCACGGCGGTGCGAGGTGGGGCGGCTCGGTGGGGCTCGTCCACGACGACGGGGACGGCGGGGGGTGCCGAGGAGGCCGAGGAGGCCGGGAGAAGAGGTGGCGCTGAGACTCTCAGCCCGCCGGACAGATGGCGCTGGACATGCGGCCCAGGTCGACGTGACGTCGACTCACCAAGGCAACTCCAGCTCGAGACATGACGGAAGCGTGGCACGGCGGTCTCGGGCCAGTAAAGCGTTGTCCGCGATGCGGACTCCTGTGTCTCACCTGACGGGAACTACTCGGTCGTGGGCACTCGTCGATCGGCGGCTTGGTCGCCGTTTCGTCCTCAATCGCCGGACGGGCTGCAAACTCAGCCCGTCCGGCGATTGAGGACACCGCCGCGCAGCGGAGGTGCACCCGACGCGGGCCGCAGGGCAAAGGGCGGGCCGCAGGCGAACCGCCGGCCAGGCCTACGCCCCGGGCCACGGGCCGGGAAGCGGGACCACCGGCTCGTCCTCGGTCTTGGTGTCGAAGACCCGGAAGCCGCGCCGCTCGTAGTTGGCGAGGGCGTGCGGGCCGTCCTTGTCACAGGTGTGCAGCCACACCCGCTTCGTCGGCGTCAGCTCCGGCCACCGCTCGGCCAGGTCCCAGGCCCGGGCGGTGCCGAACGACAGCAGCCGCCCGCCGAGGCGGCGCCCCTGGAACGCCGGGAGCAGCCCGAAGTAGGCGATCTCGACCGTGCCCGCGTCCTGGGGGTCCAGCTCCATGTAACCGGCGGGGGTGCCCCGGTCGTACGCCACCCAGGTCTCCACGCCCGGCCGCCCGAGATACGCCTGCCACTGCGCGTAGGACCACGGCAGCCGGTCGGTCCAGCTGACGCTGCCGCCCACCGCCGTGTAGAGGAAACGGCTCAGCTCGGGCGAGGGGATCCGGGCCCGCTCGATCCGCAGACCGTCCGGCACGTCCGGTTCGGAGACCGGCGCGAGGTCGGCCGGCGACGTCTGCTCCAAGGACCACGTCGTCACGGAAATCACGCTGTTGCTCATACGTCCCAGCCAACCACGCGGTCCGGCGGGCTCCGGCGGGCCCCCGGCAGGGGCCGGTCAGGATGCGGCCACGCCCCGGCGGGCGGCCAGCACGACCGGGGCCCGGGACGCCGGCAGCAGGTCCTCCGCGTGCGGCGGCGTCAGCAGCCGGACGTCGATGCCGTCCGCGAAGCGGTAGGGGCGGTGGTCGAGCACCCCCGCCAGCGTCCGCCGCATCCGGGACATCTCCGCCCGTACCGTCACCGTGCGGGTGGCGTCGCCGAAGAGGTCCGCCGCCAGCTCCGCGGCCGTGCGCCCCGCCCGGTGGCGGGCCAGCACGTACAGCAGCTCGGCGTGGCGCGGGCTCAGCTCCTGTGACCACTGCCCCGACTCGCCGGAGACCGTCACCGTCCAGCTCCGGGGCCGGCGCAGATCCAGCACCACCCGGCTCGGGGTGCCGTCCCGGCCCGCCCCCGCGTCGGGCTCCTCGACACGCACCAGCCAGCCGTCCGGCAGGGGTTCGAGGGAACACAGCCCGAGGGCCGGCAGCCACACCCGCCCCGGGGCCACCGACTTGGGCAGCACCACCCGGCCCACCGGGGCCATGCCGGTCACCGCCGCCGTCCAGCCGTCCCGGTCGACCGCCAGCGCCCGGCCCCCGATCCGGGCCAGCATGGGCGTGGCCACCGAACGCAGCCGGTCGACGGACTCCCAGTGCCGGGCGCGCAGCTCCGCCTCGGCCACCTTGGCCACGGCGGTGACGAGGGCCAGCGAGGCCGGGTTGAAGGCGCCCGCGGGTCCGCTGACGTTGAGCACACCCACCAGCCGCCCGTCCCGCGGGTCGTGCAGCGGGGCCGCCGCGCAGGTCCAGGCGTGATGGGTGCGCACGAAGTGCTCGGCCGAGTGCACCTGCACCGGCCGGCGCTCCACCAGCGAGGTACCGAGACCGTTCGTGCCGACCAGCTCCTCCGTCCAGGAGGCCCCCACGTCGAACCCCAGCCGGGTGGCGTTCCTGATCACCTCGTGGCTGCCCTCGCGCCACAGCACCCGGCCGTCGGCGTCCGCGACGGCCATCAGATGCCGCACGGTGTCGGCCACCTCGCCCAGCCCCTCGCGAAGCTGCGGCAGCAGCCCGCCCAGCGGAGAGGAGTGCCGCCGGTGCTCCACCTCCTCGGCCGTCAGGACCGGTGCCGACCGGCCGACGTCCGGGTCGATGCCGTGGCGCCGCACGCGGTGCCAGGACTGCCCGATCACCTGACGCGGGAGCACGGCTCCGGCCCGCCGGGCGGGCCCCGCACCCGCGGGTGACGGATCAGCGAGCCACGCCTCCCGGACGGCGGGCAGCGGCCCCGCCTCGAATGGTCTGCGGTTCACGCTGCAATGGTGCCGCCGCGAGGCCCCTCGCGTCGGGGCATCGGCAAGATTGCAACGCAGTGCAACCGTTGCGGGTGGCACCGGTGCGGGCGCAAGGTGACAGGGAGCGGTCGGAGGGTGGTGCCGAGTCGGCGCAGCATCACCCTCCGCCTCCACTCCCGCCGCCGTCGCGGCCGTCGCCCGCCGCACTCCGCCCCGCCCTCACCCCCTTCGGGCCACCGTGCGGGCCGAGGGCCATTCGGCGGATACGGTAAGGGCGTGCAGGCAGCAAATGAACCACCGGGGCGGTCGGTCGGCCGACTCCACAGGGCTCGCGTCCTGTACCGAAATGTCTCAAAACGCAGGATGGCGTGGCTTCTCCTGAAAGACACGGTCAACTCCTGCGTGGAATACCGCGTCACCGGGCTGGCCGCCGAGGCCGCCTTCTTCACGCTGCTCTCGCTGCCACCCCTGCTCCTCGGTCTGCTCGGTCTGCTGGGCTACCTGGATGCGTGGACCGGCACCAAGACCATCGAGAGCATCCAGGACAACATCCTCAACGCCTCCGCGACCGTCCTGTCGGACAAGGGCGTCAACGAAATCGCGCGGCCGCTCCTGCAGGACGTCACCAAACGCGGCCGGCCGGACATCATCTCGGTCGGCTTCGCCATCGCCCTGTGGTCCGGCTCGCGAGCCGTGAACGTCTTCGTGGACACCATCACGATCATGTACGGGCTGGAGGGCAAGCGGGGCATCGTCAAGACCCGGCTGCTCGCCTTCCTCCTCTACATCGTCGCCCTGCTCATCGGAGCGGTGGTGCTGCCGCTGATGGTCGCCGGGCCGGACGCCGTGCTGGACATCGTGCCGTGGAGCGCGGACGTCGTACGGGTGCTGTACTGGCCCGTCGTCACGCTGCTTTCCATCGTCTTCCTGACGACGCTCTACCACGTGTCCGTGCCGGTCCGCTCGCCCTGGCAGGAGGACATCCCCGGGGCGCTCGTCGCCCTCGGCATGTGGGTGTTCGGCAGCTTCCTGCTGCGGATCTACCTCACCCACACCGTCGAGGGCCCCACCATCTACGGCTCGCTCGCCGCGCCCGTCGCCGTGCTGCTGTGGATCGGCGTCTCGGCCTTCGCGGTCCTCGTCGGCGCGGCCGTGAACGCCGCGATAGACCGGGTGTGGCCGTCCGTCGCCACCGCCGCGGCACGCGCCGAGGTGGACCGGGTGCGCGAGGCCGCGGCGGCGCGGGCGGCGGCCGAACGTGCCGCCCTGGCGTTCACCGCCGCCTCCGACTACGTCGACGAGGAGGCGGAGGAGGACGGGGTGATCGGCCAGGACCGGGAGCCGCCGTCGGAGTTCCCCGAGCGCTGGGCGCAGTTCCTGCCCCCCGAGAACGTCCGGGCCCGGCTGCAGCACCTCAAGCCCGAACACCAGCCGAAGCACGCCAAGCACGGCCGGCACGCGAAGCCGGACGGACACGGCTAGGGCGTGTCCGCAAAGTCCCGTCGTTCGCCCGCAGGGCGTGGCCCGCGGCGTCTGGTGCGTGCGATCGCAAGGCGGAGGGTCGCCCTCGTACTGGGCGTACTCGGGCGAGCCCGACAACGCAGCGAGCGCGCGTGCCAGGCGTCGCGGGCCAGACGGGACTTTGCGGACACGCCCTAGGCCGGGTCCGGCGGATCGGGTGGGCGGGCGCTGCGGCCCGTGACGTCCGCAGGGCGCTCGCCGCCGCAGGCGGCAAAGACGGTCGGCATCCGGAGGCGTCCGGTGCGTGCGATCGCGAGGCGGAGGGCCCCGGGCCACCGCCGGGAGGTAAATCGTTGGCGCGGCGGCCGGGCGGGCGCCTACGCTCGCCCCAGACCGCGCGCACCACGCGGCGAGACACAGGAAAACAGGAGGTGAGGACCGTGATGACTGTCATTGCGACGGGCGTTGCCCGCACTCAGAAGACGGTTCACCCCACCTCTTTCCTGAAGGATCACTTCCTTGTTCGAGCTCGCGTCGTCACACCCCCTCACCGGCTACGGCTGGGACGAAGGGTTCGCTGACAGCTTCACCCCGCACGCCGCCGAGGGCCTCACCCCCGGCCGGATCATCCGCGTCGACCGCGGCCGCTGTGACCTCGTCGTCCCCGACGGCGAGGGGATACGGACCGTCCACGCCGACACCGCCCTCGTCACCACGGGCGACCCCCTGCGCATCATGTGCACCGGCGACTGGGCGGCGGTCGACCTCGCCCAGGGCTTCGTCCGGGCCCTGCTCCCGCGCCGTACGGCCTTCGTGCGCTCCACCTCCTCGCAGCGCTCCGAGGGCCAGATCCTCGCGGCCAACGTCGACCACGCCGTCATCGCGGTCTCCTTGGCCGTCGAGCTGGACCTCGGACGGATCGAGCGGTTCCTGGCCCTGGCCTGGGAGAGCGGCGCCGCACCCGTCGTCGTCCTCACCAAGGCGGACCTGGTCACGGAGACGGCCGGGCCGGACGTGCTGGGCCATCTCGTCGCCGACACGGAGGCGTCGGCGCCGGGCGTACCGGTTCTGGCGGTCAGCGCGACCACCGGCGAGGGCGTCGACGTCCTCGCCGCCACGCTGGCCGGCGGCACGTCCGTGCTCCTCGGCCAGTCCGGCGCCGGCAAGTCCACCCTCGCCAACGCGCTCCTCGGCGAGGACGTCCAGACCGTCCAGGCCGCCCGCGACCGGGACGGCAAGGGCCGGCACACCACGACGACCCGCAACATGCTGCCGCTGCCCGGCGGCGGCGTCCTGATCGACACCCCGGGCCTGCGGGGCGTCGGCCTCTGGGACGCGGAGGGCGGTGTCGCGCAGACCTTCTCCGAGATCGAGGCCCTGGCGGCACGCTGCCGCTTCCACGACTGCGGCCACGAGACGGAACCGGGCTGCGCGGTCCTTGGCGCCATCACGACCGGCGAGCTGCGCCAGCGCCGGCTGGACAACTACCGCAAGCTCCTGCGGGAGAACCAGCGCATCGCGGCCCGCACGGACGCCCGTCTGCGCGCGGACATCCGCCGCGACTGGAAGAAGAAGCAGGCGCAGGGGCGCGAGATGCTGGCCCGCAAACGGGGGCGCTAGCCGCTTCGGCGAATCGGGCCCTGTGCCCTTGCCCTTGTTTCGCACCACCGCTGCGCGGTGGTTGTCCTCAATCGCCGGACGGGCTCAATTCGAGCCCGTCCGGCGATTGAGGACGCGCCCGAAGGGCGCCCGGGCGGCAGCACCGGCCGGGCGGGATGCCACGTCCGATTCCCGCCAGAAACGGCACCCGGCCATGCCGCAAACTGGTAAGCGTGATGGACGAAGAGACCAGGTACGAGGCAGTGAGCAGCCGTGATGCCCGCTTCGACGGGGTGTTCTTCTTCGCCGTGGCCACCACCGGCATCTACTGCCGCCCGAGCTGCCCGGCGGTGACGCCGAAGCGGGTGAACGTGCGGTTCTATCCCTCGGCCGCCGCCGCGCAGCGGGCCGGGTTCCGGGCCTGCCGGCGCTGCCGGCCGGACGCCGCGCCCGGGTCGGCCGAGTGGAACGCGCGGGCCGATCTGGTCGGGCGCGCCATGCGGCTCATCGGGGACGGCGTCGTCGACCGCGAAGGGGTCGCCGGGCTCGCCGACCGGCTCGGGTACAGCTCCCGGCAGGTGCACCGGCAGCTCACCGAGGAACTCGGCGCCGGGCCCGTCGCCCTCGCCCGGGCCCAGCGGGCCCACACCGCGCGGGTCCTGCTGCAGACCACCGACCTCCCGGTCACCGAACTCGCGTTCGCCTCCGGTTTCGCCAGCGTGCGGCAGTTCAACGACACCATGCGCGAGGTCTACGCCCGTACCCCGACCGCGCTGCGCGCCCAGGCGCCCGGCACGCGCGGCCGGACCGCCGCCGGCATCCCGCTCCGACTCGCCCACCGTGGTCCCTACGCCGCCGGGGAGATCTTCGACTTCCTCCAGCGGCGGGCCGTCCCCGGCATCGAGGAGACCCTCGGCGGCCCCGGCGCCCGCACCTACCGCCGCACCCTGCGCCTGCCGTACGGCACCGGCATCGCCGAGGTCCACGAACCGCGCCCCGCCGGGCCGCGCCGCGGCCACTGGCTGGAGTGCCGGCTCCACCTCACCGACCCCCGGGACCTGTCCACCGCCGTGCAGCGGGTACGGCGGCTCTTCGACCTCGACGCCGACCCCTACGCCGTCGACGAGCGGCTCGGCGCCGACCCCCGCCTGGCCCCCCTCGTCGCCGCCCGCCCCGGGCTGCGCTCACCCGGTGCCGCCGACGGCGAGGAACTGGCGGTACGGGCCGTACTGGGCCGGCAGGCCACCGTGGCGCACGCCGCACGGCTCGCGGGCGAACTGGTCGCCGCCTACGGCAAGCCCCTCGCCGCGCCGGACGGCGGGCTCACCCATGTCTTCCCCGAGGCCGCCACCCTGGCCGACGCGAGCCTCGACGAACTCCCCGTGCCGGGTTCCCGGCGCCGCGTCCTGCGGACCGTCGCCACCGCGCTCGCGGACGGCCGGATCCGGCTCGACCCCGGCGTCGACCGGGACGCCACCGAGCGTGCGCTGCTCGACCTGCCCGGCATCGGACCGTGGACCGCCGGCTACATCCGGATGCGGGCCCTCGGCGATCCCGATGTCTTCCTGCCGGGCGACACCGCCCCCGGCGTGCCCGACGGCGCCGCCGACGCCTGGCGCCCCTGGCGCTCCTACGCCCAGCACCACCTGTGGGACTCCGCACACCCCACGCCGCCCCGCGAACCGAAGGACGCCTGACGATGCTCTACACCGAAATCGACAGCCCGCTCGGGCGGCTGCTCCTCACCGGGCACCCCGCCGCCGGGGCACCCGGCGGCACCGCCCTCGTCTCGCTGTCCGTACCCGGCCAGAAGAACGGTGTCCTCGCCCGACCGGACTGGCACCGCGAACCCGCCGCCTTCGCCGAGGCCGAACGGCAGCTCACCGCCTACTTCGCCGGCGAGAGCAAGGACTTCACCCTCGCCCTCGCCCCCCAGGGCACCGAATTCCGGCAACGGGTGTGGGCCGCCCTGGACACCGTCCCGTACGGCGCCACCACCAGCTACGGCGAGCTGGCCGCCCGCGTCGGTGCCCCGCGCGCCGCCGTGCGCGCGGTGGGCGGCGCGGTCGGCGCCAACCCGCTCCTCGTACTGCGCCCCTGCCACCGGGTCATCGGGGCCGACGGTTCGCTCACCGGCTACGCGGGCGGCCTGGACCGCAAGCGCCTGCTGCTGGCCCTGGAGGGCACGGGCTGAGTCCCCGTCGTCCCCGTCGCCCCCGGACGACCCGGAGGATCAGCCTCGGACGACCGCCGCGAGCCATCCGCCGACGACCAGCAGACAGGCGAACAGTTCGACGAGCACGCTGGTCCCCAGCGACCGCATCACCGTCCGCGTCGACGCCCACGCCTCGCCGTGCCCGCCCAGCCGTCGCCGTTCCATCGCGTAGAGCCCGGCGAGGAAGCCCGGCACGGCACCGACCACGGGCAGGACGAAGAAGCCCGCGATACCCGAGGCGCCCGCCACCAGGAAGGCGCGCTGGGTGATGCCCGCGCCCCTCGGCCGTCGTGGCGGAAGCAGCCAGATGACGGCCTGGTTCAGCAGCAGCACCCCCGTCGCCCCGGCCAGGACGGCCCAGGCCGACGCGGTGCGCTCGGTCATCGACCACCACAGGACCCCCGCCCAGACGATCGGCGGGCCGGGCAGCCCCGGGGTCACGACGCCGAACAGGCCGAGCAGCATCACCAGCCCGACCAGGAACAGCTGCCACGTCCCCATGGATCCAGGTTGCCGTAGCGCCGCCGTCAGCGCCCCCGCACCGCTTCCCGCCTGCGAAGACGCACGACGGGGCGGGACAGGGAGCCGGTCAGGCGCGGGCCGGCCAGCCGTGCTCGGCCGCGTGCCAGCCCAGCTGCAACCGGGTCGTCACCCCCGCCAGCTCCATCAGCCGCTTCACCCGCCGCTGCACCGTCCGCAACCCCAGGCCGAGCTGTTTCGCGACGCTCGCGTCCGTGAGCCCGGCCAGCAACAGCGAGAGGACCTCCAGGTCCGTGGCGTCCGGCCCGGGCCCCACGGACCGGGGTATGCCCGCCCCGGGTATGCCGGCACCGGGTGTACCGGCCCCGGCGACAGGGCCGGCGCCGTCCGCGCCCGCCCCGGCCGCCCGGACCGGCAGCGCCTCGTGCCAGACGTCCTCGAAGAGGTTCACCAGCGACTCCAGCAGTCCACCGCCGTGGACGACCAGCGCGGCGGACTCGGCGGCGTGCGGGGCGAGGGGCAGCAGCGCGATCCGGCGGTCGGCGACGACCAGCTCGGCCGGTATCCGCTCGACGGCCCGCAGCCGCCCGGGCTCGACCGGGCCGACGACGGCCGTGGCAGCGGCCCGCTCCCGCGCCCCGGTCAACGCGGCGCGCTCCACGACCACCCGGTGGGGCACCCCGCTCTCCGCGCTCGCGGCGGCCCAGGGTCTCCCCGTCAACAGCGCGCACACTTCTTCGCCCGCGCCCAGGCGTATTCGTGAAAGGTGCCGTGCGACAGCGCGCGCCCCCGTCACCACCTCCACCGCACCGGGGCCCGCGAGCCGTCCAGACCGCTGCTCCCGGTGCGCCGTCTCCCTCATGGCGTCCAGTCCCATGGCACCGAGCACGCGAACCCCTCCCCAAACCGCGTTCCGACTCGGGCCATCATCCCCGGGTGGTGTCCGCTGTGCACTCTTCCCGTATGCCACACAGTGTGGACAATAAGGGCATGAACCAGCAGGGGGATCGGTACGCCGACCAAGAGGACGCCTGGTGGGGCGAGTTGTACGGCAGGAGCGAACCCGAACCGGGCTCGGCCGCCGAGGACGACAGCCTCGATGATCGATTCACCTCGGCCGCGGCGGTGGTGAGGGCCGAACCGCGGGCGCTGCGCGGCACCGAGCCGCCCGGCCCGCCCGGCCCGCGGCCACCCCAACCACCCCGCCGCAGCGAGGCGGTGAGCCGCTCGGAGCCGGTCAGGCGCTCCGGCGCCGGGAGCCGCCCGGGGCCCGCGAAACCCGTACGCCCGTCCGAACCCCCACCCCCCGCACCGTCCGCACCACCCGTGAGCCCCCAGCCTTCCGATCGGGCCGCCGCCGCGTCGGGCCCGCCCACCCTCGACAAGGTCGCCGAACCCGAGGCCCCCGAGGGCCCGCCCGCCCCGGCGCCACCGGCAGCTCCGCCCGGCCGAGGTCTGCTCCCCGTGCCGAAGAGCTGGGCATCGCCCGACGCCGACGCCCTGCCGGCCCCACCCCGACTGCCCTCGCCCGCCCGGCCGCCGGGCGCCGCGCCGGACCGGCCGCGCAAGCCCCCGCGCACCGACCCCAGGGCCCAGGTCCCGCCACCGCGCCTGCCCCTGCCCCGCAAGCCCGCCGCCGAGCCGTCCACCCGGTCTCTGCCCGCCGCCCCGTCCGCACCACCCACCCCCGCCGCACCGCCCGCACCGACGAGGGCGGCGATCGAAGCGGGCCGCACCACCGGGGACCTCGACGCGGGCAGCGGACCCGAGCCCCCCACCCGGCTGTCCGCGGTGCCCCGCCAGACGGGCCGTGCGGCGCACCGCGCGGCCGAGTTCGTGGGCGAGGGCCCGCCCACCTACGAGGCCGAGCCCACCGCCTGGCCGGCGGCCGCCCCCGGCGGGCTGGACGACCTCGTGCCCGACACCGTGGTCGACGGCGCCCGGTACGGCGTGCTGACGCTGCGCGCCCTGTCCCTGCGCGGCGACTCGGCGCGCTACCGCGGCGAACCGCGGCGGGACGCGCTGCTCACCGCCCGCTTCGGGGACGGCGACGACGCCCTGCTGCTCGTCGCCGTGGCGAGCGGCGGACGCGCCGCGGAAGGCTCCCACCGGGCGGCCCGGGACGTCTGCGCCTGGCTGGCCGACGCCGTCGGGCGCAGCCACCCCCGGCTGGTCGAGGACATCCGCCGCGGCCGTCGGGGAGAGCTGCGGTCGGGGCTGCACCGGCTCACCGACCGCTCGTACGGACGGTTGCGCGGCCGGGCCGCCGATCTGGGCCTGCGGTCCGCCGAGTACACCGCCGCCGTGCGCTGTCTGCTGCTGCCCGCCGACGCCCGCTGCCGTACACGCGTCTTCTTCGGGGTGGGCGCGGGCGGGCTCTTCCGGCTGCGCGAAGGCGCGTGGCAGGACCTGGACCCGGTCGCGCGCGAGGCGGACGGGAACGTCGACCCGATCGTCGGCCGGGGCAACGGCCCCGCCGACCGGATCACCGTGGACCTCGGCGTCACCACCCCCGGCACCGCCCCCGTGATCGACCCCGCCGAGGTGCCGAGCGAGCCCTTCCGGTTCCGAGCGTCCGTCGCCCGGCCGGGCGACGTGCTGCTGCTGTGCAGCGCAGGTCTCGCCGACCCCCTGCGGGGCGAGCCCGCGCTGGGCGACCGGCTGGCCGAGCGATGGACCGGGCAGCGGCCGCCGGGGCTGGCGGCGTTCCTCGCGGACGGACAGCTGCGGGTGAAGGGATACGCCGACGACCGCACCGCGTGCGCGGTCTGGGAGGCATAGCCAGGCGTTCCATGGGTTGATGGGGGAAGGAGCGCCCTATCAGGGGATACGTCCCGGACGTGTCCCGACCCGACCCGAGAGGACCGGCCCGATGGCGAAGCAGACCGTGGCGGAACAGACCGTGGACATCCTGGTACGAGCCGGGGTGCGACGGCTCTACGGGGTCGTGGGCGACAGTCTGAACCCCGTCGTGGACGCGATCCGCCGCAACGCCGCCATCGACTGGGTCCAGGTCCGCCACGAGGAGGCGGCCGCGTTCGCCGCCGGGGCCGAGGCGCAGCTGACGGGAAAACTCGCCGCCTGCGCGGGCTCCTGCGGCCCCGGCAATCTGCACCTGATCAACGGCCTCTACGACGCCCACCGCTCCATGGCACCGGTCCTGGCGCTGGCCTCGCACATCCCCAGCAGCGAGATCGGCACCGGCTTCTTCCAGGAGACCCATCCGGAACAGCTCTTCCGCGAGTGCAGCCACTACTGCGAGCTGATCTCCAACCCCGCGCAGATGCCCCGGGTGCTCCAGACCGCCGTACAGAACGCGATCGGCCAGGGCGGTGTCAGCGTCATCGCCCTGCCGGGCGACATCGCGGGCCAGCAGGCCCCCGAGCGCAGCATCGAGCACGCCCTGGTCACCACGCGCCCCACCGTGCGGCCCGGTGACACCGAGATCGAGGCGCTGGCCCGCATGGTGGACGAGGCGGGCAAGGTGACGCTGTTCTGCGGCAGCGGCACGGCGGGTGCGCACGACGAGGTGATGCGCTTCGCGGAACGGGTGAAGGCCCCGGTCGGGCACGCTCTGCGCGGCAAGGAGTGGATCCAGTACGACAATCCGTACGACGTGGGGATGAGCGGGCTGCTCGGCTACGGCGCCGCATACGAGGCGACCCACGAGTGCGACCTGCTGATCCTGCTGGGCACCGACTTCCCGTACAACGCCTTCCTGCCCGACGATGTGAAGATCGCCCAGGTCGATGTGCGACCCCAGCACCTGGGCCGCCGGTCCAAGCTCGACCTCGCGGTATGGGGCGACGTGCGCGAGACGCTGCGCTGCCTCACGCCGAAGGTGCAGGTCAAGAGCAACCGCCGATTCCTCGACAAGATGCTGAAGAAGCACACCGACGCCCTCGAAGGGGTGGTCAAGGCCTACACCCGGAAGGTCGAGAAGCACACGCCGATCCACCCCGAATACGTCGCATCGATCCTCGACGAGGAAGCCGCCGACGACGCGGTCTTCACCGTGGACACCGGGATGAACAACGTCTGGGCCGCCCGCTATCTCACCCCCAACGGCCGCCGGCGCGTGATCGGCTCCTTCACGCACGGATCGATGGCCAACGCCCTGCCGCAGGCGATCGGCGCGCAGTTCCTCGACCGTGACCGGCAGGTCGTCGCCATGTCGGGCGACGGCGGTTTCTCCATGCTGATGGGCGACTTCCTCACGCTCGTGCAGTACGACCTGCCGGTGAAGATCGTGCTCTTCAACAACTCCTCGCTCGGCATGGTCGAGCTGGAGATGATGGTCGGCGGGCTGCCGGCGTACGGCACGACGAACCACAACCCCGACTTCGCGGCCATCGCCAGGGCGGCGGGGGCGCACGGCGTACGGGTCGAGAAGCCCAAGCACGTGCGCGGTGCCCTGCGGGACGCCTTCAAGCACCAGGGCCCGGCCCTGGTGGACATCGTCACCGACCCCAACGCGCTGTCCATGCCGCCGAAGATCAGCGCGGAGATGGTCAGCGGCTTCGCGCTCTCCGCGGGCAAGATCGTGCTGGACGGTGGCGTGGGCCGGATGCTCCAGATGGCCCGCTCCAACCTCCGCAACGTGCCGCGTCCTTAGAGCGGGCCGCAGGCCGCGGGCCGGGCGGGAAGCGGCCGGGGCCGCCCACCGTGGCCGGGTCCTAAAAGCCCGTGGCCCCGTCGATCCGCTCGCGCAGCAGATCGGCGTGGCCGTTGTGCCGCGCGTACTCCGCGATCAGCTTCACCAGGATCACGCGCAGCGACACCGGCTCGCCGCTTCGCCGCTCCCGGCCGGTGGCGTCCAGGGAGGGGGCGGTGGCCACGATCTCGCGGGAGCGCCCGCACTCGGCGCGCCATACCGCGAAGGCATCCTCGACGTCGCCGTCCAGCGCCTCGAAATCCTGGTCCGGGTCATCGTCCGAGTAGTACAGAGGAGGCAGGTCCTCACCGGCGAACTGGATGCGGAACCACCACCGTTCCACCCCGGCGAGATGGCGGAGGAGGCCGTGCAGGCTCAGCCCGGAAGGGGTGACGCCCTTCTCGGAGAGCCGCTTCGGGGGGATGCCGGAACACTTGGCCTCGAACGTCGCCCGGTGCCAGTCGAGGAAGGCGGTCAGGACCTCGCGCTCGCCGCCGACGCGGGGGAGCGGCACCCGATCCGCCTCCGACCAGGGCTGGGCGTAGGCATCGGTCGGCCGCGGGGCCGGGGGCGGTGCTGGAATCTCGGTCATGCGGCGAGTGTCGCAGGGGGCACTGACAATCGGCCCCGGCGCCCGCGAGAGGTGCCGGGGCCGCTATTCGCGTCGGTCGCGGGCCACTCACTCCCGTATTCCAGTCATATCAGCCTGTTGACGCGTCAACAGGCGTCGTTCCCCGAAGAGTGGGGCATGCATTGCCGTGAGCGTGTTCGATCCGGGACGCCGGGGAGGGGTCGGGGCGGCGAAGGATGAAACGGCCAACTGCGAACTGGGTGGACGCGGAGAGCGACGCGGATCGGGAAGGGGCCGCGGTCGGCATGACGTCGGACGGGAACGGAAAAGGGGAATCCGGGCCTTGCTGGGAAAGACGACTCCGGCCGAAGGATCTGACGGCGGTCGGCGAGGTGCGCTCCGCGCTCCGCGAACTGCTGGCGCGCTGGGGGGCGCCGGGGCGGGCGGACACGGCCCGGCTGCTGGCGAGCGAGCTGGTCACCAACGCCCTGGTGCACACCGACGGCGGGGCGGTGGTCACCGTCACCCTCGGCGGGGGTGACGCCGCCGAGGCGAAGGGGCGGCTGCGGGTGGAGGTGCGGGACTTCGTCGCACGGCACCCGACCCTGCACCGGGCGGGGCAGGACGGTGACCCCGAATCCGTCATCGCCGGTGCCGCCACCTCCGGGCGCGGGCTGTTGCTGGTGCACTCGCTGGCGGACGCGTGGGGCGTACGTGCCCACGGCGTCGGCAAAGCCGTGTGGTTCGAGCTGGAGGCTCAGGAGCCGTGACGGCCGACGGCATGGACCGCGGCGGGCGGTGTACTCCGCACGCGCTCCGAGTCGCCCTACCGCGCGGGCAGTTGGCGCTCCCCGGGTGAGGTGGCCCGAGGCCGGCGTGTCGGTACCAGTCGGGCGGCCGGGTAGGATGGGGGTGGTTCGCCACGCGCGCCCCGGGCCGCGCGGCGGCCCAGGGCGGCCGGTTGTCAGTCAGCCGAACTGACGCTCGATCTGGGCGAGTTTGGCCTCCAGTGAGTCGAGTCGCGGGATGGCCTGCGTGTCGTCCTCGGCGGTGAGGTCGATCGGCTCAGGACCGCCGCCGACCGCCTGGAGGGAGCGAACGGGAAGGTGCCCCTGCTCGACTATGGAAGGGTCCGAACCGATCTGTGCGGGTTGCGCGGCGGCGGCCACGGCGGCCGGGCCCGTGGGCCCGCCGGGCGGGCGTGTCTCCACCTGCCGGCCGGCACGGCCGATGCCCCACGCCCGGTGCTGCCGGTTGTAGGCCTTGAGACGGGCCCGCTCCAGCCGTCCGGCCTCCCGGCGGCGCAGCCGGTGCTGTTCCCGCTGCCGTTTGTCCTCGCGGACCTCCTCGACGGCTTCGTCCAGCGTCCGTACGCCCTCGAGCAGCATCAGCGACCAGGCGCCGAAGGTCTCGCGTGGGGCCCGAAGCCACCGCACTATGCGGATCTGCGGCAACGGGCGGGGTACCAGGCCCTGTTCGCGCAGCGCGGCCCGGCGGGTCTGTTTCAGCGCGCGGTCGAAGAGGACCGCCGCCGACAGCGACATCCCCGCGAAGAACTGCGGGGCGCCCGCGTGGTCTATCCCGCGCGGCGCGTGCACCCAGTTGAACCAGGCGGCGGCGCCCGCGAAGGTCCACACCAGCAGCCGTGAGCCGAGGGCCGCGTCGCCGTGACTGGCCTCCCGGACGGCCAGCACGGAGCAGAACATCGCCGCGCCGTCGAGGCCGAAGGGGACCAGATACTCCCAGCCGTCCGTCAGCCCCAGGTTCTGCTGTCCGAAGCCGACCAGGCCGTGGAAGGAGAGCGCGGCGGCGACGGCGGCACAGCAGAAGAGGAGGACGTACGAGGCGATGCCGTAGACGGTCTCCTTGCGGCGCCTGCGCTCCTCGGTGCGTTCCCAGGAATCCGTGGTGCCCGCCGCGTCCTCCGGGCTGCCCCGCCGCCCGCGCGTGAGCACCGCCACCGCCACCAGGGCCCCGGTGAGCGCCACCCCACAGGGCAGCACCCAATTCAGCGGTATGTCGGTCACTCTCATCTTGCTTCCCTTGCTTTGCGGTACTGCGTTTCGCGCGCCATCCTGTCGGAATCGGACCGTTCCCCCAAGGGTTTTGGAGCAAGAGAACGCCAATGGAGGCCAAGGGAATACGGATAGGTGCGAAGCCAGTCGAACGTCGTTCAGGAGAACGGGAATTGCGTTCCCTTCAAACCACTCGAACGGGTGGAATGAAGTCCATCAGCTTGCGGAGAGCCGAGCCAGTCGGTCCGCATCACAGGTGCGTGGACAGGTAAGACAGGTGTCGTCGGGACGCAAGGTATAGAAGAAGCAGCAACTGACCCGGTCCCGGGTCTGCGGCGATCCCGTCGGCGACTTCGCGCCGCGGGCGGCCGGCACGGACAGCTCGCGGAAACCCGCACCCCCGGCGTACGGCGCCGTGGCTCCCGGCAGCAGCAGCGCCAGCTCCCGCAGCACCCGCCGTTCCTCGCCGAACAGCCGGCCCAGATGCCAGAGCCCCTCGGTCATCTCGTCGGTCGCCATGCCCCACAGCGCCCGTGGACCGCGCCTCATGCGCGGGCGGAAGCCCTCCAGCACGGGGCCCAGGTGTTCGGCGACGGCCGACCTCACCTCCGCGCGCAACGCTTCCTCGTCCGGTACGACCAGGGCGCGCGGGTCGGCGGCGGCCGGGTCGTCCGGCAGGCAGGAGAACCGGGTGACGTCGGCCGTCATCCGCCCCAGCGCCCGGTGGAAGGAAACGGCCGCGACGGGCAGCCGCGGCACACGGCGGTGCAGGAACCAGGGGACGGTGACGAGGAGGCAGACCGGCCAGGCGTACCGGTGCAGTCCGAAGCTCGCCACCACGTCGGGGCGGGCGGGCTGCCCGTAGTCGCGCCGGATCTGTGCGTCGTCCCAGGCGAGGTAGGCGTCGAGGTCCGCTCCGCCCGCCGCGAGCCCGGCCGCCGTGACCCAGCCGTCGCCGTCGCGCGGGGGCTCCGTCAGGACGGTCAGCGAGGGGAAGACCCCTGTCAGACGGGCGTACGCGTCGGCCAGGGGGGAGGTCGGGGGAGAGGCGGAACCGGAGGCGCGCGGGGGCGGGGCGGCCGAGGCGGGGACCATGCGGGGACCACCGAATCAACGATATCGATGTCAGGTAAGCCTTACCTTACCGGAATCGTCCGGGGTTTGAACTGTCGCAGGTGCCGCCTATGGTTCGGTATGGACACCCAGGAGGACCCCCATGGAGCAGGGCAGACCCCGCACCGCGGCGCCGCTGCCGAGCGCCGGTGCGCCGACGCGGGCCGTGCCCGCGGCGCGCGGTGAGCACGTCCACGACGAGCGGGAGCACGGCTACGACCACCACCCGGTGCCCGGCGCCCGCCAGGACACCGCCCGGCCGGAGCGGCTCGAGCGCCCCGCGCGCCGGATGCCGCAGCGCTACTCCGTCCGGGGCCAGGTGCTCGACGCGCTGCGCAGGGCACTGGTCAGCGGTGAGCTGACCCCCGGCGAGGTCTACTCCGGCCCGGCGCTCGGCGAGCGTTTCGGGGTGTCCGCGACGCCCGTGCGGGAGGCCATGCAGCAGCTCGTGCTCGAAGGCGCGGTCGAGGTCGTGCCCAACCGGGGCTTCCGGGTCGCCAGCCGTACCGCGCGCGATCTCGCCGAACTCGCCGAGGTGCGGGCCCTCCTCGAAGTGCCCGTCCTGTTGCGGCTGGCCCGCACGCTGCCGGCCCGGACCTGGTCCGAGCTGCTGCCGCTCGCCGAGACCGCCGCCGCGGTGGCGGCGAGCGGCGACCGCGCCGGCTACGCCGAGGCCGACCGGGCCTTCCACCGTGCCGTCCTCGACCTCGCGGGCAACCGCCAACTGGTCACGGTCGCCGACGAACTGCACCGCCGCGCGCAATGGCCCACCTCCCACGGCCCGGCGCGCCACACCGCCGACCTCGTCGCCGACGCGGCCGAGCATGTCGCGCTCCTTGACGCGCTCGCCGCGCGGGATGCCGCTCGCATCGAGTCCTTGGTGACCCGCCATGTCGTGGGCGCGGCCTGACGTTGTGATCCGCGTCCTCAATCGCCGGACGGGCTTGGTTTGGCTGAGGTCAGCCAGACCAGCCCGCCCGGCGCTTCCCCTAGACGGCCGAGTCGGGCGCCCTCTGTTCCGGTACGGCCGCCGCAGGCAAACGGGCGGCCAGCCACGCCGGTACGCCGCCGAGCAGGTGGACCAGGCGGGTGGCCTCCGCGCGGAGCCGGTCCGCCTCGTGCGCGTCGGAGACCACCGCGGCCAGGGACGCCAGTGCCGGGGCGATGCCCACCAGGTAGCCCAACTCCTCCCGGATGCGCAGCGATTCCGTGTAGCCGTGCCGGGCCTCGGCGAGTTTGCCGTCGTGCTCGGCCATCGCCGCCACGTGCCGCCAGGTGAAGGAGAGCAGCAGCCGGTGGCCGTGTGCCGTCGCTCCCGCGTGCGCGCGCTGGAAGGCGGCCGTGGCGTCCGAGGGGTTGTCGGACAGGTGCTGGGCGATGAGCCCCCGGCGGAAGTCCAGCTGCGGGCGGGTCGGGGATCCCGGCCCGAGCAGCGCGGCCGCCCGGCCCAGCGCGGCACGGGCTTCGTCGGCCCGGTCGCGTACGCCCAAAAGGGTGGACGCGTATGCGAGGTGACCCCGTTCGCAGGCCGCCGCCCCCCGCTCCTCGTCATCCATGGCCAAGGCTTCCGCCGACCGCAGAGCGTCCTCGGCGTCCTCCCACCCCTTGGCCGTGAACACGCACCGTTCGATCAGTACCGCCGTGCGGCGCAGTGCCACCCCCGTCTCGGCCGCGGCGCGCGGTGCGAGCAGCGCGGCGGCGTCCTCCCAGCAGGCGCGTGAGCGCAGCCGCCACACGGCTCGTACGAGTGGGTCGTCCCCTTGTGGATCCGGTCCTTGTGGTTCCCATGGCTCCGACAACCCAGAATTCCGCATGGCGGTATCCGCCACAGTGCCCTCCCCAAGCGCGCCGTCGAGCTGGAAGCCGTGCCCGCATCTCAGCACGGGGACCCGGGCGCGGCCAAGGGTCAGGTGTGAAGCAATTCACAAACCCGTGGAGGGGGTCGCGGCCCTTCCGGTGCGCTCGTACGGCGGTCGAAGTCCGTTGCGCCCGAAGGGGGTTGCCGACCCCCGTGCCCCGCGGCTCCCAGCGGTAGCGGCAGATTACCGAAGAGATCGCAGGCCATGGCCTCGGTGCGTGCGTGGCGGCGTGGTGTTCGGGCGGCGTTCGAGACCGCTGTCCGATGGGACGCGGCGAGTTCCCCGGCTGCCGCTGGGAGGTGCACTCGGTGCCGGGCGTCCCCGGCCGGGCGGGACTGGGTGGACCCGGCCCGGCGAGGCGAGGGCGTGCCGCCAGGGGTGAGCGGCGGCGTCAGCTCATCCGCAGGGCCAGGAAGAAGTCCAGCTTGTCCTCCAGGCGCGACAGGTCGCGGCCTGTCAGTTGCTCGATCCTGCCGACCCGGTAGCGCAGGGTGTTCACATGCAGATGCAGGCGTGTCGCGCAGCGGGTCCACGAGCCGTCACAGTCGAGGAACGCCTCCAGCGTCGGGATCAGCTCGGCGCGGTGACGGCGGTCGTAGTCGCGCAGCGGGTCCAGAAGGCGGGCGGTGAAGGCGCGGCGGACGTCGTCGGGCACGAACGGGAGGAGCAGGACGTGGGAGGCCAGCTCCTGGTGGCCCGCGGCGCAGACCCGACCGGGGCGGGCCGCCGCCACCCGGCGGGCGTGGCGGGCCTCCTCCAGGGCGCCGCGCAGCCCCTCCGCGGAGTGCACGGCCGCGCTGACGCCCAGCGTCAGCCGGCCGTCGTCGGCGAGGCCCCGGGAGAGGGGCTCGCGGACGGTGGCGAGGAGGGTGTCGGCGTGCAGACCGGTGACGGCCGCGGGTGCCTCCCCGTCGGCGGGGCCGGTGGGCGAGGACGCCGAGGGGACCGAGGGGAGGGGCACCAGTGCGACCGCCTCGTCACCCGTGTGGGCGACGGCGATGCGCTCGGAGGGGTCGGGGCCGATCGTGCCGGGGTCGACCAGTACCTCTTCCAGCAGGGCCTGGGCGACCGGTCCGCCGGGGATGTCACCGCCTTCCCACTCGACCCGGGCCACCACGATCTGCCAGTGCGGGGCCGCGCCCAGCCCGGGCAGCAGCACCGGTGCGGCCACCCGCAGCCGGGCGGCGATCTCGGCCGGGGCGGCACCCGTCTGGACCAGTTCGAGCACTTCCTGGGCGAGCCGGCGCCGTACCGTGCGGGCCGCTTCGCGCCGGTCGCGTTCGACGGCGATCAGCTGGGTGACGCCGTGCAGCAGGTCCAGCCGTTCCTCCGGCCAGTCCCCGGCGTCCGCCTCGACGGCCAGCAGCCAGTCGGACAGGACCGTCTCGCGCAGGTCGCGGCCGCCGCTGCGGATGGGGAACAGCGAGTACGTGGCACCGGCGGTGGTGACGCGGTGCGGGCCGCGCCGGCCGGTGCGGGAGGCGGCCAGGTGTTCGCCCGCGAGGGCGGCGCTGACCGCGGTGGGCAGCGCGGGCCCGGCGCCCGCCAGCGAGGAGCCCGCGATGGGGCGGCCGCTGGGGGAGAGCACCCAGGCCCGCAGGTCCAGGTCGGAGCCGAGCAGGTCGAGGACCACCTCGGGGCCGCCGCCCGCCGGGCCCGTGGTCATGAGCCTGCGGTGCCGGTCGACGACCGCCGCCAGATCACCGGCGCGCTCGCCGGACACCTGCCGCACGACGTGCTCGGTGATGGAGGCGAAGGACACGTCCTCGTCGACCGAGAACAGCGGCATCCGGTGCCGTGCGCAGGCCAGCACCAGGTCGTCGGGGGTGGAGGCCATCTCCGCCTCGCCCGCCGCGAGCCCCGCCACCCCGGCCGCGGCCAGGATCCGGACGAACCGCTCGGAGTCCTCCGGCTCGCGCCGCCAGGCCAGCCCGGTGAGCACCAGCTCGCCGCCGGACAGATACCGGCTCGGGTCCCGCAGGTCGGTGGTCATCACGCCGCGCACGGTGCGGTCCAGCTCGTCCCCGCCGCCGAGCAGCCGAAGGCCCAGCGCATCCGTCTCCAGCAGTGCGCGCAGCCGCATCGTGGTCGCCGCCGATCTGTCTTGTTTGTCACCAGTGGAATGCCGTGAGGTTTCCGAACCCCGTCTTTCGTTCGAATCTACAAGACATGAGCCACGGCCAGCCAACCGCTTCATGGTTTCCGTGACTGCACCCGGGCCCCCGCCCCTCTGTGTACTGGGCCCACTCCGCATGAACAGGACATGAACGGCCCCACGGAACCCCTCACCACCCCCCTCGCAGCGCCTCCGAGACTCGAGAAGAGAAATCCATGGACTTCCTGCGCCCCGCCAGCTGGGAGGAGGCTCTCGCCGCGAAGGCGGAGCATCCCACCGCTGTGCCCATCGCGGGTGGTACGGACGTGATGGTCGAGATCAATTTCGATCACCGCCGGCCGGAGTACCTGCTGGACCTCAACCGCATCGGCGAACTCTACGAATGGCAGACCGACGAACGCGACGTCCGCCTCGGTGCCGCCGTGCCCTACACGCAGATCATGGAACACCTGCGCGGGGAGCTGCCCGGCCTCGCGCAGGCCTCGCACACCGTCGGCTCCCCGCAGATCCGCAACCGCGGCAGCGTCGGCGGCAACCTCGGCGCCGCCTCCCCCGCAGGCGACGCGCACCCGGCCCTGCTCGCGGCCGGCGCCGACGTCGAGGCGGCCTCCGTGCGCGGCACCCGCCTGATCCCGGTGGAGGAGTTCTACACCGGGGTCAAGCGCAACGCCCTGGAACCCGACGAACTGATCCGGGCCGTGCGCATCCGCAAGGCCGACGGGCCGCAGGCGTTCTCCAAGGTCGGCACCCGCAACGCCATGGTCATCGCCGTGTGCGCCTTCGGCATCGCCCTGCATCCCGAGACCCGCACCGTCCGGACCGGCATCGGCTCGGCCGCACCCACACCCGTCCGAGCCCGGGCGGCGGAGGACTTCCTGCGGGCGGCGCTCACCGAGGGCGGCTTCTGGGACTCCGGGCGCCCCATCACCCCTTCGATCGCCCGGCAGTTCGCCGAACTCGCCGCCGGCGCCTGCAACCCGATCGACGACGTGCGCGGCAGCGCCGGGTACCGCAGGCACGCGGTGGCCGTCATGGCCCGCCGCACCCTCGGCTGGACCTGGGACGCGTACCGTGGAAACGAGAGGAGCGCATCATGCGCGTGAATTTCACGGTCAACGGCCGTCCTCAGGAGGCCGACGACGTCTGGGAGGGCGAGAGTCTCCTGTACGTCCTGCGCGAGCGGCTGGGCCTGCCGGGCTCCAAGAACGCCTGCGAACAGGGCGAATGCGGGTCCTGTACGGTCCGCCTCGACGGTCTGCCGGTCTGTGCGTGCCTGGTGGCCGCCGGCCAGGTCGAGGGCCGCGCCGTCGACACCGTCGAAGGGCTCGCCGAGTACGCCGAGCGGCGCTCCGCGGGCGGCCGGGCGGGCACCCCCCGGGGCACGTCCGCCGACGAGGCGCGGCGGTGGCAGGCCCGGCCGCCGGGGGCGCGCACCGCCGAACTCTCCCCCGTGCAGCAGGCCTTCATCGACGCGGGCGCGGTCCAGTGCGGCTTCTGCACCCCCGGCCTCCTCGTCGCCGCCGACGAACTGCTGGAACGCAACACCGAGCCCTCGGACGCGGACATCCGCGAGGCGCTCTCGGGCAATCTGTGCCGCTGCACCGGCTACGAGAAGATCCTCGACGCGGTGCGCCTCGCGGCGGCCCGCGCGGATCGCGCCGAAGAGGCGGTCTGAGGATGTCCGTCACGCGCACCCCCACCAGCCTCACCCAGGGCAGCCGCACCAGAGGCGGCATCGGCGAGTCCACCCTCCGCCCCGACGGCACCCTCAAGGTGACCGGCGAGTTCGCCTACGCCTCCGATCTGTGGCACGAGGACATGCTCTGGGGCTTCACCCTCCGCAGCCCGCACGCGCACGCCCGGATCGTCTCGGTCGACCTCACCGAAGCGCTCGCCACGCCGGGCGTCGAGACCGTCATGACCCACGCCGACCTGCCGGCCGAGACCCGCTACGGCCTGGAGATCAAGGACACCCCCGTCCTCGCCGACGGCGTCGTCCGCTACCACGGCGAGCCCGTCGCCCTCGTCGCCGCCGACCACCCCGAGACCGCCCGGCGCGCCGCCGCCAAGATCAAGGTCGAGTACGCCGAACTGCCCGTCGTCGTCGACGAGGAGAGCGCCACCGGTCCCGGTGCCCCGCTGCTCCACCCCGGCCGGCGCGATTCCCACGCCGGGCACGTCCCGCACCCCAACATCGTCCACCGGCAGCCCATCGTCCGCGGCGACGTCGCCGCCGCGAAGGCCCGGGCGGACGTCGTCGTCTCCGGCGACTACGAGGTGGGCATGCAGGACCAGGCGTTCCTGGGCCCCGAGTCCGGGCTCGCCGTGCCCGCGGACGACGGCGGCGTCGACCTCTACATCGCCACCCAGTGGCTGCACGCCGACCTGGGCCAGCTCGCCCCGGTCCTCGGCCTGCCCGAGGACAAGGTGCGGATGACGCTCTCCGGCGTCGGCGGTGCCTTCGGCGGCCGGGAGGACCTGTCCATGCAGGCCCACGCGTGCCTGCTCGCGCTGCGCACCGGCAAACCCGTCAAGATCGTCTACAACCGTTTCGAGTCCTTCTTCGGCCACGTCCACCGCCACCCCGCCAAGCTCCACTACGAGCACGGGGCGACCAGGGACGGCCGGCTGCTCTACATGACCTGCCGCATCGTGCTGGACGGCGGCGCGTACGCCTCCTCCTCCCCGGCCGTCGTCGGCAACGCCTCCTCCCTCTCCGTCGGCCCGTACGTCGTGGACAACGTCGACATCGAAGCCCTGGCGCTCTACACCAACAACCCGCCCTGCGGTGCGATGCGCGGCTTCGGGGCCGTCCAGGCGTGCTTCGCCTACGAGGCGCAGATGGACAAGCTCGCCGCCGAACTGGGCCTGGACCCGGTCGAGTTCCGCCGCCGCAACGCCATGGCGCAAGGGGCCGTCATGCCCACCGGCCAGCTCGTCGACTCCCCGGCACCGGTCGCCGAACTGCTGCGCCGGGTCCAGGCGATGCCGCTGCCACCCGAGCGGCAGTGGGTCAGCGCGGGATCCGAGGGCTCCCCGGCCGGTTCGGTCGATGTACGGGCCCTGCCCGGCGGGCTGTCCAACACCACGCACGGTGAGGGCGTCGTGCGGGGTGTGGGCTACGCGGTCGGCATAAAGAACGTCGGCTTCTCGGAGGGCTTCGACGACTACTCCACCGCCCGGGTCCGGCTGGAGGTCGTCGCCGGGGAGCCCGTCGCGGTCGTGCACACCGCGATGGCCGAGGTCGGGCAGGGCGGGGTCACCGTGCACGCGCAGATCGCCCGCACCGAACTGGGCGTCAGCCAGGTGACCATCCAGCCGGCCGACACCCGCGTCGGCTCGGCGGGCTCCACCTCCGCCTCCCGCCAGACGTACGTCACCGGCGGTGCGGTCAAGCACGCCTGCGAGGCGGTGCGGGCCCGCGTCCTGGAGCTGGGCCGGACCGCGTTCGGCGCGTACCACCCGGCGTGGGCCTCTGCCGAACTCCTCCTGGAGGGCGGCAAGGTCGTCACCGACGGCGGGGAGGTCCTCGCCGACCTCGCCGACGTCCTCGGGGACGAGGCCGTCGACATCGAACGCGAATGGCGCCACCGTCCCACCCAGGCCTTCGACCCGGTCACCGGCCAGGGCTTCGGCCATGTGCAGTACTCGTTCGCCGCCCATCGCGCGGTCGTCGAGGTCGACACCGAGCTGGGCCTGGTCAAGGTCGTCGAGCTGGCCTGTGCCCAGGACGTCGGCAAGGCACTCAACCCGCAGTCCGTCGTCGGCCAGATCCAGGGCGGCACCGTCCAGGGACTCGGCCTCGCGGTCATGGAGGAGATCGTCGTCTCGGAGGACGGGCGGGTACGCAACCCCTCCTTCACCGACTATCTGATCCCCACCATCCTCGACACCCCGGCCATCCCGGTCGACGTGCTCGAACTCGCCGACCACCACGCCCCCTACGGGCTGCGCGGCGTCGGCGAGGCGCCCACCCTGTCCTCGACCCCGGCCGTCGTCTCGGCGATCCGCGCGGCGACGGGGCTGGCGCTGAACCGGGTCCCGGTGCGTCCCGAACACCTCACCGGGACCTGAGTCCCGCCGTACGCGTCGCCCATCGGCGTACGGCGCGTACGGCACTCGTCCCATCACCGCCCGGCCCCGTGCCCCCCAGGGGCCGCCGCGGTGCCCCGTTCGTCTCGGGCCGTCCCCCGGGTCGTGCAGCCATGACACATCCCAAATCCCACGCGCGCGTGGGTGCCCCTGTACAGCACCGTCTGGGGGGCGACCCCCAGGCCCCCGCAGTTTGGGAGTAGGCATTCATGACCCAGTCATCACTGGAGCCGGTGACCACGGCGGAGGACGCGGGCGCGGGCTCGCGGCCGTCCGCCGGACGGTCCTGGCTCGACCGGTACTTCCACATCAGCCGACGGGGTTCCACCGTCGCCCGTGAGATACGCGGCGGCATCACCACCTTCATGGCGATGTGTTACATCCTGCTGCTCAACCCGCTGATCCTCTCCGGCCCGGACGCCTCCCACCACACCCTGGGCCACGCGGGCCTGATCACCGCGACCGCCTTCGCCGCGGCCGTGTCCACCCTGCTCATGGGCTTCGTGGGCAAGGTGCCGCTCGCGCTCGCCGCCGGGCTCGGCGTCTCCGGTGTGCTCTCCACCCAGGTCGCACCCCATATGACCTGGCCGCAGGCGATGGGCATGTGCGTGATGTACGGGGTGGTGATCGTGCTGCTGGTCCTCACCGGCCTGCGCGAACTGATCATGAACGCCATACCGCTCGCCCTCAAGCACGCCATCACCATGGGCATCGGCATGTTCATCGCCCTGATCGGCCTGGTGAAGGCCGGTTTCGTGCACGCCTCCACGGGCGGCGGGCCGGTCGTCCTGGGCCCGGCCGGAGAACTCGCCGGCTGGCCGGTGCTGGTCTTCTGCGTCACGCTCCTGATCGTCTTCATGCTCCAGGCCCGTGAGGTGCCCGGTGCGATCCTCATCGGCATCGTCTCCGGCACGGTTCTCGCGGTCGTCGTCAACGCGGCCTTCGACCCCGGCCCCAAGGCGTGGCAGAGCGGACCGCCCGAGCTGAGGGGCAGCGCGGTGTCCATGCCGGACTTCTCCCTCTTCGGGCAGGTGGAGTTCGGCGGCTGGGGCACGGCGGGCGCCATGACCGTCACCATGATCGTGTTCACCCTGGTGCTGGCCGGCTTCTTCGACGCGATGGCCACCATCATCGGCGTCGGCACCGAGGCGAAGCTCGCCGACGACCGGGGCCGGATGCCGGGCCTCAGCAGGGCACTGTTCGTCGACGGCGCGGGCGGTGCGATCGGTGGCGTCTGCGGGGCGTCGGGCCAGACCGTCTTCATCGAGTCGGCCACCGGGGTCGGCGAAGGCGCCCGGACCGGGCTGTCGTCCGTGGTGACCGGAGTGTTCTTCGCCGCCTGTCTGTTCTTCACACCGGTCACCCGGGTGGTTCCCGGTGAAGTCGCTGCCGCGGCTCTGGTGGTCATCGGGGCGATGATGATGAGCAACGCCAGACACATCGACTGGAACGACCGGGCGGTGGCGATCCCGGTCTTCCTCACCGTGGTGCTGATGCCCTTCACCTACTCCATCACCGCCGGGGTCGGGGCGGGGGTCATCGCCTACACCGCCATCAAGGCCGCCCAGGGCAAGTGGCGCGAGCCCGGTGTCTTCATGTGGGCACTGACCGCCGTCTTCGTCGCGTACTTCGCCCTCCACCCCATCGAGCACTGGCTGGGCGTGAGCTGACGCCCGTGCCCCGCGACCGGTAAGGAGACCGCCATGCTGGACATCGCCGAGGAGCTGCACCGGTGGTGCGAACGGGGCCGCGACTTCGCCGTCGCCACCGTGGTCGCCACCCACGGCAGCGCTCCCCGGCCGCCCGGCGCCGCCCTCGCCGTGGACACCGACGGCGAGGCGATCGGGTCGGTCTCCGGCGGGTGCGTGGAGGGCGCGGTCTACGAACTGTGCCGCGAGGCGCTGGTGAGCGGGGAGAGCGTGCTCACCAGCTTCGGCTACTCGGACGAGGACGCCTTCGCCGTGGGGCTGACCTGCGGTGGTGTCATCGACATCCTCGTCACCCCGGTCCGGGCGTCCGGCGCGGGTGCCGACGGAGCGCCTGCCGACGGGGGGAGTGGCGCCGCGACGCTCGCCGCCGCGCTGGCCGCCGCCGCCCGGGGGGAGACGGCGGCCCTCGCACGGGTGGCCGCCGGTCCGGCCGCGCTGGTCGGCCGGGCGCTGCTCGTACACCCCGACGGCACCTGCACCGGCACCCTCGGCGGCCACCCGGCCCTGGACCGCACCGCCGCCGAGGAGGCGGCCGCCCTGCTCGACGCGGGCCGCACCGGCTCGGTGGAGATCGGTGCGGACGGCTCACGCTGCGGGGAACGGGTGGTCCTGCTGGTCGAGTCCCGGGTGCCACCGCCCCGCATGATCGTCTTCGGGGCCATCGACTTCGCCGCCGCCCTGGTCAGGGTCGGCAAGTTCCTCGGCTATCACGTCACGGTCTGCGACGCCCGGCCGGTGTTCGCCACCGCCGGGCGGTTCCCGGAGGCGGACGAAATCGTCGTCGACTGGCCGCACCGCTACCTCGACGCGCAGCAGCTCGACTCCCGGGCCGTCCTGTGCGTGCTGACGCACGACGCGAAGTTCGACGTACCGCTGCTGACGCGGGCGCTACGGCTGCCGGTCGGCTACGTCGGCGCGATGGGATCGCGGCGCACCCACGAGGACCGGCTCGACCGGCTGCGCGCGGCGGGCATGGACGAGCGGGAACTGCACCGGCTGCGCTCACCGATCGGGCTCGACCTGGGGGCGCGCACCCCCGAGGAGACGGCGTTGTCGATCGCCGCCGAGATCGTCGCGAGCCGCCGTGGGGGCTCGGGTGTGCCTCTCACCGGGGCGCACACGCCCATCCACGGCGCGCTGGCCTGATGGTGGGGCGCGGTGGCCTGACCGGCTGGTCGTCGGCTGCGGATCGTAGTGCGCGCACCTCCGCTGCGCGGCGGTGTCCTCACTCCCCCGCTACCGCCGGGGGCCCCAACGGGCTTGGTCGGAGGACGGGCCCGCACGGACCCGGGACCGGCGGAACAAGGCGGGGCGGCATGTGAAAACATGCCCAACACCTTTGTTCCTCCAGCCCAGAGAGTCACATTGTCATCTTCCAGATGGTCCCGGACCCTCGCCGTGGCCCTGTGCATGGCCGCGTGCGGAACGACCGCCGTCGCGACCACCGCGACCGCGGCTCCGGCCCCTCGTGACACGAGCGTCGAGAACTACTGGACCGCCGAGCGGCTGGCCGCCGCCCAGCCCGTCGAGACGGGGCGCAAGGCGGCAGGATCCGCCGGCAAGATCGCGGGCGCTCCCCGGTCCTCCGCCCCCGCGCTCGGCGCGCCCGGCCTCACGGCCGCGGCACCCTCCGGCACCCCCCAGGGCAAGTACGGCGACGGCATCCCCATGGTGGGCACCTTCTTCGCCGCCGGTGGCCCGAGCGGCAACACCTACTGCACCGCGAGCGTCGTCCAGAGCGCCGGCCGCAACCTCGTCCTGACCGCGGGGCACTGCGCCCTGGGGAAGACGGTGCAAGGCAAGAGCATCTTCATCCCGCAGTACCGCAAGGGGAAGGACGCCGCCCACCAGCCGTTCGGCGTCTTCCCGGTGGAGCGCATCTTCACCGACCCGCGCTACAGCCGTAACAGCACCGGCGCCGACTCCGACCTCGACTTCGGTCTCATACGCGTCGGCACCAACGCCAAGGGCGCACGGGTGCAGGATCTCACCGGCGCCCTCCGGCTGACCCCCACGCCCCGCTGGAACAGCACGGTCACCGTCACCGGCTATCCCGTCTCGAACAACCCCGACCAGCGGGCCATCAGCTGCACCGTGCCGACCAAGCGGCTCGCGGGCTACCGCCAGGTCGAGATGCGGTGCGGCGGCTTCTACAGCGGCGTCTCCGGCAGCCCGTGGGTCGCCAACTACGACGCCAAGTCCCGTACCGGCGACGTCATCGGCAACCTCGGCGGCTACAACGGCGGCGGCAACACCAAGGGCGACGACTGGGTGAACTACTCCCCGGTCTACGACCGCCAGATCCAGGCCCTCTACCAGGACGCGGTCGCCGACCGTACGCCCGTCCGCGACGGCGGCGCCTACCGGCCGCAGTCCACGGCCAACCGGCTGCCCGGTGCCGCCTCGACCTGGCGGCACGCCAAGCACATCGCCTCCGGCGACTACACCGGCGACGGGCGCGACGACCTGCTGACGCTGTGGAGCGACGGTGAGGTCAGCCTCTACCCCGGCGACGGCAAGGGCGGCTTCGGCTCCGAGAAGACGCTCGCCAAGGCGGGCAGCTTCTGGAGCCGCGCCGAGGCCGTCACCGGTGGCGACTTCACCGGCTCGGCCCGCTCCGACCTGGTGGTGCGCTGGAGCAACGGCAAGGTCAGCCTCTTCGCGGACGGTGACGCGGCGGGCTTCGGCAAGGAGTACACCCTCGCCGCGGCCGGCTCCTCCCCGTGGAAGTACGCCACCCAGATCACCGCGGGCAAGTTCAACTCCACGGACAAGGCCTCGGACCTGGTCGTCCGCTGGGCCGACGGCGGACTCAGCCTCTACTCGGGCGTGAGTTCCTCCGGCTTCGGCACCGAGCGCCGCCTCGCGGAGAAGGGCTCGTTCTGGAAGAACTCCATCGCCCTCGCGAGTGCCCAGCCCGCCGGCCAGGACCGTTCGAACCTGATGGTCCGCTGGGCCGACGGTTCGCTCGGCGGCTTCGCCCTCTCCGGCTCCGGTCTCACGGGCACCCGCCTCCAGGCGCCCAACGCCTCCTGGCAGCCCGCCGTCATGGTCGCCGGTGACTTCACGACCGGTGGCCGCCGGGACGACCTCGTCGTCCGCTGGTCCGACGGTGAGTCCTCGCTCTACGACAACACCACGGGCTCGGCCCTCGGCACCTGGAACCCGCTGCTCTCTCCCTGAGCCCGGACCTTCCGCCCCCGGGGCGGGAAGGGGGGGGGAGGGGGGGGGGGGGGGGGGGGGGGGGGGGGGGGGGGGGGGGGGGGGGGGGGGGGGGGGGGGGGGGGGGGGGGGTTGC